>NZ_JAMPYG010000019.1 GCF_023700745.1 Rhodoferax sp. | reverse complement strand
CTGTGACTACCTCGACAAGGTGCAAAACTTTGCCCGGGCCAGGCAGTCAGGTCCGGTCGAATTTACCGGCGAAACCGACCGCATTTACGTCAACACCACGGCCGATTGCGTCATTGACGACCGGGTGCAACAGCGTGCCATTCGGGTCGACAAAAACGGTAGCCGCAGCACGGTGGTCTGGAACCCCTGGCGCGACAAAGTCTTCGCCGACATGGCCGCCGGCGAATACCGGCAGATGCTGTGCGTGGAAACCTGCAACGCCGGGCCGGATCAGGTCACCCTGGCGCCAGGCCAGTCGCATGTGCTGAGCGCGTGCATTGGTTTGTAGCCTTCGCGGCGAGGGCGCCGCTCCCACAAAGCGCCGCTCCCACAGAGGAAGCCGCTGCCACAAAGTCCCGATGCCGCTCAGGCGTTTTTGAGCGCGGGGTAATCGGTGTAGCCTTTGGCGCCGCCACCGTACCAGGTGCTGCGGTCGCTTTCCACCAGGGCCTTGCCCTTGCGCAGACGCTCGACCAGGTCCGGGTTGCCAATGAACGATCGGCCAAAAGCCACCAGGTCGGCACCTTCGGCAAGCGCTTCCTGCGCCAGGTTTTTATCCAGGCCGTTGTTGACCATCCAGGCCCCTTTGCCAGCGGCAGCTCGGTAGGCACGGCGCAGGCCGGTGTAGTCAAACGGGCGGTCAGGCAGCACACGCGGGCCGCCGGTAGCGCCTTGAATGACGTGCACATAAGCCAGGCCAAACCCGGCCAACTCACGCACCACGTAGTCGAACAGCGGTTGCGGGTCGGGATCGAACGCGTCGTTGGCGGGTGTCACCGGCGACAGCCGGATGCCGACCCGACCCCCGCCCACGGCGCTGGTCACGGCCTGCACCACTTCGAGGAGAAAGCGGGCGCGGTTTTCGATGCTGCCGCCAAAATCGTCGCGGCGCTGGTTGGAGCCGCTTTTGAGAAACTGGTCGAGCAAATAGCCGTTGGCGGCGTGGATTTCGACGCCATCAAAACCGGCGGTCTGGATCGCGTTGCGCGCGGCAGCTACATAGGTGTGCACGATGTCGGGCAGTTCGTAAGCTTGCAACGCACGCGGCGCCGAGGTGTCGACAAAAACCGGCAGGCCGTCCTGGAGCAACACGGTTTTGGTTTTGGCGGTAATGGCCGAAGGTGCCACCGGCTGGCCACCCTGCGGTTGCAGGCTGGTGTGCGAGACACGGCCCACGTGCCAAAGCTGACAGACGATTTTGCCGCCGGCCGCGTGTACGCTGCGCGTCACGTCTTTCCAGGCTTCAACCTGTTCCTCGGCATACAAGCCGGGCACATCGGCGTAGCCTTGGCCTTGCTGGCTGATGGCGGTGGCCTCGGTAATGATGAGCCCGGCGCTGGCGCGCTGGGTGTAATACTGGACCATGAGGGCGTTGGGAGTGGCATCAGGGGCGCGGTTGCGCGTGAGCGGAGCCATCACGATGCGGTTGGCCAGCGCCAGATCCCCGGCATGCACGGGGTTAAACAGGGTGGCAGTACGGTGTGGCATAAAAGACTCCAGATTAATTTGGCTATGGTCTGCAGTTTAAAGGGTGCACGCGAAGGCCTCAAGCACCGATCCGGGCCTTAAACTCCGCGCATGATTCCGGACCTCCAACGCGTCACCACGTTCACCCATGCGCTGTTTCAACGCCTCATGGTCGCCATCAGGCAATACCCCGTGCGAGCAGTTTTGGCATTGCCTGCGCTGGTGCTGCTGTACGTGCTGCTGCTGGTTCCGTTCACGCCCGGCATTGGCGACCTGCGCAAGGCCAAATCAGAAGCGCCCTCGGTGCTGCTGGCGACCGACGGCAGCGTGCTGGCCGAATTCAAGCGTATCAACCGGCAATGGGTCACGCTGGAGCAGATTTCACCCCATGTGGTGAATGCCCTGATTGCCACCGAAGACCGCCGGTTTTACGACCACCATGGCATTGATTTGCGCCGCCTGGCGGGCGCCGCGCTCAGCACCCTGTCAGGTGAATTGCAGGGCGGTTCGACCATCACCCAGCAGTTGGCGCGCAACCTGTTCCCCGAAGAAATCGGCCGCGCCGCCACCCTGACACGCAAGCTCAAGGAGGCCATCACCGCGCTGAAGATCGAGGCCGTGTATTCCAAAGACGAAATCCTCGAGACCTACCTCAACACCGTGCCTTTTCTTTACAACGCCTTTGGTATCGAAATGGCGGCACGCACCTACTTTGACACCTCGGCCGAGCAGCTTGACGTGCTGGAAAGCGCCACCCTGATCGGCATGCTCAAAGGGACGAGCTATTACAACCCGGTACAAAACCCCGAGCGCGCCAAACAACGTCGCAACCTGGTGCTGGAGCAAATGGCCAAAAACGGCAAGCTCGACGCGGCCCGTCTCAAGTCCTTGTCCAAGCGACCCCTGAGACTCGACTTTGAACGCCAGGTTGAAGCCCCCGGGCCGGCACCCCACGTGGCCCAGTACCTGCGCAAATGGCTGATCGACTGGGCTGACCGCCGTGATATTGACCTGCAATCCGACGGTCTGCGGGTTTACACCACGCTGGACGCCCGCTTGCAAAAGGCGGCGAATCAGGCCGTAACACGGCAACTGAATTACCTGCAAACCCTGGCCAACGGGAGGCGCAAGGCCGGGCAGGAACCTGCGGTGCTGCAGGCCGGTTTTCTGGCGCTGGACCCGCGCGATGGCGCGGTAAGGGCCTGGGTGGGCAGCCGCGACTTTGCCCAGGAACAGTTTGACCATGTGAGCCAGGCGCGGCGCCAGCCCGGCTCGACCTTCAAGCCTTTCGTTTATGGCGCGGCCTTCATGCAGGGCATGAGCCCGTCGGACACCTTCATGGACCAGCCGGTGGCGATCTCGTCGCCAGGCAGCGAGGTCTGGACCCCCACGGATGCCACGCCGCCCAGCTACCAGCCCACCAGCCTGCGCAACGGATTGGTCTATTCCAAAAACACCATCACCGCCCAGCTGATGCAAAAAGTGGGGCCCAAACAGGTTGGCGCATTGGCCGAGGCCATGGGTGTGCGCCAGAGCAAGCTCGACCTGGTGCCCTCACTGGCACTGGGCACCAGCCCGGTCACCTTGATCGAAATGGTCACCGCTTACGGCACGCTGGCCAACGGTGGCAGCTACTTTGCGCCGAGCCTGGTGCTGCGCGTGGAAGACCGCAACGGCCAGGTGCTGGAGCAGTTCGCGCCGCTTGCCGAAAGCAAACCAGCCATGCCTCGCGCGCAAGCACTGACCCTGGTGAACGTGATGCGCGGCGTGATTGACGAAGGCACGGGCTCAGCCATTCGCTACCGCTATGGCATCCAGGCCGACGTGGCCGGCAAGACCGGCACCACCCAGGACAACACCGATGGCTGGTTCATCATGATGAACCCGCAACTGGTGGCAGGGGCCCGCGTCGGTTTCAACGACAACAGCGTCACGATGGGCTCCTGGGGTCAGGGCGCGCGCAGCGCCTTGCCCATGGTCGGCGAGGTGTTTCAGCAGGCGTTTCGCAACCGCTGGCTGGACGGGCAAGTCGAATTCGACATCCCGCGCCCCCGGCCAGCCCCGCCGCCCGAACCACTGTTCCCGGGCAACGCGGTCACTGACATCGTGAACAACGCCCTGGACAGCCTGATGGACTTGTTGAAGGACTGAAGCCGCAACCGCGGCTGCGCTTTTGGTTCAAGCCGTGGCAAACCGCCCCTGCAGGTAGCTGATGATGGCGCCGGACTCGAACAGCCACTGGCTTTGACCACTGGCGTCGGTGATCCTGAGGCAGGGCACCTTGACGGTGCCGGCGCCCTGAAACAGCTCGTCCCGGTTTTGCAAATGGTGTTGCGCATCGCGGCGCTCGATGGGCAGGGACAGACGCCGCGTTTCCTGACGTACCCTGATGCAAAACGGACAGGTGGTGAACTGGTACAACACCAGGCCCTGGCACTGCTGGTTGACGGCCTGCTGCAGCTCGGGCGCGCGCACCAGACCCTTGGGCCGGGTCACAAACTCCCACAGCTGCATGAAGGGACCGAGCACGATGCGCAGGGTTCTGAAAAAGCTTCTGATGATAAATTTCATCAGGTGATCATAATCGCCCGGAAGTCATTCACATTGGTCAACGTCGGGCCGGTCAGCACCGAATCGCCCAGCTTTTGAAAGAAGCTGTGGGCGTCGTTGTTGTTCAGATAAGTGCGCGGATTCATGTCTTGCGCCCAGGCCCGGGCGATGGTGTCCGGGGTGAGCAGGGCGCCGGCAATTTCCTCGATGCCGTCCACACCGTCGGTGTCACCCGCCAGCGCGTGCACGCCTGCCAGGTCGCCCAGCGCCACCGCCAAAGCCAGCAGGAACTCCACATTGCGGCCACCCCGGCCGGTGCCTTGCGGGTCACGAATCGTGACCGTGGTCTCGCCGCCGCTGAGCAACACACAGGGCCGCTGGAACGGCTGGCCGTGCTGCGCCACCTGGCGTGTGATGCCGGCCAGCACCTTGGCCACGTCGCGCGCCTCGCCCTCCAGGCCGTCGCCCAAGATGTAGGGGGTGACGCCTGCCGCGCGGGCCACCCCGGCGGCGGCCTGCAGCGCGATTTGCGGTGCCGTGATCATGCGCACCGCGCTGTTTTGCAGACGCGCGTCACCGGGCTTGACGGTTTCGCCACGGCCGCTTTCCAGCAGCGCACGCACCGGTGCCGGGACCTCAATACGGTAACGCGCAATGATCTCCAGCGCCTCGGCGCAGCTGGTCGAATCCGTCACGGTGGGACCCGAGGCGATGTCCATCGGTGCATCGCCCGGCACGTCGGAAATCAGCAGCGTGAGCAACTGCGCCGGGTGGCAGAGGGCGCCCAGGCGACCGCCCTTGAGGCTAGACAGGTGGCGGCGCACGCAGTTCATCTCGGAAATGGTGGCACCACTGGCCAGCAGTGCGCTGTTCACCGCCTGCTTGTCAGCCAGCGTCAGGCCCTCGCCTGGTGCCACCAGCAAGGACGAGCCGCCGCCGGATATTAGCGCAATCACCAAGTCGTCGGCCGTCAGGCCGGTCACCAAAGCGGCAATCCGTTTTGAAGCGGCCAGGCCGGCGGCATCGGGCACCGGGTGCGACGCCTGCACGATTTCGATGCGCTTGCAGGGCTGCTGGTATCCGTAGCGCGTGACCACCAGGCCTTCCAGCGGCCCTGGCCAATGGGCCTCAAGTGCCAGCGCCATGGCGGCTGAGGCTTTGCCGGCGCCAATCACGATGGTGCGCCCTTTCGGGGGAGGCGGCAGATGCGGCGGCAGGCACAGCGCAGGCTGGGCGGCCGCCACGGCCGCATCGAACAGGCGGCGCAGCAGGGCGCGGGGCTCAGGCAGCTTGGCGTTGGGATCGGTCATGGACGACTCTCAAAAAACGGAAAACCGGATTGTGCTTGGAACGGCCTGACATGGCGACAGGTTTCCGTTGTCGCGAACGACGTGAAGCAATCCACGATCGTGCCGCAAAGCGGCACCGCTCACATCACCGCACCCACTTGCCAAGGCAGGAACTCGTCATTGCCATAGCCCAGCACCTCGCTGCGCACCTTCTCGCCAGAGGCGTGGCGGATGATCGCGTCAAAAATGCGCTGGCTGATCTCCGGCATGGCCGTGCCGGTCAGCAAGTCGCCGCAGTTCACGTCCATGTCGTCACGCATGCGTTCAAACAAGGCGTTGTTGGTGGCCAGTTTGATGGTGGGCACCCCGGCGCAGCCAAACGCCGAGCCACGTCCCGTGGTGAAACAGATGATCTGGGCCCCGCCCGCCGCCTGGCCTGTGGCTGACACCGGGTCGTAGCCCGGTGTGTCCATATAGACAAAGCCTTTGGCCTGCACTGGTTCAGCGTACAGATAAACACCATTCAGGGTGCTGGTTCCGCTTTTGGCCACGGCGCCCAGGGATTTCTCCAGGATGGTGGTCAATCCACCCGCCTTGTTGCCTACCGAGGGGTTGTTGTCCATCTGATTACCGTTGCGCGTGGTGTAGTCCTTCCACCATGCGATACGCCCAATCAGCTTGTGCGCAATCTCCGCGCTGGCGGCACGGCGTGTCAGCAGATGTTCGGCACCGTAAATTTCCGGGGTTTCCGAAAGGATGGTGGTGCCCCCCTGCGCCACCAGCATGTCGGACGCGCCACCCAGTGCCGGGTTGGCAGTGATGCCGGAATAACCGTCGGAGCCACCGCAGTTCATGCCCACAATCAACTGGCTGATCGGGGCTGGCTCGCGCTGGCAGGCGTTGGCACGCTCCAGCATGGCCGTGACCAAGGCGATGCCTTTCTTGATCGCCGCGGCGGTCCCGCCTTCGGCCTGCATCACCACCTGTTGCAACATGCCAGGCTCGTGGGCACCGACTTGCGCGATCAACGGCGCAATCTGGTTTTGCTCGCAGCCCAGACCGACAAACAGCACGCCGGCGAAGTTGGGGTGCCGGGCGTAGCCCACCAGGGTGCGGCGCAAAATGTCCATGCCTTCACTGACCACGCCCATGCCGCAACCCAGCGGGTGTGGCAGCGCAATGACGCCGTCGATATTGGGAAAGGCCGCCAGACGCTCCGGGTCGAAATGCCTGGCAATGGCGCGCACCACGGTGGCCGAACAATTCACCGAGGCCATCACCGCAATGTAATTGCGCGTGCCCACCTTGCCGTTCGGACGTTTGTAGCCCATGAAGGTGGCCGGATGCGCCACCTTGGGCAGATCATGCACGCCGTGGCCAATGCCGTAGTCGCGCTCGAACTCACCCATGCCCAGGTTGTGCGAATGGACGTGTTGGCCTGCGCTGATATCGGTGGTGGCGAAACCGATGATCTGGTTGTAGCGACGCACGGCGGCACCCGACTTGATCTGGTGCACTGCCAGTTTATGGCCCGGTGGCACCATGTCAGCCACCACCGGGTTGTCAGCGCCAAGCGTGGTGCCAGGCAACAATTGCCGGGTGGTGATCAGCACGTCGTCGTTGGCGTGTAAACGGATGAAAGGTGATTGGGCCATGTCATTTTCCTCAAAGCGCTGGGCACAAACCCCAGCAGGTCAGCAGCAAATTGAGCGAATATACGACAAAAGCAAACGGCATTTAATATTTTTTGAAACCTATTTTCATTTTTATCAACCTAGCCGTTATTCTGGCAACTTCGGCCCAGCCCATGTTGTTTGCCAGGTCGGTACTGAAAAATTATTTCAAACAGAGGTTCAGCGTGGATATCCGTCGACTCAAGTTTTTTATCGTGACCGCAGAAGAGCGCAATATCGGCCGGGCGGCAGAGCGCCTTCACATCACGCAGCCACCCTTGACCCGGCACATCCAGTCACTCGAAGATGAGCTGGGCGTGCAGTTGTTCAGACGCACCAGCTCGGGGGTGGAACTCACCCAGGCCGGTACCGCACTGCTGGTGCACGCTAAAAACATCACCGCCCACGTTGAACTGGCGACCGAGCAGATCAGGCGCGTGGCAGCTGGCAAGGAAGGGCGAATCGACATCGGCATTTTTGGCTCGGCCATGCTCGACATCATCCCCCGTATCCTGAGTTCATTTTCTCAAGCCTGCCCGCATGTCAAGGTGGTACTGCATAACGCGGCCAAAGACCGTCAGCTCGAAGCCTTGCAGCAAGGGCGGATCATGATTGCGTTTGACCGTTACTTCCGTCCGGTGCCAGAACTGCAGTCGGAGCTAATCAGCCAGGAGTCGTTATGGATTGCATTGAATCAGCGTAATCCGCTGGCACAAAAGTCCAGCATCACTTTGGCCGACCTGAAGGTCGAACCACTCATCGGCGAGCAAGACCAGAGTGTCTTATTCGCCAACCAGGAGTTATTTCGCTTGCAAAATTTCAGTCCTTTGATCGTTCACAAGGCGGCCGACATGATCTCGGCCGTGGTCATGGTGTCCGGGGGGTTTGGCAGTGCGCTGGTGCCAGAGTCGGTCCTTAACCTGAATTTGCCCGACGTAGTGTTTCGACCCCTAGCGCCTGACATCGCCTCCACCGTTGACCTGCATTGCGTCTACCGCAAGGACGAAAAATCGCCGCTGCTCGTGGCCTTGCTCAATTGCATTCATGACTTCAAGCGTCAGCATCCGATACTTTTAGAGTATCTAAACATGCCCTAACAACATTGGACTGCAGCAAACACCGCCGCCTAGAATTTTTTCGACATCGCGGTGAAAACCAGCCTGACATCAACGGTTGGGCCTCTTCCCACTTGTCAAAAACCCGTCCTGCGAACCAGTTGGCACAAGCCAACCCGGTGCGCAGGACGTCCAATCTATTACAAAATTTGGAGACGAAAAATGCATCCGATGCTGAAAACCAGAAAAACTGCCGTGGCCATTGCGGTAGGCGCGACCTTGATACTTGGCGCTTGCGGTGGCGGCGACGGCACTGAACCAGCGGTTGCGGACCAGGTTCTGAGCGCGATCCAAGCCCTGCCTTCCGTGAGAGAAGTTGCCTTTGTCTACCCCGAGCCGGCAGCCTGTCCGACAACGAGCCATCCGTTCAGCACCATGCTTTGCTCGGTTGGTGTAGATTATGACCAAACTGGATCCAAGCCAATTGATATCAAGAAGGACTACGGCTACACAGAAAAGGAATTCTTCCAATCTGGCAAAGCCAACGTCTATGATCTCGGCGCCGACGAGCGCGCAGTGGTGAGCTCTTCAGGCCATTCCTATGCCACCCGATTGCTGGTGCGTTATCCATCCGATCCGGCCAAGTTTTCCGGTCGCGTTTTCATCGACATCTTGAACGCCTCGAGTGGTGTGGACCTCGAAGACACCTGGCGCCGCAGTTGGAACCATATGATGTTGTCCGGTGACGCTTATGTTGGCATCACGTCGAAGAGCTTGACTGCCGATGCGCTGAAGAAATTCGACCCGACACGCTATGCCGATATCAATTGGCAGGTTGACGGCAAGAATGAAGACGGCCTGTTCTGGGACATGCTGAGTCAGCTTGGCACTCAGCTTCGTAAGCCAGGAACCGGTGGCATCCTTGGCAGCCTCAAGCCGCAGTTTGTCTATTTGGGCGGACAATCTCAGTCCGGTTTTTACATGAACACCTACCTCACCGCGTTCACCGACCGGCTGGAAAAGGCTGGTCCGGATGGCAAGCCGCTGTTTGACGGCTACCTGAACTTGGTCGGTCCGGGCGCGATGCCACTTCGAAGCGAGTCCGGCGTGCCGTCTGTCAGCGTGCCAAAGAAGCTATACCAAGTTACCAGCGTCCCGCAGATTGTGCTGATGTCTGAAGCCGAGAGTCGCTTTGCCGGCGGCGGCGGGGGTGGCGGTTTCCCTGTCTTCCCGCCGTATTCCCGCCGTGCCGACGCTAACAGCGCGACCGACAAATTCCGCTTCTATGAAGTAGCCGGTGCCCCACACGCCGACCCGACCTCGCCAATCATTCCGATCAATACCGAGATAGCCAAGGCCAAAGCGGACGGCACGGGCCGCGCGCCAAAGGCCTATTTCACCGGCCATGAAGAACCGGCACTCCACCTCGACGACTTTGTCACCGGCGCATTGGAGAACCTGCACGCCTGGGCAGCCAAGGGGACACCCGCACCTGCAGCCCAAACCAACTGGATGTGGTACTCGATCACGAAAGATGCCAAGGGCAATGATGTGTACGATCCGTTGCGTGACCAGCTTGGCAATGCGCTCGGTGGGCTGCGTTCTCCGCTGATCGACGTTCCGCTTTATCAGTACCTCGGCATGGGCAAGACGGCGACCGGTGGTACTGCCCTTGACTGGGGCTCCATGATCAGGTTCCCTGATACGACGATCAATGTGCTTTACGACGGTAGCTGCACCAAATACTTGGCCCGCTTCAATGCTGCGGCAGATGCACTGCTCAGTGGAGCCTACATAGTCAAGCATGATGCCGACAAAGTGAAGACTCTTGGCGCACGGCTGGCTTCGCAACCATCGGAAATCAACCCCGCCGTCTCATGGGCCACTACCCCGTGTAACTGATTGGTACACAGAACGGCTCGCCCTCCAGCACGGCAGAAGGCTTGCACGAAAAATCCTTTTGGCCAACGCGAACGACATGGCCTTGATCGTGGGCTCCTGTAGCTGTGGCTGCCTTGTTCGACTCGACCGTTTCCGGCGCGCTCTACAAGTTTGGTCGCGGCCTGAGCTACTGAACCGGCCCGCTGCGCGCTGACAACGCGCAGCGGGCAGACACGCCAACCCATCTGCAAGTGGTATTGACCATGAACAGATGCCGGCATTGCGAGCCAGCCGTATCAGACCGGGTACAGCTGGTTCGCGGATAGGTTAATCTGCGTTGTGAATGCGGCACACAAATAAACAAAACATTGTTTCAAATTTATTGAATTATTTTTTTATTTAGTGTAGAGTCCGCACCTATCGATCACACCAACTGTCGCTCATCGTAGTGGCAGCCATCCAAAAGAGACGGAGCAGACTCCCATGAAGCCTTTTATGAACGCCGATTTCCTCTTGCCTGACAGCAGCTCCAGGCGGCTGTTTCATGACTACGCGGCGGCGATGCCGATCCTTGACTACCACTGCCATCTGCCCCCAGCCGACATTGCCAGCAACGCCACCTTCAGCAACATAGCCCATGCCTGGCTGGGCGGTGACCACTACAAATGGCGCGCCATGCGCTCCAACGGCGTCCCCGAGGCCGACATCACCGGCCACGAACCCGATTACCAGACTTTTCTGGCCTGGGCCAGAACCGTGCCGCGGTTGGTCGGCAACCCGCTGTACCACTGGACGCATCTGGAGCTGCAGCGCTATTTCGGCATCCATGACGCCCTGTCGGAAAAAACCGCCCCAGCCATCTGGGAAGCCTGCAATGCCCAGATCGTCACACCCGAGTTCGGTGCCCGCTCGCTACTGATGCGCATGAAGGTGCGCGCTGTAGGCACCACCGACGACCCGGCGGATTCACTGGCGCACCATATCGCCTACGCTGCGGTGCGTCAACCGGGTGAACCCGTGATGGTGCCCAGTTTCCGCCCTGACCGCGCCCTGGCCACCGACGACCTGTCGGTCTGGAAAACCTATATCGAGCGGTTGGGTGCCGCCGCCAACGTGTCGATCGGTTCCTACGCCGCGCTGGTCACGGCGCTCGACGCCCGCCACGCGGTGTTCCATGATTTGGGTTGCCGCGCTTCTGACCATGGCCTGACCGCACCGTTTGCCACCTTCGTCAGCGCGCAGGCGATAGAAGCCATTTTTGCCAAGCTGCTGGCCGGCACCGCGCTGACCACCGGCGAGGCCGACGCCTACAAGACCGCCGTGCTGCTGGCAGTTGGCCGCATGAACGCCCAGCGCGGCTGGGCCATGCAACTTCATCTGGCCGCCGTGCGCAACCTCAACTCGGCCATGTTTGCCAAACTTGGCCCCGACACCGGCTATGACGCCGTTAATGACGAACAGATTGCGGCCAAACTCGCCGCCTTCATGAATGCGCTGCAAAGCGACAACATGCTGCCCAAAACCATTTTGTATTCGCTCAACCCGAACGATCTGGAAGTGTTGGGCACGGTCATGGGTTGTTTCCAGGACGGCTCCAGCCCCGGCAAGATCCAGATGGGTTCGGCCTGGTGGTTCAACGACCACATTGAAGGCATGCGCCAACAAATGGTGAGTCTGGGCAACCTGGGGCTGTTGTCACGCTTTGTTGGCATGCTGACCGATTCGCGCAGCTTTTTGTCGTTCCCGCGGCACGAGTATTTCCGCCGGGTGTTGTGCGCGCTGGTGGGTGGCTGGATGGAAAACGGCGAAATCCCGCCCGACTTCGACACCTTTGGCAACATGGTGCAGGACATCAGCTACCGCAATGCCAAGAACTACTTCGCCATTCCCGGCGTGACCGATTAAGACGAAAGCACCCCGCATGCAACTCTGCAACCAAAACCTGAATCAATTGCCGGCCACGGTGCAACGGCCCCTCTATGAGCGCAGCCAAGTGGTGCCCGCCATCGTGCATTTGGGCGTGGGCGCTTTTCACCGCGCCCACCAGGCCGTCATGACCGACGCCGTGCTGGCCTCCGGTGATCTGGCCTGGGGCATTGTGGGTGCCGGCCTGATGACCACCGGCACCAAAGACGCGCTCGCGCCGCAAGACGGGCTGTACACGCTGGTGGAGCGGGCGGCTGGTTCCGAGAAATTGCACGTGATCGGCTCAATCGTCGAAGTACTGGGCGGCGCGGCCGACCTGGCTCAGGTACTTGAGCGCATGTGTGCCCCCGGCACCCGCATCGTAAGCCTGACCGTCACCGAAAAAGGCTATTACCTGGACCCAGCCAGCGGCAAGCTGCAGTTGCAGGCCCCAGCCATCCAGGCCGATCTGGCGAACCCCGCCACACCCCGCACCATTCTGGGCCTGATCGTGCAGGCGCTCAGGCACCGCAAGGCCAACGCCATCCCCCCGTTCACCGTCTTGAGCTGTGACAACCTGCCCAGTAACGGCAAAACCGCCAAGGCGGCGGTGCTGGCCTTTGCCCGTGAAGTTGACAGCGAACTGGCCAACTGGATCGAAGCCCGTGTGAGCTTCCCGTGCAGCATGGTGGACCGCATCACGCCCGCCACCACCGACGCTGACCGGGCCTACGTCAACGCCCAATTGGGTTTGCAAGATGCCTGGCCGATCGTGACCGAGCAATTTGTGCAATGGGTCATTGAGGACAACTTCACCATGGGCCGACCCGACTGGACCCTGGGCGGTGCGGTGTTTTCCAACGAGATCGAGGCCTGGGAAGACATGAAATTGCGTTGCCTGAACGGCGCGCATTCCACCCTGGCTTATCTGGGCCAGCTTACCGGGCGCGAAACCGTGGCTGACGCCATGCAGTTGCCCTTGATCACCGGCCTGCTGGACGCACTGTGGGTGGAAGTGCGCGGGGTGCTCAAGGCCCCGGCCGGGGTTGATCCGGCGGACTATGTCGAGCAGCTCAAGCTGCGCTTTTGCAACCCGGCGCTGAAACACCGCACCGCGCAAATTGCCATGGACGGCTCGCAAAAGCTGCCGCAGCGCATGCTTTCCACCCTACGCGAGCGCCTTGCCGCCGACCTGCCATCGCCAGCGCTGGCCACGGCCATTGCTGCCTGGATGCTCTTTGCCGTCAAGACCGCACACACACCGGGCGCGGTACTCAACGACCCCCTGTCGAACGACATCCTGGCGCAAGCCGGCGCAAGCAATGACAGCACAGCCATCATTGACAACTTGCTTGGTATCCACAAGATCTTTGGTTCTGATTTAAAAACCAACGCCCGTTTCAAAGCGGAAGTACTGAACGGCTTGCGCCAGTTGGCCGCCCACCCGGAAGTGGCTGCAGCGCTCCCGCTCACCCTTTGACCGGCCTTTTCACAACCCGAAACCCTGGAGTTCACCGCAATGAAAATGACTTTCCGCTGGTATGGCGAATCCGACCCCGTGAAACTGGAATACATCCGCCAGATTCCGGGCATGTATGGCATTGTTTCTGCCATTTACGACGTGCCGGTGGGCGAGGTCTGGCCGTTGGACAAACTGCAGGCGCTGCGCGACCGCATCGAGGGTGCCGGCCTGAAGTTTGAAGTGGTCGAAAGTGTGCCCATGCACGAGGACATCAAGCTCGGCAAGCCCTCGCGCGACCGCTTGATTGCCAACTTCCAGCAAAACATCCGCAACTGCGCGGCCGTGGGCGTGAAGGTGATCTGCTACAACTTCATGCCGGTGTTTGACTGGACCCGCACCGAGATGGCCAAGGAGCTGCCCGACGGCTCGTTCACGCTGGCCTTTGATGCCCAGGCAGTGGCCGAGATCGACCCTGAAAAAGGCATTGCACTGCCCGGCTGGGACGCCAGCTACAAGGCCGACGAACTCAGGAGCCTGCTGGACGAGTACAAAGCCGTGGGCGAAGACAACTTGTGGGCCAACCTGGAATACTTTTTGAAAGCCATCATTCCGGTGGCCGAAGAAGCGGGCGTCAAGATGGCCATGCACCCGGACGACCCACCCCGCCCCATCTTCGGCTTGCCGCGCATTGTGAAGAACCGCGACGACCTGGCGCGCCTGGTGAAAATAGTCGACTCGACAGCCAACGGCCTGACCCTGTGCTCGGGCTCTTTGGGCGCCGACCTGTGCAACAACATCCCGTCGCTGGTGCGCGAGTTCGGCGGCCAGGGTCGCATCCACTTCGGTCACCTGCGCAATGTCAAGGTCGAAGAAGATGGCACGTTTTACGAGTCCACCCACAATTCCTGCGACGGCTCGCTGGACATGGCCGAGATTGTGAAGGCCTACCATGACGTCGGCTTTGAAGGCTATGTGCGTCCCGACCACGGCCGCATGATCTGGGGCGAAACCGGCAAGCCCGGCTATGGGCTCTATGACCGCGCTTTAGGTGCCGTGTACCTCAACGGCTTGTGGGAGGCGGTCAGCAAATATGCGCCTGCCCGCCCCGAGGCCAAGACGCATCAAGCCGGCTGATGCCGCCTTGATTCAACGTATCAAGTTCCCCGTTTGTCGGCTTTTTGGAGCCGATGTTTTTCCCTGTCCCTGTCAGTTTTTCAACCTGGTCAATTAAGGAGATCACCATGACCTTTCGCCGAAGCCTTCTCGCTGCCGCAGTTGCCGTCGTAGCACTGTCGGCCAGTATCACCGCAAGCGCCCAAAATATGGTGCTCAAGTCCTCGGACACGCATCCCGCGGGTTACCCCACGGTGGTTGCCGTGGAGAACATGGGCAAGCGGCTTGATGCAGCCACCAGCGGCCGCCTCAAGATACAAATGTTCCCCGGCGCCGTGCTGGGTGAAGAAAAAGCCGTGGTCGAGCAGGTGCAGATCGGTGCCATCCAGATGGCCCGCATTTCTCTGGGCGTGATTGGCCCCATCGTGCCCGAGGTGGACGTGTTCAACATGCCCTTCGTGTTCCGTGACATTCCCCACATGCGGGCGGTGATTGATGGGCCCATTGGCCAGGAACTGCTGGACAAGGTCAGCAACAGTGCAGGCCGCATGGTGGGTCTGGCCTGGATGGACGGCGGTGCCCGCAGCCTGTACACCAAGAAAAAAGTGCAAACCCCAGCCGACCTCAAGGGTCTCAAGGTGCGCATGATGGGCAACCCGCTGTTTGTGGACACCATGAACGCCATGGGCGGTAACGGTATCTCCATGGGTTACGGCGAGGTCTTCAGTGCCTTGCAGACCGGTGTGATCGACGGCGCTGAAAACAACCCGCCCAGCCTGTTTACGTCCAACCATTACACCGCTGGAACCAAGTACTACGCACAGACCAACCACCTGATCATTCCTGAAATTCTGGTGATGTCCAAAGTGACTTGGGACAAGCTCTCGGATGCCGACAAGGCCGTGGTGAAAAAAGTGGCCCGTGAAGCCCAGCTTGACCAACGCGTGTTGTGGGACAAGAGCGTGGCTGACTACTCTGCCAAGCTGAAAGCCGCTGGCATCGAGTTTGTTCCCGTGGACCAAAAGCTGTTTTTTGAAGCTACCGCTCCGGTGCGTGCGAAATACGGTGCCAAGTTTGCCGACCTGATGAAACGCATCGGCGACGTCAAGTAAATCTTTGCGCTATCCAGGCCCGCTGCAGGCGCAGCGGGCCTGGTGAACACTGTCAGGCATTGCCATGAAAAACAAAATTCTGCACTTCAACGACATCATTTATCTGACCTGTATCTGGACCTCAGGTATCTCGGTCCTGATCATGTCGCTGATCGTCCCCTGGGGCATATTTACCCGCTATGTGCTGGGCACAGGCTCACCCTGGCCCGAACCCGTGGCCGTGATGCTGATGGTGGTGTTCACTTTTTTTGGCGCCTCGGCGGCCTACCGCGCCCAGGGGCACATTGCGGTCGCCATGGTGACAGAACGGCTGCCTAAAAAACTGCAACGCCCGCTGGCCGGCCTGATCGACGTGCTAATGCTGGTCGTGGCCTTGTTTACCCTGGTGTATGGCACCAAGCTGTGTCTGGAAACCATGAACCAGGTCATCGGGCAATTGCCCTGGATGCCGGTGGGGGTGACCTATTTGCCGGTGCCCCTGGGTGGCCTCACCACCCTGATTTTTGTGCTGGAAGACATGTTTTTTGGTCATCAGGACAAGCGCGCTGTGGTGACGTTTGACCACGAAAAGAAAGAAGAGGTGGTCTGATGGACGCACTTGTATTGCTGGGCTCGTTCATGGTCCTGATTTTGATGGGCATGCCGGTGGCCTATGCCATGGGCCTGTCGGCCCTGATTGGTGGCTGGTACATCGACATTCCGCCCGATGCCATCATGATTGCCATCGCTGGCGGGGTGAACAAGTTTTCGCTGTTGGCGATTCCATTTTTTGTGCTGGCAGGTGCCATCATGGCCGAAGGTGGCATGGCGCACCGGCTGGTGGCCTTTGCCAGCGTGCTGGTGGGATTTGTGCGCGGCGGGCTGTCCATCGTGAACATTCTGGCCTCCACCTTTTTTGGCGCGATCTCTGGCTCGTCGATGGCCGACACGGCCTCGATTGGCTCGGTGTTGATCCCGGAGATGGAGAAAAAAGGCTACCCGCGTGACTTTGCCACAGCGGTCACCATCAGCGGCTCGGTGCAGGCGATTCTGATTCCTCCCAGCCACAATGCCGTGATTTACTCGCTGGCGGCCGGTGGCTCGGTGTCGATTGCAGCGTTGTTCCTGGCGGGCGTGCTGCCTGGTTTGATTTTGGGGCTGACGCTGGCCATCATGTGCCTGTTCATCGCCAAAAAGAAAGATTTCCCCAAAGGCCGCGTGATCCCGATGAAAGAGGCGCTGAAGATTGTGGTCGATGCGCTCTGGGGTTTGATGACCATCTTCATCATTCTGGGTGGCATCTTGTCAGGCGTCTTCACGGCCACCGAGTCGGCAGCTGTGGCAGTGCTCTGGGCGTTTTCGGTCACCATGTTTGTCTACCGCGACTACAAATGGAGCGAATTGCCCAAGCTGGTGCACCGTACCGTCAAGACCCTGGCCATTGTGATGATCCTGATCGGCTTTGCCGCCAGCTTTGGCTACATCATGACCCTGATGCAGATTCCGCAGCAGATCACCGAGTTGTTCACCAGTGTCTCGAATGACAAGTACATGGTGCTGCTGATGATCAACATCCTGCTGCTGTTGCTGGGCACGCTGATGGACATGGCGCCGCTGATTTTGATCATGACGCCGATCCTGCTGCCCATCGTGACCACTCTGGGCGTGGACCCGGTGCACTTCGGCATGATCATGATGCTGAACCTGGCCATGGGTCTGATCACCCCCCCGGTGGGTGGGGTGCTGTTTGTGGGTGCGGCGGTGGCCAAACTACCCATCGAGACCGTGGTGAAGGCCTTGTACCCGTTCTTTTTGGCGCTGTTTGCCGTGCTGATGGCGGTGACTTACATCCCCGCAATTTCCCTGTGGCTGCCCAACCTGCTGCTGAAGTGAGCCAGACTTGAAAGACGAATCCATGAACTACTTTGATAGCACTGCCACCCCTTGGACCGACCTGGGTGGCGGCCTGCGGCGCAAGATTGTTGGCCACACGCCGCAACTCATGTCGGTGATCATGCAGTTTGACAAGGGCGCGGTTGGCACGCCCCATGCGCACGAGGTCCATGACCAGATTGCTTATGTGGTGGCGGGTTCTTTTGAAGCCAATATCAATGGTGAAGTTCGCGTGCTGCGGCTGGGTGATGCGTTTATTGCGCCGCATCACACCACCCATGGCGTGGTGGCACTGGAACAGGACAGCATGCTGCTGGACCAGTTTTCACCGCGCCGCGACGACTACCTGCCGAGCTGAATGCAGACAACTTTTTGACCATCAACCGACCCTGGAGCCATCATGGAAATCCGTCAACCGATTCACAGCGAACACATGCGCAACCTCGATACCGAAGGATTGCGCCGCCATTTTCTGGTGCAAGACCTGTTTCTGCCCGATCAGGTCACCCTGACCTATAGCCAGATTGACCGCATCATCGTCGGCGGCATCATGCCGGTCACGGCCGGCGTGTCGTTTTCCACCGACCTCGGGCGCCACACCGGCACCGACTTCTTTCTACAACGCCGCGAACTGGGTCTGATCAATATTGGCGGCGCCGCCCGCGTGGTGGTCGATGGCGAGACCTTCGAAGTGGCCTCGCGCGAAGCGCTCTACATCGGCCAGGGCGCGCAAGCTCTGGAGTTTTTCAGCGTCAACGCCGACCAGCCCGCCAAACTCTATTTCAACTGCGCCCCCGCACACACTGCCTACCCGCATCGCAAGGTCACGCTTGCCCAGGCCTCCCCGGAGACCCTGGGCTCGCCCGCCACCAGCAACCGGCGCACCATTTACAAGTTTTTGGTACCCGATGTACTGCCAACGTGTCAGCTGTCGATGGGCATGACGCAACTGGAGCCTGGCAACGTGTGGAACACCATGCCCTGCCACACCCATGACCGCCGGATGGAGGTGTATTTCTACTTTGACATGAACGCCGACGCCACGGTTTTCCACATGATGGGTGAGCCGACCCAAACGCGTCACATCGTGGTGCGCAACGAGCAGGCGGTGATCAACCCGAGCTGGTCGATCCACAGCGGTGTCGGCACCCAGGCCTACACCTTCATCTGGGGCATGGTTGGCGAAAACCAGGTGTTCAAGGACATGGACCACGTGCCCATGACCACCTTGCGCTAAACCACGAAAGCACCCACCATGTCGCTTGACAACTTTCAACTCCTGGGGCGCACCGCCCTCGTCACTGGCTGCAACAAGGGGCTGGGTCAAGGCATGGCCATTGCCCTGGCGCAGGCCGGGGCCGATATCGTTGGCATCAACAGCAGTGCCCCAGACCAGACCCGTGACATCGTTGCGTCCCTGGGTCGGCGCTTTTTGGATCTGCGTGCCAATCTTGCAGAAACCAGTGGTCTGGAAGACTTGGTGACGCAGTCCCTGACGCTCACTGGCAAGATCGACATTCTGGTCAACAACGCAGGCACCATACGCCGCACCGATGCCATTGATTTCAGTGAAAAGGACTGGGACGATGTGATGAACCTGAACCTGAAAAACGTCTTTTTCCTGAGCCAGGCGGTGGCACGGCAATTCATTCGCCAAGGCGGCGGCGGCAAGATCATCAATATCGCCTCGATGTTGTCCTTTCAGGGCGGCATACGGGTGCCATCGTACACAGCCTCAAAAAGTGGCATTCTCGGCATCACACGCGCACTGGCCAACGAGTGGGCCACGCGCGGGATCAATGTCAACGCCATTGCACCCGGGTACATGGCCACCGACAACACCGCCGCCTTGCAGGCCGACGCCGACCGCAACGCCGCCATTCTGGCGCGCATCCCGGCCAACCGCTGGGGCGTGCCCGAGGACATGGCCGGCCCCGTGGTGTTTCTTGCGTCTTCAGCCTCCAACTACATTCATGGTCACACGCTGGCCGTGGACGGTGGCTGGCTCGCGCGCTAGCCCGTCTTCAGGGATTAAGGGATTGAGGGAATAAAAATGGATGATGACTCTTTGGCTGGCAAACAACCTGAGTCGGTTGCCGCTGTTTTGAAGACTTTTGGCTTGTTGCAAGCCCTGGGCGACCGCAGCGAATCCGGCATCTCGGACCTGTCCATGCGCCTGGCCATGCCCAAAGCCACGGTCTACCGGTTTTTGCAAACCATGATCACGCTTGGCTATGTTCGCCAGGAGGCCGACAGCGAGCGCTACGCGCTGACCATGAAGGTCTACGAGCTGGGGACCAAGGCCTTGCAATACCCGGAGCTGGTGGACCTGGCCAAAAACCACATGCAAACGCTGGCAGATAAAACCGGCGAAACCGTGCACCTGGGCACCCTGATCGACAGCGAAATCATTTACCTCCACAAAGTCGACTCCAGCCACGCCCTGGGCATGTATTCCAGAATCGGGCGCCGCGCACCCTTGCATTGCACTGCCATTGGCAAAGTGCTGATGGCGTGGGACACCCCAGAGCATCGGGACCACGTTTTGCAGGGAGCCGAGTTCAAGCCATTTCGCCAAACCACCATTGCGGACAGGCAGGCCTACGAACAGGAACTGAAGCAGGTGAAGGCGCAAGGCTTCGGTGAAGACCGTGAAGAGTTTGAAGACCACGTGCGTTGTGTGGGGGTGCCGATTTTTGACCGGCTGAACCGCCCGGTGGCGGGCATGAGCATTTCTTTCCCGATCTTTCGCTACGACCCCGCGCGGGCACAAGAAGTGGTCGCCCTGCTGCGCGATGCGAGTCGCGACATCTCGGCTCGCCTGGGCTGTACCCATTTCCCGCTGGACGAATGATCGACGTGCATTAAAAATGTGTGTAGAAAACTGATTTACTGTGAAAAATCCAATCAAAGTCGCCTTTTTTGGTGAATGTATGCTGGAACTCAATGGCACGGCCTTTGGTGCCATGCAGCAAAGTTATGGCGGTGACACCTTCAATACCGCGGTTTACCTGTCACGCTGCGGTGGTGGCGCCATCAAGTCCTGGTACGCCACCGCATTGGGCGACGATGCCCTGAGTCTTGAACTAGAGCGCCGCTGGGCGCAAGACGGACTGGCCCTGGACCTGGTGCGTCATATCCCGGGCCGGATGCCAGGCCTGTACCAGATCCAGGTTGACGCCCAGGGTGAGCGTCGCTTCAGCTTTTGGCGTGACAACAGCGCCGCCAAAGCCTATTTCGATGTCGCAGAAACCCCGCTTGAGGCGCAAAACGACCAGTGGGATGCGTTTTACTTCTCCGGCATCAGCCTGGCCATCTTGCCGGCTGACGGGCAAAATAGGCTGCTGGCTTTTGCCCAGACGCTGCGAACGCGTGGTGCCACGGTGGTGTTTGACAACAACTACCGACCCAGCCTGTGGCCAGACATCGCCCTGGCGCGCGACTGTTTTAGCCGCGCCTTTGCGGTGGCTGACACCGCGCTGATCACCGCCGACGACCATCTGGCGCTGTTTGGTTTTGCCTCGCTGGAGCGCGCTGTGGCTGCCGCACAAGCACTGGATGTGCCCGAAATAGTGATCAAGCGGGGCGCAGCGCCCACCCTGGTTCGGTCGGGCAGTGGCCCATGGCACAGTGTGCCCACCCAGACCGTGACGAACGTGGTCGACACCACGGCGGCAGGTGACTCTTTTGCTGCGGGCTACCTGAGTCGACGCTTGCGCGGCGACACACCAGAAGACGCGACCCAGTTTGGTAACCGTCTGGCGGCCCGTGTCATTGGACACCATGGCGCCATCATCCCGCTGGATGCCATGGCCGACTTGCTCTAGCGGCTTTGGTGCGCTGAATGGCTGTCATGTCAGTCACCCCCACAAGCCGTTTGCGGCTGGCCGTGATTGGGGCCGGGCTGGGCTCAGGCCCGCATTTCAAAAGTCTGCAAGATCTGAACGCTGAGGCTGAAGTGGTTTGGGTGCATACCCGCGATGCCAGCCGACTGGCGACAACACCGCTCCCCCAGGGCGCCATGAAGACCACCCGGCTGGAAGACATCCTGGAAGATGCCAGCGTGCGGGCCGTGCTGGTATTGACCCCGCCAAACAGCCACCTTGAACTGGTGCAACGGCTGGCGCAGGCCGGTAAACATGTGCTTGTGGAAAAACCCCTGGAGATCGACCTGGAACGGGCTCAAGCGCTGGTCCGGGTGTGCGACAACCACGGGGTGTTGCTGGCCGTGATGTTGCAGCACCGCTTGCGCCAGGCGGCCACCCGATTGCACGGCTTGATCAATGCCGGTGCATTGGGGCAGCTGATCAGCGCCTCGGCCAGCGTGCGCTGGTGGCGGCCCCAGAGTTATTACGACCAGCCCGGACGCGGCACCCTGGCCCGAGATGGCGGCGGTGTGCTAATCACACAGGCCATCCACACGCTGGACCTGCTGCTCAGTTACACCGGCCTGCCCGTGCGGGTCATGGGGCTGGCCAGCACTAGCCCGGTGCACACCCTGGAGGGCGAAGACTGCGCTTGCGCCCTGCTGCACTACGCCAATGGCGCCATGGCAACGGTGCAAGCAACCACGGCGGCTTACCCTGGCTTTCCAGAGCGCCTTGAGCTCAACGGCACGCTGGGCAGCGCCAGCCTTGAGGCCGGGGTGCTGCAAGTGGCATTCATGAACGGTCAAACCCTGACCGTCGGTGGCGGGCAAGGCAGCGGCGGCGGGGCCGATCCCATGGCCTTCGACCATGCCGCACACCGCACCGTATTAAAAGATTTCATTGACGCCGTGCGCCATGGCCGGAAACCTGCCGTGACCGGGCGCTCCGCCCTGGCGGCGCAGCAGGTCATTGAGGCCATCATGGCCTCGTCCCGCACAGGCACGCCGGTTGTTTTGCAGTCGCTGACACCTTGAGAAACCAATCAGCAAATTGCGGTGCTTCATAACCGCCTTGACGCCGTGGCGTGCATGCCGCCGACCTGTTGACCCGGATCGGCGCTAGAGATTTAGCGTGACCCAGACCCACGCAGTTTATCGATCAAGCCATTGAGCTCGTCAAGTGAGCCAAACTGGATGCTGAGCTCGCCCATTTCCTCCAGCCGCCCGGCACGTTTGACCCGCTTTTTGACCCGCACTTCCACGGCAGCCATGAACAGGTCTGAAAGCTCTTCTTCCACCCGTTTCAGATCGCGCGACTTGTCCTTTTTGGGCTTGGTCGCCACCAGTGAAAACTCGGCGCTGATCTTTCTGACCAGACTCTCAGCCTCGCGCACCGACAATTTTTTGGCGGCTATCTGATTGGCTGCGGTAATCTGGGTCGCTTTGTCCAGCGCCAGCAAGGATCTGGCATGGCCCATGTCGATATCGCCAGCCATCAACATGGTCTGCACCGGTTCGGCCAGATTCAGCAGCCGCAGCAAGTTGCTGGTGGCGCTACGCGAGCGGCCCACGGCCTGCGCCGCGGTCTCATGCGTCAGGCCAAACTCCTTGATCAGGCGCTGCACGCCCTGCGCTTCCTCGAGTGGATTGAGGTCTTCGCGCTGGATATTCTCGATAAGTGCCATCGCAGCAGCAGACTCATTGGGCACATCGCGTACCAGTACCGGCACGCTGTCCAGACCGGCCAGTTTGGCCGCCCGGAAACGGCGTTCGCCGGCAATGATTTCATACACCGGGCGCACCACGCCACCACCACTGGTACCACCGGTGAAATCTGGCAGCTGCTGACTGCGCTTGAGTTCAGCATCAGCGTCACTCAAACGACGCACCAGGATCGGTTGCATGATGCCCTGCGCCTTGATGGATTCCGCCAGCTCGTACAGTGCGCCTTCGTCCATGCGGGTGCGCGGCTGGTACTGGCCCGGCACCAGATCGCTCAGCAACAAGGTGGGCGGCGAGCCCGTGTTTGCGGAAGAAAATTCAGCACCGTCGGCGGTGAAAGACTCCGCGACCGTGGGGCCCAACAAGGCTTCCAGACCGCGGCCCAAGCCCTTGAGTTTTTTTGTGACCATGACAAGCCTTTATTTAACTGTGAATCAATTCGTTCAGCAACATCTGACCTTGCGGCCAGTCCCCCAGGCCGGAGTCGGCATTGATATGACCCGCCGTGCCGGCATCCACAAGCCTTGAGCCCCAGGCAGCCGCGAATCCCCGGGCGCGTTGAAAGCTGCAAAAGGGGTCGTCCTGACTCGCCACCAGCGTGCTTTTGAAGGGCAAGCTTTGTCGCGGAATCGGTGACCAACTGGCCAGTACCGGGCGCAACGCTTCCTGCTCGACATCGCCTGGCGCCACCAGCATCGCCGCCTTGACACGATGTGCATTGTGGCTGTGTGCCGCCCACGCGGCCACCAATACACAGCCCAAGCTGTGCGCCACCAGTACGGTGGGCGCATCGGTAGACAACACCACGTCTTCGAGCCGGGCGATCCAGTCACCACGCAACGGCCGCAGCCAGTCGTGTTGCGCCACGCGCTGGTACCCAAACTGCACCTGCCACAGGCTTTGCCAGTGCTGCGGGCCAGAGCCCTGCCAGCCTGGAAGGATCAGGATATGGGAAGATTGAATCACTATGAATTTAATAGCAAACAACAGTTTGGGAGAATCAAGAATCTAGGTTTTTTCAATGCGCTCCACCATTTCCCGGGCAAATGCCAGAAAAGCCTGCGCACCTTTGCTCGGCAAGTCAAACACCACCCCGGGCACACCGTAGCTGGGGGCTTCGGCCAAACGCACATTGCGCGGAATCACGGTATTGAACACCTTGTCGGCAAAACGCGCCTTGAGTTGCTCGCTCACCTGCTGCTGCAAAGTGATGCGGGCATCAAACATGACGCGCAGCAGACCAATGATGGCCAGCTCTTTGTTCAGATTGGCGTGTACCTGCTTGATTGTATTGACCAGGTCGGCCAGGCCTTCCAGGGCAAAGTATTCGCACTGCATCGGCACGATCACACCATGGGCGCAACACAATCCATTGAGCGTCAGCATGGACAGGCTGGGCGGGCAATCAATCAAAATGAAGTCGTAGTCTTGCTCAACCTGGGCAAGCGCAATTTTCAGGCGTTTTTCCCGGCGCTCCAGCTCCACCATTTCAACCTCGGCGCCAGCCAGCTCGCGGTTGGCCCCCAGGATGTCATAACCACAGCCGGCATCAACCAGTTTGCTGCTTTGAACCCTGGCTTCTGCCACCGAGGCCGACTCCAGTAGCACGTCGTATACCGTCAATTCCAGCTTGCGCTTGTCTACCCCCGAGCCCATGGTGGCATTGCCTTGCGGATCCAGGTCAACCATCAACACCCGCTGTCCCACCTTGGCCAAGCCTGCTGCCAAATTGACCGTGGTGGTGGTTTTACCCACACCGCCTTTTTGATTGGCAATACAGAATATTTTGGCCATCGAATGCTTACCAAGTAGTGAAGTAAAGGGCATGATTCACGTGAAACATGGCCGTTAGTGTAATGGCGCCCACATTCAGAAAATTCAGCGCGACAAAGCCAGTTTGAATCCAAAACCGATAAGGCAAACACCAGCAAGCTTCTGCAAGGTTGAAGACACCAAAGGACTGGCGCGCAGGCGTTCGGCCAAAAAATGCGTCAGCAGCACAACTGCAAAACAATAGATAAAGGCCAACACAGCCACCGTCAGCGCCATGACGCCAAAGGTCAGCCAGCCCCGATGCGCCACCGGGTCAATGAACAATGGGAGGAAAGCCATGTAAAACACGATGGCTTTCGGGTTGAGTACGGTAATGGTCAGGGCTTGCTGAAAATAGTGATGTGGCTTGATCTGGATGATGGCAGGCGCACCGGGTTTGGCCGTGAACATCTTGAAGCCCAGCCAGGCCAGATACGCCGCACCCAGCCACTGCACCGCATTGAAGGCTGCCGGATAAGCCATGAGCAGCGCGGCAACGCCCGCGACAGCCAGCCACATCAGCACCTGGTCACCCACCATCAAACCCAGGGTTGCTGCCAATCCCCCCAGGATGCCGCCCTTGGTGGTGGAAGTAATGATGGCCAGATTGCCTGGTCCGGGAATGAACAACAACACGATGAAAGCCAGTACGAATGCACCGTAATCTGAAATGCCAAACATTTCCACCCTCCGATATAGACCGCCAGACGATTAAGCGTCGCGATGAACGACCGCTTTCATCCAGATTAAACAACGCTCGGCATCCAGACCCGGTACTTTCAGGTGTTCCACGTGAAACACTTGAACGCCTGACGCCAGTGCTGCCAGCTCGTTCTCGGGGTGTCTGCCTTTCATGGCAAGCCATACGCCCTGCGGCGCCAGGGCTTGCACAGACCAATTGGTGAAATCAGCCAGAGATGCAAAAGCGCGCGAACTGATGACTTGGTATTGATCAGTCAGGCTCTCGACGCGAGCATGCAAGCCACGCAAGTTGGTCAACTTGAGCGTGACGGCTGCCTGCTGGATAAATGCGGCTTTCTTGCCAACGGTATCGACACAGTCCACTCGAATGTCCGGACAGCAAATCGCAATTACCACGCCAGGCAAGCCTGCTCCGGAGCCCACATCCAGCAAACGCAGTGCTGTACCCGCAACACGCGGGGACATCTGCGCCAGTTGCCGGCGCAAGGGCGCAATCACAGCCAGACTGTCCAGCAGATGGTACGTCAGCATTTCACCCGGGTCACGCACCGCCGTCAGGTTATAGACCTTGTTCCATTTCCCGATCAGCGTCTGATAGGCCAGCAAGCTGTCGATCTGCGCGTCGCTCAGACTCAGATCAAGCGCTGTCAGACCAGCCCGAAGTTTGGCGTCCAGTGCTTGCATCAGACCACTTCGCTGCCAGAAGGATTGATTGCAAAGCCTTTGAACTTGGTCTTTTTCAAATGGATCGTCAACAATGAAATGGTCGCCGGGGTAATGCCTGAAATGCGCGAGGCCTGCCCCAGGGTTTCCGGTTTGTGTCGGTTCAGCTTTTGCCGCGCCTCAATGCTCAAAGCCAGCACCTGCATGTAGTCCAGGTCCTGTGGCAGCTTGAGTTTTTCATAGTGGGCAGCACGCACCACATCGTCTTTCTGGCGATCAATATAGCCCGAGTATTTGGCGGCAATTTCAACCTGGTCGATCACTGATGCCGCCAACGCCGCCGCCGGGGAAAGCACGCCTGTTTCACGTGAAACACCCACCGGCAACTCAGCCAGTGCATACTTACCACCATTCAGCGACATGAGGGATTCATAAGTCACATCAGGCCGGCGCAGCAGTTCAGCCAGGTTGTATTCGTGGTCAATGGCCTTCCCCAAAACCCGTTGGGCCTCCGCAGCATCCAGGTTTTTCGGACTGATCCAGATCGACCGCAGGCGCTCTGTTTCACGTGAAACCGCCTCACGCTTCTGATTGAAGGCTTGCCAGCGCGCGTCATCGACCAAACCCAATTGACGACCCACTTCGGTCAAACGTGCGTCGGCGTTGTCTTCACGCAGTTGCAGCCGAAATTCGGCACGACTGGTGAACATGCGGTAGGGTTCGGTCACGCCTTTGGTGATCAGATCATCGACCAACACACCAAGATAAGCTTCGTCGCGTCCGGGCAGCCACATGTCGCCACCAAAGGCAATGACCCCCGCCGCGCAGGCCTGTGCATTGCCATTACCCATGGCGCGCACCTGCAGCGCCGCGTTGATGCCGGCAAACAAACCCTGCGCCGCGGCCTCCTCGTAACCCGTGGTACCGTTGATTTGCCCGGCAAAAAACAGGCCGCCAATGGCTTTGGTTTCAAACGAACTTTTGAGTTGTGTCGGGTCGAAGTAATCGTATTCAATGGCATACCCAGGCCGCAAAATGTGGGCATTCTCAAGTCCTGGCATGGAGCGCACCAAGGCATACTGAATGTCAAACGGCAAGCTGGTGCTGATGCCATTGGGGTAATACTCGTGGGTGGTCAGGCCTTCGGGTTCCAGAAAAATCTGGTGACTGTCTTTATCCGCAAAGCGGTTGATCTTGTCTTCCACGCTGGGGCAATAGCGCGGCCCCACACCCTCGATCTTGCCGGTGAACATGGGGCTGCGATCAAAGCCGCTGCGGATGATGTCATGGGTGCGCTCGTTGGTGTGTGTGATCCAGCACGGCATCTGCTGCGGGTGCTGTTCGGGCCGCCCCATGAAACTGAACACCGGCATCTGCGGGCTCATGCCACCCGGCATGCCATCGCCGGGTTGCTCGATGCATTTGCTGAAGTCGATGCTGCGGCCGTCGAGCCGCGGTGGCGTGCCGGTCTTCAGCCGGCCCTGGGGCAGCTTGAGCTCTTTCAAGCGGGCGCTCAGCGACACCGCCGGCGGATCACCGGCGCGTCCGGCAGCATAGTTGTTGAGCCCGACATGGATCTTGCCGTCCAGAAACGTCCCGGCCGTCAGCACCACCGCGCTTGATCTGAAGCGGATACCCACCTGTGTTACCGCCCCGACCACCCGGTCGCCCTCCACCATCAGGTCATCCACGGCCTGCTGGAACAGCCATAAATTGGGCTGATTTTCCAGCCTGTGACGAATGGCGGCCTTGTACAGAATACGGTCGGCCTGGGCGCGGGTGGCGCGCACCGCCGGGCCCTTGCTTGAATTGAGAATCCGGAACTGAATGCCAGCTTCATCGGTTGCCGCCGCCATGGCACCGCCGAGCGCATCCACTTCCTTCACCAGATGCCCCTTGCCAATGCCGCCGATTGAGGGGTTGCAACTCATCTGACCCAGCGTCTCGATGTTGTGGCTCAGCAGCAGGGTTTTGCAACCCATGCGTGCTGCGGCCAGCGCAGCCTCGGTCCCGGCATGGCCGCCGCCGACGACAATCACGTCGAAATTTTGTGGGTATAGCATGGTGGTCAATCTAAAGGGGGCAAATCTCACAGGTCGCCGGCCCTGCGCGCGCAAGCAAAAGGTTGATTTTACCGGTGCACATGAAAAGCTGCTCTGTGCGCCATGCGGACGTAAATCAAGCCTACTTCAGAGGCACAATTCGTTTTTTACAGCCCTTGTGAAGGATTCAACCTATGGCCTCCGGAAAAATACTCGTCGCCCAAGGCGGCGGCCCCACCGCCGTCATCAACCAATCACTGGTGGGCGTGGCGCTTGAGGCGCGCCGCTTCAGCCAGATCGGCCACATTTATGGCGCACACCATGGTGTGCGCGGCATCATTGACGAAGACTTTGTCGACCTGACCCAGGAAACCAGCCACAACCTGGAACTGGTTGCCAACACACCCTCCAGCGCTTTGGGCTCCACCCGCGACAAACCCGATGCGGCTTACTGCCACGAAATCTTCAAGGTGCTGCAAGCGCACCAGATCGGTCACTTCTTCTACATTGGCGGCAACGACTCATCCGACACCGTGCGCATCGTCAGCCAGGAAGCGCAAGCCGCCAACTACGATCTGCGTTGCGTCCACATTCCGAAAACCATCGACAACGACCTGGTGGGCAATGACCACACCCCGGGCTTTCCGTCGGCAGCTCGATTTGTCGCGCAGGCTTTTGCCGGGGCCAACCTGGACAACGCCGCCTTGCCGGGTGTCTATGTGGGTGTGGTGATGGGCCGCCATGCTGGTTTTTTGACGGCAGCCTCGGCCCTGGGGAAGAAATTCCCTGATGACGGCCCCCATCTGATTTACCTGCCAGAACGTACCTTCGATCTGAACCAGTTTTTGATCGATGTCAAAACCATGTACGAACGCCATGGCCGTTGCGTGATTGCGGTGTCAGAAGGTATCCATGATGCCAGCGGCACACCGATCACCGCGCTGCTGGCCAAGGAAATGGAACACGATGCCCATGGCAATGTGCAGCTCTCAGGCAACGGCGCGCTGGCAGATTTGTTATGCGAAGAGATCAAGGCCAAGCTCAAGATCAAGCGCGTACGCGGCGACACCTTCGGCTACCTGCAGCGCTCATTCATCGGCTGCGTGTCGGATGTCGACCAGCGCGAAGCCCGTGAGGTAGGCGAAAAAGCGGTTCAATTTGCCATGTGGGGCGGGCGCAATGGCTCGGTTGCCATCAAACGCACCGGCTTCTACTCGGTGGATTACGAACTGCTGCCGCTGGACGCCGTGGCCGGCAAAACCCGTGTCATGGAAGATGAATTCATCACCGCCAGCGGTACCGATGTCACCGATGCGTTCCGCATGTACCTGCGCCCCCTGTTGGGGTCCGGTATGCCCGATGCTTTCCGGTTGCGCCATCATCCGGTTGAGCGTGTGCTCAAAAAATAAGCAAGTTGCATGGCTGGCCTATCAACCAAAACCATCAACCAATCCCGTGAATTCAACCCAGTCCGGCAAGCCTGCCAAACTTCAAGGTAGCATGGCGGATCACGTCGATTCAATGTCATTTTCCACAGATTTTTCATGAAACTTTATTACTCCCCCGGCGCCTGCTCCCTGTCACCACACATTGTGCTCAAAGAGTCGGGTCTGACCTTTGAAGCCATTGCAGCCCCCACCAAGACACACACCCTGGCGGATGGCACAGACTACTACACCATCAACCCGCTGGGTTATGTCCCTTTCCTGGTGCTCGATGATGGCCGGACCCTGCATGAAGGCCCGGCCATCGTCCAGTACCTTGCTGATCTGGTGCCAAATAAACAACTTGCCCCCGCCAACGGCACCTGGGAGCGTTACAAGTTGCAGGAATGGCTCAACACCATTGGCACCGAGTTGCACAAGGGTTTCTCGCCACTGTTCGCACCGGGCATGCCCGCCGAGGCCAAAGAAATCGCCAAGACACGGCTTATTTCACGCTTGAACTGGGTCGATGGCGAGCTGACTGGTAAGGACTACCTGATGGGCAGCACCTTCACCGTCGCAGATGCCTACCTGTTTGTGGTGGCGGGTTGGGGCAAACATGTTGGAATTGACATCTCCGGCTTAAACAACCTGAGTGCTTTTATCGCCCGTGTTGCTGCGCGGCCTGCCGTGCAGGACGCACTGCGCGCTGAGGGATTGCTCACATAAGGCCTGATGGCTCAGACAACCAGAAGCAACCGGGGGTGTCTTTTGATCCAGCCAGTGCCGCGTCATTGCGTTCGCAATGACAGCATCTGTTTCTGGAAAGACAGGTCACGCTCTATCGAGCCTTGCAAACCGGCGTCTGATCAAAAAATATTTCTCTTCTTCTTTTGATTTAGATCAACTATTTTGCGTTTTACAGCTTAAGCTCGCCTCCAAAGCAAACGTCAGCCGGATAAAGGCCGGCAGGCGCCTCCTGCCGCCCCGTTTTGTCATTTCGGTTAGCATCAGAACCACCATTTCATTTCCTTCCTGGCACCAAAGCAGTTTATCGGTGTCGGCTATCTTTTGATCCGATCATGATTCTCAACAAAGCCAGAACCGACTCCAGCGAAAGCCCAACTGTCACTGTCGCCCCCGTCGCCGTTCCACACTACCTGGAGTCCACCTATTGGTGGGCCTACACGCATCCCAACGCGGTGCGTGTATTCGAGCGTCAATGGTTGGTCAATCTGATATTGTGGGGCAACTTTTCCCGGCTGCGTGATCTGGCACTGCAAGAAATGGGCGATGTCATTCATGGCGATGTGCTGCAGGTAGCCTGTGTCTATGGCAATTTCACAGAACACATGGTGCGCCGTCTGGGTCCACAAGCGCATTTGAATGTGATTGACGTGGCACCCGTACAAATCACCAACCTGCACGCCAAACTGGGACAACAAAAACAGGTCACGGTATTGCAACAAGACTCGTCTGCCATGCTGTTTGAGGATGCCAGTCACGACACGGTGGTGGTGTTTTTTCTGCTTCATGAACAACCCGCCGAGGTGCGCCGCAAGACCATCGCCGAGGCACTGCGTGTGACCAAGCCTGGTGGCAAGATTGTGTTTGTCGATTACCACAAACCCAACACCCTAAACCCTTTCCGCTACATCATGGTGCCCATATTGACCACTCTTGAACCGTTTGCGATGGATTTGTGGCATGGCCAAATTGCCGATTGGCTCCCGTCAGATTGCCAACAATTGAACATTGACAAGCAAACTTACTTTGGTGGCTTATACCAGAAAGTAGTGATCACCCGCTAATTGCGTTTTGAAGGGCGTGCGACGTGTCGTAAGATAATCTGGCTTTTCTATCTGCGATCGCACAGCTCTTGAATACCACACCATCACTGACTTTTTCCAAGCTTGCTTGTACCAGGGGTGGACGGCAACTCTTCAAAAACGTCGATTGCCATCTGGAAGCTGGCCACTGGTTGTATGTGGCGGGAGCCAACGGCGTCGGTAAAACCAGCCTGCTGCGCATGATCTGCGGTCTGGCTTCGATTGAAGCCGGCGACATCCTCTGGAACAACACCTCCATACACAGCCAAGTCGAGGCCTATCGACAAGACCTTTGTTATCTGGGTCACTTGAACGCCTTGCAGGAATCGATGACGGTTGACGAAAACCTGGCCTTCACAACAGCGCTGGGTGGCATTTCTCCAGACAAGTCAGAAACCCGGGCGGTGCTGGCACGCTTTGGCCTGCGCGGACGCGGCCGGCAATTGGTACGCCACCTGTCCCAAGGGCAAAAACGCCGTGTTGCCTTGTCCCGGCTGGCTTTGAGCCCGGCCCGGCTGTGGGTGCTGGATGAACCTTATGTCGCCATGGATGAGGCTGGTGTCGGCTTGTTGGCAGACCTGATTGCCCAACACCTTTCAGATGGCGGGCTGGCGGTGCTGACCAGTCACCAGCGCGTGCCGATTGGCAATGTGCCGGCACAAATGCTGGAGTTGCAGGCAGCATGAGCCGCGCCATCAAACCCGTCGGACTGGGCTTGGTTCTGTTGGCCGTGCTCAAGCGTGAAATTTCCCTGGGCATGCGGCAAAAGGGCGAGGTACTGACCCCTCTGGTGTTTTTTGTCGTGATCGCCAGTCTGTTTCCGCTCGGCGTCGGACCTGAGTCTGCCTTGCTGCTGCGCATGGCGCCCGGTGTCTTGTGGGTCAGCGCGCTGTTGGCCGCCATGTTGTCACTGCAGCGCATGTTTGCCACCGATTACGCCGATGGCTCACTCGAACAAATGGCGCTTTCCACCACCCCACTGGCTTTGCTGGTACTGGCCAAAGCGCTGGCCCATTTTTTATTGGCGGGCCTGCCTCTGGTCTTGATGGCACCGGTGCTGGGCCTGCAATTTGGGCTGGACACCCGGGCGCTGGGCATCTTGATGTTGTCGCTGTTGCTGGGCACACCCACCTTGAGCCTGATTGGCAGCATTGGTGCAGCGCTGACCTTGGGCGTACGGGGAGCAGGGGTTTTGCTGTCTTTGTTGATCTTGCCCCTGTATATTCCGGTTCTGATTTTCGGGGCGGGGGCGGTTGAAGCCGACGCTGCGGGCCTGGGTATTGGTGGCCACTTGTCGCTGATGTCGGCCTTGCTGGTGCTCTCGCTCTTTTTCTCTCCCCTGGCTACGGCTGCCGCTTTGAGGATTTCCCTGGAATGAAAACACGCGTGATTCATTGGTTCAAGTTCTCCTCACCGCAGAACTTTTATTATTTGGCGGGAAAAATGTGGCCCTGGTTTGCCGCCCTCGCCACTGTACTGACACTGGTAGGTTTGTGGATTTCTTTTTTTGTCGCGCCCGTGGATGCCCAGCAGGGCCAGGGCTACCGCATCATTTTTGTCCATGTCCCGACGTCGCAGATGTCCATGTTCATCTACCTGGTGATGGCAGGCTGGGCGGGATTCGGGTTGGCCTTCAATACCCGCCTGTCAGGCATGATGGCCTCGGCTTTGGCTCCGACCGGTGCATTGTTTGCCTTTTTGTCGCTGGTTACCGGTGCCCTGTGGGGCAAACCGATGTGGGGCGCCTGGTGGGTGTGGGACGCCAGGTTGACTTCCGAGCTGATTTTGCTGTTTTTATACCTGGGTTTCCTGGCGCTGCAAGCCAGCATCGACGACCCGCGCCGGGCTGACAAGGCCTGTGCCATCCTGGCCCTGGTCGGTGCAGTGAATGTGCCCATCATTTATTTCTCGGTCAAATGGTGGAACACCTTGCACCAGGGTGCCTCGGTGTCGATGAAAGGCGCCTCCATGGCCACACCCATGCTGGCCGGCATGCTGATCATGGTGCTGGCCTTCTGGATGTACACCATTGCCATTGCACTGGTACGGGTGCGCACCATTATTCTGGATCGGGAACGTCATACGGAGTGGGTGAAACATGCAGTGGCTTAGCGTGGCAGATTTTTTGAACATGGGCGGTTACGCCTTCTATGTTTGGGGTAGTTTTGGTATTACAGCCTTGGTCGTTGTGGCTGAAATCTGGCAGGTGCGCGTCAAGCGACGCGAGCTTCTGCGAAACCTTTTGAACGAAAACGACTCTCACCAAAATTAAACTTATCCACGACTATGAAACCTCGTCACAAACGAACCGCCATGATTGTTGGCGCCCTGGCAGCCATTGCGCTGGCTGCGTACTTTGTCCTCAATGCTTTTCAAAGCAACCTGGTTTTTTTCTTCACACCGACGCAGGTGGGCGCAGGTGAGGCGCCACAAAACCGTACCTTTCGGGTGGGAGGCGTCGTCAAGGAAGGTTCGGTCAAACGCGACAACCTGACGGTTTCATTCATTGTCAGCGATACCCTCAAGGAAGTGCCTGTCACCTACACCGGCATCCTGCCTGATCTGTTCCGTGAAGGCAAAGGGGTGGTGGCGCAAGGGCAACTCGGCAACGACGGAAAATTCACCGCCTCAGAGGTGCTGGCCAAACATGATGAAAACTACATGCCACCCGAGGCCCAACATGCACTGGACCAGGCCGAAATCGAAAAAACCACCAAAACACTGAAGTAAAACTCTGGCTATTGCCAGCCCCTGTTTTCATATACCGAGACGCACCATGATCCCTGAACTTGGACATTTCGCATTGATTCTTGCGCTGCCGGTTGCCGCCGTACTGGGCATCCTCAGTCTGTTGGGCGGTCAAACCGGCCGCGCCGACTGGATCGCCCTGGCGAGGCCTGGCGCCCAGGTCCTTTGGTTGCTCACGGGCTTTTCGTTTTTGTGCCTGACCTACGCGTTCTACACCAACGACTTCTCGGTGATGTACGTGGCCCAGCACTCCAACTCCCAGTTACCCGACCTGTACCGCGTTTCGGCCGTTTGGGGTGGCCACGAGGGCTCACTACTGCTCTGGCTGCTGATGTTGTGCAGCTGGATGATGGCCGTGTCCATCTTTTCGCGTCAATTGCCAGACGCCATGGTGTCCCGCGTGCTGGGTGTACTGGGCCTGATTGCCGTCGGTTTTCTGCTCTTCATGTTGATCACGTCGAATCCTTTTGTGCGCTTAAGCGACATCCCGGCTGATGGCCGCGACTTGAACCCCTTGTTGCAGGACCCCGGGCTGGTATTCCACCCACCCATGCTCTACATGGGTTATGTCGGGCTGGCTATTCCGTTTGCGTTCTCTATTGCCGCCTTGCTCAATGGCCGACTGGATGCGGCCTGGGCGCGCTGGACACGCCCCTGGGCAACCGCTGCGTGGATCTGCCTGACCATTGGCATCGCCTTGGGATCATGGTGGGCCTATTACGAACTGGGCTGGGGCGGCTGGTGGTTCTGGGACCCAGTTGAAAACGCCTCATTTTTACCCTGGTTGGTCAGCACTGCGCTGATCCATTCGCTGGCCGTTACGGAAAAACGTGGCCTGTTCAGAAGCTGGACCATCATGCTGTCCCTGATTGCGTTCTCGCTGAGTTTGCTTGGTACCTTCCTGGTGCGCTCAGGGGTGTTGACCTCGGTCCACGCTTTTGCCACGGACCCCAAACGCGGCGTCTTCATCCTCTTGTTTTTGGCTGTGGTCGTCGGTGGCTCATTGGTCCTGTTTGCCGCACGTTCCGGCAAGGTTCGTACTGGTGGTACCTTCTCGCTGATTTCCCGTGAAACATTTTTGCTGGTCAACAATGTGTTGTTGACCACGGCTGCTGCAGCTGTACTGCTGGGCACGCTTTATCCCCTGTTCATTGACGCGCTGAACCTCGGCAAACTGTCGGTAGGTCCACCCTACTTCAATGCCGTCTTTGCCCCCATCATGACGCCAGTGCTGTTGTTCATGGTCATCGGCAGTTATGCCCGCTGGAAAAGCGACACCGTCACCAACCTGACCCAAAAACTGCGTCCCATTGCCATTGTGTCGGTGCTCCTGGGCTGCACGGCCCCCTTGCTTGCCGGTCCCTGGTCTGCCTTGGTTGCCATGGGCCTGACGCTGTCGATCTGGATCGTGCTGGCATCGTTTGTGCAGATTTACCGCCAGCTCAAGGACACAGCCAACTGGAAATCGACCCCCATTTCTTACTGGGGCATGCACGTAGCGCACATCGGCATTGCCGTGTGCGTGGTCGGCATCACCATGGTCAAAGGCTATGAAACCGAAAAAGACGTGCGCATGACCATTGGCGATACCGTCTCCGTGGGTGGCTATACCTTCCGTCTGACCGGTATCAACCAGGTGCCCGGCCCCAATTACAACGCCGACCGGGGCAGCGTGGAGCTGATCAAAGGCGACAAGGTTTTGCGTGTGCTTCACCCCGAAAAACGAACCTATTTCTCATCCACCATGCCCATGACAGAGGCGGCCATTGATACTGGCCCAACCCGTGACGTCTACGTGTCGCTGGGTGAACGCCTGGAAGGCGAGGGCAAAGCGGCCTGGGCCATGCGGGTCTATCACAAACCATTCATCACCTGGATCTGGTTTGGCTGCTTCCTGATGGCCATCGGCGGTGCCATGGCTGCGCTGGACAAACGCTATCGCAAAAAAGTGGCTGCCAAATTGAACATCAACAACATCAAAGGTGCCGTGGCATGAAAAAGGCGTACATTCCTTTGGGTATTTTTGCCATTCTTCTGGTATTTCTGGCAATTGGCCTGACCCGCGATCCGCGTGAAATTCCTTCACCCCTGATTGGCAAACCCGCCCCGGCCTTCAGCGCACCGGTGCTCGGCAAACCGGGTGAAATGTTTTCCAACAAGGACATGCTGGGCCAGGTCTGGCTGCTCAACACCTGGGCCTCCTGGTGTGTCGCCTGTCGCGTGGAGCACCCTCTGCTGGTTGAATTCGTTAAAACCAATCCACTACCGATCATCGGTCTGGACTACAAGGACAAGGAAGCCGACGGCATTCAGTGGCTGGCCCGCTTCGGTGACCCTTATACCCGCGCCATTGTGGATGCAGACGGGCGCATCGGCATTGACTTTGGTGTCTATGGCGTCCCCGAGAGTTTCCTGATCGACAAGCAAGGCATTATTCGCTACAAACAAATTGGTCCTTTCACGGAAGAAGCCTTGCGTGAAAAACTGGTGCCCTTGATCAAGGAACTTCAGATATGAAACTCCTGATCACTCTTTTTCTTGCGCTGCAATGCGCCATCGGTGTTCACGCCAACGAGGCAACGCCATTAGCTGAAGATCCGGTGGTGGAGCAACGCCTGATCATCATTGCCGAAGAATTACGCTGTCTGGTTTGCCAAAACGAGTCCCTGGCCGGCTCCCGTGCCGACCTGGCCATGGATTTGCGCCGTGAAGTGCGTACTTTGATCAAAGATGGCAAGACAGATGCTGAAATCAAGGACTACCTGGTCAACCGCTATGGTGATTTTGTGCTTTACCGTCCCCCAGTCAAACCCACCACCTGGCTTCTGTGGTTTGGGCCGCTGCTGCTGTTGATTGGTGCCGTCTGGCTGCTGTTCAACATTATCAAACGCTCTCAAAACCAAAAAAATGCGCCAGTCCTCGACGCGGCTCAACGCGCCAAAGCACAAGCTCTTCTTCAAGAAACTGATTCTTCCAAATGAACGTATTTATTGGTATTTCAGCGCTGTTAACGCTGCTGGTAGTGGCTTGGCTGCTACGTCCACTGCTTCGTCAACCCACCTCAGACAGCATTTCCAGCGAGAAGCTCAACACTGCCATTCACCGTGATCAACTGCAGGCGCTGGAAATTGATCTGGCACGTGGCATCATCAGCCAGCAAGATTTCGAGACCACACGGGACGAATTGCAGTTGCGCTTGCTTGATGACACGGAAAGTTTTGAAGCCACCAGTCCAAAGGCAAAAACGACAGGATTCTGGACCGCCAAACGCACAGCCGCTGCCGTTGGACTCAGTTTGCCATTATTGGCATTAGGTATCTACCTGCAAATTGGCACACCCGATGCACTGAACCCTGTCGCCACGGCGAACGGCAATGATCACCAAATGAAGGAAATGGTTGAAAAACTGGCTGCGCGGCTCAAGGATAATCCCAACGATCAAAAGGGTTGGGTCATGCTGGCGCGGTCTTATAAGGCGATGGGTCGTTTTGAGGAAGCCAAGCAGGCTTTTGATAAAGCAGGGGATATCATCAATTCAGATCCAGATCTGCTGATTGACCATGCTGATTTGTTAGGTGTTCTGGCTGGTAACAACCTTCAGGGCAAGCCACAACAGATGATTGAAGAAGCCCTTCGTCTGAACCCCGAGCACCCCATGAGTTTGATGATGGCAGGTGTCGCAGCCTACCAAAGGAGTGACTACCCGAAAGCTGTAACTTACTGGGAAAAATTATTGGGTCTGCTTCAACCTGGTTCGACAGACGCGCAACAGGTGCAAGCCAACATTGACGATGCGCGTGCCAAAGGAGGTCAGTCTGCCGGTGCCAGCAACGTCCTGCCACCCGTGCCAACTGGTGCGGCAGCCGGTATGACAGCGGACAATATCAACGACATGGTAGATCGGCTGGCTGCGCGCTTGAAAGACAACCCGGATGACCTGGCTGGCTGGGCACGACTGGCGCGTGCCTACAAAATGCAGAACCGGCTCGACGAAGCCGCTGCAGCCTATGCGAAAACGGGCACACTACTCAATACTGACCCGGATCTACTGACTCAATATGCAGACACGCTCGCCATGCGCACAAAAAGCCTGCAGGGCAAGCCAAGTGAGCTGATCAACAAGGCCCTGGCCATCGCACCGAAACACCCCATGGCGCTGATGATGGCAGGCCAGGCGGCTTACCAGAGCAGCAATTACGCTGCAGCCATTGGCCACTGGAAAAATGTCTTGTCTATCCTGCCAGTCAACTCACCTGACATTGAACTCGTCAAGGCAGAAATTGCCGATGCCCAGCTCAAAATGGGCTCTCAAGCCAAACCCTAAAGTCAAATCACGTTTGTCAAGCCCGGATCTTCCGGGCTTTTTTTTTGCTCATTTTTATTTCAAGCGAACATCAAAAATACAAAAATGTTACTTGTATAAACTTGTGGATAAAAGTTTATCAACAAGAAAGTTATCCACAATTTTTTTTAAAAAAATAACTTATCCAAGTATTGGGTACATCAAAAAATCACTGTGCTGCACAATGAAAAATACAATCTAAGCTGTTGATTTTTAAGTTAAAAGATCACTTATCCAAGGAAATGGACTGGCTCTATCTACTACGACTACTTTAAAATATAAATTAATTAAAGACAACAAGACTAAATTTTTGATGGTTTTTATGAAGTTTTAAAATCCTGTGCATAGAAACAATAAAAAACGATTCGTCAAGCTTTTCTTTGGTTGAATCAAGTAAGATTTGGCCGTTCGCAAGCTAATGCCTTGCCCTTCCAACTTTTTTCACCATTTTTTCTTTACAGGCCACGTGGCACATACCTTTGAAATCAAGAGCGCGCAATTGCCTTTGGTGGCCTTGCTGCTAAAAACAGCAGATATCACGCGCCTCATTGAGGATCTCAATACCCAGTTTGGTCCGGATAGCCAAAGCCCTGACTTTTTTGATCATGACGCCTTGGTGCTTGACTTTTCGCAATTGGAATCTGACAAGCTGAGTCAAGCCTTGCCATATTTATTAACGACATTGCAAAGTTGTCGGCTCAAACCCATCGCCTTTCGGAATGCCACACAAGCAGTCGCTACCGAGGCCAAGGCTTGTGGTTTGGTTGAAGTGCCTGTAGATACGCCACGCGGAAAATCTGTCGAGAGAAAGAATACAGACAGGCCATTGATACGACCTGTTCGGGACGTGGTGCGCGAGACCATTCGTGAAGTCCCTGGCCCGGCAACGTTGGTTATCGACAAGCCTTTGCGATCGGGCCAGAAAATTTATGCACGCGGTGCTGATCTTGTGGTGTTGGCCATGGTCAACATGGGTGCCGAGGTGGTGGCAGATGGCAATATCCATGTGTATGCCCCCCTGCGTGGCAAAGCCATGGCGGGTGCCAGTGGCAACACCCAGGCGCGTATCTTTTCACTTTGTCTCGAGCCCGAATTGATCTCCATTGCGGGCGTTTACCGTACCAGCGAAAATCCGCTTTCCAAAGACATTCAGGGCAAGCCGGCACAGGTTCGCTTGAGCAACGATGGGCAGGATAAACTGCTTTTCGAAGCCCTGAATTCCTAATTTTTTTGAAAGAATATTCTCCATATGGCAAAAATTATTGTGGTGACTTCGGGCAAGGGAGGGGTGGGCAAAACCACGACCAGTGCCAGTTTTTCTACCGGTCTCGCCATGCGTGGTCACAAGACAGCCGTCATTGACTTTGATGTGGGCTTGCGCAACCTTGATCTGATCATGGGCTGTGAGCGTCGTGTGGTGTATGACCTGATCAATGTGATTCATGGCGAAGCCAACTTGAACCAGGCGCTGATCAAGGACAAGCAGTGTGACAAGCTCTACGTGCTGGCGGCATCCCAAACCCGTGACAAGGATGCCCTGACGCAGGAAGGTGTGGAAAAAGTGCTGTCAGACCTGGTTGCCATGGATTTTGAATTCATCGTGTGTGATTCACCCGCCGGCATTGAAACCGGCGCCTTGATGGCCATGCATTTTGCCGATGAAGCCCTGGTGGTGACCAACCCCGAGGTTTCCTCGGTGCGCGACTCTGACCGTATCTTGGGCATGCTTTCGAGCAAGACCCGGCGCGCCATGCAGGGACTTGATCCGATCAAGGAACATTTATTGATCACGCGCTACAACCCGGCGCGCGTCAACCAGGGGCAAATGCTGTCCTTGCAAGACATTCAGGATATTTTGCGCATCAAACTTATCGGTGTGATTCCAGAGAGTGAGTCTGTGCTGCAGGCTTCCAACCAGGGCGTGCCTGCTGTTCACATGGAAGGCAGTGACGTTTCCGAAGCCTACAAGGACGTGATCGACCGCTTTCTAGGTGAAAGCAAAGCCATGCGTTTTACCGAGCCACCCAAGCAAGGTTTGCTCAAACGCCTGTTTGGAGGGAAGTGAGTCCATGTCATTTTTCTCATTTTTTCTGGGCGAGAAAAAGAAAACTGCCAGTCTTGCCAAAGAGCGTCTGCAAATCATCCTGGCGCATGAGCGTAATGGCCGCAGTCCGGCCACGCCAGATTATTTGCCTGACCTGCAACGTGAACTGATTGCCGTCATCAGTAAGTACATCAAGATCAATCCTGACGACATCAAGGTCAATCTGGAGCGCCAGGACAACCTGGAAGTGCTGGAAGTCAAGATAGAGTTGCCTGACGCACGCTAGGTACTTAATTTTTACGGCCGTTGATGTGGAGGGCCGTAGCGGGTTGTATCCTGGCGGGAATGGCCTAGAATTGATTCTCGTAAATCACAATGCTGGTTTCGGGAACAGCTAGCGAGGAGTGTTCATGCAAGTTCGTGATCATTGGTTGGTGGTAGCTTCGTTGGCTGTTTTGACGCTGGGTGTATCCAACACCATGGCTGAGGAAAGAACGGGTCGTGCGGTGGTTGAGCAGACCTGCGCAGCGTGCCACACCAGTGGCAAGGACGGTGCCCCGAAAATTGGTGATGTGGCTGCCTGGACCCAACATACCAAAAAGGGACTGGCCAAATTGACAGAAAGTGCCATAGCCGGTATTGGAAAAATGCCAGCCCACGCAGGGCAGCCGGATTTGAGCGACCTTGAACTAAGCCGTGCGATTGCCTTCATGGTGAGCTTTGGCAAAGCTGTGGATCCGAAGAAGCCCTATGCGTCACCTACCAGCATGACAGGAGAACAACTGGTGCAAAGTCATTGCGTCAATTGTCATGGAGATGGCAAGGAGGGGGCACCGCGCATCGATGATTTCAATGCCTGGAAACCGCGTTTACAAAAGGGTATGAATGGTCTTGTTCGTTCTGCCATTTCCGGTCACAAAGCCATGCCAGCACGCTCAGGCATGGCGCAGCTCAGTGATACCGATCTGCGTAACGCGGTGACTTATATGGTGGTTCAAAGCGCCACTTACAAACCCGGGAATTAGTCCTTTCCTTGACTTGCCCATGCTTGTATGAAGATTTAGTCAGGCTTCCAACGTTTGAGCAAAAGCGCGTTGCTCATGACACTAACCGAGCTCAGCGCCATGGCAGCGCCGGCCATGACCGGGTTCAAAAAGCCGAAAGCGGCCAGTGGAATGCCTGCCACGTTGTAGATAAAGGCCCAAAACAGGTTTTGCCGTATTTTTGACACGGTGCGATCTGAAATATCCAGGGCAGCCGCCACCAGCGCCAGGTCACCGCGCATCAGGGTGATGCCTGCCGCGTGCATGGCCACATCGGTACCGCCTCCCACATTCGCCATAGCCATGCCCACATCAGCCGCCGCCAGGGCGGGTGCGTCGTTGACGCCGTCACCCACCATCACAACCGTGAGGTCTTGTTTTTTGAGTGTGGTGATGTGAGCCGCCTTGTCGCCGGGCAACACATTGCTGATCACTTCATCAGGCTGCAAGCCGACGCGTTGCGCCATGGCCAGCGCTGCCGTCGTGTTATCACCCGACAGCATCTTGACGCGGATGCCGCGTGCACGCAAAGTGGTTATTGCTGCGCTAGCTTCGGCTTTGGGTTCATCGCCAAAAGCCAGCAGGGCCAAGGCTTGCAAGCCGGCAGGTGTTTGTTGTGCCATCACCGCCAGCGTGGCACCCTGGGCCGTCAGCGACTGCAAGCGTTGCTCCAGGGAATTGAGTTGTACTCCCAGCTCTTGCATCCAGCGCACACTGCCAATCCAATAATCACCGCCGTTCACCAGACCACGCAAGCCCTTGCCCGGCATACTTTGCAACTGCGTTACCGTTGGCAAAATCAATTGCTGGTCCAGGGCCGCCGTGACCACGGCGCGGGCCAGCGGGTGGCCACTGCCGCTTTGCAAAGCGCCGGCAAGGGTCATCAAGGCGTTACGATCCGCATGCTCGGGAACAACAAAGTCTGTCAGTCGCGCCTGACCCAGCGTGAGCGTGCCGGTTTTGTCAAAAACCACCACATCGGCCTTGTGCGCCAGTTCCAGCGCTTGCGCGTCCTTGATCAAAATGCCATGCTGGGCAGCAACGCCTGTTCCCGCCATGATGGCAGCGGGTGTGGCCAGCCCCAAGGCACAGGGGCAGGCAATCACCAGAACCGTGACGGCGTTGATCACCGCCACTTCGAATGCCTGGCCATTGAGCCACCAAGCCAGCAGCGTGAGCAGCGCAATCACCAGTACCACGGGCACAAACACGGCGCTTACCTTGTCCACTAGGCGCTGAATCGGAGCCTTGGCAGCCTGCGCATCCTCGACCAGGCGGATGATGCCAGCCAGCACCGTATCGACGCCGGTGGCTGTTACTTTCACAATCACCCGGCCATCACCATTGAGGGTGCCACCCGTGACTTTGTCGTTATGCGTTTTGGACACCGGCAAGGGTTCACCGGTAAGCATCGATTCATCCACCTGGCTTTGCCCTTCCTGCACCAGACCGTCCACGGCAAAACGCTCACCCGGCCGTACCACCAGCGCGTCACCCACCAGCACTTCATCAATGGGCACGTCAACTTCGCCGTCGATCCCCAGCAAGTGTGCTGTTTCGGGTCGCAAGGCATGCAGTGCGCGGATGGCCGAAGTGGTCTGGCGCTTGGCCCTGGCTTCGAGCCATTTGCCCAGCAGCACCAGAGTGATCACGACGGCAGAGGCCTCAAAATACAAGTGCGGCATGTCACCAGACGCAGCGCTGAGCCAGAGCCAGACCGAAAGGGCCCAGCCCGCGCTGGTACCCATGGCCACCAGCAGATCCATGTTGCCACTCAGCGCCTTGAGCGAATGCCACCCTGCCTTGTAAAACCGTGCCCCCAGAACGAATTGCACCGGCGTGGCCAACACAAACTGAACCCAGGCTGGCAGCATCCAGTGCTGTCCCAAAAGATCACCCAGCATGGGCAACATCAAGGGCAATGACAGCGCCAGGCCCACTGCCACAGGCGCAAAACCGGACCAGTTTGACGGTGTAGGCGCATCAATGGCGGCGTTGGCAGCCACCGGTTCATAGCCGGCATCACGCACCGCCCGTCGGAGTCGGGCCTCGATTTGCTCAGACGGCAAGACGATCACACGCGCCGATTCGGTCGCCAGATTGACGCTGACCTCTTGCACACCGACTACTTTTTTCAACGCCCGTTCAGCCCGGCCCACGCATGACGCGCACGTCATGCCGTGTATACCAAGGTCGATACGCAGGGAATCAGGGAGGGGTTGAGATGTTGTCATGAAAAGTAGCGCCTGAGGTTGCTGACAAGGTTCACAATATGCGTTTTTGTTGTTTCCGTATTTTCGAGGAAATTGAGATGAAGCAGATTTTTAACGTAACCGGCATGACCTGTGAACATTGTGAAAAAGCGGTGGTGCGTGCTGTGCGCCAGCTCGACCGCACGGCCGAGGTGCACGCCGACCGCATTCAAAACCGTGTCGAAGTGGACTCCGAGCAGCCGCGCGAAGCATTGGCCCGCGCGATTGCCGAAGAAGGTTACACCGTTGCGGCTTGACGGCTTGAATCAGGTTGCGGGTCGGTATTTTTAACGTCATTTCAAGGAGTTGTCATGAAATCAAACGTTGGCGGCATTGACCGCATTTTGCGTATTGCCATTGGCCTGGTACTAATTGGTTTGACGGTTACGGGCACGATTGGCGCTTGGGGTTGGCTTGGTGTGCTGCCGCTGGCCACCGGTGCCATTGGCTGGTGTCCGCCCTACGCCATTTTTGGCTGGAACACCTGCACGACGAAAAAGTAAATCAGGCCAGGGGTGGCTCGCCACCCAGCGCCTCCAGCAGTGCTGGCAGCGCTTTCTGGAGTTCGCCGGTGGCAATGGCCACATCGGCGTCAAAGCCATCGTCTTTGCCTGTACTGGTACCTTCAAACACGACATCCAGAAACGCCAGCTTTTTCAGTTGCAGCCCTTCGGTGAGCACAAACGAGACGCGGTCGTTCCAGGTCAGGGCCAGTCGGGTGGGCATTTTGCCGCCTTCAATGTGTTGTTTGACCTCATCGGTATCGAGCCGGTGACGGGCGTAGCGCACCACTGCCTTGGACTCGTCGGCGGCCTTGAGCTCGCACTCCCGGTCCACGCTGAAGCCTTGTGGCGCTTCCTGGCTGACCAGCCAGTCGGCCATGGCTGCGCTCGGTGACATCTGGGTATTGATGAGGCTCAAAGCCAGTCCGGGCAGGCTTTGCACCAGCAGGGTGACCAGTTCGTCGGCGCGGGCCTGGCTGCCGGCATCCGTCACCAGCAGTTGTGCTTCCCGGTCAATCCAGACCCGGGTACTGGACTGTTTGGTGAAAGCCATGGGCAGGAGTTCCAGGCGAATATCGTCCTTGAGGTCACGGGTTTCCTTTTTGCCCGGTTTGCGGCCTGTACTGGCTTCAATCTGTGCCACACGCTCCTGGGCCTTGCGGTTGACCACCGAGGCGGGCAGGGCGCGGGTTTCGGTCATGAGCCTCAAAATCCACTGGCCTGCCACCACCTCCAGCAGCGGCCCGTTGGCCTCGCCTCGCGGTTCCACCCAGCCCATCGATTTTTCCTGGCTGGCACCACATTCAACAAAGTGGTTGTCCTGCAAACGGGCTTCAATTTCCTCGGCACTCACGCGCCAACCCGCGGCGATGCGGTACATGATGACATTCTTGAACACAGCTAACCTTCTAAGATAAATACAAACGCGAAAGCGCCAATCATCCCATTAAATCCGGATGCCGCACGGGATAAAACTTTACAAAGCTTTGACGCATCCTCATGGTCAGGATACATGGGCGGAGCACACTTCCCTTCACGCCGATGCCACTGTTTGGTCATTGGTTCTAACCTGAAGGACATGATGATGAAAACCAATCTCAAGATCTCTCTGGTTGCTGGTTTGATGCTGGCGGCCGGGCTGGCCTACTCGCAAGCCCCGGGGGGTGGTGTTCCGTGCGACACGATGGGACCGCATGGGTACATGCAAGGCTACGGTATGAGTCACCGCGGCATCGGCAGGATGGACCCGGCCAGAATACCGGCGCTAATGGACAAGCGACACGCTGCCCTGAAGGTACAGCTCAAGCTCAGCGCGGCGCAAGAACCGGCCTGGACAGCATTCGTCGATTCCCACAAGCCAACAGCAGCCATGACGGGCCTGATGGCAACCATGCCTGACTTGGCCAAGCTCACGACCCCCGAGCGCATTGACAAAATGAAAGAACTGCGCGCCCAGCATCTGGGCGAGATGAGCGCTGCCATGGACAAACGCGGCGAGGCCACCAAGGCGTTTTATGCGGTACTGACGCCAGACCAACAAAAAGTGTTTGATGCGCAAGTCATGATGGGCCAGAGACACGGTCATGGTCCTCGCGGCGGCATGAGAGCCACGCAGCTGAAACTGTAATCCTGTCCGGGGCTTGACTCCTGGTATTTGGTGGCCAGAGCCCGGCGGGATGCGGTCTTGTGGCAACATTGGCCTGTTGTATTGATTGACTCGCCATGCCAAACCCTCCGCCACCCGCCAACTACCCTGCTTTCTCCAGTGCCAGGGCCATCGTTCGCACCGTTGATGCTGGCCAACCCCTGCGTTGGCTGGTCAGGGCGTGGCATGACGTGACCCGTTGCGGCTGGATCAGCGTGTTGCATGGCGTGGCGATCGCCCTGGCCGGGGCTCTGATGCTGTGGGTGGCACATGAGCGTTTCTGGTTCCTGGCCGGCGCATTTTCTGGATTCCTGTTGGTGGGCCCGGTGTTGGTAACCAGTTTGTATGCCTTGAGTCGTGGCCTTGAGCGCGGCGAAAAAGCCGGCTTTTCCAAGGTGCTGGAAACCTGGCTCAACTGGAAGCATGGCCGGATTCAGCCCTGGGGTGAGGCGCAATGGCAGCTGGTGCGGTTTGGCGTGCTGCTGGCCCTGGGCGGCACCGTCTGGGTGCTCGTCTCAGCGGCCCTGATCACCTGGCTGGCACCTGTGCCCATCACCTCGCCGCTGGTCTTTGTTGAGCAGGTGGTGCTGGCCAGGGAGGGTTGGCTGTTCGAGGCCTGGCTGGTGCTGGGGGGGTCGCTGGTGGCGCCCATTTTTGCCTCGACGGTGATCACCATCCCCTTCCTACTCGACCGTCAGGTCGGCATCGGGCAGGCCATTGCCGCGAGCTGGCGGGTGGTCTTGGGCAACCCGGTACCGATGGCTTTTTGGGGGGCGATCCTCATGGTACTGACCTTCGTGGGTTTTGCCACCGCCCTCACTGGCCTGGTGCTGTTGGTGCCCTTGCTCGGGCACGCCAGTTGGCATGCCTACCGTGATCTTCTGGACGCGTCAGCCTTGCCAGAACGGGAATAAAACTGATGTTTGGTTTTTCCGAAGAGCAAATCGCCGCTTTTGGCATGAGCTTTGGCGTCGGTGGCCTGATGCTCTACATGTTGTTCATCATTGGCCAGCTGGCCTGGGAGTCCAAAGCGGGAAAATTCGGCTTTTTTGTGATGATGCTGGGGCTGGCGTTTGGCATGGTTGGCTTTATTGCCAAATACATGATCCAGTGGCTGATGGATATCAAGTAGTTGATGATGGGCGGCTAACCGAAAGGTCGCACGCCAATCAGCAGTCCGTGTAGCCAGAGCGTGAAACCGATCCAGAGCGCCGCCCCCAACGCAACAGTGATCCCGGTTGCGCCAGTGGTTCCCTTTGAATAGCGCGTGCGGTCACGCGCATCGCGCTGGCGGGCCGCCATGAACACCAACAGGGCCCAAACCAGAAACGTGCCGAAAAGCACCCCGTGCGCCAGGCTGCCATTGGTCAGCAAATGGGCCAAGGCCCAGAGTATGACGGCGGCCGTCATCGGGTGGTGCAGACGTGCCTTGATGCGGTTACCCGGTACATAAGCGGCGGCCAACAGCACGAAACTCAACAAGGTCAACAGCATTGCCAGATGGCGCAAACTCGGCGGCGGGCTCCACAGCTGCACTGGCGCTTGTCGCGCCTGGCCGAAGCCCCACACGATCAGCACAAATCCCAGCAACGACAGCAGCGTGTACAGTCCACGCCAGCGCAGGGCTCCCAGCCTGGCACGGGTACGGGTGCGCCAGCCGTCGGCCACAAGCCGCACGGAATGTGTGCCTAAAAACAGCAACAGCCCCAGGATCAGGTAAAGCATAGGAAGCGTGAATGAAACAAGCCTGTGATTTGACCACAGGCCATGGCCACTATTCTGACCAAATAAAGTCGTAAATAGCTTTACGTCATTGGCCGCAACGATTCAGACTCGACGCGTCTGTACCCACAAAAGCTGAGCATTTGAACTTGCCATAAACCGGTCCGTCGTCGACACTTATAGCTGCCCATTGTTGACGATTGGTTTCCTTGGATGCCTGCTCAAAACCCAACCTTGAAGTTCAATTTGTTCTAAATTTCTTGAACGGTATCGGACCTGATTCCAGCATTAATTACTACCTCCTGCCACTTTTCGCTCTCAGTCATCAGCAGGTCGTGCAGCTCGCCGGGTGACGAGGTTTGCACGCGGGCTCCGTCGGCTTCCATGCGGCTGACGATCTCAGGGTCTTGCAGTACGGCGTTCAGCGCCGAATTAAGTTGCCGCACTATCGAGGCGGGTGTTTTAGCCGGGGCAAACAGCGCGTACCACTGGGTCAACTCGACCCCGGGTACACCCGCTTCCAGCAGCGTGGGCAGGTCTGGCAGCGCGGGCAAGCGGCTGGCCCCCGCGACGGCCAGCGCCTTGAGTTTGCCGCTGCGCAGATAGGGCTGTGCTGTGAACAGGCTAGGGAACATCACTTGCACCAGACCACTGGCCACGTCGGCAATGGCTGGTGCCGCGCCGGAGAAATCCACGCGCTGCAGTTGTGTTCCGGTTTGCAGCTTGAATAGCTCGGCAGCAAAGTGTGGCACCGTGCCCTCACCCGCCGAGGCGTAGCTCAGGCGGGTGGCGGAGGTGCGCAGCAGGCGCACCAGTTCCTCCACCGAGTGAACTGGCAGTTCAGCGGGTACCACCAACAGTGTGGGTGAATAACCAATCAACCCAATGGGCGCAAAGTCGGCCACCGGGTCGTAGCGTAGCTTCTGCAGCGCGGGGTTGATGCCATGAGTCGCGATGTACCCGAACAGCAAAGTGTGACCATCCGGCTGCGCTGCCGTCACATACTCGCTGGCGATGGTGCCGTTGGCGCCAGCGCGGTTGTCGACCACCACCGCCTGACCCAAAACGGGGCCCAGTTTGCGGGTCAGCGTACGGGCCATGGTATCGTTGCCGCCGCCTGAACTCGTCGGCACGATGATGCGAATTTCCTTTTGCGGAAACTGTCGACGACCCTGGCTTGCAACGACTTCTGAGGTATCGGTGGAGGTTGGCGGGAACACATAGCCCGGCAAATGCAGCACGCCCTGCATGATCTTGCGCACGGTGCGGACCAAGGCTGCGCTTTGCAAGGCGGCTTCCTCTTCTTCGCCCTGCAGGACGACCTCGACATCGATCTGACCTGCCGGGTGCAACACCACCAAACCATGGCGCCCCGGTTTCATATTAGCCCCACTGGCCACCGTGCCGGGCAAGGCAAAAGCTGTTGCCACGCCAATGGCGCCAGTCACCGCGTGCGACGCATGGCATTTATGGGGTGTGAAGTAGCGTGAGGTGATGCTGTTGAGCGCATCACCCGCACTGACAAGAACCGGCTTGGGTACCACGCTGCCGGACACATCGCCCAAACCCATGCGCAGACCCGCTTGCAGGCGAAGTGATTCAAGGCGTGCCAGCAGCGCCTGGTTGGCATCAAGCTCTGCTGGCCGTTCCCGCCCACTCAATCCAAGATCGGTTGCGCGAAGGATCATCAATGGCATCGCTGCATCAATACAAGTCAACGCCAGTCCGTCGATCACATCAATGCGTTGACCGGTCGGAAACAGGTGCCCTGTCACGGAACCCCAAGCGTCCAAAAAGTTAAGCAACACAGGTGCGGCGGTACCTGCCACCCCATCAATGCGCGCATCCCCTTCGTAGGTGACCTTGCCACCGGGTGTGCACACAGTCACATCGATGCGCGATGCCGTGTTGACGTTGAACACCCGCACCGTGGTGAGGCCGTCCTGCGCCGGGATCAAACCTTGGTCAATGGCAAAGGGCGCCACGCCCGAGAGCATGTTGCCGCAGTTGGGGCGTGTATCCACCGACTGGTGACCCACGCCGACTTGCGCAAACAGATAGTCCAGATCGCAGTCAGGCTGGGTGGAGCGTGACACGATAGCCACTTTGCTGTTAAGCGTGCTGCCACCGCCTAAACCGTCGAGTTGCAGCGGGTCCGATGCGCCAATGGCACCAATTAGCGCCTGGTTCCTGGCCTCGTCGCCGTCGGGCAGCCAATCACGCAGAAAGAACGGGCCACGCGAGGTGCCGGCCCGCATCAGCACACAGGGGATTGAAAGCGTCATGTCATTCGTCTCCCAGTGCCAGGGAACTGGGCTGGCGTTTTTCTACTGCGTAACGCAACAATGAAGCGGCGCGAAAAATGCCGTGCGCAAATTTGCCATAAGGCAAGGTGGCAAACAAGGCCATCACCACCCCCAGATGCAGTGCCAGCAGCAGCGCCAAAGCGGGTGTTGCACGCGCCAGCCACAGCAGCAAACCGGTGGCGCTGGTCAAAAACAGCAGCGCGATAAAGCCATAGTCCATCGGTTTTTGCGCCTCGTCGCCGTGTAATGGATGACGGCTCAGCTTGAGCCTGAACAGGCCCGTCGTGCCCAGCAGCAGACTGACACCCCCAACAAGGCCCAGCAACTTGGGAAGACTCGGCAGGTCATAGGGCGCGTGCCAGCCAAAGACGTAGTGATAAATAGTTGCCAGGCTCGTCGCCGCAAAGCACAGCATGAAGCCATAAAAGGTCAGGTGGTGGGCCCGACTGCGTGACAACGTGTACGCATCGTCTTCGTTGTGGCAGCCCTCGCCATGGCCACCGTCCAGGTACTTGAGTTTGAGCACATCCTGTGTGGCTTGCAGGGCATCGCCACCTGCAATGGCTTGCCCCGTTGTGGCTGGCGATACGTCGCGCAGGAAACGCGTGACACCGATTCCTAACGCCACTACCGCCCACAAAAAGACCGGTGCAAACATCATTGCCAGCAGGTTGTGCGGGAACAAGTTGTAAAAATCGCCCTGCAATGACCCGCCCCACAGGCTACCGTTCAAAGCCAGCGCCAACAATAGAAACAGAGTCAGGGCAGCGGCCAGGGCGAGTGATACGGTCAGGCCGTTATGCTTGTAAAGCTTGCCCAGTGACGCAGGCCAGGCATAGGCCACGTAGGTTTCACCACGCACTTGCGCCATGGCTTGCGGCACATTGACTGCAAATGCATGTGGCGGTGCGTACTGGCAGGCGTGCAGACAAGCGCCACAGTTATGGCACAGATTTGCCATGTAGTGAATGTCGGACGGGCCAAATTCCAGCCGCCGGGTCATGGCTGGGAACACCGCGCAAAACCCCTCGCAGTAGCGGCAGGCGTTGCAGATTTGCATCTGCCTCGCCACCTCGGTCACGGCGGGTGATGCCGCTCCGTGGCCCGCCGCCAGTTGCCGGGCATCGTTTACCAGGCTGTCAAGCGCTTGCATGGATCGCCCCCTGTTGCTTTGCGGCGCGTGCGGCTTCAACGCCTGCAATCCGGCCAAATGCTGTGCCAATCGACATGCCGACACCGGCGGTGTAACCCTTGCCCAGGACATTACCGGCCATCATTTCACCCGCCACAAACAGGTTGTCGCTGGGCACATCACCGAAGCGCACGGCGGCTGTTTCATCGGTTTTGAGGCCAAGATAGGTGAAAGTGACGCCGGGTCGCAGTGCGTAAGCGTAAAACGGAGCGGTATCGATCGGTCGCGCCCAATGGGTTTTGGCGGGTGAAACCTGTTCGGTATGACAGTCGTCCAGCGCAGTGTGGTCGAAGGTGCCCACTTGGCAAGCGTTGTTGTACTCGTTAAGCGTTTGCATGAAGGTGTTGACATCGAGTCCGAGTTGGCTGGCCAGCTCGGACAGGGTGTTGGCCTTGACCCCGGGAAACACCGGTGGCATGAAGCGGCCGATGGCTTTGGCATCGATGATGGAATAGGCGATTTGCCCCGGCTGCTGAGCCACCAAACGGCCCCAGATGGCATAACGCTTGGGCCAGAAGTCTTCACCCTCGTCATAGAAGCGCCTGGCCTCCCGGTTCACCACGACACCGAGCGAGACGCAGTCAATGCGGGTGCAGATGCCACCGTCATAGAGCGGGGCGCGCGCATCAATGGCCACCATGTGGGCTTGTGTCGGGTCACCAATCGCATCGGCACCATGGTCATTGAGCAGGTGACGTAGCAACACCCCCTGATTGAATTGGGTGCCACGGATCAGGAAGTTGTCAGACGGGGTTTCGCCGCGCTCGTTGGTGCCCCAGGCCTCACGCAGCCACTCGCGGTTGGACTCAAAGCCGCCAGCGGCCAGCACACAGGCGCGAGCCGTGATGCGCTCAGAACGTACGCGCCCATCCAGGCCTTTGGCCTCCACATGGGCAGCAACAAAGTGGCCGTTGTCCAGCTCTATCCGCTTGACCGGCGCGTTGTAGCGCACCTGCACACCCAGCTTTTCCGCACTGCGAAAGTAGGCGTTCACCAGTGCCTTGCCTCCGCCCATAAAAAACGCATTGGTGCGTGCCGTGTGAAGCGCTCCTGAAAGCGAGGGCTGAAAGTGCACGCCATGGCTGCGCATCCACGGGCGGCAGGTGCTGGAGTCGCGGATCACACGCCGGGCCAGTTGCTCATTGGTCAGGCCGCCGGTGACCTTCAGCAGGTCTTGCCAGAACTCTTCTTCGGTGTAGGCATCGACCAGCACGTCTTGCGGCGCGTCGTGCATACAACGCAGGTTGCGAGTGTGGGCCGAGTTGCCGCCGCGCCATTCACGCGGGGCGGACTCCAGAAGCAAGACACTGGCACCGGCCTCGCGCGCCATGAGCGCGGCGCACAGGGCGGCATTGCCGCCGCCGATCACCAACACGTCAACGGTTGTTTGCTTGTCAGGTGTGGGCATGGTGGGTCAAGCTCCCTGGCGCGCGGCCAGCACACGGTCCACCATCACACCGGCCTGCCCCAGGTGGTTGATGGGGTCGCACATGGTCTCAAGCTGCGCGCGTCTCACGTGTTTGTTGATCTCCGGGTGGGCTTCAAGAATGTCGATCAGCGGGCGGTTTTCCCGCAAGGCCTGGCGACACAGGTCGTAGACCAGGTCGTGCGCATATTCGCGGCCAATGTACGGGCCCAGACCCATCATCACGGCCTCGGACATGACCAGGCCATTGGTGATGTCCATGTTGGCGCGCATGCGCACGGCGTCCACCTCCAGACCCTGCAGCACAAACTTGGTTTGCTTCAATGCGCCCGACATCAGGCAAAAGATTTCCGGCAACGACACCCATTCAATTTCCCAGGGGCCGGTGGAGCGCTCATGGTCGGCCACCATGGCATCCATCAGCGCGGCGGCGTGCTGGCGTGCCACCGACACGTTGGCGTGGATGTAGAGGCAGGATATCGGGTTGCGCTTTTGCGGCATGGTTGACGACGAACCACGCCCGGGGGCATAGGGCTCGAACACCTCGCCCACCTCGGTTTGCATCAGCAGCTTCACGTCCATGGCAATCTTGCCGAGCGAGCCGCCGACCAAGCCGAGGAAGGCACCGACCTCGGCAATGGTGTCGCGCACGGTGTGCCAGGAGATCAGCGGCTGCGCCAGATCCAGTTCTTTCATCAAGCCGGCTTGGGTTTCCATGGCGCCTTGTTCCAGCGAAGACAGTGTGCCGGAGGCCCCGCCAAACTCGCCCATCAGGACACGGGGCTTGAGCTGACTCAGGCGCTCACGGTGGCGCTCGATGCCGGCCAGAATGCTGGCCATTTTGTAGCCAAAGGTGATGGGGGTAGCCTGCTGCAAGTTGCTGCGGCCAATGATGGGGGTGTCGCGGTAGGTTTTGGCCAAGGTGGCCAGCGCATCCGAAATGTCGGCCAAGTCTTGTTCGACCAGCGCCAGGCCTTCACGCATTTGCAGCACGGCGGCGGTGTCGGTGATGTCCTGGGTGGTGGCACCCCAGTGGCAGTATTCGCCCAGACCGTCGCGGCAGTTGGCATTGATCTGATTCACCACCGCGATGATGGGGTAACCAATTTGCTCGGTCTTGGCTTTGAGTTTGTCCCAGTCGATCATGGACAGTTCACAGTGTTGGACGATTTCGTCCGCGGCTTCCTGGGGGATGATGCCCAGTTGACCCTGGACTTTGGCCAGGGCACGTTCGATGTCGAGGTATTTGGCGGTGCGGTTTTCGTCCGACCAGACCTGGCGCATGCGGACATCGCTGAACATGTCGCCAAAAATCCGGGAGTCAATGATGGTGGAGGCCATGGGGGTTTCCCTGTCTGTCAAAGTTAAAGAGATTGAGATTGACCGGCTAAGGCCAGCATGCGTTCGGCGCGTAACAGCACCGGTTTGTCGACCATCTTCCCGTCGACCTGGATCGCACCCGCCCCGTTGGACTGCTGCCATTGGGCGACCACGCGCCGGGCCCAGGCGAGCGTCTGCGCGTCGGGTTTGAAGGCCTTGCGCACCACGGCGACTTGCATCGGATGGATACACATCTTGGCGCCATAACCCAAAGCCCGGGCATGCGCCAGGTCACGTTGCACCGCGTCCGCGTCCAGCTCGGGCGTGACACCGGCCACCGGGGGCGGCAGGCTTTCGGCACGTGATGCCATGGCGATGGCCAAGGCGGCCGCATCCAGCGCAAAGCCGGGTCCAGGCAGGTCCAGATCAAGCAGGTAGTCCAGCGAGCCAAACGCCAGCCGCGACACGTTCGAAGCCCGGGCAATGGCTGCTGCGGCCAAAACGCCGCGCACCGTTTCGATCAGCGGCAGCACGCTGGCGCCGACAGACAGGTGTCCCGCGACCTGGTCAACCTGCTCAGGTGATTCACATTTGGAGAGCATCACTTCCCTCAGAGGCAAACCACGCAGCCAATGCAAATCGTCCGTATGCCAGGGGCTGGCGGCATCGTTGACACGTACCAGCAGCCGATCCCGATCAGGCGGTGTCAGCGTGTTCAGCCAGCCAGCCATGTGGGTGCGCGCCGCTACCTTGTCATCGGGTGCCACGGCATCTTCCAAATCCAGAATCACCCGGTCAGCGCCGCTGGCCAGGGCTTTGGCGAAACGCTCGGGGCGGTTGCCGGGCACAAACAAGTAGATGATGGGGCTCACACAACCCCTTCGGCGCGCAGTGCGGTGAGCTGTTCAGTGCTGTAGCCCAGGTCCGACAAAATGGACTCTGTGTGCTGGCCCAAGGCGGGCACGGCATCCATGCGCGGTGGCCCCTTCATCCAGGAACCTGGTGGCAGCAGCGCGGGGACACTGCCCACCGACGTATCCACAGCGGTCCATCGGTCACGCGCCTTGAGTTGCGGGTGTGCCCAGACCTCGGCCATGGTGTTGACCTGGGCATTGGCGATCTGCGCCGCCTCCAGGCGTTGCACCACTTGGGTTACGCTCAGGCAGGCAAAGGCCTGCACGATCAGTTCATACAGCACCGTGCGATTCGCCACGCGCTTGGGGTTGCTGGCAAACCGCTCGTCCGTGGCCAGCCCGGGTTGTTGCAACACCTGTTCACAAAAGGCTTTCCATTCACGCTCGTTTTGCAGACCCAGCATCACAGTCTTGCCGTCACCGGCCGGGAACGGACCGTACGGGTAAATGGTGGCGTGGCTGGCTCCGGTGCGTTTGGGGGGTGCGGCGCCGTCCAGGCTGTAATACAGCGGGTATCCCATCCATTCGGTCAACGCTTCGAGCATGGAGATGTCGATGTGCTGGCCTTCACCGGTTTGCTGGCGATGCATCAGCGCGGCCAGGATGTTGGTGTAGGCGTACATGCCAGCAGCAATGTCGGCAATCGACGGACCGGCCTTGGACGGTGTGTCTTCGGTGCCGGTGACAGACACAAAACCGGCCTCGCTCTGAATCAGCAGGTCGTAGGCCTTTTTGTCGCGGTAGGGGCCATCGTCGCCATAGCCCGAGATGTCGCAGACGATGATGCCGGGCTTGGCCTTGCTCAACACTTCATACGACAAGCCCAAACGGGCAGCAGCACCTGGTGCCAGATTTTGCACCACCACGTCAGCCTCTTCCTCAATGATGCGTTTGAGGATTTTTTGTGCCTCGGGGTGTTTGACATCAAGCGTCAGGCTTTCCTTGCTGCGGTTGGTCCAGACAAAGTGCGAGGCGATGCCGCGCACACGGTTGTCGTAAGCTCGGGCAAAGTCGCCGACGCCGGGGCGCTCGATCTTGATGACACGCGCACCCAGATCCGCCAGCTGACGGGTGGCGAACGGAGCCGCAATGGCGTGCTCCAGAGTCACAACGGTGATGCCTTTGAGGGGTTGCATACTTACTCCTCAGGCGATCACGGCCGTGGCATCCATGGTCAGCCAACCTTCATGGTCTTTGGCCCACAGATGGATGGTCTTGCCATCGGCTTGCGGTTCGCCGCAGACAAAAAAGTGGTTGATGTCAAATACCGGACGCACGGCGCGGAACTCGTAGCTGAGCACCTGTGCATCGGGCATCTGGTGGCGCAGCAGGTCCAGCAGCAGTGTGGCCACCATCGGGCCGTGCACGATCAGACCGGGGTAGCCTTCGACCTCGGTCACGTACTTGCGGTCATAGTGAATGCGGTGGCCGTTGAAGGTCAGCGCCGAGTAGCGAAACAGCAGCACGTCGTCGGGTACCCAGCGTTTTTCCCACACTGCGCTGGCTGGCGCTGCCTTGGGTGGCGGGGCAATGTCGGCGGATTGGGCGGCTTCGCGGTATACGATGTCATGAAACTCCGTCAACGCCACATCGGCTTCACGCTCACGGCGTACTTCGTGGCGCACCTTGACAAATACCAGTTTGCCGGTGCGGCCGGTTTTTTCAGAGACGTCGGCAATGGTTGAGGTGCGCTCCAGCGCGTCGCCAATGCGCAATGGCTGGTGAAAGGTGAACTGGCTACCCGCCCACATGCGCCGTGGTAGCGGCACCGGAGGCAGGAAGCCACCGCGCTTGGCATGGCCGTCCGCCCCAATTCCCGATTGGCGGCACAGGGGCAAAAAGTAAAGCCAGTGCCAAAGCGGTGGTAGCGGTGTGCCGACTTCAGGATGTGTCGGTTCGCGGTCAAAGGTGGCTGAGAGTGCGGCGTAGGGGGTTGGGGTGGCTGTGTCACACACGCTTTCCGAGCGACCAATCCAGTTTGTGAGTTTCATCAGAGGTTTTTTTCCAAAAAATGGGGCGTCTGAAGCTTGTGCAATTCGGACATAAATCCCTTTTGTCACATCATTCCAAGCGTTTTAGGCAGCCACAAGGTCAGTGGTGACCAATAGGTGACGAGTACCAAGAAGGCCAGCATGGTCAGTAGCCATGGCCACACAGCGACGGTCAATTCGGTAATGCCCATCTTGGTGATGCCTGAAGCTACATAAAGGTTCAGTCCCACTGGGGGATGGCACATGCCGATTTCCATATTCACCGTCATGATGATGCCGAAGTGGATCGGATCGATGCCCAGTTTGATCGCAATCGGGAACAGAATTGGCGCCAGGATCAGGATGATCGATGACGGCTCCATGAAATTGCCGGCTGCCAGCAGCAACAGGTTCGCGATCAGCAGGAACGAAATCTGGCCCAGCCCCTGGGACAACATCCAGCCCGCCATTTCTTCGGGTACATGCTGGTACGACATCAAGAACGAAAACAGCGCTGCGTTGGTGATGATGTAGAGCAACATCGCGCTCATGTTGGCCGATGACACGAAAACCTTGGTCACGTCTTTGAGCTGCATGTCCTTGTAGACAAAGATGGCAATCACAAACGCATAAACCGCCGCTACAGCTGCCGCCTCAGTGGGTGTAAACACGCCCGAGTAAATGCCGCCCATCACGATGAAGACCAGCAGCACGCCCCAGAACGCTTCGCGCAGCGCCTTCCAGCGCTCGACCCAGCTGGCCTTGCGCTGGCGTGGGTAGTTGTTTTTGCGGGCTACATACCAGGTGGTGACACCGAGCAAGAAGGCCAGCACCAGCCCCGGAATCACACCTGCCATGAACAGCGCACCAATCGACGAATTGGTGGCCACGGCGTAGATGATCATGGCGATCGACGGTGGAATCAGAATGCCCAGACCACCGGCGGTGGTGACCACACCGGCACCAAACTTCATTGGGTAACCTGCCTTGACCATGGCGGGCAGCAAGATTGAGCCAATCGCCACCACCGTGGCCGGGGAGGAGCCTGAGATGGCTGCAAACAAGGCACAGGCCACCACCCCGGACAGACCCAGACCACCGTAAAAATGGCCTACCATCGAGGTAGCAAAGTGGATCATGCGCCGGGCCACACCCCCGTGGGTCAGGAAATTACCCGCCAGAATGAAGAACGGAATCGCCATGATCTCGAACTTTTCAATGCCAGTGAACAATTTCAGTGCCACCGACTCGATCGGCACCTGGGTAAACAGGTAGAGGAATGAAAGAACAGTAAGGCCCAGCGAGATGGAGATCGGCATGCCCGTGAGCATGAGCGCGATAAGCAGAAACAAAATGACAGCGGTACTCATGACTTGTTGCTCCCATTGGCTTTGCCTGATCCAGCGGTATATATCTCATGCGGATGAAACTCATCGATGACGTCCACGTCGTCCAAGCCATCTACATGGCTGTGGTCGTGGTGCGGCAGTTCGCCGGTTCGGGCAAAGGTGTAGGCGACCTGCAAAAACCGGAAGCACATCAGGGCCGTCCCCAGCGGAATGGCCGAGTAAACGATCCAAGTTTGCCACTCAAGGTCGGGGGTGGTCGGACCGGGAAACATCTCATCAGAGGCCAGACCCAGCGCATGCATGACAGCGTGTTGATTCCAAATGAAGGTTGGGCCAAAAAAGTAGGAATTCCAGTCGAAAACTGAGCCACGTTATCCACAATTCTTGCTTCATTTTTGAGCAGGGGTGATTAGGAGTGATAGACGTGGGAACCCTCAGCAAACTCAGGCGCATGGTG
>NZ_JAMPYG010000018.1 GCF_023700745.1 Rhodoferax sp. | reverse complement strand
TCGTGAGACAGTTTGGTCCCTATCTTCCGTGGGCGCTGCAGATTTGAGGAAGCCTGCTCCTAGTACGAGAGGACCGGAGTGGACACACCTCTGGTGTATCGGTTGTCACGCCAGTGGCATTGCCGAGTAGCTATGTGTGGAAGAGATAACCGCTGAAAGCATCTAAGCGGGAAACTCGTTTCAAGATGAGATCTGCCGGGGCCTTGAGCCCCCTAAAGAGTCGTTCAAGACCAGGACGTTGATAGGTCGGGTGTGTACGCGTAGTAATGCGCTTAGCTAACCGATACTAATTGCTCGTGCGGCTTGACCCTATAACTTTGATTCACATAAAGTGTCTCAGGGAAGTTATGCCAAGTTGACGCATTCAAAAATCCTGCCTTCACGCAAGTGAATACAGGTTCGTTCATTCGATGAAGCTGATTAGCTCTATAAATTGGTTGCCTTGACAATAGTCAAGGTGACAAAAAGTTTTGCCTGACGACCATAGCAAGTTGGTCCCACTCCTTCCCATCCCGAACAGGACAGTGAAACGACTTTGCGCCAATGATAGTGCGGATTCCCGTGTGAAAGTAGGTCATCGTCAGGCTCCTATGCCTAAACGCCCAATCTGATGATTGGGCGTTTTTTTTTGCGGTATCGTCGACATCCCCCGGAATTGCATAGCGTCTAGCAATGTTAGGATCACCTATTTAACAGACGATTGGTCGACATGGACAGCATCAAAGATAAATTTGCCATGCTTGCAACCAACAATGCCCCGGGGCAAGAAGGGCGCCAGAAGGCAGTTGATCTGGGGCCTTTGCTGCGCGGCGGCCCGATTGAAGGTAGGCCAGTTGATTTTTCGCATGGCGATGTCAATGCGTTCGAGCCCACTCCCGGTGCGTTTGATGCTTTTGCCGCAGGTCTCGAAAGCGGTGCTGATCAGGCCTATACCGAATACCGCGGCAAAAAGAACATCCGCGACGATCTTGCCGTCAAACTGGCCGAGTTTACCGGCGCACCTGTCTTGTCTGACGATGGGCTGATCATTACCCCAGGCACCCAGGGTGCGCTTTTCCTGGCTATTGCATCAAGTGTTTCAGCAGGCGACAAGGTTGCGATTGTGCAGCCCGACTATTTCGCCAACCGCAAGCTGGTGCAATTTTTCGGCGCCGAAATCGTGCCCGTCAAACTGGACTATCTTGCCGCAACCGAACATGCGGGTCTCGATCTGGAACAGCTGGAACAGACGTTCAAAGCCGGGGCCAAGGTGTTTGTTTTCTCCAATCCGAACAACCCGGCAGGCGTGATTTACTCTGACATTGAAATCGACGCTATCGCGCGTCTGGCACAGGCTTTCGGTGTCACAGTGATTGTGGACCAACTCTATTCCCGGCTTCTTTATCAGGGCAGCCACTACACGCATTTGCGGGCCAGTCCCTACGCCCCCGAAAATGTGATCACCATCATCGGCCCTTCCAAGACGGAATCGCTCAGCGGCTACCGCGTGGGTGTTGCTTTTGGGGCAGCGGCGCTGATTGATCGGATGGAAAAGCTTCAGGCCATCGTCTCCTTGCGGGCCGGGGGCTACAGCCAGTCGGTTCTGCGAACGTGGTTTGCAGAACCCGCCGGCTGGATGCAGGAGCGGATTGCCCTCCATCAGGCGATCCGCGATGCTTTGCTTGCCCGGCTTCGCGCTGTGAATGGGCTGGCTGCACGCACCCCGCAAGCGGGCAGCTATCTATTTCCGAGCCTACCTGAACTCAGTGTGTCCACCCAGATATTCGTCACTATTTTGCGCCACCAGGCCGGTGTGACGGTTACTCCCGGGGCGGAATTTGGCCCCCATTCAACCAACAGCATACGCTTTAATTTTTCGCAAGATCGTGAGGCGGCGATTCAGGCGGTTGAACGTACTTGTGCCTTGATCGAGCGATACCGGAGATGACGCACCCTCCCGTTCCGCAAGGGAACTATGTCGCCGCCAAGCGGCATGGGGACCTGGTCCATACCTCGGGCATGACACCCCGGGACAACGGGGTATTGATGTTCAAGGGCGCGGTGAGTCCAGGTGTTCCGCTGGAAAGCTATCAAGCGGCGGTGGAGCTCGCCGCGAAAAATGCCCTGGCCTCCGCACGCCTTCTGATGGCTCCGCACGAAAAGGTTGCGGGGGTTCTCAGTCTGACGGTTTATATCGCAGCTGAACCAGAATTCACCGCACATGCAAGCTTGGCCGATTTTGCATCGACCTATCTGCAACGTGAAATCGGTGACGACGGGATTGGATGCCGGGCTACCATCGGGGTTGCAAACCTGCCGGGCAATGCGCCCGTCGAGATCCAGCTTGTTGCCATCATTGCCCATTTTTAGTTTTATCTTAGCGAGTGATTTATGCCCCTTCCGCAACGCGTCAAACTGGTCGAGGTCGGCCCCCGTGACGGCCTGCAAAACGAGAAGAGCCTGGTACCCGCCGCCGTCAAGATCGAGCTGGTGCACCGGCTGCAAGCCGCTGGTCTGAAAGAAATTGAAGTCACCAGTTTTGTCAGCCCCAAATGGGTGCCGCAAATGGCCGACAACGCAGAAGTCATGGCCGGCATCCATCGTCTGCCTGGTGTGCGTTATTCGGTGCTGACGCCCAACCTCAAGGGGTTTGAGGCCGCCTTGGCGTCACAGCCCGACGAAATCGTGGTGTTCGGCGCGGCCAGTGAGGCGTTCAGCCAGAAGAACATCAACTGCAGCATCGCCGGGAGCATCGAACGCTTTGCGCCGGTGGTGTCTGCCGCGCGTGACGCGGGCATTTACGTGCGCGGCGCCATGAGCTGCAGCGTGGGTTGTCCGTACGAGGGTGACATCGCGCCCGAGCGGGTGAGCTACCTGGCTGGCCTCATGAAAGGCATTGGCGTGCAGCATGTGGGCGTGGCCGACACCATTGGCGTGGGCACGCCGCTCAAGGTGCAGCGCGCGGTGGAAGCCACGCTCAAGCATTTCGACCTGAACGATGTTTCGGGTCACTTTCACGATACCTACGGCCAGGCGCTGGCCAACACGCTGATCTGCTTGCAAATGGGCGTCTGGCAGTTTGATACCTCGGTGGCCGGGCTGGGCGGATGTCCTTATGCCAAAGGTGCCACTGGCAACGTGGCTTCCGAGGACGTGGTGTACATGCTGCACGGCATGGGCATCGACACCGGCATCGACCTGGATTTGCTGATTGATGCCGGCCAGTTCATCAGCGATTTCCTGAATCGTCCGACGAACGCGCGTGCGGGCAAGGCGCTGCTGACCAAGCGACAAGCCTGATGTGCGGCGCTGAATTGAAACCCCTTCCCGAAGGCATGCAGCGGGTGGCGCGTACCCTTCAGGACAAGGGGCATCCGCACCCGCCGGTCCTGCTCATTGAGGCCGCACGCACCGCGCAGCAGGCCGCCGACGCGCTGGGCGTGGCTCTGGGGCAAATTGCCAAAAGCATCATCTTCAGGCGCAAGCCCGATGCCGCCGCCGTGCTGGTCATCACCTCGGGCGACCGCCGTGTCGATGAGGCCAAGGTGCAGGCGCTGGTGTGTGCCGACGGACAAAAGCTGGGGCGCGCCGATGCCGAGTTTGTCAAGGCGAGCACGGGGTTTTCCATTGGCGGTGTTTCGCCGGTGGGACATGCGGTGGCGCCTGTCACCCTGATTGACCGCGACCTGCTGCGTTTTGATGAAATCTGGGCGGCGGCCGGACACCCGCATGGTGTTTTCAGGTTGCAACCGGCTGATCTGGTGCATTTGACCGGTGCGCCGGTGGTGGATGTGGCGCGAGGAGAAAGCGCTTGAGTCCCGATCCGAAAGCCATCCAATTCCTGGCGGCCAGCGCCAGACATGTCCGCGCCAGCGAAGACCACTTTGCCCAGACGGTGCCTTCGCCCTGCTTGTCGGTGTGCCAGATGGACGCGACTACAGGTTTGTGTCAGGGTTGTTTGCGTACCCTGGAAGAAATCGGCCAGTGGGGCAATGCCGATGACGCGTTCAAGCGTGTCGTCTGGGCCCGGATCGAGACCCGCCTGGCGGAGTTTGCTTCATGAAACACATCACTTTTTACCTGGATGTCATCTCGCCCTACGCCTATCTGGCGTTCGAGCAATTGCCCGAGGCGCTGATGGGCCACAGCACGACCGTGACTTACAAGCCGGTATTGTTTGGCGCGCTGCTCAAGCATCACGGGCAGCTAGGGCCGGCCGAGATCGCGGGCAAGCGCGAGTGGACCTACCGCCAGGTGCTGTGGCTGGCGCATCAGCACGGCGTGAATTTGCACATGCCCGCGACCCACCCGTTCAGCCCGCTCGCCTTGTTGCGGCTGGCGCTGGCCTGTGGCGCGCCCGAGCAGCCGAATCGCTATGTCTGCGAGACCCTGTTGCGCCATGTCTGGCAGGGTGGTCTGGAGGCCGCGGACCCGGTTCGGCTGCAGGCTCTCAGCCAGCACTTGAAGCCAGCGCTTGGGCCCGATAGCGACGAAGTCAAAGCGCGGCTCAAGGCCAACACGGCCGAGGCCATTGCGCTGGGTGTGTTTGGTGTGCCCACGTTCGAGGTGGATGGCAAACTGTTCTGGGGCCTTGATGCCTTGCCCATGTTGCAGGCTTATCTGGCGGGTGATGCCTGGTTTGACGGGGCCTGGGACGCGGCGGCAGCCATTGCGCCAGGGGTGCAGCGCCTGCCTTGACCGAGGGCCGGGTGCTTAAGCCCCTTTGACCTGATGTGTCGGGCGGACATCCCTAGAATGTTCGCCTCACAAACCGGAAAGCCTTCATGTCACAGGGAACCATCCGCATTCGCGGTGCGCGTCAGCACAACCTCAAAAACCTCGATCTGGACATTCGCACCGGTGAATTGACCGTGGTCACCGGTCCGAGTGGCTCGGGCAAGTCCAGCCTGGTGTTCGACACCCTGTTTGCCGAAGGCCAGCGCCGTTACGTGGAGACCTTCAGCGCCTACGCGCGCCAGTTTCTGGACCGCATGGACAAGCCCGCTGTGGACAAGGTCGAAGGCGTGCCCCCGGCGATTGCCATCGACCAGACCAACCCGGTGCGTTCCAGCCGCTCCACCGTGGGCACCATGACCGAGCTCAACGACCATCTGAAGTTGTTGTTTGCCCGCGCCGGGTCCTTGTTTGACCGGGCAACAGCCCAGCCGGTGCGTCACGACACGCCAGAAACCATTTGTGCCCAGTTGCAGCAGCGCGTGGGCAGCAGCGACGCGCGCCTGGCCATCACCTTCCCGGTGGAGTTGCCCGCCAGCGCCACACCGGATGAAATTGAACAGTGGTTGTCGGTGAGTGGCTTTACCAAGGTGCAGGCCGAGCGTGAGGTGACGGTTGAGACCCACTCCGATGTGGTAAAAAAGAAAACCGGTAAATTGGCCGCCGAGCCGGTCTCAAAGCGCAAGGTGCTCGACGTGGTGGCTGACCGCTTTCGGCTCATCACGGCCGAGCGTGCCCGCGTACTGGAGGCGATTGAGGTCGCGCTCAAACACGGCAGCGGTCGCATGACGGTGTACCTGCTGGATGCGCCGCAAACGGATGTCGGCGCTGACCCGGTGGTCTGGAAGTTTTCGACCGGCCTGCATTGCCCCGAGAGCAACTTGCGTTATACCGACCCGATGGCGTCGATGTTCTCCTTCAACTCGGCTGTGGGCGCTTGCGACACCTGCCGCGGTTTTGGTCGGGTCATCGGCGTGGACTATGGTTTGGTCATCCCCAACGACAAGCTCACGCTGCGTGCGGGTGCCATCAAACCGATACAAACCCCGGCATGGCAAGAGGCGCAAGACGATCTGATGCGCCACGCCGAAGCCGAGGGCATTCCGCGCGACACACCCTGGAACAAGCTGTCACCCGAGCAGCAACACTGGGTGATTCATGGCTCGCCCCACTGGGACGGCAAGTGGAATCAGCACTGGTTTGGCGTCAAGCGCTTCTTTGAATACCTGGAAACCAAGTCCTACAAGATGCACATCCGCGTGTTGCTGTCCAAGTACCGCAGTTACACGCCGTGCCCGGATTGTGGTGGCGCACGTCTGAAGACCGAGAGCCTGCTGTGGCGCATCGGTTCCAAAGCGGATGCCGATGCCGTGCTTGAACCCGCCAAACGCTTCATGCCGCAGGGCGTGACTTGGCGCCGCGAGCAGCTGGAAGCCTTGCCGGGGCTGTGTCTGCATGACTTGATGCAGTTGCCGATGGATCGCTTGCGCCAGTTTTTTGCCACCCTGCAACTCGCCCAGCTCATTCCGGGCGTGTCTGAAGCTGATCAGAAAACCCTCAAGCTGCTCTTTGATGAAATCAGCACCCGCCTGAAATACCTGTGCGAGGTGGGCATCGGCTACCTCACGCTGGACCGGCAAAGCCGCACGCTGAGTGGCGGCGAGGTGCAGCGTATCAACCTGACCACTGCTTTAGGCACGTCGCTGGTCAACACCCTGTTTGTGCTCGACGAGCCCAGCATTGGCTTGCACCCGCGCGACATGCACCGCATCATCAAAGCCATGCAGCGCCTGGTTGATGCCGGCAACACACTGGTGGTGGTGGAGCATGACCCGGCCGTGATGCTGGCCGCCGACCGCATGATCGACATGGGTCCTGGCCCCGGCGAACGCGGCGGCCAGATTGTGTTTGATGGCAGCACAGAGGACTTGCGCAACGCCGACACGCTCACCGGCGCCTATCTGGGCGGGCGAAAAACCGTGGGCATGGGCTTCAAGCGGCTGGTGGCCGCCAGCACGCCGCGCTTGGTGCTCGAAGGTGCCAGCGACCACAACCTCAAAAACGTCACTGTCGAGATACCGCTGCAGCGCCTGGTGTGTATCACCGGCGTCAGTGGTTCCGGCAAATCGACGCTGATTCAGGACACGCTGGCGCCCGCGTTGCTGCGCCACTTTGGCAAAGCCACCGAGACGCCCGGTGCCTATGAACGCTTGCTGGGGGCCGAGCAGATCAGCGACGTGGTGTTTGTGGATCAGTCGCCGATCGGCAAAACCGCGCGCTCAAACCCGGTGAGTTACGTCGGTGCCTGGGATGCTATTCGCGAGATCTTTGCCAACGCGCCGCTGTCAAAACAGCGCGGCTACACCGCCACCAAATTCAGTTTCAACAACGGTGACGGCCGCTGCCCGACCTGCGGCGGCTCGGGTTTTGAGCATGTGGAAATGCAGTTTTTAAGCGACGTTTACCTGCGTTGTCCGGACTGCGACGGCAAGCGCTACCGGCCGGAAATTCTGGAAATCACCATTGAGCGACAGGCGCAGCACCTCAACGTCGCCGACGTGCTGAACCTGACCGTCAGCGAAGCTGTTGCGCTGTTCGTCGCCGACCGCGATGTGTTGCGGGCCTTGCAACCCATCGTGGACGTCGGCCTGGACTACGTCAAATTGGGCCAGCCGGTGCCCACGCTCAGTGGTGGCGAAGCGCAGCGCCTGAAGCTCGCCGGTTTCCTGGCTGAAGCCGCCAAAGCGAGCAGCAATAGCCGCCAAGCGCTGGCCCGGCGTGGTGTGTTGTTCATGTTCGACGAACCCACCACCGGGCTGCATTTTGACGACATTGCCAAACTCATGCGGGCGCTGCGCAAGCTGCAGGACGCGGGCCATTCGCTGCTGGTGATCGAGCACAACTTGGACGTGATTCGCGCCTCGGACTGGCTGATTGATCTGGGCCCTGAGGGCGGCGACGCCGGGGGTGAGGTGGTGGCATTTGGCACGCCCGAAGAGGTGATGCTGCACGCCAGTTCCCACACCGCCCTGGCGCTGCGCGACTACGCTGCGCAAATGGGCGTGGTGCATGAGGTGCAGGATTTTTCTGCGGCAGAGGGCACAAGTCATTGGGATCGGATACCGATTTCCGTCAGGAAATTGGGCTCTGACCCCAATGACGCTGCATCGGTGAGCAATGCGCACACCGACAGCATCCAGATCATCAATGCACGTGAGCACAACCTCAAGTCCTTGAGCGTCAACATTCCGCGCGGCAAGTTCACCGTGGTCACCGGCGTCTCGGGTTCGGGCAAATCGACGCTGGCCTTTGACATTTTGTTCAATGAAGGCCAGCGTCGTTATCTGGAAAGCCTCAACGCTTATGCCCGCTCCATCGTGCAACCGGCTGGCCGGCCCGAGGTGGACGCGGTCTACGGTATCCCGCCAACGGTGGCGATCGAGCAGCGCCTGAGCCGGGGCGGGCGCAAATCGACCGTCGGTACCACCACCGAGGTTTGGCACTTTTTGCGGCTCTTGTTCGTCAAACTCGGCACCCAGCACTGCATCCATGACGGCACGCCGGTGGCACCGCAAACGCCTGAAAAGATTGCAGCACAGTTGCTGAAGAACTTTCGTGGTCAGCACATCGGTCTGCTGGCGCCGCTGGTGATGAACCGCAAGGGCGTTTACACCGAGCTGGCCGACTGGGCGCGCCCGCGCGGCTTCACCCATTTGCGGGTCGATGGCAACTTTTTGCCCACCACCAACTTCCCGCGCCTGGATCGTTTCAAGGAACACACCATCGAACTGCCGGTGTTCAGTTTGGATGTCTTGCCGGAACAGGAGGCGCTGCTGCGTGAGGCACTGGCCAAGGCGCTCCAGCACGGCAAGGGCGTGGTGCATGTGCTGAGTGATCTGGCTGGCTTGAGCGAAGCCATGCAGGCGGGAATGCCGACAGCGGGCATCGGGCATTTGAGTGCGTTTTCCACCCTGCGCGCCTGCCCGGTGTGCAGTACCAGTTATGCCGAGCTCGACCCGCGGCTCTTCAGTTACAACAGCAAACACGGCTGGTGCCCGGACTGTGTGGGCACCGGGGTCAAGCTCACGCGTGAGCAGCGCAAGGTGTTTGACGACTCGGTGCGTGACGACGACAACAAGGGCCGTGAGCAGACCTTTGCCGAGCCTGAAGTGGAAGACTTGGTCGATACCGTGTGCCCCACTTGCCAGGGGACCCGGCTCAACGCGACGGCGCGGGCGGTGCGGTTTGGGGAAGTGGCCATCACCGAACTGGCGAGCCTGAGCGTGAGCGACCTGCGCGGCTGGGTCGAAACCATGCAAACGCTGGGCCGCCTGAGCGGGCGGGAAAGTGACATTGCCCGCGACCTGATCCCCGAGATCAAGGGTCGGCTGGAGTTTCTGGAGCAGGTGGGCCTGGGCTACCTGACGCTGGACCGGGGTGCGCCCACCTTGAGCGGCGGCGAGGCGCAGCGCATCCGCCTCGCTGCGCAGCTGGGCAGCAATTTGCAGGGCGTGTGTTACGTGCTGGACGAACCCACCATTGGCCTGCACGCACGCGACAACCAGATCCTGCTGGGTGCCTTGCAGACCCTGAGCGACCAGGGCAACACGCTGGTGGTGGTGGAACACGACGTGGACACCATTCGTCATGCCGATCACATCATCGACATTGGCCCCAGCGCCGGCAAACGCGGTGGCCGGCTGGTGGCTGAAGGCGGGGTGGCGAACATTCAGGGCGCAGCCGATTCCCAGACGGGGCGTTATTTGCTGCACGCGATGAAGCACCCGCTGAAGCCGCGACGCACGGACCACGAAGCGCAGCACTGGATCACCGTCACTGGCGCGAAGCTCCACAACCTGCATAAGGTCACCGTCCGCATTCCCCTGAGCCGCCTGGTCGCCGTCACTGGTGTCAGTGGCTCGGGCAAGTCCACGCTGGCGCGTGACGTGTTGTTGGCCAATGTGCAGGTCGCCGTGCAAAAGCGCAGCACCAAGGCCGGTCGCGACGCCATGGCTGCAGGCGAAACCCTGGCCTGGGTGGGATGCGAAGATGTCACCGGCTTCGAGACGGTGGACCGCGTGCTGGAAGTCGACCAAACCCCGATCGGCAAAACGCCCCGTAGTTGCCCCGCCACCTACATCGGTTTTTGGGACACCATCCGCAAGCTCTTTGCCGACACGCTGGAAGCCAAGGCGCGGGGCTATGCTGCCAACCGCTTCAGCTTCAACACCGGCGAGGGCCGTTGCCCGGGCTGTGAAGGGCAGGGCATCCGCACCATCGCCATGAGTTTCCTGCCCGATGTGAAGGTGCTGTGCGAAACCTGCAAGGGCGCGCGCTTCAACCCCGAGACCCAGGCGGTGACCTGGCGCGGAAAAAACATTGGTGACGTGCTGCAAATGGAAGTGGACGAAGCAGTCGACTTTTTTGCCGCCATGCCGGTCATTTCCCATCCGTTGCAACTGTTGAAAGACGTGGGTCTGGGTTACCTGACCTTGGGCCAGCCGTCACCGACCTTGAGTGGTGGTGAGGCGCAGCGCATCAAGCTCGTGACCGAGCTCAGCAAGGTGCGTGACGACATCACCCGGCGCGGCCAGAAGGCGCCACACACGCTCTATGTGCTGGATGAACCGACCGTGGGCTTGCACATGGCTGATGTCGAAAAACTCATCAAGGTGCTGCACCGACTGGTTGACGGCGGCCACAGCGTGGTGGTGATCGAGCATGACCTGGACGTGATTGCCGAGGCAGATTGGGTGATTGATTTGGGGCCGGAGGGTGGCAACGCGGGTGGCCATGTGGTGGCCGCGGGCTCGCCCGAAGCCGTGGTGGCCTTGGCCACACATACCGGGGTGGCGTTAACGGCGCTGTTGGCCCGTTAACGTGAAGGAGTTGTGGCCTTTTCGGGCGCCTCTCTTGTCAAGGCGGGACGCGCTTAACTGCCCGACTCCACCTCAAAGGCATTGTTCTGGTCTTGCGCCAGCACGAGTGCCACCTGCTTCAAGCTGTCTTTCAAGGCCTGTTTCAGGGTGTGCGGCGGGTTGATGACAAACATGCCGCTGGCGGGTAGGCCCGGGCGGATCACGTCACCGGCTTCGTTGGTCAGCAGTTTGCTGGACTTGACCGTGAGGGTGGCATTGAGCCAGGGTTTGCCAGCCTTGGTGGCCAGGGTCTTGAGCTTGCGTGGCAATTGGTGCGCTTCCGGGCGCGGAATAATCGGGTACCAGATGGCATAGGTGCCGGTAGAAAATCGGCCCAGCGCATCGGCCACCATGTCGACCACGCGGTTGTAGTCGTGTTTGATTTCATAACTTGGGTCGCACAGCACCAGCGCGCGGCGTGACGGTGGTGGCAGGAATTTCTTGATGCCTTCAAAGCCGTCCTCGCGCAGCACCGCAACCTGGCGGCCCACGTCGAGCTGGGCAATGTTGGAAGACAGGGTTTTGGTGTCGGTGGGGTGGATTTCAAACAGCTTGAGTTTGTCGCGTTCGCGCAGCAGGCGCTGAATGATGAAGGGCGAACCCGGATACACCTTGTGGCTGCCCGGCGCGTTGAAGCCGGCCACGGTGTCGAGGTAGTCCTGCAGGGCAGAGGTGGGTGTGATGCTGGCGAGCTTCTCGATCAGACGCAAATAGCCCCCGCCAGCTTCGCCGCTGGTGCTGGCGTAGTCGCCATCAAGGCGGTACAAACCGGCGCCGGCGTGGGTGTCAAATACGGTAAAAGCCGTGTCCTTGAGCGCCATGTGGCGCAGGATGGCCAGCAGCGTGGTGTGCTTGAGAACGTCGGCATGGTTGCCGGCATGAAAGGCGTGTCGATAACTGAACATGTGGGGATGTTAACCGCAGTGCCCGGTATGTTTGTATAATGCCGGGCTTCGCAGCGCTTTTGTGGCTCCGCGGCGAAGCTAAAACCCCTACCTAAGAGATTCCCACCGAAGCTGACGATCAAAGTCGTCGGGTTTGGAATAGAAGGAACGCCGAACGTAGAAAAGAGCCCGCCAAACCCTTCTTTACAAAGAGAAATCTCATGTCAACATTCAGCGCAAAACCCGCTGAGGTCGTGCACGAGTGGTTTGTGATTGACGCGACCGACAAGGTCCTCGGACGAGTAGCCAGCGAAGTTGCTCTCCGTTTGCGCGGCAAACACAAGGCCATTTACACGCCTCACGTCGATACCGGCGACTTCATCATCGTGACCAACGCGGCCCAGCTGCGCGTGACCGGTGCCAAGTCCCTGGACAAGGTCTACTACAGCCACTCGGGTTACCCGGGCGGCATCAGTTCCACCAACTTCCGTGACATGCAAGCCAAATTCCCTGGCCGTGCTTTGGAAAAAGCCGTCAAGGGCATGCTGCCCAAGGGGCCGCTTGGCTACGCCATGATCAAGAAGCTCAAGGTGTACGGTGGTGCTGAGCACCCGCACACTGCCCAGCAACCCAAAGTGTTGGAAATCTAAGGAGCTCTCAATGATTGGTGAATGGAACAATGGTACCGGCCGTCGCAAATCCAGCGTCGCCCGTGTTTTCCTGAAAAAAGGCTCCGGCCAGATTGTCGTCAACGGTAAGGACATTCAAAAGTTCTTTGGCCGCGAGACCTCCATCATGATCTGCAAACAGCCCCTAATGCTGACCAACCACGCTGAAACCTTTGACATCATGGTCAATGTGGCAGGCGGCGGCGAGTCTGGCCAGGCGGGTGCAGTGCGCCACGGTATCACCCGCGCCCTGATCGACTACGACGCAACGCTCAAATCCGAACTCAGCAAAGCTGGCTTCGTGACCCGCGATGCCCGTGAAGTGGAACGTAAGAAGGTCGGTTTGCACGGTGCCCGCCGTCGCAAGCAGTTCAGCAAGCGTTAATTCTTCGCTTCCAAACTAAAAAACCGCCCGAATGCAAGTTCTGGCGGTTTTTTGCATCTAGCCCCGAATGTCACTTGAGGTGGAAGAAAATCCCACATTGAAACTAGCGACTAATCACGGGCGCGACAAAGCTTGATCGAATTACTGTACCATTTCATCAATTCCATTTAACGGAGAAATTCATGAGCGCTGTTGCTGAAGACATTCAAACCGAAATGCCTGCCCCGATTTTGTTTACTGACAGTGCCGCAGCCAAAGTGGCTGACCTGATTGCCGAAGAGGGCAATCCTGATCTGAAACTGCGCGTGTTTGTGCAGGGTGGTGGCTGTTCGGGCTTTCAGTACGGATTCACCTTTGATGAAATCACCAACGACGACGATACCACCATGACCAAGAATGGGGTTTCCCTGTTGATCGATGCCATGAGCTACCAGTATCTGGTTGGGGCAGAGATTGACTACAAGGAAGACCTGCAGGGGGCGCAGTTTGTGATTAAAAACCCCAATGCCACCACCACCTGTGGTTGTGGCTCAAGCTTCTCCTGATCAAGCGGCATAAGCCGGCTCAAGCCGGGTAAATCGCACCCAATACACGGGCACCTCGGGTGCCCGTGATGCTTTTTAGATCCAGGGTTTCGCGCCGGATTGTTTTGCGGGCCAGCCAGGCAAAGGCTGCGGCCTCGACCTGTTGTGCTGGCAGGCCGTGGGCATCGGAGACTTGAACCACCACGCCCGGCAGCAGTGCTTGCAGGCGCGCCATCAAGTGTGCATTGAAGGCGCCGCCGCCGCAAACGATCAGTTGTTTGCTCTTCGAACCATAAGTTTGGACGCATGCGGCACAGGTTCTAGCAGTCAATTCGGTTAATGTGGTTAGAACATCGACAGGCATCACATTGGGAAAGCCTTTGAGTTGCAGTTCAAGCCAATCAAGGTTGAACAAGTCCCGCCCGGTACTTTTCGGCGGCAGCAAAGCAAAAAAAGGTTCGGCCAACATGGTGTTCAACAAGTTGGTATGTACTTGGCCGCTTGCAGCCCAGGTGCCGTAAGCATCAAATGGAAGACCGAGATGGCGCAGGCACCAGGCATCCATCAAGGCGTTGCCGGGGCCGCAATCAAAGCCGAGCACATCATCCGTCCGCGCAAGACCCAAGATGGTGAGATTGGCCATGCCGCCAATATTGAGTACCGCCATGGTCTGATCCGGCTTGCCAAATACGGCTTGGTGAAAGGCTGGTACCAAGGGCGCCCCCTGGCCGCCAGCGGCCACGTCGCGGCTCCGGAAGTCTGCAATGACATCGATGCCGGTGAGTTCAGCCAGCAATGCTGGATTCGCCAACTGCAATGTGTAGCCGGTGCCATCGTGTATTTGGGGCTGGTGCCGCACCGTTTGTCCATGGGCACCGATGGCTGTGATCTGCCGAGGCACAAAGGAAGTCATGGCCAACAATTGTTCCACCACGCTGGCATAGACTCGCATGAGCGCGTTGGCGGCCAAGGCGGCGCGATGCAGCTCATTGATGCCTGGCTGGTTGAGTGCCAGCAGTTCCGCCTTCAGGGCAGGTTCAAGTGCGGCACTGGCATGGGCGCGAATAGCGATCGGGGTGGTACCAAAGTCCGCCAGGACACCATCGACTCCGTCCAGCGAGGTGCCTGACATCAGGCCGATGAATAACGCAGTCATGCGATGCCGTAGGTAAGCAAATTACTGCGCGCTGGTCACTTCCATGGTGGCGGCAGCGGCCAATGCAATTTTGGCCTGTTGCGCTAATTTGTCGAAAACGGGCTTGACTGCTGCAGTGACAGGAACGGTCTCGCTCTTTTGGGCCACTTTCATGGGATCCTGCTGTACACCATTGTGGCGCACCTCGAAGTGCAGATGAGGACCGGTCGCCCAGCCGGTCGAACCAACAAGACCAATGGTTTGGCCTTGGCTTACCTTCTCGCCACGACGGACCAGCAGTTTGCTCAAATGGGCATACACCGTTTCGGTTTCGTCGCGGTGCTTGATAAAAACAACATTACCGTAGCCATTTTGAACGCCTGAGAATGTCACCACGCCGTCGCCGACGGTACGTGCCGGTGTACCGGTGCTGGCTGCGAAGTCAGTGCCCAGATGGGCGCGCATTTGTTTCAACACCGGATGAAAGCGCATGGCAAAGCCACTGCTGATACGCGAAAAGGCGACTGGCGAGCTTAAAAATGCGCGGCGCAAACTTTGGCCATCAAGCGTGTAGTAACCCCCCTTGTAGCTGGGCCTGCCTGCCTGTGTGCTTCCGGGCGCTTGACCTGCAATGGGTTCATCGAACCACATGGCCTGATAGGTCTTGCCTGCATTGACAAATTCGGCGCTCAGGACGCGACCGGTGCGCAGGGGCTCACCATCGCCTTCCAGGGTTTCATAGACCACGGAAAAGCGGTCTCCTTTACGTAACTCGCGACGGAAATCGATGTCGCCCGAAAAAATCTCGGCCAATTGCACGGCGATGGCATCGGGAATCTTGGCTTCATCGGTGGCTGCAAACAATGAATTCTGAATGGTACCGCTGGCCAGTTGGCTGCTGGCGCTCAGGGGGGCAGTTTCCAGGCGTGTGCTGAAACCATCGCCTTTGCGCTCAATGACCAGACGTTTGAATTGAGCATCGGTGTCGGTGCTCCAGCGGGCTGTGAGTTTTTGCAGACGCTGGTCGTTCAGGGCTTCGACGGTAATTTGACGGCCACTGCGGCCAAGCAAAATCTGACGCGCGCTGTCATCGTTGCGCAGGTAAGCGGCAGCCTGTGGATCGTCGATGCCCAGGCGTTTGAACAGGGTATCGGCTGTGTCGCTGGCGCGCGTGTTATCAGTTCGGTAGAGCACATACGCCGGGGTGACATCCTGGATATAGTCAGTGACGGCCAGCGGCTGCACTGTTTCCAGTATTTCGCGCACGGGTAAATCAGCGGCATCCGGCCCCAGTGAGGCCACGGCAAAAGCACCGCCACCGCCGCTCAGCAACAATGCCGCCACTACGGCTGTGACACGCTTGGGGTGCTGCTTCAGCAAATGGGCAGCAGTGTTCGCGAAAACCTGGCCGATGGCAAAAAATTGCTTGAACAAGAGAGAATCCTGGAATGAGTCTTGTCTGAAGGAAGCAACAGGCAAGAAAAAATAGGCCGGGTTGCCAACGTAAAATCAGTCTAAAAAAACAGCTATAGAGTATAAACCCTGCCCGATCCGTTGCATCCAGAAAAACCCTTATGACAAATGCCAAATCACCTCAATTTTCTGTGTCTGATCGTGTCCGGGAGGCTTTGGCGGTCACCCTGCGCGGCTGTGAAGAACTGATTCCTCAGGAAGATTGGCTCAAGAAACTGGCGCGCTCAGAGGCGACCAGTACCCCGTTGCGCATCAAACTCGGACTGGACCCGACTGCACCGGATATTCACATAGGCCATACGGTGGTGCTCAACAAGCTGCGCCAATTGCAGGACTTGGGTCACACCGTCATCTTTTTGATTGGCGATTTCACCACGCTGATCGGTGATCCGTCCGGTCGTAATACCACGCGTCCACCGCTGACCCGCGAGCAAATTGAGGTCAATGCCGAAACCTATTACCGTCAGGCGTCCATGGTTCTGGACCCATCAAGAACCGAGATTCGTTACAACAGCGAGTGGGGCGACACCTTGGGGTCGCGCGGCATGATCGAGCTGGCAGCGCGCTATACCGTGGCACGCATGATGGAGCGCAACGATTTTCATGACCGTTTCCACGCCGGCACACCGATCAGCGTGCACGAGTTCCTGTACCCGCTCATGCAGGGGTACGACAGCGTGGCTCTAAGGAGTGATCTGGAACTGGGAGGGACCGATCAAAAATTCAATCTGTTGATGGGACGTCACCTGCAAGCTGAATACGGCCAGGAGCCTCAGTGCATTTTGACCATGCCCCTGCTCGAGGGCCTGGACGGTATTGAGAAAATGTCCAAGAGCAAGGGCAACTACATTGGAATTTCCGAGGATGCCAACACCATGTTTGCCAAGGTCCTGAGCATCTCTGACGTGCTGATGTGGCGTTGGTACACGCTGCTGAGCTTCAAGTCGGAAGCTGAAATTGCTGCCTTGAAGGCGGATGTGCTGGCCGGGCGCAATCCCAAGGAGGCCAAGGTGGCGCTGGCCAAGGAAATCACCACCCGTTTCCACTCCAGCGCGGCGGCGGATGCGGCCGAGCAGGACTTCATCAATCGCAGCAAGGGCGGCGTTCCTGATGAGATTGCCGAGGTGCGTTTGCCTTTGGGCGAGGGCGGTGCAGCCTTGGGCATTGGTGCTTTGTTAAAGACCGTGGGTCTGGCGACTTCCAGCGGCGAAGGCAATCGCCTGATTGATGGTGGTGGCGTTCGGCTGGACTCGGGTGTCGTGAGTGACAAGGGACTCAAGCTGGGTGCGGGTACGTACGTGCTGCAAGTTGGGAAACGCAAGTTTGTCCGCGTGACACTGTCTTGAGCCTCTCGTGAAAGGGATTGTCAAGTCGCAACCCGGCTGTCTGGTGGCTCGATCATGATGGCTTTGCTGCAGCGGGTGCGCCACGCCCGGGTGGACGTGGCTGGCCGCGTGGTCGGCGAAATTGGCCCTGGGTTGCTGGTCTTCCTGTGCGCTGAGCGTGGTGACACCGAGGCGCAGGGTGAAAAACTACTGGCCAAAATTCTGAAATTGCGAATTTTCAGCGATGCAGCGGGCAAGATGAACCACAACGTGCAAAACATCGATGGTCATGGACGAATGGGTGGTTTGCTGGTGGTGAGCCAGTTCACGCTGGCGGCAGATGTCTCAGGCGGCAACCGGCCCAGTTTCACGACGGCTGCGGTACCTGACGAAGGTCGACATTTGTATGAGTATTTTGTAAAACAGGCCCAGGCGGTGCACCCCATCGTGCAAACCGGCCAGTTTGCCGCCGACATGCAGGTGCACCTGGTGAACGACGGTCCGGTAACGATACCCTTGAGGGTGTCACCACCTGATTGCGTCCCGCGATAATCACGCCCATGTCGCTGGTTTTTGAACGTCCTTCCCTGTCGCGTCGTCTATCACCCTGGTTTTCAGGGTTTGACGGTCCCCTGGCTTTTGCCGTTTTCATACTGGTATGCGGTGGTTTGCTGACCATGTATTCCTCCGGCTACGACCATGGCACGCGCTTTGAAGACCATGCGCGCAACATGTTGATTGCCGGCTTCATCATGTTCGTGGTGTCTCAGATTCCACCACAGCGTTTGATGGCACTGGCTGTCCCGCTCTACATTTTGGGTGTTACGTTGTTGATCGCGGTGGCGGTGTTTGGGGTGACAAAAAAAGGCGCCAGGCGTTGGCTCAATGTCGGCGTGACCATTCAGCCCAGTGAAATCCTCAAGATTGCCATGCCGTTGATGTTGGCCTGGTGGTTCCAGAAGCGAGAGGGTCAATTGCGGCCACTGGATTTTCTGGTGGCTGGCCTGTTGTTGATGTTGCCAGTTGGGCTGATCATGAAACAGCCTGATTTAGGTACCTCGCTGCTGGTGCTGGCGGCCGGACTGTCCGTGATCTTTTTTGCCGGCTTGAGCTGGAAGCTGGTGGCGCCGCCATTGATTCTGACCTTGCTGGGCATCACCATGCTGGTGGTGTTTGAGCCTGAGTTGTGTGCCGAGGGTGTCCGTTGGCCATTGTTGCATGAGTACCAGCAGCAGCGCGTATGCACTTTGCTGGACCCCGGTCGCGATCCCTTGGGTAAGGGGTTTCACATCATCCAGGGCATGATTGCGATTGGCTCCGGTGGTTTTTGGGGCAAGGGTTTCATGCAGGGCACACAAACCCATCTGGAGTTCATCCCGGAGCGCACCACTGATTTTATTTTTGCGGCGTTCTCGGAAGAGTTTGGCTTGTTTGGTAATTTGCTGCTGATTACTGCCTTTCTCTTTTTGGTGTTGCGTGCGCTGGTGATTGCGCTGGAGGCGCCCACCGTGTTCACCCGCCTGTTGGGGGGGGCCATGGCGATGATTTTCTTTTGCTACGCTTTCGTGAACATGGGCATGGTCAGCGGTATTTTGCCGGTGGTGGGCGTGCCCTTGCCGTTCATCAGCTACGGCGGCACAGCCATGGTCACCCTGGGCCTGGGCCTGGGCATCCTGATGTCGATTGCCAAGTCCAAAAGACTGGTGCAATCCTGACAACCTGATCCCTTGCGAGGCAGATCAATATTTCCGTGGCAAATTTGCTCTGTCCTCAACATCTTGTAGGAGGATGGCTGTTCACCGCATGGTTCAAGTGGTTGAGTGCTGCCATCCACCGCCCAAATTGACCCCCAAGCCCTAGAATCGTGCGATGATTTCACGCGAACCCACTCTTGAACGCCTGGCAATTGCCAAGTCCCTGCTGCTGACCCCGTTTGGGCTGGACGAATCCCACCTGGCCCGCGCCTTGGCCGAAATCAAGGCGCATCAGGTCGATGAGGCCGATTTGTATTTTCAGTACACCCGTTCAGAGGGTTGGAGTCTGGAAGAAGGCATTGTCAAAACCGGCTCGTTCTCTATCGATCAGGGTGTTGGTGTGCGCGCAGTCAGCGGCGAGAAAACCGCTTTTGCCTATTCCGATGACATTTCTGAAGCCTCGCTGCTGGATGCGGCACGGACCGTACGGTCAATCGCCAGCATCGCGCAGGTTGGGCGGGTGCGGGTGCCTGCTAAAAAAATTGCGTCTTCGCGCACCCTGTACAACGGACTTGACCCTATTGCTAGTCTGGACAGCACGGCCAAGGTCAGTTTGCTGGAAAAAGTAGAACAGTTGGCACGTGCCAAAGATCCGCGTGTGGCGCAGGTTATGGCCGGTTTGGCTGCAGAGTATGACGTGGTGCTGGTGGCGCGTGCCGACGGTACCCTGGCTGCCGATGTGCGCCCGCTGGTGCGTTTGAGCGTAACCGTGATCGCCGAGCAACAAGGTCGTCGCGAGGTCGGATCTGCCGGCGGTGGCGGTCGTTTTGGTTTTGCCTATTTTGATGACGCACTGATTGGGCAGTATGTCGATGAAGCGGTCTCGGCGGCGCTCACCAATCTGGATGCACGACCCGCGCCAGCGGGTGAGATGACGGTGGTGCTGGGTGCAGGCTGGCCAGGTATTTTGTTGCACGAAGCCATCGGTCACGGGCTCGAAGGTGATTTCAATCGCAAGGGGTCGAGTGCTTTCAGTGGCCGAATTGGCCAGCGGGTGGCTGCCAAGGGGGTGACTGTGCTGGACGACGGCACCCTCAGTGACCGGCGGGGTTCGCTCAATGTCGATGATGAAGGCAACGCCAGCGGCCGCAATGTGCTGATTGAAGACGGCATTCTCAAGGGCTATATCCAGGACGCCATGAACGCCCGTTTGATGGGGGTCAAACCAACGGGCAACGGGCGGCGTGAGAGTTACGCGCACGTGCCGCTTCCGCGTATGACCAACACCTACATGCTGGGCGGTAACAAGGCGCCTGAAGAAATCGTGGCCAGCATCAAGAAAGGTCTGTACGCCACCAACTTTGGTGGCGGTCAGGTGGACATCACTTCGGGCAAGTTCGTGTTTTCGGCGAGCCAGGCCTATTGGGTGGAAAACGGCAAGATTTTGTATCCGGTGAAGGGCGCGACTCTGGTGGGCAGTGGGCCTGAAGTGCTGAAACGCGTCAGCATGATCGGAAATGACATGAAGCTTGACAGCGGGGTTGGCACCTGCGGCAAAGAAGGCCAGAGTGTTCCGGTCGGGGTCGGGCAACCCACGTTGCGGATCGATGGCCTGACGGTGGGTGGGACGGCATGACGCCAAAGCGCGCAAGTGATTTTGTCATTTTTGACTGATGCGACTGTGCTACATTTCAGACTCATGAAGTCAGTTTATTTTTTCTTTGGCTATTTTTGGTTCTCAAGCGCCACCGGCGGTAGAGAGTTCTGAACGTACCTGAATCAAACGTCCTGATCTTCCAAAAACCGCCGCTAACCCCGGCGGTTTTTTTATGTGTTCTTGATTTCAACTCTATGAGGAACCTGTCCATGACTGCCAAAGCCACTGCTGATAAAGATGCCTGGGGTACCAACGCGCCAAGTCCCGCCACTGACCGTACCGGTCAGACCGACAACGAACGTATCAAGGACATCACCGTGTTACCGCCGCCAGAGCATTTAATCCGGTTTTTTCCGATTCAGGGCACGCCAGTGGAAAAGATGATCAGCAGCACAAGGCGGCATATTCACCAGATCATGGCGGGCAAGGATGACCGGCTGTTGGTGATCATTGGCCCGTGTTCCATTCATGACCCGGCGGCGGCCATCGAGTACGCGCGCCGGTTGAAAGAGCAGCGCGACAAGTACGCTGACTCGCTGGAAATTGTGATGCGCGTGTACTTTGAGAAACCGCGCACTACCGTCGGCTGGAAAGGCCTGATCAACGACCCCTACCTGGACGAATCCTTTCGCATCGACGAAGGTCTGCGCATCGCCCGCCAATTGCTCATCGAGATCAACCGTCTGGGCTTGCCCGCCGGTAGTGAATTCCTGGACGTGATCTCTCCCCAGTATCTGGGTGACTTGATCGCGTGGGGCGCGATTGGCGCCCGCACCACCGAGAGCCAGGTGCACCGCGAACTGGCCTCCGGTCTGTCCGCGCCGATCGGCTTCAAGAATGGCACCGACGGCAACATCAAAATTGCTACCGATGCGATTCAGGCCGCCGCCGGCGGCCACCACTTTCTGTCAGTTCACAAGAATGGTCAGGTGGCGATTGTGCAAACCCATGGCAACAAGGACTGCCACGTGATTTTGCGCGGTGGCAAAGCGCCCAACTATGACGCAGCCAGTGTCGCGGCGGCCTGTGCCGAACTGGAAAAAGCCAAACTGCCCGCCACCCTGATGGTGGACTGCAGTCACGCCAACAGCAGCAAGCAGCACGAAAAGCAGCTGGAGGTGGCGCGTGATATTGCCAATCAGATCAAGGCTGGCTCGCACCAGGTGTTCGGCGTCATGGTTGAAAGTCACCTGCAGGCTGGTGCGCAAAAGTTCACGCCGGGCAAGGACAAATCCGACAAGCTCGAATTTGGCAAGAGCATCACCGATGCCTGTCTGGGCTGGGATGATTCGATGGAATGCCTGGACGTGCTGTCCAAAGCAGTCTTGGCGCGACGCGCTAGTAGGTAAAACCACCAGAGGTCTTGGGGGCCTCTGGCGACGTCCTGCCAGTGGGCCCTGTTATTTGTTGCGTAGTGTTTGCAGCAGCTTGGCATGAACTCCGGAAAAACCGCCATTGCTCATGCACAGGATGTGGTCCCCGCCTCGGACGGCCTGACTGACTTGACTGACCAGTGCGTCGATGTTGTTTGTCACCACCGCCCGTGCGCCCATGGTTGCCAGCACTTCGTTGGCATCCCAATCCAGACCGGCGCTGTGACAAAAAGCCAGATCGGCCTGTTCCAGACTCCAGGGTAATTGCGATTTCATGGTGCCCAGTTTCATGGTGTTGGAACGCGGCTCAAATACCGCCAGAATGCGTTCGCCGGCCTTGAGTGTCCGGCGCAGGCCGTCCACGGTGGTGCGAATCGCCGTGGGGTGGTGGGCGAAGTCGTCGTAAACGTTGATGTTTCCGTTCGCGGTCTGGACCGTGCCGCGCAACTCCATGCGACGTTTCACGTTCTCGAAGTTGGCCAGCGCCTGCGCAGCAAGCTGCGGGTCAACGCCCAGGTGTTCGGCGGCAGCGATGGCGGCCAGGGCATTGAGTTGGTTGTGGTTGCCTGTCAGTGGCCATGTCACGTGACCGACGGCTTGACCTTGAAATAATACGTCGAAGTCCTGCGCCTCGCCCTGTGCCGTGAAGTCGCTGACGGCGGCGCCAAAGCTGCGCACCTCGCTCCAGCAGCCCATGTGCAGCACGCGCCCCAGACTTTCTTCCAAGCCGTTGACGACGATCCGCCCGCTGCCATGCGCGCCGGTACCGGGCACGGTGCGTAGCAAATGGTGAAATTGCCGCTCAATGGCCGCCAGATTGTCAAAAATGTCGGCGTGGTCAAACTCCAGATTGTTGAGTACGGCGGTGCGTGGCCGGTAGTGCACGAACTTGCTGCGTTTGTCAAAAAAGGCGGTGTCGTACTCATCGGCCTCAATGACAAATGCCTGGCCCTGGCCCAGTCGGGCAGAGACGCCAAAGTTCAGTGGCACGCCACCAACCAAAAAGCCGGGTTGCAAGCCAGCATGTTCCAGAATCCAGCTGGTCATGGCGGTGGTGGTGGTTTTGCCATGGGTGCCGGCAATGGCAATCACATGGCGACCCTGCAATACGTGCTCGGCCAGCCATTGTGGTCCGCTGGTGTAGGGCAGACCGGCATCGAGAATGGCTTCCATCAGCGGGAATTTGGGTGTGCCATCGTTCAACTGTGCACGGCTCACTACGTTGCCGACCACATACATGTCTGGCTTGAGTGCCAGTTGATCGGCACCATAGCCTTCCATCAGGTCAATCCCCAAAGCGCGTAACTGGTCGCTCATGGGGGGGTAAACGCCAGCATCACAGCCGGTGACTTTGTGGCCTGCTTCGCGTGCCAAGGCGGCAAGTCCTCCCATGAAGGTGCCGCAGATGCCAAGAATGTGAATATGCATGGTGTCATTTTAGGTGGCCAATCCGTTAGTGCCAGACCCATTCCCTCTGCAGGGCTGGAGAAACACAATCAGGGCAAAATGCACTTTCCATGACTGAAATCCAATCTGAAATTGCGACACAGGCCGCCCGTTGGGTGGTGGAGGATGGCCTTGAGTACGGCCCTGCCAAACGACGGGCGGTCAAAGAGCTGGGTCTGAATGGGCGAGGGGCATTGCCATCCAATGAAGTTTTGGAAGAGGCAGTGATGGATTACATTGCGGTGTTTTGTGCGGACACCCAGCCGCATGAGTTGCAGGCCTTGCGGCGCCTGGCGTTGGACTGGATGGCGCGCTTGTCTGAGTTTCGCCCTCACTTGGGGGGGGCGGTGTGGCATGGCTCAGCGACTAGAAAGTCGGATATTTACCTCCAGTTATTTTGTGATGACAGCAAATCAGCTGAAATCGCGTTGATTGACCAGCATGTGAGTTATGTCCCGCGCACGGTCTCGGGCTTCAAAGGCGAGATGGTCGAGGCTTTGAGCGTGCATGCCTTTTGTGCCGAATTGAATGAAGATATAGGGGTGCATCTGATGATTTATGATTTTGACGATATGCGCGGTGCGCTTAAACCCGATGCCAGGTGCCGCGCGCCGCGTGGGGATGCCGCGGCTGTCCGACGTTTGCTGACGCAGCGGACGGCATGAGCGCGTCGCGTACATCACGGCGCGGCTTGCTTGCCGCCGCCGGGTTGGCTTTGGCTGGTGTCGGTGCAGGCTTGGTCTGGCGTACTATCAAGCGCCAGTCACAGGCGCTTCAAGAGGCTGAAAATCATTTTTGGGGACAACAATTCGCCCGGTTGGACGGGGTTGTACTGGCGACAAGTACATTCAAGGGTCGCCCGCTGGTGTTGAATTTTTGGGCAACCTGGTGCCCACCCTGTGTTGAAGAACTGCCGTTAATTGACAATTTCTTTCAACAAAACAAGACAAAAGGGTGGCAGGTATTGGGTTTGGCAGTAGATCAGGCTGCGCCGGTGACTCGTTTTCTGGCTCAGTCGCCGCTGTCTTTTTCGGTCGCTTTGGCCGGTTTCCCAGGCATCGAAATCAGTCGATCGCTTGGAAATTCATCTGGTGCCTTGCCGTTTACCGTGGTATTTGATTCGACAGGCCAAGTTGTCCACCGTAAAATGGGCAAGCTGACAGCCGATGATCTGCGTCTTTGGGAGCGCTTGCCAGTCTGATTGACGTTGTAAAGAAAATGTAAAATAATGCCTAGTTAGCTTGTTTTGTCGAAAATTAATTGCAATTTATCGAAAATATAAGTGAATTCCTGTTGGCAGTTACCTATTTTCGTTGGAGCCCCCATGGATCTCAGAAAACTCAAAACCCTGATCGACCTGGTCTCGGAATCAAATGTCTCCGAGCTTGAAATCACTGAAGCAGAAGGCAAAATTCGCATTGTCAAAGGGGGGGGAGCCGTGATTCAACACTTTGCCTCCCAGAGTCCGTCTGCAACGCAGGTGCCGGTCGCGGTACCTGTTGCCGCACCTGAGGCAGCCCCTGTCGTGGCTGCGGTCCCGGCTGAAACCGGCCATACCGTCAAGTCGCCAATGGTAGGAACTTTTTATCGTTCTGCTTCACCGGGCGCCAAGTCTTTTGTCGAGGTTGGCGACAATGTGAAGGAGGGTGAGACCCTCTGCATCATTGAGGCCATGAAAATCCTCAATGAAATTGAATCTGACAAGAGCGGGACCGTGCGACGCATATTGGCTGATAACGGTCAAGCGGTGGAATATGGTCAACCGCTCTTCATCATTGATTAAGGTCAGGCGCCATTCATGTTTAAGAAAATTCTGGTTGCCAACCGAGGCGAAATCGCTTTGCGGATCCAACGTGCCTGCCGTGAGTTGGGTGTCCAGGCCGTTATGGTGTATTCGGAAGCTGATCGCGATGCCAAGTACGTCAAACTGGCTGAAGAGGCGGTGTGCATCGGACCTGCATCTTCCGCGCTAAGTTACCTCAACATGCCGGCCATTATTTCGGCCGCCGAGGTTACCGATGCAGAAGCCATTCACCCGGGCTATGGTTTTTTGAGTGAGAACGCTGATTTTGCAGAGCGGGTGGAGCGCAGCGGCTTCCAGTTCATTGGCCCTACGCCGGAATCGATCCGAATCATGGGTGACAAGGTGTCGGCCAAACAAGCCATGATCAAGGCGGGTGTGCCCTGTGTGCCCGGCTCTGAAGGCGAATTGCCGGACGATCCGGTCCAGATCAAACGGATTGCCAAAATGATCGGTTATCCGGTCATCATCAAGGCCGCAGGCGGTGGTGGAGGCCGTGGCATGCGGGTGGTGCACACCGAGGCAGCGCTGATCAACGCGGTGGCGATGACCAAAAACGAAGCCGGCGCTGCTTTTGGCAATCCTGCGGTGTACATGGAAAAGTATTTGCAGAACCCGCGCCATGTCGAAATTCAGATTCTTGCCGACAAGTTCAAAAACGCGGTCTATCTTGGTGAGCGCGATTGTTCAATGCAGCGGCGTCACCAAAAAGTCATTGAAGAAGCCCCTGCACCAGGCATTCCCCGCAAGCTGATTGAACGTGTGGGCGAACGCTGTGTGGCCGCTTGTAAAAAGATTGGTTACCGCGGTGCCGGTACTTTTGAGTTTTTGTATGAGGACGGCGAGTTTTACTTCATTGAGATGAATACCCGCGTTCAGGTCGAACACCCGGTAACCGAGATGACAACGGGCGTTGACATCGTCAAAACGCAAATTATGGTGGCAGCCGGTGAAAAGTTACCGTTCACACAGCGTCAGATTCAAATCCGGGGGCATGCCATTGAGTGTCGGCTGAATGCTGAGGATGCTTACAAGTGCATTCCGTCGCCCGGGCGCATCACCATGTGGCATCCTCCAGGGGGACCCGGTGTGCGTGTGGACTCGCATGTCTATACCAATTACTTTGTGCCACCCAACTATGACTCGATGATCGGCAAAATCATTGTTTATGGTGATACCCGTGAACAGGCCCTGGCGCGCATGCGCACGGCGTTGGGTGAAACGGTTGTGGAGGGGATCAACACCAACATTGCATTGCATCGAGAGTTGATGGTCGATGCCAAGTTCATGGAGGGTGGTACCAACATCCATTACCTTGAAGGTTGGCTTGCCAATCACAACCGGTGATGGGGCAGCGCCATGTTTGAGTTGCGCTTGATGTGCCCGGAAGACCGGGTCGAAACCTTGAGCGACGCGCTCGATGCGCTCGATGCCTTGAGCATCAGCGTGGAAGATGCTGATGCTCAAACTGATGCCGAGCAGGCGCTGTTTGGCGAGCCAGGGATGCCGCCACCTAAAGAGGGCTGGCAGCGCTCCCGGGTGCTGGCCCTGTTTGCAACCCGTGAACAGGCCCAGGCCACACTTGAACTGCTGCAATTGCAGGATTTCTTTGAGGGCTGTGCGGTTTTGGGGATTCAGAATGTGCCGGAGCAGGACTGGGTACGTTTGACGCAGTCGCAGTTTGCTCCTGTGGACATCACGTCTGAATTCTGGATTGTTCCCACTTGGCATGAACCTCCCGCTACAGCGCGCATTGTCATTCGGCTTGATCCGGGACTGGCCTTTGGTACTGGCACCCATCCCACCACGCGGATGTGTTTGCGCTGGATCGCCCGCCATGACGGTGTCGACCTGGTGGCACTGAGCCGCGTGCTGGACTATGGCTGTGGTTCTGGCATCCTGGCCATTGGTGCCGCCAAATTTGGTGCTACCGACATTGATGCGGTCGATATAGATTTGGCCGCGGTGGAGTCAACTGTGCTGAATGCGCAGGCCAACCATGTCGTTTTGCGTGCGGGTTTGCCGGAAACGATCCATGGTGTGTACCAGACTGTGCTGGCCAATATCCTGGCGACGCCCTTGAAGGTGCTGGCACCGCTGCTCTGGTCGCGAGTGGCGGATGGCGGGACCTTGGTGTTGGCAGGTATTCTGGAACGCCAGGTCGACGAACTCAAGGCGGCCTATGCACCCTACTGCGCACTTGAGGTCGCGGATACTGAAGATGGTTGGATCTTGATGACGGCGACAAAATAAGCGTGCTTCATGGACTTGATAGCCCGCTGCCCTGCATGTCATACGCGTTACAAGCTGGTTCCTGACCAGTTGCGTATTTCGGATGGCTGGGTACGTTGCGGGCAGTGTGATGTTATTTTCGATGCTTCACAGCAGTTGGTCGAAACCGAAGTCAGAAGCACAAATCCCTCTTTTCCGGTGTCTGTGGATGACTTCGTTCAAACGACGCAATGGATGCCCGATGAAACCGAGGTCGTCGACCGGAAGTTGGCGTCTTCTGCATCGGCCAGCGGCAATCAACACCTTGCATCCGTGCCAGCAGAGGGCGCTCCGGTACGTCATGAGGGGGTGAGGTTCTCGTCTGAGGCATCATGGGCGTCGGGTGCGCTATTGATCAAGCCTTCAAATGAGACAGAAGCGGATGCTGCCGAGACAACGCACCTACAACGCGAGCCATTGGCTGAACCTGTCTCGTTTATGCAGATGCCAGACCGTCCTTCAAGCATGCAGCCGAGTAATCGGCGCGTATTCTGGTGGGGACTGGGTGTCCTTCTTGTGTTTGGTCTGATGGTTCAGGGCTTGTACCGCCAACGCGATCAGATGGCGGTTGTGTTTCCTGAGCTTAAACCTGCCTTGCAATTCGTCTGCGATGTCATGGACTGTCGCGTCTCCTCACTTCTTCGCATTGAAGACTTGGTGATTGATTCCGCAACGTTTCAGCAAATGGGGCAAGACAGCTTTGAATTGCATTTTGCCGTCAAAAACAAGGGTCGATTTGCGTTGGCCTTGCCTGCGATCGAATTAACTTTGACCGATCTGTCTGATCAGCCTGTGGTGCGAAAAGTTTTTACACCAACCGAATTGGGCGCTACGGTTGACTCGGTGGCTGCGGCGGGTGAATGGTCAGTTGCCGCGTATATTCGTATCAGGTCTGAGGCCGCCGGGGTGCGGCCACAGGGCTATCGTTTGCTGATTTTTTATCCCTGACAGGAAAGCCCGCTGCACATTCGGCAACGGGCAGACACCTCGGCGCAAATGATGGGTCAGGGTTTGGATCCAGATGGAAACGGCCAGGCTGCTTTTGGATTGAGCTTGGTGTGTGCTGCTGGCGCCGCAGGGGCCTTGGCGGCTTTTTTTGCTGGAGCTGCCTTTTTGGCGACCACCGCCTTTTTTGCTACGGGCTTACCAGCTGGTTTGGCGGCAGCTTTAGCAGCAGCTTTAACAGCTGGTTTGGCGGCAGCTTTAGCAGCTGGTTTGGCAGCAGCTTTAGCAGCTGGTTTGGCAGCAGCTTTAGCAGCTGGTTTGGCAGCAGCTTTAGCAGCTGGTTTGGCAGCAGCTTTAGCAGCTGGTTTGACAGCAGCTTTAGCAGCTGATTTGGCAGCAGCTTTAGCAGCTGGTTTGGCAGCAGCTTTAGCAGCTGGTTTGGCAGCAGCTTTAGCAGCTGGTTTGGCAGCAGCTTTAGCAGCTGGTTTGGCAGCAGCTTTAACCGCTGGTTTGGCAGCAGCTTTAACCGCTGGTTTGGCAGCAGCTTTTGCTACGGGTTTTGCAGCAGGCTTGGCAGCAGGTTTTTTTGCAGTGGCCATGTCAATCTCCTTGATCAATTTGCAAAGAGCACTTGACGAAAATCATTGCGCGTCAAGTGATTCATGGTGTTGGGCGGGTTCCCAGCACCATGAATGGGGGTCAACCAAACTTTGCAGCCATGAGCTGGTTCAAAAGTTGGTGAAATGAGGTGGGTCATACGTCGCGGTCATTCCCAGGACAAGGCGCCGCCAGACTGGTATTCAATGACACGAGTCTCGAAAAAGTTACGCTCTTTCTTCAAGTCGATCATTTCACTCATCCAGGGAAAGGGGTTCTCTTCGTTGGGGAAGAGTGCATCGAGTCCAATCTGGGTGGCTCGGCGGTTGGCAATGTAGCGCAGGTAACCCTTGAACATGGATGCATTCATGCCCAGCACGCCGCGTGGCATGGTGTCTTCAGCGTAGCGGTATTCAAGGTCGACGGCGGTTTCAAACAGGGCTTTGATTTCAGCCTTGAATTCTGCTGTCCAGAGTTGCGGGTTTTCCAGCTTGAGCTGGTTGATCAGGTCAATGCCAAAATTGCAGTGCATGGATTCGTCACGCAGGATGTACTGGTACTGCTCTGCTGCACCAGTCATCTTGTTCTGTCGACCCAGTGCCAGGATCTGGGTGAAGCCGACATAAAAGAACAGGCCTTCCATCAGGCAGGCGAATACGATCAATGATTTGAGCAGGGTCTGATCGGCCTCCGGTGTACCAGTCCTGAACTGCGGGTCCATGATGGCCTCGATGAATGGAATCAGAAACTCGTCTTTGTCGCGGATGGATTGGATCTCGTTGTAAGCGCTGAATATCTCGGCTTCGTCCAGCCCCAGTGATTCCACTATGTATTGGTAAGCGTGGGTGTGGATGGCTTCCTCGAAAGCCTGACGCAACAGGAACTGGCGGCACTCGGGTGCAGTGATGTGGCGATAGGTGCCAAGCACGATGTTGTTGGCTGCAAGGGAGTCGGCAGTGACGAAAAATCCCAAATTGCGTTTAACGATGCGTCGCTCGTCTTCGGTCAGGCCATGAGGATCTTTCCAGAGCGCAATGTCGCGCGTCATGTTGACCTCTTGCGGCATCCAGTGGTTGGCGCAACTCGATAGGTATTTCTCCCAAGCCCATTTGTATTTGAAGGGGACCAACTGGTTGACATCGGTCTTGCCATTGATGATGCGTTTGTCAGCGGCATTGACGCGTCGCGCTGGGGCTACCCCGGGCGCTTTGAGTGGGACGGTGGGAGGGCCGGAGAAACGCGCTGCCATCACCGGGTCCGGACGGCTGGCTGCGGGGGCAGGCAAACTGGCAGTGGGTATAACTTCGTCGTCCCAAGTCAACATGTTTTTTCCAATCGGTGAATTATGAGATCTAGTGTCATAAATTGAAAGAATTTTGTTCGCGTTCAGCACGGGTGAATGTCACACTGTGGTGTTGCAACATCGACCGCGCCGAGCGCATGCTAAAGCTACTGGCAAGACTCACAAGTTGGGTCGTCGACCCCGCAAAATTTGACGTCAGTGGCAGGGATGGCGGCCATCTGTTGACGCGCTGCAGCTGCCGCGACTTCCAGCGCACTCATGTGGCTTTGTCCCGTTACTTCCCCTCCCGATGACACAGCATTTAAACGACCCGCCGTCACGGTTGATTTTTCTACGTGTGTCGCCGACTGGGTGCGCAAGTAGTAGGTAGTTTTGAGACCGCGAACCCAGGCCAGCTTGTAGGTGTCATCGAGCTTTTTACCTGATGCACCTGCCATGTAAATATTGAGCGATTGCGCCTGGTCAATCCACTTCTGACGCCGCGCCGCAGCTTCCACCAGCCAGCGGGTTTCCACTTCGAACGCGGTGGCATAAAGCGACTTGATTTCTTCGGGCACCCGGTCAATGGGGGCCAGTGAGCCATCAAAATGTTTGAGGTCCATGACCATCACGTCGTCCCAAAGGCCGAGGTGTTTGAGGTCGCGTACCAGCGAACTGTTGATGATGGTGAACTCGCCTGATAAATTGGACTTGACCGACAGGTTGCCGAAGCAGGGCTCAATCGACGCGTCGACCCCGATGATGTTGGAAATAGTCGCGGTGGGCGCAATGGCGACGCAATTGGAATTGCGCATGCCGTGCACGGCAATTTTCTTCCGTAACGCGTCCCAGTCGAGGGTGCTGGATCGGTCTACTTCAACATAACCTCCACGTTCGTGTGCAAGCCGGTCGAGCGTGTCGATGGGCAGGATGCCCTGATCCCACAAGGAGCCCTTGTAGCTGGAATACTGGCCGCGTTCGCGTGCCAGTTCGGTCGAAGCCTGGTAAGCGTAATAACAAATGGCTTCCATGGATTCGTCGGCGAATTGCACCGCGGCTTCACTCGCGTAGGGTAGACGCAAGGCATACAGACTGTCCTGGAAGCCCATCAGACCCAGTCCCACCGGGCGATGCCGCAGGTTGGAGTCACGCGCCTTTTTGACCGCGTAGTAGTTGATGTCGATCACGTTGTCGAGCATGCGCATGGCGGTGGTGATCGTCTTTTGCAGCTTGGCATGGTCCACCTTGCCGTCTTTCAAATGCTGCAGCAAATTGACCGAGCCGAGGTTGCAGACCGCGGTCTCGGTGTTGCTGGTATTGAGTGTGATCTCGGTACACAGGTTGCTGGAATGCACCACCCCCACATGTTGTTGCGGTGAGCGGATGTTGCAGGCATCTTTGAACGTGATCCACGGATGGCCGGTCTCGAACAGCATGGTCAGCATCTTGCGCCACAGGTCGCTGGCTTGCACCGTGCGATAAGGCTTGATTTCGCCGCGCGCCGCTTTTTCTTCATAGGCCACGTAGGCCTGTTCGAAGGCGATGCCAAACTTGTCGTGCAGGTCGGGCACGTTGTTGGGCGAGAACAGCGTCCACTGGCCTTTTTCCATGACGCGGCGCATGAACAGGTCAGGGATCCAGTTGGCCGTGTTCATGTCGTGCGTGCGGCGGCGATCGTCACCGGTGTTTTTGCGCAGCTCCAGAAACTCTTCGATGTCGAGGTGCCAGGTTTCCAGGTAGGTGCATACCGCACCCTTGCGTTTGCCGCCCTGGTTGACTGCCACCGCCGTATCGTTAACCACTTTGAGGAAAGGCACCACGCCCTGGGATTCGCCATTGGTGCCTTTGATGTGGCTGCCCAGGGCTCGCACGCGGGTCCAGTCGTTGCCCAGGCCGCCGGCGAACTTGGACAGCAGGGCGTTCTCCTTGATCGACTCGTAGATGCCGTCGAGGTCGTCGGGCACCGTGGTCAGGTAGCAACTGGAGAGCTGTGAGCGCAAGGTGCCGCTGTTGAACAGCGTGGGGGTCGACGACATGAAGTTGAACGAGGACAAGACTTCGTAGAACTCGATAGCACGTGCCTCACGGTCGATTTCGTTCAGCGCCAATCCCATGGCGACCCGCATGAAAAATGCCTGGGGCAATTCAATGCGCTGTTTGCCAATGTGCAAAAAGTAGCGGTCATACAGGGTTTGCAGGCCCAGGTAGTCGAACTGAAGGTCACGCTCGGCCTTGAGGGCTGCGGCGAGCCGTGGCAAATCAAACTGCTGGAGTTTTTCGTCAAGCAGTTCGTGCTCGATGCCGCGTTTGATGAACTGCGGAAAGTAGTCCGTGTAGGCTTGTGGCATGTCAGCTTGGGCCACGTCTTCGCCCAGGATTTCCTTTGCGATGGTATGAAACAGCAGGCGCGCGGTTGCGTAGGTGTAGTCCGGATCTTTTTCGATCAGGGTGCGGGCCGCCAGCACCGAGGCCTTGTAGACCTCGTCCATGGGGACGCCGTCATACAGGTTGCGCAGGGTCTCGGCCATGATCGGCTCGGGCCTGACCTCGGCATCCAGACCGCTGCAAGCGTCGGTGATGATGCCTTGCAGGCGCGCCAGATCGAGCACCACGCGCTGGCCCTTCTCGATGGCGTGAAACTGCGGTGCTGCGGGGCTTTGTTGAACCACCTTTTGGACGCGTTCCTGCGTGCGTTTCTCGCGGTACAGCACATAGGCGCGGGCAATCTCATGGTGACCTTCGCGCATCAAACCCAGTTCCACCTGGTCTTGTACGTCTTCAATGTGGAACGTACCGCCGGCGGGGCGCGAACGCATCAGCGCCTTGATTACGACCTGGGTAAGCGTCTCAACGGTTTCGCGCACACTGGCAGACGCTGCACCCTGGGTGCCATGCACAGCCAGAAAGGCCTTCATCATGGCCACAGCAATCTTGTTGGGTTCAAACGGCACCACGGCACCGTTGCGCCGGATGATTTGGTATTGGCTCAATGCCCCACTGCTGGTCGCAGACGGTTCGTTTGATGCTGATCTGACCGGCATGTTGTTGTAAGGTGAACCGGGCGTGGGTTGGGCAGTTTGCATGGCATCCTCTCTTGAAGCTGGTCGATAAACCAAGGGCGAGGCAGTTCGAGGAATCTGCACGCACCTTGTAGAAGGTCTTAGCTTAGCACTATATCTAGGGTTATGAGTTTGTTTTTACACTACCCGTAGTGTTTTCCAGGAGAAAGCTGGTTGCGATCGAAGAGCCGTGCTTCTCGAAATTTGATAGCGATCGATGCACGTCCGATCTTGCGTGCTGGTACTTTCTCAAAGAACTAACGCATCAATTCAGCGGTTTTCTCTATCAGTTTGAGAGCCTACGGCTACGGGTAAATACCGAGCATCAAGCCCCAGGTATTTTTGCAAACGCAACCAGTCAAAGCCCGCGCCAGGGTCGGCCTTGCGGCCAGGGGCAATGTGTTCATGTCCTGCCAGGTGGGCAATGGGGTAACGTTGCATCAGTACGGCGCAAACGCTCTGGAGGCATTCATACTGTGCGTCTTCAAACAAGTCGCCTTCCAGCCCTTCGAGTTCAATGCCGATGCTGTCGTCGTTGCAATTGCTGCGGCCGCGGTAACCGGAGGTCCCGGCGTGCCAGGCGCGGTCATCGCAACTGACCAATTGCCAGAGTTCACCGTTGCGCCGGATGAAGAAATGCGCTGAAACCTGCAATCCTTTGATTTGACTGAAATAGGGATGGGCTTGCCAGTCGAGTTGGTTGTTGAAGAACTGCTGGACCTCTTGCCCGCCATATTGACCAGGTGGCAAGCTGATGGAGTGCAGCACAATCAAATCGATGTGGGCCTGAGGTGGTCGAGGACCAAAGTTAGGTGAGGCCTGATGCGCGGCAAATCGGTACCAGCCTTGAGACCACAGGGCGTCAGCAGCTTGCGTCAATGGCGTCATCGTCGGAATTCTCATCAGGGGTGGCGGTGGCAATCCCCAACCGGGCGATGCGGTACCGGATCTGTCGCAAACTTAAGCCCAGTCGTGACGCGGCAGCGGTGCGGTTGAAGTTGGTTTCTTGCAGGGTGCGGAGCAAAATGGCGCGCTCATGTGTATCCAGATACGCCTGCAAATCATTGGGAATGTGATCTACCGATGGGGTGGTCGTGACTGCAGGTGGTGCGGGGATGGGTGTGCTTTGGAGTTGGTCAAGGTCGCCCAGGGTCACGCTGCGGTGGAGCAGGTTTTCCAGTTCGCGGACGTTGCCCGGCATGGGCATTTGCGCCAGTTGCGCCAGCATTTCCTTGCTGAGCCTGGGTGTCGGCAAGCCGGCTTCCTGGGCAATGCGTGACAACAGTGCGTGGCACAGGTCTGGCAAGTCTTCTTGTCGTTCACGCAGGGGCGTGATGGCCACTTCAATCACATTGAGTCGGTAATACAGATCCTGCCTGAAGTTGCCCTGCTGGACTTCTGTGGCCAAATCTTTGTGAGTGGCGCTGATGATACGTACATCCACGATTTCTTCCTGCGGCGAGCCCAGGGGCCTGACCCGCCGTTCCTGAATGGCGCGCAACAATTTTGCCTGCATGGCCAAAGGCAGGTCGCCAATTTCATCCAGAAACAAGGTGCCTCCCTGGGCGGCCTGAAAGAAACCTTGTCGGTCCTGGTTGGCCCCGGTGTAGGCCCCTTTTTTGGCACCAAAAAATTCGGCCTCCAGCAGATTTTCGGGAATGGCACTGCAGTTCACGGCGACCCAGGCCTCCTGGGCCCGGTGGCTGTTGCTGTGAATCGCCCAAGCCACCAGTTCTTTGCCCGTGCCTGATTCGCCCGTGACCATGATCGGTGCCATGCTGGGTGCGACTTTAAGGATGCGTTCCTTGATCTGGCGGATTGCCATGGACTGACCCACCAGCCGCGCCAGCGACTGGGCACCCGGATGGTCTGGTCCGTTGCTGCATTCGGGCTGCGTCTGATGGCGCTGCGTGGTTTGCTTGGGGAGTGGGGGGGGGGTGCTGCGTAGCGCTTCAGCAATGACGGAACGGAATTGTTTTAAATCGACTGGTTTGGTCAGGTAGTCAAAAGCACCTGCTTTCAAGGCCTCAACGGCATTGGCAGGGGAGCCATAGGCTGTGATGACAATACAGCGCTCGCTGCGATGTCGGGCCTTGAGTTCGGAGATCAGTGACAAACCCAGGCCATCAGGCAAGCGCATGTCGGTAATGACAGCATCAAAGACCCTGTTTTCCAAGCAGGTGCGTGCCTGCTGCAGGTTTTCTGCGGTATCGACCCGGTAACCTTCACGCAACAGGGTCAGTTCATAAATAGTACGCAGGTCGGGTTCATCATCGACCACCAGGATGTGTTGGGTGGTTTGTGTCATGGTTTCACTCGTTTGGCTTGGTGGGCGCAGACTGCAGATCGTGTGGCGGCAAGGTTTTAAATACGACAAAAAATTCATTGCCCGTGAACATCTGCCCACCCATGGCGCGTGTGCTGCGTTGGTAATTGATCTCGGCACCATGACTGTCACACAGTTCCCGACAAATATAAAGCCCAAGGCCGCTGGAACGGCTCTCGGAGGAAAAAAAAGGTTCAAACAAATGTTGCTCCACGGAGGGGTCAAGCGGTGCCCCGTCGCTCCAGACCCGCAGGCAGATCCTCGCGCTCGCACCAGTTTCCCAGCTTTTGTCCAGATTGATCTGGATGGCATCGGGTCGCGTGCTGATGTAGCGTTGCGCGTTGTCCAGCAGGTTGATCAGAATGCGGCGCAGGTGTTCAGGGTCAAACCAGACCCAGGCCTGGGTGTTGGGCAGACGTAGCGCGATATTCGGTTTGTTGCCCCCATGTGATTGCCAGTCCCGGCAAATTCGCGGCAAGGTGAGTGTCAGGTCAAGCGGCTGAGCCTGAACCAGATGGTCTGTGTTGGGTGACTGGACGACATGCAGGATGTCGTGCACCGTTTTTTCAAGTCGCTGGGCATTTTGTTGTACCAGGCGACTCAATTGTTGCAGTCCGGGGTCTGACAGGTCTTCTGCGAGCAAGGCATTGGCTTGGACAATGGCGGCCAGGGGGTTGCGTATTTCATGGGCGACTGCGGCAGACATGCGTCCCATGCTGGCAAATTTTTCCACGCGCAAGCGCGCCTGCAATTCCCTTTGATCCTGCAAAAATACCACACACATGCCTTGCGCGTCCGGATTTAATTGCTTGGTCAGTTGTGTGTGTGCCATGACCAGACGTGTTCCGTGGCCTTCGTGCTGAATGCTGATTTCCAGATGTTGCGTCGTTTGCGTTCTGAATGTTTCGTCAATGAGATGGCGCAGTCCCTGCCAACCCGGCACATTGGTCAGGATCAAAGACCGATTTTGTGTACCTGGGGGGATGCACAATTGTTTTTGAGCGGCAGGGTTGGCGGATCGAATCAGGTGCTGTGCATCGACTACCAATACGCCATCACCCAGGGTTTCAATGATCAGTTCGTTGACCTGCCGCTGTACCGCAGCCGCCAATTGACTGCGTTGCGCTTTCAGCTCAATGCTGGCCAGTCGGCTCACCATTTGACGGGCGATAAAGGAAATGGCAAAACAACCCGCACCTGTCAGTGCAGCCTGGGAAAAAAGAGCACTGGTGTTCCACGGCGCTTGTAAAGACAGCCAGCCGGCGTGCGCAAACAGCAGCAGTGTGACACTGGCTGCGCTGGCAAGGGCCATCAGCTGTGAGCCCAGGACTGAGGCCATCAGGACCGGCAAGGCAAAGAGCGGGGTGTAATTGATGCTACTGTCTTGCATGGCTTGAAGCGCTGTAAATGCCAGTAAATCCACGCCCAGCGTGCGTAGCCAGGTGCCATTGAAACGCAGACCTGATTGTTTCGGCGCTGACATGACCCGCTCTGCCAGCGTTGCCATCAGGTAAGCTGCGCATATCACCAGGGGGGTCAGACTGGGTGCCGCGGCCAGACCCAACAGGCTGACCTGTAGCAGCACCAGCACGCCACCCAAGGTGGCACGGGCTGTCATGAAGCTGCGCCACAAACGATCAAACTCGTCGGGGTGATCGTTGAAGTCGGTCTCGGGTGACTTTTTTCCTGACCAGAGGGATGCCAGCGCGGGCAACTTCATTCAGGGTTCCGCTTGATGCAGGTGCTCCAGTCCACAATAGCTCCCGCGCTGCCCCTGAACCGCCTCAGCACGGGGAATGTGCACATGACAATGGCGGCAGGCCACGGTATCCAGTGGCGGGGCTGCCTGGTTGGTCGACGAAGACGGGCGCTGGCTGATGGCAGATGCGCGACTGCGCCAGAGCCAGACAGCGGCCAGTACCGCCAGCAATACCAGCAAGCCTTTCACAGCGTTTGCCCCAGCATGATTTCCATGACAAAACGGGAGCCAACATAAGCCAGCAATAGCAGGCCCGAGCCTGCGTAAAGAAAGCGCACAGCACGCTTGCCGCGCCAGCCAAGGCGGGCCCGACCCACCACCAGTATGGCAAAAGTAAGCCAGGACAATACCGAGAAAATGGTTTTGTGATCCAGTTTGATGGCGTGACCGCCGCCATACAACTGGCTGCCAAAGAAAAAACCGGCCAGCAAGGTGGCACTCAGCAGGATAAATCCGAGGCTGACAAAGCGAAAGGTCAACCGTTCCATGGTCAGCAGGGGCAGTCCGTTGACCGCATTGGCTGCCACGCGAATGCGTGCTTCAGCACGTGTCATGAACCAGGCGTGTATCACGGCCACGGCAAACAGGCCGTACGAGGCAATGCCCAGCGCCCAATGCAGTGGCAGCCAGGTCGAGGCGCTGGCATGCAGGGTCTGGCCCGGGAACAGCAAGGCCAGCAACACGGTTGCCGAACCCGCACTGGATAACAGCCAGGGTGTCTTGAGCTGGGGAAAAACGTAGCCCTCGATGGCATATACCAGCCCGACCAGCCAGGTGGTGACGGACAGTGCCGGCGCAAAGCCGAAACGCGGTTCACTGCCCCACAGTCCCCAGGCCAGCATCATGCCATGCAAGCACCACGCCACCCAGACCGCGATACGAGGCAGGGTCTGGCCGACGCGCGCGGCACCTGTGGCAGACGCTGCGTAGGCTGCTGACGCGCCCAGGGCCAAGGCTAAGGTGACTGGAGTTGCACTGGCTAAAATCATGCGCACAGTTTAGCGTTTTGTATCCTGTCTTTATACCCTTGACATTAACTCAGGTTCCGTTTGCCGGAAAAATATCCTATGGCCTCCGCTCTCACCGACAAACTTTCCCGCCTGGTTAAAGAAATACGCGGCCAGGCCCGCATCACTGAAACCAACGTTGCAGACATGTTGCGCGAAGTCCGCATGGCGTTGCTGGAGGCCGACGTTGCGTTGCCGGTGGTGCGTGACTTCATTGCCCGGGTCAAGGAAAAGGCACTTGGCCAGGATGTGCTGGGTTCGCTCACGCCCGGCCAGGCCCTGGTCAGTATCGTTAACAAGGAACTGGCCGCCACCATGGGCGATGGCGTCAGCGACATCAATCTGGCGGCGCAACCGCCGGCGGTGATTTTGATGGCCGGTTTGCAGGGCGCAGGCAAAACCACCACCACGGCCAAGCTGGCGAAACATTTGATCGAAAAACGCAACAAGAAAGTGTTGACGGTCTCCGGCGACGTTTATCGCCCGGCGGCCATTGAACAGCTTAAAACTGTTACCGCCCAGGCCGGGGCCGAGTGGTTTCCCAGTAGCGCTGAGCAAAAACCGGTGGCTATTGCGTTGGCGGCGTTGGACTATGCGCGCAAACACTATTTTGATGTGCTGTTGGTTGATACCGCGGGTCGATTGGCCATTGATGAGGTGCTGATGCGGGAAATCAAGGACTTGCACACGGCCATCAAGCCGGTGGAGACCCTGTTTGTGGTGGACGCCATGCAGGGCCAGGATGCGATCAACACGGCCAAGGCCTTCAAGGACGCACTGCCCCTGACCGGCATCATCCTAACCAAGCTCGACGGCGACTCGCGCGGCGGTGCGGCTTTGTCCGTGCGGCAGGTCACCGGCGCACCGATCAAGTTCGCGGGTACCAGCGAAAAACTCGATGGCCTCGAAGTGTTTGATGCCGAACGTCACGCCGGCCGCATTCTGGGCATGGGCGACATTCTGGCGCTGGTGGAACAGGTCACGGCGGGGGTCGACATGGCCTCTGCGCAAAAACTGGCGGCCAAGGTCAAAAGCGGGGCCAGCTTTGACCTGAACGACTTTTTGAGCCAAATCCAGCAAATGAAGCAGATGGGCGGTTTGAGCAGTCTGATGGACAAACTGCCGGCCGCCATGGCCGCCAAAGCCGGTCAGATGGACATGGGCCGGGTCGAGAAAGATGTCAAGCGCAAGGAAGGCATCATTCACAGCATGACGCCGCTGGAGCGGCGCAAGCCCGAACTCATCAAGGCCACGCGCAAGCGCCGCATTGCCGCAGGCGCTGGCGTGCAGGTGCAGGAAGTCAACCGCATGCTCAAGGAGTTTGAGCAAATGCAGGACATGATGAAAAAGATGAAGGGCGGCGGCATGATGAAGATGATGAAACGCATGGGTGGCATGAAAGGCATGCCCAAAATGCCGTTTTAACCAGCGTGCGCCGCTTTTTTCACTCAATGTTTCTCTAGCACCAGATTGATTCGCCGCTGGATGCCCGCGGCGGCGGCCTGTTTGCCGGCAGACTGCATGTGCTTGAGTTGCACGCCCAGCCATGCCAGCAAGGGCCGGCGCCAGCCCTGGCTGGAAGCGGTTTCGACCGCGAGGTCAATTTCCGTGATGGCCAGCGGCTCTCTTTGCAGCATCGCACCGGCAGCCACCAGACGCGCCAGCGGGTCTTGCATATGGTGCAATTCGCTGTAGTTGGGATTTGTTGCCATGGGGGCGGTGGCCTCATTTTTCGCAGCCTGAGCCTGTGTTTGTCGCACCAGAACTTGGTACTGCTTTGGCAGCTGTGTGGCATCAAGGTCATGCCATTTGCCACTGATAAAGCTGGCGTAGGCTTGTTCCGCAAGAGGCGCATCCCCGGCCAGGGCCTGGTACCCGGCGCAGGGCGTCAGATCCAGGCTGGCCACTTGCGTGGCGCAGCGCAGCAGTTCGATACGCGCCATCAGGTCGGGGCGACCGGTGCGGGCGATCTCTTCCTGGGCGCGTTTGAATTCAAGATCGGCCACCCGGCTGTTGCCACTCAGGTAGGCTGCCGAGTAGCGGTTCAGCGCGGCAAAAGCCTGGCTTTGCCATTCGGGTGGCACGGGCGTGCTGGTGCAGCCGGAGATCAGCAACGCGATGGCCATCAGGAACAGCAATTTTTTCATGGCAACTTGATTTCGTTATCCCGGGCAAAAGGCCATTTGCGGTTGATCTCGTCAGCGAGTTGGCTTACGCGGCGCAGACTGCTCTCGATTTCGGCGCGCAAGACCCCAAGGTCGGTGCTGGCGATACGTGCATTGGCGCCCACGACCTGGGCTTCGGCCAGCACGGCATCGACGTTTTTCAGGGTGTTGCGGGTGTCGCGGAGGACGCTGTGGAGCTGGTCCAGCGCAGCTTTGCTGCTGACCAGGGTCGCTTGGGTACTGTCCACTAGGCCATCGTTGCCAAACACGCGTTCTTCGGTTTTGGCCAGCAAGCGGTTGGTGCGTTCCAGTGTTTGAATCACTTTTTGCGCATGGTCATCGCTGCCCATGACACCCGACAGCAGGCCATAGCGGCCGTTCATGCGTTCGCTGGTGACTTTCAATTGGCTCAGACTGGTGTTGAGAGGCGATTCGGTGCCGGTCATGGCCTCCAGGTTTTCCAGCAGGGCCCGTGCCGACGCAATCAGCCGAGGCATTTCGGCCGAAGTGTCGCCACGCAGCAGCGTGCGCTCCGAGCCGGGCGGCAGCGGTGGATCGCTCATGATGCCGCTGTAGGCGCGGATTCGGGTGTCACCCACCACGCCGCGCTCCAGGGTAAAGATACTGGAACTGCGCAGCCAGTGGGCGTCTTTGTGCGGTACGTCGATCACCATGCGGGCCATGCCGTCGGCGGCGAGTTCTATGCGGCGCACGCGGCCAATGGGAAAGCCCGAAAACGTCAGGTCCATGCCTACGATCACCCCTTCGGAATCGTCCGAGACCAGCACCAGTTGTTGTGTACTCTCAAACACACCACGGGCTACCATGACGTACAGCACAAAGCCTGTCACCAGGCTGGCAATCAGCAAGAGTAGCGCATTGGCTCTGCGCTCGATGTGGGGCCAGGCCGGTGTCGGCTCGGCAGGGTCGGGTGTGGTCATTGGTGTTGTTCGGATGTATTAGATGTATTTAACAGCCAGGGAAGCTGCTTCAAGCAGGAATAAAACCAGAAACAGCCGCACCGCGCCAGGCTGGATCGTATCTGTGGCCCGATGTTGGGACGCCTCCAGACTGGCGGCCATCGGCACCACGGCGACCGCCAGGCTGAAAAACAGGATTTTAAGAATGAAGCCCAGGCTCACCGCTAGGTCGAAGACCTGGCCCACGGTGCGGGTAAAGCTTGGCAGCCCCCAGGGCGACAAACCATATACCGTGAAGTAAGTCATGACCAGTACGACCACGCTGCTGAGTGTGGCGAGCGCCCAGACTGAAAAGGTATCGGCCAGCACATGCGGTGTCGCATGGTTGCGCAGGTGGTCCAGGTCCAGCTTTCTGTGATGGACAGTCGGCTTGGCTGCCAAGTCAACCGCGCCAGCGTTGAACGCCAGACCTGCGCGCAAGGCCACGAACAAGGCGGCCGACAGGGGGATGAGCTCCAGCACCAGCACCCTTACCACCATCTGCAAGGCATACTGCGACAGGCCGTAACTCAGGGCGGTAACCACGACGATGCGGATCAACACCAGGCTCAGCAGGGCCGAAAGTGCCGTAAACCAGGGCATCGCTTGCCAGGTGCTGGTGTAAATGTGGCGGGCAGTGCGGTGGCGAAACTCTGGTGTGTAGCTGCTCGGACTGAGCGCCAGCACCAGTACGATGGATCCCACATGCAACATGTGCCGCCAACTGCGCATGTTGCGCAGCAGCGCATGAATCCAGATGGAAGGGCGGTCAGACAAGGCAGGATGGGCTGGCATGGCCTGATGATAATGAATCAGTGCTCTGCTTGCTGCACTGGGCCAGTGTGTGATTGCGTGCAAAATTGGCACATGCCGCAGTCGCCTGCCTCTCCAACAGCAAAACCCTTGACGGGGCCGCAAAGAGCCTTGCGCAAGCTCGGCTTGCTGCGTCCAATCGATCTGGCTTTGCATTTGCCACTGCGTTATGAGGATGAGACGCGGCTGGTTAAATTGCGTGACGTGCGCGAGGGCGAGACGGCGCAGGTGGAGGGCCGGGTGACCCATGCCGAGGTCAAGCTCGGTGGCCACCGGCAATTGCTGGTCACGCTGGATGACGGCTCGGGCACCTGCCTGTTGCGATTTTTCACCTTTTATCCCTCACAGCAAAAGGCACTGGCGGTGGGCAATCGGATTCGGGTGCGCGGTGAAATTCGCGGCGGCTTTGCCGGGCTGACCATGATGCACCCGGTGGTCAAACTCGCCGGCGGTGAACTGGCCACGGCCTTGACCCCGGTGTATCCGACGGTGGCAGGTTTGCCCCAGACGTATTTGCGCCGGGCGGTGCAGGCCGGTCTTGCCCGCGCTGAGCTGGCTGATACTGTGCCTTCGCAGTACCTTCAGGCGATTGGCTTGCATCCATCGTGGGATCTTCGTCAAGCACTCTCCTTTTTGCACAACCCGGCGTCCGATGTGTTGTTGGACACGCTGCAGGATCACAGCCACCCGGCCTGGCAACGGCTCAAGGCCGAGGAGTTGCTGGCGCAACAATTGTCGCAATTGCAATCGCGGCGTGCCCGTGACCAGCTGCGCGCGCCCACTTTGACTGGGGCTGGTGCCAACAGTTTGTTTGAGCGGTTGCTGGCTGCGCTGCCGTTTCAGCTCACTGCCGCGCAGCAGCGCGTGGTTGGGGAAATCAGCCAGGATATTGCCCGTTCCATTCCCATGCACCGTCTGTTGCAGGGTGATGTCGGTGCTGGAAAAACTGTGGTGGCCGCGTTGGCCGCTGCGCAATGCATGGATGCCGGCTGGCAGTGTGCACTGATGGCGCCTACCGAGATTCTGGCCACCCAGCATTTCGCCAAGCTGGTGGGCTGGTTGCAGCCTTTGGGTGTGACTGTGGCCTGGCTCACGGGGAGCCAGAAAGCCAAAGAAAGGCGCGACATGCTGGCGCTGATTGCCAGCGGCCAAGCTGCTTTGGTGGTGGGCACCCATGCGCTGATCCAGGACAAGGTGCAGTTCCAGAAGCTGGCGCTGGCCATCATCGACGAGCAGCACCGTTTTGGCGTGGCCCAGCGCCTGGCCTTGCGCGGCAAGCTGGGCAGCCAGCTTCAGGAGCCCCACCTGCTGATGATGACGGCAACGCCCATCCCGCGCACGCTGGCCATGAGTTACTACGCCGATCTGGATGTGTCCACCATCGACGCGTTGCCGCCTGGGCGCACGCCCATCGTCACCAAGGTGGTCAATGACGCGCGTCGCGATGAGGTGATTGCCCGCATCCGTGACCAATTGGTGCAGGGGCGGCAAATTTACTGGGTCTGCCCCTTGATTGAGGAAAACGAGGCGCTGGATCTGCGCAATGCGACCGAAATCCACGCCCAGCTCAGGGCCGCGCTTCCGGGCGTGCTGGTGGGCCTGTTGCATTCGCGCATGGCGCCCCTCGAGAAAAAAGCGGTGATGAGCCTGTTTGTCGGCGGCCAGATGGGAGTGCTGGTCAGTACCACTGTGATCGAAGTGGGGGTGGACGTGCCCAACGCCTCGCTGATGGTGATCGAACACGCCGAGCGCTTCGGCCTGAGTCAGTTGCATCAGTTGCGCGGTCGCGTGGGGCGCGGGGCGGCCGCGTCCGCCTGTGTGTTGCTCTATGCCACCGGGGACGCACCGCGCTTGGGGGAGGCTGCGCGTGAGCGGCTCAAGGCCATGGTCCAAAGCAACGACGGCTTTGAGATCGCTCGGCGTGATCTGGAAATTCGCGGTCCCGGTGAATTCATGGGTGCACGCCAGTCAGGCGATGCCATGTTGCGGTTTGCCGATGTGGTTACAGATGCCCCCTTGCTGGATTGGGCCCGCCGCCTGGCCCCGCTGATGCTGGACCAGCATCCGGCACAGGCCGAGCAGCATGTGCAGCGCTGGCTCGGCAGCAGGACGGATTATTTAAAGGCCTGACGGGAGGCTCGTCGAACGGGATTCTGGCGTCCGTGGCCTAGCGATAGTGTTCACGCCGGCGTTGATCCGCGACAAACTCTTCCAGGTCAGGGTCCATCGCATTGCGCGACGAAATAATGCCGATGGCTTGCCCCTCTTCAACCACCGGGACATGCCGAAAACCGTTTTCCTGCATGAGTACCAGGGCGTGGCCGTAGGATTGTGACGGTCCGAGTGTTTTGGGGTCGGCGGTCATCACCTCTCTCAGGAGGGTTGCTTTCGGTTCGAGTCCTGGGGCGATGACGCGAAACACCACATCCCGCTCGGTGAAAATACCGACCAATTGAGCGTCTTCAATGACCAGCACGGCTCCTGCATCCTTGGCCGCCATCAGGCGCGCTGCCTGGCTGACGGTCTTGTCTGGCGTTGCCGTGATGAATTTTTTGCGTTCCATAACGCTTCGTATAGGTAGATCGAACATGGTGAACCTCTTTTGCACATCCTAGCGGTACTATGAACGATTGCATTGATGCAAATCAACCGCAACTTCGAATTCAAAGCCGCGTATGCTTGGGAAATTATGCCAAAACTGATCCAGGCCCCCAATGTCGTGATCGCCACCCTGTGGGCGGATGCCCTCAAGGTGGAGGGTATTGTCGCCAGTGTGCAGCGCCAATACTTGAGCGGCGTGGCGGGGGAATTGCCTCCTGATCAGTGCCTGCCGGAAGTCTGGATTCAGGATGCTGCACAGGAAGCCCGGGCGCGTGAGCTGCTGCACCACTTGCAATATGTACCGCAGCGGCGCTGGCAATGTGCGTGCGGTGAATTGGTCGAAGGCGGCTTTGAACAATGCTGGGCTTGCGGCACCTGGATGCCCGGCTGACGCACTCTGAGAGAAAATAGCAGCATGACCCTGACCGAACTCAAATATATTGTGGCTGTTGCGCGTGAGCGGCACTTTGGCAAGGCGGCCGAAGCTTGTTATGTGTCGCAGCCAACCTTGTCCGTTGCGGTAAAAAAACTCGAGGAAGAGCTGGATGTGAAGCTGTTTGAGCGCAGCGCCAATGAGGTCTCCGTGACACCGCTGGGTGAGGAAATCGTGCGCCAGGCGCAAAGCGTGTTGGAGCAGGCTGCGGCCATCAAGGAAATTGCCAAGCGGGGCAAGGACCCATTGGGCGGTTCGCTGGCGCTAGGCATTATCTACACCATTGGCCCGTATTTGTTGCCGGACCTGGTCCGCCAGATGATTGCCAAAACCCCGCAAATGCCATTGATGCTGCAAGAAAACTTTACTGTGAAGTTGCTGGAAATGCTGCGTACCGGTGAGATTGATTGCGCCATTCTGGCCGAGCCTTTTCCGGACGCCGGGCTGGCGATTGCATCGCTTTACGATGAGCCTTTCATGGCGGCCGTGCCAGCCAATCATCCGCTGGCAGCCAAGGCCCAGGTGACCAGTGACGAGTTAAAAAACGAGACCATGCTGTTGCTCGGCAGTGGTCATTGCTTTCGGGACCATGTGCTTGAGGTTTGTCCTGAATTTGCCAGGTTTTCCAGTCAAACCGAGGGTATTCGCAAGAGCTTTGAGGGCTCATCGTTGGAGACCATCAAGCACATGGTGGCGGCTGGCATGGGGGTCACCCTGGTGCCGCGCCTGAGCGTGCCCAAGGAAGCGTTGGCGGCCAAAGCCAGGCGCCATGAGGATGCCTATGTGAAATACCTGCCGTTTGCCGGTGATCCGCCCATGCGCCGTGTGGTGCTGGTCTGGCGGCGCAGCTTTACCCGCTACGAGGCCATTGCCGCCCTGCGCAATGCCATTTATGCCTGTGAGTTGCCGGGCGTGCGGCGCTTGTCCTGAAGATTGGGTGCTGGAGTGATCGCCATGAGTCTTGTTCAAAATGCGGTGTTGGCCGATGTGCCTCCCGTGGGCTGTTACGTGTTTTTTGACCTGACCAGTCGGGAAACCGCGCAGGTACGCCAGAGTTTGGCGCGTTTGGCAGCGCTGCCTGAACTGGCGGGTGGCCAGCAGTTGCTGGTCGGTGTGGGATCTGAGCTGGTGCAGGTGTTGGGTGCCCAGGTGCCTGGCTTGCACAACTTTGAAACGATAACGGGGGCCGGCTTATCCGTGCCAGGTACCCCGTCGGCTTTGTTGTGCTGGTTGCGTGGCCATGACCGGGGTGATCTGGTGCACCTGACACGCCGATTGCAACAGGCTTTGGCTCCGGCACTGCGCATGACCCAGGTGGTGGAAGCGTTTCGCCATGGCCGGGGACCCAATGGACATGGACGCGACCTGACGGGTTACGAAGACGGCACCGAAAACCCGCAAGACGATGCCGCGCTGGACGCCGCTGTGCTTCAGGGCGCAGGACCTGGTTTGACGGGTAGCAGTTTCATGGCAGTGCAGCAGTGGCTGCATGACTTTGATGCGTTTGAAACCATGACGGATCAAGCCCGGGACCAGATGATGGGACGCAGGCGCTCGGACAATGAAGAGCTGGAAGACGCGCCCGACTCCGCCCATGTCAAGCGGGCAGCACAAGAAAGCTTCGAGCCCGAGGCTTTTGTACTGCGCCGCTCCATGCCATGGGCGGCAGGTGCGCAGTCCGGACTGATGTTTGTTGCGTTCGGCAAGTCCTTTGATGCATTCGAAGCGATCTTGCAGCGCATGGTGGGGCTAGATGATGGTCTGGTTGATGCGCTGTTTGGCATCTCCCGACCGATCAGCAGCGCGTATTTCTGGTGCCCGCCCATGCTCGGAGGGCGCCTCGACATGCGTCAGCTGGGCCTGTCATTGAAGGAATCAAGTGATGCCCTGGCGTAAAAAAATCGATTTGTACCTGGCCTTGATCCGTTGGGACCGGCCCGCCGGCTGGCTGCTGCTGTTGTGGCCCACATTGGGTGCATTGTGGGTGGCTGCAGACGGTTTTCCGGGTTGGCATTTGCTGGCCGTGTTTGTGCTGGGCACGATTTTGATGCGCAGTGCGGGCTGCTGCATCAACGACGTGGCTGACCGCGAGTTTGACAAACATGTCAAGCGCACAGCGGGACGGCCGGTGACCACCGGCGCGGTGTCGGTCAAGGAAGCGCTGGTGGTGGGCGCTGTGCTGGCATTGCTGGCCTTTGCCCTGGTGCTCACCACCAATGCCATCACGATTGGTCTGTCTGGCGTAGCGTTGGCCATCACTTTGGCCTACCCCTATGCCAAGCGTTATGTGTCGATGCCGCAGGCGGTATTGGGCCTGGCTTTTGGCATGGGCATCCCGATGGCGTTTGCCGCCGTGCGTGGTGATCTGCCGCCACTGGCCTGGTTGCTGACCTTGGGTAATCTGAGCTGGGTGCTGGCCTACGACACCGAGTACGCCATGGTGGACCGGGATGATGATTTACGCATTGGCATCAAAACCTCGGCCATTACCTTGGGAAGCTGGGATGTGCCGGTGGTCATGTTGTTCTACCTCGGATTCATCAGTATCTGGGCGCTGGCCCTGGACCAGTATGTGCCAAGCCCGCTGTTTGTCCTGGCCATGTTCGTGGCCTTGCTTCAAGTGGCTTGGCATTTCACCTTGATCAGATCGCGCACGCGCGAAGGCTGTTTTAAAGCCTTCCGGTTAAATCACTGGCTTGGTTTTACCGTCTTTGTCGGCATTGCAGCCAGTTACTTCGTTCGTTAAATCAGGCCGCGCCATATTCGTCGCCGAGTTCCTTGGCGCGTTCACGGGCTGCATACATGGCATCGATGAACAGGGCCCGGACGTCGTTGTCTTCCATGCTGGAGATGGCCGCAAATGTGGTGCCGCCTTTGGATGTAACGCGTTGTCGCAGCACCTGGGGTGGTTCGCTGGAGGCCTTTGCCAAGGCGCTGGCTCCGGCGAAGGTGGCCACGGCCAGTTGCTGCGCCTGCTCACGGCTCAAACCCATTTCGGTGCCGGCCATGGTCATGGCTTCCATGAAGTAGTACACGTAAGCCGGCCCCGAGCCAGACAGGGCGGTGACCACGTCGAGCTGGTCTTCGGCTTCCAGCCAGAGGGATTCTCCGGTTGTCGCAATGACCTGTTCGACAAAAGCTTTGTCATTGGGGGTGATGCTGGCACGGGCAAACAAGCCGGTGATGCCCTGACCAATCAGCGCAGGGGTATTGGGCATGGCGCGCACGATCCGTTCACTGCCCAGCCAGGCGGCGATGCTGTCGCTGGTAATACCGGCCGCCACGCTCAAGTGCAAGCCGCCAAGGACATGCGGGGCAACGGCCAGCGCCGCCTGCTTGAAGGTTTGTGGTTTGACAGCCCATACCACCAGTGCGGCATCCATCAGAAAAGCGCCCGCTTCGTGACGGGTCGTGATGCCAAAGCTGGCTTGCAGTTTTTCGCGTGCCTCGGCAAAAGGCTCCACCACGTCAATCAGGTCGGTAGGAAGCCCCTGCTTGATCAAACCACTGATGATGGCACTGGCCATGTTGCCGCCGCCGATGAATGCGATACGTTTACTCATGAATGGTGTACAGATGTTAATCTGCGCCAATGTTGTTGAAAACCTTGAGTCTAATCAAAATTGATGAAGGGGTTTAGCAGTCGGGCGCCAGCACGGTCTGCCGTACCGCGTGCTCCCAGCGGGCCATTAGTTCCGCGGCGTGGCCGGGGGCCAGGGTCGGCTCGAAGCGACGTTCGGCTTGCCACAGGCTGCTGAGTTCGTCGGTATCCTGAAATACGCCGGACGAAAGACCTGCCAGGTAAGCTGCGCCAAGCGCGGTGGTTTCAATCACTGCCGGGCGAAGCACCGGGATGCCGAGCAAGTCTGCCTGGAACTGCATCAGCAAATTGTTGACGCAGGCGCCACCATCAACGCGCAACTCTGCCACAGCCAAACCGCCCGCCTGCACCGCATCGCGACTCATGGCTTGCAGCAGCGCCGCGCTTTGAAAGGCAATACTCTCCAACGCGGCGCGGGCGATGTGGGCCAGCGTGCTGCCGCGGCTCAACCCCGTGATGGAGCCGCGCGCGTCCGGCTTCCAGTAGGGCGCACCCAGCCCGGTAAAGGCGGGCACCACCATCACACCACCGGCATCAGGCACGCTCTCGGCCAGTGCCTGCACGTCAGCGCTGCTCGGAATGGCTTTCAGGCCGTCGCGCAACCACTGCACCACGGCGCCGCCCACAAACACACTGCCTTCCATGGCGAATTCGGGTTGTTTTGTGGTTTGTGCTGCGCTGGTGGTGATCAGGCCGTTGGCAGAGGTTTGAAAGTGGCGGCCGGTGTGCATCAGCATGAAGCAGCCGGTGCCGTAGGTATTTTTCACCATGCCCGGTTTGAAGCAGGCCTGGCCGAACAGAGCGCTTTGCTGATCACCCGCGACACCGCCAATCGGAATGGCCGCCCCCAGCAAATCTGCACTGACCTCGCCAAACAGCGCGCTGGAGGGTCTGACACTGGGCAGCAGCGTAGCCGGGATGTTGAGCGCCTGCAGCAGTTCAGTGTCCCACTGGTTGTTGTGCACGTTGAACAGCATGGTGCGTGAGGCGTTGCTCACATCGGTAGCATGCACCGCGCCGTGGGTGAGTTGCCAGATCAGCCAGCTGTCGATGGTGCCGAAGGCAAGTTCGCCGTTGTCAGCAAGCTGGCGCGCGCCGGGAGCATGGTCTAGTAGCCACCTGAGCTTGGTTCCGGAAAAATAGGCATCGATCAGCAAGCCGGTTTTTGCCTGGATGGTGGGGGCCAGCCCGCGTGCGCGCAACTGAACGCAAATGGGCTCGGCGCGCCGGTCTTGCCAGACGATGGCATTGTGAATCGGCAGGCCCGTTTTGCGGTTCCAAAGCATGGTGGTTTCACGCTGGTTGGTAATGCCCAAAGCGTGCACATCACTTGCCGTGATGCCCGCCCTGGCCAATGCCTCGCGGGCGGTGGCCAGCTGGGTGCGCCAGATTTCCAGCGGGTCGTGCTCAACCCAGCCGGGTTGCGGGTAGATTTGGGTGAGCTCAAGCTGGGCTTGCGCTACCACTTGGCCTTGCCCGTTGAAGACAATGCTGCGGGAGCTGGAGGTGCCTTGGTCAAGGGCCAGTAAATAAGTCATCGCGATACCTCGTAACGAACTTGGGCCTCGGCCAGCAGGGTTGGAAAAGGTTCAGGAGGTGGTGCATCGGTGAACAGGCGGTCAATCTGGTTCAGGTGACCGACTTCCACCATTGCGGGACGGTTGAATTTGCTGCTGTCAGCGGCCAGCCAGACTTCTCGCGCCTGGGAAATGATGGTTTGCGATACCTTGACTTCGCGGAAGTCGTAGTCACGCAAGGAGCCGTCCGCTTCGATGCCAGAAATCCCGATGATCGCGATGTCCACCTTGAACTGGCGTATGAAGTCTACCGCAGCCTCACCCACGATGCCCTGGTCGCGGCCCCGCACCACGCCCCCAACCACAATGACTTCGCACTTCGGATTTGTGCTCAGGAGGGTGGCGACATTGAGGTTATTGGTAATCACCCGCAATCCGCTATGGTGGAGCAGGGCGCGGGCAATCGCCTCGGTGGTGGTGCCAATATTCAGGATCAATGCGCAGTCGTTGGGTACCTCCGCAGCGACTGCCCGGGCAATGCGGTTTTTACCTTCCGCATACAGGTTTTCACGTTGTCGGTGGGCAATGTTCTCGATCGTTGAGCCGGGCACCCTGACGCCGCCGTGAAAACGTGTCAGCAAGCCTTCGTCGGCCATGCGCTGGATGTCTCGGCGTACTGTTTGCAGGGTAACGCCTAATTTCTCAGAAAGATGCTCAACTGTCACCGAGCCTTGGGCCTGCACTGCTGCCAGTAAGTTGAGCTGTCTTGGGTTGGGTTTCATACGGTTTATTTTGGCTGGATCAATGTGAAGTCTGAACTTTAAAACGAATCAAAAAGAATATTTATAGGGTAAATACCGATAAAAAAAGAATTAAAACGAACAATAATTCGAAGAAATAGGAACTTCATTAGGAATGACATTTCGTCAGTAAAGGTTGCATGATGGATTTGACGCTTGTGGGGATCGGCAAAAAGGTCGGTAGCCAGACTTGGCTTTATGACATGAGTTTGCAGCCGTCCAGTGGCGCCGTGACGGTTTTGTTGGGGGCCACCCAGGCTGGCAAGACCAGTTTGATGCGCATCATGGCCGGTCTCGATGCGCCAAGTCATGGCGATGTGAAAGTCAATGGATCCAGCGTGGTGGGTGTACCGGTGCGTAAGCGCAATGTGTCGATGGTTTACCAACAATTCATCAATTACCCGTCAATGACGGTGCGCGACAACATCGCCTCACCGATGAAATTGGGCGGTGAAAAGAACATTGTGCAGCGTGTCAACGTATTGGCCGAAAAATTGCACATCGAGATGTTTCTGGACCGTTACCCATCTGAACTTTCAGGGGGTCAGCAGCAACGTGTTGCGCTGGCGAGAGCCCTGGCGAAAGGTGCTCCGTTGATGTTGCTTGATGAGCCCCTGGTGAATCTGGATTACAAATTGCGTGAAGAATTGCGCGACGAACTCAGTGCCTTGTTCGCCGAGGGTGAATCCACCGTGATTTACGCCACTACCGAACCGGGGGAAGCGCTGCTGCTTGGCGGTTACACCGCCGTGATGGATCAAGGCGAGCTGTTGCAATATGGCCCCACGGCAGAGGTCTTTCAGAAGCCGAAATCATTGCGGGTAGCACGTGCTTTCAGTGACCCTCCGATGAATTTGTTGGCTGCCAGCGTGGTGGCGGCTGGCGTACAACTGAAGGGTGGCCCTTTGCTGGCAATGGCATTGCCGGCAATGTCATCCGGTCAATTGACGGTGGGGCTGCGCGCCAGTGCGCTGCGGGTGCATTTCCAAGAGGGTGATGTGGCTTTGCCCGGCAAAGTTGGGCTCGCAGAGATCTCAGGCTCAGACACCTTTGTGCATGTGGATTCGCTGGTGGGTGACCTGGTGGCCCAGCTTACCGGGGTGCATTATTTTGAATTGGGTGCCCAGGTCAGCCTGTACCTCAGTCCGGCCCAGGTTTATATCTTTGATGCGCAAGGGATGCTGTTGCTGGCACCCGTGCGTGGCGGGGGGCGTTGACATGGCACGCATTGAACTCGACCTGGCACATGCCTACGCGCCCAAGCCGCAACAGGACAGCGACTATGCGCTGCTGCCGTTGAAGATGAGGTTTGAAGATGGCGGTGCCTACGCGCTGCTTGGGCCTTCGGGCTGCGGTAAAACCACGTTGCTCAACATCATGTCGGGCTTGCTGGTGCCGTCCCAGGGGACGGTGCGGTTTGATGGCACTGATGTGACGCGCGCATCGCCGCAGGCGCGAAATATTGCGCAGGTGTTCCAGTTCCCCGTGATTTACGACACCATGACCGTGGCAGAAAATCTTGGATTTCCATTGCGTAATCGGCATGTCCCCAGCGCACAAATCAGGAAGCGAGTTGGCGAAATCGCCGAGATTCTGGAGATGAGCGGTCAGTTGAACCAGTTGGCTGCCAATTTGTCGGCTGATCAAAAGCAAAAGATTTCGCTGGGTCGTGGCCTGGTTCGTCCTGATGTGTCAGCGGTTTTGTTCGATGAACCGCTGACGGTGATTGATCCGCATCTGAAATGGCAGTTGCGTCGCAAGATCAAACAAATTCACCACGAACTCAAGCTGACCATGATCTATGTCACCCATGACCAGGTGGAGGCGCTGACCTTTGCCGAACAGGTGGTGGTGATGACGCGTGGTCGTGTCGTGCAAGTAGGTTCGGCGGCCGAGCTGTTTGAGCGTCCAGGCCATACCTTCGTCGGTCACTTCATTGGTTCACCGGGAATGAATTTCTTGACCGGACAGGCGCAGCCGCAAGGGTTTGAAGTAGCAGGCCTGACCTTGCCCTGGCTGGCGGGGCAGTCGCCACCATCAGGTCAAATCAAGTTGGGCATGCGTCCAGAGTATGTGTCGCTGGTCGCACCCCAGGCATCAGGCGCCTTGCCGATGACGGTGGTGCAGGTGCAGGATGTCGGTACGCACGTGATGTTGACTGCCAGTTGCGCCGGGCAAAGTGTCAAAGCGCGTTTGCCCTCGGATGCCGCACAGCTCAAGCTTGGGGAGACGGTCTGGTTGCAGGTGCTGGGCGAACGCAGTTGCATCTATAAAAATGAGGAGATCGTGGCATGAGCACCACCACCAAGCCAATCAACCAGAAGGCCTGGTTTCTGATTTTGCCGGTTTTGATCTGTGTGGCCTTCTCGGCCATTGTGCCGCTGATGACCGTGGTCAACTATTCGGTGCAGGACATCATTTCGCCCGAACGGCGGGTGTTTGTCGGGACCGAGTGGTTTGCCGCCATCATGCGCGACGAAGAATTGCACAGTGCCTTGTTGCGGCAAATTACTTTCTCACTCTCGGTGTTGGCAATTGAGCTGCCGCTGGGTATTTTGTTGGCCCTGTCCATGCCGGCGCAGGGCTGGAAGGCCTCGGCTGTGCTCGTGATTGTGTCGCTTTCCCTGCTGATTCCCTGGAACGTGGTTGGCACGATCTGGCAAATTTTTGGCCGCACCGACATTGGCTTGATGGGAGCCGCGTTGCAAAGTTTAGGTATTGAGTACAGCTATACCGGCAACGCAACCCATGCTTGGCTCACCGTGTTGCTGATGGATGTGTGGCACTGGACCCCCTTGGTCGGCCTGCTTGGCTACGCCGGATTGCGGTCCATTCCGGATGCCTATTACCAGGCTGCCAGCATTGACGGCGCCAGTAAATTTGCTGTGTTTCGGTATGTGCAGTTGCCCAAGATGCGCGGTGTGTTGATGATTGCCGTGCTGCTGCGATTTATGGACAGCTTCATGATTTACACCGAGCCCTTTGTGCTGACGGGCGGTGGCCCGGGCAACTCCACCACTTTTTTGTCACAGTTTCTAACCATCAAGGCGGTGGGGCAGTTCGACATTGGCCCGGCGGCGGCTTTTTCGTTGATCTACTTCCTGATCATTTTGTTACTTTGTTTCATTTTGTACAACTGGATGCAGCGCGTCGGAACCCAGGAAAAGGAGGGTGGTCATGCATAAGCGGGGCTTTCAAAAACGCAACCTGTTCATGTTGGCCTACATTGTGTTTGCCTTGCTGCCGGTGTACTGGATGATCAACATGTCGTTCAAGACGAACGAAGAAATTCTGGCCAGCTTTTCGCTCTTTCCGCAGCATTTCACCTGGGCCAACTACAAAACCATCCTGACTGATTCGTCATGGTATTCGGGCTACATCAATAGTCTGATTTATGTCGGCATCAACACGGTGATTTCGATCACGGTGGCGTTACCGGCAGCCTATGCCTTCTCGCGCTACAGCTTTCTTGGTGACAAGCATGTCTTCTTCTGGTTGCTTACCAACCGCATGACACCGCCGGCCGTATTTTTACTGCCTTTTTTTCAGCTCTATTCCACGGTTGGGCTGATGGATACCCATCTCGCGGTGGCATTGGCGCACCTGTTGTTCAATGTGCCGTTGGCGGTTTGGATCATGGAGGGATTCATGAGTGGTATTCCTCGCGAAATTGATGAAACTGCCTACGTCGATGGTTATTCCTTTCCGGTATTTTTTGTCAAGATTTTCTTGCCCTTGATCAAAGCCGGTGTCGGTGTTGCGGCTTTCTTCTGCTTCATGTTCAGCTGGGTGGAGTTGCTGCTGGCGCGTACCCTGACCAGTGTCAACGCCAAGCCGATTGTGGCCATCATGACGCGCACGGTATCGGCCTCGGGCATGGACTGGGCCACGCTCGCCGCCGCTGGCGTGCTGACGATTGTGCCAGGAGCGGTCGTGATCTGGTTTGTGCGCAACTACATCGCCAAAGGGTTTGCGATGGGTCGGGTGTGACGCATCAGGCTCACCCCATCGACAACGGTTTAGGAGAATCAAATGTTTGAATGGATGGCCTGGACGACACCGGTCGCAGTTTTCTTCAGCTGTATTGTGCTCATGCTGTTTGGCATGACGCTATGGGAGATCCACTCACCCACCCCGTTGCGACGCGGCTTTCTACCCATTGCGACCACACGCGGGGACCGCCTGTTTATTGGCTTGCTGAGTGCAGCCTATATCAATCTTGCCTTCGTCGGCTTCAGTGGCCAATTGATGGACTGGATGAGTCTGGAGGCAGAGCCGTCAATCTGGATCAGCTTCGTCATTTCCATGGGCGCATTGGTTCTGATCATGCGTAAAGGGTGACAAACAAGGTATCAAGGATCGGCTTTTTGTCCCCTGGAGCCGAAGCAGCCTTGACGTCAGGGGCGTACACATCCGAGGAGATTGAACATGAAATTGCGTTATAGCGCTGTGGCGGTGGCATTGGCATGCAGTGCCATGTCCAGCCAGGGATGGGCGGACGAGGCTGCAGCCAAAAAATGGATCGATGCCGAGTTTCAGCCTTCCACCCTGTCAAAAGACAAGCAAGCTGCCGAAATGAAGTGGTTTATCGATGCCGCCAAAAAACTGAAAGCCAAGGGTGTGAACGACATAGCGGTTGTCTCCGAGACCATCACCACCCATGAATACGAGTCCAAGACATTGGCCAAGGCATTCACCGAGATTACCGGGATCACGGTCAAGCATGACCTTATCCAGGAAGGTGATGTGGTTGAGAAACTTCAGACATCCATGCAGTCTGGCAAGTCGATCTACGACGGCTGGATTTCGGATTCGGACCTGATCGGCACCCATTATCGCTACGGCAAAATCATGAATCTGACCGATTACATGATGGGTGCCGGCAAGGACTACACCAACCCCGGTCTTGACCTCAAGGACTTCATTGGCTCCAGCTTCACGACCGCACCTGATGGCAAGCTCTACCAGTTGCCTGACCAGCAGTTTGCAAATCTTTACTGGTTTCGCGCTGACCTGTTTGCACGGCCAGACCTGAAGGCCAAGTTCAAGGCTAAATACGGTTACGAGCTTGGCGTGCCACTGAACTGGAGCGCTTATGAGGACATTGCTGCGTTCTTCAGTGAGGATGTCAGAACCATTGATGGCAAGCCAGTTTACGGTCATATGGACTATGGCAAAAAGGATCCATCCCTGGGCTGGCGCTTTACCGATGCCTGGTTGTCCATGGCCGGCACCGCAGATATCGGTATTCCCAATGGCATGCCAGTTGATGAATGGGGGATTCGCGTTGCAGCTGACAAGTGCACACCGGTTGGGGCCTCGGTAGCTCGTGGCGGTGCCACCAATTCCCCAGCAGCGGTCTATGCGTTGACCAAGTACGTTGACTGGATGAAGAAGTATGCGCCCAAGGAAGCCACGGGTATGACTTTTGGTGAGTCCGGCCCGGTGCCTGCGCAAGGCCAAATTGCACAGCAAATCTTCTGGTACACCGCCTTTACTGCAGACATGATCAAACCCGGTCTTCCTGTCGTGAATGCCGATGGCACACCCAAGTGGCGCATGGCGCCTGGACCGAACGGTCCATACTGGAAACAAGGCATGCAAAATGGCTATCAGGACGTGGGCTCGTGGACCTTCTTTAAGGATCACGATGCCAACAAAACGGCTGCTGCCTGGCTTTATGCCCAGTTTGTCACAGCAAAAACGGTGTCATTGAAGAAGACCATTGTTGGCCTGACTCCGATTCGCGAGTCGGATATTCAAAGCAAGGCCATGACCGACATGGCACCGAAGTTGGGTGGTCTTGTGGAGTTTTACCGTAGCCCGGCACGGGTAGCCTGGACGCCAACGGGAACCAATGTACCCGACTATCCGAAGCTGGCACAGCTGTGGTGGAAAAACGTGGCTGTTGCCGTCACCGGCGAAAAGACGCCACAGCAGGCCATGGATAACCTGGCCGATGAAATGGACCAGGTGATGGCGCGGCTGGAGCGTGCCGGCATGGCCAATTGTCCGCCCAAGCTCAACCCGAAAGGTGATCCGAACAAGTACCTGAGTGACAAGGGCGCACCCTGGAAAAAATTGGCGAACGAAAAACCAAAAGGTGAGACCATCGCTTACGACACCTTGTTAAGCGCATGGAAAAACGGCAAGGTTCGGTAATAAGGCATTGAATTTCTCAATGTCTTGAAGAATGACCGTGTGTGCCTTGCCACACGGTCATTTTGTTTGGAACACACGGAAGATTGTTTTATGGTTACCCCAATACAGCCGCGTCTGACCCATCGTCGTGACCTTATGGCACGCTTGGCTGAACCTTGTCACTATGACGTGATTGTGGTTGGCGGGGGGGCGACTGGTCTTGGCGTGGCGCTGGACGCTGCTGTACGCGGTCTGCGTGTGGTGCTGGTCGAATCACACGACTTTGCCAAGGGGACATCATCTCGCTCCACCAAACTGGTGCACGGGGGTGTTCGCTATCTGGCACAAGGCAATATTGGCCTGGTGCGTGAAGCCTTGCACGAGCGCACCTTGTTGTTAAAAAATGCGCCGCATTTGGCACAGCCCTTGCCTTTCGTCATGCCCACATACCAATGGTGGGAGGCCCCTTTTTATGGCATCGGCTTGAAAATGTACGACGCCTTGGCGGGAAGCGCCGGTTTGGGTCGCACCGAGTTTCTGAGCCGCAGTGAGACCTTGGCACAGTTGCCCATGGTGCAACCAGCATCGCTCAAGGGTGGCGTGAAATACTGGGACGGACAGTTCAACGATGCGCGTCTGGCGCTGGCGCTGGCACGAACCGCCGCAGCGCACGGCGCGCTGTTGGTCAACTACTGCCGTGTCACGGCGTTGAGCCATGACGTTGGTCGCATCGCAGGCGTGGTCTGCGAGGACCAGTTCTCGGGCCAAGTGTTTCAACTGAAAGGGGGTTGCGTCATCAACGCCACCGGTGTCTGGGTCGATGAGTTGCGCCGGCAGGATGGTGTGGCTGCCGGTGGTGCCGCATCGTCAGAGACGCAGCCCATGGTGGCGCCGAGCCAGGGTGTGCATGTGGTGGTTGACCGCTCCTTCCTCGGTGGGGAGGCAGCTTTGATGGTGCCCAAGACGGCTGACGGCAGGGTGTTGTTTGCCGTGCCGTGGCTGGGCAAGCTCATTCTCGGAACCACCGATACCCCGCGCCATGATCTGGCGCGTGAGCCTGAAGCGTTTGAAGAAGAAATCGAGTTCATTCTGAGCGAGTCGGCCCGCTATTTGCAACGGGCACCGACCCGCAAGGATGTCAGAAGCATCTGGGTCGGTCTGCGGCCATTGGTGAAACCGCCGGACGATGAAGGCGGCAGCACCAAGGGCTTGAGTCGGGAGCACACGATTTTGGTGAGTCGCACCGGCCTGGTGACGGTAACCGGTGGCAAGTGGACAACCTACCGGGCCATGGCCGAAGATGTGCTGTCGCAATGCACCCAGCATCAGCTCATTCGCCCGACATCGGGTGGGCAAACCAAAAACCTGGGCCTGGTGGGTGCCGATGCCGACAGCTTCGAGTTTAAGGCCTTGTGCGAGCCCGAGGGCTTGCACTCCTATGGCTCCGAGCAGGCCTGGGTGCGCGCTTTGCCCGGCGCCGAGAATTGGTTGTGCGAGGGCTTGAGCGAAGCGATGGTGCGATTTGCCGCGCGCCACGAATACGCGCTTACGGTAGAAGATATGCTTGCAAGAAGGTCTCGACTGCTATTTCTCGACGCTGGCCTAGCGTGTCAGATGGCGCCGACGGTCGCTGAAATATTGACAGAAGAGACCGGGCAAGACCCGGCGCAATCGGAATTTGTGCACTTGTGCCAACATTATTTGATCAGGGATCAAGAAAATCCTTGATCAGGATAATTTTTTGCTGCATAATACAAGGCTTCGCGTTAAAAGCGAAGTGTCTGCCCAAAGCTAACGACATGAGTGGTTCATGTTGCGTGTAACGGGCCCAAGACTGACTGAAGCAAGGGTGCGCATTGTGCGGGCCAATTTTTCAGTGCAAGTTGG
>NZ_JAMPYG010000017.1 GCF_023700745.1 Rhodoferax sp. | reverse complement strand
GGCGGCCGCGCCGGCATTAAAGCCAGCCACCAGCACATGGACGTCGCCTCCGCATTGAACGGCGGCGGTGACGGTGTGGAGGGTGGCGGGTTTGAGGGAAGCGTTGTCGTGTTCGGCGATGACGAGAGAAGTCATGGGGATTCCTTTGATCGGTTGACTGTTTGATCGGTTGGGGTCAGAGCCAATGTGCTGCGCACATCTGGATCCGACCCCAAGGTCTCAGATGACCTTGGCTTCCGTTTTGAGTTTGGCCACCAGCGTGGCCACGTCGGGTACCTTGACACCGGCGCTGCGTTTGGGCGGCTCGTTGACTTTGAGCGTCTTGATGCGCGGGCTCACATCCACCCCGAGGTCTTCGGGCTTGAGGATGTCCATGGGCTTTTTCTTGGCCTTCATGATGTTGGGCAGGGTGACGTAGCGGGGTTCGTTCAGGCGCAGGTCGGCCGTGACCACGGCGGGCAGGCTGACCGAGAGGGTTTCCAGGCCACCGTCGATTTCGCGCGAGACGGTGGCTTTGCCATCGGCCACGTCGACTTTGCTGGCAAAGGCGACCTGCGGCAGGTCGGCCAGGGCTGCGAGCATCTGGCCGGTCTGGTTGCAGTCGTCGTCAATGGCCTGTTTGCCCAGGATGATGAGGCCGGGTTGTTCTTTGTCAACCAGTGCTTTCAAGAGTTTGGCCACCGCCAGGGGTTGCAGGTCTTCATTGCTTTCAACCAGGATGGCACGGTCGGCGCCGATGGCCATGGCGGTGCGCAGGGTTTCCTGGCATTGGGTGACACCACAGGAGACCGCAATGATCTCGGTGGCCACGCCTTTTTCTTTCAGGCGCACGGCTTCTTCGATGGCGATTTCGTCAAACGGGTTCATGCTCATTTTGACGTTGGCGGTGTCTACTCCCGTGTTGTCCGTCTTCACCCGGACCTTCACGTTGTAGTCCACCACGCGTTTGACTGCGACCAGGACTTTCATGACTTTCTTTCTCCAGAGTTGATTGATGTGTGAATTTTTATCGGACGCGACATGACGAAAACAATGCCGAAGCAAAATTGCCATAAGCGGGTGCGGTTGTTGCACCGATGCGATACCTGCAAAATGGGGCTGCACATGACGGTCTCCTGTTCTTGTCCATGGGGCGATCGCCTTGATACACACCACCGACAACATTTTTTTGTTAGCGCGATCATCCACAAGCATGATTGCATGAGTGTTTTGGAAATGTGACGAATCTTTGCAAGACGTACAGCACCATCCCGGTGGCCTAGAATTAAAAAAGACCATCAAAAGTACGCCTCTTGGAGACCCGTGTGATTTCACGACACGCCACCCCCAGCCCCTCAGCCGCCGTCCTGAGACGCTACGAATCACTGCAAGTCGGGCTGGATCTGATTGACCAGGGATTCACGCTGATTGATGACAACTTGTGTCTGATCGCCTGGAACAAAACCTTTTTGCGCTTGTTTGATTTTCCGCAGGCGCTGATCTATGTTGGCTCGCAATTTGAAGACCTGTTGCGTTTCAATTTCGATCGCGGCGAGTACGGCGCGGGCGACCCGGAGGCCTATATTCAGGGACGCATTGAAATTGCCAAGGCCTTCGTGCCACACACCTTTGAGCGCGTTCGCCCGAATGGCACGGTTTTGCAGGTCCACGGGATCCCCATACCCGGGCTCGGATTCGTCACCCTCTATTCCGATGTCACGGCGCAACGTCGCGCCGAACAATTGATCCGCGAGCAAAACGCCATGCTCGAATCCAGGGTCGCTGAACTCAGCGCCATCAACGCCCAATTACGCGAGGCCTTGCACGACAAGGAAGTCATTGCAAGTTCATTGCATCGCAGCGAAGCGCAGATGCGTCTGATCACGGATTCGATGCCAGCGCTGATCGCCTATTCGGACCATGAGCGCAACTACCGCTATATCAACCGGGGCTACCGGGACTGGTTTGGTCTGGACCCGGCCACCCCCCAGGACGTCAGTGCGCGCAGCTTTCTTGGCGTGGATACCTATACCCGCATCAGGCCGAACGTGATGCGCGCCTTGCGCGGCGAGGCCGTGACTTTTGAATATGAAGTTTTGACGCTGGGCGAGCGCCTACGCATTGTGCGCACCACACTGATTCCCGAGTTTGCAGCTGACCAGTCGGTCGCCGGTTGCTTCGAGCTAACTTTTGACATCACGCATGAGCGCCGTTCACACGAACTGCTGGTGCAGGCCCAGAAAATGGCAGCGCTGGGCCAATTGACCGGGGGCTTGGCACATGATTTCAACAATATCTTGGCGGTGATCCTCGGCAACTTGAGCGCGCTGGGCGAACAGCCAGCAGCCAGATCGCTTGTCAGCGAATACATCGCGCCGGCCATGGATGCCGCACGCAGCGGCTCCAAGCTGATACAAAGCCTGCTGACTTTTGCACGCAAACAGCCCCTGGAAGCCAGGGTCATTGATGTCAACACGCTAATTGCCACGATAGAGCCCTTGCTGCGTCGTACGCTCCCCGATGCCATCCAGCTCAACGCGGTCATCTCCGAGACTCCGGCGATCGCGCCGATCGATCCGCAGCAACTGCAAAACACCTTGCTCAACCTTGTCTTCAATGCCCGTGATGCCATCGACGGCCCGGGTGAAATCACGGTGCGTTGCTCGGTATCGCGACTCGATGAGGCACACGCAAGCCAGTTGAACCTGAGGGTTGGTGACTATGTTTGTATTGAAGTGCAGGACGACGGCTGCGGCATGGACGGCGCCACCATCGCGCGGGTTTTTGAGCCCTTCTTTACAACCAAAACACCAGGCCGGGGCACCGGTCTGGGCTTGGCCATGGCCTATGGTTTCGCCCATCAATCGGGGGGCACCATCCACATATCGAGCGAGCCTGGCTTGGGCACCCTGGTCACCCTCTGGCTGCCCACACTCGCAGAGCCAACACATGAACCGGCGACACCTGAACCGCAGGCGCTGGAGCCAAACGCCTCTTCCGCAGCTTGCCTGGCCTTGCTGGTGGACGATGATCCAGGCGTTCGCCAAACCATTCGCCGCATGCTGGTGGCCTTGGGCTATTCTGTGATCGAGGCAGAAAGCGGCACCGAGGCCATCCAGATTCTGGATCAGACACCCCATGTGCAACTGCTCTTGTCCGACATCGTGATGCCCGGCGGCGTCGATGGCCGCCAGGTGGCACGCCACGCCAGGGCACGCGGCGACATTCCAAAAATCGTTCTGATGAGCGGTTACGCCCCCGACGCCGACCAGTTGCCCAAGGTGCTGCTGCTGCACAAGCCCTTCACCAAAGCCGAGCTTGAAGCGGCGCTTCAACTGGGAGATTCATGATGTCCGCCATAGTGAGTGAAACCGCCCCAGGCCACTGGCCCATGATCTTCATCATTGACGACGATGAGGCCATCGCACGGATCGTCGAGCGCAGCCTCAAGGAATTTGAATTTTCCGTGGAGAGTTTCCGGGATGGTACGTCGGTGTTGCGGCGCTTGCAGGTCAAGCGCCCCGATCTGTGCATCGTCGATCTGGGCCTGCCAGACATCGACGGCCTCGAACTGGTCCGGAAAATCAACGAACTGGCCAACTGCGGCGTCCTCATTCTGACCGGGCGCGGACAAACCATCGATCGTGTCATGGGCCTGGAGCTTGGGGCCGACGACTACGTGGTCAAACCCTTTGAGCCGCGTGAACTGGTGGCTCGGGTACGCAGCATCCTGCGCCGGCGACGCGTCGGGGATGTAGCGGTGCCCAGCCAGCGCCGTTACGCCAGTTTTTCCAGCTGGGCCTTGGATTGCGCGGCCAATATTCTGCACAGCCCGGACGGCTCCGAGCACATTCTTGGGACAGCGGAGGCCATGGTGCTACGCGCTTTTTTGCAGCGTCCACACCAGATCCTGACCCGTGAACAATTGATCGGGCAACGCGATTTGTCCCCGCTGGACCGCAGCATCGACGTGCGCATCTCACGCATCCGGCGCAAGCTCGAGGTGGATCCACAAAACCCGAAAATCATCAAAACGGTCTACGGTGCCGGCTACATGCTGATGGCAGCTGTGACATGGAGTTGAACTCGCTCCACTAGGTGAACCCGCTTTCGCATCCGACCAGGATCTGCCACGCTACTTATGGTGGCTCAGCGCGTTGCTGACCAATTTGGACGTAATGTCCACAATCTGGATCATGCGGTCGTAGGCCATGCGGGTGGGGCCGACGACGCCCAGGGTGCCCACCACCTGACCATCCACCTCGTAGGGTGCGCTGACGATGGAAAGATCTTCAAATGGCACCACCTGACTTTCACCACCAATGAAAATGCGCACCCCTTCGGCCTGGCCGGTCACATCGAGCAAACGCATGAGCTGGGCTTTTTGCTCAAACAGGTCAAAGGCGCGGCGCAAATGGCCCATGTCGTTGGAAAAATCACTGACCGACAGCAGGTTTTTCTCGCCGGAAATGATCACTTCGTCCTGCGCTTCGGTCATGGCCTCGGTGTTGGCTGCCACGGCGGCGTTCATCAGGCTGGCAATTTCGCTGCGCAAGGAATCCACCTCGTTCTTGAGTCGTTCACGGACCTGCTCGATCGCCAGGCCGACATAGTTATTGTTGAGGTAATTGGCGGCTTCCACCAGTTGCGACTGGGTGTAATCGACCTCGGTAAAAATGACCCGATTTTGCACGTCGCCCTCGGGGGACACGATGATGACCAGCAGGCGCCGCTCGGACAACCGCAAAAACTCGATGTGCCGGAACACCGATGTGCGCTTTGGGGCAATGACCACGCCGACAAACTGGGACAGGCTCGACAGCAGGTTGGCCGCGTTGGAAATCACTTTCTGCGGCTGGTCATGCGCCAGGCTGGGCGTGCCGATGTGGCCGCGCTGCACCGTGAGCATGGTGTCGACAAACAGCCGGTAGCCGCGCGCCGTGGGAATGCGCCCGGCCGAGGTATGGGGGCTGGCAATCAGGCCGAGTTCTTCCAGGTCTGACATCACGTTACGGATGGTCGCCGGAGACAAATCCAGGCCCGAGGCGCGCGACAAGGTGCGCGAACCCACAGGTTGACCGTCGGCAATGTAGCGTTCTACCAGCGCTTTGAGTAATAACTTGGCACGATCGTCTAGCATGATTTCATTTTAGTGATGTAATTTGCAAATGAAGTCCAAATTCCAGCATATTGCCCTGGTCGGCAAATACCAGACCACCCCTGCGGGTGCCAGCGGCGCCAAGTCACGCGCCGCCCTTGTGGCCGTGGCCCATTTTCTGGATGACCTGGGCTGTGATGTCGCCATGGAGCAGGATACCGCGCTCAATATGGGCATCACCGACTACCCGGCTTTGAGTGTGGCACAGATTGGCAGGCACTGTGATCTGGGCCTGGTGGTGGGAGGCGATGGCACCATGCTCGGGATTGGCCGGCAAATGGCGCCTTATGGCGTGCCCTTGATCGGCATCAACCAGGGCCGGCTGGGCTTTATTACCGATGTGCCCTACGACAGTTTTGCCACCAGCCTGGCGCAAATGCTGAGTGGTGCCTATGTGGAAGACCACCGCAGCCTGATGAACGCGCAGGTGATGCGTGACGGCCATTGTGTTTACCAGGCCATGGCCATGAACGACGTGGTGGTGAATCGCGGTGCTTCCGCCGGCATGGTGGAGTTGCGGGTCGAGGTGGACGGTCACTTCGTGGCCAACCAGCGCGCCGATGGTTTGATCATTGCCACACCCACTGGTTCGACCGCTTATGCCCTGTCATCGGGCGGCCCGCTGATCCACCCGTCCGTTCCAGGTTGGGTGATGGTGCCAATTGCGCCGCACACCTTGTCCAATCGACCCATCGTGCTGGCCAACACGTCAAAAATCGCAATAGAAATTGTCTCTGGCCGGGATGCCAGCGCCAGCTTTGACATGCAATCACTGGCGTCCCTGATGCATGGCGACCGCATTGAGGTCACACGCTCGGAGCACCATGTGCGTTTTTTGCACCCGCAGGGCTGGTCCTACTTTGACACGTTGCGTGAGAAACTGCATTGGAACGAAGGAGTGGCTGCAACGTGAGCCTGAAACGCATGGTGCTGCGAGACTTTGTCATCGTCAGCGAACTTGAGCTTGAATTCGGCAGCCAATTCACCGCCTTGACGGGGGAAACCGGTGCCGGCAAATCCATTTTGATCGATGCCCTGCAACTGGTGACCGGGGGCCGCGCCGATGCCACCCTGATCCGTGAGGGAGCCAGTCGCTGTGAAGTGAGTGCTGAATTCGACAGCCCCCCCAGTGTGACGCAATGGCTGGAAGAAGCCGGTTTCGAGGCGGACGCCACGCTGTTGCTGCGCCGCACGCTCGACACCCAGGGTAAAAGCCGGGCCTGGATCAACGGCAGCCCGGCCACAGCCACCCAATTGCGCAACCTGGGCGAACAATTGCTCGACATCCACGGTCAGCACGCCTGGCAAAGCCTGACCCGGCCGGAGGCGGTGCGCAGCCTGCTCGACGCCTACGCCCAGGTATCCAGTGCAGACACTGCAGAAAAATGGCACCTGTGGCGCACCGCACAAAATCAACTGGCGCAGGCGCTACAGTCCCACGATTCCCTGCTGCGTGAGCGCGAACGCCTGAGCTGGCAAATTGGCGAGCTCGACAAGCTGGCGCCCAAGCCAGACGAGTGGTCCGAGCTCAATACCGAGCACACACGGCTGTCCCACGCACAGGCCTTGCTCGATGCCGCTCAGGCTGCCGCGCTAACCCTTGACGAAGACGAAGGTAACGCACTGGAACGCCTGAGCCGGGCCTGCCAGCTGCTGCTGCAGCAGGAACACCTGGAACCCTTTTTCAAGGACCTGACCGAGGTACTCACCTCCAGCCTGGCACAAGTGCAGGACACGGCGCACGCATTGCGCAGCTATTTACGCAAGACCGAGCTCGATCCGGATCGGCTCGCCGAGCTGGATGAGCGCATGGGCCTGTGGCTGTCGCTGGCACGGCGTTACAAGCGCAGTCCGCACGAATTGCCAGAGCTGTTGGCGGGTTGGCAACAAGCCATGACACAGCTCGACGCCAGCGCCGACGTGCAAGCCCTGGAAAAAGCCGTGGCAACAGCCTGGCAAGGCTATACGCATGAGGCCGGCCTGCTGACCCGGGCACGCCAGAAATGTGCACCCGAACTGGCCCGCGCCATCACCCACGCCATGCAGGGCCTGGGTATGCAGGGCGGGCAATTTGAAGTGTGTTTACAGACCACTGAGCAGCCGCTGCAAAGCGGACTCGAAGAAGTGACATTTCTGGTCGCAGGTCACGCCGGTAGCACACCGCGCGCCGTCAACAAGGTGGCCTCCGGCGGCGAGCTGTCACGCATTGCGCTGGCCATCGCAGTCACCACCAGTCAGTTGGGTACCGCCCAAACGCTGATTTTTGACGAAGTGGATGCGGGTGTGGGCGGCGCCGTGGCCGAAACCGTGGGCCTGCTTATGAAACGCCTGGGACAAGACCGCCAGGTGCTGGCCGTCACGCACCTACCGCAGGTAGCCGCCTGCGCCGACCACCATCTGGTGGTGCGCAAACAGCTTCAGGGCGGCGTCACCCTGAGTTCAGTCACCCACGTGGACACTGAAGCGCGTGTTGCCGAACTGGCCCGGATGCTGGGTGGTGAGCGCCTGTTGAGCAGCACGCTGGCGCATGCGCGGGAAATGCTGCACACGCAGGGGGGCTGAAACAACATGCCATTACCCTACAAAAAAATGCATCTGGTATTGATCACGGGCATGTCGGGCTCGGGCAAATCGGTGGCACTCAATGCGCTGGAAGACCTGGGTTTTTACTGCGTTGACAATTTGCCCCCTGAACTCCTGCTGCCGTTGATCAAGCTGGAACGGGCCAATGAAGCCGGCAATTTGGCCATTGCCATGGATGTGCGCAGCGCAGCGTCCCTGCCGCAGGTTCCCAGTCAACTGGCGCAACTCAAAATCCAGGGCGTGCAGGTCGACTGCCTGTTCCTGGATGCCAGCACCGACACGCTGATGCGCCGGTTCTCGGAAACGCGGCGACGGCATCCCCTGTCCAAAACAGACACCTCACAGAACATAAACGACCAGCACCGGGCACTCGCCGAAGCCATCGAGCTGGAGCGTGAACTGCTCAGTGAATTACGGGCTGATGCCCATGTGATCGACTCCAGCATCATCCGCCCCACCCAATTGCAAAGCTACGTCAAGTCTTTTATCGATGCCCCCGGTGAGCAGCTGACCCTGGTGTTCGAGTCCTTTGCCTTCAAACGCGGCGTTCCCAACGATGCCGACTTTGTCTTTGATGTGCGTATGCTGCCCAACCCTCACTACGAACCGGGCCTGCGCGACCTGACCGGATGCGACCGCCCAGTGATCGACTTTCTACAACAGCAAGCCGATGTGCAAACCATGCTGGACCAGATCCACACTTTTCTGGATCACTGGCTGGAGGCCATGGCGCACAACCACCGCAGTTATGTAACGGTCGCCATTGGCTGCACAGGTGGCCAGCACCGCTCGGTCTATCTGGTGGAGCAGTTGAACACCCTGTTCGCGCCACGCTGGAGCACCCTCAAACGGCACCGCGAAATGGCTGCGCGCCATCCCGATCAGTTGGGGTCAGAGCACGTCGCTACGCGAGTGGTCTGACCCGCAAGCTTTCCCAACTTGCAGCATTTTCTTGATGGGTGCGGGCAGGCCTATTTTGGCGATTTGCGCTGCTCCAAACCATTGCCCGTCCAGCGGCAGCGCCTGGTGTCCCGCCAGCCTGAGCAGCACCGGGTGCAGGTACAGATCCTTGTGTGTCAGCACATGCTTGAACGACGGCAGATCCCGCAGCGAATGCACCCCCTGCTGATCCACCACAGCCTGCAGGGTTTGCCGATCTTCGAACAAGGGCAGGCAATACAAACCGGCCCAGACGCCTGGGGTGGGCCGTTGACTCAGCCAGACCGCGCCATCGTCCGTCATCGCCCATAACAGCCAGATCGACTGGGCACTGCGTTTGAGTTTGCGGGTTTTCAGTGGAAACTTTTCCGGCGACCCCAAGGCCTGGGCAACACAACGTTCAACCAGAGGGCAAACCGGGCAAGCCGGATTTTTGCTGGAACACAGAGTCGCTCCGAGGTCCATCATGCCCTGGGTATAGCGCACCATGTTGCGCAACAAGTGGTCTTTCGGGAGTAACTCGGTCGCAAGGTCCCACAAGCGGAGCTCGTTCGAAGCCAGTGCCAGATCATCCGCAAACCCCAGGTAGCGGGTCAGCACCCTTTTGACATTGCCATCCAGAATGGCCACCCGCTCGCCAAAACACAGGGCGGCAATGGCTGCAGCGGTAGAGCGCCCGATGCCCGGCAGGGTTTGCAATTGCTGGGCCGACCGCGGAAACACCCCGCCATGCAAGGCGACCACGTCCTGCGCACAACGGTGCAGATTGCGGGCGCGGCTGTAGTAGCCCAACCCAGCCCACAGATGCAGCACCTCATCAAGTGGCGCCTGGGCCAGCGCCTGAACGTCGGCAAAGCGTGCCACAAAGCGCGAAAAGTAGGCTTGTACCGTAACCACTTGCGTTTGTTGCAGCATGATCTCCGAGAGCCAGACGCGGTACGGATCCCGCGTGTTTTGCCAGGGCAAATCGTGGCGCCCTGCCTGCGCCTGCCAGTGCACCACGTGCGATGCCAAAAAACCGTCCATCAGGAAACCTTCGCAAAAATCATCTCAGGGCTTTTGACAGGTGGCGCAGTAAAAGGTGGCGCGCTGGCCCTGCTTGATCAGACGCACCGGGCTGGCGCACACATGGCAGGGCAAGCCGGCACGTCCATAAACCATGGTCTGCAGCTGGAAATAGCCCGCCTGGCCACTGGCGCTGGAGAAATCGCGCAGCGTACTGCCACCCAACTCAACGGCTTGACCCAACACTTTCACGATGGCAGCGTGCAACCGCGCGACCCTGGGCCTACTCAGCCGTGCAGCGGCCACGGTGGGGCGAATACCCGCCACAAACAGCGCCTCGGACGCATAAATATTGCCGACCCCCACCACCGCTTCACCGGCCAGCAGCACCGACTTGATGGCAGATGAATGGCGCTTGAGCCGGGTCTGAAATCCGGTCACATCAAAATCTTCCGACAAGGGCTCCGGCCCCAGGCGTCCCAGCAGCTTGTACGCCACAGGATCAGCCAGACTGTCAACGTAAACCACGGCACCAAAACGGCGTGGATCATGCAAACGCAAAGTACCTTGCGTGGTCACCAGATCAAAGTGGTCATGCACACCTGCCGCCGGCAGCACCGGGGCAAAGCGCAAACTGCCCGACATGCCCAGATGCACCAGCAAAACGCCCAAGTCGAACTCAATCAGCAAATACTTGCCGCGCCTGCCTACCGAGCGCACACGCCGGCCCGACAAGTGATCTGGCTCGCAGCCCAGCGGCCAACGCAGGGGTTTGCCAAGCCGCACTGCCTGCACGGTGGCGTTTTCTATGGCATGGGCAAAACTGCGCCGGGTCACTTCTACTTCGGGTAATTCAGGCATGGCACTCTTATCTGACGGACATGAATTATTATGACCACATGCGTCCTTCCCATCGTCTCATCTTTTCCCTGCTGACCGCCTGCTGGGTCAATATTCATGCGCAAACACCCGTTCCGACCGAAGCTCCGGCACAAAGTTCGGCCATGGACAGTGCGCTCTTCTACCAGCTTCTGCTCGGCGAACTCAACGTCCAGGCGCAAGAACCCGCTGTGGCCTTTTCCTTGCTGCTGGATGCGGCGCGCAAAACCGGTGACGAAGCCCTTTTCAAGCGTTCGGTACAAATCGCCTTGCTTGCGCGATCGGGGGAATCGGCATTGCAGGCTGCCAAAGCCTGGCAACAAAGCGTTCCAGCCTCGCAGGAGGCGGTCCGTTATGTGCTACAGATTTTATTGGGTCTGAACCGCCTGGCTGACACCCAGGAGCCGCTCAAACGCATGCTGGCGCTGACACCCAGGCAGGAACGTGCTGCCACCATCTGGGCCATCCCGTCGCTGTATGAACGCGTCAGCGACAAAAAACTCGCCGTGACGGTCGTTCAAAAAGCCCTGACGCCCCTGCTGAATGAGCCAGCTCTTGGCGCCACAGTTTGGGCGACGCTGGGTCGCTTGTGGCTCAGTGCAGGCAATCCGGTGGCAGCCCTTGATGCGGCCAAAAAGGGCCAGAACTTTCGTGAGCATCAGGATCATCCGGCCTGGCTGGCCCTGAGCCTGATGCGAGCCGATGTGCCCAAGGCCGAAGATCTGGTGAAAAACCATTTGGCGAATCAACCCAGCACAGAATTTCGCATGGCTTATGTACAAACGCTGCTGCTGGCCAAGCGCCATACCGAAGCCATTGCCGAACTGCAACACATCAGTAAACTGCAGCCCGCCTATGCCCCGGCCTCGCTGCTGCAAGGTGCGGTGCACATGGAAATGCGCCAATGGGACAGCGCGCAAACCAATTTCTTGCACTATCTGGACCTGATGCAGGCTGAAATCGGGGGACAAGCCACGGCGCCGGCTCCCCGCGGCCTGTCGCAGGCCTACCTGTCGCTGGCGCACATTGCGTTGCAACGCCAGGACCTGTCACAAGCCCAGGACTGGTTACAACGCGTGGACCATCCGGACGACCTGCTGCCCGCCCAACTCCGGCGCGCCAGTCTGCTGGCCCAGCAAGGCCAGCTGGAGGATGCACTGACGCTGATCCACAGCCTGCCCGCGCGCTCGGCCACAGAGTTGCAGCTCAAGCGCAGTACCGAAGTGCAAATTTTGCGTAATCAAAAGCAATTTGCCCGCGCCCGCGCCCTGCTGGAAGACGCGCTGGCCCACAACCCGCAAGATACCGATGCGCTCTACGATCTCGCCATGCTGGCAGAAATTGTGGACGATCTGGCGGAAATGGAACGACTGTTGCGTCAACTGATGACACTCAAACCGGAAGACCCCCAGGCTTACAACGCCCTGGGTTACGCGCTGGCAGACCGTGGCGAGCGCTTGCCCGAGGCCCGACAACTGATTGAAAAAGCACTGACGCTCTCGCCCGGCGATCCCTTCATCATGGACAGCCTGGCCTGGGTCGCATTTCGCATGGGACAAAACGAAGAAGCTTTGCGCTTGCTGCACAACGCCTTCAAGCAGAAACCAGATGCCGAAATCGCAGCCCATCTGGGCGAGGTATTGTGGGTCACAGCGCAACCCGACGAGGCCAGGAAAATCTGGCGGGAAGGCCTTCAGATCAACCCTGATAACGACACCCTGAAAGCAACGTTGCAACGTCTGCGTGTTGAATTGTGAACAAGCGGCTTGCGTCATCACTGCTGAGCCTGTGCTTGTTATTTGCCGTGGCCGGCTGTGCTGTGCCCAGCCGTATCTCCGAGGAAAAAGCCGCACAGACAGCACGCTGGATTGGCCGCCTGTCGGTGCGGGTCGAGGCCTCTCCGGCGCAAGGCCCCCAGGCCTTTTCGTCAAGCTTTGAACTGCAAGGCGGACCCGCGCAAGGGCAGCTGCTCTTTTTCACCCCCTTGGGCAGTACCGCTGCCGCCATTTCCTGGTCACCCCAACAGGCTCACATGCAATCAGGAACGCAAACGCATGCTTTCAACAGCATCACCGAATTGATCGAGCGCGTCCTGGGCACGCCGGTACCGGTGGCTGCACTGTTCGCCTGGCTCGCGGGCGAACCCTTGAGCCTGGACGGCTGGCAGGTGGATCAGTCGCAATTTGCCGATGGCAAAATTACCGCACGACGCATCAGCCCTTCGCCCAGTGCGGAAATTCGTGTCGTCCTTGAACCCTGAACAGCGGCCTTGGGAGCCCCTACCAAACCTATCACGTCTTGATGAAATCCTTGTTTGACATCCCGGCTCCCGCCAAACTCAACCTTTTTTTACACATTGTTGGCCGTCGACCCGATGGCTACCATCTGCTGGAATCGGTGTTCATGCTGATCGACTTGTGTGACACCCTGCACTTTGAGCTGCGCGCCAACGGCGCCATCAGCCGGGAAGACCTGAACAAGGCACTGCCAACCGACGACCTGATTGTTCGCGCCGCACGCGCCCTGCAAAACCTCAGTGGCACTGCGCAGGGGGTACACATCAGCGTCACCAAATCCATCCCGGAACAGGCCGGCCTCGGGGGGGGCTCCTCGGATGCCGCCTCGACCCTGCTGGCGCTCAACCGTTTATGGGGGCTTGGTCTGAGTCTGTCGCAGCTCCAGCGCATTGGCCTGCAACTGGGCGCCGATGTCCCCTTCTTTTTGAGCGGGCATAACGCCTGGGTCAGTGGCATTGGCGAACACATCACGCCAATTACATTGGCACCGGCCCGCTTCGTCGTGGTCAAACCAGCCGACGGCTTGCAAACACAGCGAATTTTTTCACATCCGGACTTAAAAAGGGATACAAAATCCGCTACAATTTCTGACTTCGCTGCAGACGCATACGGCTTTGGCCACAACGACTTGCAGCCTGTCGCGCAGGCACTTTGCCCCGCCGTCACACAGGCACTTAACTGGTGCAGTGATCGCGGTCTCAATGCCAGAATGTCGGGCTCTGGAAGTTCAGTGTTTGCGCAGGTTGCGGAAAATTTTGAGGCTGGTGATCATGCCGGTTTTCTGGTGAGACAATGCCGCAATCTTGCAGCTCATCCTCTTCAAGGTTGGACTGCTTAGTAAGAGTTATCGGTGGGTCATGTTTCATGATCCACCCGTGTAGGGGAGTCGCCAAGCTGGTTAAGGCACTGGATTTTGATTCCAGCATGCGAAGGTTCGAATCCTTCCTCCCCTGCCAAATTTTCACACATGTCTACTTGAGACATGAATCTGCCACAGCGACTCATAAGTTGGGATTTCCATGCAAGCCGATCAAACCCCTGATTTCATGGTTTTTACAGGCAATGCCAATCCCGCGCTGGCCAACGACATTGCGCATTACCTTCACATTGGTTTGGGTAATGCCGAGGTGGGTCGATTTTCTGATGGTGAAGTGACTGTTGAGATCAAACAAAACGTGCGTGCGCGCGACGTTTTTGTAGTGCAAAGCACCTGTGCTCCCACCAACGAGAACCTGATGGAACTGCTGATCATGGTGGATGCACTCAAGCGTGCCTCCGCCGAACGCATCAGCGCCGTGATTCCCTACTTTGGCTATGCGCGGCAAGACCGCCGTCCGCGCTCCAGCCGCGTACCGATTTCGGCCAAAGTGGTCGCCAACATGCTGCAAGCCGTGGGGGTGGCCCGTGTTTTGACCATGGACCTGCATGCCGACCAGATCCAGGGCTTTTTTGACATTCCCGTGGACAACATTTACGCCTCGCCCGTTTTGCTCGGTGACTTGCGGCAAAAAAACTACGACGATCTGATCGTGGTCTCGCCCGATGTCGGCGGCGTGGTGCGTGCCCGCGCGCTGGCCAAGCAACTGAACTGTGATCTGGCCATTATCGACAAACGCCGCCCCAAGGCCAATGTCAGTGAAGTCATGCATGTGATCGGTGAAATTGATGGCCGCAACTGCGTCATCATGGACGACATGATCGACACTGCGGGCACCCTGGTCAAGGCGGCCGAAGTGCTGAAGGAGCGTGGCGCCAAAAAGGTCTACGCCTATTGCACCCACCCCATTTTTTCGGGTCCGGCCATCGAGCGTATCACCACTGGTGCGGCACTCGATGAAGTGGTCGTGACCAACACCATTCCACTCACAGCCGCAGCCCTGGCCTGCCCCAAGATTCGTCAGCTCAGTGTGGCACCGCTCATTGGCGAGACCATCCAGCGCATCGCCAAGGGCAAATCGGTGATGAGTTTTTTTTCTGATCAGGAAAACCTTTTCTGATCGGATTTCAAGCCGCCGGTGTCGCCGTCAAAAGTGCCCGGCTTTTTTAATCAGGGTCCCACTGGTCGCGGTGGACCCTTCCAGGAGTTTTTATGAAATTTACCGCTTTTGAGCGTCCCAAGCAGGGCACGGGTGCGAGCCGCCGTCTCCGCATCACCGGTCGTACGCCCGGTATTGTCTATGGTGGCACTACGCCCCCCCAAGCGATTGAAATCGATCACAACGCCCTGTGGCATGCGCTGAAAAAAGAAGCCTTTCACTCCAGCGTTCTGACCATGGAAATTGGCGACAGCAGCAGCCCGGTGTTGTTGCGCGACGTGCAGGTTCACCCTTTCAAACAGCTCATCCTGCACGTGGATTTCCAGCGTGTTGACGCCTCCACCAAGCTGCACGCCAAAGTGCCATTGCACTTCTTCGGCGACGAAAATTCGCCTGCCATCAAGACCGAAGGCTGCATTGCCAACCACGTGATCAGCGAAATTGACGTGCTGTGCCTGCCTGCTGACCTGCCCGAATTCATCAAGGTGGACTTGAGCGGCCTGAAGAAAGGCTCCTCCCTGCACCTCGCTGAAATCGCCTTGCCCAAGGGCGTCACAGCCGTCAAGCACGGCAGCGACAAAAACCCGGTGGTGGTTTCCGTGGTCGCTGTTGCCGGCGCCGAGCCAGTCGCTGCTGCCGAACCGGCTGCTGACGCCGCCGCCAAACCGGCTGCCAAGCCAGCCGCCAAAGCCAAGAAATAAGCCTCGCCGCTTATTCAAAGGGCTCACCCAAGGTGAGCCCTTTTTTTTAGCTGAAGACATTCGACAATTCGGATAATAGCGACATGATCAGACTTTTTGTAGGACTGGGCAACCCCGGGCCCGAATACGAACAGACCCGCCATAACGCCGGTTGCTGGTGGCTGGACGCGTTGGCGCGTGAGCTCAAGGTCAATTTGACAGCTGACAAAAGTTACCATGGCCTGGTCGCACGAACCAGCGTTCAGGGCCAATCGGTCTGGCTGCTGGCGCCCCAGACCTTCATGAACCTGAGCGGCAAGTCGGTGGCGGCACTGGCCAATTTTTTCAAGATACCGCCGCAAGAGATCCTGGTCGCCCACGATGACCTGGACATTGCCCCCGGCGAAGCCAAACTCAAGCTGGGCGGCAGCCATGCGGGCCACAATGGCCTGCGTGACATCCACGCCCAATTGGGCACCGACCAGTACTGGCGCCTGCGCTTGGGCATTGGCCACCCTGGCAATCGGGCCGAGGTGCTGCACTGGGTGCTTAAAAAGCCCGTGCTGGACCACCGCATCGCCATTGACCAGGCGATTGACCGGACCCTCAAGGCCCTGCCCCAATTTTTGTCGGGTGATATGGAACAAGCCACGCGCCTGGTGCACACCAGCAAACCGCCGCGCCCCGGCAAGCCCAAACCCGTCACCACTCCAGCCCAGCCACCAGCGGCCAACAACACGTGATACGCTTGGGCCTTGCGCCACGATGCCGGGCGCAGGGGAGATTCAGGTGCAAAAAGTTCACATTCGAGCTGCGTTTATGCTGGTCGGGGCCACACTGGCGTTGGGCGTTCAAGCCCAAACCATTTACCGCTGTGGCAATTTTTACAGTCAGGTACCCTGCCCGGGTGCTGAACCCCTGCAGCTGAGTGACCCACGCCAGCCAGAGCAAAAACAGCAGACAGATGCAGCCTCTGAACAGACGGCCAGGCTGGCACAAACCATGGCGCAAACACGCATCGCAGAAGAAAAACATTTGCTCGCCAGCCAGCAAGCCATCACTGCAACGACACCAGAGAAGCCAGAACCCGGCACCCCCAGGACCACCATCCTGACACCCAAACGGATGCAGCCAAAACACAAAAAACCGGCAGCATTTATTGCAGAAGTGCCGGGCTCCGAAAAGCGAGGGGGGCAGAAAAAGAAACTCAGGCCCTGACCCGGCTGCAGGTCAGGCCGGTGGAACCGACAGACTTTGCGCGTGCAGGCGCCGGTACTTTTGCCACAGGGTTTCCTGGTCTTCGACAAAGTCCGGATTGACTGGAATACAGTTCACCGGGCATACCTGCACACATTGCGGTTCATCAAAGTGGCCCACACACTCGGTACATTTGGCGGGGTCGATCTCATAGATGTCCTGCCCCATGTAAATCGCGTCATTGGGACATTCCGGCTCGCAAACATCGCAGTTGATGCATTCGTCGGTGATTAACAGGGCCATAAACGCAATCAGACAAAAGTAAGTAGGCCCTGATTTTAAAAGTTTGGCTTATTCCGCGGTGTCAACATTGTCTTGCTCGGCACCCTTGACAATCATCACTGGCACCCCAGCAGCATGCAACACCTCATTGGACACCGAACCCAACAGGGCGCTGCGCAGGGCACTGGTGCCACTGGCGCCCATCACCACCAGATCGCAGCCGTAGTTTTCAAGAATGTCCACCAGCGTATGCGCCGGGTCACCCGAGGCCACCTCCTCCTCGTAACCCAGTCTGGCTTCATCCAGCAGTACCCGCGCGGCCTGCAAGGTGTTGGTCCCGGCCGCCGCGCTGACCTGCCCAATCACCTCCGGGTCGTGCGCTACCATTAATTCATACAGGCTGGCAGGCTCCTGAACATTGGCCAGCACCACACTGGTGTCAAGGCCATCTGCAGCCATGCGAATGACGAAACGCACCGCCTCCAGGGCGACAGCAGAGCCATCAAAAGGCAAAAGGATTTTCATGTTTTCTCCAAAAATTCAAAGGGGCCTGCCAGCCAGGCGACTTACTTTTTCCAGCAACCGCTGGTTGACGGCAGGTGAGACAAATTTATCCACTTCACCACCCAGGGTGGCAATTTCACGCACAAAGGTGCTGGAAATAAACTGGTACTTGTCGCCAGGAGTTAAAAATACGGTTTCAACGTCTGGCATCAGGCTGCGGTTCATGCCTGCCAATTGGAATTCGTAATCAAAATCGGTCACGGCGCGCAGGCCGCGCACCATCGCCTTGGCGCCACATGAAACCACAAAGTCACGCATCAATCCATCGAAACTTGCCACTTGCACGCCAGGGTAGGGCTTGACCGCCTCGCGCGCCATGTCGAGTCGTTCCTCAAGTGAAAACATGGCCTTTTTGTGGTGCCCTGCCGCCACCGCCACAATCACATGGCCGAACAATTGGGCCGCGCGGCGCACCACGTCCTCATGTCCCAGGGTGATCGGATCAAAGGTACCCGGATAAACGGCAATCAGATCATTGGCCATGGCGAATAGTGAGTTTCAGTAAGCATGCGGCCATTATGAACCCGCTGGCGCTGCGAGTGGTTCGATGCGCTTGAGCAAATGTGCGTGCACCATGCCCGCCTTCAGATGGCGATGCAGCTGCAAACCCAGCGCCTGCAACTGCTCGTCAGACCAGCGTTTGGACGCTTCCAGATACAAGAAACCATTGGCTGCCAGCGCCGGCGCAGCAACCTGCACAGCGACTTCAAACAGCTCCGAGTCAAAGGGTGGATCCAGAAAGATCAGATCCAGGCTGCCCGCGGATGCATGGCGCAGTGCCGCCACCGCATCGCCCCGGACCACCTGAACCACCTCCGCCTTCAACTGGCTTTGCACGCGTTTGAGTTGCGCCACCAGGGCTGCGTCCTGTTCGACCAGCAACACCTGCGCGGCACCGCGCGACGCCGCCTCAAAGCCCAGGGCGCCCGTGCCGGCAAAAGCATCCAGACAGCGCCAGCCGCCCAGGTCCTGCCCCAACCAGTTGAACAGGGTTTCACGTACCCGGTCTGGCGTGGGGCGCAAGCCCGGCTTGTCGGCCACCTGCAGTTTGCTGCGTTTGTACTGGCCGCCGATGATACGTATTTCATGGCTTTGCACAGCACGCGGACGCGGTGCCCGGGGGGGACGATCTTTAGGTTCGGAGGGGGCTCGTTTCATACCCAGCATCTTACCCGCGGAGGCCCGCCCGGCAGACTCACTGGGACGCGTCTACTGTCCCCCCAGCACCACGGTCACCATCTTCCCGGGCTGGAGCTTGCGCTGGAACGCCGCCTTGATATCAGCCCGCGTGATGCTCTGAACGCGCTGCGCCCAGGCGTCAAGATAATCGAGCGGCAAGTTGTTCCAGGCGATATTGGCCACGTTGTCAAGCAGTTTGCGGTTGCTGTCCAGGCGCAGGGCAAAGCCACCAATCAGGTTGTCCTTGGCGGCCTGAAGCTCGGTCTCGGTCGGGCCTTCGGCCACAAAGCGGGCCAGCACATCGCGTGACACCTGCAAGGCCTGATCGGCCTGGTCGGGACGGGTTTGCAAGCCGATGGTGAAAGCGCCCGCATGCAGCCCGGGTTGAAAGTAGCTGTAGACGCTGTAACTCAAGCCCCGTTTTTCCCGCACCTCATGCGTCAGGCGCGAAACAAAACCACCGCCCCCCAGGATGTAATTCCCCACCAGCATGGCAAAAAAATCAGGGTCGTTGCGTTTGTAGCCAGGCTGACCCAGCAGCACATGGGCCTGGGCCGAGTCAAAAGCGATACGCTGTTCGCTGGCCTGCGTCAAAGGCGCCACTTCAGCCAGCACAGGCAGCGCCGGGCAGGACGCTGCCGCTGCTGTCTCGGGCGCCGCCAGCCTGGCAAGCAGTTGTGTCACCAGCGTGTCGGCCTGCGCACGCGTCAAGGCGCCCACCAGCGTGACCTTGGCGCAACAAGGTTGAATCGACTGCCGATAAAGGAGCGCCATGTGCGAGGTCTCGATGCGCTGCAAACTGGCCTCGGTGGTGTCATACCCATAAGGGTGCGAACCGTAGACAGCCTGGTCGAACGCGCGCTGGGCCAGTGTGGCCGGGCGGGTATTGGCCTCCTTGATGGCTGCGATCATGGTTTCACGCTCACGTTGCCAGACATTTTGGGGGAAAGCCGGCTCAGCGAGTTGCCGCGCCGCCAGTTGCACCGCGCGGGCCAGCAGATCGGGGTAGGTCAGCGAGCGCAGCGTAAAGCTCATGCGGTCATTGCCGGCATGGCCGCCAAAGCTGGCGCCCAGGTCGGCCCAGGCCTCACCCAGCGCGTTTTCGTCCAGCGCCGCTTCGCCCCGCGCCGGGTTGGCCAGCACGCCCATGCCGCTCAGACTGGCGGTCACACTGGCCAGTCCGGCTTGCCCGGCCGGATCGCGGCGGCTGCCGGCGTCAAAGTCAAGTTGCACATCGACCATCGGAATCGCGTGGCTTTGCACCAGGTAGACCTGGGCGCCGCTGGGTTGGGTCCAGTGTTCAATGGCAATACCGGCCATGGCGGCCTGCATATACAGAAGACTGACCAAGGAGGTCAATACCGCGTGGAGCGTTATTTTTTTGAGCGTGATCATGGCGTCAATCTGGAATTGTTTTAATGTCTGCTGCCGGCTGGTACGGTGCGTGGCTTGCCGGTTTTGTTCAGTGGCTGTGGCAACAACTGGGCCACGGTCAACTGGTCGTCGCCAAAGTATTTTCCTGCCACCGCCTTGACCTGTTCCGCCGTCACGGCGCGCAGGCGCTCGATCAAACGCTCATGGGCATCCAGCGGCTGGCCCTGCACCCAACTGGTGCCCAATTCACGCGCCTGGTTAAAGACCGAATCAAGCTTGTACACCGCGCTGGCCACCCACTGGGTTTTGACCCGGGCCAACTCTGATTCGGAGACGCCTTCGGTGGCAATGCGCGTCACCTCGGCGCGCAGGGCGGCCTCCACCTGCCCGGCCGTCTTGCCTTGGGCTGGCACCCCCGATAACACGAACAACTGCGGGCCACGCCCCCACAAACCGTTGTCGGCGCCGGCGCTGTCGGCCACCCGGGCCGGTCCCTGGGTCAGGGCGCGTTCCAGACGGGCGCCGCTGTAGCCGTCCAGCACCGCAGACAACACCGTTAGTGCCAACGCATCGGCATCGTCTGTGCCCCCATCAAATGATTGAAAGCTGGGCACCTTGAACGCCAGCGTCACCATGGCCTGCTCGGCCGGCGCTTTGATGGCGATGCGTTTGAGGCCTGTTTGTGCAGGTTCGACACGTGGTTTGCGCTCGGGCACCGCCCGAGCGGGAATGTGCCCATAGTATTTTTCAGCCAGGCGGCGCACCTCAGCCACATCTACATCACCCGCCACCACCACGGCGGCATTGGCCGGCACATACCAGCGCTGGTAAAAAGCACGGGCATCCCCGGGCGTCAGGGACTCCAGGTCACTCATCCAGCCAACAATCGGGCGGCGATACGGTGAAGCCACGAAAACAGCCGCCTGCAAGGCTTCATTCATGAGCGCCCGCGGGTTGTCTTCGGTACGCATGCGACGCTCTTCCTTGACCACTTCGAGCTCTTTTTTGAATTCCTCGTCAGACCACTGGTTATTCGCAAAACGATCGGCTTCAAGCGCCATCACATCGGCCAGCCGGGCAGCAGGGATTTGCTGGTAATAACCGGTGTAGTCCAGGCTGGTGAACGCGTTGTCGCGCCCGCCCAGGGCTGCCACACGGCGGGAAAACTCCCCGACCGGAACGCTGGGCGTGCCTTTGAACAACATGTGCTCCAGCACGTGCGCCACGCCCGAGCTGCCATCTACTTCGTCCATTGATCCGGCGCGCAGCCACAGCATGTGCACGGCCGTGGGGGCGCGCCGATCGGGTTTGACGATCAAGCTCATGCCGTTGGCCAGCGTGAACTGCTGTGCCTGGACAGGGGGCGACGCGGGCGCAACAGGTGCCTGGGCACTGGCCGTCGAGAGGGTGGCCCAGACCAGCCAGGCAGCGCCGAAACGGGTCAAACCAGGGGGTATCAAAGTAGGTGCGTTGTGTTTCATAGAATGCAGTGATACCACGAACCAACAAAATGTTCAGCTTCTTCAGAAAAAAGCCCCCTGCCCCACACCCTGTCGTCGCCAGCGCTATCCCGGATGCGCTGCCCCAACCCGCCACGACTCCGGTGCCTGATGCCATGTCAACGCCACCGGTTGCGGCACCCGGCCAAGCGTTCACCTCAGAACCGGCGCCAGCCCTTGAACGCCAATCCTGGATCGACAAGCTCAAGGCAGGTTTGCGCAAAACCGGCAATAGCATTGCCACCGTCTTCACCGGTACACAGATTGACGATGCCCTTTATGAAGATCTGGAAACGGCCCTGCTGATGGCCGACACCGGCGTCAAGGCCACCGGGCATTTGCTGCAAGACCTGAAACGCCGCGTCAAGGAAAGCAAAACCACCGACCCGGCTGCCGTCAAGAGCCTGCTGGTGGCGTCCCTCACCGACCTGCTCACGCCTTTGCAGAAATCACTGGTGATTGGTCGCTTCAAACCGACCGTGATCATGGTCGTCGGTGTCAATGGCGCGGGCAAAACCACCTCCATTGGCAAGCTCACACGGCATCTGGCCGTCAACAATGCCAGCGTCCTGCTGGCCGCTGCCGATACCTTCCGGGCGGCGGCGCGCGAGCAATTGGGCGTCTGGGCTGACCGCACGGCAGTGGACATCATCAGCCAGGAAGGCGGCGACCCGGCGGCGGTAGCCTTTGATGCGGTGAGCGCGGGCAAAGCTCGCGGCCGCGACGTGGTGCTGGTGGACACCGCCGGACGTCTGCCCACCCAGTTGCATTTGATGCAGGAACTGGTCAAGATCAAACGCGTGATCCAGAAAGCCGGTCCAACGCTGGACAACCTGAGCGCAGCCGCCAGCACGGCCGATGAAATCGCCATCACCATACCGCCCCACGAGGTGCTGCTGGTGATTGACGGCAACACCGGGCAGAACGCACTCACACAGGTCAAGGCCTTTGACGACGCGCTGGGTCTGACCGGCCTGATCGTGACCAAGCTCGACGGTACGGCCAAGGGCGGCGTGCTGGCCGCCATTGCCCGTGAACGCCCCATCCCCGTGTATTTCATCGGTGTCGGTGAAAAACTGGAAGACCTGGAAACCTTCAACGCCCGTGAATTTGCCCAGGCACTGCTGTCCTAGCGCCTGCGCTGAACCCGCCACACCCAGACCCCATGACGACACTGCTCCCCCATATCCAGATCGACACAGCCCCCAATCCCGACGCCGCCGTAATCTGGCTGCATGGCCTGGGCGCTGATGGCAATGACTTTGCCGGCCTGGTGCCCGAGCTTGACCTCACTGGCTGCCCTGGCATCCGTTTCATTTTCCCGCATGCCCCGGAGATCCCCGTCACCATCAACGGCGGCTATGTGATGCCTGCCTGGTACGACCTGCTCGGCACCGACATGATCAGTCGCCAGGACGCAGCAGGCATTGGTGCATCAGAAAAGGCGATTACGGCACTGATCGAGCGGGAAATCGCACGCGGCATTTCGGCCAAGCGCATTGTGCTGGCCGGTTTCTCGCAAGGCTGTGCCATGGCGCTGCACACCGGGCTACGCTTTCCCCAGGCACTGGCCGGTATCATGGCCTTGTCAGGCTACCTGCCGCTGGCAGAGCGCTTTGCTGCAGAACGCGCTGCGGCCAACGCCCACACCCCGATCTTCATGGCACACGGCAACCAAGACCCGGTGGTGCTCCCCGCCCGTGGCGAAGCGAGTCGCGACCAGCTAAGCAGTCTGGGTTACCCGGTGCAATGGCACAGCTACCCCATGCCGCACAGCCTGCACCCGCGCGAAGTGGTCGATATTTCCATTTTTCTGCGTCAGGTCCTGGCCCCTGAAGTGGCCTGAAAACAAGCTCTTTTTGCCGGCTTCAACAAGTTTCACAAGTGGGACTTGAAAAAAGTGAAAATAGCGCTTGCTTTGCTGAAACGCGGCTGCTCCTGCAGCAACCCTTAACCCAAGCTTTCAATAACTTTATGGCAACCGAAAAAACAAAAGCCGCCAAGGAATTTGTCTTTGAGTGGGAGGGCAAGGACCGCAATGGCAAACAGGTTCGAGGGGAAACCCGCGCCGGGGGCGAAAACCAGGTGCAATCGTCGTTGCGGCGCCAGGGCATCATGCCGCTCAAGATCAAGAAGCGGCGCATGAGCGCCGGCAAGGCTATCAAACCCAAGGACATGGCGATCTTTACCCGCCAGTTGGCCACCATGATGAAAGCCGGTGTGCCGCTGCTGCAGGCCTTTGACATTGTCGGCCGCGGCAACCCCAATCCGAGCGTGACCCGACTGCTCAACGACATCCGCAACGATGTGGAAACCGGTACCTCGCTGAGTGTGGCGTTTCGCAAATACCCGCTCTACTTTGACAACCTGTACTGCAACCTCGTCGAGGCTGGCGAGGCCGCCGGTATTCTGGACCAGTTGCTGGATCGGCTGGCGGTTTACATGGAAAAAACCGAGGCCATGAAATCCAAGATCAAATCCGCCCTGATGTACCCCATCTCGGTGCTGGTCGTGGCTTTTGTCGTGACTGCCGTGATCATGATTTTTGTGGTGCCGGCGTTCAAGGAGGTGTTTTCCAATTTTGGCGCCGACCTGCCCGGGCCGACTCTGGCGGTGATCGCCATGAGCGAGATTTTTGTTCAGTACTGGTGGCTGATTTTTGGCGGCATCGGCGGCACGCTTTATTTTTTCATGCAAGCCTGGCGGCGCAACAAGAAAATGCAGGTCATCATGGACCGCCTCATGCTGAAATTGCCCATTTTCGGGGTTCTGGTGGAAAAATCCTGCATTGCCCGCTGGACCCGAACCCTGTCCACCATGTTTGCCGCCGGCGTACCACTGGTCGAGGCGCTGGACTCGGTAGGGGGTGCCGCGGGCAACTCGGTCTACGAATTGGCCACCGTCAAAATCCAGCAGGAGGTTTCCACCGGCACGGCGCTCACACAGGCCATGACCAACGCCAACCTGTTCCCCTCGATGGTGCTGCAAATGTGTGCTATCGGCGAAGAGTCGGGCTCCATCGACCACATGCTGGGCAAGTCAGCCGACTTCTATGAAGCGGAAGTAGACGATATGGTGGCGGGCATATCCAGCCTGATGGAACCCATCATCATTGTGATCCTGGGTACCGTCATTGGCGGCATTGTGGTGGCCATGTACCTGCCCATCTTCAAGCTCGGTCAGGTGGTCTGATGATAGACATACAAGGACTGGAGGCCAGCCTGCTGGGTCTTCTGGGTCTGCTGATCGGCAGCTTTCTCAATGTCGTCATTTACCGCCTGCCGGTGATGCTCGAAACCCAGTGGCAAGCCGAATGCGCCGACATGCAGGGAAAAAACCAGCCGGAAAGAGCGCCCTTCAGCCTGGTCGTGCCGCGCTCACGCTGCCAAAGTTGCGGTCACCAGCTGGCCTGGTTTGAAAACATTCCGGTGCTGAGTTACCTGGTGCTGCGCGGGCGCTGCGGCCATTGCCAGGCGGGCATCAGCCTGCGCTACCCACTGGTTGAACTGGTCACCGGTCTGCTCTTCCTGTGGTGTGGCTGGCAATGGGGGGCGACGGCGACCGCCCTGATCTGGAGTGGTTTCTGTGCTGCCCTGGTGGCGCTCGGCATGATTGACTGGGACACGACCTTGTTGCCCGACGACATCACGCTGCCGCTGCTGTGGGCCGGCCTGGCAGTTGCCGCCCTGAAATTGGGCAACGTCCATCTGAACGATGCCTTCTGGGGTGCGGTGTGTGGCTACCTGTCGCTCTGGCTGGTGTACTGGGCTTTCAAGCTGGTCACCGGCAAAGAGGGCATGGGTTATGGCGACTTCAAGCTGTTTGCTGCGCTGGGTGCCTGGTTTGGCTGGCAGGCGCTGATTCCCATCATCCTGATGGCATCGGTGATTGGAGCAGCCGTAGGGATCGGCCTGAAATTTTCGAAAAATCTGCGCGAAGGGGGCTATGTGCCCTTTGGTCCGTTTTTGGCGGCTGCCGGACTGACCGCCCTGCTGGCAGGCCCCAATGCCATGCTCAAGGCCGTGGGCTTGTAAAACGTGCACGCACCGTTTCATGTCGGTTTGACAGGGGGCATTGGCAGCGGCAAAAGCACCGTGGCGGCCCTGCTCGCCCAATTGGGTGCCGCCATCATGGATGCCGATGCCATCGCCCGCCAGCTCACCGCACCCGGTGGTTTGGCCATGCCCGCCATTGCGCGGCGTTTTGGCGCCGACTTCGTCACCGCCGAGGGAGCGCTGGACCGCGACCGCATGCGCGACCTGGCCTTCAAAGACCCCGGCGCCAAACTGAACCTGGAAGCCATCATCCATCCACTGGTCGCTGAAGAAACCCGGCGCCAGGTCGGCGCTGCCGAGCACGCTGGCTACCACTGCCTGGTGTTTGATGTGCCCTTGCTGGTGGAGTCAGCCAGCTGGCGACAAAAAGTGGACCATGTGCTGGTGGTGGATTGCCTGGAAGAAACCCAGATCGCGCGGGTGAAGGCACGCAATGGGTTCAAGCGTGCGGCAGTCGAGGCCATCATCGCCGCCCAAAGCAGCCGTCTGCGCCGTTTGCAGGCAGCTGACAGCGTGATTTTCAACGAGGGTCTGACGCGTGAGGGTTTACGCGCCGAAGTGACAGCCCTGGCGCCCCGCTTCAAGCTATCATTAGTCCCAGCAAACTGATCGATTGAATAGCGTGATCCTTTACGAATACCCATTGCAAGAACGCATTCGCACTTATTTGCGTCTGGAACATCTTTTTATCCAATTGCAGCAATTGTTGCCGCGCGTGGCGGCTATGGACCACCACTTTGCGCTGGCAAGCATGTTCGAGATCCTCGAAGTCAGCACGCGCGCCGACCTCAAGTCCGATCTGCTCAAAGACCTCGACAGGCAAAAACATACCCTTGACAGTTACCGCGGCAATCCGGCCATTGCCGAGGCAGCGCTTGATGAAGTGATCCAGCAACTGGACCAGTGCTTTGAAACCCTGAACAACCTGCCTGGCAAAGTGGGGCAGACCCTGACCGAAAACGACTGGCTCATGGCCATTCGCAGTCGCGTCGTCATTCCGGGTGGCACCTGCGGCTTTGATCTGCCCGCCTACCACGCCTGGCAGCACAGGCCCCCTGCTTTTCGGCAAGCCCAGCTACAGCAATGGGCTCTGTCGCTGAAGCCCATGGCCGATGCCGTGCACATCTTGCTCAAGCTGTTGCGCGGCTCCGGTGCACCGCAAAAAGTCATCGTCAACAACGGTCAGATGCAGCAAAGTCTGCCCCAGGGACGCACCTTTTTGCTGTTGCGGCTGGCGCTCGATGACAGCCTGGAACTGGTGCCTGAAATCAGCGGCAACCGGCTGATGGTATCGGTGCGACTGCTGCACCAGGACGAAGACCATCGGCTGCAAGCCATCACCGAAGATGTCAGCCTGGAGCTGGCCTTGTGCGCATGAACGAGCCCACCAAGCAGGCCACTAGCATCCCGGTCAAAATCGTGACCTGTCCGGGCTGTGGGGGTGCCAGCGTCTATGCGGCAAGCAACCCTTATCGCCCTTTCTGCAGCGAACGCTGCAAACAGATTGACCTCGGGGCCTGGGCCAGCGAACAGTTTGCCGTGCCTGCCGTGGCGCCGCCTGAAGATTTTGCGCCGGACTAAACCCGGCCTAAACGCCGCGTTCCTCAGCCAGCCACTGCAACACCGGCAGCGTGCCGGGCAGCACCGGGTTCACCGACACCGGCAGGCGTTGCCAGGCAAACGACTGGGCCTCGCGCATTTGCAGCTCACCCGACCAATGCCAGACCTTGCAGAAATGCAGGCGCACCAGCGCATGCGGGTAGTCCACCAACTCTTGCCGCCAGGGTTCGATCTGGTCAATGTGAATACCGAGTTCTTCCTGCAGTTCGCGTTGCAGCGCCTGCTGCACCGACTCGCCCGGCTCGAACTTGCCACCGGGAAACTCCCAGTAACCGGCGTAGACCTTGTCAGCCGGGCGCGACGTCAGCAAAAAATCACCGTCCGACCGGATCAACACACCCACCGCCACATCGACCACGGCACGGTCGGCACCACCGACCCGTGGCAACGCGCCGTCGGCCACCAGCGCAGTGGCTGCCCTGCCCTGCTGGCTCATGTGGTGACAGCGTGCTGACCGGCGTAGTCCAGGGCAAACTGGTAGGCGACACGACCGCTGCGCGAACCCCGCTCCAGCGCCCAGACCAGGGCCTGAGCGCGTGCCGCCTCAATGGCCGCTGCCGACACCCCCATGGCACCCAGCCACTGGGCCACGATGGTGAGGTACTCGTCCTGAGAAAACGGGTAAAAGCTCACCCACAGGCCAAAACGCTCCGAAAGCGATATTTTCTCCTCCACGCCTTCACCCGGATGCACCTCGCCATCAGGGGTGTGGGTGTAGCTGAGGTTTTCCTTCATGTATTCGGGCAACAGATGGCGCCGGTTGCTGGTGGCGTAAATCAGCACATTGGCGGTGGTGGCGGCCACCGAGCCGTCCAAGATCGACTTGAGCGCCTTGTAGCCGGACTCGCCTTCATCAAAGCTCAGGTCATCGCAAAACACGATGAATTTGTACGGCTCGTCCGATACCAGGTCAATGATGTCGGGCAAGTCGGTCAGGTCGGCCTTGTCAACTTCGATCAGACGCAGGCCCTGAGCGGCAAATTCATTGAGGCAGGCGCGAATCAGCGACGATTTTCCCGTGCCTCGGGCGCCGGTCAGCAGCACGTTGTTGGCCCGTTGGCCGTGCACGAACTGGCGCGTGTTGCGGTAAATCTTTTCCTTTTGCGGCTCGATTTCTTTCAGGTCGGCCAGGGCCATGGCGCCGACATGGCGCACCGGCTCCAGCGTGGCCCGGCCGGAACTGCGCTTGCGGTAGCGAAAGGCGCTTGATGCGGTCCAGTCGGTTTGCGCCACGGCTTGCGGCAGCACCGCCTCAATGCGGGTGATGAGCTGCTCGGCACGCAGCAGCAAATGCTCGAAACTCGCGTTCATGAACGGTAATCGGCGTTGATCGAGACATAGTCATGGCTCAGGTCACAGGTCCACACGGTGTCCGCCGCATCACCCCGGCCCAGCACCACGCGCACCGTGATCTCGGCCTGCTTCATGACCCGCTGGCCATCTTCCTCACGGTAGTCGGGGTTGCGCCCGCCCTTGAACGCGACCAGCACCTCGTCTAGGTACAAGTCAATGCCGGTCTGGTCCAGGTCGGTGATGCCGGCATACCCGACGGCGGCCAGGATGCGGCCGAGGTTGGGGTCGCTGGCGAAAAATGCGGTCTTGACCAACGGCGAGTGCGCAATGGCATAGGCTGCCTGGCGGCACTCGGCCTGGGTCTTGCCACCCTCGACCTGGATGGTGATGAACTTGGTGGCGCCTTCGCCGTCGCGCACAATGGCTTGCGCCAGTTGGCGCGCGACACCCAGCATGGCGGCCTTGAGCGCCTGGCCGGCCGGGCTGTCCAGCGAAGTGATCGGGGCATGGGCCGCCTGGTTGGTGGCAATGACCACGAAGGAGTCGTTGGTCGAGGTGTCGCCATCCACCGTGACCCGGTTGAACGAACCCTCAGCCAGCTCGGTGGCCAGTTGTTTCATGAGTCCTGGACTGACGCAGGCGTCGGTGGCCATGAAACCCAGCATGGTCGCCATATTGGGGCGGATCATGCCGGCACCCTTGCTGATGCCGGAGATGCTGACCCGTGTGCCGTCAATCATGAGCTGCACGCCAAACGCCTTGGGCACGGTGTCGGTGGTCATGATGGCCTCGGCGGCGCGCAACCAGTGGTCGGCACTGGCATTCTGAATGGCGGCGTCCAGTCCGGCCTCGATACGCTCGCTGGGCAGGGTTTCCATAATGACCCCGGTCGAAAACGGCAGCACCTGCTGTTTGGACACACCCAGCCGCCCGGCCAGCGCCTGGCAGGTGCTGGAGGCCCGCGCCAGCCCGTCTGCACCGGTGCCGGCGTTGGCGTTGCCGGTGTTGATCAGCATGGCGCGGATGCCCTGGCCCGTGGCCAGATGCTCGCGGCAAAGCTGTACCGGTGCTGCGCAAAAACGGTTTTGCGTAAAGACCCCGGCCACCGAAGCGCCCTCGTCGATCAGCACCACGGTCAGGTCCTTGCGGTTGGCCTTGCGAATGCCGGCTTCGGTGACACCGATGCGCACACCGGCAATCGGAAACAATTCAGCGGGATTTGGGTGTAACAAATGAACAGACATGGGGGGGTGCTTTCTCAGGCCAGCTTGCCGTGGCAATGCTTGTACTTCTTGCCGCTGCCGCAGGGACAGAGCTCGTTACGCCCCACGCGTGCAACCTGAACCGGCACCGTGGCTTCGTCCACCAGTGTTTGCACTTCGCCGGTTTCGGTGGGTGCGCTGTAAGTGACGTTGCTGATGCGCTCGGCGCGGTTTTCCATTTCGACGGCTGCAGCAGCAGCTTCTTCATTCGACTGGATACGCACCGTCATCAACAATTTGGTGACTTCGTTCTTGACCGCATCGAGCATCTGGCCAAAAAGCTCGAAGGCCTCGCGTTTGTACTCCTGCTTGGGTTGCTTCTGCGCATAGCCGCGCAGGTGGATGCCCTGGCGCAGGTAGTCGAGCGAACTCAGGTGGTCACGCCAGTTGCTGTCGATGCTTTGCAATAGCACCATGCGCTCGAACTGGGTGAAGTTTTCATTGCCCACCAAAGCCACTTTTTCATCAAACACGGTGTTGGCATGGTGGCGCACGGTGTCCAGAATGTCGTGATCAGTGATGGCACTGGCGGCGTTCACCTGGTGCTGCAAAGCCAGAGTCATCTGCCACTCATCCGACAGAACGCGCTCCAGCGCCGGCAGATCCCACTGCTCTTCCACCGACTCGGCGGGCACATACTGGCGAACGACGTCTTCAAAGCAGCCTTCGCGCAGCGACTGGATTTGCGCCGACAGGTCGGTCGCGTCCAGAATCTCGTTGCGCTGCTGGTAGATTACCTTGCGCTGGTCGTTGGCGACGTCGTCGTATTCGAGCAATTGCTTGCGCATGTCGAAGTTGCGCGCCTCCACCTTGCGCTGGGCGCTCTCGATCGAGCGGGTCACCATGCCCGCCTCGATCGCCTCACCCTCTGGCATCTTGAGGCGGTCCATGATGGCCTTGACGCGCTCACCGGCAAAAATGCGCATCAGCGAGTCGTCCAGGCTCAGGTAAAAGCGAGATGAACCTGGGTCGCCCTGGCGGCCCGAGCGGCCGCGCAACTGGTTGTCAATGCGGCGCGACTCATGGCGCTCGGTGGCGATGATGCGCAAACCGCCCAGCGCCGTCACTTGCGCATGGTCCTTGGCCCACTGTGCATTCACGGCATCAAGCTGCTGCTGCTTCTGCCCCGCATCGAGTGATTCGTCGTTCTCGATCGCCTCAATGATCTTGCTGATGTTGCCACCCAGCACGATGTCGGTGCCGCGACCGGCCATGTTGGTGGCAATGGTGATCATCTTGGGACGGCCGGCCTGCGCCACGATATCTGCCTCGCGGGCGTGCTGCTTGGCATTGAGCACCTGGTGTGGCAGCTTTTCCTTTTCCAGCAACTCGGCGATGATCTCGGAATTCTCGATCGAGGTGGTGCCCACCAGCACGGGCTGGCCGCGCTCATAACACTCGCGGATGTCCTGAATGGCGGCGTCGTACTTTTCCTTGGTGGTCTTGTAGACACGGTCCAGCTGGTCGTCGCGGCGGCTGGGTCGATTGGGCGGAATAACCACCGTTTCCAGGCCATAAATCTCCTGGAACTCATAGGCCTCGGTGTCGGCGGTACCGGTCATACCGGCCAGCTTGCCATAGAGCCTGAAGTAATTCTGGAACGTGATCGACGCCATGGTCTGGTTTTCTGGCTGGATCGCCACGCCTTCCTTGGCTTCCACCGCCTGGTGCAGACCTTCGCTCCAGCGCCGGCCGCTCATCAGGCGCCCGGTGAACTCGTCCACGATCACCACCTCGCCGGCCTGCACCACGTAATGCTGGTCGCGCAGGTACAGATGGTTGGCCCGCAGCGCGGCGTACAAATGGTGCATCAGCGTGATGTTGGCCGGGTCGTACAGGCTGGCGCCTTCGGCAATCAGGCCCATCTCGAACAGGATACGTTCGGCGTTTTCGTGTCCGCGCTCGGTCAGAAACACCTGGCGGGTTTTTTCGTCAAGCGTGAAATCGCCCACCTTGGTGATGCCTTCGCCGGTGTGCGGATCGGCCTCGCCCTCCTGTTTTTCCAGTTGCGGCACGATGCGGTTGATCGCCACATACAAGTCGGTCTGGTCTTCGGCCTGGCCGCTGATGATGAGCGGGGTGCGCGCTTCGTCAATCAGGATCGAGTCCACCTCGTCCACGATGGCATAGTTCAGGCCGCGCTGCACCCGGTCAGCGGCCTCATAGACCATGTTGTCGCGCAGGTAATCAAAGCCGTACTCGTTGTTGGTGCCGTAGGTGATGTCGGCGCGGTAAGCGGCCTGCTTTTCTTCCCGTGGCATGTTGGGCAGGTTGATGCCCACCGACAGGCCCAGAAAGTTGTACAGCTTGCCCATCCACTGGGCATCACGGTTGGCCAGATAGTCATTGACCGTGACCACATGCACCCCTTTGCCGGACAAGGCATTCAGGTACACAGGCAGGGTGGCGGTCAGGGTTTTACCTTCACCAGTCCCCATTTCCGAGATTTTGCCGTTGTGCAGTGACATGCCGCCAAGCAACTGCACGTCAAACGGACGCATTTTCATGACCCGCTTGGAACCCTCGCGCACCACGGCAAAGGCCTCGGGCAACAGCGCGTCGAGCGTTTCACCCTTGGCCAGCCGGTCCTTGAAGGTTTCGGTCTTGGCGCGCAGATCGGCGTCGGAGAGCTTCTCGAAGCCGGCTTCCAGGGCGTTGATCTTGGCCACGGTGTGGCGGTACTTCTTGAGCAGGCGGTCGTTGCGGCTGCCGAAAATTTTGGTGAGGAACGTGATGGCCATGAATACGGGGCGAACAGCCTGACCCACAGGGTCAAACATGCGGCGCAATCCTTTTTTTTACGATCTGACTTGAATGGGGGAACAGCGCTACGAAAGTCAAATGTCGCCAAACACTGTCCTACTGTCTTAATTTTACCCGCGCCGCGAGCAAGCTCGCCAGCCGCGTGACAACCGGGTCAACGGGTGAACGTGCGCCGGGTAAATGCCTGCCGGTCAATTGGGTCTGTCAGGCATCCGTGATAATCATCTGTATCTGCCATCAGCCTTAAAAATGAACCGACGCCAGCCCTCAGTAACCTTGCTGCAAGCCAGTCAGAACCATGCCAGCCTGGCAAAACTGATGGAACTGAACCGCGCCTCCAAGATGCGCCTTGACGCCATCACCGCGCTGATTCCGGAAACACTGCGAGACCAGGTAACCGCAGGCCCCTTGAGCGAAGGGGTCTGGTGCCTGTTGCTCAGCAACACCACCACGGCGGCCAAACTGCGTCAGCTGCTTCCCGCTTTTGAGGCGCATCTGCGCGTGCACCAGCTGGAGGTCAAAAGCATCCGTCTCAAAGTCAGTGCTGCCAGTGGCTCAGGGCGGTATTGACGGCAACTTTCAAGTACCAATGAACCTAAAGCAAGGCGCCACGCGCGGCGATCGGCCAGATCGCCTCGACGCGGTCACCACGGATGCACACCAGTTCATCGTAGAGGTTGACGGTGGGGTCGCAATGCCCAGGCACCAGCATCAGCGCATCACCCAGGGCCAGCGACGCATCGGCCGGGACCTCCAGCACACCATGGTCGTCGGCAGCCTTCACGTACCTGAGTTCGGGACGTTGCCAGACCGTGGGCATGCCTGAATCAACGCTGGAGGCCTTCAGGCCCGCGTCGATCACCGCCCGCGTCGGCTGGGTGCGACTGAGCACGGCACTGCGGACAAACAGCGCATGCTCGAAACGCACGTCCTGGGCCCCTGGCTGGTTGTCGCCATAGTCACGATCCATGAAGATATAAGAGCCCGCCTGGATTTCGTTGAAGACGCCGGAATCGCGTTCCAGCAGGAAAGTGCCAGTACCAGCGCCGGTGATGCGTTCGACCTGCAGGCCGTCGGCCTCGATCAGCGCGCGGCTGAGCCGGGCCGCCTCCACCGCCTGCGCAATGGCCTGCTCGCGTTCAAGCGGCGTGCGCTTGTGCTGGGCCGGACCGTGGTAACACTGCAAGCCGGCAAAGCGCAGCGGCGGCCGGTCGGCAACCAGGCGCGCCAGCTGGGCGGCGGCCGCGCCAGGCGTGACGCCACAACGGCGGCCACCCACATCCACTTCCACATAGACATCGATCGACACGCCCTGGCTGTGGGCCACATCGGCCAGCGCCAGCACCTGCAGCGGGTCATCCACCAGCACACCCATGCGCGCACGCCGGGCCAGGTCGGCCAGATGCAGCAGCTTGGTCGCACCCACCAGCTGATTGGTCAGCAGCACGTCCTTGATGCCGGCGTCAACAAAAACAGCGGCTTCACTGACCTTCTGACAGCACACGCCAACCGCTCCCAGCGCGATCTGGCGGCGCGCTATCTCGGGGCATTTATGGCTTTTGGCATGGGCGCGCAGCCGCACCGAATGGCCCTTGAGCGCAGCCATCATACGCTGCAGATTGCGCTCGAAGGCATCGAGATCGAGCACCAGCGCGGGGGTGTCAATGGCACTGACAAGGTCGCCAGGGTAGGCGGCCTTCCAGGGCAGCCTCACACGCAGCGCCCGCCGTCCACTTCGATGCAGACACCGCTGATAAAGGCTGCTTCATCGCTGGCCAGGTAGAGCGCCGCGTTGGCGACATCGAGCGCGGTGGAAAACCGGCCCAGCGGAATCGTGGCGCGGAATTTGGCCATGCGTTCATCGGTCAGCGGGCCGCCGGCAAATTCGGCGGAAAGTCCGGTCTCGGGGTTGAACACCGGGTTGATGCAGTTGACCCGGATGTTGTCGGGGCCGAGCTCGGCCGCCAGCGATTTGGACGTGATGATCACCGCGCCCTTGGAGCCGTTGTACCAGGTCAGTCCGGGGCGCGGGCGCACACCCGCGGTCGATGCAATGTTGATGAAGCAGCCGCCGCCCTGCGCGCGAAACACCGGTGTGGCATGCACCGTGGCCAGGTAGACGCTCTTGACGTTGACGGCATAACACTTGTCGAACTCGTCCTCGGGGACCTCCAGCGCTGGCCGGTTGCGGTGCGTCCAGCCAGCGTTGTTGACCATCACGTCAAGCCGACCATAGCGCTGCACGGCAGCCGCCACCAGGGCCTTGACCTGTTCCGTGCTGGTCACATCGGCGGCGACAAAAGACGCCGCCCCGCCCGCCTGGACGATTTCCTGCACCACCGCTTCGCCCAGCGCTGGGTTGATGTCATTGACGATCACGTTCGCCCCTTCGGCGGCGAGCCGCAGCGCGATGCCCTTGCCGATGCCCTGGCCGGCGCCGGTGACGATGATGGATTTGTCCTGAACTCGCATGAGAGACACCTTTGAAATGTGTTTAAAAAATACCTTGCCCTGGCAAGGGTCAGCCGTGCCGAATGGCCACCGTCTTGAGGGTGGTGAAGCCCTGCAGTGCTTCAAAGCCTTTTTCACGGCCATAGCCCGACGACTTGACGCCGCCAAAGGGCAATTCAACACCGCCGCCAGCTCCATAGTTGTTGATAAAGACTTGACCGCTGCGGATGCGCCGCGCCATGCGGAACTGGCGCGCACCGTCCGCCGTCCAGACCCCAGCCACCAAGCCGAACTGGGTGGCATTGGCCAGCGCTACCGCATGGTCTTCGTCGCGGAAGGCCATGGCGCACAGCACCGGGCCAAAGATTTCCTGCTGCGCCAGCCGGTGCTGCACCGGCACATCCCGCAGCAAGGTGGGGGCCTGGTAAAAACCGGACTCGGGCGCTTCATCGACCACGCTGCCCTGCGCCACCATGCTGATGTTGTCGGCCTGGGCGTCGCTTAAAAAGTCCCAGACGCGCTGCTGCTGGCTCTGGCGAATCAGCGGCCCCAGGTCCAGGTCCATGCTGGCCGGGCCGGCGCGCAATTTTTCAAACATCGCGCCCAGGCGCTCCAGCAGCGGCTCGTAAATGGCCTGCTCCACCAGCAGGCGCGAGCCAGCCGAACAGGTTTGCCCGGCGTTTTGCACGATGGCGTTGACGATGGCCGGCAGGGCAGCGTCCAGATCCGCGTCAGCAAACACGATTTGCGGGCTCTTGCCGCCGAGCTCCAGCGTCACCGGGCAGTGCCGCTGCGCCGCCACCTGCTGGATCAGGGTGCCCACCGACGGGCTGCCGGTAAAGCTGATGTGATCGATGCCGGGGTGGCGCGCCAGGGCGTCGCCGACCTCGTGGCCGTAACCCGTGACGATGTTGAGCGCACCCGCCGGGAAACCCACCTCGGCGGCCATTTGCGCGACGCGGATCAACGACAGGCAGGCATCTTCGGCCGGCTTGACCACACAGGCATTGCCGGCCGCCAGGGCGCCGCCGATGCTGCGGCCAAAAATCTGCATCGGGTAATTCCACGGGATGACGTGCCCGGTGACGCCGTGCGGCTCGTGCCAGGTCAGCACGCTGTAGCCGTCCAGATAGGGAATGGTGTCGCCGTGCAGCTTGTCGCAGGCGCCGGCATAAAACTCGAAATAACGCGCCAACGCCACCGCATCGGCGCGCGCCTGGCGCGTCGGTTTGCCACAGTCACGCTGCTCCAGCGCGGTCAGCTCGTCGACACCCTGGGCCACCCGGGCCGACAGGCGCATCAGCAGGCGGCCGCGTTCAGCCGCCGGGGTTTTGCACCAGACCGTGTCAAAACACTGGCGCGCGGCACGCACGGCGTCGTCAATGTCTTGCGCGTTGCTGCGCTGGATGTGGTCAAAAACCTGACCATCGGAGGGGTCCAGCATGGCGATCGTCAGACCGGAAGAAGAGACCTGGGAGGCATTGCCAATAAAGTTGAATTGCATGGAATGGGCTCGCTGCGAAGTGGGAATGGCTGGGCGGTTTCAGTCTTTTTTCTGCGCGGCTGGCGTGCCGTTGAGCGTGTTCAGGCTGTTGATCAGATGCGGGATGAACTGCGGTGTGTAGCCCTGGTTGGTGGCCACCGTGTAGGTGTTGTGCACGGCGTCGCCCAGGTAGGACACGGCCCGGGCCTCGCCTGTCATACGCGCGTAGTAACGCATGTCCTTGTGGGCGTTGCCGATCGAAAAACGGAACATCTGGTCGTTGCCTTCCAGCACATAGGGGCGCAGGCGCTGGAACGCCGTGCTGTTGGCACCCCCCGAATCAATCACGTCACACAACACGGCCAGATCGACGCCGGTCTTGCTGGCGCAGGAAAACGCCTCGGCCAGAATGGCGGAATTGCCCAGCACCACAAACTGGTGCAGCAGCTTGGTGGTGTGCCCGGCTCCCACCGCGCCGCAGTAAAAAATGTTCTTGGCGAACGACTCAAACACCGGCCTCACCCGCTCCAGCACGGCCGGGTCACCGCCCACCAGCAGATTGAGCTGGCCCTCCTCGGCATGTTTGGGCGTGCCGGTCAGGGCCGCATCCAGAAACAGCGCACCCTTGGCGGCCAGGGCGGCTGCCAGCTGGCACGTGGAATCGGGCTGGGAGGTCGAGCAGTCCACCACCACCGCGCCCGGGCGGATGCCCTCAATCACGCCGTGCCGGCCCAGCACCACGTCTTCGACTTCGGGCGAGCCGGTCACACAGATGATGAGCACGTCGGCCATGGCCGCCACTTCGGCCGAGCTGGCCAGGCTGCGGGCACCCGCTGCCAACAAGTCGGCACAACGCGTGGCACTCTCCTGGGAGCGCAGCAGCAGCCCGACCGCATGCCCCTTGGCCAGCACATGCCCGGCCATACCGCGGCCCATCATGCCCAGGCCGATGAAACCGACAGTGAGCGGGCTGGAAGCATCTTTCATGTTTTGTTCCCTGGTGGATGAAGTTGTGATGACCGCGCGGTCACAGGTAGGGTTTGAGCCAGCCCAGGCCGGCCGACGTGCCGCCCGCCTGCGTGTTGGCGGGACGGTACTCGCAGCCGATCCAGCCGCTGTAACCCAGCTCGTCGAGCAGCGCAAACAGGTAGCTGTGGTTGATCTCGCCCAGGTCCGGCTCATGGCGCTGCGGCACCCCGGCCACCTGGAGGTGATCGACATTGCCGGTGGCCAGGTACTTGCGGATTTTCATGGCCAGGTCACCTTCGACAATCTGGCAGTGGTACAGGTCCATCTGCACCTTGAGGTTGGGCGCGCCGACGTCCGCCAGCACAGCGTGCGCCACGTCCTGGCGGTTCAGGTAAAAGCCCGGAATGTCACGCGTGTTGATGGGTTCGATCAGCACATCGACGCCCTGTTTGGCGGCCTCTTGTGCGGCCCAGCGCAGGTTGCCGATGTAGGTGGGGTACAGCGCTTCATGCTTGCTGCCCGCCGGCAGCAAGCCAGCCATCACATGAACCCGCGGGCAGGCCAGCGTGGCCGCGTAATCCAGCGCTTTGACCATGCCGGCGCGAAACTCGTCCTCGCGTCCCGGCAGGCAGGCCAGGCCGCGCTCACCCGCGTCCCAGTTGCCCGGCGGTGCATTGAACAGCACCTGCTGCAGGCCATGGGCCTGCAGGCGCGCGGCAATGTCTTCCTTGGCAAAGGCGTAGGGAAACAGGTACTCCACCGCCTTGAAGCCGTCTTTGGCGGCGGCTTCAAAACGGTCCAGAAACGCGTGTTCCTGGTAGAGCATGGACAGGTTGGCAGCAAATTTTGGCATGGGGTTCACCATCGGGCGCCGAAGGTCTGACGCAGTTCGTTGATTTGGGAATCGGCCAGTGGCACGGGCGCGTCGGCGCTCAGGCACATCAGCCGGGCGGTTTCTTCAAGTTCTTCCAGGGTAGCCATGGCAGCGGCGGGTGAGTCGTGCCAGACATTGGGACCCAGGCGCGCCAGCATGACCGCGCGGATCGGGGTGCCAGCGGCACCGTAACGGGTGATGGTCTCGGCAACACGCTGCGCCGCCGCGGGGTCACCGGGGCGGTGGTAATCAATGAGGGGCACATGGCCCACCTTCATGACAAAGTAGGGCGTGAGTGCCGGCAACAACTCGGTTGACGCAAGCCATTGAGCGCGCAGTGTGAGCGCGACACAGTGGGTGCTGTGGGTGTGGATGACACAGCACGTCCGGGCGTCAAAGGCGCTGGCCGCCCGGTAAATCTGGCCGTGCAGGGCAATGGTTTTGCTGGCCTTGTCGCCGCTGAGTTGTCGGGCCTGGTCGTCCAGCCGAGCGAGGCGGGCGGGCTCCAGGTAACCCAGACAGGCGTCGGTCGGGGTGATCAAAAAACCACCGCCCTCGGCGTCATCCAGGCGCACGCTGATGTTGCCTGCCGTGGCATGCACATAGCCGCGCTCAAACAGGCTGCGGCCCACGCGGCAGATTTCCTCACGGGCTTCGCTCTCGTTCATGGCATGTGCTGTTCCAGGTGCTGCACCAGGCTGCTCGATGCAAGCATCACTTCAAGCAGTCAAAAGATTTGATGAAGAAGTCGTCGGTACCAAAGTTGCCTGACTTCAGGGTGAGGTGGAGACCGCCGTCCGGCGCGGCATCACTTTGGGCATGGCACCAGGGCACGCCGGGGTCAATTTGCGGGCCGATTTTCATTTGCGAAATGGCCAGCGCCTGCACGCAGGCACCCGAGGTCTCACCTCCGGCCACCACCAATTGACGCACCCCCAGACCCACCAGACCGCGCGCAATGGCGGCCAGGGTGTGCTCCACCAGGTCGCCCGCCGCCTGTACACCGAGCCGAGCCTGGACCGCCTTCACAGCATCCGGGATGGCTGACGAATAAATCAGCACCGGCCCCTGCGACAGCAGATCTTTGGCCCAGGACAGGGCCTGCGCCACAGTGGCGGCACCACCGTCAGCGGCGTCCAGCTTCAAAGGGTCGATGGCCAAGGCGGGACGCCCTGCCTGAACGAAGGTGGCCACCTGCCGATTGGTCGCCAGCGAGCAGCTGCCCGACACCACCGCCTGAAATCCGGCGGCGGACGGCAAGGCGCTGGCCGTGTTGCTTGGTGCAATACCAAAGTTGGCCGGCAGGCCAATCGCCACACCGGAGCCCGCCGTCACCAGCGGCAAACCCTTGAGGGCCGGACCCAAGCGGTACAGATCGTCGTTGGAGACGGCATCCACCACCGCCAGGCTCACACCCTCAGCACGCAACTGGTCGATGCGCATCTGAATGGCTGCGGCCCCCTGTGCCACCACCTTGTAATCAATCAAGCCAACCTTGCGGCTGCATTGGCTTTGCAGCACGCGCACCAGGTTGGCGTCGGTCATGGGCGTGAGCGGGTGGTTTTGCATGCCGCTCTCATTGAGCAGCACGTCACCCACAAACAGATGCCCCTTGAACACCGTGCGTCCATTGTCAGGAAACGCCGGCGTGGCGATGCTGAAGTCGGCGCCCGGCTGATCGGCCAGTGCGTCCATCAGAGCTTCCGTGACCGGGCCGATATTGCCCTGCGCCGTGCTGTCAAAGGTAGAGCAATATTTGAAGTAAATCTGCTGCGCTCCCTGGGCCTGCAACCAGCGCAAGGCCGCCAGCGACTGCTGCACCGCGTCCTCTGCCGGCACCGTACGCGATTTGAGGGCCACCACCACCGCATCCGCCTCCGCATCGAGTGACTGCGTAGGCACACCCATCGCTTGCACCACGCGCATGCCGGCGCGCACCAGGTTGTTGGCCAGATCGGTGGCGCCAGTGAAATCGTCGGCGATACAACCTAAGACAATTTTTTTCATGATTTTTTGGGCAACTCAATGCCAGGGAATATCTTGATGACCGCGCTATCGTCCTCGCGCGCAAAACCCGATGTCGACGCCTGCATGAACATCTGGTGCGCCGTGCTGGAAAGCGGCAGCGGAAATTTGCTGGCGCGCGCCACATCCAGCACCAGCCCGAGGTCCTTGACGAAGATATCGACGGCCGACAAGGGCGTGTAGTCGCCCGCCAGCACATGCGCCATACGGTTCTCGAACATCCAGCTGTTGCCCGCGCTGTGGGTGATCACGTCATACAGGGCGGCGGCATCCACGCCTTCGCGCAGGCCCAGCGCCATGGCCTCGGCCGCGGCCGCAATGTGCACCCCGGCGAGCAACTGGTTGATGATCTTGACCTTGCTGCCGGCCCCGGCCTTGTCGCCCAAGCGGTAGACATTGGCGGCCATGACGTCGAGCAAAGGACCGACAGCCGCGTAGGCTTCGGGCGTGGCCGCTGTCATCATGGTCATCTGGCCACTGGCGGCCTTGGCGGCACCGCCCGAAATGGGGGCATCAACATACAGAATGCCCAGCTTGGCCAAGCGCGCCTCCAGGGCGATGGACCAGTTGGGGTCCACCGTGGAACACATCACAAACACACTGCCGGGCTGCATGGCGGCGGCGCAGCCCTGGTCGCCAAACAGCACGGCCTCGGTCTGGGCGGCATTGACGACCACCGACACAATCACCTTGCAGTGTGCTGCGAGTTCAGCAGGCGAACCACAGGCCACCCCGCCCTGCGCAGCAAAGGCGTGCACCGACTCGGGGCGGACATCAAATACGTGCACTTGGCAGTCATGGCGGCGCAGAGACGCCGCCATGCCGCTGCCCATGGCACCCAGGCCGATCAGACCGACATTACTTTCCATTCAATTTCTCCAGTTCCTTCAAATAAGTCAAAACGACGCCGGCAAGCCGTGCACCAGGGTGCTGGCCAACTCATCACCGGTTTGTTGCCAGAACGCCGGATCGGCTTTCTCAATGCGCGCAATGGCGTTGTCCATGTGCGAAGTGGCGGCCTTGCGCGCGGCCTCAGCGTCACCGGCCTCGATGGCCTGGCCAATCAATGCATGCTCCTCGCGTACCTGACGTTCAAAATCAGCCCGCCGGGCTTCGTTGGCGCGGGTCACCCGCGTAGCGCCCTGCAAAAACTGCCCCAGGTATTGCAGGGTACCCATCAAAAAGGGATTGCGTGCAGCCTCGGCAATGGCCAGGTGGTATTGCACGTCTTCATCCACGCCATCACCACCGGCCAGCACGGCCTTGTCCAGGTTGGCAATCGACTTGTGAATATGTTTGATATCTGCCTTGGTGCGGCGTTGTGCGGCCAGTGCGGCAACCTCGGCTTCCAGGGCGCGGCGAACTTCGACCATCTGGATCACGGCTTGCCGCGACGCCACCGACTTGGCAGCAAAATTCAACGGGGAAAATCCAATTTCCTTGACAAACACACCACTGCCCTGCTTCGACTCGACCAGGCCAAGCGATTTGAGTCGTGACAAAGCTTCTCGCACCACGGTGCGGCTGACCGAAAACTGGTCCACCAAAGTGGCTTCGGTGGGCAGTTTGTCACCCGCAACCAGGTGCCCTGCCCGGATCTTGGCAGCCATCACATCGGCCACCTGATCGGACAGGTAGGCACCAGGCAGGACGGGTTTGAAAGGCGCAAGCATGATCGGGCTTGTCAGACTGTTTGCTTTATCTGGCGTAGACCAAATCACGCAAGGTGAGAGACAGCGCCGGCACGTAGGAAATCACCATCAGGCAGGCCAACACCACCAGCACAAACGGAATCAGGTCCTTGATCATGCGGTCCAGTGAAATACGCGCCACCGTACACGCAGCAAACAGGTTGACACCAAACGGCGGCGTAATCATGCCGAGCGCCAGGTTCACCACCATGATCAGGCCGAAGTGCACCGGGTCAATGCCAAAGTGCATGGCCACGGGTGCCAGAATGGGCGCCAGCACAATGATGGCAGCGCCGGTCTCAATGAACATGCCAATGATGAACAAGGCGGCATTGACACCCAGTAGGAAGTAGACCGGGGATTGAAGAACTTCCTGCAACCAGATGCCAATGGCTTCGGGAACACCAGCACGTGTGATCAAAAATGCAAACAACCCGGCGTTGGCAATGATGAACATGATCACCGCCGACGACAACACCGATTTGCGCAGAATGGTGTAGAGGTCGGGTAGCTTGATTTCACGGTAAATCACCAGGCCCACGATCAGGGCATAGAACACCGCCACCGCGGAGGCCTCGGTCGGCGTAAAGATACCACCGTAAATACCTCCCAGAATGATGACCGGCATCAGCAGCGCCCAACCGGCTTTCCAGGTGGCCTTGCCGACCGACAGCCGGCCATCGCCGTCGTTCTTGCCCCAGCCCTTGTACTTGCAATAGGCCCAGACAAACAGCATCAGCGTACCGCTGATGAACAGGCCCGGACCAAAGCCGGCAATGAACAGTTCACCAATCGAGACCTCGGCGGCCACGCCGTACAGAATCAGCGGAATCGACGGGGGAATGATGACACCCAGTTCGGCGCTGGTGGCCTGCAGCGAAGCCGCCCAGGTGGTGGGGTAACCGTGCTTCAGCAGCGCCGGGATCAGGATGGTGCCAATGGCAAAGGTGGTGGCCACCGACGAACCCGAGACCGAGGCAAAGATCATGCAGGTCAGCACGCAGGTCATGGGCAGGCCGCCCTGCACGCCACCTACCAGGCTCTTGGCAAAATCGACCAGGCGGCGCGAAATGCCGCCGGTCTCCATGATGTTGCCGGCCAGAATGAAAAAGGGAATGGCCGCCAGCGGAAATTTATTGATCGAGTTGAACATCTCCTTGACCGAGATGAGCATGTTGATTTCTGCCACCTGGATACCCAGGACGGCGGCCAGGCCAATAGAGACGGCAACCGACACGGTGAGTGCAAAGCACAACACCATGGTGATGAGCATGGCGGTGGTCATTGTGCGGTCTCCAATTCAAGACGCTGGGGATCCAGCAGATTGCCAATGATGCTGATGACGCTGAAGACACCGCCCACCGGCATGGCCAGGTAAGCCCAGAACATCGACAACTCTTCGAGCCCGGCCATGGTTTGTACCTTGCCGCGTTGGGTGTAATCCCAACCCCACCAGATGATGACGAAGATCAGTGCGAGCGCCGCCAGGCAAACCACCCAGTCGAGCAAGCGGCGCAGGCGTGCCGGGCTCCAGCGGTACAGCACGTCCACGCTGACCATGGCGCCCTGCCGAAAGGCCATGGGAATACCCAGAAAGACCATCCAGATCAGGCTGAACCGAATCAGCACCTCGGTCCATTCGGCCGGCCTTTCCAGCACAAAGCGGGTGATGATCTGGAACATGCCCAAACTGGCCGCCACCAGCAGCATGGCACAGGCCGTGACCAGTGCAATGCGACTGGTCCAGTGCTCCAAGCGCAAAAATTTGTCTCTCATAGCGTTCTCCGCCGGCAATCAAAGTCAAAAAAACGCCCGAGAGTGGATCACTGCCGGGCGCTCAAACTCAAAAGGGTTGATTACTTGGTGTTGCGGATCTTGTCCATGTTGTCTTTGCCGAACTGCTTCTCAAATTCGGCGTACACCGGTGCCAGCGTCGCGACAAACTTGGACTTGTCCAGGTTTTCCGTGACGGTCATGCCCTTGCCGCGCAGGTAGGTCACACCCATGGCGTCGTCAGCATCCACACGGTCACGATTGACCTTGACGGCGGTCTTGGCTGCTTCCAGAAATACTTTCTGGTCTGCCGGGGTGAGCTTGTCGAATGCTGCCTTGTTCATCAGGAAAATAGCGGGCGAATAGACATGGCCAGTCAGCGACACGTGTTTTTGCACCTGGTCCAGCTTGGCAGCCATGATCACCGACAGCGGGTTTTCCTGACCGTCCACGGTACCCTGTTGCAGCGCGGTAAACACCTCAGCCATGGCCATGGGCGTGGTCACAATGCCCAGACCCTTGTAGGCTGCCACGTGGACCGGGTTTTCCATGGTGCGCAGCTTCAGGCCTTTCAGGTCTTCAGGTGTATTGACGGCGCGCTTGTTGTTGGTCACGTTGCGCATGCCGTTCTCGCCCCAGGCCAAGGCCTTGAAGCCCTTGGAGTCAAACTTGGTCAGCATGTCCTGGCCGATGGGGCCATCAAGCACCAGGCGGGCGTGCGCCTTGTCACGGAACAGGAAAGGAATGTCCAGAATCTTGGCTTCCGGCACGAAGTTGGGCACGGGGCCGGTGGAGGTGAAGGTCAGCTCTTGGGTGCCGAGCTGAACCGACTCGATCGACTCACGCTCGCTGCCCAGCGATGCGTTGTAAAAGGTCTGGATCTTGTAGCGGCCTGCGGTGTTCTTTTCGACTTCCTTGGCAAAAGTGTCAATGGCCACACCCTGGTGCGAATTCTGGGCGATGGCAATGTTGATCTTCATGTTGGTCTGCGCTGCAGCCGTGGCCACCAGGCCGACAGCAAGGGAAAGACCCATAAACAGTTTGCTCAATTTCATGCAATGTCTCCTAAATGTAAAAATTAACGACCGAAAAGTTGTATGACAAGTTTGATTATGCTGCGCTTGCCGACTTGATGGCATCAGTGTTTTCCCTGATGTACTCCCTGACGATTTCTTCAAAGCTGGTGTCGGGCAACAGCCCCAGACCGGCCGCGCGCCGGGCGTTGATGCGCGCCGGCCAGGTTTTCACAATGTTGTGAATGGCGGCGTCGGGCACCCAGTCAATCAACGCCGCTACCGCCGGCCCAGCCACCTGCTGCAACGCTGCCGCCATTTCGGCGGGTGTCGTGGTCAGCGCGGGTAAAGTCAGTGCGGTGCGCGGCCCCCAGGTTTGCGCACTGGCCTGTGCCGCGCCGATCAGACCGGCAATGGTACGTGCTGGCGACGACAAGGCCACCGGGGTGTCTGCCGGGACCGGACAAATGGCGCGAATACCCGCCAGCGGCTCGCGCAACATGCCACTCAAAAAACTCGATGCCGCGCCGTTGGGCTTGCCCGGGCGCACGCTCACCGTCATCAGACGCACACTGCGACCCTGGATGAAACCCTTGCGGCTGAAGTCTGCCACCAGTTGTTCTCCAATGAATTTCTGGATGCCGTAGCTGCTTTGTGGTGTGGGCAGGGTGCTGTCTTCGATCACCGGCGGCAGCGGCACGCCTGGCGCGTCGCCAAACACCGCCAGCGAGCTGGCAAACACCACGATCGGCTGGGTCTTCAGGGCACGGCAGTTCTCCAGCAGGGTCAACGTGGCGGCAAAATTGCTGCGCATGCCAAGGTCAAAATCAGCCTCGCATTCACCGCTGACCGCAGCCGCCAGATGAAAAACGACGGCGGTCTGTGCTGTCACCACTGGCGCCGCCAGTTCTTTGGCTTCCAGCAGGGCATTGAGGTCGCCGATCAACGCGGTCACACGATCGTCGGCCAGCAGGTCGGCGGGCGGTGCCGCGCGGTCCACCAGCGTGATGCGGTCGATGTCCACCGGCGCGGCGCCAGCCAGCGACAACTTGCCCTGCGCCAGCAGGGCGCGCGCCAGGCGCACGCCCAGAAAGCCGGCGCCGCCGGTGATGACGACCTGACAGGATCCCTGAATCGGGGTGGTGTTATTCGACATGGTCTTTGCTCCAGATAAGTTTTCAGTTGCCAACATAAACGGTCTTCACCGTGGTGAAGAACTCCTGCGCATAACGGCCCTGCTCGCGCGAGCCGTAGCTGGAGCCCTTGCGTCCGCCAAACGGCACATGGTAGTCGACCCCAGCAGTGGGCAGGTTCACCATCACCATGCCAGCCTGGCTGTGGCGCTTGAAATGCGTGGCGTATTTCAGCGAGCTGGTGGCAATGCCGGCCGACAGGCCAAACGGCGTGTTGTTGGCCTCTGCCAGCGCTTCCTCATAGCCTTTGACGCGGATGATGCTGGCCACCGGGCCGAACACTTCTTCACGGTTGATGCGCATGGCGCTGCTGGTGTCGCTCAGCAGGGCGGGCGCCATGTAGAAGCCTTCGGTGCTGCCTTGCAGGCGTTGGCCACCCGCCACCAGCACGGCGCCTTCGGCCTGCCCGATGGCTACATAGTCAAGGTCCTGTTCGAGCTGGGAAAGCGACGAGACCGGTCCGATGTCAGTGCCGACGGCCAGGGCGTCACCGACCTTGAGGCTGGCCATGCGCTGTTGCATGGCCTGCAGAAACCGGGGGTAGATGGCGTCGGTGACGATCAGCCGGCTCGACGCCGTGCAGCGCTGGCCGGTCGAGAAGAAGGCGCTTTGCACGCTGAGCTCCACCGCTTGCGCCAGGTCAGCATCGTCCAGGATGACTTGCGGATTCTTGCCGCCCATTTCCAGCTGCACTTTCTTGAGGTGGACGGCACAGAGTTGGGCAATACGCCCACCCACGCCCTGGGAACCGGTGAAGCTGATGGCGTTGATGCCAGGGTGGTTCACCAACGGGTCGCCAATGACGCTGCCGCGGCCCATCACCAGGTTGAAGACACCCGCCGGGATGCCGCTGCGACTGATGATCTCAGTCAGCGCCCAGGCGCAGCCGGGCACCAGATCGGCTGGCTTGAGCACCACGCAGTTGCCGTAAGCCAGCGCCGGTGCGATTTTCCAGGCGGGGATGGCGATGGGAAAGTTCCAGGGGGTGATCAGGCCGACCACACCCACCGGCTCGCGGGTGATTTCGACGCTGACGCCGGAGCGCACCGAAGGGACGATTTCACCGCTCAGGCGCAGGCATTCGCCGGCGAAAAACTTGAAGATATTGCCGGCGCGGGTGGCCTCGCCGATGCCTTCCGGTTTGGTCTTGCCTTCTTCGCGCGCCAGCAGGGTGCCGAGTTCTTCGCGGCGGGCCAGGATCTCGGTGCCGATCCTGTCCAGCGCATCGGCTCGGGCCTGGATGTTGCCGTTGGCCCAGGCGGGAAATGCCGCCTGGGCGGCCTGCACGGCGGCGTCGAGCTGGGCAGCATCGGCCTGGGCGTAATCGCCGATGACATCGCCCAGGTTGGACGGGTTGATGTTGGGTGCGTACTTGGCTCCCGCCACCCATTGGCCGTTGATCAGGTTGTCGTGTTTTTGAATGCTCATGGTCGTAGGTTCTCGTTTGGTGGATTTACTTGCCCCAGCGCAGCACCATCGGGTTCAGGCGCTGCGCCACTTCGATCAGCCCGGCGCGCACCGCCGGGTGCATGGCGGGCCAGGGATGGCGCGGCGCTTCGCAGGCGATCACACCGCCCGCTTTCATCAGCGCCTTGGCGCTCAGGATGCCGCCCTGGCGGTTTTCATAGTTGATCAGCGGCAGCCATTGCTGGTACAGGCCAATAGCGTCCTCACGCCGACCCGCAGTGTAGGCGTCCATGATCAGGCGGATGCCATCGGGGTAGCCGCCGCCGGTCATGGCGCCGGTGGCGCCAGCGTCCAGGTCGGGCAGCAGGGTGATGGCTTCCTCGCCATCCCACGGGCCCTCAACAGCATCACCACCCAGGCGAATCAGTTCGCGCAGTTTGGAGGCCGCCCCCGGGGTCTCGATCTTGAAGTAGGCCACCTGTTCGATTTCCCTGGCCATGCGGGCCAGAAAGGTGGCAGACAGCGGCGTGCCGCTGGCGGGCGCGTCCTGGATCATGATGGGGATGTCGATGGCCTCGGACAAGCCGGCGTAGAACTCGTAAATTTTCTCCTCGGAGACCCGGAACGTGGCGCCGTGGTAAGGCGGCATGACCATCACCATGGCGGCGCCCTGCTCCTGCGCACGCCGGCTGCGCTGCGCGCAGACCCGGGTGCTGAAGTGGGTGGTGGTGACAATCACCGGCACCCGGCCGGCGACGTGCTCAAGGATGCTGCGGGTCAGCAGCTCGCGCTCGTCGTCCGACAGCAGGAATTGCTCGGAGAAGTTGGCCAGGATGCACAGGCCGTTGGAGCCGGCGTCGATCATGAAATCGACGCAGCGCTTCTGGCTGGACAGGTCCAGTTCGCCGTTCTCAAGAAAAGTGGTCGGAACGACCGGGAAAACGCCCTGGTAGCGGGCCGGGATCTTTGTTGTCATGCGGTGTACCCTTCAAATGCTCATGTCAATGCGAATGCCTGGGCACTTCGGCGCCACGGCAACCCACCAGAAAATCAAAATCACAGCCTTCATCAGCCTGCAGCACGCGGTCAATGTAGAGCTGCTGGTAGCCGCTTTTGGGCGCCGCCGGCGCGCTTGCCTGCTGCGCTTGCCGCGCTGCGAAGCGCAGGGCGATCTCGGCATCGCTCACTTCAAGCTCCAGCTTGCCGGCGTAGCTGTCGAGGGCGATCCAGTCACCGTCCTGCACAATCGCCAGCGGGCCGCCGGCGGCGGCTTCGGGTGCCACATGCAGCACCACCGTGCCGTAGGCGGTGCCGCTCATGCGGGCGTCCGAGATGCGCACCATGTCGGTGATGCCCTGCTCCAGCAGCTTGGGCGGCAAGCCCATGTTGCCGACCTCGGCCATGCCGGGGTAGCCCTTGGGGCCACAATTTTTCATCACCAGCACCGAATTGGCATCGACCACCAGATCGGGGTCGCCAATGCGTGCCTTGTAGTGGTCAAAGTCCTCAAACACCACGGCCTGGCCGCGGTGTTTCATCAGCGCGGGCGTGGCTGCAGACGGTTTGAGCACGGCCCCGCGCGGCGCCAGATTGCCGCGCAAAATGCACAGGCTGCCGTCCTTGACCAGCGGCTTGTCCAGCGGACGAATGACTTCGGCGTTGTGGATGGGTGCGTCCAGCACGTTGTCCCAAATCGACTTGCCGTTCACCGTCAGGGCATTCTTGTGGGGCAGCAAACCGCCCTCGCCCATGCGACGCAACACCGCCGGCAGACCGCCCGCATAGTAAAAATCTTCCATCAAAAAGCGCCCCGAAGGCTGCAAGTCCACCAGCGTCGGCGTGCCCCGGCCAATGGTGGTCCAGTCGTCGAGCTCCAGCGGTACCCCCATGCGCCCGGCAATGGCCTTGAGGTGAATGGCGGCATTGGTGGAGCCGCCCACGGCGGCGTTGACACGGATGGCATTCTCGAAGGCTTCGCGGGTCAGGATTTTGGACAGCTTGAGGTCTTCCCAGACCATGTCCACAATGCGCATGCCCGACATGTGCGCCAGCACATAACGGCGCGCATCCACGGCCGGAATGGCGGCGTTATGCGGCAGCGAGGTGCCCAGTGCCTCGGCCATGCAAGCCATGGTGGAAGCCGTGCCCATGGTGTTGCAGGTGCCCGCCGAGCGCGACATGCCGGCTTCGGCCGACATGAACTCATTGAGCGTGATTTTGCCGGCCTTGACGGCCTCGTGCAGTTGCCAGACCACGGTGCCGGAGCCGATGTCGCGGCCCTCGTGCTTGCCATTGAGCATAGGGCCACCGGTAACGACAATGGTGGGAATGTCGCAACTGGCCGCGCCCATCAGCAGCGCCGGCGTGGTCTTGTCGCAGCCCACCAGCAGAACCACGGCGTCCATCGGGTTGCCGCGAATGGATTCTTCCACGTCCATGCTGGCCAGGTTGCGCGTCAGCATCGCTGTCGGTCGCAGGTTGGACTCGCCGTTGGAAAACACCGGGAACTCGACCGGGAAGCCGCCAGCCTCGGAAATACCGCGCTTCACATGCTCGGCGATCTTGCGAAAGTGGGCGTTGCAGGGCGTCAATTCGGACCAGGTGTTGCAGATGCCGATGATCGGCTTGCCCTGGAATTCATGGTCAGGAATGCCCTGATTTTTCATCCAGCTGCGGTACATGAAGCCGTTTTTGTCGGCAGTACCGAACCAGGCAGCGGAACGCAGGGGTTTTTTGGGTGTCGGGGACATGGGGCGTCTTTCATTCAGGGTGAATCACAAGTGGCCGCATCGTAGGCGTTTGATGCATACAAAACAAGTGAATATTTCTGATCTTTTGATATACTTTTTTATATCAATCATCACCGCCTGGACACGCCTGCCATGGAAGACAGCCAGCTCGCACGGCGACCCCGCCACCAACTCAAGACCCGCCAGATGGCCTTGCTGATGGCGATCGACGCATCGCGCAACCTGCATCAGGCCGCACTGGCGTCGCACATGAGCCAGCCCGCCGCGTCCAAGATGCTCAAGGACATGGAGGAACTGTTTGGCGTGGCCTTGTTTGAGCGGCTGCCCAGAGGCATGCGGCCGACCATCTATGGCGACACCCTCATTCGCCATGTCCGCATGGCACTGGACAACCTGGCGCAGGGCCAGAGCGCCATGGCCACGCTGCAAGCCGGCTTGTCCGGGCAGGTCAATCTGGGCGTCATCCTGACGCCGTCGATGACGCTGGTCCCTCAGGCCATCGCCGCGACCAAAACCGAGGCGCCGCATTTGAGCATCGGCGTCGAAGTGGCGACCAGTGACGTGCTGCTGGAGCAACTGAAACGCGGTCGGCTCGATTTTTTGATTGCGCGTATTCCGGCAGAAGAAGAGGACCTCAAACTGGTCTACGAAGACCTGTCCGAAGAGACCGAATGCGCGGTGGTGCGGGTTGGCCACCCCATGCTGCAACGCAGTGACCTCACGCTGCAGGACCTCGTCGCCAGTGGCTGGATCCTGTCGCCCAGAGGAAGCATCCTGCGCCATCAGTTCGACATGCTGTTTCGTCGCCATGGCCTGCCCGCCCCCACCAACGTGATCGAAAGCACCGCCATGGCAATGATCAAGGCGCTGCTGCAACAGACCGACTTTTTGCACGTGATGCCCGTGGAAGTGGCCCGTTATTACGTGGCCTCCGGCGAGTTGGCGATGCTGCCGGTGGCACTGCCCTGCAACATGGACAGCTATGGCCTCATCATGCGCTCGGACCATGTCTTGTCGCCCAGCGCCAACCTGTTGCTCAGGCATATCCGCAGGGTGGCCTCAGGGATGTACCCGCAATAGTCCACCACGAACCCTCAGCCCATGCTGGCATGGGCCATGCGTTCCTTTGTGACGCTCTCCCTGCCTCCGCAACGGTGGTCAAGCCCGCGCCAGCAATGCCTCGAATTCCAGCAACGGAAGCGGCCGGCTGAACAGATAGCCCTGATAAGCGTGACAGCCCAGCTCAGCCAGAAAATCGCGCTGCGCTTCGGTTTCCACCCCTTCCGCAATGACGGCCAAGCCCATACTGTCGGCCAGGGCGACCACCATTTTGGCAATGGCTGCGTCATTGGCGTCAACCAGAATGTCGTGCACGAAGCCTTGGTCGATCTTGAGTTGATCCAGCGGCAAACGTTTGAGGTAGGACAAAGACGAATAGCCGGTGCCAAAGTCATCAAGCGAGAAACCGATGCCTCTGTCCTTGAGTGCATTCATCTTGGCGATGACGTCGTCGACGTTGTGGATCAGCAGGCTTTCTGTGAGTTCGAGCTTGAGCCGACTTGCCTTGGCGCCACTTCGGTCCAGTGTCGCCAGGACCTGTTCAACGAAATCGTTCTGGTGAAACTGCCGTGCGCTGACATTCACAGAAAGGGTGAGGTGTGCCATGTCGGACCGGGTCGCCCAACGCGCCAACTGGGTGCACGCGGTCGCCAGAACCCATTGGCCGATCGGCAGGATCATGCCGGTTTCTTCAGCCAGATGAATGAACTCGGCTGGCGGCACCATGCCGCGCCGAGGCTCGTTCCAGCGCAGCAGCACTTCCACGCCGGTGATCTGGCCCTGCCGAGTAACCTGGGCCTGGTAAAGCAGGAGGAATTGATTTTTTTCCAGGGCCTCGTGCAAGCCCGCCTCCAATTCGGCACGGGCCGTTACCACGGCCTGCATCTGTGGATCAAAAAAGCGTAGGGTGTTGCGGCCCGCCAGCTTGGCTTGGTACATGGCCATATCGGCGCGTCGCAAAGGCGCGTCAGAGCTCTCCCGCTGGCCGTCACCAAAGAGGGCGACACCAATGCTGGCGGTGCTGTGCTGCGCCGAACTGCCGAGTTGGTAGGGTCGGTTGAGAACGGCAATGATTTTTTTGGCAACCGCTTCAGCCTGGGTGGCCGCCTCCTGTGCGCTTTGACTCAGGTCTTTGAGCAGCACCACAAATTCATCGCCACCAACGCGGGCCACCGTGTCACCTTCGCGCACGCAGGTCAGCAGCCTTTGGGAGATCTGGCGCAGCAAAACGTCGCCCTGGTCATGGCCCAAGGTGTCGTTGATGGTTTTGAAGTCATCCACATCAATGAACAGCAGCGCAGCCTGGCGCTGGTGGCGAGTGACGGCGGTCAGCGCTTGTTCCAGCCGGTCCAGCAAAAGTCGGCGGTTGGGCAGCCCCGTCAGCGCATCGGAGAAGGCCAGACGCTGGATCTGCTCCTGTGCCGCTTTACGTACCGTGATGTCACGAATGGCCACCTGGATCGCTGGTTCTCCGCCGTAAACGATGGCGGCACTTTGCACCTCCACGTCGATGGGCGTGCCGTCGAGCCTAAGAAATTTCTCTTCGAGCATCGGGACGGCAGTGCCGTCTTCGCTTATTTTTCTTATTCGATCCAGCACCACCTGATGAAAGTCCGGGTGCACCAACTCCAGAAACGGTTTGCCAATCAGGTCCTGGTCCGACTTTGCGCCAAATATCGCCAGGGCCACGGGATTGACGTAGCGCACCACTCCACTGCAAACGACAACGACGGGTTCAGGCGACCATTCAATCAGGGTACGAAAACGCTCTTCACTCTCCTTCAATGCCTTTTCGGTTCTGTTGCGCTCAGTGATGTCGCGGATGACACCGATGTAGCCCAACAGGGTGCCATCGGCAGTTCTGATCGATGTTCCCAGTGTCTCCCCCGGAAATATCTCGCCATCTTTCTTGCGGTAACTGACGATGTAAGGACGCGCCAGCTCGGTGGCCGTGGCATTGAAACGCAAGCTGCCTTGCCGCTCGAATTCTTGCTGGCTCTCGTAAAAAAACGAGGTCGGCTTCCCTGCCAGATCATCGATATTGAATCCGAAGATGGAAGAAAACGCAGGATTGATGTTGACCACTTCCCGTTTCACGTTGGCATAGACGATGGCGTCCGGAATACCGCTGAAGATGGCTTCAAACAAGGCCTTGCCGTACGCCAGCTCGTCTTCGGCGCGTTTGCGCTCGCTGATGTCAAAAAAACTGCCAATGTAGTGGGTAATGGCTCCGTGGTGATCACGCACGGCAGTAATCGCCAGTAGTTCGGGAAAGACCTCACCATTCTTGCGTCGATTCCAGATTTCACCGCGCCAGAAACCTGTGCGCTCGATGCTGTCCCACATGCGGCGATAAAAGTCCTCGTCATGGACCGCCGAACTCAACACAGAGGGTTTCTGACCGACCAGTTCATCGACTGAGTAGCCGGTGATGCTGACCATCGCCGGGTTGGCCGATATGATGCGGCGCTGCGCATCAGTGATCAGTATGCCTTCGGCCGTCGATTCAAAAATGGTGGCGGCCAGTTGCAAACGGTCTTCACGCTGCAGCACCGCATCCGCCATCCGGCGCAAGTTTTCGGCCAGCGTCTCGATCTCGTCGGTCGCCGAAGGCGCAATGGTGGCCCGGTAATCCCCATCTGCAATCGCCTGCATCTGGCGGCCGAAATCAGCCACCCTGCGTGTCATGCGCCGGCTCATCCAAAACGCCGAGGCCAGGGCCAGCACTAACGCCAGCGCACTGGCAGTCGCCAAGGCCAGCAGGGTCGAGCGAACCGTTGCAAATGCAGTTTCGACCGGTTGCGCCACCAGCACCGTCCAGCCCTGACCCGGGATCGGGGTCGTACTCCCGATATAGTCGATCCCGCCAAGCCGGAACCGCGCCGTCTGCGATGTCGTCAGGCTTGACCCTTGCAGCAAGGGCAGGTGGCTGATATTTTCCTGACGCAAGCTGCGGCTGGCATCCGGGTGACCCACAATCTGACCGCTTCGATCAACAATGATCGGCAACACATCCCCAGTTTGTCCGATGCGGCGTATATGGTCCGATATTTCCTCCAGGCCGAACTCCCCAACCAACACACTCGGCAAGACCTTTCCTCGTTCGTCAGTCAAGGTCAACGGCACGGCCAACCCCACCACAATCCGGCCACGCTGCGACAAATAGGTATCAGACCAAACCTGATGTCCGGTTTGTTGAGCCAACTGGACAAAAGCGTAGCCAGAAAAATCGGTGCCCACCAGATTCCCTCGCTGCCCGCGACGCTTTTGGGGCAAACCAACTTCCACAACGCGACCCGTTTCATCAAGCAGATAGCTGGCTTCAAGATGTTGGTCGGCATTGACGACCGTATCCAGCATCAGGTGCATTCGATCCATTGCCAGCACAGAACGCCCGGTCATGTCCTGTGCCAGGCTTTCAAATGCGCTCTGCGCATTAGCCAGAAAGTTCTCAACCTGACCTGCCACCGTGTCACCAAGGGACCGATTTCTGGCCTCGACCTCGGCATTCAGGCGTGGCAGCAGCACCCACAACAGGGCCGCAACCACCATCGCCATAGCCATGGCCAGGAAGGTCGAAAAACTCAGTGAAAGCCAGAATCGCAGGGAACGTGACATAGATCGATGCGATGAGATCAGGTGCGCAAGCTATTGCAACCGCACAAAAGCACCATGACGAACGGTCGTCAGATAAGTGTCGCGTACCGCATCGCCGTAGGCGTCAAAGCTTATCCGTGACTGGGCACCGGCGAACTCCCGGCGCGCCAAAATCGCTTGCTTGAGCGTTTGACCAGAAGTTTGGGCTGCCAGCCCGTCGAGCACCACGTTGGTGGCATCAAAGGCGAGCAATCCCGCAAAGCCAGGCTCACGCTTGAAACGCGCCAGATACGCTTTTTTGAAAGCCATATAGGAAGCTTGCTGGCTTTCACGATCAATGAACTGGGCGATCACAATCCCTTCGACAGCCTTGCCACCGAGTTCGATCAGGCGCTCGGTGGCGCTCCACTCACTGGCATTGATGTGGACCACGGCATCCCGCTTGCGCACTTGTTGGGCCAGCATGGCGGTATCAACCGAGTTGGCCAAAATCAGCACACCGTCAGGGCGCGGCTGAAGCAGCCGCTGCGCCAGCGCTGAAAAGTTGGAGTCATCGCTGGAACTGAATGGCACAACCGCCACGAGGGCACCCCCTGCAGCTTCAAATTCCTTGCGGTAATCGTTCAGCCAACTTTCAGCATAGGCCTGGTTGCGCAAGTCGTAAGTCACGGAGATACGACGACTGCCCTGCTCAGCAAAATGGTAATTGGCACTTTTGCTTGCATAGTTGGTGGTCGAATTGATGACCCGCAAGAAGTAATCATCCATACCAGCCAAATCAGTGGTGGTAACCGTAGGACTGAGCATCAACAATTGGGCCGTGTTGGCCAATGGCACCGTGGCGACCGCCATGGCACTGGTCATCGGCCCGATGATGGCCGTTACTTTGTTGTCAATCAGCCGCGCCACCGCCTGCCTGGCGATGTCAGTCGCCTGCTGGTCGTCTTCGGCGATCAACTCAAGCTGCCGGCCGCCAACGCCGCCCGATGTGTTGCGCAACTCAACGGCCAGCAGGGCACCATCGCGCCCACCGATGCCAAGATCAGCAACGCGCCCGGAAAGCCCGCCTATAAAACCCAGACGGATGGGTTCACGCGTATGGCAGGCGGCCAAAAGACTCGAAATGACCAAGCTTAGAAGCAACGCACCAACATGTTTACTACCCGAGAAAAGCTTGGGATTCACATAAACCTTTGAAGTATTGTGGAATTATAGAAGTCAACATGGCTCGGCAGTTCGAAATTCAGTGGCCACCTTTAGCGCGCCGCCATCGCATCAATGGCGAACTGGGCTACCCACGCTGGCGCAATGGACACGCGCCTGACGCAAAATACGGCAAACACATGACAAGCCCACGCATGAACCACCCTGCCATCTTGAGCCCCAGCGCACGCCTGATGAGCACCCGCATGCTGCTGCTCGCACTCCTGCTTGCCGCTTGTTCGGTGCAGGAGGCCGGTCCAGAAATCAGGCTTGGACCTGAGGCACACCCCGCCGACCTGCGCTGCCCGCGCAGCAGCAACTGCGTGAATTCGCTGGAAGGCAGCGGCCTGCCTGCGCTGCGTTATGCCGGCAGTGCGGCCCAAGGCATGGCCTTGCTGCGCACCACCCTGGCCAGTCATCCTGAGGCAACCATCGTGCGCAGCAGCCCGCTTTGGCTGGAGGTGATTTTCACCACGCCATTGGGCTTTCGGGACCAGGTCGATTTTGTGCTGGACGCCGAGTCCGGCCAGATCAATTTCCGCTCGCAATCCTTATTGGGGCGCTACGATTTTGGCAAGAACCGCGCACGCATGACGGCGTTCTCGGTGCGCTTTGGCAGTGCCCGCTGAAAACGCGCACGGCCCGGGGGAACCAGCACCCAAAACGCACCAGCGGCCGCTTGCGCCAACTTAGCCCGCGGCGCGCTTTTGCAGGATCTCGAAGGCCGGCAGGGTCTTGCCTTCCAGCACCTCAAGGAATGCGCCGCCGCCGGTGCTGATGTAGCCCACGTCTTTCTCTATGCCGTACTTGGCAATGGCCGCCAGCGTGTCGCCGCCGCCGGCAATGCTGAAAGCCGGGGACTCGGCAATGGCGTGCGCAATGACCTTGGTACCGTTCTCGAAGGCGGCAAATTCGAACACCCCCACCGGGCCGTTCCAGACGATGCTGCCGGCCGCCTTGAGTTGCTGCGCCAGCTTGGCGGCCGTGACCGGGCCAATGTCCAGAATCAGGTCATCGTCGGCGACTTCGGTGGCTGGCTTGACGGTGGCCACGGCATCGGCGGCAAAGGTTTTGGCGGTCACCACGTCGGTGGGAATGGGCACTTCGGCGCCACGTGCCTTCATGGCGTCGATCACGGCCTTGGCATCGCCCACCAGACTCGGTTCGGCCAGACTCTTGCCGATGCTCAGGCCCGAGGCCAGCATGAAGGTGTTGGCAATGCCACCACCCACAATGAGCTGGTCCACGTTTTTGGCCAGCGCCTGCAAAATGGTCAGCTTGCTCGACACCTTGGAGCCGGCCACAATGGCCACCAGCGGGCGTTTGGGGTTGGCCAGGGCCAGGTTGATGGCGTCAATCTCGGCGGCCAGCAAGGGGCCGGCGCAGGCGATGGGGGCGAACTGGGCAATGCCGTAGGTGGTGCCTTCAGCGCGGTGCGCGGTGCCAAAGGCGTCGTGCACAAACACATCACACAGGGCAGCCAGCTTTTTGGCCAGCTCGGGCGCATTTTTCTTTTCACCGACATTGACCCGGCAGTTTTCCAGCAGCACGAGCTGACCGGGTTGCACCGCCACGCCGTCGACCCAGTTGGCCACCAGGGGCACCTCGCGGCCCAACAGTTCGCCCAGGCGTTTGGCCACCGGCGCCAAAGAGTCTTCAGGTTTGAAGGCTCCTTCGGTCGGGCGGCCCAGGTGGCTGGTGACCATCACCGCAGCGCCGGCATCGAGCGCCATCCGGATGCAGGGCACGCTGGCGCGGATGCGGGTGTCTTCGGTGATGTTGCCTGCGTCGTCCTGCGGCACATTGAGGTCGGCGCGGATAAACACCCGTTTGCCCTTGGCAAAGCCGCTGGCGATCACATCAGCAAAACGTAAAACTTTCATGCTTTCTTTACTCCTTGTTGAGTGCCTATTTTCAGTCCAAAATCAATCACGGATCAGCTTCAGGCGGCTATTTATCAAACCTGAATAGCAAGGGGATTCAGCAATGATGAAAAGTCTGCAATCACCCGGTCGGGCGCACAGGCCCCGATCGGCTCACCCATGTTGTAGCCATAGGGCAGCAGCCACACCGTCACCCCCGCGTTGCGTGCGGTGGCCGCATCGATGCTGGAGTCGCCAACAAACAGGGTGCGCCCCCTGGCCATGCCGAATTGCGCCAGGCAATGCACCACACCCACCGGATCAGGTTTTTTGGTGGGAAAGGTGTCGCCACTGACCACTTCGTCAAACAGGAGGCCGAGCTGGTGCACAGCCAGCACCACCTGGGTGTAGCGACTTTCCTTGTTGGTCACCACTGCCAGCTTGACGCCCTGGGCGCGCAAGGCTTGCAAGGTTTCACGCACCTGCGGGTAGAGATGGCTGCGGGTGCCGCAGCGCTGCTGGTAAAAACCATCGTAGATCGGCACCATCTGGCGCAGCAGTTCGCTGCTGCGCGCCACCTCGATCGTCATGCCGCTGCGATCAGCCAGCGCCTGCGCCAGCAACGCCAGGGTGCCGTGACCGATCCAGTCATTGACCTGCTGCTGGGTCACCGGCGACAACTTGAACCGGTCCAGGGTGTCATTCACCGCGTCCATGATTTCAGGCGCGGTCTCCACCAGCGTGCCATCCAGGTCAAACAGGATCAGGTCAAAAGTGCGTTCCATCATTGCGGATGGGCAGCCTGTCGCAACGCCTGCATCACGTTCTTGTAGCCGCCGTCGGCATCGGGCGCGCCAAACACGGCACTGCCAGCCACGCAGGTGTCAGCACCAGCGGCCACAATCTCGGCAATGTTGTCGGTCTTGACACCGCCGTCCACTTCGAGCCAGATCGGCTGACCGCCAGCGGCCACATGGGCGTCAATTTTTGCCCGCACCTGGCGCAACTTGGACAGCGTGGAAGGAATGAATTTCTGGCCGCCAAAACCGGGGTTGACGCTCATCAGCAAAATCATGTCGAGCTTGTCCATGACATGGTCGAGCCAGTCTACCGGTGTGGCGGGGTTGAGTACCAGGCCGGCCTTGCAACCCAGCTCGCGAATCATCGACAGGCTGCGGTCCACATGCCTGGAGGCTTCGGGGTGAAACGTGATGATGTTCGCACCGGCCTTGGCAAACAGCGGAATGATGGCATCGACCGGCTCCACCATCAAATGCACGTCGATCGGGATGCGCACATGCGGACGAATCGCCTCGCACACCAGTGGCCCGATGGTCAGGTTGGGCACGTAGTGGTTGTCCATCACGTCAAAGTGCACCAGGTCGCAACCGGCCGCTTCGATGGCGCGGACTTCTTCGCCCAGACGGGCAAAGTCAGCCGACAAGATGCTGGGGGCCAAACGCAAGATGGGGACAAAACTCATGGCAGGGGCTTTCTGTAAATTTGGGAAAGCTCGAGAGTAATATAGTTTCAGCGCAATTTGACGCCCCTTCTGAACGGAAAAATGCGCACGTCCACCGTGCATGAACTTGAAGCGCCAGGCGGCACCTCAGTTGATGGCAATCAGGGCATAGCCCTTGGTCTGGTAACCAATCATTGAATTGAAGACATTGCCGACCAGCTTGACCCCCGGGATCAGGAGCGCCGGATCAGCCTTGAAAATACGCATCGCGACGGAACAGACCTCAAATCGCACGCCCCGGGCTGTGAGCGCCTTGAAAAGTTCATGGGCCTCGGCATCGGGTGCTGCACTGGCCAACAGATGAACGCCCGGGCCACGAAAAGCCACCACCATGCTGGGTTTGACCCCCTGGGCAACCAGACCGTCATACGTCTCGTTGATCAAGCCCAAATTGAAAACCAGCTTGTCGATGTCGGGCGCGCGCACGTCGAACACCACCTTGGCAGATGTCAGGCCTCGCAGCGCATCGCGGTCGTCGGGCTGGTCTGCCGCATACAGGGCCGGTGCGAATGCCATCCAGAAAAAAGCTATCATCCAGACGAATCTGATACTTATTTTCATGGCCGACTCCCCTTCACCGTTGTCAAACCCAGTGCTTCCCAGTCCATCATGCCGCCACGGTAATAGGAGATTTTTTCTACCGGGTAACCCATGTGGACGAGATTTCTGATGCCGGCCGGACTTTGCAAGCACATGGGACCATAACAAAACGCGATGATGTTGACGGCAGCAGAACAGTCCCACGACTTGTCTGCGCGACGTCCGCACCCCAGTTGGTCCAGCCGGTCCTCAATCTCGTTGTACGGAATGTGAAATGTGTTGGGAATGGTGGCTTTCAGCGGTTCGTCTTCGTCACGCATATCAATCACCATGACCGAAGGATTGTTGAGCGCATGCAGCACCTCAATTTCGGTCACTGGGGTGACTCCGGGCAAGGGCACCAGCGGCTGCAAAACCCCTTTCGGATAGGCGCAGGCTGTCTTGCTGCGGGTGATGGTGACAGGGCCAGCGGCCGTCTGAACAATGAACTGCTGCGCCTGCCCCATCAGCCGTAGCAGCTCCGGTTCGCCAGCCCATGCTGGCGTCAGCAACACAGACGACAGCATGAGCAGCCGGGCCGACCGCATCAGCTCACTCCTTGATGACGCAGGCTTCACCCTTGCAGGAGATTTCGGCATCCAGGTAGGCAATGTTGGTGTAACCCTTGCGGCCCAGAATGTCATAGGTCTTGGTGCTCTTGGCACCGGTGGCGCAGTTGACAAACACGGGAACGTCTTTGGGGATCTTGGCAAAGTCCTTTTCCATGTCCTCAATGGGCAGGTTCACCGCGCCTTTGAAGTGACCCCGGGCAAAGTCCGCAGCCGGGCGCACATCCAGGATGAACTTGCCAGCCATCACCGCCTCTTCAAAGACTTTCGGTGCCACTTGACCGGGCGCATAAATGGGTGCCCAGCTCACTTGCGTGAGGGCGGGTGCAGCGCCAAGAGAACCCTTCCACGCACTGATCGGGAAGTAAGCCAGACGGCGAAAATCGTATTCGCGCAGCATGTCCAACGCCTCATTGGCCGCCGTCATGTTTCCCCGCTCCAGCACCACCAAGGGCGCATTTTTGGATAATTTCGCGAGCGCGCCCTGACCCTTGCTGTCCTTGAGGTCGGCCAGCGAGAGTTGCAGTGTCTGGTTATTGGCACTGACGATGGTGCTTTGCCCTGGTGCGGTATCGAGCAGGATCAGGTTGCCTTTTTTCAGGAAGGCTTCAGTTGCCATCAGGGGTTGGGCTTTCTGGTTCCAGCCCGGAACGCCGTTGCGGTAAACCCAGACATCGGTATAGCCCATTGCCCTGAACACGGCAGCCGAGTCCACCGACAAAGTGCACTCGCGGCCGGCGCAGTAAAAGACCAGCTTGCCGGTCTTTGGAATGGCCAGTTTTTCGACGCTGGCCGCCGGGTCTTTTTTCAGCACATCCAGCGGCAGGTTGATCGCTCCCGGAATGTGCCCTGCGATAAATTTGCCAGGCGGTCGACTGTCCAGCACCCAGACTGTTTTACCAATGGCGCCTTGCTCATAAAAGCTCACCATCTGGTCATTGACCACTTCGTCGGCCTCAACCTTGACATCTGCTGCCAACGCGCTGAAAGCCAGCGCGCCCGACAGGGCCAATGTCCACAACATGCGTTTCATGACATCACTCCTTGGAATTCAGACACTTGTCTCCCTTTTAAGAAGTCAGTACACCACCGGTCAGGAGACGCAACCGGCGGTGTCTTGCCTGGCGCAGATCAGCAGCCAGCGGTCTTTTTGAATGACTTGCTGGTGTTTTTGCCATCTTTTTCATAGCGTGCCCGGATTTCATCACCTTCCACAATGCGCTTGTCCTTGAATTTATCCAGGGTCAGGTCATCGGTGATGGTGATGGTGACAGATGCGCCAGCCTTGGTATCCTTCAGAACGGCGGTGGCCGACTTGCCGTCGGCAGCCATCGTGATCTTGGTAATCGGCCCAACCAACTTGCCCTCTTCGGCAAAAGCATTGGCAGTGAAGGCCGCACCGGAAAAGCCGAGCACGGCAGTAACGATCAGGGTTGAGAATTTGATTTTCATGATGAGACTCCTGCTAAAAAAATGAGATAAAAAACGATCAGAACTTGACTTCAAAGGTGGCGTAAACGTTGGTGGCATTCTCCAGCGGCGTCAAGGTCGACATCTGGCCATTGACATCACCGATGCTTACCGGGGCACCGACCCAGTTGTTGCTGCCGGTGTAGTCGAAGTTGTAGCGCTGCACACCCAGGCGGAAGAAAGCTTTGCTGAAGAAGGAGGAAATCGGCGCCAGATCGAGATCCTTGATGTAGTAGGCCTCGACCACGCTGCCTCGGGTACCGGCCTTGGCGGTCCACATGTCGTCAGCCGCGGGCGAGAATGGAATCCAGTTCTTGGAGCCGTGGTTGTATTCGAAACCGAATTTATCCTTCGACGGCAGGTCGTAGCGCACGCCCAGGGCGATGCCGGTACCGGTCTTGTCCGACGGCGCTTCAGGATTGAAGAAGCCGCCGGTCAGCAGACCCTGGAAGCCGTTTTGCGCCGAGACATTGTTGTTGGGGTGTGTCTTGCTCACCGCCACTTCGCCAAACACATGCAGCATGCCGGAACCCACGTTCTTGTACGTGCTCATGAAGCCTGCACCCAACCAGTCAATGTCGCCCAGGTCGGCCTTGCTGGCGGTGTCGCCGAAGTAGGTGTTGTTCATGGTCGGCGCATCGAAGATGTGCGTGCCACGGTTCCATTGCAGCCAGACGCGCAGCGGATCGGTGTCGATCGGGACTACCGAGATACCCACCATGTCGGTGTCGGCCAGCGAATTGCCTGCAACATTGCTGTAACCACTCTCGAAACCGCGACCATAACAAAACTTGGCATAGGCGCCTGGCAATGAATCGATTTCAGGTGCATAACCCAGGGTCAGGCCGTCGAAGGCATAGTCCACCAGAAGGGAAGGTACGCCGCCTGTGCCCGGGCGCGGCTTGTTCAGTTTGAGGTTGCTGGGGGCGCCTTCGGTTGATGGACGACGACCGACCGAGAACCAGATTTCCTTGTCGGCAATATTGCTCCAGGTCGCATAGATGCGGTCGACATTGAGATCGCTGGTCGATGGTACATGGCTCAGCGTGCCGTCAAAGACACCGGTACGGTCGGCAAAGAACGGGGCCGAGCCGGCGTTCATGACGGCACCGTCGTTTTGCGAACCAAACACCTTGTACATGGCCAGGCGCGCAGTCACGCTGACGTCCTGCGTGGCCTTGGCGTTGAGGTCAAGGTTGAAGCGGTTCGTCATCAAGCTGGTGTTCTTGGGCTTGTAGGCGGGAACGGTCTTGGCAAACGCACCCATGGCGCCAACCATGCCGGCGTTCATCGGATCGACCAGGAAGGCCGCCGCCTGTTCGTAAGTGCCCACGGCGTTCATGCCTTGGGCGAAGCCCATCAGCCCGGACAGGGCTTGCGCCGAAGTCCATCCCGGGTTGAGGCTGGAAGCCGCAGCCGGGTTGGCGAAGAACTCGGTTTGCAACTGGTTCTGCGCATTGGCAAAGGTGCCCGCCACATCGGTGAAGGTTTTGGTCTGGCCCTCCAGGTAGTCGTAACGGAAGCGGTAGTCGCCACCCACCGTCAGCCATTTACCGAGCGACTTGCCTTCAAGCTGCTTGACCTGGCTTTTGAGCGCCTCGATCGCCGCATCATTGTTGGCCACCACTGGCGCAACAGGTGCGGCTGCCTTGGCCTCATTGGCCTGTACCTGTCCCTTGAGCGCCTGCAATTGCTGCGCCAGCAGTTCATTTTGCTGCGCCAGCGCTTCAATTTTTTTCAACAGATCTGCCTCGGAGGCGTAAGCCGCCATCGGCATCAACATGCCGGCAATCAATGCAACCAACAGTTTTTTCTGAAACCTCTTGTCCATGGATAGCTCCTAAAGATTGAAACAACAAAGATTTGCTTGCTGCGTTAATGTTTTTTGCCAGGTGCAGCGTCGTCCCCCAGGTCTTCCCAACCGGTAATCATGGCCATGACCTGCGAGGTGATCTTGTGGCCGGTGGTGGCCAGATACAGGTGCGAAATCAGAAAAGCCAGCATCAAAAAGGCGCCCAGCGTGTGGCCGGTGGCGACCCATTGCAGGCTCAGGCCGCTCAGGCCCAGCCGGGGCCAATCGGCATAGAACAGATACAAGCCGCCGGTGACCCAGATCAAGGGACTCAGCAGCGTCAGCACGGCCAGGTAGGTCAGGCGTTGCAGCGGGTTGTGCTTTTTGCCCGGCGTCGGTTTGTAGGGATGCTCTTCTCCCTTGAAGATGCCAGACGAGTAGTAGCTGGCCACCGCCAGCATTTTTTGCGTGGTGGGGATGTACTGCCGCCACTCACCGGTCGTGATATGCCAGAAGATGGCAAAAATCCACAGGCCCACCAGGGTCCAGGCGGCAAGGGTGTGGTAGTCCACCGCCTTGCCAAAGCCAAACAGCTGGTACGTGCCGTGCACTTCAAAACCAGTCACCAGCATGGTGATAATGAGTGCCGCTTGCGCCCAGTGCCAGAACCGCTCAAAGGGTTTAAAGAGATAAACGCGTGCCATGATGGTTCTCCGGTTTAGTTTTTGCGAGTAAGGATGCGAATCAGGCCATGGCCTGTGACACCGAGCAGGGTCAGTGCGGCCAGCAACCAGCCACCGATTTCAAGCCAGGGTGCGTGGTCGCGGCCACGACCAGGCATATAGATGCCATCGACTTTTTCCAGACGGCCGTTGCTGACGTGGCAGTCGGCGCAACCCAGGGCCTTGTCCTTGGGCGCGACCATGTGGGTGATCGGCCAGATGCTCTCGGTCTCGATGAAATCCACCTGACCGGAAAACTTCACACCGCCTTTGGCCATGCCCACCTCGACGGCCTTGACCCAGTTCAGGTTTTTCCAGTAGGCGGTGTCGTCGTTGCCCGCCAGGTGGGTAATCACCAGCGATTTGTTCACGGGGTCGTATTGCTGTTTGCCGCGGAACACCTTGACTGGCCAGATCATCGACTTGCCATCGGTGGCACTGCCTTCGAAGCGGTTGATCTGAATCGGCTCGTTGGCCTTCTCGATCTTGTCACCCATCAGCGTGTAGTTGACCGTGCCGTTGAACCAGACGTATTCAGGCGTGACGTTCTCTGCCCACTTGAAATCCCCCTTGATGGTCATGTAAGTGTCGTAATCGTTTTCGTCACGCAGCGTCTGGAACTTGCCGTCCTTATCGAGCTTGCCTGCGGTTGACCAGTCCCAAGTCATTTTGGTGGGTTGCCCGCCACGGGCATACGCCGGGATATGGCAGGTCTGGCAAGCCAGCTTGTTGGTATGGTCGTTGACCAGGGCCACCTTGTGCGGTGCCTGACCATGGCAGGACTGGCAGGTGGCCGGATTGCTGGTGTCGGCCTTGCCACGCAGATGGGCTGGCGCCTTGTCCTGGGCCGTTGGCGCATAGCGGCTGCCTGGCACCTGGTGGCCTTCGGTTTTGTGGCAGGTCGAGCAACTGAAGTTGTTGCCATCCACGTCCATGTGCACATCCAGTTCCTTGTCTGGCGCTTCCAGCGAGGTATCCAGATCACCGTGCTTCACGCCATCACCGCCGCCGCCATTGAAGTGGCATGACCCACAGGTTGTGCGCTTTGTGGCACCCACCTTTTGGGCAATCTCGGCCAGATTGATGCCACGGATGATCTTGCCCGAGCCAGGTGGAAACTCGGTGTCTTTGGCCACCGGGTTGCCGGCAAAGCCTGATGGCTTTTTGTACTTGCCTGTGGCATCGTGACACGCCAGGCAGTCCACATTTTCTTCGGACGCAAAATCAAACGTATCGTCTTTCCAGCCATACCCGATGTGACAGCTGTTGCACGCAGCTTCGTTGGACCTGACCGAGGTGCAGAAGTTGTTGACGACGTGTTTTTTGCCTAGCAGCTGGCCGGTTTTGGGGTTTTTGTATTCCCATTTCCAGTGCTGTGTTTGATGGATTTGCCTGGACGCCTCGGTGTGACAGCTCAGACAGGCTTTGGTGACGGCCGGGCCGGAATCAAAGGGGCCCGCCAATGCTGAAAACTTGCTGTGATCGGCGGTGGACCTGGCCTCTGTTGCGGCGCTCGTGTCTGTCGCCGCTTGCACCAGGGCACCGGCGAACAGCATCGCGACAAAAACCGTTTTCAAAAAATGATGGAGTGACATTGCCTTTCCCTCGTAAAGGAACGGCCTGTGCGCATCCAATCTTCAATACACAATGCCGTTCAAAAGTCGTAACGGCATTGTTGAGGCATTAGTGGAAACCCTAATTGATTTAAATCAGTAAATCCAAATATTCAAAAATATAAACATTTGAATTGATGATGGTCTGACAGCGATTGAAGGAGGACAACATCCTCTGCCTTGCCAGGCATCAGTACGCCGCGCTGGTACGGCATGAAATGTCGGCAACAAGCACAGAACTGCCCTCTAAGCCCGCAGACCGTCGTGCAACTCCACCAGTGCCAAGGTAATTTTGTGGCTCGGATCCAGGTGGATCATGGGCAGTGACTGCTCATGTGACTCGCGAATCCGCACTGACGAAGGTAAATACGGTTGCAGTACCGGCAGGCCTTCTTCGATCAGTTCGGCCACCATGCGCTGGGGCAGGTTGGCGCGGGCCTGGAATTGGTTCACCACAATGCCGTCAATCTGGAGATCGGGGTTGTGGTCAGCACGGATTTCCTGCACGTTGTCCATCAGTGCATAGAGCGCCTGGCGTGAGAAGCTGTCGCAATCAAACGGGATCAGGCAGCCGGTGGCGCCAATCAGCGCGGCCCGGGTAAAGAAATTCAGCGCCGGTGGCGTGTCGATGTAGATGCGGTCGTAAGTCTGGGCCAGTTGCACCAGGGCTTCGCGCAGTTTGTAGATTTTCTGACGTGATTCCAGTTTGACCAGCAGTTCATTGAGCGCCGGACTGGACGGCATCACATCAAGGTTTTCAAATGGTGTTTCAACCACAAAGTCCGTCGCTGGCACGTTGCGAAAACTGTAGCTCAGGGTTTGCTCAAAAAAACCGGCCACGCTGGGCTGCCCGTCGACGGCCGTGTCGCCCAGCAAGTAGCTTGTGGAGTTGCCCTGCGGATCGAGGTCGATGACCAGGGTGCGCAGACCCTGGCTGGCGCTGATGGCCGCCAGATTGCAGGTAATGGTGGACTTGCCCACCCCCCCTTTTTGATTGAACACAACGATCGGCATGAATCAACTCCTTTGAGGCAACTGAACAGTCAGCGTGAATAGGCGCGATTGTCCGTGACTTTGGTTGCTCGCCTGGCAACCGGCACGACTCCGATTTACCAAAATGCCAGCAAACGACCTTTGACCACTTTGGATTCGATGCGCTGGAGCGAGGTCTTGCCTTTTTTGATGCAGTCGCCGCTTTTGGCATCAAATTGCCATTGGTGCTTGGGACAGGTCATGGTCGTGCCCGTGACGGCCAACTGGGTGATGTCGGTGTTCTGATGCGGACAGTGGCTGTCATAGACTTTGTACATCTTGGTGTTACGGTAGATGAACAGGCCGCGCCCCTGGCACTCGGTACGTGTGACCTCGCCGTCAGCGACGTCCTTGGCCGCCATGACATCGCGCCACTCCCCTGGCGCTGGTACCAATTGGGTGATGACCTCAGGTGCAAAACCCGGGATGTTCATGTCGAGAATGATGTTCACAGCCCAGATGATCTTGGCCAGTCCGAGCGCCGGGAATGCCATCAGCAGCGCATCGAGCACCTCCATCGGGCTGCAGCCCTCGCGCAGGGCGCGACCCAGATACTGGCGAAAACCACGGTCAGTCTGGGCGTGGACCTTGGTAATGACCGAAATCAGGTTGCGGGTTTTGGGATCGAGGTACTTGCCACTGTCTTTCAGAAAAGCAAAATAATGGCCCATGGTTTCGGGCCGTGCCTTAAGCAAATAGTTCAGTGCGTCACTCACGATGAAACTCCTCGGGTCGTTGAAAATCAGGTTTTAAAACCAATAGTACATGCCGTCAACGGACTCCAATACGGGTGCACAGATGCTGGTGTGGCGAGATGGTTTTTTTTGGTTGACAGCACATAAAAAAAGAGGTCGACCCCAGCGGGTGGACCTCTTTGCATCAACTGGAACAGGCGTTTTAAACCGTAGCGAGTTCCAAATCGGCACGAGCGGCGCTCAACGCAGCGGCCTTGGGCGCATCCCCCATGGCCAGACCCTCGGCGCGCACAATGCGCACATCGGTGACGCCAAAGAAACCAAACACCACCTTGAGATAGCTCTCCTGGTGCTCCATGGCCTGACCGCCCTC
>NZ_JAMPYG010000035.1 GCF_023700745.1 Rhodoferax sp. | reverse complement strand
TGGCGCTCGCGCTCGAAACGCTCGACATTGAAGCCGCCGCCCTGCTTGGCCTCAAGCAGCACATCGGCCCCGACTTTGCGCAAGTGGTGCGCCTGATGCTGGCGGTGCAAGGCCGCGTGGTGGTGATGGGCATGGGCAAAAGTGGCCACATTGGCCGCAAAATTGCCGCCACGCTGGCGTCCACCGGCACTCCGGCCATGTTTGTGCATCCAGCCGAAGCCAGCCATGGCGACCTCGGCATGATCAAGCCGGTAGACGTGGTGCTGGCCATTTCAAACAGTGGCTCGTCTGAAGAACTCACCGCCATTTTGCCGATGATCAAACGCCTGGGCGCCCCGCTGGTGGCCATGACCGGCCATGCCGACTCGATCCTGGCGCGCCACGCCAACTATTTTCTGAACAGTGGTGTCACCAAGGAAGCCTGCCCGCTCAACCTGGCCCCGACCGCGAGCACCACGGCGCAGCTGGCGCTCGGTGATGCACTGGCGGTGGCCCTGCTCGACGCCCGCGGCTTCAAGGCCGAAGACTTTGCCCGCTCGCACCCGGGCGGTGCGCTGGGGCGCAAACTGCTCACGCTGGTCAGCGATGTGATGCGCAGCGGCGACCAGGTGCCCAGCGTCGGCCTGCACGCCAGCTTCAGCGAACTGATGCGCGAAATGAGCGCCAAAGGCCTGGGCGCCGCCGCCGTGTTGGATGCCAGCGGCCAGGTACAGGGCATTTTTACCGACGGTGATTTGCGTCGCCTGATTGAAAAAGGTGTCGATTTGCGCAGCAGCACCGCGCAACAAGTGATGCACCCGCAGCCCTGCACCATCAGCCGCGATGCGCTGGCGGTCGACGCCGTCGAACTCATGGAGCAGCGTCGCATTACCAGCGTGCTGGTGCTGGACGCAGAGGGCAAACTGTGCGGCGCACTCAACAGCAACGACCTGATGCGGGCCAAGGTGATCTGATGCCCCCCGCCCTCAATTTCCCGCCCGACCTGCTCCTCAAGGCGCAGGGCATCCGTGTGGTTTTTCTGGATGTTGACGGTGTCCTCACCGACGGCGGCCTGTATATCTCGGAGCAAGGCGAGACCATCAAACGCTTCAACACGCTCGACGGCCATGGCCTCAAACTGCTGCAGCGTGCCGGCATCACGCCGGCCGTGATCACCGGGCGTGACTCTAAAGCACTGCGCCTGCGGCTGGCGGCGCTGGGCATTGAACACGCCCACTTCGGCACCGAAGACAAGCGCCCGGCAGCCGAGCTCACCCTCAAGGCACTCGGGCTGGACTGGCAGCAGGCTGCGGCCATGGGCGATGACTGGCCTGATTTGCCGGTGCTGTTGCGCTGCGCATTCACCTGCGCCCCTGCCAATGCCCAGGCCGAGCTGCTGGCCCAGGCCGATTACGTGACACAGCGCCAGGGAGGTGGCGGCGCGGTACGCGAACTATGCGACCTGCTGCTGGTGGCCAGCGGCCGTTATGTTGACTTGTTGCAAGAAGCCATGTCATGAACAAGCTGCATGACTGGCTGGACCGGCTCAGCCTGTATCTGCCTGTGCTGTTGATGGGGCTGCTGGCCCTGGCGACCTATTGGCTGGTGCGCAGCACCCCAGGACTGGAGCACAAAGCGCCAGCGGCCGCCGTAAGGCACCTGCCCGACTACTTCATCCACCAGTTCTCGATCAAGACCTTTGATACCCATGGCCAGCTCAAGAGTGAAGTCATGGGTCGGGATGGACGCCATTTCCCGGACACCGACACGCTCGAAATTGACCAGGTGCACATCCGCTCCTTTAACATCGAAGGACTGCTGACCACAGCCACGGCGCACCAGGCCCTCGTCAACAGCGATGCATCGGAGGTCCAACTCATCGGGCAAGCGCTGGTCGAGCGCAAGGCCAGCATTGACAAAAACGGCAAGGAAAAAGCCGATCTGACCTTCCGAGGCGAGTATTTACACGCCTTCATGAACACCGATCGCGTCAAATCACACAAACCGGTCGAGCTCACCCGTGGCCCGGACCGTTTTACCGCCGACAGCATGGACTACGACAACCGCGAAGGCATCATGCTGCTCACGGGGCGGGTCCGGGGCCACCTGGCGCCCACCAAAACACCCTGAAAGCAGCCCGCATGACGCCCCCCTTGGTCCTGATTACCGGTGCCTCCAGCGGCATTGGCCAGGCCATGGCCTTGCATTACGCCCGCCTGGGCTATCGACTGGCTTTGGTGGCGCGGCGCAGCCAGGCCATCCAAAGCTGGCTCGACGCGCACGCCATCCGGCCAGAAAACTACGTTATTTACTGCGCCGATGTCGCCCAATCCAGCCAGATGGCCAGCCTGGCACAGGCATGCATCGCGCAACAGGGGCTGCCCGATGTGGTGATCGCCAACGCCGGCATCAGCATCGGCGTGGACACGTCAGTGCCCGACGATCTGGCCGTCATGGCCAACATCCTGGCAACCAATGTGATAGGGATGGCGGCCACCTTTGGCCCCTTCATTGCACCCATGGTGGCACGCGGCTCGGGCACGCTGGTCGGCATTGGCAGCGTCGCAGGCATTCGCGGCCTGCCCGGCCATGGCGGCTACTGCGCCAGCAAAGCCGCAGTGATCAGTTATTGCGAAAGCCTGCGCGGCGAATTGCGCACCAGCGGTATCAAGGTGGTCACGCTGTGCCCAGGCTACATTGCCACCCCGCTGACGCAAAACAACCAGTACACCATGCCGTTTTTGATGTCGCCCGAAATGTTTGCCAACAAAGCAGTGCGCGCCATCGCAGCAGGCAGCAGCTACCGCGTGATTCCATGGCAAATGGGCGTGGTGGCCAAGTTGCTGCGTTTGCTGCCCAACACCCTGTTTGACCGCCTGTTTGCCGGACGGCCGCGCAAACCGCGTGTGACAGACCCGTCAGACTGACACACCCAACAAAAAGGGCCCCGAAGGACCCTTTTGTGCTTGCCAGGAGTGAACCTGGCGAAGTTGGTATCAGCTTAGTAGCTGCTACGGCCACCGCCGTAACCACCGCCACCGCCGCCTGAACGGCCACCGCCAGCGCCACCGCCGTAGCCGCCGCCACCGGAACGGCCGCCGCCAGCGCCGCCGCCGTAACCGCCACCACCACCGAAGCCGCCGCCACCCGAACGGGGAGGACGAGGCTCCATCGGACGTGCTTCGTTGACCACGAGGCCACGACCACCGAATTGCTGGCCATTCATGGCTTCAATGGCGGTTTGTGCTTGTGCATCATCGGCCATTTCGACAAAACCGAAACCCTTGGAGCGACCGGTGTCACGTTCCATCATGACTTTGGCGCTGGTGACGGTACCGTGGGCTGCGAACGCTTGTTGCAGATCATCATCACGGAAAGAATATGGCAGATTGCCGACGTAAAGTTTGTTGCCCATGAAAGGACTCCTCAAAATAACTCAAAACGCGATGGAGTCCATAACCGCAATCAACAAACCAATAAAGACTTAAAGCAGACGCGA
>NZ_JAMPYG010000028.1 GCF_023700745.1 Rhodoferax sp. | reverse complement strand
GGTGCGATCGAGTTGCCAGAAGGCAAGGAAATGGTCATGCCCGGTGACAACGTGTCGATCACGGTCAAGCTGATTGCCCCGATCGCCATGGAAGAAGGCCTGCGCTTTGCCATCCGTGAAGGCGGTCGTACCGTCGGCGCCGGTGTGGTGGCTAAGGTCATTGCGTAATCCATCGGGATTTGAAAGGCCAGGAGAACACAGGGGCATAGCTCAATTGGCAGAGCGTCGGTCTCCAAAACCGAAGGTTGTAGGTTCGATTCCTACTGCCCCTGCCACCTGATGATGTTGTCAGGTGTTAAAAAAGCCCGCTACTTACCTGGCGGGCTTATGCGTCTCAAGGTCACTCTATGTCAGTGCTAGTTTAAACAGGCAATATCAATATAACATGGCCACCCCTCAAGTACAAACCGTCAATACAACCGCCGATAAGGCCAAGCTGGTGCTTGCTGCGGCTTTGGTGCTTGCATCGCTGGTGACTTATTACGCGCTGGGCAAGCAAGGGCCATTGTTTCAGTGGTTAGGGCTGCTCGCCTGTCTGGGCTTGGCTGTGGTGGTGTTTTTGCTCTCGGAGTCTGGCAAGACGCTGACTGCCTTTGGTCAGGATGCTGTTCGTGAAGTCCGGAAAGTTGTTTGGCCGGCGCGCAAGGAAGCGATCCAGATGACAGCCTATGTGTTTGGTTTTGTTCTGATCATGGCCCTTTTCCTGTGGTTGACAGACAAGACCCTCGAGTGGCTTTTTTATGACCTGATTTTGGGGTGGAAGAAATAATGACGGATGTTGTGAATACCCCATTGGATGGTGCCGAGGCTACGGCAGGCACCCCTGTCGCAGCGCCTGCCAACCCGGATCTGCGTTGGTATGTCGTGCATGCCTACTCTGGCATGGAAAAGGCCGTTGAGCGCAACATTCTTGAACGCATTAACCGTGCCGGCATGCAAAGCAAGTTTGGCCGCATTCTGGTGCCCATGGAAGAAGTGGTCGAAATCAAGAACGGCCAGAAAAAAACGACTGAACGCAAATTTTTCCCCGGTTATGTGCTGGTTGAGATGGTCATGGATGACGACACCTGGCACCTGGTGAAGCACACCAACAAGGTGACCGGTTTTGTCGGTGGCGGCAAAACACGACCCTCGCCGATTTCCGAAGCTGAAGTCCAGAAAATTGTCAGTCAGATGCAAGAGGGCACCGAGAAACCCAGGCACAAGATTGAGTTTGTGGTGGGTGAGTACGTGCGTGTCAAGGAAGGTCCTTTTGCGGACTTCAATGGTTCGGTGGAAGAAGTCAATTACGAAAAAAGCAAGGTTCGTGTGGCAGTTACCATTTTTGGTCGCTCGACACCGGTTGAGCTTGAGTTTTCCCAGGTGGAGAAAGCCTGAGAAACCTGAAACATTGCGGGACAGACCAATAAATTGCTTCAGCAATTTCTGCTCTGTCCTCAACTGATCAGATGCATTTGAATTTGTATTTCGTGCCTTTCCGACTCGGTGCGAATGTTGTCGAAGAGAGTCGTTCACCCCGGGGAGCCCGAAGCTGCGGTTTGCAGATGAAGGCGTCAGTACCCGTTAGGAGTTAAACATGGCGAAAAAAATCGTCGGTTTTGTCAAGCTGCAAGTGCCAGCTGGTAAAGCCAACCCATCCCCCCCCATTGGCCCGGCCCTGGGTCAGCGTGGTTTGAACATCATGGAATTCTGCAAGGCATTCAATGCCCAGACCCAGGGTGTCGAGCCCGGACTGCCGCTGCCGGTGGTGATCACCGCGTTTGCTGACAAGAGTTTCACTTTTGTCATCAAGTCGCCGCCTTCATCGATCCTGATCAAAAAAGCGGTCAAGATTGACAAGGGCTCGGCTAATCCCCTCAAGACCAAGGTCGGCAAGATCACGCGCGCTCAGCTCGAAGAAATCGCCAAGACCAAAATCAAGGACTTGACCGCTGCCGACATGGATGCAGCCGTTCGTACCATCGCGGGCTCGGCTCGTTCGATGGGCATCAATGTGGAAGGTGTTTAAATGGCGCACTTGACTAAAAAACAAAAAGCCCAGCAAGGCAAAGTGGACAGTGGCAAGCTGTACGCTATTGGCGACGCTCTGGGTTTGGTAAAGGAATTTGCCAACGCCAAGTTCGATGAATCCATCGACGTGGCCGTGCAGCTCGGCATCGATGCCAAGAAATCCGACCAGGTGGTGCGTGGCGCTGTCGTGTTGCCCAACGGCACCGGAAAAACCAAGCGTGTTGCCGTGTTCGCGCAGGGTGCCAAGGCTGAAGAAGCCAAGGCCGCCGGTGCTGACATCGTTGGTATGGATGACCTCGCTGCCATGGTCAAGGCTGGCGATATGCCCTTTGACGTGGTCATTGCTGCCCCTGACGCTATGCGCGTCGTGGGTACCTTGGGTCAGATCCTCGGCCCACGTGGCCTGATGCCCAACCCCAAGGTTGGTACGGTCACGCCCGATGTCGCCACAGCCGTTAAAAACGCCAAGGCGGGTCAGGTCCAGTTCCGTGTTGACAAAGCCGGTATCGTGCATTCCACCATTGGCCGCCGTTCCTTTGACAGCGACAAGTTGAAAGACAACCTGGCTGCCTTGGTCGATGCCCTGGTGAAAGCCAAGCCCGCTACTAGCAAAGGTCTGTATTTGCGCAAGGCGGCAGTTTCCAGCACCATGGGTGTTGGCGTGCGTGTTGATCTGCAATCGATCAACGCGTAATGCAAGAAATTGGGTGGTCTGAAAAGGCCGCCTGACGTGGTGGGCTGCGGTGGCTTCCAAGCTGCCGCAGGCCATCCAAGACCGTTGGTGTGCCAAGCCTGTCGAGTGAGGTACTTAATCGATAACAGCCAACGCAGATGGCGATCCCGCTGCCAAAGAATTGAAAAGTTCCTTAACAGTTGGTCGCTGCAATATGGTGTGCCTTGATGTGATGGTGATAACCCCACAAACGGGTACTTTTTTAAGGAGTTGACCTTGAGTTTAAATCGCAGTGAGAAAGAAGCGGTCATCAGTGAAGTGACTGGCCTCGCCGCTAAAGCTCAAACGCTCGTGATAGCGGAATACCGTGGCATCACGGTCGCCGACATGACCAAACTGCGCACTGTTGCGCGCAGCAATGGTGTGAGCCTCAGTGTGTTGAAAAACACATTGGCCCGCCGTGCTGTCGCTGGTAGCGGTTTTGAGGTGGTGTCCGACCAGATGACCGGTCCGCTGATCTACGGCTTTTCTGAAGATGCAGTGGCTGCCGCGAAAGTGGTGGCTGACTTCGCTAAAACCAATGACAAATTGGTGATTCGCGCAGGTGCATTTGCAGGCAAGGCCCTGGACGTGAACGGCGTGAAGCAATTGGCAAGTATTCCTTCCAAGGAAGTGTTGCTGGCACAGTTGCTGGGCTTGATGCAGTCGCCTATTTCACGCATTGCGCGTGTGATGTCGGCTTTGGCAGAGCAAAAGGGCGGCGGCGCAGAAGCTCCCGCAGAGGCCGTTGCAGCGTAACGCTTGCAATGCACAGAAATTAATCAATTGTTAGGAAACAAAATGGCATTCGATAAAGACGCATTTTTGACCGCGCTCGACAGCATGACGGTCATGGAACTCAACGACCTGGTGAAAGCCATCGAAGAGAAGTTTGGTGTGAGCGCTGCAGCCATGTCTGCACCCGCTGCTGGCGGTGGCGCTGCTGCTGCTGTGGCCGAAGAAAAGACCGAATTCAACGTGGTTCTGCTCGATGCAGGCGCACAAAAGGTGTCGGTCATCAAGGCTGTGCGCGAAATCACCGGTCTGGGCCTCAAGGAAGCCAAAGACATGGTGGACGGCGCTCCGAAGAACGTCAAGGAAGGCGTTTCCAAGGCTGATGCTGATGCCGCTCTGAAGAAGCTGCTTGACGCTGGTGCCAAGGCCGAACTCAAGTAATTGAGTTTTCCCTGGGGCTGGAGTGCTTTAACGGGCCTCCAGCCTTTGGTGTTTTTGCAGAACACACTGGTAAGCGGGCATCACGCTCTTTTTCCAGTGTCTTCTAACCCCGACAGCAGAAGATCCCTTGGTTCGGGTTGCATGCAAGGTGCAACCGTCCGCCATTGATTGGTAGTGGCCAATCACCAAGCGTTAACGTCGTTCAGGACCGTCACCGTCCTCATTTGCCCGGAGATTTCATGGCTTATTCATACACCGAACGCAAACGGATACGTAAAAACTTTGGCAGCCGCGACAGCGTGCTGGAGATCCCTTACCTGCTGCAAATGCAGAAAGACGCCTACACCGCGTTCCTTCAAGCCGAAGTACCGCAGAAAAAACGGACCGACGAAGGTCTGCAGGCGGCCTTCAATGCAGCGTTCCCGATCGTGTCCCACAATGGTTTTGTCGAGATGAAGTACCTCGACTACAACCTGGCCAAGCCGGCGTTTGATGTGCGTGAATGCCAGACCCGTGGTCTGACCTATTCGTCGGCTGTGCGTGCACGTGTGCAACTGATCATTTATGACCGTGAATCGTCCACGTCGCAAAACAAGGTGGTGAAGGAAGTCAAGGAGCAGGAAGTCTACATGGGCGAAGTGCCCCTGATGACCGAAAAAGGCTCGTTTGTCATCAACGGCACCGAGCGCGTCATCGTGTCCCAGCTGCACCGCTCGCCCGGCGTGTTCTTCGAGCACGACAAGGGCAAGACCCACAGCTCGGGCAAGCTGCTGTTCTCGGCACGCATCATTCCTTACCGCGGTTCCTGGCTCGACTTCGAGTTCGACCCCAAGGACATCCTCTATTTCCGCGTCGACCGTCGCCGCAAGATGCCGGTCACGATCCTGCTCAAGGCCATCGGCCTGAACAACGAGTCGATCCTCGCCAACTTCTTTGTCAATGACAACTTCCGCCTGATGGACAGCGGTGCCCAGATGGAATTTGTGGCTGAGCGTCTGCGCGGTGAAGTGGCCCGCTTTGACATCACCGACAAGAGTGGCAAGGTCATTGTGGCCAAGGAAAAGCGCGTGACGGTGCGTCATACACGCGAGCTCGAGCAGTCCGAAACCACCCATATCTCGGTGCCGGAAGACTTCTTGATTGGCCGCATCGTGGCCCGCAACGTGGTGGATGCCGAGACCGGTGAAATCCTGGCCAAGGCCAATGAAGAGCTGACCGAAGTCCTGCTCAAGAAGCTGCGCACTAGCGGCATTCAGGACTTGGCCTGCATCTACACCAACGAGCTCGACCAGGGTGCCTACATTTCGCAGACCCTGCGCACCGACGAAACCACTGACGAGTTTGCCGCCCGTGTGGCCATCTACCGCATGATGCGCCCCGGCGAGCCGCCGACCGAAGACGCCGTGCAAGCTCTGTTCCAGCGCCTGTTCTACAACCCCGACACCTACGATCTGTCGCGTGTCGGTCGCATGAAATTCAACGCCAAGATGGGCCGCCCGGAGTCCACCGGCCCCATGGTGCTGACCAACGAAGACATCTTGGCCGTGGTCAAGGTGCTGGTTGACCTGCGCAACGGTCATGGCCAGGTCGACGACATCGACCACCTCGGCAATCGCCGTGTGCGTTGCGTCGGCGAGCTGGCCGAAAACCAGTACCGCATGGGTCTGGCACGGATCGAGAAAGCCGTGAAAGAACGTCTGGGTCAGGCCGAGCAAGAGCCCCTGATGCCGCACGACCTGATCAACAGCAAGCCGATTTCGGCTGCGCTGAAAGAGTTCTTCGGCGCCTCGCAGTTGTCGCAGTTCATGGACCAGACCAACCCGCTGTCCGAGATCACGCACAAGCGTCGCGTCTCGGCGCTTGGCCCGGGTGGTCTGACGCGTGAACGTGCCGGCTTCGAGGTGCGCGACGTGCACGTGACCCACTACGGTCGTGTTTGCCCGATTGAAACCCCCGAAGGTCCGAACATCGGTCTGATCAACTCGCTGGCCCTGTACGCCCGCCTCAACGACTACGGCTTCATTGAAACGCCGTACCGTCGCGTGGTCGATGCCAAGGTCACGATGGACATCGACTACCTGTCGGCCATCGAAGAAGGCAAGTACGTCATTGCCCAGGCCAACGCGGTGCTCGACAAGGAAGGCCGCCTCACCGGCGAACTGATCTCGGCGCGTGAAGCTGGTGAAACCATGATGGTTCCTGCCGACCGCGTGCAGTACATGGACGTGTCGCCGGCGCAGATCGTGTCGGTGGCGGCCTCGCTGGTGCCCTTCCTGGAGCACGACGACGCCAACCGCGCCTTGATGGGCGCCAACATGTCGCGCCAGGCCGTGCCCATCCTGCGCCCTGAAAAGCCGATGGTCGGCACCGGTATCGAGCGCGTTGCCGCCATCGACTCCGGCACCGTGGTGGTCGCCACCCGTGGCGGTGTGGTTGACTATGTCGACGCCACCCGTGTCGTGATCCGCGTCAACGACGCCGAAGCGCAGGCCGGTGAAGTGGGTGTTGACATCTACAACCTGATCAAGTACCAGCGTTCCAACCAGAACACCAACATCCACCAGCGCCCGATCGTCAAAAAAGGCGACCAGCTGGCCAAGGGCGATGTGATCGCCGACGGCGCCTCCACCGACCTCGGTGAGCTGGCGCTGGGCCAGAACATGCTGATCGGTTTCATGACCTGGAACGGCTACAACTTCGAAGACTCGATCCTGATCAGCGAACGTGTCGTGGCCGAAGACCGTTACACCTCGATCCACATCGAAGAGCTGGTGGTGATGGCGCGTGACACCAAGCTGGGTGCCGAAGAAATCACCCGCGACATTCCCAACCTGAGCGAACAGCAGCTCAACCGTCTGGACGAATCCGGCATCATCTACGTCGGTGCTGAAGTCATGCCGGGCGACACCCTGGTCGGCAAGGTCACACCCAAAGGTGAGACCACGCTGACCCCCGAAGAAAAGCTGCTGCGGGCCATCTTTGGCGAAAAAGCCAGCGATGTGAAAGACACCTCGCTGCGCGTGGACCAGGGCTCGCAAGGCACGGTCATTGACGTGCAGGTGTTCACCCGTGAAGGCATCACGCGCGACCGCCGCGCGCAGCAGATCATCGACGACGAGCTCAAGCGCTTCCGGCTGGACCTCAACGACCAGCTGCGCATTGTTGAAGCCGACGCCTTTGCCCGTATCGAGAAACTGCTGGTGGGTAAAGCCGCCAACGGTGGCCCGCAAAAGCTCGCCAAGGGCAGCAAGATCGACGCCGCCTACCTGGCTGCGGTCGAAAAGTTCCACTGGTTTGACATCCGACCGGCCGATGAAGACGTGTCGGCACAGCTCGAGAGCATCAAGAATTCGCTGGAGCAGACGCGCCACCGCTTTGACCTGGCGTTTGAAGAAAAGCGCAAGAAGCTCACGCAGGGTGACGAGTTGCCCGCTGGCGTGCTGAAGATGGTCAAGGTCTATGTGGCCGTCAAACGCCACCTGCAACCCGGTGACAAGATGGCCGGTCGCCACGGTAACAAGGGTGTGGTTTCCAAGATTGTGCCGGTAGAAGACATGCCGCACATGGCCGACGGTACCCCCTGCGACATCGTGTTGAACCCGCTGGGCGTGCCGTCACGGATGAACGTGGGTCAGGTGCTTGAAGTCCACCTGGGCTGGGCGGGCAAGGGCATTGGCCAACGCATTGGCGATATGCTGCAGCATGAAAGCCGTGTCGCCGAATTGCGCGAGTTTCTGGGCGAGATCTACAACAGCACGGGCCGCAAGGAAGACCTGGCGCAGCTTGATGATGCGCAGTTGCTCGCCATGGCCGAAAACCTGACCAGCGGCATGCCGTTTGCCACGCCGGTGTTTGACGGTGCCACCGAGGACGAAATCCGCGCCATGCTCAAGCTGGCCTACCCTGACGACCTGGCCGCGGCCAAGGGCCTCACGCCCACCCGCACCCAGGCCTACCTGTACGACGGCCGCACTGGCGACCGCTTTGAGCGCCCGGTCACGGTCGGCTACATGCACTACCTGAAGCTGCACCACCTGGTCGACGACAAGATGCATGCCCGCTCCACCGGTCCCTACAGCCTGGTCACGCAGCAACCGCTGGGCGGCAAGGCGCAGTTCGGTGGCCAGCGTTTCGGCGAGATGGAGGTCTGGGCGCTGGAAGCCTACGGCGCCTCCTACACGCTGCAGGAAATGCTCACCGTCAAGTCCGACGACGTGCAGGGCCGCACCAAGGTCTACGAGAGCATCGTCAAGGGAGAACACTCGATCGAAGCCGGTATGCCGGAATCGTTCAACGTGCTGGTCAAGGAAATTCGTTCCCTGGGCCTGGACATTGAGCTGGAACGTTCGTGATGCATTGCGGGACAGACCAAGATTTGCAAAGCAAATTTGCTCTGTCCTCAACTGATTAAAAAGGATTCAATATGAAATCATTACTCGACCTGTTCAAGCAATTCACGCCTGACGAGCACTTCGATGCCATCAAGATTGGCATGGCCTCGCCCGAAAAAATCCGTTCCTGGTCTTTTGGCGAAGTCAAAAAACCCGAAACCATCAACTACCGCACTTTCAAGCCCGAGCGTGACGGTCTTTTTTGCGCCAAGATTTTTGGCCCCATCAAGGACTACGAATGCCTGTGCGGCAAGTACAAACGCCTCAAGCACCGCGGTGTCATCTGCGAGAAATGCGGCGTTGAAGTCACGCAGACCAAGGTGCGTCGCGAGCGCATGGGTCACATCGACCTGGCCGCGCCCTGCGCCCACATCTGGTTCCTGAAGTCCCTGCCCAGCCGCTTGGGCCTGGTGCTGGACATGACGCTGCGCGACATCGAACGCGTGCTCTACTTTGAAGCCTACGTGGTGACCGACCCCGGCATGACCCCGCTGAAGAAATACAGCATCATGTCGGAAGACGACTTTGACGCCAAGTTCAAGGAATACGGCGACGAGTTCCAGGCCAAGATGGGTGCCGAAGGCGTCAAGGATTTGCTGCAAAACCTCGACATCGACAGCGCCATCGAAAAGCTGCGCAACGACCCCAGCGGTTCCGAGCTCAAGATCAAGAAGAACACCAAGCGCCTCAAGCTGCTGGAAGCCTTCAAAAAGTCTGGCATCAAGCCCGAGTGGATGGTGCTTGATGTGCTGCCGGTGCTGCCGCCTGACCTGCGCCCGCTCGTTCCCCTGGACGGTGGCCGTTTTGCCACTTCTGACCTGAACGACCTGTACCGCCGCGTCATCAACCGCAACAGCCGTCTGCGCCGTTTGCTGGAACTGAAAGCGCCGGAAATCATTGCCCGCAATGAAAAGCGCATGTTGCAGGAAGCTGTTGACTCGCTGCTCGACAACGGCCGTCGCGGCAAGGCCATGACCGGCGCCAACAAGCGTGCGCTCAAGTCGCTGGCCGACATGATCAAGGGCAAGGGCGGTCGTTTCCGTCAGAACTTGCTGGGCAAGCGCGTCGACTACTCTGGCCGTTCGGTCATTGTGGTGGGCCCCACCCTGAAGCTGCACCAGTGCGGTTTGCCCAAGCTGATGGCGCTGGAACTGTTCAAGCCCTTCATTTTTGCGCGCCTGGAAGCCATGGGCATTGCCACCACCATCAAGGCGGCCAAGAAGGAAGTCGAAACCGGCACGCCAGTGGTCTGGGACATCCTCGAAGAAGTCATCAAGGAACACCCGGTCATGCTGAACCGTGCACCGACGCTGCACCGTCTGGGTATCCAGGCCTTCGAGCCGATTTTGATCGAAGGCAAGGCCATTCAACTGCACCCGCTGGTCTGCGCCGCTTTCAACGCCGACTTCGACGGCGACCAGATGGCCGTTCACGTGCCCTTGTCCGTTGAAGCCCAGATGGAAGCCCGCACCCTGATGCTGGCCTCCAACAACGTGCTGTTCCCGTCCAACGGCGAGCCGTCCATCGTGCCGTCGCAAGACGTGGTGCTGGGCCTGTACTACACCACCCGTGACCGCATCAACAGCAAGGGCGAAGGCCTGGTGTTTGCCGATACCGGTGAAGTCCAGCGCGCCTTTGACGCGGGCGAGGTCGAAATGAGCTCGCGCATCAGCGTGCGCCTGACCGAATACACCAAGGACAAGGCCACTGGCGAACTCACGCCCAGTACCAGCCTGGTTGAGACCTCGGTCGGTCGTGCCCTGTTGTCGGAAATCCTGCCCAAGGGCCTGCCGTTTGCGTTCATCAACAAGGCGCTGAAGAAAAAGGAAATTTCGCGTCTCATCAACGCTTCGTTCCGCAAGTGCGGCCTCAAGGAAACCGTGGTGTTTGCCGACAAGCTGTTGCAATACGGTTTCCGTCTGGCCACCCGCGCCGGTATTTCGATCTCGATCGAAGACATGCTGGTGCCCACCGAAAAACCGGGCATCATCGAGCGCGCTGAAAACGAGGTGAAAGAAATTGCCCAGCAGTACACCTCGGGTCTGGTGACCGCGGGTGAGCGTTACAACAAGGTGGTCGACATCTGGGGCAAGGCCGGTGACGAAGTGTCCAAGGTGATGATGGGCCAGCTCTCCAAAGAGACGGTGACCGATCGCCACGGCAACCAGGTGCCGCAGGAGTCCTTCAACTCCATCTACATGATGGCCGACTCCGGTGCCCGCGGTTCCGCAGCGCAGATTCGCCAGGTGGCCGGTATGCGGGGTCTGATGGCCAAGCCCGATGGCTCGATCATCGAGACGCCCATTACCGCCAACTTCCGCGAAGGCCTGAACGTGCTGGAGTACTTCATCTCCACGCACGGTGCGCGTAAGGGTCTGGCCGACACCGCGTTGAAAACCGCTAACTCGGGTTACCTGACGCGTCGTCTGGTCGACGTGACGCAAGACCTGGTGGTGACCGAACAGGACTGCGGCACCCACAACGGCTACCTCATGCGTGCCATTGTCGAAGGCGGCGAAACCATCGAATCGCTGCGTGACCGCATTCTGGGTCGCACCGCAGCCGAAGACGTCCTGCACCCCGAGACCCAGTCGGTGCTGGCGCCGGCCGGCACCATGCTCGACGAAGACATGATCGACGAACTGGAAGTGGCGGGCGTGGACGAAGTCAAGGTACGCACCGCGCTCACCTGCGAAACCCGCTTTGGCATTTGCGCCAAGTGCTACGGCCGCGATCTGGGTCGCGGTGGCCTGGTCAACGGCGGCGAGGCGGTGGGTGTGATTGCGGCGCAGTCGATTGGCGAGCCCGGCACCCAGCTGACCATGCGTACTTTCCACATCGGTGGTGCGGCTTCGCGTGCCGCCATTGCCTCCAGCGTCGAAGCCAAGTCCAACGGCAATATTGGTTTCAACGCGACCATGCGCTATGTCACCAACGGCAAGGGCGAACTGGTGGTGATTTCCCGCTCGGGCGAGATCATCATTCACGATGAACATGGCCGTGAACGCGAGCGCCATAAAGTGCCCTACGGCGCCATTCTCACGATCAAGCCGGACCAGACCATCAAGGCTGGCACCATTTTGGCCAACTGGGATCCGCTGACGCGCCCCATCATCACCGAGTACGCCGGCCAGGCCCGTTTCGAGAACGTCGAAGAAGGTCTGACCGTGGCCAAGCAGGTTGACGAAGTCACCGGCTTGTCGACGCTGGTGGTGATCGACCCGAAACGCCGTGGCTCGGCCAAGGTGGTGCGGCCACAAGTCAAGTTGATCGATGCCACTGGAAACGAAGTCAAGATCCCTGGCACCGACCATGCGGTGACGATTGGCTTCCCGATTGGTGCGCTGGTGCAGGTGCGTGATGGTCAGGACGTGGGTCCCGGCGAAGTGCTGGCACGTATCCCGGTCGAAGGTCAGAAGACCCGCGACATTACCGGCGGTTTGCCGCGTGTGGCCGAGTTGTTCGAAGCCCGTTCGCCCAAGGACAAGGGCGTACTGGCCGAAATGACCGGTACCATCTCCTTCGGCAAGGAAACCAAGGGCAAGATCCGCCTGCAGATCACCGACCCCGAAGGCAAGGTATGGGAAGAGCTGGTGCCCAAGGAAAAGAACATGCTGGTGCACGAAGGCCAGATCGTCAACAAGGGCGAAGTGGTGGTGGACGGCCCGGCCGACCCGCAGGACATCTTGCGCTTGCTGGGTGCGGAAGAACTGGCGCGCTACATCGTCGACGAAGTGCAGGACGTCTACCGTCTGCAGGGCGTGAAGATCAACGACAAGCACATTGAAGTGATTGTTCGTCAGATGCTGCGCCGTGTGGTGGTTGAGGCTGCGGGTGACTCCAACTACATCAATGGTGAGCAGGTGGAACGCTCGGAAATGCTCAATACCAACGACGCCTTGCGCGCCGAAGGCAAGATTCCGGCCACCTTCACCAACCTGCTGCTGGGTATCACCAAAGCTTCGCTGTCCACCGACAGCTTTATCAGCGCTGCTTCCTTCCAGGAAACCACCCGCGTGCTGACCGAAGCCGCCATCATGGGCAAACGCGATGGTCTGCGTGGTCTGAAAGAAAACGTCATTGTGGGTCGTCTGATTCCGGCCGGTACCGGCCTGGCCTATCACGAAGCTCGCAAGGTGCGCGAAAACATGGACGACGCCGAGCGTCGCGCCATTGCCGAAACCGAAGCTGCCGAACTGGCCCTGGCCAGTGAGCAGGACCAGGACGAAGGTATAGACGGCAAGTAATTGACCGACTGTTGAAAAGCGTCTCACGCCCTATTCGCATGGGGTTGAGGCGCTTTTTTTATACTCAATCATGACCACCTCAACCCAGATGATCCCCCTGTGGCGGCAATTGCAGGCCGTCGCCAATGTGTTGCAGGCCATTCAGGCCGGCGCCTCCGGCACGGCGGCCATCGGTGCGGTCGATGTGTCATTGCGCCCGGGGGTACAGGCGCTGAGTTTTGCCGTGTTGCGAACGCTGGGGCAGGCGCAGGCCTTGCGCCGCCTGCTGGCACCCCGCAAACCTTCACCCCAGCTGGATGCCCTGCTGTGCAGCGCGCTGGCACTGTTATCGCAGGGAGACGAGGCTGCCTATGACGCCTTCACGCTGGTCAATCAAACGGTGGAAGCCGCCAAGAAAACGCCGAAACTGAAGGCCCAGGCGGCTTTTGTGAATGCCTGTTTGCGCCGGTTTTTGCGCGAGCAAGCCACCCTGCTGGCCCAGGTAGTGCACGATCCGGTGGCGCGCTGGAACCACCCGGGCTGGTGGCTGGCCCAGATGCAGGCCGAGTGGCCGACGCAGTGGCAAAGCATTCTGGCGGCCAATAATGCCCAGGCACCGATGGTGTTGCGCGTCAACACCCGGCGCATCAGCGTGGCCGATTACCTCAAGATGCTCGGTGCGGCCGGCCTGATCGCCGAGCCCCTGGGGCCGGTGGGCGTGGTGCTGCAGGCGGCCACAGCGGTGCAGCAGATTCCTGGTTTTGCAGATGGGCTGGTCTCGGTGCAGGACAGCGCAGCACAATGGGCAGCACCCCTGCTCCTGACGGGCTTGCAGGGCCCGCTGCAGGTGCTCGATGCCTGCGCCGCCCCCGGCGGCAAAACAGCGCACCTGCTGGAATTTGCCAATGTTTCAGTTACCGCGCTCGACATCGACGCCCAGCGCTGCCAGCGCATTCACGACAACTTGCAGCGTCTTGGCTTCAGCGCCCAGGTGCTGACCGCCGATGCGGCCGACTTGCCTAGCTGGTGGCAGGGGCAAAGTTATGACGCCATCCTGCTTGACGCCCCCTGCTCCGGCTCGGGCGTGGTACGCCGTCACCCGGACATTCGCTGGCTGCGCCGGCCCACGGATGCGGCACAACTGGCGCGGCAGCAGGCCAGGCTACTCGCCGTACTCTGGCCTTTGGTCAAACCCGGCGGCCGTTTGCTGTATTGCACCTGTTCGGTCTTCCAGGCCGAAGGTCAGGGCCAGATCAAGGCGTTTCTTGTCAACAACAGCAACGCCACCTTATTGCCGTCGCCCGGACATTTGTTGCCAGGTCATGCCGTGCAATGGCCGGGTCTGGTTGACAATCCGACTCGTGAGCATGATGGCTTTTATTACGCGTTGCTTGAAAAGTCTGCTGCCTAGGTTGTTGCTGGGCTGGCTGGCCACGGCTGTGCTGGGACTGGGCACAGCGCTGGCCCAAGCACCCGAAGACACCGAGCGACCGCTGCTGCGTCTGGAGCGTATCGACGATGCCATCTGGCTCTCAACCCAGCTCCAGTTTGATTTGTCGCCGGCGGTGGTGGATGCCCTGCACAAAGGCATTCCGATCTTTTTTGTGGCGGAAGCCGATGTGCTGCGCGAACGCTGGTACTGGACCAACAAAAGAATAGTCACCGCCAAGCGTCAGTTTCGCCTGGCCTACCAACCCCTGACCAACCGCTGGCGGCTCAACATTACTTCCGGTGAGTTCGTGGAGCCAGCTCTGGGTCTGGCCTTGAACCAGAGCTTTGAATCCTGGAAAGAGGCACTGGCCACCGTGCGCCGCATCACGCGCTGGAAAATTGCCGATACGCCGGAGCTCAAGGCCAATGCCTCCTATCTGGTCGCGTTTCGCTTTCGGCTCGACCTGACGCAACTGCCCCGGCCTTTGCAAATTGGCACGCTCGGACAATCAGACTGGTCGGTGGAACTGGCTGGCGAGCAGCTTCTTGAGGCTGGGCCGGGCCAATGAAATCAACCTCGGCCAGTGCGCCGATACGCCATTCCCGATCGGTCCGCTGGTTGCTGGGTCTGGGTCTGATCGCCATGGTGGCCATTGGCCTGGTGCTGCTTTTTTTATTGACCCAGGCCACCACCAACCGCGAGCTCTACGAGAAAAATTACGCCCGCTTATTTGCCGTCAATGTGGTGGTGGCGGTGCTGTTGCTGGGGGTCATTGGCTGGATCGCCGTGCGCCTGGTCCGGCGTCTGGTACAGAAAAAATTTGGCAGTCGTTTGCTGGTCAAGCTGGCAGCCATTTTTGCGCTGGCGGGTTTTGCCCCGGGTGTGCTGATTTACGTGGTGTCGTACCAGTTTGTCACGCGCTCCATCGAGAGCTGGTTTGACGTCAAGGTCGAGGGTGCCCTGAATGCCGGACTCAATTTGGGACGCACCACGCTCGAAGCCTTGTCGACTGATCTGGCAGGCAAGGCACGCACGGGTGCGGCGCAGCTGTCAGCGACGCCCGATGTCAGTGCAGCCTTGCCGCTGGAGCGCACGCGCGTCGCGGTGGGGGCTGACGACATGATGCTGTGGGGGGGCTCGGGTCGGCTCATTGCGGCGGCGGGCCAGTCGCGCTACCAGCTTAATCCCGAACGACCCAGTGCGCAGCAATTCAGGGCCGCGCGGGATCAGGGCGTCATTACCTGGATTGAAGGCCTGGACGATGTTGATCCGAGTGCCGCGTCCCAGGCCCGGATCAAGGCGCTGGCGCGCATCACCAGCGATCAATTGGGGGCTTTCAACGAGTCGCGTTATCTGCTCGTGGTGAAGGCATTGCCCGACACGCTGGTGGCCAATGCCCTGGCCGTGACGCAGGCCAATCGCGAATACCAGGAGCGGGCGCTGGCCCGCGATGGCCTGCGCCGGATGTACATCGGCACGCTCACCCTGAGCCTGTTCCTGGCGGTTTTTGGTGCGGTCCTGCTGGCCGTGGTGCTGGGCAACCAGCTGGCCCGGCCGCTGCTGTTGCTCGCCGACGGTGTGCGTCAGGTGGCCGCCGGTGACCTCACCCCAAAAACCTATTTGCGCGGCAATGATGAACTGGATGGCTTGACCCGCTCATTTGCCCAGATGACCCAGCAGCTTGCCGATGCGCGCCAGGCGGTGCAAACCAGCATGGCACAGGTGAGCGCGGCGCACGCCAACCTGCAAACCATTCTGGACAACCTCACGGCCGGCGTCATGGTGCTCGATGCCAACGGGCACATCTTTGCGTCCAACCCCGGCGCTACCCGTATTTTGCGGGTGCCACTGGCTGCGCACCAGGGGCAGGCACTGGCCCAGATTGACGGGCTCCAGTCCTTTGGCCAACAGGTGCAGGCGCAATTCGACAACTTTTTCAGTCCCCACAGTGAACGCACGCTGGACCATTGGCAGCAATCTTTCGAGCTCGGCGGTGTCGGTCGGGCGCAAAGCGGGCGTCCGGCCCATGATGTCATTACCCTGGTGACGCGGGGTGCCGAATTGCCGGGTGAACAGCGCTTGTTGGTGTTTGACGATATTTCTGAAATTGTGTCAGCGCAACGGGCGCAGGCCTGGGGAGAAGTGGCGCGGCGCCTGGCGCATGAGATCAAAAACCCGCTGACACCGATCCAATTGTCAGCCGAGCGCCTGGAAATGAAGCTCGGCGGCAAGCTGGGTGCCACTGAGCAGGCCATGCTGACCAAATCGGTCAAAACCATCGTCGACCAGGTCGATGCCATGAAACGTCTGGTCAATGAATTCCGGGATTACGCGCGCCTGCCCGCGGCGGAACTCCAGCCGCTCAACCTCAATGAGCTGGTCAATGATGTGCTGCATTTGTATGCCGACGATCTGGGCCCGGTGCCCGTCAAGACCGAGCTTGATCCCGAGTGCCCCGCCATCCTCGGCGACACCCAGCAGTTGCGCCAGGTGTTGCACAACCTGTTGCAGAACGCGCAGGATGCCACACTGAGTGCAGGACATGCCAATGCCGAGCATGCGGTGTTGGTCAAAACCCAGTGGCAAGCCAGCGCGCGCCGGGTACGGCTGGTGGTGGTGGACTGTGGGACCGGGTTTCCTGACCACATTCACAAACGGGCGTTTGAGCCCTATGTGACCACCAAGGACAAAGGCACCGGCCTGGGCCTGGCTGTCGTCAAAAAAATTGCCGACGAGCATGCCAGTCGGGTGACCATTTCAAACCGTTTGCACAACGGTGAAATTCTCGGTGCGCAAGTATCGTTATCATTCGCGGTTGAGCCTGCGCCAGGCCCTCAGGCAATTTGATGTGACATTGCTGATACCACTTTCAGGGGAATGACAAGTACATGGCTAACATTTTGGTAGTGGACGACGAACTGGGTATTCGCGATCTGTTGTGCGAGATTCTTAACGACGAAGGTCATACCGTGGAGTTGGCGGAAAACGCCGCACAAGCCCGCGCCGCCCGCCTGCGCGAGGCCCCTGATCTGGTTTTGCTCGACATCTGGATGCCCGACACCGACGGTGTCACCTTGCTCAAGGAATGGTCCACGTCCGGGGCCTTGACGATGCCGGTGATCATGATGAGCGGCCATGCCACCATTGACACTGCTGTCGAGGCCACGCGCATTGGCGCCCTGGCATTTCTGGAAAAACCGATCACCTTGCAAAAGCTGCTCAAGGCGGTGGAGCAGGGTCTGACCCGTGGTGCTTTGCGCAAATTGACCCAGTCCATGCCGTCCATGGGCATGAAAGCAGACACCGTGGCGCTGGCTGACATGCCAGTCAGTATGATCGAACTGGCCCCGGAACCTGGACCGCAAGCCACGCAAAACTTCATGCTCGACAAGCCACTGCGGGAAGGCCGTGACGAATACGAAAAGGCCTATTTCGAGTTCCACCTGGCCAAAGAAAATGGCTCCATGACACGTGTCGCTGAAAAGACTGGCCTGGAGCGCACGCATCTGTACCGCAAGCTCAAGCAACTGGGTGTGGACCTGACGCGTAAACGCATTTGAAAAATCAAGCCCGCGCCTCAAAACGGCCCAATGCGCTGCTAGAATATGCCGCTTAGGCCTGGTAGCTCAGTCGGTAGAGCAGAGGATTGAAAATCCTTGTGTCGGTGGTTCGATTCCGCCCCGGGCCACCAAATTGATGAACCCATCCTCGCGATGGGTTTTTCTTTGGGCCAATGGGTGTCAACCCTTGGTGCCAGAAACATCTTCCTCGATAGCTCAGTTGGTAGAGCACACGACTGTTAATCGTGTTGTCCCTGGTTCGAGCCCAGGTCGAGGAGCCATGGTTTGAGACCGAGTTAGTTGCGGAGTGGTAGTTCAGTTGGTCAGAATACCGGCCTGTCACGCCGGGGGTCGCGGGTTCGAGCCTCTTATCCCGCTCCATGTTGCCCATTTGGCTCAGTGGCAGAGCACTCCCTTGGTAAGGGAGAGGTCCCGGGTCCGATTCCCGGAATGGGCACCAAGTTTGCCTCAAGCCCGTCCATCAAGATGGGCTTTTTGCTTTCTGGCGTTGGTGGCATTAGGCACAGCTGCAGGGGGGCGGGGTTCGGTGGGCTGAGTCTGAAAACTCTGTAGGCCTTGTTCACAGAATTGTTTAATTTCACTGGACTTGCATGTGCTGTACAAAATAACAGTAAACTGGAGTCGAAAGTATGAAAACGAACAAATGGGTCGCAAGGTGCTCTGCCTGCCTACATGAGCAATGACCACGATTGCAAAGATAGTAGCGAGGAGAAGTAGCGATGGATCTATGGAATATCAGTGCTGGTGACAGAGCGAGCCAGAGGTGGTTTCAAATTCAGGTTTCTGATCTGAATTTTAAATCGCTTATCTCATTGATTTTTCGGGTCCAGTGCGTAAGTAGCTGTGCGTGATAAACACCTTATATGCAAGTAATACATGGCAACAACAACAAAAGACCTCCAAATACTCGGCAATGACAAGAACTTCCTCCGCCTTTCGACAAGGCCGACCCTTGAAGCCAAGGCTGCGCCAGTGCGCATCGTGGATCTATTCTGTGGCTGTGGTGGCATTTCGCTTGGAGTTGTGCTGGCAGCTCATGATCTTGGACGAAATGTAGAAATACCTCTTGCAGTGGATTCTGACGCTGCGGCACTTGCATGCTACAAGGAAAATTTTCCGAATGCAGAAGTGCAGTGTGCAGACGTAACAACTTTATTCGATAGCAACTGGAGCACCGACTTAACTTCCAGAGAAATTGAATTGAGAACGCGTGTCGGCGAAATTGATTTGCTCGTTGGTGGCCCACCTTGTCAAGGACATTCAGATTTAAATAATTTCACGCGAAGACGCGATCCAAAAAATCAACTAATGCATGTGATGGCGCGTGCTGCAGCTGTTTTTCGCCCTCATTCTGTTGTGGTGGAAAACGTAGTCGGATCATTAAAAGATAGCAAAGGTGTCGTGCACTCTGTCGAGGCAGTCTTTAAAGAGCTTGGATACAAAGTGACAATTGGCATCCTGGATTTCGCAACTTTGGGCGTTCCTCAGCGCCGTAAGCGAATGATCATGATAGCAACTCGCGGGGACTACGAAGTGCGTATTGATGAACTACAGGCACGATATGCGCTCAGCGAACGAACGATTGAGTGGGCAATCAAGGATATTGCTGCTCGACCACGTGAGCTTCTTGTAGATCGTATTGCAGTTCCACAAGAGCAGACGAGAAAACGCATTGACTACCTCTTTGACAATGCCTTGTATGAATTGCCAAATGAATTGCGGCCCCCCTGCCATCGGGATAAAACCCACAGCTACGACACGGTTTATGGTCGGCTGCGCTGGGACAAACTAGCCCAAACGATTACAAGTGGCTTTTACTGCATGTGCATGGGGCGTTATGTCCATCCTGAGCAAAGACGTACTTTAACAGCCCGAGAAGCAGCTCGACTCCAATTTTTTCCAGATTTTTTTGACTTTAGCCCTGCGAAATCGCGCACCAAACTTGCTGAAATCATCGGGAATGCAGTTCCACCAAAGGGTGCCTATGTTATTGCTCGTACCCTTATTCCAACTTTGAACAAAGCCACGCAATGAAAAGCGTAGGGCTCTTCGCTGGGATCGGCGGAATGGAACTTGGGCTACATGCAAGTGGGATTGAGCCTCAGTTGCTCTGTGAAATATTGCCCGAAGCGCAAGTTGTTGATTCCAGCGTCAATCTGAGCCAGTTTGCAGTCGAATTTTGAGCCACACGGTTTAAAGGTATTTTTGGCTACTCGATTGTGGATAAGTCTACATTTGATGCGTCTCCTTTCTGTATTTTTGCCCTGCTGGCTTTGCGTGCTGGT
>NZ_JAMPYG010000027.1 GCF_023700745.1 Rhodoferax sp. | reverse complement strand
GCCGCCGTCAGCGTGGTTTTGCCATGGTCAACGTGACCGATGGTGCCCACGTTGACGTGGGGCTTGGTTCGTGTGAATTTTTCTTTTGCCATTTTGAGTCCTTAAAAGAGCAATGCCCGTGTGTTGGTTTAATGTTTGCAGTTCGTCACTGGGTCCCTGGCCACGGGCAGCCTGGGGTGCGAAATCGCAGACAGTTCTTGATCATTTAATCAGTCGGGGTCAGAGCACATCGCTGCGCGAGTGGTCTGACCCCAAACTAATTATTTAGCTCTCGCTGCCATGATGGCTTCTGAGACATTGCGCGGAGCTTCCGTGTAATGCTTGAATTCCATCGTGTAAGTGGCACGGCCCTGCGACATCGAGCGCAGCGTGGTCGAGTAGCCGAACATTTCAGACAGCGGCACTTCGGCCTTGATGGCCTTGCCGCCACCGACCATGTCTTCCATGCCCTGCACCATACCGCGGCGTGAGGACAAATCGCCCATCACGTTGCCGGCGTAGTCTTCAGGCGTTTCCACTTCAACGGCCATCATCGGCTCAAGAATTACCGGGCCGGCCTTGCGGCAGCCTTCCTTGAAACCAAAAATAGCGGCCATCTTGAATGCCAATTCGTTCGAGTCCACGTCGTGGTACGAACCGAAGTGCAAGGTCACCTTGACGTCGACCACAGGGTAGCCAGCCAGCACACCTTGCGTCACGGCTTCGTGAATACCTTTTTCCACCGCAGGGATGTACTCGCGTGGCACCACGCCGCCCTTGATGGCGTCAACAAACTCAATGCCCTTGCCTGGCTCATTGGGCTCAATCTTGAGCACCACGTGGCCGTATTGACCCTTACCACCGGACTGACGCACGAACTTGCCTTCGGCATCTTCAATGGTCTTGCGGATGGTTTCGCGGTAGGCCACCTGAGGCTTGCCAACGTTGGCTTCAACGCCAAATTCGCGCTTCATGCGGTCAACAATAATTTCGAGGTGAAGCTCGCCCATACCAGCGATCAGGGTCTGACCAGACTCTTCGTCGGTCTTGACGCGGAATGAGGGATCTTCCTGCGCCAGACGCTGCAGGGCAATACCCATTTTTTCCTGGTCAACCTTGGTCTTGGGCTCGACCGCCTGGGTAATCACGGGCTCAGGGAACACCATGCGTTCCAGCATGATGATGGCGTTTGGATCGCACAGGGTTTCGCCGGTGGTCACGTCTTTCAAGCCGATACAGGCAGCAATGTCGCCCGCAACAATCTCGCTCACCTCTTCACGCTTGTTGGCGTGCATCTGAACGATACGGCCGATACGCTCTTTCTTGCCGCGAATCGGGTTGTAGACCGTGTCACCCTTGGTCAGGACACCCGAGTACACACGCACAAAAGTCAACTGGCCAACAAACGGGTCAGTCATCAACTTGAATGCGAGCGCGGAGAATTTTTCTGAGTCGCTGGCTTGGCGCACGACCGGCGCTTCGTCTTCGTCCATGCCTTTGACTGGCGGAATGTCCACCGGCGATGGCATGAATTCAATCACGGCGTCCAGCATACGCTGCACACCCTTGTTCTTGAAGGCGGAACCGCAGTACATCGGCTGGATTTCGCTGGCGATGGTACGCGTGCGAATACCGAACTTGATTTCTTCTTCAGTCAAGTCACCTTCTTCGAGGTACTTGTTCATGAGCTCTTCGTTGGCTTCGGCAGCCGCCTCAACCATCTTCTCGCGCCATTCCTTGGCAACTTCGACCAGCTCAGCGGGAATTTCGCGGTAGTCAAACAACATACCTTGCGATGCTTCGTCCCAGATGATGGCCTTCATTTTGATCAGATCAACCACGCCGGTGAAATGTTCTTCAGCGCCGATCGGGATCACCATGGGCACGGGAGAAGCCTTCAGGCGCAACTTCATCTGGTCCACGACCTTGAAGAAGTTGGCACCGGTACGGTCCATCTTGTTGACAAAGGCCAGACGTGGCACCTTGTACTTGTTGGCCTGACGCCAGACGGTTTCAGACTGGGGCTGCACACCACCCACGGCGCAGTACACCATGCAGGCGCCGTCAAGCACACGCATGGAACGCTCAACTTCAATCGTGAAGTCGACGTGACCGGGGGTATCAATGATGTTGATGCGGTGCTCGGGCAAGGACTTGTCCATACCCTTCCAGAAGCAGGTGGTGGCAGCCGACGTGATCGTGATGCCACGCTCTTGCTCTTGCTCCATCCAGTCCATGGTGGCAGCGCCGTCATGCACTTCACCAATCTTGTGGTTCACACCAGTGTAAAAAAGGACGCGCTCGGTCGTGGTGGTTTTACCGGCGTCGATGTGAGCAGAGATACCGATATTGCGGTAGCGCTCAATGGGGGTATGGCGAGCCATGATGGATCCTTGGTTGATCTAAATTTTTAAACGACTACGCCACAAAGACTTTTGATCTTCGCGGCGTAGCGAGCGGTTTTCAGACTAGGCGTAGCCCTGTAGACAGTGCATTTGGCACGACAAAGGGCTGCAACGACGTATGAAAGCCGCGCAGTAGCCGCCAGTTAGAAGCGGAAGTGGGAGAAGGCCTTGTTCGCCTCTGCCATGCGGTGAACTTCGTCACGCTTTTTCATGGCGCCGCCACGGCCTTCGGTGGCCTCCATCAGCTCATTGGCCAAACGCAGCGCCATGGATTTTTCGCCACGCTTGCGGGCGGCTTCCTTGATCCAGCGCATGGACAGGGCCAGACGACGGACAGGACGCACTTCAACGGGCACCTGGTAGTTGGCACCACCGACGCGGCGGGATTTCACTTCAACCAGCGGCTTGACGTTGTTGATGGCCATGGTGAAGGCTTCAACCGGGTCTTTGCCTGGGTTCTTCTTTTCGATTTGCTCGAGGGCACCATAAATGATGCGCTCGGCGATCGCTTTTTTGCCGCCTTCCATGATCACGTTCATGAATTTGGACAGCTCGACATTGCCGAATTTAGGATCCGGCAGAATTTCACGTTTAGGGACTTCGCGACGACGTGGCATTTTTTCACCTCTATTGCTTCAGTTGGCGTTTTTTCAAACACCGCGAGAGTTAACAAATAAGACTCTCACTTACTCGACCCGAACAGTGGGTCACTACGTTCATCTCCTGCGCCACGCAGCAAACAAACACCTTTTAATTGAACGAACCAGCGGCTTACTTGGCCTTGGGACGCTTGGCACCGTATTTGGAACGCGACTGCTTGCGGTCTTTCACGCCTTGCAAGTCGAGCGAACCGCGCACGATGTGGTAACGCACACCGGGCAAGTCCTTGACACGACCGCCGCGAACCAGCACCACGCTGTGTTCCTGCAGGTTGTGGCCTTCACCGCCGATGTAAGAAATCACCTCGAAGCCGTTGGTCAGGCGCACCTTGGCAACTTTACGCAAAGCCGAGTTGGGCTTCTTTGGCGTGGTGGTGTAAACGCGGGTGCAAACACCACGACGTTGGGGAGAATTTTCCATCGCCGGGCTCTTGGACTTGACGGTCTCAACCGCACGCCCCTGACGGATTAACTGATTGATGGTTGGCATTGAGCCTCCTAAAAACTAAACGTCCCTAAACGTTTGAAAACATGAAATAAACAAAAACGTGAATCCCTTCGGAAACTCCGAAAAGCCCATTACTATATCAGGTCAGGGTTCTGTGTGCAATTTTCATTTGATCCACAGCCGCAAAGCGTCCCAGGCACGCCCGATCACGCCAGCCTGCTCCACACCCTGCAAGGCCACCAAGGGCACCTTGGCGACAACCTGGTCGGCGCTGCTGATCATGAGCGTCCCTACCTGCTGCCCTTTGGTAAAAGGTGCGACCAGCGGCTCCGGCCTGGCCACCTGGGTCGTCAGCTTGGTGCCCGTGCCGGCCGGCACCACCACCACAATGGCTCGGGTCTGGCCCAACGCCACCGTGGCTGCCTTCCCCTTCCAGACCGCAGGTGTCGCCACGGCCTGGTTGGCATCAAACAGCTTGACCGCTTCAAATGCGGTGTAGCCCCAGTTCAACAATTTCTGCGACTCATTGGCGCGCGCGTCTTCGCTGGCGGCACCTAGCACAATCGACAACAAGCGTCGGCTACCCAGCGCACTGGGCGAGCCCGCAGGTGCGCCGACCTGGCCCAGACCTGGCACATCGCGTCGCGCCGTTGCAATCAGGCAGTAGCCCGCCGCATTGGTATGCCCTGTTTTCAGGCCATCGACGGTCGGATCGCGAAAAAGCAACAAATTACGATTGCTGTCATTGGCTGCGGGCGTGCCTTCGTAGCGGTACTTTTTGATGGCGTAATACCCCACATATTCGGGAAAATCCCGCATCAACCGGGTGGCCAGAATACTCAGGTCACGTGCGGTGGTGGTATGGCCCGGCTCGGTCAGGCCCTCGGGGTTCTTATAGCCCGTGGCCTTCATGCCCAATGCCTTGGCCTGCTCGTTCATCAGTTGCACAAAACGCTCGACGGTGCCACCAACGCCTTCGGCCAGTGCCACGGTGGCATCATTGCCACTTTGCACAATCATGCCCTTGATCAAATCTTCCACCGGCACCTTCATCTTGGGATCAATGAACATGCGTGAGCCCGACATTTTCCAGGCACGTTCGCTCACCGGCAGGGTTTGCTTCAGGTCAAACTTTTTGCTGCGCAGGGCGTCGAATACCAGATAGGCCGTCATCAGCTTGGTCAGCGAGGCCGGCTCCACGGGCGAATCAATGTCTTGTTGCGCCAGGATCTGGTCAGCCGTGACATCCATCAACAAATAAGAACGTGCCGCAATTTCAGGCGCGGGCGGGTTTTGCGCAGCGGCAGACAGACAAACCGCAGCCATCAGGGATAAAAGTATTTTTTTCATGAACGTGCCGCCCCTCGTCAGCCGAGAGGCAAATCAAAAAGTGTTTTAAATTAAATCGCCGCCAGCATCAGGCTAGCGCCCAAGATGCTCTGGCGTCAGCAGCCGCTGCACCACCTGGCCATTTTTAAGATGAGACTCGACGATCTCGTCAATGTCGCTGGCATCCACATAGCTGTACCAAACAGCCTCCGGATAGACCACAGCCACCGGACCGGCTGCGCAACGGTCCAGACAACCGGCCTTGTTGACGCGCACTTGTCCCGGCCCGGCCAGGCCAGCGGCCTTGACTTGCGCCTTGCAGCGATCGAATGCGGCGACCGCATCATGTTGGGCACAACACGCCTCGCCATTGCTGCGCTCATTCAAACAAAAAAAGATGTGCCGCTGGTAATAACTGGCTGAAGGCGTTGACGCGTTGCCAGTTTGAGTTCCGGAATGGGGTGGGGTCGAATAGATCATGTGCCGGATTTTAGTTTTTTGACTCTTTGTCCCAGAGCAAACTCAGCAGATAAACCAGAGTTGCAAAAGGCCAAAGCCAGCCCAGCCACTGCGCCAGGCCATGAAAACGAATGAACCGCCCCTGCTCCCACAGAAACAAGGTTTGCTCAAAATAGGGGCTTAGCGACGTCTGATTCAACAAACTCAGATGCACCCCCAGAGCCAATAGCGCCAGCGCGGCACTGGCCCGCCGCGGCACCCGCAGCAACACCAGCGCAAGCACCACGGCACTCATCAACGCGGCCTTGACCGGTGCACTAAGCCAGACCCAGGCATGCTCGGGACCGACGCTCAAGGCAGCACTGAGTGCCGAGGCCCAGATGGCAAAAAAACACACCCAGAGCACAAACCAGGCGCGTTGCCCGACCTTGCGAATAATGCAAAAGCCCAGCAGGCACGGGATCAGCAAACCCAGCACCACACACAACCACTCCATGGCAGGCAGCAGCGGCTGTAAGGTCGCCTCACGCATCGGCAACCATTGCAGGAAAGGCGTATCTGCCAGCACGGCAGCCATCTTGCCTTGCAGCCGCTCAAACACCTGACCCAGCCCGAGGGGAATCGAGGTGGGAAACAACAGGGCCAAAGGCCACAAGGCCAACAACACCAGTCCACCCCGCGCATCCATCACAAACCAATATGCCCTGAAACGGCTCCAGCGCTGCAACACACCCAGTCGCTCCAGGCTCCAGGCACTCATTGCGCCGAGTGCACCACCCGCCATATTCAGCATCAAATCAAGATTGGAAGGCACCCGTTTGGGCAAGTAGACCTGGAGCGACTCCATCAACAGTGACAGCATCAAGGCCACCAACACCGCCAGACGCAAGGCAAATCGCGAACGCCCGGTACGTAACGCGCTCAACACCAGGAAAAATCCGAGCGGCATGTACCCGACAAGATTGGCCACCACGTCAAAAACGGTCCAGTACCTGGGCAGCGGTGCGGTCAGGAAAAACCAGGGGGCCACACCCTGGTCACGCCAACCCGCAAAAGGAAAAAGACTCGCGTAAACAATCAGGCCCGCATAAACCAGTGCCAGTGGCCATGCCGAAGTCTTGTGCATCGACATCACAAACTCAGGATGGGGCCAGCACAACCAGGCCGGCACACCAACTGGCGACAAAAATAGGGAGAGGCTTGATCCAGAGCATGAAGGTCGATCTGAACTTTAAAAAAAAACCCCAGCACAAGGGCTGGGGTGGTAAGCCTATTTGCTGTCACACATCAAGGCCCCGCTCAGGGAGGAAAAGCGGGGAGCAGTAAACTGCCCGGCACGTAATTTAACAAAAAATATCCGCCTTTTCAAGCCAATGTCAAAAAAAATGTCGCTACGATGAGAAAACATTTCAAAACTGATTCACAACCATGACCCACTTCGCCTCTTTCCCCCAAGGTCGGCCACGCCGCTTGCGCCGCGACAGCTTTACCCGCAACCTGGTGCGTGAAAACGCCCTGACCGCGCATGATCTGATCTACCCCGTTTTTGTGGTTGATGGTCAGCAACAGCGCCAGGCAGTGTCTTCCATGCCCGGCGTGGAACGCCTGAGCCTGGACCTGCTGCTGCCGGTGGCCGAAGACTGCGTCAAACTGGGCATCCCGGTCATGGCGCTGTTTCCCGTGATCGAGCAGCACCTCAAAACTGCGGACGGCCGCGAGGCTTTCAATCCCGAGGGCCTGGTACCGCGCGTGGTACGCGCACTCAAAAAAGAATTCCCCACACTGGGTGTGATGACTGACGTGGCATTGGACCCGTTTACCAGCCACGGCCAGGACGGACTGCCCAGCCCCGACCCGATTGAGGACGGCTACATCATGAACGATGAAACCGTCGAGGTGCTGGTCAAACAAGCCCTCACGCAAGCCGCTGCCGGCGTTGACATGGTTGCACCCAGCGACATGATGGACGGCCGCATTGGCGCCATCCGCCACGCACTGGAAGCCAACCATTTCATCCACACCCGCATCATGGCCTACAGCGCCAAATACGCCAGCGCCTTTTACGGCCCGTTTCGCGATGCCGTGGGTTCTGCCGCCAACCTCGGCAAAAGCAACAAAAAGGTCTATCAAATGGACCCCGGCAACAGCGACGAAGCGCTGCGCGAAGTGGCCATGGACATTGCCGAGGGTGCGGACATGGTCATGGTCAAGCCCGGCATGCCCTATCTTGACGTGGTGCGCCGCGTCAAGGACACGTTCAAAGTGCCAACCTTTGCCTACCAGGTCTCTGGTGAATATGCCATGCTCAAGGCCGCAGCCCAAAACGGCTGGCTCGACCACGACGCGGTCATGATGGAAAGCCTGCTGGCCTTCAAGCGCGCCGGAGCCGATGGTGTACTGACCTATTTCGCCCGGGATGCGGCCAGGTTGTTGCGCCAATAAACACAAGCCATCCAGCCATGCGCATCTTCTCGATCAGCGCCAGCCGTGCGACTGAAATCGTATCTGGCGAGTTGCCTGAGGACTTGGCTGGTTTGCACCTGCCAGCGGCCGACTACCTGTGGCTATCGTGCACCCGCGCCGAGCTTGAACATTGGCAAATGCCGCTTCAAACGGCGCTGCAAACCCTGTGCAAACTGCAATTGCTCGACCTGCATGTGTCGGACCTGCTGAATGCCCAACTGCCTTCGCGTTTTGATTTCACTTCGCAATACGACCTGCTGGTCTTTCGCGGCCTGGCAAGCGCCAACGCCCCATCAGACACCCCCGCCAGCCACCCACTGAAGCACTTGCCCAAACGTGGCGGCCCCCCCATCTTGCGACGCATCGACACCAGCGCAGTCGGTTTTGTGGTGTTTGACCGCGTCCTGCTCACGGTCCACCCCGCCGACCACCACCTGCGCGACGCCTACGCCGGACGCCTGCTGGCGACCAACGGCACAGATATGGCCACCAATGCAGCACCGGGTGCGCCCGACAGCCGCTCTACCGGCGCACGCGGCGTTCCCGCCAACCCGGCCGACCTGATGCTGCGCATCGTCAACCAGATGGTGGACGCTTATCTGGCGCTGCGCCGCGAGCTGAGCCAACAGCTTGACCACTGGCAGGCCGAACTGCTCAATCCCAAGACCCGTTTCAACAATTGGAACGCCCTGCTCAGCGCCCGCTTGTCCCTGCACCACCTGGACGAAATCTGCGAAGACCAGCGCGCCGCCATCCAGGACTGGATCGAGGCCCTGAAGAGCTGGCCAGAGCACGACGAACTGCTCAACAAGCACCAACGCGACCTGTTGCACGTGCGCAGCCGGGACGTGCTGGAACACATCGAGCGCGTGTTGCACCACGTGCAACGGCTCGAACAAAACGCCGAAACCACCGTGCAAATGCACTTCAACGCGCAAAGCCACCGCACCAACGAAATCATGCGCACGCTGACCGTGCTGACCGCCATTTTTCTGCCACTCAACCTGATCGCCGGTATTTTTGGCATGAATTTCGAGTTCATCCCGCTGCTGCACATGAGCAACGGTTTCTGGTGGGCCATGGTGGCCATGGGACTGACCGCCGCTGCCCTGGTGCTGTTTTTCTGGCGCAAACGCTACCTGGAACGGTCGTCGCGCTGACCCTCTATTTTCAAGGCACACCACCATGGACCTCAAACCCCTCGTTACCCTGCTGGCCTTGGTGAATCCACTGGCAATCGTGCCTTTTTTCATTCACTACACCCAGGACTTCACGCGTGAGCAGCGGCGGCGCACCATCTTGATAGCCTCCTTCAGCAGTTTTGTGGTGATTGCCACCTGCGCCCTGATGGGGCTTTACATCCTGGAGTTTTTTAGCATCTCGTTGGCCAGCTTTCAGGTCGGTGGCGGCATGTTGCTGCTCACCTCTGCGCTGGCCATGCTCAACGCCCAGCCGGCCGAGGCGAAATCCAACGCAGAAGAAATGCATGACGCCGCTGCCCGTGCCAGCATTGCCGTGGTGCCGCTGACCATTCCACTGCTGACCGGCCCGGCCACCATGTCCACGGTGGTGATTTATGCCGACAAGGCCAAGACCTTCTGGCAACTCGGCACCCTGGTGGGTTATGGTGTGGTCATTGCACTGGCCACAGCCCTTTGTTTTTCACTGGCCAACCCGATCGCCAAGGGACTGGGCAAAACCGGCATCAACGTCATGACCCGGCTCATGGGACTGATTCTGGCAGCGCTTTCGGTGGAAGTGATGGCCGACGGGCTGATCAAGCTGTTTCCGATACTTGCAAAATAGCGGGTCGCCCCCCATTTGGGCTGAAGTTCATGACTGCATATTCAGGCCGGGCGCCTGGGTCGAATTTTATTTTTTGAGGAGGTATTGATGAAACGCTGGTTCTTGATCTTGATGACCGCCCTGACCCTGACGGGCTGCGGCTACAACGACTTCCAACGCCTGGACGAGCAAACCAAATCGGCCTGGAGCGAGGTGCTGAACCAATACCAGCGCCGTGCCGACCTGGTGCCCAACATTGTGGCCACCGTCAAGGGCGAGGCCGCTTTTGAGCAGGAAACGCTGACCAAGGTGATCGAAGCCCGGGCCCGGGCCACGTCAATTCAGGTCACGCCCGAAACCCTCAACGATCCTGCAGCCTTCAACAAATTCCAGGCGGCACAGGGTGAACTGGGCTCGGCACTGAGCCGCCTGATGGTCGTGGCTGAACAATACCCCAACCTCAAGGCCAACCAGGGCTTCAGCGACCTGCGCGTGCAACTGGAAGGCACCGAGAACCGCGTCACGGTGGCACGCAACCGCTACATCCAGGCGGTGCAGGAATACAACGTGCTGGCGCGCAGCTTCCCCAGCAACCTGACGGCCATGGTATTCAGCTACGCACCCAAACCCAGCTTTACGGTGCAAAACGAAGCCGCCATTTCAACCCCACCAGTGGTTGATTTCAACAAAAAATGAAGGCTTTGCTGCGGCTGATGCGGCACAGGCTACCGCTGACCCGGTGGCTTGGATCGCTTTTGCTGTTGTGCCTGATTGGCTTGGGCGCAGCCCGGGCACAGCAAGACGTGCCCGCCCTGACCGGCCATGTGGTGGATACCTCTGGCACCCTGGCCGCTGCCCAGCGTGACGCGCTGGAAGCCCGGTTAAGCGCCTTTGAACAAGCGCGCGGCTCGCAAGTGGTGGTCTTGCTGGTGCCCAGCACCCAGCCCGAAGACATAGCTGCCTATGCCAACCGTGTCGCCAATACCTGGAAAATTGGCCGCAAAGCCATTGGTGACGGTCTGCTGCTGATTGTCGCGGTGCAAGACCGCAGACTGCGCATTGAGGTGGCCAAAACGCTCGAAGGCGCAATCCCCGACCTGGCCGCCAAACGCATCATTGACGAAGCCATCACGCCACGCTTCAAACAAGGCGACTATGCTGGCGGCATTGATGCCGGTCTCACGCGCATCATGGGACTGATCAGCGGCGAGGCCTTGCCCGAACCACCCCAGAGATCAACCCAAAACGCTGGCGGCTTTGATTGGATGGAACTGGGCATCTTTTTGTTTGTCGCCGTGCCAGTGATCGGTGCAGTTACCCGACGCATACTGGGGAATCGGCTCGGTGCCATGGCCACGGGCGGGGTGGCCGGAGGCATCGCCCTACTGCTCACTGCCAGCCTGCTGATTGCCGGACTGGCCGCTGTGGCCGCCATGATCTTTACCTTGGTGCCGAACACCCCCGGCCTGCGCAACAGCGGCTTGCACCGTGGTGGCCGCAATACAGGCTGGGGCCATGGCGGCGGTTTTGGTGGAGGTGGCTTTGGTGGTGGCGGTTTTGGCTCTGGCGGTGGTGGTGATTTTGGTGGCGGTGGCGCCTCGGGAGACTGGTGATGTGGACACGTTCAAGCCGGATTTTCAAACACCGCTGGCAAAGCGACAACGCCACCCAGCGCGCCATACCGCCCGCCTTGCTTGACAAGCTGGCCGCGCAGGTGGCCCGTAGCGAAACCATTCACACGGGTGAAATTCGCATTTATGTTGAAACCGGCCTGCCGCTGAGCTACCTGTGGCAGCCCGACAGCATGGCGCACATCACCCGCGAGCGGGCGCTGGCCCTGTTCGGCAAACTGCGGGTATGGGACACCGCGCACAACAATGGCGTACTCATTTATCTGTTGCTGGCCGAGCACCGCATCGAGATTGTGGCCGACCGGGGTTTGAATGAGCGGGTTGCCGCAGACACCTGGCCCCGCCTGGTGTCTGGCATGAGCACTGCGTTCAAAGCAGGGGATTACGAAGCCGGTCTGACACAGGCGGTGCAGCAAGTCACCGCACTATTGCAACAGCACTTTGCGCTGCGGGCCGGACAAAGCAACCCCAACGAGTTGCCAGACACACCGGTATTGAACTGACTTACTTGCCAGGTGCGGCCATCGACTGCACCGACACCTCCACCCGACGGTTTTTGGCACGCCCCTCAGCGGTGGCGTTATCGGCGATCGGCTCGGATTCACCCTTGCCCACCGCCTGCACACGCTTGACATCAACGCCTTTGCTCACCAAATAAGCTTTCACGGATTCAGCGCGTGCCACCGACAAACGCTGGTTGTAGGCATCACTGCCCACGCTATCGGTATGCCCGGTTGCAATCACCACGTCAAGCGCCACGCCCTTGATCTTGGTCACCAGCTCATCGAGCTTGGCAGCCCCGCCCACCTTCAGCACCGACTTGTTGAAGTCAAACAGCGCATCTGCGGCCAGATTCACTTTGGTCGCAGCAGGAGCGGCAGCTGCCGGTATGACGGCACGTGCACGCGTCGGCACCACAACGTCTTTCTTTATTTTTTCCAGCGTGTCCACCATGGTTTCGTCCAGTGGGCACAGCTCGGCTGGATCAATGCCGGCACGGTCCTGACCCGCATCCTGTGCGCTTGGCAGGTCTTGCCGCGGCACACCCAGTGTTGATACCAACTGCCCCATGCCGGCCAGTGTGCGGGCCTGCGCTGTGGCCTGGTTGTAGCGCGCGTTGATGTAAGCGCGGGTGGCTTCAAAGTACTCGTTCTGGCTATCCAGCAAGTCGAGCAAGGTGCGCTGGCCAATGTCGAACTGCTGGCGGTACGCCTCGCGTGACTTCTCTGTGGCCAGGCGGTGCGCATCCATGTAGCGCAATTGTTCGTCCAGACTGCGCACGTCGCTGTAGGCGATCGACAAGGTTTGGCGCACATCGCGGCAAGCTTTTTCCTGCAGGTCGCGCGCTTGTTCCCTCTGGTCGACGGCCTGACGCTCACGGGCCTTGTCGGCACCGCCACGGAACAGGTTGTAGTTCAGCACCAGCTCAATCCCATTGACCCGCGTGTCGCCAAGGATGCCGCCGGTGTTTTTGTCATTGCTGGCATAAGCGCGCAGGTCGACCCGTGGGTAATAGGCGGCTTTGGCGGATTCAATCGCTGTTTTGTAGGCACGCACGTTTTCTACGGCAGCATTCAGGGTGGGGCTGCCTTGCAAACCATCGCGTATCAGGTCGGTGGTTGTAGCGGGCATGGTTCCCAGCTTGAACGGCTCAGGAAAGGTTGGCAGGTTGGCTTCTGGCTTTTCTCCCACCACACGCAGATAGCGTGCGCTCACATCGTGCAGGTTGGTCAACTCGATCAGCAGGTTGGACTCGGCCAGCGCCAAACGGCCGTTGGCCTGCTCAACGTCTACCCGGCGCCCCACACCTGCGTTGGCACGCTCTTCGACCAACTGTGTGGTTTGTTTGTGTTCGACATAATTTTGCGTGGCTGCCTCCACCAGTTCACGGTAGCGCACCACATCAGAATAAGCACGAATGGCCTCCAGGGCAGCCGACTCGGACACCTCAAGCAGCTCGTAGTAACGCGTCAGCTTGGCATACCCCAGGCGTTTGGCCTCATTGGCGGTGAACATGCCATCAAACAGCATCTGGTTCAAAGTGAGCTGCGCGGCATTGAAGTTGTAGCGTCCATAACTGCCGCCTGGCGCCGAGGGGGAGTCCTTGTCTTCACGTCCGGTGCTGGCGGTCAGGTCGAGTCGCGGGAAAAATCCGCCACGCGCGACATCACGCTCATGGCCGGCGGCGTTGAAACCATTCCAGCGAGCCTGCACCTCCGGGTTGGTGGCAACCGCCTTGCGTGCTGCCTGCACCATCGGCGCAGGCAGGTTCTGGGCTTGAGCCGCTCCCAAATACATCAGCACAGCCAATGTAACCAAAGAAACCCTTTTATCTTTAGAATTCATAAGACCCCCGGAAAAGTTGTAACAACCAGTAAACCGTGTGAGATTCAGTTTACGAATTATTATGTCCTAAATCTTGATAATTCTCAAAGCTCACAACACATGATCATCGTAGTCACACGCTGCCTCAGATCGCTGCGTATGCGCGGTCTGCAGCAAAGCGTGTGGCTGTTTCTGTTGAGCTTGTCGCTGGCACTCATCAGTTCGTTTGCCGCCCCGGACCACGACAAGACCCAAGCCCTGGCGCAAGAGCGCTACGGTGCCCGCGCCGTGGAAACCGTGGCCGCCTGGCGCCGCCTGATTGAAGAGTCGCGCGACCTGCCCGACCTGGACAAGCTCAACAAGGTGAACACATTTTTTAACCGGCGCATTCTGTTTCAGGACGATATCGTGGTCTGGCAACAAGCTGACTACTGGGCGTCCCCGCTGGAATTCATGGGTCGCGGCAGTGGTGATTGCGAAGACTTTTCCATTGCCAAGTACACCACCCTGCAAATTCTGGGTGTTGGCAACGACAAACTTCGCATGGTGTATGTGCGGGCCAAGATCGGCTCAACAGCATCAGTTGCACACATGGTGCTGGGTTATTACCCGCAGCCCACAGCAGAACCACTGATTCTGGACAACCTGATCACCAGCGTGCGTCCGGCCTCCATGCGCTCTGACCTGGTACCTGTTTTCAGCTTCAACAGCGACGGCCTGTGGGTGGGCGGCGCCACTGCCTCCTCGGCCGACCCCACCGCCCGACTGTCGCGCTGGCGCGACGTGTTGGAACGCATGCACCAGGACGGCATCAACTGAAACCGACCCATTCAAGAAAAAACCAGCGAGTCCACCATGTCACTCATCAAACAACTCTGGATTGCCATCATCCTGGTCATGACCATCGCTTTTGGTGGCAGCATGATCGTCAGTGTGCTCTCTGCACGGCATTACCTGGAGCAGCAACTGCAGGTCAAAAACATCGACAACGCCACGGCGCTGGCCTTGTCGCTGACGCAACTGCCCAAAGACGAGGTCACGGTCGAACTGCAGGTTGCGGCGCAGTTCGATGCTGGCCATTACCGCTTTATCCGCATCGTTTCACCCAACGGCAAGATCCTGGTCGAGCGCATCGCCACCAGCAACGAGCACTGGGCGCCCGACTGGTTCATCAAGCTGTTCCCGATCCACACCACGCCCGGGCAGGCGCTGATCCAGGACGGCTGGATCCAGTACGGCACGCTCACACTGGCCAGCCAGGACGTCTATGCTTACAAAAGTCTGTGGGACGGCACCGTTGAACTGCTGCTCTGGTTCGTGCTGGGCGCCGCCCTCACTGGCGTGGTTGGCACCCTGGCCATGCGCATCATCACCCGACCGCTGGGCGAGGTGGTCGGACAGGCGCAAGCCATTGCCGAGCGCCGGTTCCTCACCATTACCGAGCCCCGCACGCCCGAACTCAAAAGCGTGGCGCGCGCCATGAACGACATGGTGGGCCGGCTCAAGGCCATGTTCAGCGAAGAAGCGGCGCGGCTTGAGGCGCTGCGCAAAAAGGTCAACCGCGACCCGGTCACCGGCCTGTCGAGCCGCGAATACTTTCTGGCGCACCTGCGCGAGGCGGTGCAGGGCGATCAATTTGGCTCTGCCGGCAACCTGGTGATGGTGCGTCTGCTCGACCTCAACGAGCTCAATACCCGCCTCGGTCACCAACAGGCCGACGCCTTGCTCAAAGACGTGGGCACCGAGCTTTACAACACTGGCGACGGCCGCGTGGGCCAGCGCGCCGGTCGCGTCAAAGGCGCAGAATTTGCCATCGTCTGCCCCACCTTTGCCAGCGCCACCGAGGCCGCCCAGTACATCCACACGCGGCTCATGCAAAACGTGCTGCCCAAGTGGCAGGACAAGGTGCCAGACATGTTCCACCTCAGCGCCGTGCGCTACCAGCATGACCAGGATATCGGCCAGCTGCTGGCCCGCGCCGACGAAATGCTGGCCCAGGCGGCCAGCAAGGGCGCCAACACCTGGCATGCCGACAAAGGCGGCTCAACCAAGCCCGCTGTGCCGGCCGAACAATGGCGCACGCTGCTGACCGAAGCCGTCGCGGGCGGCCGCCTGGCGCTGAGCTTCTACCCGGTCATGTCGGGTGACGGCAGCAACCCGATGCACCAGGAAGGCGTGATCCGCCTGAAAGTGGACACCCAGGGCACCCTGTTGACGGCGGGCGACTTCATGCCCATGGCGGCCCAGCTCAACCTGACCGCCCCGATCGACCTGAACGTGGTCAAGCTGGCCATAGACCATCTGCGTACCACGGCGGGCGACGTTGCCGTCAACCTGTCGGCCGAAACCATTGGCAACTTCAGCTTCCGCAACGAACTCACGCAACTGCTCAAGACCTACCCGGATGTCTGCAAACGGCTGCTGTTTGAAGTGCCCGAGTACGGCGTATTCCGCCAGTTCGAGGCCTTCCGCGACCTGACGCGCAACCTCAAGCAACTCGGTTGCCGTGTCGGCGTGGAATATTTTGGTCAGCAATTTACCGAAAGCGACAAGTTGGCCGACCTGGGGCTGGACTACATCAAGGTACACCCCACTTACATTCACGGCATTGCCGACAACGAAGGCAACCAGGAATTCCTCAAAGGCCTGTGCAAAATGGCACACGCCTTTGGCATCACCGTGGTGGCGCAGGGCGTCGAGAACCCCTCCGATCTGCCGCTACTGGCCGAGCTTGGCTTTGACGGCGTGACGGGGCCGGGGGTCAAGTGAAACGGCTGATTGTCAGTTGTACTTACAATCAGCCAAATGATCCCGCGAACAGCTGAAACCACACTGCGCGAGCTCGCCAAGGGCTATCCCGTTCTCGCGTTGACCGGGCCGCGCCAGTCAGGCAAAACAACGCTGGCCCGCGCGGTATTTTCTACCTACCCTTACGTTTCACTGGAAAATCCAGCGCAAAGGGAGTTCGTGCAAAACGACCCCCAAGGTTTCCTGAACAGATATCCAGACGGAGCAATCATTGACGAAGCACAGCGCTGTCCTGAACTCTTTGCCTGGCTGCAAGGCGTCGTGGACCAGCAACAGCGTCCCGCACATTTCATTCTTACGGGCTCGCAACAATTTGGCTTAATGTCTGGCATCACACAGAGCCTGGCCGGACGGGTGGCCTTGCTCAATCTGCTGCCATTTTCTGCCAGCGAATTGCGCCAGGCCAACATGCTGGCGCCATCGCTTGACGAGGCACTATTCAAAGGCAGTTATCCACCCATTTACGACCGCCATCTTGAGCCTGGCATTTGGTACGCCAACTACGTTCAAACCTATATTGAGCGCGACGTACGTCAACTCATCAATGTGCGCGATCTCAGCCAGTTCCAGCGCTTTTTACGCCTGTGCGCCGGGCGCACCGGACAACTCCTTAACCTCAGTGCACTCGGAGACGATGCGGGTCTGAGCCACAACACGGCGCGCGAGTGGATATCGGTCCTGGAGGCCAGCTACATCATTCACCGCTTGCCGCCGCACTATCAGAACTTTAATAAACGCCTGGTCAAAACACCAAAACTCTATTTTCATGACACCGGCCTCGCTGCCTGGCTGCTCGGCATCGAGTCTGCAGCACAAATAGCCAGCCACCCCTTGCGTGGTGCCTTGTTTGAGACTTGGGTAGTGGCGGATTACCTCAAAAAGCGGCTCAATACAGCACGCCCATCCAATCTGAGCTTCTGGCGCGACCGCTCAGGCCACGAAGTCGATCTGCTGGTTGAGCAAGGGGGGCACCTGGAAGCCATAGAAATCAAATCGGGCGCCACCCCGGGCAAAGATGCAAGCCGTGGCCTGGATCAATGGCGTGAATTAGCCGGAACGCAAGCTGGACAATCCATCCTGGTGTATGGTGGTAATGAGGAACAAACCCGAACCCACTACCAGCTTATTCCGTGGTATGCGCTTTAACACGATACACCAACGACCTGCCAGGCGGCTGGCCTTCCTGCTGTGCCTGATCAGCGCGCCCACGGGTCCGGCGCTGGCGCAGGCCATCACCTACGCGCCGCCGTCGGCTGCTGTCATTGAAGACGCACCGCCCGCCGTGCGCAAGGCATTGCAAGAAGCCAGCGCACTGGAGTCAGAGCCGGACAGCGCCAACACCACCCACAAGCTCTGGCAGGCCGCCGTGCTGTACTGCCAGGCTTCACGCTGGGGCAGCGCCGAAGGCCAGTACCGGCTGGGCATGCTCTATGCCTTCGGCCAGGGCGTGCCCGCCAACCCGGCTTTTGCCGCCAGCCTGTTCTCGGTGGCCGCCGCACTGGGCCACGCCCAGGCGCATCAGATGCTCGACACCCTTGAAATGAAGTCGGCAACGCTACCGGCCTGCGTCAACCAAGACCAGTTGCCCGAAAAAGCACCTGCGCCGCCCCCGTTCTGGCATGGCCTGCCGCCCGACCTGCACCCCGGCAACGGCCTGTCGATCGAGAAATACCTGCTCACCCTGCCCAGCCACAAGCGCTGGCTCATTCCGCTGACCACCACCATGAGCGCCTGGTATGCGCTCGACCCCAAGCTGGTGCTGTCGGTGATTGCGGTGGAGTCCAACTTCGACACCGGCGCCCAGTCACCCAAAGCGGCCATGGGCCTGATGCAGCTCATTCCCGACACAGCCGAACGCTTCAACGTGCGCAACGCCTATGACGCCACACAAAACCTGCGCGGCGGCATGCGCTACCTGCGCTGGCTGCTGTCGTACTACCGCGGCAACATCACCTATGCGGCTGCCGCCTACAACGCCGGCGAAGGCCGGGTCGACCGCTACAAAGGCGTGCCGCCGTTCCCTGAAACGCGGGCCTACGTCAAACGCGTGCTGGGCCTGTATGGCAGCACGCGCCATGCGTTTGACGAAAACCTGACGGGGGCGTCGCCGTGGTTGGTAGCCGGTGGGCGGTAACACTCAACAGTGGGCATTTCCACCCGGGCATACCCAAGAGAAGCCGTAACCGGCAAAACCACTGTCCTTAATACAAAAAGCACCCGAAGGTGCCCTTTGCAACATCCCAAACCAGTTGGGTTCGTGTCGGCGACAGCTTAGGGATTATTCAACAAAACACTGACCTCGGTTTCGACCTTCAGGGTCACCGTCGACGTATCCGCAAATGTCGCAGTCCAGATTGCAAAGTTGCCATCGCCGCTTGTTCCCGTCTGCGCCCAGGTGGCGGTCGTATCATCACTGAGATCTAGCTTGTCACTGTTATTGCCAACGATAGTCAGCACATGGTCCGAGTCGGTGAAGTGCAACACATCCTCAGCGCGCAACACCAGCGTTGTGCCCTTGTCCGCCGCACCTTGTGCATCGTCGGTGAGCAGCAACACCTCGACATTCTTGATCGCCGTGTTGCCGGTCAGGTCCACTGTAGCCTGGTTCAACCCCACGGTGTTGAACAGGGCCAGCGCACCGTCGTCAATACGCAAGACATCGTCGCCGGTGCCGCCATCCAGCTTGAAATCCGCAAGATCGTAGACCAACATGTCATTGCCGCCGGCACCGTCCACCGAGTCGATTCCGGTGCCACCGTTGAGGATGTCTGTTCCCGAATTGCCATTCAGGACGTCGTCCCCACCGGCTCCGTACAGGTAGTTGACAACGGTAGGCGTGGTGTCGGTCATGGCGGTACCCGTACCATCGCCATCCATCGAATCCGTCAGCGCTTGCGTGGCCGGAGGGTCGTTCGGAGTGACGACTGCCACCAGCGCGGTCTGGTCCGAACTGATGCTGGAGTCATCGTCCAGGATCAGACTTGTGACACCACCACCACCACCCGTGGCCTGTCCAAAGATCGGCACGCCTTCAATGGTGAAGTCCGTCAAATTGACCTTGGTCGTCGTGGAGGCGGCCTCTAGACCGACCACATAACTGTGGGTGTTGCCGATGTTGAAGCCGGTGTCCGGCGTGAACGTGCCTTGCTGACCCTGCGCTCCCAAAGCAAACAGGCGGGCATAGGCAAACTCCGGATTGGCCTGGTCCACAAAGGTCAGAATGACTGGCTGGATCTGGTTGTTGGTATTGGTGATCATGGTGACATCCAGCACGCTGGGTGCCTTGATGTCGTTGATAACATAGTTCATGTTGGCCGACGCGGTATCGCCGTCGCCATCCATCAGCGTGTAGCTTAAGTTGTCCTCCACCTGCCCATCGGCATCCGAGAGCGGCACCGCATCCTGCTTCACGGTATAGGTGTAGTCGCCGTCCGCCTCGATATGCAGCGTGCCGTACTTCGTGACCACGTCCGCCACACCATCGCCACCCAAGGCTTCAGTCACGGTCGCGCCGCTGGTGTTGACGTAGGTGATCGAGTAGACCGCCGCGCCATCCGCGCCCACGGTGTCGGCTCCCGGGTCGTCCACGATCACGTTACCGCTGTCGGCCGTGGTGACAGTGTGCAGGACGTGCACGTCCTCGACATCGATGCTCTTGGTTGCATTGGCCCCATCGTAATCCACGTACAGCGCATAGTTTCCGTTAGCCGGCAGCGAACTGAGTACGACGTCCATCGTTTTATCGGTACTCGACCCCATCAAGACATTGGAGGGATTCGAGAGGTCAACCAGTTTCCAATTGATGGTGCCACTATCCCCGGACCAGTTGATCTTGAGCGTATCGCCGACAGACAGTCCATTGATGGTCGTGATCGGCGTATAAGCCAAGCTGCCCGACCCGTCCGATCCCGAAACCAGATGAACGCTGGAGGCCAGCCAGTCCGTATCGCCGATATGGCTTTCCGTCAGCGTCACCGTGGGCTCGTTGACAGCAACGGGCGTGTCATCAACTACCCGGATCGACAGGGTGTCGCTGGCCGTGGTGCCGCCCAGTCCGTTGACCACCAGGCTCACGTTGTCGGTGAAGTCGGTGAGCGACACCGCATCGCCCGTTGCCGGTACTTTGCTGTCGTTGTCGATCGTGGCATTGAGCGTGTAGGTGTAGCTCACCACACCCGTGCCGCTGTTGTAGTTGGTCAGCGTCAGTGTGCCTTCGCCGGTCTGGATCACTTTGTTGGTCGTCGACAGTGCGTCGAGTTCGTCCG
>NZ_JAMPYG010000016.1 GCF_023700745.1 Rhodoferax sp. | reverse complement strand
TCAAGGATGTCCTGACGCGCCTGCCAACACAGCGGGCCAGTCAGATTCATGAGTTGTTGCCGCACCGCTGGCAACCACAAGTTCACGCTCTTTGATTCTCAGCCACAGTCGCTGCCCTGTGGTCAAGATGGGTTCGCTGCGCGCTTACGTTCAAGGTGCGGAATGTTTCATGCATAACGCATCTTTTGACACTGGGTTTATTGATTCTGAAATGAGCGCGGCAGGCAGAACTGAGCGCCTTCAAGATTTGGGGAGCATTGCCTGCACGGTCAGCATAGCCAAGTCTCGATTCCCTGGCGAGACCGCATCTCTTGATGCCCTGATTCTGAAATCAGGACTTTCAACAAAACGCAACAAGCATTCAGCATTGGAGGACGCTCAACTTCTAGCTGAGGTGTACCTCAAGTTGCTTACTAGCCCTCCATCAGAAGTTCATATTTCTATTTGTCAACCAGAGATTAAAAAACGAATGCAATTCACAACCACAAGTCAGAAAATTTCGCCAGAACAATTGGGTATGGAAAAGGTGATCGAGCTTACTGGCTCGCGGAAGGAGACGTTTTTTTACCGAGAAAAGCATAAACGCATCATCGACCATCGTGTCGTTAACGAGCGTAGGTGGAAAAAGGTTTGTGGACCCTTGTTGTACGCTGTGACAGATCACACTGACGAAGTTCGCTATATTGGGAAATGGGTAACAGCCAATGCTTTGTACAACCGCTGGGTTCGCCATGACACCATTCATCATGGCGAATGCACGCGCAACTTCTATCTGGCTGAGCTTGACGCTGGACGCGGGCCGTTGACAGTCTGGTCTATCTCGGTGGATGAACTCAAAAAGAAATTGCCTTCTACTGTGTCCGCCATGCATTCAAAAGATATTGCGGTGGGGTTAGAAGCACTCTGGATCAGTCGCTGGAAAACACAATTGAGGTGGAATACGAAATTGGAGCGACTAACTCCCGGATTTCTGGATGGGGAATACTGGCACGTATGAAAGTTACCCAGCCACACGAATTGACCACCAACTTGCTGCTGCATCTTCCTTGATCCGATATGGCGTTATGTCAAGCCTGATGTCGCAGCGGCATGCATGCGCCCACGTCACGCTCGACCGCTGCCATTCAACCTGGCGGGAGTCAATGTCAACAACAGTCACTTTGCGTGAATTCGTGATGCCAAGCTGTCTAACGGCACTCTGCCAAATCAGAGCCGTGCGCCGACGAAGAAAGGTGAAAATTTGCCCGCCGGTTAGCCGTCACTGGCGAGCGTCCGGACCTGGCCCAAAGTGACTGTCGAAATTGATCAACTGTATGGCAGCTATGGCCGAACAACTGACCAACCGCCTGAGCTTTTGCTTGAGCCCGCTTTGCGGGCATCGCCTCCTGCGATGCAAATCATAAAGCCTTTCTAAGTTTCGCTTCACCTGCCACTGAAACCGGACAACCAGAAATTGCTTACTTCAGGAGAAAAATTGGCTCGCACACCACACTCACGACAGGTGCCGTTATTAAGGCACAAGACCGATCGTCAGTTTTAAGAAACTTGCATATTTTGGTTCACTGTGCATGGCACAGCCGTGGCACACACAGGGCACAGAAACAAGGCCCATGCTTGCGGCGACCATTAGCTTTTCGTATGCTTGTGCCAAAAATTCCCAAGCGGAGAACCGTTTTTGGAAATTTTCGCTATTGCTTGTACGCGCCCAATTACGTGAAAAGCAAGGACTGGTGCGGCTGGCGGGGATCGAACCCACGACCCTCGGCTTCGGAGGCCGATACTCTATCCACTGAGCTACAGCCGCAACTCTAAAAAAGACCAATACTCACATTTTCGCCGCAAACCCGGATGACTATAGCCTTCGGAGGCCGATACTCTATCCACTGAGCTACAGCCGCATCCTGGAGTGGCGATTGTAGGGGGTTTAAACGCCCCAACCCTATAATCCAACGCTGCTTTCGTACCTAACATCCAACCAAGGCCATCATGAGCGACCGCCATCACACCGCAGACCACGACGCACACGCTGCACCCAGAGCCACTGGCATCAAGAAAATAACAACAATTCTCGTATTGGTAGGTCTTCCCATACTGGTCATTGGCTCTCTGGTGGCTTATTACAAGGCTCAAAACGGTGGCCAGGTGGCAGCCAGCATGTCTGAAGAAGCGGTGGCCAGGCGCATTCAAAAAGTGGGCATTCTGCAGTTGGGTGAGTCCAAGCGCGAGCCCAAAACCGGTGAAGAGGTGTACAACGTCCAATGCACCACCTGCCATGCGGCTGGACTGGTGGGTGCGCCCAAATTTGGCGATACCGCTGCCTGGGCACCGCGCATTGGCACTGGCTACAGCGCGTTGTTGAACTCTGCCCTGAAAGGCAAGGGCAACATGGCAGCCCAGGGCGGTGGTGCTTTTGCCGACTTTGAGGTAGGTCGGGCGGTGGCTTACATGGCCAATGCCGCCGGCGCCAAGTTCGAAGCGCCCGCAGCGCCCGAGGCCGCCGCTACGGCACCGGAAGCGGCAGCGTCTGTAGCCAAATAAACGCCGGCTCTACTTTTTTTGCCCGGCCTGCGGGCTTTTAACAAAGCCGAATTGACCGGGCAACTCGCTTTGCAATAGGGCTTGCGGCTGCCACAGGCCCTGTTCCACGGCTTCGGCAGCCAGGCCCATGTCCTGGGTATGGACCAGCCCCAGGCCGGCGGTTGATGCCAGGTACAAAAAACCCTGTTCATCGAGCCAGACGCCCCGTACCTCGGCGGCCCGCCTCAGGTGGTCCTTGACACCAAGGTCAGGCTGTACGCGCCAGATCAGCGGCGTCGCTTGCAGCTCCACATAAACGCGCTGCGGACCGTTCTGAAAAAACCATTGGCCTGACGCATCGGGCAGGTAGTTGCGGGCAATGAAATCAATCAGCTTCTCATGCGTCAGCAAGCTGCCTTTGCTGCCTGGCAGCCCGCTCTGAAATGACCCTGCGGCCTGGGCCCGGTCGTCGCGCAGGTACCAGTTGCCGCGCGCATCCAGCCCCAGCCAGCCATAACAGTTGGGTACGTTAGGCCATTTGGCCATGGCCTGTTTGACGATGTCGTCCATTTTTTCTCCAATCAAGTGTGCGCCATCAACCAGCCACCCACGGTCTGCGGCAGCGTTTGCAGATGGCCCGGCGGCGGTCCCGCCATAAATCCGGCATGGCCGCCCTGAGCGGGTTGCCAAAGGGTCACCATTGGGCCCACATCAGCTTGCCGGGGCAGACTGGTGGCGGGTACGAAAGGGTCGTTCAAGGCATTGACGACCAAGGCTGGCAGACGGATCTCGGCCAGGCGCGGCTTGGCCGAGGCGCGCTGCCAGTAGTCACGCGTGTTCTTGAAACCATGCAGTGGTGCGGTGAAAACGTTGTCAAAATCGTACAAGTCCTGTGCTCCGTGCAAGGCCTTCGCATCAAACAGGCCCGGGAACTGGGCCAGCTTTTGCAGTGCCTTGGGTTTCATGGTTTGCAGGAACATACGGGTATAGATCTGCCGGTTCATGCCCCGACCCATGGCCTGGCCGCTGGCCGCCAGGTCAACCGGTGCCGAGATGCTGGCCAGCGCCTGTAGCACCGTGGCCGCCGTACTACCCGCTTCCTGCGCCCAGCGCAACAAGGCATTACCGCCCAGGGATACGCCTACCGCGTAAAGCGGCCCGGCGTGGTAGGCGCGCAAAGCCGCCAGGATCCAGCCGATTTCTGCAAAATCTCCCGAGTGGTAGGCGCGCGGGGCGCGGTTGATCTCGCCACTACAGCCGCGAAAATGCGGCACCGCAAAGCGCCAGCCTTGCGCTCGTGCCCATTGACCCAGCGCCAGCGCGTAGTGGCTTTTTGAGGAACCCTCCAGCCCATGAAACAGCACCAGCAAGGGCACCGTGGCAGGTGCATCGAGCCAATCCACATCGACAAAATCGTCATCGGGGGTGGGCCAGCGCTCGCGCCGGTACAGCGTCATAGGCCAGCGGACGGAACAGCTTTGCAGGGCTGGCCAGATGGTTTGGGCATGGCCACCGGGCAGCCACCAGGGTGCTTGGTAGTTCAATGCAAGACCGGAGAAATCTCGGTGACATCATGCGGCTCGCGGGCATTGCCGGGACTGGCGTGGTGCGCCACCAGGCGCCAGCCTTGAGCCGTCTTGTGGTACACATTGGTGGCCATCACCACCGCATCCATCGGTCCCTCGGGGGTGAGCAGTTCAATGCGTTCGCGCACACTGTGCACGGCACTGCCCAGCGCTTCAATCTTGCGAACGCCCTCGGGATGCACACGGATGCTGCCGTTATTGAACATGGCCTCAAACGCCGAGCGGATCGCGCCCAGGCCAACCATGCGCGGGCCACCGGGATGCACGCACACCACCTCGTCTTCATCTGCCCAGCATGCCATCAAGCGCTCCAGGTCGGCGTTTTGCAGCGCCTCATAAAAGGCAGCCTCAACCTCATCAGAGGAGCCGCCCACGATGGCGGCAATTTTTTTGACTTTGGTCATGTTCACACTCTTTCAGTAGTGGGCCGATTTTGCCGTGCTTTCACAATACCACGGCGCACAAGCCCAAGATCGCCCACCGTGACAACTGCGAGAATCCCTGCTTCTGATGATTACGACGGACGACCCCTGTTTTTCATGCGCCTGCTTGCTTTTGCCCTCCTGATCACGCTGCCCTGGCTCAATCCATTTTCACCTGGCCCGGCTGCTGGCATGGTTCCGCTGCTATTTGCCTGGGGCTGCGTCGCCGGCTTGATGCTGCTGATCGCAAGCGCCGGCCAGCCAGCATCGCGCCAACACTGGGTGCGCGCCATGGCAGGGGCCTGGCTGATGGCGGCGAGCTTGAGTGCCTTGATCGGCTTGTTGCAATACTTTGGCGCCTCCGGCTGGCTTGGCATATGGGCCAACCACACCAACCTGGGCGAGGCCTTTGGCAACCTGCGCCAGCGTAACCAGTATGCCAGCCTGATGAACATCGGGCTGGCCGCCCTGTTGTGGTGGATCGCGCAGCCGTCGCCGCTGCGGCCCAGGTTACCGCCAAGCCAGATCGGCCTGGCACTGGCGCTGGCCGTGCTGCTGGGTGCCGGCAACGCCGCCTCGTCCTCGCGCACAGGTTTGTTGCAGTTGCTCATGGTGGTGGTTTTGAGCCTTTACTGGCAGCGTCGCGCACGACATCACCAGCCCGCGAATCAGGCTGCCTCGGCCTTGCCCTGGGTGTTGCTGGCTGCCGGGCTGAGCTACGCAGTAGCCACTTGGGCGCTGCCCTGGCTGGCGGGGCTGGACCCCATGAACAGCGGCGCCTGGGCCCGTTTGCGCGCGGGCGATTCCGTGTGCGGCAGCCGCCTCACCCTGTGGCGCAACGTGCTGTACCTGATTACCCAAAAGCCCTGGGGAGGCTGGGGCTGGGGTGAACTGGACTATGCCCACTTCATCACGCTCTATTCCGGCGCGCGCTTTTGCGACATTCTGGACAACGCCCACAACCTGCCCCTGCATCTGGCCGTGGAACTGGGCGTGCCGCTGGCTGTGGCGCTATGCGGCGGCGGGTTATGGCTGGTCTGGCGCGCCCGGCCCTGGGGCGAACTGGATACCGCACGCCACATGGCTTGGGCGATTCTGGCGGTGATCCTGCTGCACAGCCTGCTGGAATACCCGCTCTGGTACGGCCCGTTCCAGATGGCTGCCGGCCTGTGTGTGTGGCTGTTGCTGCCAGCAAACAGCAGAGGGACCAGGACACTGGTGCCTTACCTGCAAGCGGCCCTCGCGGGCATGCTGCTTACTTTCTGTGTCCTTGCCGGCTGGCAATACCATTTGGCGAGTCAAATCTATCTGAGCCCCAAACAGCGCGCCCCGGCATACCGCCATGACACGCTGGCCAAAACACGTCATGTCTGGTTGTTTCAGGACCATATCCGTTTCGCCGAGCTCACCACCACCGACCTGAGCGCTGCCAACGCGGCACAGATAAACCAGTTGGCCAAGGAAATACTGCATTTTTCTCCCGAGGCGCGCGTCGCCGAAATCGTGATCGACAGTGCCCGCCTGCTGGGTCGTGATGCAGAAGCCGACTTCTACCTGGCGCGCCTGCAGGCGGCCTTTGCGCAAGCCCATGCGGCGTGGCTCCAGACGCACGGCGTGCGTAAGCCGTGAGCGGCCTCGGCGGCGGGACCCATTGGCAAGAAGATATGTTTTGAATTTTGATCAGTAGCCGATCGTTATAGATGATTTGGTAATTCGCAAGTAGAAAATCAGTAGTTCCAGTTTTAATTGTTGACCCCCAGAATTCGCTTCATTGCATTTTGGCAATGAATTTTGAGGACTCCAGCATGACACAAAAAACTGTTTCCATTTCCCGCCGCACACGCCAATTCGCCGTGGCCGCCCTGCTGGCCGGCACCACTTGGGGCGCCAGCGCCCAGCAAGCGGTGACGCTGCTTAACGTGTCCTACGACCCAACGCGCGAGCTCTACACCGAGTTCAACGCCGCCTTCGTCAAACACTGGAAAACCAAGACCGGCCAGGACGTGACCATCAAACAGTCCCACGGTGGATCGGGCAAACAAGCCCGCAGCGTCATTGACGGGCTGGAGGCAGATGTGGTCACATTGGCACTGGCGGGTGACACCGACGCCCTCCACAAAAACGGCGGCTGGATTCCGGCTGACTGGCAAAAGCGCTTGCCGCACAATTCGTCGCCGTACGCCTCTACCATCGTCCTGGTGGTGCGCCAGGGCAACCCCAAAGGCATCAAGGACTGGGACGATCTGATCAAGCCCGGTATCAGCGTCATCACGCCCAACCCCAAGACCTCGGGAGGCGCGCGCTGGAACTACCTGGCGGCCTGGGAATTTGCCAAGCGCAAATTCGGCAGTGAAGCACACGCCAAGGACTTTGTCGGCAAACTGTATGCCAACGTGCCGGTGCTTGACAGCGGTGCGCGCGGCTCGTCCATCACCTTTGCCCAGCGCAATCAGGGCGATGTCTTCATCAGCTGGGAAAACGAAGCCCATCTGCTGGAGAAAGAGTTTGGCGGCAAGGTCGACATCATCTATCCGTCCCTGAGCATTCTGGCCGAGCCACCGGTCACCGTCGTGGATAAAAACGTCGACAAAAAAGGCACCCGCGCCGTGGCAACGGCCTATCTGGACTACCTGTACACCGACGAAGGCCAGAACATTGCCGGCAAAAACTTCTACCGCCCAATCGTCGAGAAGTTCCAGGCCAAATACGTCAAACAATTGCCCAAGATCAAACTGTTCACGATCGACGAAGCCTTTGGCGGCTGGGCCAAGGCGGCCAAAGACCATTTTGCAGATGGCGCTTACTTCGACCAGATTTACGCCAAGAAGTAAGCCAATGCCCTTGGCAGGACCCGTAGGCACTTCAACACAGAACAACTTCTATATATTCATACATGAATAATGAAATAGAAATAAAGTAGTTTGGGTTTTAATTAAGTTCTCCCACAATCTGCTCTCCTTCGACTTCATCACATCGCTGCAGCACCTCACCATGATCCCGATCATCATCATTCCCGGCTGGCGTGATTCGCCTCCTGGCCACTGGCAAAGCCTGTGGACCCATGAGCTGCCGGGCGCGGTGCGGGTGCAGCAGGATGACTGGGGCAGCCCGTCGCGCAAGGCTTGGGTGGCCTCCATCACGCACACCATCCTGGCACAAGCCCAACCGGTGGTGATCGCCGCGCACAGCCTGGGCTGCATTGCCACGGCCCATTTGCCGCCCGAGGCGATGGCGCGCATTGCCTCGGCGTTGCTGGTGGCGCCGGCAGATCCGGAACGCCGCAGTGTTCTGAATGACTTTGCCCCTGTGCCCTACCAAACCTTGCCATTCAAAAGCATCATTGTGGCCAGCAACAACGACCCCTTTTGCCCGGTGCGCACGGCGGGAGCCTACGCCCGGGCCTGGGGCAGCGAATTTGTGCGCTTGCAGAACGCCGGACACATCAACTTGGAGGCCGGTTTTGGACCCTGGCCACTGGGTCTGGCCCTGCTGCAGACCCTCGCGAACGAAGCGCGCTGTCGCAACCAGCCTGAGCTTGCCGCAGCCTGAAACCCCATTTAGCCACATTTCAAACCCCAACCCATTCAAGGACTTCTGATGAAATTCACACAAAAGATCAGCCTCGCCATCGCAGGTATCGCCCTGTCAACGACGCAACTGGCCTCCGCGCAAACCCTGCTCAATGCGTCCTACGACGTGGCGCGCGAGTTCTACAAAGACTTCAACGCCGCCTTTGTCGCCAACCACAAAAAAACCACAGGCAAGGAGCTCAAGATCGACCAGTCGCACGGTGGCTCCAGCGCCCAGGCACGCGCTGTCAACGACGGCCTGGATGCCGACGTGGTCACCATGAACACCACCACCGACATCGACTTTCTGGCCAATGCGGGCGTGGTCGCCAAAGACTGGACCAAGCGCTTCCCGCATAACGCTTCCCCGACCAGCTCGACCATGCTGTTCCTGGTGCGCAACGGCAACCCGAAAGGCATCAAGGACTGGAACGATCTGGTCAAACCCGACGTCAAGGTGATCGTGGTCAACCCCAAGACCGGTGGCAACGGCCGCATGGCCTACCTGGCCGCCTGGGGTTATGTGCGCAAGACCGGCGGCACCGACGCGCAGGCAGCCGAATTTGTCAGCAAGCTGTTCAAGAACGTGCCGGTGCTGGCCAAGGGCGGGCGCGACGCGACCACCATTTTTTTACAGCGCAACATTGGCGACGTGCTGATCACCTTTGAGTCCGAAGTGGTGTCGGTTGACCGTGAATTTGGCGTCGGCAAAGTGGATGCCATCCACCCGTCGATCAGCATCATTGCCGAGAACCCGGTCGCGATCGTCGAGCGCACCGTGGCCAAAAAAGGCACGGGCGAACTGGCCAAGGCCTACCTGAACTATCTGTACTCGGACGAAGCGCAGGAGATTGCCGCCAAACACGGCATTCGCCCCACCAACGCAAAGATCCTGGCCAAATACGCCAGCACCTTCAAGCCGCTGCAATTGTTCGCGGTGAGCGATTACTTTGGCTCCCTGACCGAAGCGCAAAAAGTGCACTTCAACGATGGCGGCCAGTTCGACAAGATTTACACCGTTAAATAAGGCTGCCACAGCACGCGTCAGGCCTTCTTTCAAATGAGCTCCCCTTCAATCGCACTTGACATCCAGCCCAAGCGCCCCACCCGGCGCGTCTTGCCAGGCTTTCACCTGACGCTGGGCTATACGCTGTTTTACCTCGGCCTGATCGTGCTGATTCCGCTGTCGGCCCTGCTGTTCAAGACCTTCACCCTGACCTGGGTCGAGTTCTGGTCGGCGGTGGCCAGCCCGCGCGTGCTGGCCTCGTACCGGCTGACCTTTGGAGCCTCGTTTCTGGCGGCCCTGTTCAACGTGTTCTTTGGTTTGCTGTTGGCCTGGGTGCTGGTGCGCTACGAATTCCCGGGCAAAAAAATCATCGACGCCCTGGTCGATTTGCCCTTTGCATTGCCCACCGCCGTGGCTGGCATCTCGCTCACCGCCTTACTGGCCGGTAACGGCTGGATTGGCCAGTACCTGGAGCCACTGGGTATCGAGCTGGCCTTCAACCGCAACGGCATCGTGATTGCACTGATCTTCATCAGCCTGCCGTTTGTGGTGCGCACCGTGCAGCCGGTGCTGGAAGATGCAGAGAAAGAACTCGAAGAAGCCGCCACCTGCTTGGGCGCCTCGCGCTGGCAAACTTTTCGCTACGTCATTTTTCCGAGCATCGCCCCGGCGCTGCTGACCGGCTTTGCCATGGCTTTTGCGCGCGCCGTGGGCGAATACGGCTCTGTCATTTTCATTGCCGGCAACATGCCCATGATTTCTGAAATCACACCGCTCATCATCATCGGCAAGCTCGAACAATACGACTACGCCGGTGCCACCGCCGTGGCCACCGTGATGTTGGGTATTTCGTTTGTGCTGCTGCTGATCATCAACGGTCTGCAAAGCTGGCAACGCCGCCGGGCCGGAGGCAAGTCATGAGCGCCCCCACGCTGCGCCACGCCCGGGCCGGCACCACCGAGCCCACCTGGGTGCGCTGGTCGCTGTTGACGCTGGCCCTCGGTCTGGTCGTGCTGTTCCTGCTCTTGCCGCTGGCCGCGGTATTTACCGAGGCCCTGCGCAAAGGCCTGCCCGCTGCGCTGGAGGCCTTGCACGAGCCCGATGCCTGGAGCGCCATTCGCCTGACGCTGCTCACCGCCGCGGTCGCGGTACCGCTGAACCTGGTGTTCGGCGTGGCCGCCGCCTGGGCCGTGGCCAAGTATGAATTCAAGGGCAAGGCGTTTCTGACCACGCTGATCGACCTGCCGTTCTCGGTGTCGCCGGTGGTGGCGGGTTTGATTTACGTGCTGATGTTTGGCGCCCAGGGCTGGATCGGGCCCTGGCTGGCCGAGCACGACATCAAGATCGTGTTTGCGGTGCCCGGCATCATTCTCGCCACGGTGTTTGTCACTTTTCCGTTCATTGCCCGTGAGCTGATTCCGCTGATGCAGGCCCAGGGCACCGACGAAGAGCAGGCTGCCATCGTGCTGGGCGCCACCGGCTGGCAGACCTTCTGGCACGTGACGCTGCCCAACATCAAGTGGGGACTGGTTTATGGCGTGATTTTGTGCAATGCGCGCGCCATGGGCGAATTTGGCGCAGTGTCGGTGGTGTCTGGCCACATCCGCGGCCAGACCAACACCCTGCCGCTGCACGTCGAGATTTTGTACAACGAATACCAGTCGGTGGCCGCCTTTGCCGTGGCCTCGCTGCTGGCCCTGCTGGCGCTGCTGACCCTGCTGATCAAGTCGGTGGTGGAATGGCAATTTGAGCGCGACCAAAAGGCCGCTGCTGCCTTGCCACCCGAACGCCCGATGGCCTGATACGACTACCTGGATGGCCACGCTTCGCTTTCCATGACAAACCTTGATGGAACAAACAAAATGAGCATAGAAATCCGCAACGTCAGCAAAGACTTTGGCTCCTTTCACGCCTTGCGTGACGTGTCACTGAACATCGATTCCGGTGAACTGGTGGCCCTGCTGGGGCCCTCGGGCTGCGGCAAGACCACCCTGCTACGCATCATCGCCGGATTGGAGACCGCCGACCGGGGGCACATTCTGTTCAACGGGCTTGATACCACCGACACCCATGTGCGGGAACGTAATGTCGGTTTTGTGTTTCAACATTACGCGCTGTTTCGCCACATGAGCGTGTTCGACAACGTGGCTTTTGGCCTGCGCATGAAACCCCGTGCCACGCGCCCGAGCGAGGCCGTGATCAAACAAAAAGTGCACGAGCTACTGGGTCTGGTGCAGCTCGATTGGTTGGCCGACCGCTACCCCTCGCAGCTTTCAGGCGGCCAACGCCAGCGTATCGCCCTGGCGCGTGCGCTGGCCGTGGAGCCACAGGTGCTGCTGCTCGACGAGCCGTTTGGCGCCTTGGATGCCAAGGTGCGCAAGGAACTGCGCCGCTGGTTGCGCCGCCTGCATGACGACCTGCATGTCACCAGCATTTTTGTCACCCACGACCAGGAGGAGGCGCTTGAAGTCTCTGACCGGGTGGTGCTGATGAACAACGGCGAAGTGGAGCAGATGGGCACACCGCAGGAGGTCTGGGACCACCCGGCGAGTCCTTTTGTTTATGGCTTTCTGGGTGACGTGAACCTGTTCCATGGCCGCGCCCACGAGGGCGAGATGCTGATCGGCGAGGACCACCATGGCTTGCGCCTGGCCACGCCGGAGCACAGCGAAGTGCAGGACAGCAAGGCCTTTGCCTATGTGCGCCCGCACGACCTTGATGTGCAACGTTACGTCGCCGGTGCCAGTGCCGCCGACCAGCCGCGCGGGATTGTCGCCAAACTCACCCGCGCCATGGTGATCGGGCCGATTGCGCGGCTGGAGTTGCTGCCTTTGGACAACACGGCCAGCGGCAGCAACGACATCATCGAAGCACAGATCCCGTCCCAGCATTACCGCGAGCTCGATTTCAAGGAAGGCGACACGCTGGTGCTCACGCCGCGCCGGGCCCGGGTGTTTGTGGCGCCCTGACAGCGGCTACCATCTGGCTTGTTCGCGCCACTATTTCATCAAGCCAAGGAGCTCCCTCATGTCCCAATCCTGGAAATTCGAAACCAAATCCGTCCATGCCGGTTACTCGCCCGATCCCACCACCAAGGCGGTGGCGGTACCCATTTATCAGACGGCGGCCTACGCCTTTGACAGCGCCCAGCATGGCGCCGACCTGTTTGACCTGAAGGTGCCGGGCAACATCTACACCCGCATCATGAACCCGACCAACGACGTGCTGGAGCAGCGCGTGGCCGCACTCGAAGGCGGCATTGCCGCGCTGGCGCTGGCCTCGGGCCAGGCCGCCGTGACCTATGCCATCCAGACCATTGCCGAGGCGGGTGACAACATCATCGCCAGCACCGCACTCTATGGCGGCACCTACAACCTGCTGGCACACACACTGCCGCTGTCGGGCATCAGCACCCGTTTTGCCGATCCGCGCGACCCGGCCAGCTTTGAGCCGCTGTTTGACGACAAGACCAAGGCGGTGTTCATCGAGTCCATCAGCAATCCGCAAGGCACTGTGACAGATATTGCCGCGCTGGCCGCCATCGCGCACCGCCACGGTGTGCCGCTGATTGTGGACAACACCGTGGCCACGCCCTACCTGCTGCGCCCGTTCGAGTACGGTGCCGACATCGTGGTGCATTCGCTGACCAAGTACATGGGCGGCCATGGCACCAGCATTGCCGGCGCGATTGTGGACTCGGGCAAGTTCCCCTGGGCCGAGCACAAGGCCAAATTCAAACGCCTCAACGAGCCCGACCAGAGCTACCACGGCGTGATTTACACCGAAGCCCTGGGGGCGGCGGCCTACATTGGCCGCGCCCGCGTGGTGCCGCTGCGCAATACCGGCGCGGCGCTGTCGCCGTTCAATGCGTTTTTGATTCTGCAAGGCATCGAAACCCTGAGCCTGCGCATGGACCGCATCAACGACAACACGCAGAAAATCGCGCAGTTCCTGCAAGCGCACCCGAAGGCGGCTTGGGTCAATTACGCCGGTTTGCCGAGCCACCCCGACCATGGTCTGGCGCAAAAATACCTCGGTGGCAAGGCCAGTGGCCTGCTCACGTTTGGCGTCAAGTCGGCGCCTGGCGAAGGCCGCAAGGCGGGTGCCGCCTTCCTTGATGCGCTGCAACTGTTCACCCGCCTGGTCAACATTGGCGACGCCAAGTCGCTGGCCACGCATCCGGCCTCCACCACCCACCGCCAGTTGTCACCGACGGAACTGGTGAAGGCCGGGGTGTCCGAGGACGCGGTGCGCTTGTCGATTGGCATCGAACACATTGACGATCTGCTGGCAGACCTGACGCAAGCCCTGGCGGCTGTCTAACACGCTGCCGCCAAGGGAGGCACCATGAATGACCGGATCAACCAGATATTGGCCCAAATGGCCGCGCTGGAGGCCGACCTGAAAGAGGCCGTTCATGCGCAGGAAAGCCGGATGTTTTTTCAGATCAAGGGCAAACGGGTCGAATTCGAGGGCTCAATCAAGGCGGCACACCGAAAGCTGAAAACCAGCTTTTTCCGCTGGCTGGTGACCAACCGTCCGCAGAACCTGATCACCGGCCCCATCATCTACAGCATGGTGGTGCCGCTCATGTTGCTCGACCTGTGCGTGAGCTTTTACCAGTGGAGCTGTTTCCCGATTTACGGCATCACCAAGGTGCGCCGCAGCGACTACCTGGTGTATGACCGTGCCCAGCTGCAGTACCTCAACTTCATCGAGAAATTCCACTGCTTTTACTGTGAGTACGGCAACGGGCTGATGGGCTACATGCGTGAAATTTTGGCGCGCACCGAAGCTTATTTTTGCCCCATCAAACATGCCCACAAGATCCTGGGCACCCATGGCCACTACAACCGGTTTCTGGACTACGGCGACGCCGCCGACTACGAGGCCCGGCTGGAAGAGTTTCGCCAGGCCCTGGGCAAGCTGAAATAAGCCGTCGCCGTCAACAACCAGGAGCCCGGTCGGCAGAGCGTTCTGCTGCGTGTCCCCCGCCCTGCGGGCTCCTCCTTTTACCTGCGCAGCACGCTCTGCCGCCCGGGCTCCTAGCGCATCTCAAAGGCTTCCTGGTGAAAGCGGGGGCGCCAACCCAGCGCCGCCAGGCCTTGGCGCAAGGCGTTGGCCAAGGCGGTAGGTCCGCAAAACCAGATCTCCGTATGGCTTGACACCCCCAATGCGCTGGCCGTCAATTTGGCACCCTGACGCGCGCCATGAACATGCAGCCGAACTGCTGGCAGCGCCGCACACAAAGCCCGCAGGCGCGGCACGAAGGCATCGTTGGCCTGGTCGCGGGTGCAGTAATGCAGCTCGGCCTCCGGGGCCTGGTCTGGCGTGGCCTGCATGGCCTCCAACCAGGCCAGGAAAGGTGTGACGCCAATGCCGCCGGCAATCCAGATCTGCCTGGCCCGGCGCTTGCGCCGACCCATGTCAAAGCGACCGTATGGCCCTTCCACACGCACGCTCTGGCCCGGCTGCAGGCGCTGCGCCAGACCGCGCGTGTAGTCGCCCAGCGCCTTGATCTGAAAGCGCACCAGGTGGTCGCCCTGATTGGCACTGGCAATGGTGAACGGATGCGCCCCCTCTGTGTCGTCAAAGCTGACAAAGGCAAACTGGCCCGGGCGGTGACCACGCCAGGCGGGCCCCAGGCGACAGACCACGGTGGTGACGTCGGGCGCCAGCTGTTCCACCGCCACGATCTCACCGCTGGTTTCGCGGGCCTTGCCGATCCGGCCCAGCAGGGTATGCACCGCCCCGTAAACGCCTGCGCTCAGCAGCACAAGCAGCAGGGCGCCAACCGGCTGGGCCCAATAGTTTGTGGGCGCAAGCAGTGCGGCATGAAAGGCCAGCATCAAATACAGCACCGGCATGGCACGGTGCAGAAAGCGCCAGGGCCGGTAGGGAAACCGCTTCCACAGGGTGATTAACAACATCGCCAGCAGCGCGTAAATGGCCCACTCGCCCATGTCTTCGGCCAGGTCACGCAACACATCGAGCAAGCCGCTGAACCCTTGTTCGGGGACGCGACCCTGACGGCCAATGGTGGCTTTCAGGATGTCGTCGGACATCTCGGTCAGCCAGTGCAGCGCAGCAAAGCCAACCGCCAGAATCCCGGCCCACTTGTGGCTGCGGTAAATACGGTCCATGCCGCCCAAAGGGGCTTCCAGCCACACCGGCCGTGTCGCCAAAAACATGGCCAGCGACAGCATCGCCACCGACAGCAGGCCGCTCAGGTAAAGCAGCTGCTGGCGCGCGTGCCACAGCGCATGGACATTCGGGTCCGCCGGGGTTTGGGCGATGTCCTGGCCCCAGGCCAGGGCAAGCAAAGCGATCAGGCTGGCGAATAAGGTTTTCATGGCGATTTCCTCAAAAACGGCAAAGATCAGTCCTCGTAATAGCCGCGCTCAGCCCCGGTATGGCAGGCTGCGCAATTGGCTTTGCTGCGCACCGCGCTCTGCTTCCACTCTGCTGGCGTCACTTCCCGGTGTTCCTTGACCCAGCGGGGCAATTCGGTGATGCGCAGCGGGGCCTGGCTTGGCGCGACGTCGCGCAGCAGCTTGTTGCCGTAGCGCGTGCCGTTCTGGTCGGCGGCGTGGGCCGTGAGGTAATCGGTGATTTTTTTGGCGGTCACAGGGTCCACGCTGGCGTCGTCACCAAAGTGATTTTTCAGGTCAGCCATCATGCGCGTCCAGGAGCGGGCCGGCAGCATGGACGGCGCAAACGCCAGATGGCAGCTGCCGCACTCTTCCTTGACCACGGCGTCGGTGACCGGCGCATAGAAGTGGCCGCCACCGGCCTGGGCACGGCCCAATACCAGGGCGGTAAAGCCAATCACTAGCAGGCCCAGGGCCAGCGGACGGTAGGGGATGTTCATAGGAAACTCCTTGAAAGCTAATGATGAAATTACTGACTGGCCATGAAGCTCAACCAGTCACCTTTTTCCCGGGCACTGCATTCACGGCCCATGACTTCGGTGCAGTTGCGCTTGAACCATTTCTCGACCTTGACGGGGTCGGTGTAACGTGTTGGTGAAGCCGACACCGCCACTGGCTCGATGCTCTTGCCGGTCAGGGTGCGCCCCGGTGCGCGGGGGTCGCGGCCATGGCAGCTGGTGCAGCTGGGGGTGTCGGGCTTGCCACCGGTAAAGGCCTGCAGGAAAAGGGCCTTGCCGCGCGCAGCAGTGAAGCCCGCAAACGTCGGGTCGGCCGCCTTGGCGGCGCTGGCATATTGCGCCATCAGCTCTTCACGGGGAGCGGCCGTGCTGGTACCGGCCAGGCTGAAGAACAGGGCCGCGGTCAGCAGCGTGATGGTGGGATGTGGGTGCATGTTCGCTTCCTTGTACGGTTGGGGTGGAGCGACTATGCACAGGGTCCACTGAACGCAAGGTGAATCCGTTGTTCATCCTGCGTTCAGCTTGGCAGGGTATAAAAGACCACTTCACCGTGTCCGGTCCACCCGCGCAAAACACCATGCCACACCAGCTTTCAGATCGTCTCCGCCGAACCCGGGCGCCACAACGGCGCGGGCTCTGGCTTGTGCTGTGCGCGGCGTCCATCCTCGGCGTCAGCGGCATGAGCCGGGCCGAAAGTGACCATGACCGGGCGCGTCAGGCGCTGGAAGCCGGCGAGGTGCTGCCGCTGGGCACCGTGCTGGAGCGCATTGGCCGCGACAACCCGGGCCAGGTACTTGATGTGGAACTGGAGCTTGACAAACACGGCGGCGTGGCGCGCTGGGTCTACGAGATCAAACTGCTGCGCACAGGCGGCGCACTGGTCAAGCTTGAAGTCGACGCACGCACTGGCAGCGTGATCAGCCGCAAAGTCAAGGACTGACATGATCGCAACACACAAGGGCCAAGCATGCGCATCCTGATCGTCGAAGACGAACCGACCTTGCTGGCGCAGCTGGCCGAAGCAACGCGCGCCGCGGGTTATGCGGTTGACTTGGCCGACAACGGGGTGGACGCCCACTTCATGGGCGACACCGAGCCCTACGACGCCGTGCTGCTGGACCTCGGCTTGCCCAAAATGGACGGCATTTCGGTGCTGCGCAAATGGCGTGCGGCGGGGCGTAACATGCCGGTGTTGATTTTGACCGCGCGCGATGGCTGGCATGAAAAAGTGGCTGGCATCGACGCCGGCGCCGACGACTACCTCAGCAAACCCTTTCACATGGAAGAGCTGCTGGCACGGCTGCGCGCGCTGATACGCCGGTCCGGTGGCCATGCCAGCGCCGAGCTGGTCTGTGGCCCGCTGAGCCTGGACACTCGCCACAGCCGCGTCATCTTGGCGGGCCAGGTGCTCGGCCTGACCAGCCACGAATACCGCGTGCTGGCCTACCTGATGCACCACCGCAATGAGGTGGTGTCGCGCAGCGTGCTGGTCGAGCATATTTATGCCCAAGATTTCGACCGTGACTCCAACACGGTCGAAGTCTTCATTGCCCGGCTGCGCAAGAAGCTCCCCGCCGGCATGATTGAAACCGTACGCGGCCTGGGCTACCGCCTGGGCGCACCGTCATGAACCTGTTGCAGCTGCGCCACTCGCTGCGTGTGCGACTGCTGGTGGGCACCCTGTGCTGGATTGCGGCCTCGATTCTGGTGGCCGGCTGGGGCCTGGGCGCCCTGTTTCGACAGCATGTCACGGCCCAGTTTCATGCCGAATTGGCCAGCCAGCTGGACCAGCTGAGCGCCCAGTTCACGCGCGATGAACAGGGCCGCCCGCAGCTCACCCAGCTGCCCGGTGACCCGCGCCTGACCCGGCCTTATTCGGGCTACTACTGGCAGATCGATCAGCTGGCCCGCGGCGCGCCCGCACAAGCAGGGGCCGTGGGCCAGCTGCGTTCGCGCTCGCTCTGGGACCATGTGCTGACCCTGCCCACAGACGTCCTGAGCGACGGCGCCACGCACCAACACCGGGTCATGGGGCCGCAAGGCCAGATGCTGGAGGTCGCCGAGCGCAGTTTGCGCATCGCGCAAGGCCCGGACGGTCCAGCCCGGACGTTTCGCCTGATCACCGCCGCCAACCAAGACTTGATGCTGGAACCCGTGGCGCGCTTCAACGGCATGTTGTGGCTGGCGCTTGGTGTGCTCGCCGCAGGCCTGATGCTGGCCGCCGTGGTGCAGGTGCGGGTTGGTCTGGCGCCCTTGCGCACGCTGCGAAGCGCGCTGGCAAAAGTGCGTCAGGCCGAGACGCAGCAACTCGAAGGGGCGTTTCCGGCAGAGATCATGCCGCTGATTGAGGACTTCAACAAGGTGCTGGCACAAAACGCCGAAGTGGTGGCCCGCGCGCGCACCCATGCCGGCAACCTGGCCCACGCGCTCAAGACCCCCTTGAGTGTGCTGGCCAATGCCGCCGATGCCGCACATCGGCAAGGTCCCGCCACGGCCACGCTGGCGCAATTGGTCACCGACCAGGTCGCCATCGCACGCCAGGAGGTGGACTACCACCTGACCCGTGCTCAAGTCGCTGCCAGCAGTCGCCTGCCCGGTGCCAGGACCGAATTGCAACCGGTGGTGGATGGCCTGATCCGGGCGATGCACCGCATTCATGCCGAGCGCCAGTTGACGCTCACAGCCGGCCCATTTGCGGCGGTGCTGGGCTTTCGCGGCGAAGCGCAGGATTTGCAGCAGATGCTCGGCAACCTGATTGACAACGCCTGCAAATGGGCCAGCCACCGCGTCGAGGTGCAGGCCCGGCGCCATGCCGGAACCTTGGTGATCACCGTCGACGACGATGGTCCGGGGCTGGCTGCCGACCAGCGCGACCGCGTGATGCAGCGCGGCGTGCGGACCGACGAGCAGGTGCCGGGATCGGGCCTGGGCCTGGCCATTGTGGACGATCTGGCCCGCCTGTATGGTGGCCAGGTGAGGCTGGCCGATTCGCCCCTGGGCGGGTTGCGGGCGGTACTGGAACTGCCCGCGCTGGCCTGATTCCTTGCGGGTCAGACCACTCGCAAACTACTTGAAACTTTGTGGATCAGACCACTCGCGCAACGACGTGCTCTGACCCCAACTGATTAGCGACCCCAACTGATTAGTTGGACGACCGGCGGTTCAGCAACGCATACAGCACAATCGCACCAAAGGTGGCGGTACCGATGCCACCCAGCGCGAAGTCGCCGAACTTGAGGGTGAAGTCGCCGGTACCCAGGATGAGGGTGATGGCGGCCACGATCAGGTTCTTGTTGTCAGAAAAGTCCACCTTGTTTTCGACCCAGATGCGCGCACCTGCCACCGCGATCAGGCCAAACACCACGATGCTGACGCCACCCATCACCGGCAGTGGAATGGTCTGAATCACAGCACCGAACTTGGGGCTAAAGCCCAGCACCACAGCCAGCAAGGCCGCCACCAGGAACATGGCGGTCGAATAAATCTTGGTGGCCGCCATGACGCCGATGTTCTCGGCGTAGGTGGTGACGCCGGTGCCGCCGGCACTGCCGCTGACCATGGTGGCGACGCCGTCGCCGATGAAGGCACGGCCCATGTAGACGTCGAGGTTTTTGCCGGTCATGGCCGTCACCGCCTTGATGTGGCCCAGGTTTTCAGCCACCAGGATGATGGCCACCGGCGCAATCATCAGCATCGCCTTGGAGTCAAACACCGGCGCGGTAAAGCCGGGCATGCCCAGCCAGGCGGCGTTGAACAGGCTGCTCAGGTCCATTGGCTTGCCCAGACCCAGACCGTTGGTCAGCACGGCATAAAGAAGACTGGCCACCAGCAGGCCGACCAGAATCAGCAGGCGCTGCACCATGCCGCGGGTAAACACTGCCACCAGCGCCACGCAAACAAAGGTAGCGGCCTGCATCCAGCTGTCAAAGTTGTTGGCCGCCATGTTCTTGATCGGCACACCGGCGAGGTTCAGGCCGATCACGGCCACCACCGAGCCGGTCACCACCGGCGGCATCAATTTCTCGATCCAGCCGGTGCCCGACATCTGCACCAGCAGGCCGATGACGGTGTACAGCGCACCGCAGGCGATGATGCCGCCCAGTGCCACGCCCATGTTGGCGTTGAGGCCCTGGCCCGCGTAACCCGTGGCGGCAATCACCACGCCAATGAAGGCAAAGCTCGAACCCAGGTAGCTGGGTACCTTGCCGCCGGTGATGACAAAAAAGATCAGCGTGCCGATGCCGCTCATCAGAATCGCCAGGTTGGGGTCAAACCCCATCAGGATCGGCGCCAGCACCGTGGCGCCAAACATGGCAATCACGTGCTGCATGCCCATCACGGTGGTTTGCGCCCAGGGCAGGCGCTCGTCGGGGGCGATCACGCCGCCTTGTCGCAGGATGTCAGGGCTCTTTTCGGTCCAGTCAAATAAGCGCATGGAGTTCCTTGGTTGTTGCGGTCAAAGTGAGCGCCAATGGCCATTTGGCGTGGCCACGCGGTCAGGGCTGAATTGTGTCACGCCCGCCAGCCGCTGCTGCGTCTGAATCCGGCCGCAGCGCGTGCCGAACCCCGGTCTGGGTGTATAACCTAGGCCCTTCTCAAACATCACCATCGGCGCCCTGGGGCGCCACACAAGGAATTTCAGTCATGGGCGCGCAGTGGAAAGCAAAAGGCAAGGAATTGGCGGCAAACGCCAAAGGTCGCATTTTTGGAAAATTGTCCAAAGACATCATGCTGGCGGCCCGCAGCGGCGCCGACCCCGCCGCCAACTCCCGGCTGCGGCTGCTGGTGGAGCAGGCGCGCAAGGTCTCCATGCCCAAGGACACGCTGGACCGCGCCATCAAAAAAGGGGCAGGGCTGACCGGCGAGGTGGTAAATTTTGAACGTGTAATTTACGAGGGTTTCGCGCCCCACCAGGTGGCCGTCATGGTCGAATGCCTGACCGATAACCTCAACCGCACGGCACCCGAGATGCGCGTGCTGTTTCGCAAAGGGCAGTTGGGTACGTCGGGCTCGGTGGCCTGGGACTTTGACCATGTGGGCATGATCGAGGCCGAGCCCAGCAGCCCGGACGCCGATGCCGAACTGGCCGCCATCGAGGCCGGCGCCCAGGACTTCGAGCCGGGCGAGGAAGACGGCAACACGCTGTTCCTGACCGACCCCACCGACCTCGACCTGGTGAGCCGGGCCTTACAAGCGCAGGGCTTCAACGTGCTGTCGGCCAAACTGGGCTACAAGCCCAGGAACCCGGTTGACCCGGCGAGCCTGAGCCCGGAACAACTGGCGGAAGTGGAAGCCTTCCTGGCCGCCATTGATGACAATGACGACGTGCAGAACGTCTACGTGAGCCTTACTTGAAGCCGACCCGGTCCAGCATTTGCTGCACCTTGATCTGGTTCATGCCGACCGCACTGATCGGCACCAGTTCACGCTTGAAACTGCCGCCCGACATGGCTTGCAGAGCCGGGTTGTCAAACTGCACCCCCTTAGCCACCGGCCACTCGTTGTTGCCGTCGGCAAAATGCTTTTGCGCTGACGGGCTCACCAGGTATTCCAGGAATTTGACGGCGTTGTCCTGGTTTTTGGCGTGGCGCGCCACGGCACCCCCGGCGATGTTGACGTGGGTGCCCCAGCTGGTCTGGTTCGGGAACACCACCTTGACTTTGCTGGCAACCGCCTGGTCTTCGGGTTTGGTGGAGCGCATCAGGCGCGCCAGGTAATAGGTGTTGGTCACGGCCACGCCGCATTCACCCGAGGCAACGCCCTTGATCTGGTCGGTGTCACCGCCTTTGGGCGAACGCGCCATGTTGTCAACCAAGCCCTTGAGCCAGACTTCGGTCTTGGCCGGACCGAGGTGTTCGGTCATGGCGCCAAACAGGCTCAGGTTGTAGGGGTGCGAGCCCGAGCGGATGCACAGCTTGCCCTTGAGCTTGGGGTCGGCGAGTTTTTCGTAGCTGTCAACGTCCGCGGCCCTGACCGTGGCCGGGTCGTAGACCACCACACGTGCGCGGGTCGACAGGCCAAACCAGGGCGTACCACCGTTGTCGGCCACCTTGGCGCGCAAATTGGCAGGGATGGCGTCTTCGAGCACCTTGGACTTGACCGGCTGGAACAAGCCATCAATTTCGGCGCGCCACAAACGCGAAGCGTCGACCAGCAAGATCACATCCGCCGGGGACGCGCTGCCCTCGGCCTTGAGACGCGCCAGAATGCCGGCATCGTCGGCGTCAACACGGTTGATCTTGATGCCCGTGGCTTGCGTGAACTGGCTGTACAGCGCCTCATCAGTGGGGTAGTGGCGTGCCGAATACAAATTCAGAACAGGGTCCGCCGCCTGGGCCACGCCCATGCTCAAACCCAGAATTGCCAGAGAAAATTTGCCAAAAGCTCGAACCATGGAAAAACTCCGCGAGTGAAAGAATGACACAAGTATATATCAAATACGAATCATTCTCATTATTAATGATCGCGGTGGTTTATTTTTTGAATGGGCACTGGTTTTTGATGCAGCGTGCATAAAGACTCAGTGAATGGTCTTCAATCTCATAGCCCTGGGCCTTGGCAATTTTTTTCTGACGCGCTTCAATCTCGGCGTCATAAAACTCCTCGACCCGGCCACAGTCCATGCAGACAATGTGGTCGTGGTGGTGGCCCTCGTTCAATTCAAAAACAGCTTTGCCGTTTTCAAAGTTGCTGCGGCTCAGAATACCCGCCTGTTCAAACTGCGTCAGCACGCGGTAGACCGTGGCGAGTCCAATGTTGGTGTGGTCGGCCAGCAGAATTTTGTACACGTCTTCAGCGCTCATATGCCGCTGCTGGGCGTTTTGAAACAGCGCCAGGATGGCTTGGCGTGGCCCGGTTACTTTAAGGCCCGTGTCTTTGAGCATGTGCGTTTTTTCGTTCATGGGAATGGTCTGTTTGGTTTGGTTGGTGGGTGAACGATCATCTTCGCTCGGCTCGGCCAGGTCAACTTATACCAAAATCCGGCAGGCTCGGCAGCATTGCGGTCGAAACTGGTCCTGCCAATCCGAGTGCGGCCCTGCACACGCCAAAGGGCGCAGTCGTACGGCAAGCTACGGCATTCAGCGATTTCTTTTGCGTTAAAAAATGTCGTCGCACGCCATCGTCGGGATTCGTCAAGACGGCTGGATCAGACTGGCATTTTTCCTGCTTTGCTGGCGACCAGTTGGGTCACGGCGCCTTGGCCGGTATGCAGACTTCCTTCTTCAACCCAACGTGCGCCTGACCATGCATGAATTAGGCGGCAGTCGGAGAAATCAAGGGCCACCTCGTCCAGCACCGGCAACAGAGCGGCATCCCGCGGTCCACCAGTTGCCAGCTGTAATTGGCCCGGGCCATAGGCTTCCCACAGGAACACCCCAGCGGGCTTGAGCGCCTGCACGGCGCGGCGATGCAGACCGCTGCGGGCGCGCGCCGGCAGGTGCAAAAAGATGGACACAATCGCATCCCATCGGTCCTGACCCAGATCGAGCTGGGTCACGTCCGCCACCATCGCACAGAGCGCCACGCCATGATGGGCGGCCAGACGACGCGCCTTGTCCACGCCCTGCGGCGACACATCGACCGAGGTCACATCAAAGCCCTGGCTTGCAAGCCAGACACCGTTGCGCCCTTCACCATCAGCCAGACACAGCACACGGCCACCAGCGGGCAGATGCTGCACCTGATCCATCAAAAAACTGTTGGGCTCAATGCCGTAAACAAAGCCGGGCGCTGCATAACGCTGGTCCCAGAACGCCCTGAGCTGTTCAAGTGCCGCACTCATGGCTGTTCTCCTGGCGCAGGCGGCCTGCTACGGGCCAGGGTGTGCTGCGCGAGCCGAACCACCGGCGCATCGACCATTCGGCCATCGAGACGGAACACGCCCTCACCTGCCGCGGCAAAAGCCGCCATCACGCGTTGCGCCCACGCCAGTTCGGCGGCGTCCGGTGCAAAGGCGGCATTCACCAGCCCCACCTGCGCCGGGTGAATACAGAGCTTGCCGCCAAAACCACCGCGGCGGCTGCGCGCCACATCGGCCTGCAACTGAGCGCTGTCCTGCGTGCCGGGCGTGACGCCGTCCACGGGCGCCGACAGCGCCGCGCGGCGCGAGGCCAGCAACAATGCCAGGCGCACCGGCATCAACTCGGCTTCGTCGGCATCACAGGCCAGGCCAGCATCGGCCTGGAAATCCAGGTTGCCGAAAGTCAGGCGCTGCACCTGCGGTCCCTTCGCCAGCGCGTTGACGCCATCGAGCCCAAGGACCGACTCAACCTGCGGCAGCAGGCCGCAGTCCGGCCCCACTGCCTCTGCAACGCGCTGAAGATCGGAAATAGTTTCGGCTTTCGGCACCATCACACCGGCCAGACCCTGCGACCCGAACAACTGGAGCAGCTTGAGGTCTTCTTCAAACCAGGGCGTACCGCTGGCATTGATGCGCACCAACAAACGCCCGCGCTCAGACCCGGCAAAACGATCGAATGCATCGGCCAGCTGATCACGTGCCGCCGCCTTATCGTCCGCCGCAACAGCGTCCTCCAGATCAATGATGACGGCATCCGCCCCCGCCGCCAGGGCCTTGGCAAACCGGTCGGGCCGGTTGGCTGGCACGAACAGGAACGAGCGCGCCAGCGCCAGCACAGACTGCGCGCTCATACCGGCGGCTCCAGCAAGTCGCCCACGCGCGGCCATTGCGCCACAGCCCACAATGCGTCCACAGCCGTCTGCATCTCGTCAGCGCTGGCAGCGCCGCTGAAAGCGGCCAGGCGCAAGGCTTTGGCGGTGATCTCATCGCGGCTCAGCGTGTTGCCAGGGTCACCCTTGGGCTCATCCACCCGACCCGTCAAAACACGCCCATCGCGGGTGTGTACCGTCACCTTGCCGATCCAGCGCCGGGGGTAGGCGCCGTCCACTTCGGCGTCGAGCGCCATCGTCACGCGGTCACGCAGGGCCTGGGTCAGGTCGTCGCTGAAATGCTGCTCAAACTCCACCAGTCCGGCATGACCAAAGCGCGCCACCAGGGCCAGCACCGTGCCCATGGAGAATTTGCTCTGGTGCACGGTGCTTGGGTTGACCACCGGTCCCAACACGTCGATCGCCCCCTGGTGCACATGCGTGACCACACGCACCAGATCATCGGGCGCCAAGCCGTGCCGCTGCATCACCTGCAGCAAGGCATCGGCCGCCGGGTGGGTGTGACGGCAGGAGGCGTGGTACTTGAACGAGGTCTCGGCCGTGGCCCATCGGCTGCCGAGCTCGTGGGTGAGCCGCGCCGGATCGGCGTCGCTCGACATGCCAGCCGCCATGCCCTGTGGGCCCTCGAAAATCTGCGCCGCACCGGTAAAACCGTCCTGCGCCAGATACGCTGCCATCAGGCCGGCGGCGGCCGCATGCGCGGTGTGCAGTTGCTTGCTGTCGGCCGCGGTGCGCAAAAATTCCCACAAGCCGGCTGACTGGGTACCGGCAGAACCAAAAGCGTGCTGCATTTGCGTCGCATCCAGTCCGAGCAGATTGCCGACCGCGGCGGCTGATGCCAGCGTGCCGGCGGTGCCGGTGGTGTGAAACACCTTGTAGTGTGAGCGGCCGAGAAACTCGCCGACCCGGATGCCAACCTCGTAACCGGCTACCGCCGCCGTCAGCAACTGCTGGCCACTGGCGCCGATGGCTTGCGCCACTGCCAGCGCGGCCGGAAACACCACCGTGGCCGGATGGAACACCGAGCCGTTGTGGACGTCGTCCTGTTCCGCCACATGCGAGGCGGCGGCATTGGCCATGGCCGCCAGATACGGGCTGCTGCGGCCGCGCCTGACGATCACCTCGCTCGGACCGGCGGCGGAAGTGTCGCAGCCGGGAATGTTTTGGGGCCCCATGCTGAGTGCAAAGCGCGTGATGCTGTCCACCGGCCGCGCGCCGTGGCCAGCCACAGCCGAGCCGAACCAGTCGACCAGGAGGTCCTCGGTCTTGCGCACCACGGCGACAGGAATGGCGGCAAAGCGCAGGTTGGCAGCAAAGGCGGCGAGTTGGGCGGTAGGGGAATTCATGGCGGTCTTCTTGTTCAAAAGCGGTCAAATCGCGCCGCAGGTGCGCAGGGCGGCGATGGCAGCCTCGTCCTGGCCCAACTCGCGCAGAATGGCCTCGGTGTGCTGACCCACGGCCGGGATCGGGTCCATACGAGGGTCAAAGGCGTTGCTGCGCCCCGGCGGCAGCAGTGCAGGAATGTCGCCGGCCGGTGTCTGCACAAGCTGCCAGCGCTGGCGCGCCTGGAGTTGCGGGTGCGCCCACAAACTGGCCATGTCGTTCATGCGGGCGTTGGCAATTTGCGCTTGGTCCAGCCGCGCCAGCACCTGCTCAGTGCTGAGTTTGGCAAAGACGGCCAAAATCAGGCCCCTGAGCGCCTCGCGGTGCGCATTGCGGCTGGCGTTGCTGTCAAAGCGTGGGTCGCTGGCCAGCGCAGCGTCCTGCAACACCAACTCGCAAAACAGCTTCCATTCGCGCTCGTTCTGCAGCCCCAGCATCACAGTGCCGCCGTCACCGGCCTGGAACGGACCATAGGGATAGATGCTGGCGTGCGCGGCACCGGTGCGCGGTGGCGGTGGCGCGCCGTCAAAGGCGTAATACAGCGGGTAGCCCATCCACTCGGCCAGCGATTCGAGCATCGACACGTCGATGTGTGAGCCGACTCCGGTCTTGTCGCGCAACAACAGCGCCGACAGCACGCCGGTGTAGGCGTACATGCCGGCGGCAATGTCGGCCACCGAATTGCCGGCCTTGCTGGGCGCATCGGGCGTGCCGGTCACCGAAAGAAAACCCGCCTCGCTCTGGATCAGCAGGTCATAGGCCTTTTTGTCGCGGTAGGGGCCGTCCTCGCCATAACCGGAGATGTCGCAAACAATCAGCTTCGGGTGGGCAAGCTTCAGCGCATCGAAGGCCAGGCCCATGCGCGCGGCTGCGCCGGGGGCCAGGTTTTGCACCAGCACGTCGGCCCGACCCAACAGTTGCATCAGCGCCGCCAACGCGCCCGGCTGCTTGAGGTCAAGCGTCAGACTTTCCTTGGAGCGGTTGGTCCAGACAAAGTGCGAGGCCTGGCCTTTGACGCGGGTGTCGTAGGCGCGGGCGAAATCCCCGCTGCCGGGTCGCTCGACCTTGATCACGCGGGCGCCGAGGTCGGCCAACTGGCGGGTGCAGAACGGTGCGGCGATGGCATGTTCCAGGGAGACGACGGTGATGCCGTCAAGCGGTCGTGTCATAGGGGCCTTTGGCAAGGTTTCAGAAGGAGCGCGGCAGGCCCAGGATGTGCTCGGCCACGTAGGAATAAATCAGGTTGGTCGAGATCGGCGCCACCTGGTACAAGCGCGTCTCGCGGAACTTGCGCTCGACGTCGTATTCGTTGGCAAAACCGAAGCCGCCATGAAACTGGATGCAGGCGTTGGCCGCTTCCCAGCTGGCCTTGGCCGCCAGGTACTTGGCCATGTTGGCCTGGGCGCCGCAGGGCTGGCCGGCGTCGAACAGTTCACAGGCCTTGTAGCGCATCAGGTTGGCGGCTTCGACTTCCATGTAGGCGTCGGCAATCGGAAACTGCACACCCTGGTTTTGCCCGATCGGGCGGCCGAACACCACGCGTTCGTTCACGTACTTGGTGACCCGGTCGAGGAACCAGTAGCCGTCGCCGATGCATTCGGCGGCGATCAGCGTGCGCTCGGCGTTGAGGCCGTCCAGGATGTACTTGAAGCCCTGGCCTTCCTGGCCGATCAGATTTTCTGCCGGGATTTCGAGGTTCTCGAAAAACAGCTCGTTGGTCTCGTGGTTGACCATATTGGGGATCGGGCGCACCGTCATCCCGGACTTTTCGGCTTGGCGCAGATCGACCATGAAGATCGACATGCCCTCGGACTTCTTCCTGACATCGGCCAGCGGCGTGGTGCGCGCCAGCAGGATCATCCAGTCGGAATGCTGCACCCGCGAGATCCAGACTTTCTGCCCGTTGACCACATAGCGGTCACCCTTTTTGACCGCCGTGGTTTTGATCTTGGTGGTGTCGGTGCCGGTGCTGGGCTCGGTCACGCCCATGGACTGCAGGCGCCATTGGCCACTGGCAATTTTGGGCAGATACAGCTCTTTCTGCGCCTTGGATCCATGGCGCAACAGGGTGCCCATGTTGTACATCTGACCGTGGCAGGCACCCGAATTGCCACCGCTGCGGTTGATCTCCTCCATGATCACTGAGGCTTCGGCGAGGCCCAGGCCGGAGCCGCCATACTCTGCCGGGATCAGCGCAGCCAGCCAGCCGGCCTGGGTCAGGGCATCAACAAATGTCTCCGGGTAGCCGCGCTTTTCGTCAATCTTGCGATGGTATTCGTCAGGAAATTCGGCGCACAGGGCACGCACGGCGTCGCGGATGTCCTGGTACTTATCGGGGGCGGTCTTGATCATGGCGTCTCTTGTTGGTTGTCGGTAAAAGTCGGTCAGGCGAGCTCAGTGCTGCCCTGCATGGTCAGCCAGCCCTCGTGGTCTTGCGCCCAGAGCCGGATGGTTTTGCCGTCGCCGGACGGCTCACCGTTAAGCCGAAACGGGTGCAGGTCAAACGTCGGGCGTACCGCCTTGAAATTGAATGACTTGATGAAGGCCCCAGGCGCGTGCCGGCGCACCAGATCAACCAACAGCGTGGCAATCAGCGGGCCGTGCACGATCAGGCCGGGATAGCCCTCGACTTCGGTCACGTATTGGCGGTCATAGTGGATACGGTGGCCGTTGAAGGTGAGCGCCGAGTAGCGGAACAGCAGCACGGCATCGGGCACGATCTCGCGCTGCCAGGGCGCGTCTGTTTCAGCGACGATGGGCGGCGGTACCGGGTCACCGGCCTGCGCTGCGGCGCGGTAGACGATGTCGTGCTCTTCGGTCAGGGCCAGGCCCTGCGCGTTATGGACCTCATGCTGCACCAGCACAAACAGCAGGTCGCCGCTGCGACCGGCCTTGTGCGTGACCGATGCGATACGCGAGATGCGCTTGACCGCATCGCCCACCACCAGCGGGTTCTCAGGTCGCCATTGCAGGCGGCCTCCGGCCCACATGCGCCGTGGCAGCGGCACCGGCGGCAGGAAGCCGCCGCGCCGGGCATGGCCATCGGGGCCAATCTCACTTTGCCGGTGCTGTGGCAAAAAATACAGCCAGTGCCACAACGGTGCCAACACCGTGCCAAGTGCGGGCTGGGCGTCGTCCCGGTCCAGCGTGGCGCTGAGCGCACGCACCGGCGTCGCCGTGATGTCATCGCTCAGGGTTTCAGTTTTCCCAACCCAGCGTTGCAGATGGGTCAGCGTGGCGGCGTCGAGGGTGCGGATGTCTTGGGTCATGGTGAAAGGCGGGCGTTTATCGGCTTCAGTGGGGGTATGGTCGCTCTTGCGATGGGCCAGCGCAATCACTGATTTCAGAACTGGCGCTTCGGATTTTTCGAAGGCTTTAGCCTGATCAGCGTTCGCTGCAACACCATTTCCGGCTACGGTTTCGCCAAAGGGTGAGTTACAAAAATACCAACACATCCCGACGCAGACAGGCCCTAAACTGTGCCGACTTGGCCATAGGAGAACGCTGTGAAGATTCGTGCCGCCGTGCTGGAAACCATTGGGGCGTCCGCGCCCTACGCCCAAAGTCTGCCACTCAGGATTCGCGATGTCGAACTCGACCCGCCAGGCCACGGCGAGGTGCTGGTCCGCATCCGCGCCGCCGGCTTGTGCCACTCCGACCTGTCGGTCATCTCGGGCGACCGGCCGCGACCCGTACCGATGGTGCTGGGCCATGAATCAGCCGGCGAAGTGGTCGAATGCGGCCCCGGCGTCACTGACTTGAAAGTCGGTGACCGGGTGGTGCTGGTGTTCATGCCCAGTTGCGGCTGCTGCATGCCGTGCATGGAAGGCCGGCCCGCCTTGTGTGAGCCAGGGGCAGCCAGCAACGGTGCCGGCACGCTGCTGTCGGGCGCACGCCGCCTGCACCTGGACGGACAGCCGGTCAACCACCATGTGGGCGTTTCCTGCTTTGCCGATTACGCCGTGGTCTCGCGCCGCTCCTGCGTCAAGCTCGACGCCGAACTCAGCTTTGCCGAAGCCTCGCTGTTTGGCTGCGCCGTGCTGACCGGCGTGGGCGCCGTCATCAACACCGCCCGCCTGCAGGCCGGCACCAGCGCTGCTGTGCTGGGTCTGGGCGGCGTGGGTTTTAGCGCGCTACTGGCGGCCGTGGCCAGCGGTGCACGCCAGGTGGTGGCGCTGGACCTGAACGAAGCCAAGCTGGCGCTGGCGCGTGAACTCGGCGCTACCGCCACCATCAACGCCGCCGACCCCGATGTCGCCGAGCAAGTTCGCGAATTAACCAAAGGCGGGGTTGACTGCGCGTTTGAAATGGCGGGCGCGATACCCGCCATGGAACTGGCCTGGCGCATCACCCGACGCGGCGGCAGCACCATCAGCGCGGGCCTGCCGCACCCCGACAAGCGCTTTGCGCTGCCCCCGGTGCAACTGGTCGCGGAAGAGCGCACGCTGCGCGGCAGCTACATCGGCTCGGCCGTGCCCGCCCGCGACATCCCGCGCTACATTGACCTGTACCAACGCGGCAAACTGCCGGTGGACCGCCTGATGGGTGAGCATCTGGCGCTGGAAGACATCAACCGCGGCTTTGACCGCATGGCCAGCGGCGTGGCCATGCGGGATGTGGTGATGCTATAGCCAGACCAACGCAAAAACAATGGCCAAAGCCGGTTTTGAATGACGCTTGCAGACGGCGGATTCAACCGTTCGATGCAACACCCCAACCACGGCGTAGGCGGCAGGAGTGTTGCAAATGAAACACCGACCACGGGTTGATTACCCAGATCGCCAAGAAAAGCTGGTGCGATCACCCTGCCCGAAGATCCATTTGACCTCTTTCTGCCTTTTGAAGTTCTTCGATCAACCAGTCCTCAAGTGCGATAGTCTCGGGCCTGGTGCTCTGATGCGCAGCGATCCAAAGTGAAACCTTGTTGGGTCCTGACACAAACCCAAACGGCGCGACAAGCGTGCCAGCGTTGAGGTCGTCTCGTACCAGCATTCTTGGAACATTCGCCACCCCGAGGCCACATTTTGCAGCCTGAATCATGAGATAGAAATGATCGAAGGAATCGGCAATTTTTATACGGTTGTTGGCGTGGCCGCATGTGCGGAACCATTCTGCCCAGGCCAAGGGCCTGGTCCTGGTCGCAAGTAAACGTGTTCGGCTTAAATCTTCGACCGATTGAATGCGCGCCGAATGCATGTATTCCGCTGTACAAACCGGCCCAATCCACTCTTCAACGACATCTATCTTCAACGCCTCCTTAGGAAGCTCTTTGGTCGAGAGGCGAATCGCCACGCTGATGTTTTCACGCGCGAAATCCTCCAGACTTGAACTCATATTGACGCGCAGATCCACCATCGGATGTGCTTGCCGAAACCGTGAAATTCGCGGGATCAACCAGTACATCATGATCGACTCCGAACATGAAAGCGTGATGGGGCCAGATATCAATTGTTCGATGCTTGTCTGTATTAGATTGAAGGCCGAAGACAAGCCTTCGGCAAGTCGGGCGCCCTGCGGCGTTGTATGGGTGGAATGCGCATTGCGATGAAGCAACTGGAGGCCGAGTAGCTCTTCAAGCGACCGCACATGCCGACTGACAGCCCCGTGAGTGACTGAAAGTTCATTGGCCGCTTCACTAAAACTGCGAAGCCGGGCCGTTGCCTCGAAGGCCCGCAGCGCGTTGAGTGAGGGTTTCGGTATTTTCATGATGCGTGAGTTGGTTCAACATGCACGCACAGTCTAAGCCGTCCCGGGAGCCGAGGGTTTTCCCTAGCGTATTGTGAGTTTTTTGCACAAATCACAGAATTCATATCGATTGATAAGTTGGGTTCTGAGCCATATTATTCGACACAAGTGAACGAAAGATCGAGAAAATAATTTTTTCTTATCAAACACTTGAGTTAACTAATATCACACAACATTTTCAAAAATGCAGAACAAAAAGGCCGACCGCCCCGAATTCACGGCACGTTACTTTATTGAAAGCTCCGTGCCGGTAGAGAAGGCGGCCGAAATTATTGCCGGCGAGCAATCGAGTGGAACCTTCATGTCCTTGCCTGGTGAAACCGATGCGCTCAAAGATCGATCGCGCGCTCGCGTAACGCGCATTGACACGCTGCCACCGGTGTTGGAGCCGTCACTGCGCAGCGCGTTTGTCGAGCGGCGCGGGCCAGCCGGGGTGTTTCATCGCGCTGAAATTGAAATCGCATTCCCAATCGCGAACGTAGGTCCCAACATGCCTGCCCTGTTGGCCACAGTGGCTGGCAATCTCTTTGAATTGGGTGAAATGACAGGTTTGAAGCTGCTCGATCTGGACATGCCATCGACCTACGCCCATCAGTTTCCCGGACCAAAGTTCGGGATTGAAGGCACACGTCAAAAAGCGGGTATCCAAGGCCGCCCATTAATTGGCACCATCATCAAGCCGAGCATCGGCCTCTCAGCCGCAGAAACCGCCGAGATGGTCGATGCCTTGTGCGCGGCAGACATCGATTTCATTAAAGATGACGAACTGCTGGCCGACCCGACGTATGCTCCTTTTAACGAGCGACTCCAGGCTGTCATGCCTGTATTGAAGCGGCACGCCGACCGACTCGGGCGGATGCCAATGTACGCCTTTAATATCTCGGGCAGCATCGACGAAATGCTGCGTCGGCACGATGCCGTGCTTGCCGCAGGCGGTACCTGCGTCATGGTCAGCGCGAATTGGGTTGGCTTCGCTGGTGTGGAACATCTGCGTCAATACACCGAGCTCCCAATTCACGGCCACAGAAACGGCTGGGGCGCGTTCTCGCGTCATCCGCAACTTGGGTTTTCATTTGCCGCTTATCAGAAACTTTGGCGGCTGGCTGGTGTCGATCATCTTCACGTCAACGGCATCCGTAGCAAATTCAGCGAATCAGACGATTCTGTCATCGCGTCTGCAAGGTCATGCCTGGCGCCATTTGCCGGTGTCACGCCCCTGATGCCGGTGTTTTCGTCGGGTCAGTGGGCCTCTCAGGCCCCTGATCTTTATGCCAAGCTCAAATCGACTGACCTGATGCACCTGGCCGGTGGCGGTATCTTGGGCCACCCGGATGGCATTGCGGCAGGTGTACAGAGCATGCGCGAAGGCTGGGAAGCCGCGGTTTCAGGCGTCAGCCTTGACGCCTACGCCAAGACGCACCCAGCCCTCCAAAAAGCCCTCATCAAGTTCAGTCACACCTGATCATGACGGAAATCTGTATGCGCGAATCCCCTCGCCTCGCTTTTTATGGCGATGACTTCACAGGCTCCACGGATGCGTTGGAAGTTCTTGCTTTTGCTGGCCTTCGCTGCGCGCTATTTCTTAACGCCCCGACACCCGAAACAATACAGGAATTCACGGGTTTTGATGCCATTGGCATCGCTGGCGATAGCCGGGGCATGTCGCCTTCAGAAATGGATGAAACACTTCCATCGATCTTCAAGTCACTTTCGGACCTCAAGGTTCCCATCGTGCACTACAAGGTCTGTTCCACGTTTGACAGCTCGCCGTCCATAGGCAGTATTGGGCGGGTCATGGAAATTGCTCGCCCGATTTTCGGTGCGGCGTTTATTCCAATCGTCGCGGGAACACCTGCACTTGCCAGGTACTGCCTGTTCGGAAACCTGTTCGCAAGATCGGGAACTGACGGGGTAACGTATCGCATTGACAAGCACCCCATCATGAGCGTGCATCCCGTCACACCAATTGACGAAAGCGACCTGACACAATTTATTGGTCGTCAAACCAGCCTGACCATCGATAAGTTTGCAGTGACGAACTTCGCAAGAAATCGAGCCGGAATGGATGAGCAATTGGAAACATTGCGCAGCGCGCAGCCCGACGCAGTGCTCTTTGACGGACTGACTGACGAGCACATGACAGAAGTCGGCAGACTGCTTGACGCTCATGCGCGCCGATTGGGAACAGCTTTCGTGGTCGGCTCCTCCGGCGTTGAGTACGCACTCACGCAGTGGTGGCGTGAAAGCAGTCGAAATACACTGCCAACACCAAAATACGAATCCTTTGCCGGTGTTGACTGTGTTCTCGCCATCTCGGGCAGTGCATCCTCGCTCAGTGCGCTTCAAATTGATGAGGCTATTGCTGCCGGCTTCGTCGACATGCCGATTGATGCCTGCGCACTCGTTGATGAATTTCGCTGGGAGTCGACAGCAGCCAAGTTGGTTTCGGATGCTCTTGAACAACTCCAGCAAGGCAGAAGCCTCATGTTACATACCGCGCGTGGATCACAGGACCCGCGCATTGAAGCCATGATCAGCTCACTGATGTCACTGGGCAAGTCAAGAGAAGACGCAAAACACGGTGGCGGTCGCTTGCTGGGCATGAGACTTGGCCTGATCGTCAAGGCGATCCTGCTGGCCACGCCTGTACGACGACTGTTGTTGTCCGGGGGTGACACGTCGAGCCAGATTACCCGCGTACTGGCACCTGAGGCCCTTGAGATCGAAGCCAGACTTGCACCTGGCGCCCCCCTGTGTCGGGTCATCTCGAAACAAGCTCATCTCAGCACTTTGCAAATTGCTTTAAAAGGTGGACAAATGGGCGACAAGTCTTATTTTGTAAAAGCACTGCGCGGCAATACATAGCACATATGGCTAATCATTAAATTTTGCAAAAATAAAATGCATGGGGCACGTAACTAGCAACCCATCAAGACAAATTTATAAACTTTGATTAAGTGTTTAGTTTAAGAAACGTCGTTTAATTTATACAGGAGAAATATGTAATGAAAGCAGCACTCGTGACAGATCTGGAAAAAGTTTCAATTCAGGAAGTAGATAAACCAAAAATAAAAGATGACGAAGTATTGATTAAAGTAAAGACCGTGGGTGTTTGCGGTTCTGATCTTCATTTGTTCAGAGGAACACATGCATTTCGTAAACCACCGGCCATTCTGGGGCATGAGGTTGCTGGAAATGTTGTTGAAATTGGTAAAAATGTTAAAACCGTAAAAATAGGAGATCGTGTTACGGTTGAACCACAATATGGTTGTGGCGTATGTGAATATTGCCAACAAGGTCTTGTAAATTTATGTAGCACCAAGATTGTTCCTGGAACTGCAAAGTGGATTGGCGTTTTTGTAGAGTATTTCAATGCGCCTGAGATCACCGTTCATAAATTGAATGATGAGGTGAGCTACAAAATGGGCACGATGATTGAGCCTCTTGCAGTAGCTGTAAGAGCACTCAGAAAATCCACGGTCAAGGAGAAGGATTGCCTGGTGATCCTGGGTTCTGGAACCATTGGACTTCTCACCTTGGTAGTTGCCAAACAAATGGGTTACAAACAAGTTGTTTGCACCGATACAGCTGAGTTTAACCGTGACATGGCACTCAAACATGGTGCCACGCTGGCCATCAATCCACTTGAATCAGATATCGTGGATGTCGTAAAAAAACTAACCCATGGCAGGGGAGCTGATCTGGCTCTCATTGCAGCGGGGGCCAACAATATTGTTGATCAAGCTACTGCATGTGTCAGAAAACGTGGGGAAGTTGGCATCATTGCCATGATTACCGAAAAAATCCCATTCTATTCGTACCAGATTGTTATCAATGAGCTCACCATGTATGGTGCCATGACCTACGAAACGAAAGACTTCAAGGAAGCTGCAGACATGATTAACAACGGTCTCGATCTAAGTGACTTTATCACTCAAACCATGGATCTTGAACATACGCAGGAAGGCCTTGACGTATTAAGTCAGAAAAAAGAACACGTTGTCAAAGTCATGATTGAGCTTTGATTCAATTGAATCATAAAGGAAACGTGTAGCGCAGCAGGGATTAATAATAAGAAGATATTATCAATCATTTGATAATTTTTGGTGATTTATATTGAATAACTAATCTTACTGGAGAAAATATGAAAAAGTTTGCTTTGTCTTTAATCGTTGGCATGGCAGTCGCCTGTACTGCATTTGCGGCAGATCCCGTTAAAAAACCCATTGTCATGAAACTGGGTCACGTACAAAATGAATCAGATTTATGGCAACTAGGCGCACTTAAGTTTGCTGAACTGGTTGATGCAAAAACCAAGGGGGAAGTACAAGTCAAGGTATTTCCCAACTCAACGATTGGCAACGATCGGGACATGGCTGAAGGCATGCAAATCGGCTCTGTCGATTTTGCTTTGATCGCAGGTGTTCTTGGAAATTTCGAGCCTTCAATTCAAATCATGGAATTGCCGTATCTGTTCAAAGACGAGACACATTTGCGCAAGGTTATGTATGGTCCGATCGGCGATCAACTTCTTGACAAGTTGTTGAAGAGTTCCGATATACGGGGACTGGCTTTCTGGGAGCGTGGTCCCCGGCAATTGACGACCAACAAACCAATCAACTCTTTGAGCGACATCAAAGGGCTCAAGATTCGGGTTCCTGAAATTCCACCTATCATTGCTGCCTGGAAAGCCATGGGAACCAATCCTACCCCCATGGCATGGGGTGAAGTGTATACAGGATTGCAACAAAACGTGATTGAGGCCCAAGAGAATCCAGTTCCGTTTATTCATGCTGGCAAAATATATGAAGTCCAAAAATATATTGCCATGACGAATCATAAATATGAGTATGTTCTCATTGCCATGAGTAATAAAGCGTGGTTAAAACTTAATTCTGAACAGCAGAAAGCAATTAAGGAAGCTGCTGATGAAGCCACAAAATATGAAAACAAACTTGTTTTCGAAAAATCCGATAACTTGCTCAAAGACTTGCAGGCAAAAGGCATGAAAGTGACCAAGCCGGATACCACAGAATGGGCCAAACAAGCTCGTACTGTGCACAAGCAGTTTGCAGAGAAATATGGAATCGATCTTTACAACAAGATTATTGAAGCTGGCAAGTAATGTAATTAGTAAAAAATATTGACGCCATCTTGAACACCATAGATGGTGTCAATTGTTTTTATTTGTCAAGGGGTAAAAATTGGAAAAAAGGTTTTTCTATATTTTAAGAACACTATGTTTCTTGCTGATGTTGGCTATGGTCACCATTATTTTCTCTCAAGTCATTGCAAGATACGCATTCTCTAATTCACTCTCGTGGTCCGAAGAAGCTGGGCGTTACATATTTGTCTGGATGACATTTTTAGGTGCAGCCATGGCGGTTCGAAACAGACAGCACGTTAGCTTAGATTTGATTTTAAAAAGTCTCCCGAATTTCATACAGAAAATTTTAATTTCAGTGAGTTATCTATCAATGATGATTTTCACTGCCGTCTTAATTTTTGGTGGTTTTAAATTTGTAGCACGTGGTTCTCATCAGGCCAGCTCGGCGTTGGAAATACCAATGCATTATGTTTACATCGTTTTACCTCTTGGTGGAATACTGATTTTTTCTTACCTAATAAAGAATTTCTATGAGGACGTCTTAGCCAGACGCTGATGCCATGACTTTAGTTTTGTTCAGTGTATTTGTCGTTCTTGTATTGATTGGAGTTCCTATCTCTTTTGTTTTAGGTATTTCCTCTTTGGCTGCGATGTTTTTTGTAGCCGATTATCCAATGCAGGTTGTTATTCAGAGAATGTTTGCAGGTGTGGATTCTTTTCCACTGATGGCGATACCCTTCTTCATGCTTGCAGGCTCAGTTATGGAAAAAGGGGGCATCACCAGTAGAATCATCAATTTTGCCCTATCACTCGTTGGTGGGCTCCGTGGTAGCTTGGCCCATGTGGTGTCTATATCTGGTGTCGTTATGGGTGGCATATCGGGATCCGGAGTTGCAGATACAGCAGCTATTGGTACCCTTATGGTTCCGGAAATGAAAAAACGCGGCTATGAACTTCCATTTTCAGCCGCATTGGTAGCCGCATCAGGAAGCATTGGTCTTATTATTCCACCTAGTATTGCAATGATACTTTATGGTGTATCTTCTGGTACATCTATAGGCGATTTGTTCATGGCTGGTTTTCTACCAGGTATATTGATTGCTGCCGGTTTCATGTTGGTATCCCATTTTCATGCAAAAAAAAGAAACTATCCGGCTGAACCAACGATGTCAAGAGCCCAAAAACTGGCATGCGTCAAAGAATCAGTATGGGCATTACTGCTTCCGATCATCATTATTGTTGGCATTCGCATGGGCGTTTTTACCCCGACTGAAGGAGGCGTTGTTGCGGCTGTATATGCAATTATTATCGGGAAATTTGTTTACAAAGAATTATCATGGAGCGATTTTCCAGAGATATTCAGTAGCTCAGTAAGTAATACAGCCGTCATCAGCTTTTTGATTGCTACGGCTTCCTTGTTCGGCTGGATATTGGCGAGTGAACAAATTCCACAACAAATCAGTGAAACAATCTTGAGTATTTCCAGCAATAAATATGCGATATTGCTCATGATCAATCTCCTTTTGCTGATTGTTGGCGTATTCATGGATCTTGGTCCCGCAATCATTATTCTGGTTCCCGTCCTTGTTCCAGTTGCGGTATCTTTAGACGTTAATTTAACTCAGTTCGGCCTCATGATGGTGATGAATCTGACGATCGGTTTATTGACACCACCAGTGGGGACTGCTCTTTATGTAGCCAGTAACATATCAAAAGTGCCTTTGTCCCGCTTGAGTTTTGCTGCGCTACCTTTCGTTGGCGTCATGTTATTCGTCCTGATGTTGGTCACTTTTATTCCGGGCTTGACGACTTGGGTTATCAAATAGAGTTACTCTTGTTTGTCTACCAACTTGATTTATATCAGTTTACCAATGTGTCATCTAAATTATTGGACGTCAGAAAATGACTCGTATCTGCTTTGTCCGCCATGGTGAGACGGACTGGAATGTTGAACTGCGATTGCAAGGCCAAATGGACTTGGCGCTTAACGCGAATGGTGAAGCACAAGCGACTGCTGTAGGACGCCGTTTTGCTGGTCTTGCTGCGGTCGCCTTGTACAGCAGCGACTTGCTGCGTGCACGTCAAACTGCGCAACCGATTTCTGAGATCCTGCATTTGCCTATGACACTTTTGCAAGCTTTGCGAGAACGACATTTCGGCCGTTGCGAAGGAATGACCCTTGAGGAGATTGCTCATCAGTATGAAAAAGACGCTCATGCAATTGCAATACACGATCCAGATTACGCATCTCCGGGCGGTGGGGAAAGCCGTCGAGAACACCAGGCCCGCGTACTGGACTGCATTGACCACTTGGTGCAAAAACACAAAGGGCAAACCGTCGTGGTTGTAACCCATGGAGGCGCACTTGACATCATTTACCGTAGAGCGCGCGGTCTGCCGCTCCAAGCGCCACGCGACTATCCGATTCCGAATGCCGGAATCAACTGGATAGCGATCAATAAGGGGCAGTGGACGATTGAAACCTGGGGTGATGATTCACATCTAAGATAGTTCAACATTGGTTATTTATTTTAAATAATTTATGATCACATGATTAAAAAATATCTTGATGTTGAACTCCGCTCTCATTTATCGAATTCAATTTGAGATTTTGAGATTTTGAGATTTTGAGATTTTGAGATTTTGAGAAATATTTAAATGCTCTCTGTTATTGACATGTACTGACTGGTACGACTATTTTTTGGAATCCCTTAATGACAACAAAAATCGCGTTTATCCATACTGTTGGATTTCTCTCTGATACATTTCGACAGCTCATGGGTACTGAGATGCCAGATGTCGAGTGCTTTCACGTCCTGAACGAGAGCCTGCTCAAAGATCTGTTGCGCGGAGGGCCGCAGGAGCCGGTATACCGGCGCGTTGTCGAACAAATACTGGTGACGTCAGACGCGCAACCTGATCTGATCGTTGTGACCTGTTCCTCGACCTCGCCAGCAGTCGACATAGCGCGTCGTCTGGTCCGTCAACCTGTGCTCAAAATCGATGACCCCATGGCAGCTCAAGCGGTGCGCGAAGGTGGGCGGATTGGCTTGCTGTGCACCGCAACCAGTACAGTTGGCCCTAGCACGGCACTGCTGCAGTCGCACGCCGCAGAGCAGGGTATGGCGGTCAGCATTCACCCCATGGTCAATTCCGAAGCGTACGCTGCGCTGATGGCAGGAGATCGTACGCGCCATGACCAATTGGTGCGGCTGTCCGCGGCAAATTTGGCACCCTCCGTCGACGTGATCGTGTTAGCACAGGCATCATTGGCGCATTTGCGGGATCTGCTCCAGGAAGAGTTGCCTTGCCCCGTACTGGCCAGTCCACCCCTGCTAATGCGCGATCTTGCACAACGTGTGGCGGCCCGACAGCGGGTGCAGTCATGAAACTCCGCAGCATTGCCGATGACTTTAGCGCGACCGATCAGGCCAAGTGACTGGCCTTGCCAATCGGGGTTTGTTTCCGCGCTCAGACCGTGCGCGCGCCGTCCACCGGAAACTCGACACCGCTGATGAATTCGGCGTCATCACTGCCCAGAAAGACCGCTGCGCGCGCAATGTCCTTGGGCTCCGACAGTCGTCCCAGCGGAATGGTGGCGATGAACTTCTTGCGGTTCTCCGGGGTATCGGCCATGCCCATGAAGGACTCGAGCAAGCCGGTGGCGCCCATCACCGGGCAGATGGCGTTGACGCGGATCTTGTCCGGTCCGAGTTCCACGGCCATCGATTTGGACAGCAGGTTGACCGCACCCTTGGAGCTGTTGTACCAGGTCAGTCCCGGGCGCGGGCGGATGCCGGCGGTGGAACCGATGTTCAGAATGACACCCCCGCCCTGTTGGCGCATCAGCGGCACCACCGCGTGCGTCATGTGAAAGATCGACTTGACGTTGATGTTGTAGACGCGGTCAAAGGTGGCCTCATCCACGTCCAGCAGCGGCTGGTTCTTGTGCGTCCAGCCGGCGTTGTTGACCACAATGTCAACCCGGCCAAATTGTGCCACCGTGGCGACAACCAGCGCGTCAATGTCGGCCCGTTTCGTCACGTCGCAGCTCACCGCGATGGCGTTGGCGCCCAAGGCATCGACCACGCTCTGCGCGCCGGCGGCGTTGATGTCGGCCACCGCCACTTTGGCGCCCTCGGCCACATACTGGCGTGCAATCTCTGCGCCGAAGCCGCTGGCGGCACCGGTCACGATGGCCACTTTGTCTTTCAGTCTCATGTTCATGGGGGTCTCTCTTTCATTCACCGTTATTGGCCGTGGTACTGCACCACGGTCTTGACATTGCAGAACTCTTCCAGCGCCAGGAAGCCTTTTTCACGGCCATGGCCGCTGCGTTTGACACCGCCAAACGGCAGTTCGACGCCGCCGCCGGCGCCATAACAGTTGAGGTAAACCTGACCGCACTGCATGCGTTTGGCCATGCGGATCTGGCGGCCGCCGTCGCGGGTCCAGATGCCGGCCAGCAAACCAAAATCCGTGGCATTGGCCAGCGCCACTGCGTCTTCCTCGTCCTCGAACGGAATCGCCGCCAGCACCGGGCCAAACACTTCTTCGCAGGCCAACCGGTGGTCGCGCGGCACCGGGCCAAACAGGGTTGGCGCCACGTAGAAACCACCGGCCGGTACGCCCTCGGCCACCGCGCCTTGCGCCAGCACCGGGATGCCGCTGTCGATGGCCTGGCGGATGAAGCCTTCCACCCGCCGTTTCTGGTCGGCATTGATCAGCGGGCCACAGTCGCGGTCCATCGCCGGCGTGCCGGCCGAGGCCTGGGCGAAGCGCGCGGCCACCATGCCGACGAAGCGGTCGTACACCGAGCGCTGCACCAGCAGTCGGCTGCCGGCAGAGCAGGTCTGGCCACCGTTTTGCGTGATCGCCTTCAGCACGAAGGTGGCGGCCCGCTCCAGGTCGGCGTCCTCGAAGACGATCTGCGGCGACTTGCCGCCCAGCTCCAGCACACACTTGAGGGTGCGCTCGGCAGCGGCTTTCTGCACCATGGTGCCCACTTCTGGCGAACCGGTGAAGGTCACAAAATCGATGTCGTGGTGGGCGGTCAGGGCGGCGCCGGCTTCTTCGCCCAGGCCGGTCACCACGTTGAGGGCGCCGTCCGGCAGACCGGCCTCGCGTGCCAGCTCACAAAACGCCAGCGGCGACAGGCAGGCATCTTCCGACGGTTTCAGCACCACCGCATTGCCCATCGCCAGCGAGGGCACGACCGAGCGGCCGAACATCTGCGCCGGGTAGTTCCACGGCAGGATGTGCGCGGTCACGCCGTAAGGCTCGCGCAACACCACCACGTGGTAGTCGGCCATGTAGGGAATCTGCTGGCCATGTACCTTGTCAGCAGCACCGCCATAGAACTCGCAATAACGCGCTGCCACCACGATGTCGTTGCGCGCCTGCGAATACGGCTTGCCGGTATCGCGCGCTTCCTGCAGCGCCAACGCTTCGACGCGCTCCAGCATGAGCTGCGACATCTTCATCAAAATTCGCCCGCGCTCGGTCGCCGTCAGCCGGCTCCAGGGGCCTGACAGGGCCGCGCGTGCCGCCGCCACAGCAAGGTCGACATCGGCGGCATTGCCGCGGGCCAGTTGGTCAAAGACTTCACCGGTACTGGGGTCAATCACGGGCAGGGTCTGCCCGCTGCTGGCGGCCACCCATTGGCCGTTGATGAAATGCTGAGCCATAAAAAATTCCTCAGGTTAAACAAAAATACAGGCAGCGCTCAGTGCACCGCGGCTGCAGCGGCTTCATCCGTCTGCAACTCGCCACGTTCGAGTACCAGGGTCTGGGTCGGGATGTCTTTGAGCAGGCTGCGGTTGGACTCGGTGATCACCACACACAACTCGGGTCGCGCCTGATGCAGACGCTCCAGTGACGCCCCGTACTGCTGCGCCAACACCGGTGCCAGGCCCTGGAACGGCTCGTCCAGCAAGACCAGTCGCTCGCCGGCCATGACGGCACGTCCCAGCGCCACCATCTTGCCCTGGCCACCCGACAGGGCGGCACCGGAGCGCGCCAGCATGAGCTCCAGCTCGGGCACGATGGTCAGGGTTTCGTCCAGCCGCTCATCAACAGCGCGCCGCGGCATGCCGATCACCTCGCAAGGAAAACGCAGGTTCTCCTCGACGCTGAAAGTGGGAAACAGGACCCGGTCTTCGGGGGCATAACCGATGCCCAGCCGGGCCCGGTGACGCGCCGGCGCATGGGCCAGGTCGGTGCCGTCAAGCAACACACGCCCGCCATGACCGGGCAAAAAACCCATGATCAGACGCAGCAAAGTGGTCTTGCCGGCGCCGTTGCGCCCCACCACGGCGACGATGGAGCCACGCGTGAGTTGCACCGTGATGCTGCGCAGCACCGAAATACCGGCAATGGAGGCGGAGATATTTTCAAGGCTCAACATGTCATTCACCAATCACGTTCTTGATCACGACTGGATCACGCAGTACCTCGTCAGGGGGACCATCGGCGGCAATGCGCCCGGCAATCCAGGCACACAGACGGGTGGCATAACGGCGCACGATGTCGATGTCGTGCTCGACAAAAATGCTCGTCACCTGGCGCTCGTCGAGCGCGCGCATCAGCACCGCCATCAGGCCATGTTTCTCGTCGGTGGACACGCCGCTGGTGGGCTCGTCCATGATCAACAGCTTGGGCCGGAGCACCAGCGCCATCGCCACATCGAGCAGCTTGCGCTGGCCCTCGGGCAGGGAGCCTGCCAAATCGTGCGCGCGTGCTGTCAGCTGGAGCAGCTCCAGGGTCTCGTCGATCTCATGTGCATCAATTGCATCCCCCAGCGGCAGCAGGAAACCGCGACGCTGTTTGACCGCGGAGGCCGCCAGCATCAGGCATTCGCGCACAGTGTGCTCGGTGAACACCTGCGGCAACTGAAACGAGCGTCCGATGCCGCGCCGGGTAATGGCGCGCGGACTCTGGCCGGTGATGTCAACGCCGTCAAACCGCACTTGCCCGGCACTGGGCGACAAGTAGCCGGTGCAGATGTTGATGAAGGTGGTTTTGCCGGCGCCGTTCTGCCCCACCACTGCCAGACGCTCGCCTTGATGCAAATCGAAGTCAATGACGTCAGCCGCCACGACACCGCCAAACGACAGCGACAGGCCGCGCGTTGACAACAGTCCATAGTCGCTCATGCACTTCTCCCGGAGCGCAGTCGCCGCTCGATCATGCCAAACACACCATGGGGTGCCAGGAACACCATCACCAGCAGCACCAGCCCCATGACCAATTGCCAGGCACCGGTCAACAGGGCGGCAGCGTACAGTTTCATGAACTCAAACACAAAGGCGCCAATGAAGGCCCCCAGCGCGTGGCCGGAGCCACCCAGAATGGCGATGAAAACCAGTTCGCCCGAGCGCACCCAGTAACCCATCTCCGGCGTCACCAGCCCTTGCGCCAGTGCAAACAGACTGCCGCCCAGGCCGCACAGCGTGGCAGCCAGCACATAGCCGCCCCAGAACACACGCCGCGCCGAGATGCCAAGGTATTCCAGCCGGGTCTCGTTGGTCTTGATGGCGGCCAGCGCCTGCCCCGAGACGCTGGCAAAGTAACGCTGAACCAGCCAGCCAGCCACGATCGCCATGAGCAGCGCCAACACCAGCAAGGCGGTCTCAAAGCCTTCACGTTCCAGGTGAACAAAACCCAGTGTCGGCCGGTCAAAGCGCAAACCGTCGGTGCCGCCGGTGACAGCGCCAAACTTGCCCAGCACGGAAAACAGCACCATCGACAGCGCCAGATTGAGCATGCCAAAGAAAATACCACGGTAGCGCACGATGAACAGCCCGATGACCGCACCGGCCAGCGCCGCCAATACAGCGCTCAGGCCAATCAGCAACAAGGCATCGAGGTGCCAGGCGCGTGCCATGAAGGCCGCCCCGTAGCCGGCCAGACAGGCGAACATGGCGTTGCCAAACGACACCTGCCCGGCGCGGATCAGCACAATCACACCGGCCACGGCCAGCCCATTGGCCAGCGCCAGCAACAGCGGCGTCTTGAGCCACGGAAAAACCAGGCCCAGCGCCAGTACCGCCAGCGCCAGCACCCCAACCAGTAATCGCAATCGCATCAAATCCTCCGGGCCGCAGCGGTCGAAAACAGGCCTTCAGGCCGGATCAGCAGCACCCCCACCATGATCAGGTAGGGCACCAGCACTTCGAGTTCGGGCAGCAGGTAAATGGCAAAGGAGCGCGCCAGCCCGATCATCAACGCCGCCAGCGCGGCGCCGCCAATCTGGCCCAAGCCGCCGGTCGCCACCACGGCAAACGACAGCACCATCATTTCAGCGCCGATGCCGGGCGTGAAGGACGTGGTGGGCGACGCCAGCGCACCGCCAAGCGCGCCGAGCGCACAACCCACCGAGATCGTCAACCAGGTGACGCGCCCGGTGTTGACCCCCATGGCAGTCGCCACCTCCCGGTGATGGGTGACGGCAGTCACCTGGCGACCCAGCGCGGTGCGACCCAGAAACCAGCGCAAGCCAAAAAATGCCAGCACGGCCATCGACGGCAACACCAGCAACTGGTAGCGGGTGTAGGTGACCCCTGCCACACTGAGCGTGCCCAATTGCGACACAACATCCGAAACAAAAACGGGTTGCACACCCCAGATCATGCGTTGCAAGTCTTCGAGCACCATGAAAGCAGCAAAGGTCACCAGCAACTGCAAGATCGGATCTTTGTCGAGAATACGACGCAGCAGGGCAAACTCCAGCACCGTGCCCAGCAAGCCGCCCAGCAGCACGGCGGCGACCACCAGCGCGGGCAGGGCCAGCAGCGGTGACAACTCGAAGCGGGTGATCAGCAGCCCGAGCGTGGCGGCGAAATAGCCACCCCAGGCATAGAGGCTGCCATGCGCAATATTGAGGATGCGCATGACACCAAAGATCAGCGTCAGCCCCAGCGCCACCAGAAACAACAGCGCCGCGTAGGAGACGCCATCCATCAGGGCGAGCGCAAATAGACTTGCATTCATGGGCAAAACCGGATGGAAAAATCAGCTTATTTGAAATCGTATGTCTTCAGGCGGTCGCTCTGCAGCACGTCCACCTTGAGCGTCTTGATCCAGGGCAGCGACTTCTGGCCCACCGGCGCCGTCACCAGATCGGCCGGTACCAGCATCATTTTGTCCATCACGGCAAAGGGGTACTGCGGGACATGCTTGGTGATGCCGAGCAACTGGTCTTCCAGCGCCTGGCCATCCTGGCGCATGCTGACCTTGCGACCGTAGGCCGTGAACGTCATCTTGCGCATGGCGTCAGCGACCTGCTCGGTGCTGGGCCACTTGCCGCCGTTGGCCTTGATGGCATCCTCATAGCCGGTTTTCAGACCGACCAGGGCTTGCGCCATGTGATAGGTCGGGTAAATCGGATACGCATTGGTTTTGGCCCGAAACTTGGCCACAAATTCCTTGTGAGCGGGGTCATCCCGGGTTTCCGGATGGAGGAAATAATGGTCGCCACGGCCACCCACGATCACCCCCGCCGGCAAGGCCGTACCGAGCCGCTCCAATGAACTTTCAGCCAGCGGCAGCACCATGGTCGCCCCTTGGGTGAATAAACCGCGCTGCGAGGCCTGGCGCACAAAGGTATCAAGGTCGCCACCCCAGGAGGTGTTGAGAATGACATCCGGGCGCAAGGCCTGCAGTCGGCTGATTTCGGTGGAGAAGTCAGAGGAACCGAATTTGGGGAACATTTCTGCCACCACCTTCACGTCCGGCTTCAGCGTTTTGAGCGTGTTGAGGAAAATCTCCCACGAATCGCGACCCCAGGCGTAGTCCTGGTTGACCACCGCAACCGTTGAAAAATTGGGTCGGGTTTTCAGCAAGTACAGCACCGTAGCCACCATTTCGGTGGTGGCATTGGCCTGCGTACGCACCACGTATTTATAGGGTTTTTCTTCCAGCACCTTTTCCGTGCCACAGTCCCACATCACGTTGAGCACTTTCAGGTCTTCTGCCACCGGTGCCACGATGTTGCAGTTGCCGCTGGAAATGGCCGACAGCATGGTACGAACGCCCTGCTCCTGCACCAACCGGCGGTATTCGCTGAGCAGCTTGTCGCCGCCAATGCCCTCGTCGATATAGGTCGCCACCACCTTGGCCCCGCCAATGCCGCCCTTGGCGTTCATGTCGGCAATCAACAAGTCGGCCGCTGCCTTGCCCGGCACGCCAAAAACCGAAGCCGGGCCGGATGTAAACGTTGAAATGCCGATTTTCAATTCTGCCGGCTTGTCCTGGGCCGATGCCAGACCGGCGCTCAACGCAAGCGCAATCATGGCCGTCAATGTCGTCAGTCGCTTCATGCTGTCTCCTGTTGGTTTAAGTAGGAGGCAATCGTCGCTTTTCGGGCTTGCGGGCACAATCACTCATTTTTAAACCAGCACTTCGGAAATTCCGAAGATTACAGGGTTTACGCTAGTATTCGATTTGACATGCACTTTGATCTGAAAGACCTGAAACTATTTGTCTGTGCCGCCGACGAAGGCAGTTTGACACGTGCTGCCGAGCGCCAGCATTTGTCGCTGGCAGCGGCCAGCACGCGCATCAAATCACTCGAAGCCCAGTCCGGGCAAACGCTGCTCTACCGGGAGGCGCGCGGCGTGCGCCTGACGCCGCCCGGTGAAGCGTTTCTGCACCATGCACGCGGCGTGCTGCGGCAAGTCGACCAGTTGCGCATCGACCTGCAGGAATACAGTGGCGGCCTGCGCGGCCACGTGCGGGTGTACGCCAATACCACGGCTGTGACAGATTTTCTGCCTGAAATCCTGCCCGGCTTCCTGTCAAACAACCCGCGCGTCAACGTCGACCTTCAGGAAAAACCAAACGCTGAAATCGCCCGCGGCGTACTTGATGGACGCGCCGACATTGGCATCGTGGCCGGCGCGGTCGACATGCTCAATCTGCAGGCAATCCACTTCAGCACCGACCGGCTGGTGCTGGTCACGCCGCGCAGCCACCCATTTGCCGGGCGCAAGTCGATCGCCTTTGCCGACACGCTGGACGAGGATGCCATCGGCATGAATCAGCAAAGCACCCTGCAAACTTTCCTGGCGCAGGTGACGGACAAGCTCGGCAAACCTTTAAAACTGCGCATCCAGCTCTCCAGTTTCGACGCCATGTGCCGCATGATCGGCGCCGGGGTGGGCGTGGGCATCGTGCCAGAAAGCGCCGCACGCCGCAACCAGAAGGCCATGGGTCTGGCGTTGATCGAGTTGACCGATGCCTGGTGCGTCCGCGAGCGTTACATCCTGGTGCGCGACCAGAACAAATTGCCGCCTTACGCCCAGTCCCTGATCGATACACTTTGTGCACATTACAGCCAAAGTGCCCCCAAGGTTTAAGAATTAGCCATTCCCATGAAACTGAAAATGTCCGAAAACTCGCTGTTTGCGATTTTGCTGCGCTCACCGTGGTGGATCAGCATGGCCATTGTGGTGGTGATCACGCTGTTGTCCTTCGCCCTGCTGCCCAAACCCTATGTCGCCTTTGGCGTGATGGGCGGCCTGCCGTTTCTGGTGATCGGCATCCTGGCAGCGCGCAAACAATGGCATACCCCCAGCCCGGCCCGCGTGACCGAGGCGCTGACGCGGGCAGGTGCCATGTCGTGGCGGGATTTTTCTGCCCTGATCGAGCAGGCTTTTCTCAAACAGGGCTACGCCGTCACCCGGCTCAACAACCCGGCGGCCGACTTCCAGCTGGTCAAGGGTGGCCGCGCCACGCTGGTGAGTTGCAAGCGCTGGAAAGCTGCCACCCATGGCATCGAGGCGCTGCGCGATCTGGTTGCAGCCAAAGAAGCACAGGAAGCGCAACAGTGCAGTTACCTCAGCCTGGGTCCCGTCAGCGACACCGCCCGCCGCTTTGCCAAGGCACAAGGTGTGGCGCTCGTTTTTGGCGTCGACCTGGCGCGCCTGCTGCTGCAAAAATAAGGGTGCGGGCCTGATCGTCGTGAGCTTGGCAGCTTATCGGCTTTCCCTGTTCACCAGCCAGATGCCCGAGCACACGAGCCCGAGGGCGAACACGTTCTTCCATTCAAGGATGCTCTCGCCCAGAAAGATGGCGGAAAGAACGGCGCCAAAAATCGGGATCAGGAAATTGAAGATGGTCACCATCCCGACGCGGTTGTATTTGAGCAGGATAGTCCATAAGGTAAAGGCCACGGAAGACAGCACGGCCAGGTAAACCAGCAAGGCGGTAGCTGCCGGCGTGAAACCGCTCAGCGTGCCGCCGGTCAGGTACCCGCCCAGCGTCAGTGCCAGGCCACCGATGGTCAGCTGGTAACCGGTCAACACCACCGAATCCATCGATTGCGAGACTTTCTTGCCGTAAATCGACGCCGCCGAGAGAATGAAGGCCGCAATCACCACAAAACCGTCCCCCAGCAGGCTGAAATCAAAATCCAGCAGATCCTTGTTGAAGTTGACCACCATCACGCCCACAAAGCCGACCAGGCAGCCGACTGCCTTGTTCAGACTCAAGCGGTCATTGTGGTAGATGAAATGGGCCAGCAGGACGCTGAAAAACGTACCCGTCGCGTTCATGATCGAGCCCTTGACCCCGGTGGTATAGGCCAGACCGACATAGAAAAAGATGTACTGGAGCGAGGTTTGCGTCAGCCCCAGCGTGGTGATCTGGCGCAGTTTTTTGCCGTCCAGATTGAAGATCGGCCGATGCGTCAACCTCGCCATGAGCAACAGCAATAAACCGGCGATCACAAACCGGTAGCCGGCAAAAACCATTTTGGACGGCACGTCGTCTGCGCCAATGGCAAACAGCGCATAGCCATTCTTGATGGCCGGGTAGGCACTGCCCCAAAGCAGGCAGCACAGGCAGGCCAGCAGGAAAACCACCTTGCGGCTGGAGAAAAAAGGATGTGTGTTCAAGCGTGGGTCCGGATCATGTAAGGTGAGAGGGCGCAACCGGCTGGCTGGCCTGAATCCGCGCCACCGCCGCGCGCAATTCCGGATCGGCCAGTGCCACGGCCGCAGCATCTGCTGCTGCGCTGCGCACCAGACGCTCCAAGGTTTGCGGCTGCGGCGTGAGCGGGCCAAAAAAGCGCGGCGCGTTATCGACGGCAATCAACAGCGTGGGAAAGTCATCCACATCGAGTGGATGCAACAGGTCAGCCTCGTCCTCCACATCCAGCCAGATAAACTGGGCCTGCGCAAAATCCGCCTGAATGGCCGCTTGCACCTGCGCAAAGCTGCTACGGTAGTCGCGGCAGACACCGCACCATTCAGCGCACAGGCAAACCACCAGCAAGCGCGGCGCGGCATTCCTGCCCTCGGTCAAAGCAGCCTCAATCACCAAAGCAGATCCCCAAGTCACGTCCGGTTTGCAAGGTGTCGCAGTCCAGCGGCACGTCCTTCATGCGACCGGCCACCTCTTCGAGCGCCACGTAATCGACACCGTGAAAACCTAGCGCCACCATGATGCCGCTCTGGCCTTCGTCCAGCGCCCGTACCGCCGCCGCGCCAAAACGCAAGGCCGACAGACGGTCAAACGAGGTCGGGCTGCCGCCGCGCAACAAATGGCCCAGCACCACCACACGGGCATCTTTGCCAGTGCGCTCGGCCAGCGCATGGGCAACGCGCTCGCCCATGCCGCCCAGACGCTCGGCATGGCCCATTTCTGCCGGCGCCTGCAACTCGCGATGGCCGTCTTGGGGCTGGGCGCCTTCGGCCACCACCACGATGGAATACAAACGCCCTTCGCTGTCACGGGCACGCAGTTTGGCCGCGATTTTGTCGAGGTCAAAAGGAATTTCAGGAATCAGAATGGCGTGCGCATTGCCGGCAATGCCGGTGTGCAGGGCAATCCAGCCGGCATAACGCCCCATCACCTCGACCACCATCACGCGCTGGTGGCTTTCGGCGGTGCTGTGCAACCGGTCCAGGCACTCGGTGGCAAAGCCCACGGCGGTATCAAAACCAAAGGTCGTGAATGTCTTATCGAGGTCGTTGTCGATGGTTTTGGGCACACCTACCACGCGCAGGCCTTTTTGGTGGAGCGCGTTGGCGATGGTGAGTGAGCCATCGCCGCCAATGGACACCAGCGCATCGATCTCGTGGGTGGCAAAGTAGGTCAGGATTTCATTGGAACGGTCAATCTCGCGCACGCTGCCATCAGGCATATTGACCGGAAAATGCAGCGGATTGCCTTTGTTGGTGGTGCCCAGAATGGTGCCGCCAAGGTGACCAATACCGCGCACCCGGTCGCGCGTGAGCCGCGCCACGCCGCCTTCCGAGTAGCGTTCGGGAAAAAGGATGCCGTTAAAGCCATCACGAATCCCGTAACAATCCCAGCCCCGGTTGGCGGCGGCAATCACCACCGACTGGATCACCGCATTGAGCCCGGGCGCGTCGCCGCCACCGGTATTGACCGCAATGCGTTTGATGGGTTTTGTCATGCCGATATCCTTGCCAAGATGAGCGCCTGCCGGCGTGTCCATGGATTGTGCCGCATCACGGCGCAAGGTCCATGGCACCGATGGCGATCGGCAGGTGCATCGCGCCAGCCCGGCTAGGCGCAACAACACGACCAACGAAGCCGACCCTTTGGCTTTCTTTCAGTTCGGAGACAGAAATCTTGCTTCAAACTCCTCGCACGGCACCGCTTTGCAGAACAGGAAGCCCTGAATTTCGTCGCAACCCAGTAAAGTTAACAAGCGCGACTGCTCCTCGGTTTCAACCCCCTCGGCCACCACCTTGAGCTTGAATGCATGGGCCAGCTTGATGATGGTCGACACCAGCGCCAGCCCCTCGGGCCCGACGGTCATCTCGATGATGAACGAACGGTCAATCTTCAGCGTGGTGACCGGCAATTTGGCCAAGTAGCTGAGCGACGAGAAACCGGTGCCGAAATCGTCGATGGCGATGCTAATGCCCATGGCGCGAACCGCCTGCAGGATGGCGATATTGCGCTCGACATCTTCCATGACCAAACTTTCGGTGATCTCCAGTTCCAATCCCTCTGCCGCATGGGGATCAACGGTGATCTTCCGCTCGATCTCGGCAATAAATCCGGGATTGCGCAGTTGCAGCGGCGACACGTTCACCGCGATGCGCACCGCAGGCCATCCCGCGCTGCGCCAGCGCAAGGAATCCGCGATGGCTTGGCGCAACGCCCAGCGCCCCACTTCGTAGATCAATCCGGTTTCTTCCAGTATGGGGATGAACTGGCCCGGCGGCACCAGGCCGGTGCGGGGATCGTTCCAGCGAATCAGCGCCTCGGCGCTGCTGACCTTGCCGCTGGCAAGGTTCACTTTAGGCTGGTAATGCAACACGAATTCCCCGTTGTCGATGGCCTGGCGCAGCTGGTTTTCCAGCGCGAGCTTGCCGGCCACCGCTTCGGTCATTTTTTTCGTATGGAACAGGTACCGGCTGCCACTCTTCTTGGCCAACTTGAGCGCGGCTTCGGCGTTTCTGAACAACACGTCAACATCGGTGCCGTCGTCTGGATATATCGCGATGCCCACCTTGGCAGCGATGCGCAAGGCGTGCATGTCATTGAGCTGAAAAGTATGGAGCAGCAAGGCTTCGGACATCTTGTCGAACAGCTTGGACAGTTCACCGTCCTGACGGATTTCGGGCAGCACCACCGCAAAATGGTCTGTCTCCAGCCGCGCCACCAGATGCTCGCCGTCGAAATGGCGCGCAAGCCATTGCGCTACCTGCTTCAGCAATGCGTCCCCGGCTTGTCGGCCCAGGCTGTCATTGATGTTCTTGAAGCGCTCCAGGTCAATCATCAGCAAGGCAAGTTGATGGCCTGCGCGTTTCGCACGGCTCATGAACTGCGACACACGATCAAGAAACAGGGTGCGATTGGCCAAGCCGGTGAGTTCATCGTGGTAAGCGAGGAAATTCAGCCGTTCCTGTTTGTCGAGGTGATTGACTGCAAACGCGATGTCCCCGGCCAGCTCTGTCAACAGCCTGATCTCATCCGCATGAAAAAAATCGATCTGGGTTGAGTACAGCGCAAACGCCCCGACCGCCTCCTGCTCGATCATCAGCGGCAAAATCATCAACGAGCGGACCCCGGCATCGGTGTATTTTTTGCCCAACAAAACCCTGGGGTCGTTTTGCGAATCGTTGGACACGATGGCGCTTTTTTCCCTGATGGCTGTTGCGACCATGGTGTTGGAGACATCCATTCCCCGCGACAACAGCTCGTGAATATTGGCCTTGAGTTCCGCGTCTTTACCCTCCGACACCACCGAGATCACTTGCTTCATGGCCGGATCCAGGATCACCAGCAAGGCCATGCTGAAGCCGCCCGTCTCGACCGCAATACGGCAAGCACCCCGGAACAGCTCGTCACGGTCCTGTACGTGCACAATCAGCGTGCTGATGCCGCTCAGCATGGCATGCACGCGGTTGAGATAGCTGATCCTGGCTTGCGCCGTCTGGCGCTCGGTGATGTCCTGGCAGGTCCCGATGGCTTTTTCCGCCTGCCCCTGGTCGTCAAATAATACCTGCCAGTTTTCTTCCACAAACTTGATCCGGCCATCCGGCGTCAGCAAACGGTGTTCGATGCTGCAAGGTGAAGGGCTGCCAGGTGCGGGCTGCCCAAGCGAATTGGTGAATGCCTTCGCCACCGCCTCGCGATCCTCCGGATGCACCCGTTCCAGAAAGGCCTGATGGGTGGGCTTGAGCTGCCGGGGATCGGTTTCAAAGATGCGATGTGTTTCTGCCGACCAGACGACGGCACCGGTGGACGGGTAGGACTCCCAGCTGCCCACTTTGGCGATGCGCTGAGCCGCCAGCAAACGGGATCGTTCGATCTCCAGCAACCCAGCCAGAGCGCGCTGCTCTTGTTCGCTGGTTTCCAGCGCTACCTTCGCCCGCTTTCTTTCGGTGATGTCGCGAAAATACCAGATGCGTCCATAGTACTTGCCGTCGGCTCCGACAGCCGGGGAGGAATACCGTTCGATGACCCTGCCGTCTTTCAGCGGGACTTCCTCAAGGCTCCGTTCGTCGCGGTGTTCGAACAAATACTTGACCCGGGCCAGAAACGCCTCCGGATTCTCGGTCTGATCTAAAACCGACTTGAGCACGGGCGTGTCCTTACCGGCGCTCACCAGCTGCGGCGATAAGCGCCAGAGGTCGATGAATTGATGGTTGTAGGAAATGATCTGGTCGTTTTCGCCGATCACCAAAATGCCATCCAGCGAGGTTTCCTGCTGCGTCTGCAGGATCGTGTTCTTGAACTTGATTTCGCGCGCGGCATGCAGCCGTTCCTCGTCGCGCGCAAGATTGTCGAGCGCGAAGGAAATATTGCTGGCAGCTTCTTCCAGCAACGCGATTTCCTTGTCGCGGAAAAAACCAGACTCGCTCGCATAAACACTGATCGTTCCGCATACCACGCCCTTCAAGCGCATCGGGAAAACCGCCAAGGCACGGAAACCGCGCGGCATAAACTCGTCCCGCCATGGCAGCATGGATGGATCGTTGGCCATATCGTTGCTGATATAGGGCTGCTCGTTACGGAATGCCATGCCACCCGGGCCGCGGCCTTCCGGCCGGTCATCCACATATACTTTTACGCTACACCGATAACCACTTTCATCACCGCACTCGGCCACGGGTACCAGCAATTGTGTTTCCGGGTCATGCCAGCCGATCCAGGCCATGCGAAAGCCGCCATGTTCAACCAGAACACCGCAGATTTTCCGGAATAACACGTCGCGACTCCTGGTTGTTACGATCGCCTTATTGATCTGGCTCAATGCCGCGTAGAGGCTGGAAATTCGCTCGATCTCTCGCTCATGCTCCTTCAGCACAGTGAAGTCGCGCGCGATCTTCGATGCGCCGATGATTTTGCCTGTGGCATCACGAACCGGGGATATGGTGATCATGACGTCAACCAGGCGTCCATCCTTGGTTTTCCTCAGCGTTTCAAAGTGATCAACCTTTTCGCCACGCTTGATCTTCGCCAGGATCCAAGCCTCTTCATCCTGTCGATCGGCAGGGATCAGGCGCAAAACGGAAGTGCCAACCATCTCTTCGGCGCTGTAGCCAAAAATCATTTCCGCGCCGATATTCCAATTGACGACAGTGCTGTTCAGGTCCTTGCCGATGATGGCGTCTTGCGAGGATTCGACGATCGCCGCAAGCCAGGTTGAAACCGATTGGGCCTGTTTGCGATCGGAAATGTCGCGAACCATCGCGAGCAAATTGCCTTCGGGCAAGGTGGTCGCAAACACTTCTGCACCAAAAGTCGAACCATTCTTGCGCCGGAACTGCCATTCGCGGCAGTAATTGAATCCGGCTTTGATATCGTCCAGTGCCGGCCCGATATGCTGGATCTCGTCTTGCGCAACGATGTCCGAGGCGTGCAACCCGATCAGCTCGTCGCGAACATATCCCAGCATCCGGCACATGCTGGGGTTAGCGTCGATGTAATAACTGTTCGGGTCGGCAATCAGAATGCCATCAGGTGAATGTTCGAACAGCGTCCGGTAGCGATTCTCGGCCACCGGCAAACGCAGTGTTTCAACTGCCCCGATATTCGAGTTATCGCTGGGGTGATTTGTCTTCATGGTGCTCGGTTTTCACGACTTATAGCACCAATTGAAAAGCACGATAGTCCGTTGTGCTGTGTGTGTTCCCTGGCATTCGCGGCAAAAAATTCGGCAGAGATTTTTTCAAAACACCTCCTGCTCGTATGTAAACCGGGTTTGATGACGTCCCGGTTACCACCATCGGGGGCACGGTCAGCCAGGGCGTCAGGCTCACATGCAGACAGGCGGCGTGGCGCCCGAAGGTTCAGCCCAGCGGCTGCAAACGCCCGAGTTTGTGCGCCAGTTCAACGGCTGAATCCACTCCCATTTTTTCAAAAATGTTGGCCCGGTGAAACTCCACCGTGCGCGGCGTGATGCCCAGGTGGTCGGCAATGTTCTTGTTGTAATGGCCGCGAATGAGTTCGTCGAGCACTTCGCGCTCGCGCGGACTCAAGCTGGCCAGCGCCTGGCGCAAGCGCTGCGTCTCTGAATCATCGTGCTGCGCAGCATGGGCTGCCGCCAGCGCCTGCTGCACACGATCCACCAGTTCGTTGTCCTGGAACGGCTTTTCCAGAAAATCCCAAGCACCCTGTTTGACGGCCGCCACTGCCGTACCGACATCGCCATGACCGGTCAGAAAAAGCACCGGCCAGGGGCAACCCAAGGCTTTGAGCTGGTCGAAGGTCACGCTGCCCGACAGCGGCGCCATGCGCATGTCGAGCAACACCACCGCCTGCCCCCAGTCGCCCTGCAAGGCACGCGCGGCCTCCAGAAAGGCCAGGCCGCCATCCCAGGTGGCGCTTTGAAAACCGCGTGAATCAAACAGCCAGGCCAGGCCGTCACGGATGTCGGGGTCGTCGTCGACGATGTGCACGCGGGGACGGGTCATGGCAGCTCCTTCCTTGAACGGGGTTTGGCCAGCGGCAGCTTGACAGTAAAACGGGCGCCGCCCAGCAGCGGGTCGCGGCTGACCTCGATGCTGCCGTGGTGAGCCTCCACAATCGAGCGGCAAATGGCCAGCCCCATGCCCATGCCGCCCTCCTTGCGGCTGACAAAGGCATTGAAGATGGTGGCCTGGGCCTCTTCGCTGACCCCCGGGCCGGTGTCGGCCACGCTCAGCACGGCCATGCCCTGGTCCAGCCGCAACCCCACCCAGACTTGCGCACGCTGGCCGCCATGGGGTGCCCAGTCTTGCGCGTTGGCCACCAGATTGTTGACCAAATGTTCAAACAGCAGTTCGTCAGCATCCACCCAGACCGGGTGATCGGGCAGCGCCCAGGCAGGGACAATGGCGCTGTCATCGTCAAACAGCACCAGCACGCGCTGCAAAAATGCCACCATGTCCAGGCGCTGCGGCGACAGCTCGCGCTTGCGCGCAAACGCATTGACACGCTGGATGATGCCGCCGGCGCGCTCGGCCAGCCGGGCCATGCGCGCCACCACCGGCAACAATTCGGCCAGGTCGATGTTGCCGTCATTGAGCCGGTTGAGCAGGCCATTGGCAAAGCTGCTCAAGGCGCCCAGCGGCTGATTCAGCTCGTGCGCCAGGGTGGAGGCCACTTCACCCACCGCCACCAGACGGCCCGAGGCCTCCAGTTTTTCCTGCTGCTGCGCTGCCATGCGCTGGGCGCGTTTGCGCTCGCTGATGTCAAGCACCGAGCTCATCCAGCCAATTTGCTCACCGGCAGCGGTATTCAGCGGCGCTTCGTGGATCAGCACATCAATCAAGTGGCCGTCGGCGTGCTGAAACTGCACCTCGACCCCTTCACCGCTGGTGCCCTGCGCCAGGATGTCGTCGTGCACCCGCTGCAAGGCATCGATTTGCTCGGCAGGCCAGTACGGAAACGGAAAGGTGTGGCCAATCAGTTCGGCCGCGCTGTAGCCAACCAGGCGGCAAAAGGCATCGTTCACATACAAGATATTTCCGCCCAGATCCCAGGCGCGCAGACCAATGGTGACCGAGTTTTCCATGGCCGTGCGCAGCGCGACCTGGGCCTGCAACAATGACTGCACCTGCTGGCGCTTGATAATGTCACGGCGCAGGGCATACAGACTCACCAGCATGCCTGACAAAAACAACAAGGCGACCAAAAAGAAAATACGCGGCACCGTGGTGGGTTGTGCCTGGGTCAGCGCCACCTGCACAAACAAATCAGTGCCGGGCAGGTCAAGCCCCGCGCGGTAAGCGCTATCTTGATCTGCTTCTGTGCTGGATTCATCCGTCAGCAATTGCACACGGTGATCCTGTTTGAACCAGCCCGGCACCACCGCCGTCAGCGCGTGCTTCAAAGACACAGCCACCAAATAATTGCCGGCGAACTGGCCGCGGTCAAAAAAGGGCACAGCCAGCCAGACCACATCGGTCGCGCTGCCATCCGCATGCAGCATCAAGCCGGCGTAAGCCGCGCGGCGCAAGCCCTGGCTGGTGCTTTGCATCAATGCCAAAGCCACTGCGTTATCGGGGTGGGCATCCCAGTCCATGGGCCAGCGTTCAGGGCCCACGCGGGGGTCATTCAACTGACCTGCCCCAATCCAGCCACTGGACAAAATCACGCCGGGTTCACGCCACAACAAACCGGCCTTCAGGTCAAGCGCGCGACCTGCCGACGGGTCTCCCACCCCCGCGCTCATTTGCACGGCCTGGCGCGACAGCACCAGCAGGTCATCTTCCAGCCGCCGAAAATGAAATTGCACGCTTTGCTCCAGCCACTGGGCTTCGGCAGCACGGCGGCGGGTTGCTTCTTCAGCCTCAAAGTTGTTCAGGTAGAGCAGCAAGGTGGCCACCGAAGCCAGCAACAGGGCCAGCAAGCCCAGCAGCCACCAGAGCGCACGCCGGTTGCGACTGCCCGTGCGCGCGGCTGACTGTTGCAACAGGGCAAAGTCAAACGAGAGGTCGGCGGGGATGGCAGTGGATTGGGTCATGGATAACCAGGAGGTGCGTGAGGCGCATGATAGTCTTTGGTGTACCCTAACAGGCTTGTGTCACAACTCTCGTCAGGAGCTCGCCATGCGTATCCGCAGTTTACTTTTGCTTTTGCTCATCACGCTCATTGCCGCTTTTACAGCGCTCAACTGGCATGTTTTTCTGGCCGACACGCCTTTGTCCTTGGGCGTCACCACCTGGCAGGCACCGCTGGGGCTGATCATGCTGGGTTTGCTGATATTTGTGGTCGCGTATTGCCTGATCTACGTGCTCTACCTGCAGTCCAATGTGCTGATGGAATCGCGCCGCAACGCCAAAGAGTTGCAAACCCACCGCGAGCTTGCCGACAAGGCCGAGGCCTCACGCTTTACCGAACTGCGCAACTTTTTGGAGGCCGGCATGAAGCAGCGCGATGCACAGGATAAAGCGACACAGCAAGCGCTGATGGCCCGACTCGACACCATGGAAAACACTTTGCGCACCAGCGTGGAACAATCAGGCAACTCGCTCAGCGCCTACATCGGCGAACTGGAAGACCGCCTGACACCCGATAAAAACGAGCCCGCCGCAACACGATAAGACCGACGACACACAGCTCCAAACCTCCTTCATCTCGGTTGGTGCATATCAACCCGGCTTGATATGCTTGCCTGAATATCAACAGGCGTTAAAATACATTTGTGCAAAAGTAATTTACTTGCTTTTCTCAAGCACAAACATCCCGCCCCCATGGTTTGAAACATCACGGCATGACTGCCGCGGCAGCGGTGTTTGTATTGATTTTTCACCCGTTTTCAGGAGCCGTCATGAAAAAACTCCCCAACCTCTTCGCCCTCTTGCTGGGTACCGCTGCGGCGGTGACCCTCATCCCGGGCGCCCAAGCCCAATCGTGCGGCCGCGTCACCGTGGCCAACATGAACTGGCAGTCCGCCGAAGTGCTGGCGCACATTGACAAGCTCATCCTGAGCCGCGGCTACGGTTGCGATGTGGAACTGGTGCCCGGTGACACCATGCCCACCCTGACCGCCATGATGGAAAAGGGCCGACCCGATGTGGCGCCCGAGGCCTGGATCAATGCGGTGCGCCAGCCACTCGATGCGGCCGTGCAAGAAGGGCGTCTGCATTACGCGGCGCGCTCGCTGAAAGATGGCGGCGTGGAGGGCTGGTGGATTCCCAAACACGTGGCCGATGCCCACCCTGACATCAAGACCATTGATGACGCCCTGAAGCACCCCGAACTGTTCCCGGCGCCAGAAGCCAAAGACAAGGGCGGCGTGCACAACTGTCCGGCCGGCTGGAACTGCCAATTGACGACAGGTGCCGCTTTCAAGGCATGGGATGCCGCCAACAAGGGCTTTGTGCTGGTCAATACCGGCTCGGCTGCCGGACTGGACGGCTCGATTGCCAAAGCGAATGAGCGCAAACAGGGCTGGCTGGGCTACTACTGGGCGCCCACCTCAATCCTGGGCAAGTACGACATGGTCAAGCTTGACGCAGGCGTGTCGCATGACAAGGCCAGCTTTGAGGGCTGCAACACCAAAGTCGATTGCGACCAACCGGTCAAAACCGACTGGGCCAAAGCCGAGGTGTTCACGGTGCTCACCGACCGCTTCAAAAAAACCGGCAGTCCGGCCATCGGCTACCTGGAAACGCGCAGCTGGGGCAACGACACCGTCAACAAATTGCTGGCCTGGATGAGCGACAACCAGGCCAACGGGCAAGACGGTGCCAGATATTTCCTGAAAAACAACCCCGACATCTGGACGGCCTGGGTCACGCCTGAGGTTGCCGCAAAAGTCCAGACCGGTCTTTGAGCAGCATGACTTCGCTCGCTGAATTTCCCGCGATGGGTGCTGAGCAGCTCAGTACCTTGCGCCGCTTCATTGATGGCGGTTTCAAGACCTTTTCGCGCGAGTATGGCGAAATGCTGGAACGCCTGTTTGACCCGCTACGCGAGTTTCTCATCTTCTCGGAGCGCTTGCTGACCGAGTCACCGTGGACGCTGGTGCTGGGGGCCATTGCCCTGATTGCCTGGCTGGCCTCACGCTCGTGGAAAATCACACTGGGCACCGTGCTGACGCTGCTGGCCATTGGCTACTTTGGCATGTGGGTCAACACCATGAAGACGATCTCGATGATCTTTGTCTGCACGGTGGTTGCACTGGCGCTTGGACTGCCCATTGGCATCGCCATGAGCCGCTGGGACCGGCTGCAAAAAAGCGTCAACCCGGTGCTCGACGTGATGCAAACCATGCCCAGTTTCGTCTACCTGATTCCGGTGGTGATGCTGCTCGGCATTGGCCGCGTGGCCGGCATGATTGCAGTGGTGGTGTATGCCATTCCGCCGGTGATCCGTTTTACCAACCTGGGCATCCGGCTGGTGGACGTGGATTTGCTCGAAGCGGCGGATGCCTTTGGCGCCTCAATCTGGCAAAAAATGCTCAAGGTGCAATTGCCGCTGGCACTGCCGACCATCATGGCCGGCATCAACCAGACCATCATGCTGTCGCTGGCAATGGTGGTGATTGCATCGATGATCGGCGTGCAAGGCCTGGGCGAACCCGTGCTCAAGGCCATTGGCAACCAGTATTTCACCATGGGTATGCTCAACGGCCTGGCGATTGTCGGCATTGCGATCATTTTTGACCGGGTGTCGCAAACCTACGGCAAACGCCTGCAAAAACACCTGGAGGTAGTACATGGTTGATGACCTCATGGCAGCCACAGCCAGCCCCGACACGCCCAGCGCGACGGTGGGCATTTCCATCAAGCATCTGTACAAGATCTTTGGCCCCAACCCGGCGCAGCACCTGGCGGCCGTGCAACAGGGCATGAGCAAGCAGGAGTTGCGCGACGTGCACGGCCATGTGCTGGGCCTGCGCGACATCAACATCGACATGCCCGGTGGCGGCATCCAGGTGGTGATGGGCCTGTCGGGTTCGGGCAAAAGCACCCTGATCCGGCACATCAATCGTCTGATTGAGCCTACTTCAGGCGGGGTATGGGCGGGAGATCAGAATGTAATGGCCATGCGCCACGGCGAGTTGCTGCGCTTCAGGCGCGAACGCACCGCCATGGTGTTCCAGAAATTCGCCCTGTTTCCGCACCTGACGGTGCAGGAAAACACCGAATACGGCCTGCAAGTGCAGCACGTGAAACACAAGGTGCGTCGCGAGGCGGCCGCGCGCTGGATTGAGCGCGTGGGCCTCAAGGGTTATGAAGACAGCTACCCCAACCAGCTCTCGGGCGGCATGCAGCAGCGTGTTGGCCTGGCCCGCGCCCTGGCCAACGATGCGCCCATCTTGCTGATGGACGAGGCCTTTTCTGCGCTTGACCCGATGATCCGCAGCGACATGCAAACGGTGCTGCTGGACTTGCAACAAGAGCTCGGCAAGACCATTGTCTTCATCACCCACGATCTCGAAGAAGCGCTGCGCCTGGGTGACCGCATTGCCATCCTGCGCGACGGCGAAGTGATTCAGCAAGGCACCGGACAGCAGATCGTGCTCAAACCGGCAGACGACTACATCATCAGCTTCACCAAGGACGTGAACCGCGGCCGCGTCATTCGCTGTCGCACCCTGATGACGCCCGGCACGACCGTGGAAGGGCCAACGGTAGATGCCAGTCTGGTGATCGAGGAAGTCGCCCGCCGACTCAGCGCCGAGGGCAAGGAAGCGGCCAACGTGGCCAACAGCCGCGGCAAGCTGCTGGGCAGCATCAGCATGGGCGACATCATTTCCGGGATGGTTCCCCCCAAGGTTGAAGAAGTCACCTGAGCCGCCGCCATTTCACCCTTGTTTTCAAAGCTACACAGGTAAAGGAATCTCATGTTGAATTTGAAGAAATGGTCGCGTGGACTCATTGCGCTTACGCTTTTTTCATCAGCCGCAGCGCTGCAAGCCAGGGAGATGGTGAGCGTGGCCCGACCCGAGGTCAATATGCGCGCTGGCGCGGGCACGCGACACGCCACACGGTGGGAACTCACCCAAGGTTATCCGCTGGAAGTCACCGGCCGTCATGGCAACTGGCTCCAGGTGCGCGACTTCGAAAACGATGCCGGCTGGGTTTACCGTCCGCTGGTCAACAAAACGCCCCATGTCATTGTCAAGTCGCGTGTGGCCAACGTACGCAGTACGCCCGGTACCCGTAGCCGTATTCTCGGCAAGGCTGACTACGGCGAAGTGCTGCGCAAGCTGGAGCAGCGCAAAGGCTGGGTTCAGGTGCAGCGCGAAAGCGGACTCAAGGGATGGATCGCACGCCATCTGCTGTGGGGCTGGTAAGGCATGACCAGCCTCGATTGATATCACTTTGGAATTGAACGCCCATGTTCCAACAACTTATCTCCCACAACGCCCTGCAGGATTGGTCTTATGCGCTGCTGGCGGCGGCCGCCTTCATGCTGCTGCTGTTCATGCTGCGCAAGCTGGTGCTGCGCCACCTGCAACGGGTTGCCAGAAACACCGACACGGTCATTGACGATTTCTTGATTGAGGTGCTGTCAGCGACCCGCGTCTTGCTCGCCAGCGCCATGGGCTTGTACTTGGGCAGCCACTTCTTGACCCTGCCCGCGGCCATGGAGACGCTGGTTAACCGCGCCTTTGGTGCGGCAATCCTCATTCAAGCAGGCTTCTGGGCCACGCGTGGCCTGATTTTCTGGCTGCGGCACCATTTCTCGCAAGGCGAACAAGATGACGCGGGCGCGCGCGCCATGACCCTGTCGCTGCTGTCATTCCTCGGGCGCGTGGTGATCTGGGTGCTGGTTCTGCTGATGATCATGGACAATCTGGGCATCAATGTCACCGCGCTGGTGGCCAGCCTGGGCATTGGCGGCATTGCCATCGCTTTGGCGGTGCAGAACATCCTGGGCGACCTGTTTGCCTCGCTGTCGATTGCCATTGACAAGCCGTTTGTGATTGGCGACTTCATCATTCTGGGCGAAGAGATGGGCACCGTGGAGCATGTCGGACTGAAAACCACGCGCATCCGCAGCCTGGGTGGTGAACAAATTATTTTGTCCAACAACGACCTGTTGAAAAGCCGCATCCGCAACTACAAGCGCATGCAGGAGCGCCGTATCGTGTTTGCCGTCGGCGTCACCTACGGCACACCGGCCGACAAACTTGAAATGATCCCGAAGTTGATCGAGCAAGCCGTCAGGACCCAAACCCATACGCGCTTCGACCGATCCCACTTCAAGAGCCTGGGCGCGTTTTCACTTGATTTTGAAACAGTCTTTTATGTGCTGTTGCCCGATTACGGTGTGTACATGAACGTGCAACAAGCCATCAACCTGCAACTGGTACGCAGCTTTGCCGCGCACGGTATCGAATTTGCTTTTCCAACCCAAACCCTGCACTTGCACAGTACCCCGGTCGCCGCCGCATAATCCCGGCCATGCCCACCTTGTCTGCCGCTGTCAGTCGCCGAACCTGGCTTGCCGCCCTGGCCGGGACTGCGGTCTTGTCCAGGCGTGCCGGCGCCATCGGCACGCCTGAGATCACGCTGCGCTTCTCCCATGTGGTGGCCGAGGAAACCCCCAAGGGCCTGGCGGCCAACCGCTTCAAGGTGCTGGTCGAGCAGCGCAGTGGCTCTCGCATCGGCGTGCAGGTCTTTCCCAACGCGCAGTTGTACGGCGACCATGACGAAATGCAGGCGCTACAACTGGGCGCGGTGGATCTGGTGGCGCCCTCGCTGTCCAAGTTTGGTCGCATCGGGCTGCCCGAGTTCGAGTTGTTTGACCTGCCGTTTCTATTTGACGACCTGGCTGCTGTGCGGCGCGTTACCCTGGGGCCGTTGGGGAAGAAACTGCTGCAAGGTTTGCCGCGCCAGGGGCTGGTGGGCCTGGGATTTTTTGACAATGGCTTCAAGCAGATGAGCGCCAACCGGCCGCTGCGGGAACCCGGGGATTTTGTCGGCTTGCGGATGCGGGTGCAGGCCTCCAGGGTGATTGCGGCGCAAATGCGGGCCCTGGGCGCGCATCCGGTGACGCTGCCCTTCAGTGAAACGCGCCGTGCGCTCGCCGCCGGCGTGGTCGACGGCACCGAAAATCCGGTGTCCAACTTCTGGACCCAGGCCATGCACGAAGTGCAGAGCGACATGAGCCTGACCAACCACGGCTACCTGGGCTACGCGGTAGTCACCAACCAGCGTTTCTGGCAACACCTGCAGCCCGACGACCGCACCCTGATTAACCAGGCGTTGCAGGAGGCGCTGGCCTTTGCCAACCAGATTGCCGACACCCAGAATGACCAGGCACTGCAAGCCTTGCGCCAGGCAGGCAGCACGCACATCCACAGTCTGACACCGGGTCAACGCACGCGCCTGCGCCAGGCCGTGCAACCGGTACAGCAGCAACTCGCCAGCCGCATCGGGCCGCACTGGATGAAAGATCTGGAACAGGCCTTGCGCCAGGCCTGATTCGAGTTTGAGGGTAAACCCTAGCTGTTGAACGCCACAGTTGTTGGCTCATGCGCAGCCATCTAAAGTCCGCTCGTCGTTCAAGACTTTTAACTACTCGAGGAGACTCTCATGAAATTGAAACTGGTTGCAGCTGGCGTTTTGTTGGCTTTCGGTCTGGGTGCCCAGGCTGCCCCGCTCATCATCAAATACAGCCACGTGGTGGCAGATGTCACCCCCAAGGGCCAGGCCGCCCTGAAGTTCAAGGAACTGGCTGAAAAGAAACTGCCGGGCAAGGTTGAGATCCAGGTGTTCCCCAACAGCCAGTTGTTTGGTGACGGCAAAGAGATGGAAGCCCTGCTGCTGGGCGACGTGCAGATTCTGGCACCTTCACTGTCCAAGTTCGGCAAGTACACCAAACAGATCGAGATTTTCGATTTGCCTTTCCTGTTCACCGACATCCAGGCCGTGGACCGCTTCCAGGCCAGCAAAGAAGGTCTGGGCCTGCTGAATTCCATGGAAAAAAAGGGGATCAAGGGCTTTGGCTTTTTGCACAACGGCATGAAACAACTCTCGGCCAACAAACCTTTGGGCATGCCGTCTGATGCCAAAGGCCTGAAGTTCCGTATCCAGGCGTCTGACGTGCTGGAAGCACAGTTCCACGCTGTGGGTGGCAATCCGCAAAAGCTGGCGTTCGCCGAGGTTTACCAGGCACTGCAAACCGGCGTGGTTGACGGCACCGAGAACCCCTGGTCCAACATCTACAGCAAGAAATTCCACGAAGTGCAAAAGTACATCATGGACAGCAACCACGGCGTGCTCGATTACATGGTGATTGGCAATGCCAAATGGTGGGCTGGCCTGCCACCCGACATCCAGAAAGGCCTGACCGAGGCCATGACCGAATCCATCAAATTCGGCAACAAGGTGGCATTTGAAGAAGACTTGGCTTTCCGTCAAAAAGTCATTGCAGACAACAAGGCCAAGGTCCTGCCCATGAGCAAGGAGCACCTGACGGCCTGGCGCACGGCCATGCAGCCGGTGTGGAAGAAATTTGAAGACAGCATCGGCAAAGACCTGATCAATGCCGCGCTCAAAGCCAACAAATAAACCACAGTCTTGACTTGATGCCAACACCCCGGCTAGCCCGGGGTTTTTTTGGGGTATGAAATGAAAATTCTGGATCACCTGGAAGAGTGGATCATTGGGCTGATGCTGGCCGCCATGACCGCTCTGACCTTTTTGCAAGTCGTGATGCGCTATGTGTTCAACAGCGGCTTTTCGTGGGCGCTGGAGCTCACCACCGTGTTTTTTGCCTTCATGATCTTTGTCGGCATTTCCTATGGCGTGCGTGTCGGTTCGCACATCGGTGTGGACGCGCTGGTCAAGATGATGCCGCACAACACGCGACGCAATGTGTCGATTCTGGCGGTGTTGCTGAGCCTGTTGTACGTGGGCTTTGTACTGACCGGCTCCACCATCTACGTTCTGAAAATGAAAGACGTCGGCATTGAATTTGAAGACATGCCGATTGAACGCTGGATGGTACTCATCATCATGCCGATTGGTTTTTTGCTCACCGGCTGGCGTTTTGTACAGATCCTGATCGGCCTGATCACCGGCAAGACCGACAGCCTGAGGCTGGCTGACGAAGCCGCCGAAGCCATGCGACTCAAATCAGACGAGGCCCAATCATGAATACCCTTTTGCTTTTTGCCGCCCTGTTTTTCTGCATGGCCATCGGCATGCCGATCGCGGTAAGCCTGGGCCTGTCGAGCCTGCTGACCATCTTTTTCTTCTCGCAGGACTCCTTGGCCTCGATGTCGATCAAGATGTTTGAGACCAGCGAGCACTACACGTTGATGTCAATCCCGTTCTTTGTGCTGGCCGGGGCCTTGATGAGCACCGGCGGCGTGGCCAAGCGCATGGTGGTGTTTGCCATTGCGGCCGTGGGCCACTTGCGCGGCGGACTGGCCATTGCGTCTATTCTGGCGTGTATGTTGTTTGCGGCCGTGTCGGGCTCCAGCCCGGCCACGGTGGTGGCGATTGGTTCGATCGTGATTGCCGGCATGGTGAAAAACGGCTATCCCAAAGAGTTTGCCGCGGGCGTCATCTGCAATGCGGGCACGCTGGGTATCCTGATTCCGCCATCGATCGTGATGGTGGTTTATGCCGCCGTGACCGAGGTGTCGGTGGGGCGCATGTTCATGGCAGGCGTGGTGCCGGGTCTGCTGCTGGGCCTGATGCTGATGGTCGCGGTATGGTGGCGCGCGGGCAAACTGGCCGTCAAACCACCGCCCAAGGCCAGCGTGCCTGAAGTGTTGCGCGCCTTCAAAGACTCGATGTGGGGGCTGGCGCTGCTGGTCATCATCATGGGCGGTATTTATGGCGGCATCTTCACCCCCACCGAGGCAGCTGCTGTGTCTGCCGTCTATGCGTTGGTGGTGGCGGTATTCATTTACCGTGATTTGTCTGTGAAGCAAGTGCCTCACGTGTTTCTGGAAGCCGGGCGCACCACCGTGATGCTGATGTTCATTGTGGCCAACGCGCTGCTGTTTGCCCACGTGCTCACCACCGAGCGCATTCCGCAAACCATTGCCGAGCAAATTGTGGGCATGGGCATGACACCGTGGATGTTCTTGCTGGTGGTCAACATCATTTTGCTGATTGCCGGCAACTTCATGGAACCCACCGGGATCATCCTGATTCTGGCACCGATCTTCTTCCCGATCTCGCAGCAACTGGGCATCGACCCAATCCACCTGGGTGTCATCATGGTGGTGAACATGGAGATTGGCATGGTGACGCCGCCGGTGGGGCTGAACCTGTTTGTGACGAGTGGCGTGACAGGCATGAACCTGGTGCAGGTCACCAAGGCGGCATTGCCGTGGCTGTCGGTGTTGCTGGTGTTTTTAGTGATCATCACCTATATCCCGCAAATCACGCTGTTCCTGCCCGACATGATTTTTGGTAAATAAGCCAGCAAGCGCCAAAGGCTGATTTTTAATCAGGTCAGCCTCTGGCTTTTACAGGAATTGCACAAGGCCACGCAAATCGACGGCATGATGTAACCCGCGCGACTGTCGCTACTACCGCTTGTTGCGATCACTGCGCATGCCCATCATCGCTATGCGCCAAGGGCCAGATAAGAAGTCATCGGCTGGTCATGGCACGCCGTGAACCCATAGTGTTCGTCAAAACTCTTGGCGGCCGGTGTTTTCGCGTCGACCACCAACGCATAGGCGGCAACGAGTTTGAGCGCTTCCAAGCAACGCTCTATCGTACAACTGATTCTGCGCGCAGGCTAATTTGCTTGAACTCACGCAGAATTCGTGCATACCTCCGCTCCCGCCATTAAGCACGGACAACCGCCTCGCGATGCAAGACTTTCATCTGATGGCGTCCGTCTTCAGTTGGATATTTACGAACTTGGGTGGATTTACCGCCAGTTTTTCAACAATCCCCATGAAAAAGCCCGTGGCGTACAGGAGGCGCCACGGGCTTTGCAAGGGCCGGAAAAAACGCTCAGTCGGCGATGGTCAGCACATTGCCGGCAAAGGTGATCTGGTCAGCAGCGGCCGGCGTCGTCTGGATCGGCGGCACGTTGGCAGCTGTGATCGGGTTGGCCACGGTGCCCGTCAGGCCGCGCGGCACGGTGCGCACCACCTGGCTGGCCGGCAGCGCGGCGCCGCTTTTCAGATTGGCATACATCATGTCCATCGCCTGGATGAAGTAGCGGTGCAGCGGCACCAGGCGTTCCGGATAACCCGGGATGGCCAAGAAGGCGTCGAAATGCTGGGCATTGGTCACCTCGATGTACGACAGCTTGCTGCTGGTGCCTTCAACGATCTTGTTCATGCCGTAGTAAGGCCGGCCGGTGAAGGCCACCGGCAGCAGCGTGTCGGCCCGGCCCTGCACGATCAGCGCCGGCTTGCCGCGCAGGTTGGCGCTGCGCACCACTTCCTTGATGCCCTGCTGCACGCGCAGCGCATTGGCGCTGGTGCCGGTAAACAGCTCGCGCATGCACAGCGCACCGGCGATGTTGTAGTCCTGCACATTGCCGGCCGACAGCGAGGCGGCGTCGACCAACGGCCCACCCACGCTGAGGTTGTTGACGATGTTGATGCCGATAGTCGGCGGCACGCCGTTGGAAGCGCCGAACGAGGTCGCCAGCGCGGCCGGAGCCAGCGCCACCGGTGCATTCGGCGTGGCCGATGCGGCGGCGCCGGTGGCGGCAAAGCTGTAGCCGCACAGGTTGTCCTTGACGCTGAAGCGGCCGTAGGTGTTGGCATAGGTCAGCCCGACCGACAGCGTGGCAAACGAGTAGTGCGACGCCTGCAGCACATTGCTTTCAGGCTGCCAGCCGGCCGCGATCAGCGCGGCCATGGCGCTGGCGGCCTGTTCAGCGGTTGTGGCGCCGGTGACCAGGCCGTTGGCCTGCAGCGCGGCGCAGCGGTTGGCGGCAATCGCCAGGTCGACGGTGCTGAACGCATTGGTGGCGGGCGACACCAGCGCCGCGCAAGGCTGCAGCAAATTGGCCAGCGTGAAATAGTCGTACAGCGGCTTGCCGGTACCGACCAGCGTGGTGCTGCCGCGCTTGACGCTCAGCCGGGTGTCGGGCGCGAGCTGGACTTCGGGTTCGGCCACGGCCACGCCGCTGATCAGGCCCTGCGTGTCCTGCTCGGCTGCCGCCAGCGCCGCGCCGGCGCCGTTGGACACGCTGGAGGCGATCACGATGGTGTTGGATGGCGTGAGCTTTTTCAGGCGTGTCACGCCATCCCTGGCCAGGTCGCCGTATTTTTCATTGAGTACGAAATAGGCGAACTCGACCGACTGCAGCGTCCACTTGCCCCAGTCCTTTTCAGGGTTCTGCTGCGAATGCGCGTGCTTGACGGCAAAGCGGTTGGGCGTGGCGGTGTTGAAGGCCGCGAGTTCGGCGGCGCTCAGATCGGCGGTGAAGATCGAGTTCTTGCCAGCCGTAGCGGCGTCCGTGCGCACGCCGTTCTGCCCATTGACGGTATTGTTCTGCAGGTCGTGGATGCCGGTGCCGGTGCCCTTGTCGGTGTAGGCGACGGCGCAACCGTTTTTCAGGCCCCACTCGCCGGACGAACCGATGGCGCCATAAACGCCGCGCGAGCCGCTGGACGTGCCAGTGACGATGCAGGCATTGGCCGGGTTGAAGGTGGCGGGTACCTGCACCATCATGGTGACGTTCTGCTTGCCGCTACCGTCATCCGAATAGGCGATGTATTCGGTGCCGGCGATCTTTCCTTCGCTGGTGGTAATGACGCCCTTGGCATCGACGTTCGGCCCGTACAGCGTGCCGTAGCCGCCGGCCGCGCTGATGTCGAGGATGGCGCGGTAGTTGTTGAAGATGGCGAGCTTGCGCAGTTCGGCCGCCGTGGGCTTCAGCGGATCGACCACAGCCGGTGCGACGCCGCCCAGCCCGGTCTTGCCCAGGCCGGCTGTCAGCAGGTCGTCGCTGCTGCCGTCATAGCTGGCGCTGGCGACGGCGCCCAGATAGCTTGGCTTGGTATTGATGCTCTCAACCGGGTCGCTGTTTCCGCCGCAGGCGCTTAACGCCAGTACGGCAGCGGCCAGTGTGGTCAGTTTCAAAGGGGTGTTCTTGCGTGGAATGCTCATGTCTCGCCTTTTTGTGTAGATTTGTTTGTCATCGAGTTTTCACGCACACCTGCTCCAAGCAATTTGACGCTTGGCGCCAGCTTTTCCCTCAGGGATGCGCGCCCTCAGCAGCCCGAGGCCACTCGGAGTCACGTGCTGAAGTGAGCTGGATGATGGTCTGTAATGTCTGGCGTTTCAACTCCGTATGACTACTTACCGGGGTAAGCGATCTTGACGGCTCCGTACAAAGCGGATATCAATTCCAACCGCATGAGGCCCGGTATGGCACTGAAAGTGCGTCGTCAAGCGTCGTACTTTCCCTGATGTGGCGATCTAAATTCCCAAGGTTTGCGCCCCCTGGCCCAACCGACATGAAAAGCCTGGAAATGGAACAAAACTCCTTTTAGACACTTCACAAGGCGTCACTTAGCAAATCGCGCCTTTCTTTTTGTCCGCTTCGTTAACTGCCATCTGCCACATAGGGGTTGCTGCGCCGCTCACGCCCGAACGTGCTCTCGGGGCCGTGACCGGGGATGAACACGGTGTCATCACCCATCGGCCACAAGCGATTCCTGATGCTGGCAATCAAGGTGTCGTGGTCGCCCTGCGGAAAATCGGTGCGGCCGATGGAGCCGGCAAACAACACATCACCGACAAAGGCCCGCTTGGCCTGTGCCGAATAAAACACCACATGGCCTGGCGTGTGACCCGGGCAGTGGCGTACCGCCAGCGTGCACTCACCAAGGGTCACGCTGTCACCATCGTGCAGCCAGCGCGTCGGCTTGAAGGATTTGGCCGGTGGAAAGCCAAACATTTTGCTTTGCCCGGGCAAGCCGTCAATCCAGAACTGATCGGCTTCATGCGGCCCGATGATGGGCAAGCCCAGTCGCTCGGCCAGTTCGCCGGCAGCCCCGGCGTGGTCGATGTGGGCATGGGTGAGCCAGATTTGCTCAAGCTGCAAACCCAGGCGTTCAACCTCTTCCAGCAGCAGGTCGAGGTCACCACCGGGATCAATGACGGCGGCTTTGAGTGTCTGGTCACACCAGACCAGGGAGCAATTTTGCGCAAAGGCGGTCACGGGGACGGTGAGGTAGCGAAACATGGTGGTGAAAGAATTTGCTGATGACAAGGTTTCGGAACCCAATTAAAAAAACAAGCCGGCCTGCACATTTACCCCCGCTGCTCTCGTGCCGTTAGCCATGTTCCCAAGGCACCACTGGCTGAGACGAGGGCAATCCCGGCCAAGGCCCAGGCGTCGGGCATGTGCGAAAAAATCAACCAGCCACCCAGTGTTGAAAAGCCAATCTGCAGGTACAGGTAAGGCGTCAAAACGGCAATTGGCGCGCGGGCATAGGCCAATATCAGAAGAAAGTGGCCCAGCGTGCCAAAGGCACCGATCAAAAGCAACAGCGCCCACACCGACCAGGGTATGGCTTGCCAGATCAAGGGCAATGCCAGCGAGGCAAGCACCAAACCGACCAGACCGGTATAAAAATGCATGGTCCCGGAATTGTCGGTCCTGGCAAGCCGACTCGTCAGCACCTGAAAAGCCGTGTTCGCCAGCACCAGCACACACGGCAGCAGCATGGCCCAGTGAAAGGATTCGCCGCCAGGCCGTATCACAGCCAACGATCCGGCAAAACCACCAACCACACACAACCATCGCAGTGCGGACACCCTGTCGTGCAGCTTCCAGGCCGAAATGGCCGTGATGATCAGAGGCGAAATCATGACAATGGCAGTGAACTCGCCCACCGGCATAAAACGCAGGCTCAAGAAGGCAATGACGCTGCAAGTGAGCAACAAAAAACCGCGCAGGAACTGCAAACCGGGCCGTCTGGTTTTCAGGAACGCGCTGCCACGCATCGGCCACAAGGCCATCCCGGTCACGACCGTCTGGAAAAGAAAGCGCACCCATATGGCCATCGCGACGGGGACGGCAGCGGCCAATTTCGTGATCGTATCAAGCGCTGAGAAACACAGTACCGCCACCACGATGAAGAAAATGCCCTGCAACGGATGTTGCGCCGGCAGGGACGCGGCACCCCTCACCATTGGTCACTCAAGGTGCGACACAAGTCATCGGGTTGTTCTTCCAGCATTTGCGCGGCACAGTGGGTCATGTGCCAAATCTTAGCAGCCATCGGCCCAGGTTACCCCGGTTCAACGCTGACCACCCGGTGCGCCACCAGATCAAGCGCGGGTTTGGTGTTGCCCTGCTTGTCGGTCCAGACCTTGGGGTTCAGATGGCCGGCGGCGGCCACCGAATCGCCGTCACGCAGCGCCAGCAGGACGGTGCAGGGCGCGTCATCAAAGGCAATCAGATTGACCATTAGATGCTCGCCCTCGCTGCTCTGCGCGCGCACCCGCGCCACCACGTAAGTGCTGTCGCCCTTGCCCTGGCGCCGCTCCGGGTCGCCGATCAACCTGCCGGCAATCAATCCATCAATCATTTTTTTACTCCTGCGCCACTCAATACGGCGCCTGCATGGTAGCCGCATGCGCAGGGTCGAATTCGGCGCTGGCTATAGTTCATGCCTGTTTTGTTTTTTGGAGTGGTGTATGCGCGTGTGGCAACAGCCCGTTTCTGCGGCAGAACTGACCCGTATCAGCCTGGACACGGCGGTCAGTCATCTGGGGATTGAGTTTCTGGAAGTCGGCGATGATTTCATCCGCGCCCGCGTGCCGGTGGATGCGCGCACCCGGCAACCCTTTGGCCTGCTGCACGGCGGCGTTAGCGTGGTGCTGGCCGAAACCCTGGGTTCGGTGGCCGCCAACTATGCCTGTCCTGCGGGTTACCGGGCCGTGGGGCTCGACATCAACGCCAACCACCTGCGCAGCGCCACCAGTGGCTGGGTCACCGGCACCACCCGCGCCGTGCACATTGGCCGAACCACCCAGGTCTGGCAGATTGACATGGTCAATGACGCCGGTGAACTCACCTGCGTGTCGCGCATCACCATGGCGGTGCTGGCACCGCGCTGAAGCATCACGCCAACGCAGCCGCCGCAATCACCTGGGCTACCGCAGCGGTGAGCTTCTTGGCATAGGGCACATGCAGGAATTCATTGGGGCCGTGGGCGTTGCTTTTGGGGCCGAGCACGCCGCACACCATCATTTGCGCCTTCGGGAAACCGGTGGACAGCATGTTCATCAGCGGAATGGTGCCACCCTGACCAATATAGCCGCAAGGGGCGCCAAAGTAGTCTTGTGACGCGGCATGGAGCGCCTGCTCGAACCAGGGCGCGGTGCCGGGCGCGTTCCAGCCGGTCGCGCCAGCGCCACCTTCAAATGTCACCTTGGCCTGGTAGGGGGCGTTGTCTTCAAGCAGGGTTTTGAGCTCGGCCACGGCACGGGCCGCGTCAACCAGGGGCGGCAGGCGCAGGCTGAGTTTGAACGCGGTGTAAGGGCGCAGCACATTGCCGGCGTTTTTGAGTTCGGGCAGGCCGTCGGCACCGGTCACGCTCAAGGTCGGCGTCCAGGTACGCGCCAGCAGGGCTTGCAGCGGGTCGCTGGTGGTGGGCAGCATGGTCTGGCTGCTGCCGCCACAGTCGGCATGCGCCCAGGGGAAGCGCTTGAACAGTTCTTCGCCCAGAATGGCGGCGGTGGCCCTGGCCTGGGCCAGGCGGTCGGCGGGTACCTCGCAATGGAAGCTGGCGGGCAGCAGGCGGCCGCTGGCGCTGTCTTCCAGCCGGTCCAGCAGATGGCGCAGGATGCGAAAGCTGGACGGCACCAACCCGCTGGCGTCACCCGAATGCACGCCTTCGGTGAGCACCTCCACCTTGAGCACGCCGGTGACGTTGCCGCGCAGGCTGTTGGTCATCCACAGCTGGTCGTAGTTGCCAGCCCCCGAGTCGAGGCAAATCACCAGACCGACATCACCCAGGCGCTGGCGCAAGGTGTCGATGTAGGGCAGCAGGTCATAAGAGCCACTTTCTTCGCAGGTTTCCACCAGTCCCACGATGCGCGGGTGCGCGGCCTGCTGGGTTTTGAGCGCCTGGATGGCGGTGATGGCGGCGTAAATGGCGTAACCGTCGTCGGCGCCGCCACGGCCATAGAGTTTGCCGTCCTCAAACTTGGGCGCCCACGGCCCCAGGTCTGAGCGCCAGCCGGTGAATTCGGGCTGCTTGTCCAGGTGGCCGTACATCAGCACGGTCTGGCTCGACACTGGCTGGCCGCCATTGCCGGTGGAAGCGGGCACTTCAAAAAACAGCACCGGCGTGCGACCCGGCAGGCGGATGATCTCCAGCGTCAGGCCCGCCACCTTTTGCGCCTGCACCCACTCAAAGGCGTTTTGCACCACTTTCTCGATCAGGCCATGCTGCGCCCAGTCGGCGTCAAACATGGGTGATTTGGCGGGAATGGCGATGTAATTGGTGAGCTGCTTGACCAGGTCGGCGTCCCAGGCCTGGCTGACCTGCGTCAGGGCCTGGGCGGAGTTCAGGAGCGAAGCGGAAATAGGTGCGTTCATTGGAGAATCCTTGCGTTCTGTGTGAAACGAAGGTCAGATCATGCCACGACTGGGCGGAGAGCTGATTGGCACCGGCCTCCAAACTGCCCGCAGTTGTGATCCCCCATGGCAGCGAAAGCATCGACGGGCGGGATGCTTTTTTTGTCACCCTTGAAATTTCCATGTTTCGCGGCACTGGCTTCTTTTTACTCCTTATGTTGGCAACATTCCCAAGTGGTAAGGACGACTATGGCACACCTGACTGGCCGCCGGATAAGCGGCCAGACTTTTGGCGTTGCGCTGATTTGTGCACCAACTTCCCGCACTTTGCGCAGGAATTTTGTACCCAGAGCTGGATTAGAAATAATCCAGCAGCGACGGCGTGTGAACCCTCGGCACGTAACCGCCAATCCATTCCAGCGGCCACAGAATCATCTCGGGTATCAAGGTCATCATGAAAAGCAGAATGCATTGGGCAATGAAGTACGGCATCGTCGGCCTGAGAATATCCTCCATTCTTATCTTGCCCGCAGCGCAGGCCACATTGAGCACCGGCCCGACAGGCGGGGTCAGCAGACCGAGCACATTGACAAGTGTAAAGATGATCCCGAAATAGACCGGATCGATCCCCCCGGCCTTGAGCAAGGGCAGGAAAATTGGGGTCAAGATGAGGATCGTCGGCACCACGTCCATCGCCATCCCGACCACCAGCACCACGGCCATCAGCATCACGTTCATCAGCAACGGCCGGTCGACCAGCCCGTCCAGAGCAGAAGTGATCAGTTGCGGCATGCGGGCGATGGTCATGATGTACGCAGCAACTTGGGCTGCCGCGGCGAGAAACATGACCACCGCCGAAGTCTTGGCTGCCGTGGTCAGGGCGCGAAACATATCTTTGCGGGTCAGTTCGCGGTACACAAAAACGCCTACGAATATGGCGTACACCACGGCAACGACACCTGCCTCTGTCGCCGTAAAAACGCCACCCCGCAGTCCCACGATGATGATCACCGGCAACAGCAGGGCCCACAGACCACTCATGAAAATCTTCAGTTTTTCTTTGCCTGTGAGATTCAGCGGGATGGCTGGGGGTGCATCCTTGCGCGAAACGAAAAACCAGACCACGCTCATGACGACGGTCAAATAAAGGGCGGGTGCAACGCCCCCAAGAAACAGGGACTTGATCGACACCCCGGCTGCGACGCCATAGACGATCATCGGCACCGAAGGCGGCATGATGGGTGCGACCATATTGCCGGCGGCCACCAGTCCCGCTGCTTTGGCGCGGTTGTAGCCGGAATTGGCCATCATTGGGATCAGGATCGCGCCCAGTGCCGCGGTGCTGGCCACGGCCGAGCCGACCAGACTGGCGAAAATCAAACAGGCGAGGATCGTCACATAACCGAGACCGCCTCGAACGCCACCCACAAAGATATTGCAGAAATAGATGATGCGTTTGGTCAGTCCGCCCCGATTCATCAACTCGCCGGCAATGATGAAAAATGGCAAGGCCATCATGCTTACGCTGTCCACGCCTCGCATCAGCTGGGTTGCCACAATCTGGGGGTTTGTGGCGGTTCCACCCATGTGGAGCGCGGTCGCCACAGAACCAAAGAGCAGGGAAAACGCAATCGGCAGTCCCAGCATCATGGAACCGCACAGATACACCATAAATAGAATGATCAGGGTCATGTTCGTCTCTTACTGAATATTGCCAGTTTGTTCCGAATCGGCCTCATGACGAACCGATATCAGCTCGCTCACGGATAACTTGAGTACGACAAGACGGTAGATGTTCGCCAATGAAAGGAGGATGATCGCAACACCAGTGACGAGGCCGACGCCAAAAATCAGAAAAACCGGGAACTGGGTAGCAACCCAACGGTCACCGAGGTTCTGAATGACGAGCTGCCAACTGCCCATACTCAAAACGACCATGACCCAGATGATGCCCGCCTGAACCAGAAGAAAAACGGCCTTCTGGGCAGCCGGCTGGATGCGGGTCAGAATGCTGTCGATGATCAGATGCTGGTTGTCCCGCATGGCCCCGATGGCGCCAAGATAGACCAGATAGATGAAGCAGAGGCGCGATATTTCTTCGGACCAGGCGAACCCCGTGGAAAAACCATAACGCAGAACCACGTTAACGAAAACCAGGGCAATCATGATCGCCAGAAAAAAAGCGATCAAAACCTCTATCCCCCGGAATAGTGTGTTGAATTTATTCATCCTAACCTTCGCAAAGCCCGGAAAAAATCCCCCGTGATGGCTGTTTCACGGGGGATTTCAAATGTTGCCAATCAGCTGTCCAATCTATTTACTTGATGGCACGAATCTTGTCGGTCAGCGGCTTGGCCCAGGCCTGTTCCGCATACATTTTGTCGGTCAGGGGCTTGATCATGTCGACAATCTTCTGCTGATCGGCAGGCGTCGGCGTGGTTACGGTCATGCCTTTGCCTTTAAGGAACTGGCGATCCTTGTCAACGCTGGCGATGTAGTCATCCCAGGCTTTTACTGACGCCGCCTTGGCCGCATCCCGGATCACTTTCTGGTGTTCGGCGCTGAGCTTGTCGAAGAACGGCGCATTCACCATGATTTCCAGCGTGGCGATGATGTGATTGGTTTCATAGAGGTATTTCTGAACCTCGTTGAGGGCCTGGCTGATCACCGTGACCATGCCGTTGTCCTGGCCGTCCACAACGCCGGTCTCCAGGGCACTGAACAACTCGCCAAGCGGAATGACCTGCGCGCTGGCGCCGAGGTTTTGCGCGATGCCCATATGGATAGGATTGCCAGGCATACGGAATTTCTGACCCTTGAAATCGGCGACCGAGGTCAGCTTTTTGTTACTGGTGAAGGTGCGAGCGCTGTTCGGCCCCCAACTCAGCATGTGCACGGAGGGGAACTTTTTATGAAATGCCGCATTGATTTCATCCGCGATGGGGCTCGTCCAAACCTTTTTCGCATGGGCGAGATCCCGGTACAGGAACGGCCAGTCGGAGATCATCATGGTGGGAAATTCCTGGTTCATCGGGGTGCCAACGATGGCCACCTCGATCGTCCCATTGCGCACGCCGCCCCACAAGTCACCTTCGTTGCCGAGCGTGCCGGAGTGATAAACGTCCACCTTGATCAAACCCTTGGTGCCCTTCTCGACCTGCGGCTTGAACACCGTGTCGATCGCTGCCGCCATCGGATGGGTGTTGTTCCAGTTATCGCCGACCTTGATCGTGATTGGATCGGCGGCGAATACGCTACTTGCCGCAACAAGCGTCAGACACGCCGCAAGAATCTTGCCGAGTTTCATTTTTGATTCCTAAATAAGGGTTTTAAGGCAACGGTTTTCTTGGCCGTTGAACACACCAAGGGCATTGCCCTTGTTCGTTTTGGCGCCAACTAAATTTACTACCATGGCACCATGTCGACAAATTGAGTATATGACCTCAATTGAGGTCAAAATATTCGGGTAAACACCTATTTAACGATTTAACTTAAGCTTACTACCATGGTGTAACATGGCATTTTTTAAGAACTGGCTGCTTTCATGTCTATCCAAGTCTCTGGTCGAGCTACCCGAAACAGTACCGTCATCATTGATGACGCGCTGGCATTGGCGCTTGGTGGATTCAAGCTTGACCCTGGAAAGTCCTACACAGCCCAGGTTCATGATGTGCTGCAAACGGCCATCGTGCGCGGCAAGCTTCTTCCCAAAACGGCACTGTCTGAAGCGACGATCGCGTCATTGATCGAGGTCAGCCGCACGCCTGTGCGCGAGGCCTTGGCACAGTTGGCCGATGAACAACTGGTTTTGATTTACCGGCAGGTGGGCACCTTCGTGGCGCCGGTACGCCTGTCTTTGCTCGAAGAAGGTCGCTTTGTGCGCAGCACGCTGGAATGCGCCAACCATGTGCAGTTGGCACAAAACATCACCTCCGAACAACTGACCGAGTTTGGTCAGATCATTCAGCGCCAGCGTGATGCCGTATCAAATGGCCAGCTGGAGCAGTATTCGGAGCTCGATGAGTTGATGCACAAGCGATTGTTCGAGTTTGCAGGCCGCGAACATGTCTGGCCCATGCTGGAGCCGTTCAAACGACAGTTTGACCGGGTGCGTTGGCTGCTGCTGGGCGTGTCGGGTCATGCCGAGCGGTCACTGCAAGAACATGAGCAAATGTTGGCGCAAATGGCGGCACGCGACGTGGCGGGTCTGGGCGCCACCGTGGCGGCACACATCAACCACATTACCCAGCACCTGGCGGCCTTGCGTGAGCAGGCGCCTGCAGCCTACTTTGTCGACTAATCAGAATTCAGGAGATACCGTTTGAAGATCGAGCGCATACAGACCATCGTGACCTGCCCGGGGCGTAATTTTGTCACCGTCAAGATCGTCACCGACGAAGGGGTTTGGGGGCTCGGAGATGCGACTCTCAACGGGCGCGAACTGGCAGTCCGGTCGTATCTGGAGGATCACGTCTTTCCCTGCCTCATTGGCCGTGATCCGCGCAACATCGAGGATATCTGGCAATACCTTTACCGCGGTGCCTACTGGCGTCGCGGACCGGTGACGATGACCGCGATTGCCGCCATCGACATGGCGCTATGGGACATCAAAGGCAAACTCGCGGGCATGCCCGTCTACCAACTGCTGGGCGGCAAGAGCCGCAACGGTGTCATGGTCTACGGCCACGCCAACGGGCGCGACCATGAGGAAGCCGTTGATGCGGTACACAAACACATCGAAGAGGGCTTCAAGGCCATTCGCGTGCAGTCCGGTGTGCCCGGGCTGGCCAAGACCTATGGCGTAGGCAAGAGCAAAGGCTTTTATGAGCCAGCCGAAAAGGGGCTGCCTCCTGAGGAACCGTGGGATACATCTCTGTATTTGCGCCATACGCCCGAGCTGTTTCGCAAGGTGCGTGAGGCTGTCGGTTTTGATCCCCATCTGTTGCACGACGCACACCATCGCCTGACACCCATTGAGGCGGGCCGGCTTGGCAAGGATCTGGAGCCCTACCGCATGTTCTGGGTTGAAGATGCCACCCCCGCAGAAAACCAGGAGGCGTTTCGCCTCATTCGCCAGCACACCACCACCCCGCTGGCAGTAGGTGAAATCTTCAACTCCATCTGGGATTGCAAGGACTTGATCAGTGAACAACTGGTCGATTACATCCGCTCAACCATCGTGCATGCCGGCGGCATCACCCATGTGCGGCGCATTGCCGACTTTGCCGCCTTGTACCAGGTGCGCACCGGCTTCCATGGTGCCACCGATCTGTCGCCGGTGTGTATGGCCGCTGCGGTCAATTTTGGTCTGTGGGTGCCCAACTTTGGCATACAGGAGTTGATGCCGCACACGCCGCTCACCGAAGAGGTGTTCCCGCATAACTACCGTTACGAAGACGGCTACCTGGTAATGGACGACGTGCCGGGCCTGGGCGTCGATATCGACGAGGAACTGGCCGCGAAATACCCCTACGAACGTGCCTACTTGCCCGTCGCGCGCTTGCAGGACGGATCCATGTGGAATTGGTGACATCCTCGTCAGTTGGGGTCAGAGCACGTCGTTGCGCGAGTGGTCTGACCCGCAAAATTTTTTCAATGCCCGCCAACCCACCGGCATTGCCGTCGATGACAAGGTTTGGGCCAGGATCCAGTCAACTTTGAATCAAAGGAATTGATATGCAAACACGCGCTTGTGTTCTCTACGCTCAGGAAGATGTCCGAATTGAAACTTATGAAATCGGCGAGGTAGGCCCGCAACAGGTTTTGGTGCGTATCGGCGCCGGGGGCATTTGCGGCTCTGACATCCACTATTACTGGGAGGGTGGCATCGGCACCATCCGCGTCACCGAGCCCATCACCATGGGCCACGAAGTGGCCGGTGTTGTCGAGGCGATTGGCGCCAACGTCACCCGGGTGCGTCCCGGTGACCGTATTGCGGTCTGCCCGAGTCGACCCTGCGGCAAGTGCAAATTCTGCCTGGACGGTGAGCAGCAGCACTGCCTGGAGATGCAATTTTTTGGTAGCGCCATGCGCAAGCCTCACACCCACGGTGGCTTTCGCGACCGCCTGATTGCCGAGGAATACCAATGCGAGCCCATGGGCAATAAGGTGTCGCTGGGCGAAGCCGCCTGCACCGAACCGCTGGCGGTGGGTGTGCATGCCGTCAATCAGGCCGGCAACCTGGTAGGCAAGCGGGTACTGGTAACAGGCGCCGGGCCGATTGGTGCCTTGCTGATTGGCGCGGTCCGCGTGGCAGGTGCCAGTGAGATTGTGGCCATGGACATCTCGGAAGCCCCGCTCAAGACCGCTCTGGCCATGGGTGCCCAGGTCGCCATCAATGCGGCACTGGAGCCCGATCGCCTCATGGCTGACTACTCGGCTGACAAGGGTTATTTCGACGTGGTGTTCGAGTGCACGGGTGTGGGTGCCGTCCTCAAGCAGGCTTTCCCGGTGATCCGTCCGCGTGGCACGATTGTTCAAGTGGGTGTGACCGGTAGCGCCGACATCCCGGTCAATGCACTGGTAGGCAAGGAAATCCGGCTGATTGGCACGCACCGCTTCCACCACGAGTACGCCGTGGCAGCCAGCCTCATCCGCGAGCAACGCATCGATGTCAAACCGGTCATCACCAAGACTTTGCCGATGGAACAGGTCGCCGAGGCCTTGACGATTGCCCGCGACCGGTCAACGCAAATGAAAGTGCAGTTGAGCTTTGCTGACTGACACGCCGGAACATATCGCTGAATTTGGATATGAGAACCCCGCCGCTCTCGATGTTGTGACGGTGGGCGAGGCCATGGCCTTGTTCATGGTATGACAGCCTGGCAAGCAGCTGCTGGAGTTCATGGATGTGCAAGGCATTGACCGCAGTCACGTCCGCATTGATCTTGAGCATCCCACAGGGCTCATGCTGAAGTCACTCGAATTGGACGGCAGCGACCCGCGCATCGAATACTTTCGCAGTCAATCAGGCGCCAGACGGGGAGCGGCAGGTGCTGGTGTATTGCCAGTCCGGGGTGCGCGCGGTGCACGCCTCGCATATCCCGACAAATTGCACATCGGCTTCCTGGTCACGAATCATGTGCGACGGCCCAACCCGTTGCCGACCTGTCCCTTATGCCCTGCAACGCTGTAACTCAGAGACAATCACCCACCAACTCCTCAGGAGAAGCATTTTGAGTCAGAACCTCGACACCCTCAACCGTCACTTCGGCCTGTCTGGCGCGCTGCATTTTGTCAATGGCAGCGGCGACTTGCCCATCGTCGAAATTCAGACGCCCCTGGCCAGCGCGCGCGTGGCGCTGCAGGGTGCGCATCTGCTGGCGTGGCAACCGGCGGGGGCTGCGCCGGTCATCTGGTTGTCGCAAGCCGCAGTCTTTGCGCCGGGTCAGCCGATTCGCGGCGGTGTGCCGGTGTGCTGGCCCTGGTTTGGCGCGCGTGAGGGTCTGCCAATGCATGGCTTTGTGCGCACCCGCATGTGGCAGGTGCGTGCAACCGCACTGGATGCGGACCAGCAAGTCGTGCTGCGCCTCGGCCTGCAGGACGACGCCGACACCCGCGCGCTGTGGGACCATGCCTTTGACCTGGAGCTGGAACTGACCGTCGGCACCACCCTGACCCTCAAGCTCACCAGCCGCAACACTGGCGACCAGCCCTTTACCCTGACCGATGCGCTGCACACTTATTTTTGCGTGTCAGACATCCATCAGACCACGGTACAGGGGCTCGACGGCTGTGACTACCTCGACAAGGTGCAAAACTTTGCCCGGGCCAGGCAGTCAGGTCCGGTCGAATTTACCGGCGAAACCGACCGCATTTACGTCAACACCACGGCCGATTGCGTCATTGACGACCGGGTGCAACAGCGTGCCATTCGGGT
>NZ_JAMPYG010000015.1 GCF_023700745.1 Rhodoferax sp. | reverse complement strand
TGGTCGTAGGCCTTGGCCGCACCGCCAAATTTGGCTGCCAGCACGGTGGTGATGGCCGCCGTCAGCGTGGTTTTGCCATGGTCAACGTGACCGATGGTGCCCACGTTGACGTGGGGCTTGGTTCGTGTGAATTTTTCTTTTGCCATTTTCAGACTCCGAAAATAAGACCGTCAAATTAAAAAAACAGCATCAACCCTAAACCTGAGCCGATGCAATACACCTCAACATCCAACAACACCAAATTAATGGTGCCCATTCCGGGAATCGGACCCGGGACCTCTCCCTTACCAAGGGAGTGCTCTGCCACTGAGCCAAATGGGCGATGTACCTGCATTGTGCACACTGGAGCGGGAGACGGGAATCGAACCCGCGTCATTAGCTTGGAAGGCTAGGGTTCTACCATTGAACTACTCCCGCCTTGAAGCTGAACCCGTCAACCCGTCAGCGCCTGCGCTTCAGTGCCACATTCAATCTCTAACACTGGTGGAGAGGGCTGGATTCGAACCAGCGTACTCGTAAGAGGGCAGATTTACAGTCTGCTGCCATTAACCACTCGGCCACCTCTCCACGGTGAACCCCGGATTATGCCATTAAGTTTGACTTCATCACGACTCTTTGTGTATTTTTCCGCCTCCTGGCAACAAAACCGCCATTTTGCAAACCGACACAAGGGCTATTTTGGATGCCGGTCACGCCAGGTCCTGGCCTGCGAGAAATGTCCACACCCCAGAAATGGAAGCGGTGGCCGCAATGCCGACAAGGGCGAGGGGTGATTGGCGCACAGGATCAGGTGACGCGAAGCATCGATCAGCTTGCGTTTGCTTTGGGCATGGTTACCCCAGAGCATAAAAACCACATGGTCCGAGTGATCGGAGACATCCTTGATGATCGCATCGGTCAACACCTCCCAACCTTTTCCAGCATGGCTGGCAGGCCGCCCTTCCTCGACGGTCAAACAGGTGTTGAGCAGCAACACGCCGTGGCGCGCCCAGCGCACCAGACTGCCCCCCGGGCTGGGAAACGGTGGCACGGGCTCGCCGAGGTCGCGCTGTAATTCCTTGAAAATATTGCGCAAGGACGGTGGCAAGGCCACGCCTGGCGCCACCGAAAAAGCCAGACCTTCGGCCTGGCCGCGGCCATGGTAGGGGTCCTGCCCCAAAATCACCACCCGAACCGATTCCGGCGCCGTCAATTCAAGCGCACGCAAGGGTTGTGGCGGAAAAATGACAGCGCCCGCAGCCAGACGCTGGCGCAAAAATGTCAGCAGCTGGACGCCCGCCTGTGATTCAAAAAAACGATCGACCAGGACTTGCCAGCCCGCTGCGACCGGCCAGTCCCCGGGGTTGGCAGATGCCAATTGACTGGGCGACATGGCGGTCACCCAAACAGCGCAGCCAGTGCCTCACCTGGCTCGTCGGCGCGCATGAAGGCCTCGCCCACCAGAAAGGCATTGACCCCCGCAGCGCCCATGCGCAGCACGTCGTCACGGCTATGGATGCCGCTTTCGCACACCAGCAGCCGGTCAGCCGGAATGTCGCGCATCAGGCTCAGGGTGGTGTCGAGCGAGACCTCGAAGGTCTTGAGGTTGCGGTTGTTGACGCCGATCAGCGGCGTTTTGAGCTGGAGGACGCGCGCCAGTTCTGCCGCGTCGTGCACCTCGACCAGCACCGCCATGTCGAGGCTGCGGGCAATCTGCTCGAAGTCCTTCATTTGCGCGTCGTCAAGGCAGGCAGCGATCAGCAAAACAGCATCCGCCCCACAAGCGCGCGACTCGTAGATCTGGTACGCGTCCACCATGAAATCCTTGCGCAGCACCGGCAGTTGGCAGGAGGCCCGCGCCTGCTTGAGGTAATCGATGCAGCCCTGGAAAAATGGTGCATCGGTCAACACCGACAGGCAGGCTGCGCCATATTCGGCATAACTTTGGGCAATGTCGGCAGGAATGAAGTCCGTCCGCAGCACGCCTTTGGACGGGCTGGCTTTCTTGATTTCGGCAATCACGGCGGGCTGGCCGGCGGCAATTTTGGCGCGCAGGGCGCCGGTAAAGTCACGCGTCAGCACCCGGCTCTCGGCATCAAAGCGCATCGCGGCGAGCGACTTGCGCTTCAGGGCGGCAGCGACTTCTTCACGCTTGACCGCAACAATTTTGTCCAGAATATCAGTCATGTTGGCTTGGCTCCTGCGAGCCTTTTTTTAAAACGTTGACGAACACGCGGTGCAGCACCAGCCCCGCGACGATAAACAGCACCGAGACACCAATGGCAAGCCAAGCCCCGTCGGTATCAAGCAAGCGCATGTCGGGCCGCGCTCAGGGCATGGGCGGTGGTGACCAGGACTTCCAGCTTGGCCTTGGCGGCGCCGGATTCAAGGGCGGCACGCGCCTTGTTGATGCCGTCCTGGATTGAGTCGGCCACATTGGCGGCATAGAGCGCCACACCGGCGTTGAGCACCACAATCTCCTTGGCCGGACCGTCCACGTTGTCCAGCACCCCCAGCAACATGGCGCGCGACTGCTCTGGCGTCTCGACCTTGAAGGCGCGCGTACTGGCCATCGCCATGCCGAAGTCTTCCGGGTGGATTTCGTACTCGGTCACCTTGCCATTCTTGAGCTCGCCCACCATCGTGGCAGCCCCCAGACTCACCTCGTCGAGGCCATCCATGCCATAAACCACCAGCGCATGTTCGGCGCCCAGGCGCTCCAGCGCGCGCACCTGAATGCCGACCAGGTCGGGGTGGAACACACCCATCAAAATATTCGGCGCCCCGGCCGGATTGGTCAGCGGCCCGAGCAGGTTGAACACGGTCTTGACACCCATTTCCCGGCGCACCGGTGCCACGTTTTTCATCGCCGGGTGGTGGTTGGGCGCAAACATGAAGCCGACGCCGACCTGTTCAATACACTGCGCAATCGCCTCGGGCTTGAGGTTGATGTTGACCCCAAGCGACTCCATCACATCGGCGCTGCCGCTCTTGCTGCTAACGCTGCGGCCACCGTGCTTGCTGACCTTGGCACCCGCTGCCGCGGCCACAAACATGGCACAGGTCGAAATATTGAAGGTGTAGGCGCCATCGCCGCCGGTGCCCACAATGTCGACCAGGTGCGTGGTGTTGGCCACATGGACCTTGGTGGAGAACTCTCGCATCACCTGCGCCGCCGCCGTGATTTCGCCAATGGTTTCCTTTTTGACGCGCAGGCCGGTGATGAATGCGGCCAGCATCACCGGCGACCATTCGCCGGCCATGATCTGGCGCATGATGTGCAGCATCTCGTCGTGAAAGATCTCGCGGTGCTCAATGGTGCGCAACAGCGCTTCCTGCGGGGTAATCTTGAGGGTATGGGGCATGGTGATCTCTGGAAAACTCAGTGGGCGGGATTGTCGGACATGGCCAGCTTGAGGCCAAAACCGATGAACAGGGTACCGGCAACGCGGTCCAGCCAGTGCAGGGTGTGCTGCACCACCTGCACCCGGTTGGCCGCCCATCCGGCGAGCCAGGCGTAGCCAAAATTGATCGGCAGCGAGTTCAGGTTGAACAGCAGGCCCAGCAGCAAAAAGGCAGTCACCTTGTCGGTGGCGCCGGGGGCGATGAACTGCGGCACGAAGGCCAGAAAGAACAAGGCCACTTTGGGATTGAGGACATTGGTCAGAAAGCCACGCAGGTAGATGCGAGACAGGTCAACGGCCGCCTGTTCCGGCACCGGCTGTGCGGGCACGATGCCGCTAGCACCCCGGCGCGACAACAGCAGGCGCAGGCCCATCCACGTCAGGTAGGCGGCACCAACCCACTTGAGCACGGTGAACGCCATGGCCGAAGTGGCCAGTAAAGCGCCGACACCCAGGGCCGCGGCGAACACGTGCACAAAGCAGCCACTGACAATTCCCAGCGCCGCCACCATGCCGGCGCGCACGCCGCTTTTGAGGGCATGGTTCACGATGAACAGCACATCCGGTCCGGGTGTCAGGTTGAGCAGCCAGCCGGCCACGATGAACATCAGCAATTGGGGGGTATCAGGCATGGCATCAAGGGGTTCAATACACAGCCGTGCCGGTGACCGGCGCACGCGCGGTGGCGCCGGGCTGGTCATTGAAAAACTGGTGAATGCAGGCCAGGGCATGGTCGATGCCCGCCTCGTCCACGTCCAGATGGGTGACAAAACGCAGGCCGATCAGGCCGGTGGCCAGCACGCCCTGCTGCGCCAGGTACGCCAGCAAGGCCGGCCCATGGCCCCCGGTGACATCGACAAACACGATGTTGGTCTGTGCCGAGCGCACCGTCAGGGCGTCGATGCCCGCCAGACCCCGGGCCAGCCGCTGCGCCAGCGCATGGTCGTGCGCCAAACGATCAACATGGTGGTCCAGCGCGTAAGAAGCCGCGGCGGCCAGTACGCCCGACTGGCGCATGCCGCCGCCCAGCATCTTGCGCCAGCGCAGCGCACGGGCAATCAGGGCACGCGAGCCGCACAGCGCCGAGCCGACCGGCGCGCCCAAGCCCTTGCTGAAGCACACCGAAACGCTGTCGAAATAGCCGGCAATGTGCCGCGCCGCGGCATGGGCACTGGCGCCCGCTTCGGGGGTGACGACCGCGGCATTGAACAGGCGTGCGCCGTCCAGGTGGGTGGCCAGGCCACGTTCGCGGGCCAGGCCGGTTGCTTGCGCCAGGTAGGCGAGCGTCATCGGGTGGCCGTTCCAGGTGTTTTCCAGGCACAGCAGGCGGGTGCGGGCAAAGTGGATGTCGTCGGGTTTGATCGCAGCGCCGATGTCAGCCAGCTGCATTTCGCCGGTCGTACCTTGCGTCAGCGGCTGTGGCTGGATGCTGCCCAGCACCGCCGCGCCACCGCCCTCAAAACGGTAGGTGTGGGCAAGCTGGCCGACGATGTACTCGTCGCCGCGCTCGCAATGGGCCATCAGGGCACACAGGTTGCTTTGCGTGCCCGTGGGCATGAACAATGCCGCTTCTTTGCCGGTGATGTCGGCAATGCGCGCCTGCAGTGCGTTGACGCTGGGGTCGTCGCCAAAGACGTCGTCGCCGAGTGGTGCGGCCAGCATGGCCTCACGCATGGCCGGTGTCGGTTGCGTGACGGTGTCGCTGCGAAGATCAACGGTTTTACGCATGGTATACCCCACGAGGTTTCAAGAAGTTCGCCAGGATGGCGTGTCCGTGTTCGGTCAGGATGCTCTCGGGATGAAACTGCACACCTTCGATGTCGAGGCTGGTGTGCTGGATGCCCATGATTTCGCCGTCATCGGTCCAGGCCGTCACCTTCAGGCAGGCCGGACAGCTGACGCGCTCGATCGACAGCGAGTGGTAGCGGTTCACCGTGAACTGCGTGGGCAGTCCGGCAAACACGCCCTCTTGCGTGGTGGTAATCACACTGGTCTTGCCGTGCATCAGCTGCTGCGCCCGGATGATCTTGCCGCCAAAGGCAGCACCAATCGCCTGATGACCCAGGCACACGCCCAAGATGGGCAGCTTGCCGGCAAAGTGCCGGATGGCAGCCACCGAAATGCCGGCCTCGGCGGGCGAGCAAGGGCCAGGGGAAATAACCAGCCGGTCCAGGTCCCCAGCAGCCAGGCGCGCATCCATGTCGGCCAGGGTGATTTCGTCGTTGCGTGCCACGCTGACCTCTGCACCCAACTCGCCCAGGTACTGGACGATGTTGTAGGTGAAGCTGTCGTAGTTGTCGACCATCAGTAATTTGATTTTTTTCATGTCTTACTCCAGCCCTTCTTCCACCAATTCAGCAGCCCTGAGCAACGCCCGCGCCTTGGCTTCGGTCTCGCGCCACTCCATCTCGGGCACGCTGTCGGCCACCACACCGGCGGCGGCCTGCACATAAAGCATCTGGTCCTTGATGATGCCGGTGCGGATGGCAATGGCGACGTCCATGTCACCCGCGTAGCTCAGGTAGCCGCAGGCGCCGCCATACAGGCCGCGCTTGGTCGGCTCCAGCTGGTCAATCAGCTCCATGGCGTGCACCTTGGGCGCGCCCGTGAGCGTACCGGCCGGGAAGGTGGCCTTGAGCACGTCCATGCTGGTCATGCCCTCGAGCAGGGTGCCTTCGACGTTGCTGACGATGTGCATCACATGGCTGTAGCGCTCGACGCAAAAGGCGTCGGTCACCTTGACGCTGCCAATTTTGGCAATGCGGCCGATGTCGTTGCGCGCCAGGTCGATCAGCATCACATGCTCGGCGCGCTCCTTGGGGTCGTTGATGAGTTCCACCTCGGCGGCCTTGTCTGCCTCGGGCGTGGTGCCGCGCGGACGGGTGCCGGCGAGTGGACGGATGGTGATTTTTTGCACGGCCTGGCCATCCTGCGTGACCTGCTCCTGGCGCACCAGGATTTCGGGGCTGGCACCCACCACATGAAAGTCGGACCCATCTGCCGTGGCACCGCTGAAGTTGTAGTAATACATGTAGGGGCTCGGATTGAGCGAGCGCAGCGCACGGTACAGGCTCAGCGGCGACTGGCTGTAGGGCTTTTTAATGCGCTGGCCCACCTGCACCTGCATGAAGTCACCACCGGCAATCAGTTCCTTGGCGCGCTCCACGGCAGCGATGTAGTCGGCCTTGGCAAAGTCACGCACCGCCGGCTCGCCCGCACTGGCCAGCACCTGCGGCGCGCGCACCGGTTGGTTCAGGCGCTCCTTGAGTTGCGCCAGCCGCTCGGTGGCACGCTGGTAGGCTTGCGGCTGGGCCGGGTCAGCATAGACCATCAGGTAGAGCTTGCCCGACAGGTTGTCGATGACGGCGAGTTCCTCGCACTGCAGCAGCAAAATGTCAGGGCATCCCAGCGCGTCAGGCGGGCACGAAGCCTGCAGCTTTTTCTCGATGTAGCGTACGGCGTCATAACCAAAGTAACCCGCCAGTCCACCGCAAAAGCGCGGCATGCCGGGCTGCAACGCGACCTTGAAGCGCTTTTGGTAATCGGCAATGAAGTCGAGCGGATTGGCACGGGAGGTTTCCACCACCACGCCATCGGTCACCACCTCGGTGCGTGCCGCGGCGCCAAAGTCACTGGCGCGCAGGAAGGTGCGCGCGGGCAGGCCAATGAAGCTGTAACGGCCGAAACGTTCGCCGCCCACCACCGATTCGAGCAAGAAGCTGAAGGGCGCATTGTTGGCCAGTTTGAGGTAAAGCGAGAGCGGCGTTTCCAGGTCGGCAAAGGCTTGCGCCACCACCGGAATGCGGTTGAAGCCCTGGGCGCTTAAAGCATTGAATTCAGGTTCGGAAATCACGGGAGCATCTTTCTAAGGAGGGGCTGAACAGTCAAGAAGCATGCCGACACCCCCGCAGATGATGCAATGAGGGGCGTCAGGACAAAGCTGGGGGCGCAGCGCAGGTACGCCAGGGCCAAGCTCCCCGGTCGCTGCAACCTGTGATCTGAATTTGATGCAAGAACATGCAAACAGTGTAGCAAAGATGCGGCTTTACCCTGCGGTCAGCGCTGGCGAGGTACCCGTGATCACCGCCAGCACCGCCTCGCCATAGGCTTCCAGCTTGCGCGTGCCCAGGCCGCTGATGTGCTGCAGATCCGCCAGCGACCGGGGCGCGCGCTCGGCAATCGCCGCCAGTGTGGCATCGTGAAAAATCACGTAGGCGGGCAGGTTGTGCGCTTTCGCCACCTCGGCGCGCCAGGACTTGAGGTTGATGAAACGCACCATGGCGTCCTGGCCCAGGTTGGCCGCCACCGGCGCCGGCGCGGTGCGGCTGCGGCTGCGTTTTTCGGGGCGCTGGTGGGTGGATTCACGCAGGCGCACCGGTACTTCGCCGCGCAGCACGGCGCGCGACGCTTCCGTGAGGTGCAGGGTGCTGAAGCCCTCGCTGGTGAAGACCTGCAAGGCACCGACAGCAATCAACTGGCGCATCACGGCGCGCAACTGGCTTTCGCTGTAATCGGCGCCCAGACCAAAGGTGCTGACAGTTTCGTGCCCGCGCTGCACCACTTTTTCGGTCCGTTTGCCGCGCACGATGTCCAGAGTGTGGCCGGCCCCGAACGAAACGCCACTGGTTTGCTGCAGCCGGTACACGGTGGAAAGCAGCTTGCGCGCGGCGTCGGTCGCGTCCCAGACCTCCGGCGGCTGCAGGCAGTTGTCGCAGTTGTGGCATTCACGGCTTTCCTCACCAAAGTAGCGCAGCAGGCGCACACGGCGGCAATCGGTGGCCTCGGCCAAGCCCAGCAGGGCGTCGAGCTTGCCGCGCATGACCTGTTTGAAATCTTCTTCGGCCGGGCTTTCGTCGATCATGCGACGCTGGTTGACCACGTCCTGCAGGCCGTAGCACATCCAGGCATCGGCGGCCATGCCATCGCGCCCGGCGCGGCCGGTTTCCTGGTAATACCCTTCAATGTTTTTCGGCATATCGAGGTGCGCGACAAAACGCACGTCGGGCTTGTCGATGCCCATGCCAAAGGCAATGGTGGCCACCATCACCACCCCTTCGCTGCGCAGAAACTGGTTCTGGTTGGCCTGGCGCACCCGGTAGTCGAGCCCGGCGTGGTAAGGCAAGGCATGGATGCCGGTTTGCGCCAGCAGGGCCGCCACCTCTTCGACCCGCTTGCGCGACTGGCAGTACACCACCCCGGCCTCGCCCGGATGTTCGCGCTCGATAAAACGCAACAACTGGGTGCTGGCGTCCTTTTTCTCCACGATGGTGTAGCGGATATTGGGCCGGTCAAAGCTGCTGACGAATTGGGCCGCCGCTTCCAGCTGCAGACGCTCCACGATGTCGGCACGGGTCAGCGCGTCGGCGGTGGCGGTGAGCGCCATGCGCGGCACCCCCGCATAACGCTCGTGCAGCACGGTGAGCGCACGGTACTCGGGGCGGAAATCGTGGCCCCACTGGCTCACGCAATGCGCTTCGTCAATGGCAAACAGGCTCAGCTGGCCGCGTTCGAACAGCGTATCGAGTTGCGCCAGAAAGCGCGGCGTGGTCACCCGCTCGGGCGCCGCATAAAGCAATGTAATTTCACCGCGCAGCAGCCGCTGCTCGGTCTGGTAGGCCTCCTCGCTGCTCAGCGTGGAGTTCAGGAAAGCCGCATTGACGCCGGCCTCGTGCAATGCACCCACCTGGTCGTGCATCAGCGCAATCAGCGGCGACACCACGATGGAAACGCCCTGCCCGGCCTGCTTTCGCGCGATCGCCGGGATCTGGTAGCACAGACTTTTGCCGCCGCCGGTAGGCATCAGCACCAGCGCGTCACCACCGGCCACCACATGGCTGATGATGTCTTGCTGCGGCCCACGAAAGCTCGGGTAGCCAAAAACCTCTTGCAGAATGGATTCGATGGACAAGGAATGGACGGTATGTTGATGGCAGCAAATACGAGGCAAGCTGCCATTTTGGATCACGGCAAATCAGGCGATTGTCCCGCATTGACAGCCGACCCTCAGGATGGACGGCCTGACATTGCCAAAGTCACGACAACAGACAAGACAGTCTTTTATTCCAAATAGAAATAAGCAAATTGAAAAAGTGTACTTCCATTGCTTATGGATATTCTCCATAATTCGATCCAACTTAACCTACATCAAAATTGCGATGAAACTATTTCTTGCCCTCCTCACCAGCCTGACGCTGTCTGCCGCGGCCAGCGCAGCGCAACCTTTGCTTAGCCCGAGCGAGCTTCAGAGCCGCCTGCAGGACACAACAGTTCGGGTAATCGATATTCGTGACCCCCAGTCTTACGCTGCCGGACATATAGCTGGCGCTGTCAACGCGCCTTATGGCCAGTGGCGCGGCCCAGCCAACAACCCGGGCGAATTACCGGCCCTACCCAAACTCACCGCCTTGGTGCAAAGCCTGGGTCTGACGCCTGCCAGCCACGCCGTGGTGGTGTCAAGCGGTGCTGACACCACCGATTTTGGTGGTTCGGCCCGCGTTTACTGGACCCTGAAGGTTCTGGGATTGAAGGAATTGTCGATTCTCAACGGCGGTGTCAAAGCCTGGGCACAAGCCGGGCTGCCGCAAGGCACCCAAGCTGTCAAGGTTGCAGCCAGCAGTTTTTCACCCAAGATTGATGCATCCCTGATCGCCACCAAGGAAGACCTGGTCCAGCACATCAAGTCGGGTGATGCGACGCTGGTTGATGCCCGCCCAGCCGCATTTTTCCTGGGTCAAACCCGCCATGCCAGCGCCAAATTGCCCGGCACCCTGCAAGGAGCGGTCCACCTGGACAATGGCAAATGGTTCACCCCGGGGACATCAAGCTTTGCAGCAACCGATCAAGCACGCCAGGTTGCTGCGTCCAGCCCGCTGAATCCGGCCCAGGAAACGGTGTCGTTCTGCAACACCGGGCATTGGGCAGCCACCAATTGGTTTGCCATGTCCGAAGTGCTGGGACAAAAGAACGTCAAGCTCTATCCCGGATCCATGGTGGACTGGACCCAGGACGCCAACGCCTTGCCAATGGACAACGTGCCGGGCCGGATTGAGCAATTGGCCATTGATGCCAAATTGTGGGCGGGTAAAACGTTCAATTAAGCGAACAGTATTTGTCCATGAAACGATTCTCCATGGCGGCCTTGCTGGCCGCCTTTTTCATTTTCCTGGCCTTGCAGGTGTCGATCCGGCAGGCCGTGCTGCTGCTCGTTGGCGCTGGCATGGGTGCGACCCTGGCAAGTGCCCGCTTTGGCTTCACCACCGGATGGCGACTGCTGGTTGAACAGCGCAACCCACAGGGCGTGACCGGGCAGATTGTGCTGCTGGCCGGCGCCAGCGTGTTGGCGCTACCGCTGCTGGCGCAGTTCCCCGAACTGCATGCCGCACTTGGTCCACCCAGCATCAGTCTGCTGGTAGGCGCGTTCTTTTTTGGCCTGACCATGCAGATTGCCGATGGCTGCGGCTCCGGCACGCTCTACAAGGCGGGCCTGGGTGTGCCCCTGAATATGGCCATATTGCCGTTGTTCACGCTGGGCAGCTTTCTAGGTTCTGCACACATCGACCGCTGGCTGGCACTGGGGCAAATCGAACCCGTCAGTTTGCCAGCCGAACTGGGCACACTGCCGGCTCTGGCGTTCACCCTGGGACTGCTGGGGCTGCTGCTGTTGTTGGTACGGGTCTGGGTGGGTACGGGCCGCACCTGGTTGGACAAGCGCTGGCTATGGGGCGCCGCGGCCTTGACCCTGCTGGCCACGCTGAACCTGCTCATCGCCGGGCAACCCTGGGGCGTCGTCTACGGATTTGGCTTATGGGCAGCAAAGGGAGCAGTGAGTTTGGGGCTATTCGACCCCAGCGCGAATATGTTCTGGAGCCAGGCCGGCAATGCCGAGCGACTCGGGCAGTCAGTGTTGCTGGACGTCACATCCATCACAAACATCGGTATTCTCGGTGGCGCCTTGTGGGTCTCTGCCAGCACGCCAGCCAGTGCCCAGGCCTTGACGGGACGGCAATGGCTGGTGGGACTGCTGGCCGGTTTTGTGATGGGCTACAGTTCGCGCCTGGCCTTTGGCTGCAACATCGGCGCGATGCTCAGCGGCATTTCCACCGGCAGTCTGCACGGCTGGATTTGGGTGCCGCTGGCCTTTGCAGGTACCCTGGTCGGCATCCGTGTGCGCCGCCATTATCAGTTTTGACGGAGAAGACACATGTCACAAAAATTCCGCATGCAACTGATATTCTGGCTGGTGCTAGGCACGTTTCTGGTCTGGGACTGGACAGCATCCCCCCCCATCAACCTTCGCCAGGAGCCGCCCCTGATCGCGGCGGGCTCCGGCCAGGCCGTCAGCGGCGGGCACTGTTCCATCGCCAAATGACGGCGCGGCAGCCGTTGCCTTGGGCCGGGGCCTTCGATACGGCCCACTTTCTACAATAGCCCCATGAACATACCTTCTTACACCCGCGGACAACAGTTGCCCGAGATATTGCAACACCGCATCATGGTGCTTGACGGCGCCATGGGCACCATGATCCAGCGCTTCAAGCTCGACGAAGCCCAGTACCGGGGCGAGCGTTTCAAGGACTTTCACAAGGATGTGAAAGGCAACAACGAACTCTTGAGCCTGACACGCCCGGATGTCATCCGCGACATCCACGAGCGCTACCTCGCCGCCGGTGCCGACCTGATCGAAACCAACACCTTTGGCGCCACCAGCGTGGCCCAGGCCGACTACGACATGGCCGACCTCGCCTTCGAGATGAACCTGGTCTCGGCCAGGCTGGCCCGTGCCGCCTGCAACAAGTTCTCCACCCCCGGCAAGCCGCGTTTCGTGCTGGGTGCCCTTGGACCCACGCCCAAAACCGCCAGCATCAGCCCCGACGTCAACGACCCCGGCGCCCGCAACGTCACGTTTGAACAGCTGCGCGCTGCCTATTACGAGCAGGTCGAAGCGCTGGTGCAAGGCGGTGCCGACGCGCTGCTGGTGGAAACCATTTTTGACACCCTCAACGCCAAGGCGGCGCTGTTTGCCATTGACGAATACTTTGAAGCCTCGGGTGAGCGCCTGCCCATCATCATCAGCGGCACCGTGACCGACGCCTCGGGTCGCATCCTGAGCGGCCAGACCGTGACCGCGTTCTGGCACAGCGTGCGCCACGCCCGGCCGCTGGCGGTGGGCCTGAACTGCGCCCTGGGGGCCGCCCTGATGCGCCCCTATATTCAGGAGCTGGCCAAGGCTGCGCCCGACACCTTCATCAGTTGCTACCCCAACGCCGGCCTGCCCAACCCGATGAGCGACACCGGCTTTGACGAAACCCCGGCCGACACCAGCCGCCTGCTGGGCGAATTTGCGGCAGAAGGCCTGGTCAACATCGTCGGCGGCTGCTGCGGCACCACGCCGGACCACATTGGCGCGATTCATGATGCCGTGGCCCCTCTGGCCGGTCGCCCCCTGCAGCGCGGTTATTTTTACAAAGAAACAGCTTAGCGGCAGGGTTCCAAGTGACCAGGTGCAGGGTGCGGCAAACCGGAAACTGCGCCATCACGTATTACAATGATTTCGCTTGTCGGGGTGCCCAAGACGAAAGTCGGGGCTGAGACCACCATCGTGGAACCCGCTGAACCTGATCGGGGTCATTCCCGCGTAGGGAACAACGCAATTTGGCTCCGGAACTGACACGTCACGTGTTGTGCAGACATACCGGAACCCCTGCAGGCATCTTCCACCACTCTGGAGACAGCCTTGGTCATGACCACACACCGCAGTGACACTGCCGACCTCACCCATCGATATCGCCCATCCAGCGGGACACCGCAACGCTGGAAAGTCTTATGGGCGACCTTCATCACCTATTTTTTCGATAGTTTTGACCTGATGGTGCTGGCCATCGCCATGCCGGTCCTGCTGAAGGTGCTTGCAATTTCTTTGCCCGAGGGCGGACTGCTTGGATCGGCGACGATGCTGGGCGCCATGATCGGAAGCATCCTCTTCGGACTGATTGCCGAAAACTACGGCCGCCGCTTCGCACTCGTGCTGGCACTGTGCTGGTTGGGCGTCGGCATGGGTGCGGTTTATTTCATCGATGGCTGGCTGCCGTGGATGGCGCTGCGATTTTTGACCGGGCTGGCCATCGGCGGCGTTTGGGGGCCGTGCGCTGCGCTGATCGCAGACCACTGGGCGCCCCAGTACCGCGGACGCGCTGTCTCGTTTGTGTTCAGCAGCTTCGCCATAGGTGCCATCGTTGCCGCACTGGTAGGCCGTTGGGTGATGGCCGTGCAATGGCAATGGCTTTTTGTCGCGGGTGCGGCGTCGATTCCGGCCGCCTTGCTGGTCCATCACCTGATTCCGCCAGACCGTCAAAGGACGCCCAGGAGCAGCCCAACAGCAAAGTCGGGCGTTAGCTTTGGCGCCATTTTTTCTGGCGGACTGGCCCGTATCACGCTGCCAGCCACGTTGATCAGCGTCGTGAATTTGGCAGGTTACTGGGGTGCGGCTTTCTGGATTCCGACCTTCCTGATCCAAGAGCGCGGGTTGAGCATGACGACCATGCTCGGATTTTCCTTTGTCATGTACGTGGGCATGTTCTTTGGGTTTCAGTTCTTCGGTTTGCTTGCCGACAAGATCGGGCGTCGCCGCGCGATGATGACCGCCTTTATCGTCTGTGCGATTTCCATCGCCATCTACATCGTTGTTCAGCATCCGATGTTTCTGTTCTGGTGGGGTGCGGTCGTTGGCTTTGCCCTGTGTGGCGCAGGCGGCATCCTGGGGGCGTATTACGCCGAACTGTTTCCCGCCCACTTGCGCGCCTACGCAGGGGGCTTTTGCTGGAACATGGGCCGCATCGGCGCCATGATGGCCCCCTTTACCATCGGCGTGATCGGTCAGACGAATGGCCTGCAAACGGGTCTGGCCGTAACCTGTGTGATCTACCTCGCTGGCGCCGTCATGCTGTTCTTGCTGCCAGAGACCTACCAGCCCAAAGAAGGTGTGGCGGACAAGTGATGAGCGAACTTCAAAACGAGGATTGCCTGGGCAAGCACCTGTTCATCATGGGCGATGTCAATACCGGCAAAACGACGCTTTGTCGCCAATGGCTGGTCCAACTGTGCCAGCAGGGTTTGGGAACACGCATCGCCCTCATCGATATGGCACCGCATATTCCGGAGGCATTGGCACTTGAACGGGGCCTGGTCGGTGCCGGTGGCAGCCTGCTGCCGCCGCCCGCCAGCGGTGTGCTCGACCTGCGCACACACCTCGATGCACCGCGACTGAGCTCCACCTCAGAAGCTGAGGCGATGGCAAAAGCCGTGCGCAATGCACATGCCATCGAAGCGCTGCTCGCGCAACTCCCGGGCAGCAGGCGCGACATCCTGTTCATCAACGATGTCACGCTGTATTTGCAAGCAGGCTTTGCCGCTGGGCTGCTCAAACACATTGCCAAGGCAGACATCAAGACCCTGGTGGTCAATGGCTATTGGGGCGAGCGACTGGGCGGCGGCGAGCTGACGCGCCGGGAAAAAGCCGAGACGCAACGCCTGCGGCAGTCTTTTGCGCGCCGGGGAAGGATTCTGGAACTCACACGTTGCTATGGTTAAACGGTATTTCAGGCCAAATCAATGCACGCGGCCAAGGGGATACCCTCTGGCGCTTCATGATCAGCAATGACAAAAGCCCGGTGGGGGTGGTGGGCCGCATCGGTCAGCACCGCATGCAGGAACATGACCGAGGGACGGTCCAGCGCGGCAAAAGGTTCGTCCAGCAGGGTCAGTGCTGCGCCGCTGGCCAAAGCGGCGGCCAGCAGCACTTTGCGCCTGGTGCCGGTCGAGAGCATGTACAGGCACTTGTCCAGCTGTGCCTGCAATGAAAAGCCTGCCACCAGGTCGGCCAGGTCGGTCGGACTGAAATTGGGATACAGCACCTCCAGCGAACTGAAAAAATGGCCCACCGGTATGGCGTCATGCGTATCGGCGCGAGGGTCGACCCTGAAAACCTGCCGGCAATAAGCCGCATGGGCGGTCGACAACGACACACCCTTGAGCGTGAGCGTTCCCTCGACAGGTGGGGAAAGACCTGCCAAAAGCAGCAAGGTCCTGGTTTTGCCGCTGCCTTCACCCCCGCGAACCAGGGTGAGCCCGGCCGGAATATCGAGAGACCTGTTTTCGAACAGCACGCGGTCAGGCAAGCAATACGTCACCCCCGCAAGTTGCAGGATGGGCGCGGCCTTGGGGGTTGCGTCACGCATGGCCGGCTTTTCCACGGCGCATCTCGCGCAACATAAAAAGATAAAGTCCTTCCACCTTCTCCCGCGCCCACGGCGTTTTGCGCAGAAACTTGAGGCTGGAGGCTATGCTGGGATCCAGCGTGAAGCAGCGTACCGGGATGCGTTGCGCCAAACCTGGCCAGCCATAGTGGGCCTGCAAGGCGGTCAGCATGGCTTCCAGAGTGATGCCATGCAAAGGATTGTTGGCTTGTTTGACAGGTGGTTGCGGCGCATCGGGAGGAAAGGGCGTGTTGTGCATGTCGGCATTTTGGCATTGCTGATTCGGGCCAGTTTCTACAATGTTTGTCGGTTTAGCGTGAACCACTTTTCGACCAGGTTCAGGGTGAACGGTTGCATCGTCAAGAAACAAAGGCAAGCATCATGAAAAAAGTCAACTGGGGTATTCTGAGTACCGCCAAAATCGGCCGCGAAAAAGTCATCCCGGCCATGCAAAAGGGGCAGTGGAGCCACATCGGCGCCATCGCCTCACGCTCGCTGGCGCAAGCACAAAAAGTAGCTCGCGAAATGGGTATCGCCAAGGCCTACGGCTCCTATGACGAGCTGTTTGCCGACCCTGACATTGAAGCCATCTACAACCCGCTGCCCAACGACCAGCATGTGGCCATGACGCTGGCCGCCGCCCGCGCAGGCAAACACGTGCTGTGTGAAAAACCCTTTGCCATGAACGCGCGCCAAGCCGAAGAACTGCGCGAAGTGGCGGGCAAGGTGCACATCATGGAAGCCTTCATGGTGCGGTTTCACCCGCAGTGGCTGCGCTCACGCGAGCTGGTGCGCAGCGGCGCCCTGGGTGAACTGCGCACGGTGCAGGCGTTTTTCTCGTATTTCAACCGCCAGCCTGACAACATCCGCAACCTGCCAGAAGTCGGTGGCGGTGCACTCTATGACATTGGCTGCTACGCCATTGTGGCGGGACGCTTTCTGTTTGAATCGGAGCCGCTGCGCGCGGTGGCCCTGATCGACCGGGACCCGGACTTTCAGACCGATCGCACGGTAACGGCCATTGTCGACTTTGGTGACGGGCGGCGGCTTGATTTCACGGTGTCGACCCAATCGGTGCCTTACCAGCGCGTGCAGGCCATTGGCACGAAGAAGCGCCTGGAGCTTGAGATTCCGTTCAACGCACCGCTAGGCGGGGCCACCCGGATTTTTGTGGACGATGCCAGTGCGCCCGGTGGCGCCTCAGCCGTGGCGGAAACCCTGTCTCCCTGCGACATGTACGCCCTGCAGGGCGATGCGTTCTCACAAGCGGTGCGCGGAGAAATCGACCTGCCCTATGGACTCGACGACGCCATCTCCAACATGCGCATCCTGGACGCCCTGTACCAGTCCGGCAGTAGCGGGCGCTGGGAAAACGTCTAGAGCACCAGCAAAAAGGGCAGAAGGATTCTCTCCCTCTGCCCTTGAACACCTGTGCCGTGGCACAGTTCAGCCCGATTCGACCATCAGCCTCGCATGGCGTTCAAGGCGGCATTGAAAGTGGCGCTGGGTCGCATCACCGCCTTGACCTTGTCGGCGTCGGCCAGGTAATAACCGCCAATGTCCACCGACTTGCCCTGCACCGCCTTCAGTTCGGCGGTGATTTGCGCCTCGTTGTCGGTCAGTGCCTTGGCCAGTGGCGCAAAATGCGCCTGCAGCTCCTTGTCCTCGGTCTGCCCGGCCAGTTCTTGCGCCCAGTACATGGCCAGATAAAACTGGCTGCCACGGTTGTCAAGCTCGCCGGTACGGGCAGAAGGTGACTTGCGGTTGTCGAGCAATTTTCCGGTGGCATCGTCAAGCGTTTTGGCCAGAATCGTGGCTTTCTTGTTGCCCGTTTTCAGCCCCAAATCCTCCAGTGACACGGCCAGTGCGAGGAATTCACCGAGCGAATCCCAGCGCAAATGGTTTTCCTCCACCAGTTGCTTGACATGCTTGGGCGCAGAGCCGCCGGCACCGGTTTCGTACATGCCGCCACCCGCCATCAGGGGCACGATCGACAGCATCTTGGCGCTGGTGCCGAGTTCCATGATCGGGAACAGATCGGTCAGGTAGTCGCGCAGGATATTGCCGGTGACCGAGATGGTGTCCATGCCACGGATGACCCGCTCCAGCGTGTAACGCATGGCGCGCACTTGCGACATGTGCTGGATGTCGAGACCCGTGGTGTCGTGCTCTTTCAGGTAAGTTTCGACCTTCTTGATCAGTTCGTTTTCATGCGGACGGTACGGATCCAGCCAGAAAATGGCCGGCATGCCGGAATTGCGGGCACGGGTGACGGCCAGCTTGACCCAGTCACGGATCGGCGCGTCCTTGACCTGGCACATGCGCCAGATGTCACCGGCTTCGACGTTTTGCGAGAGCAGCACTTCACCTGTGGCGATATCGACGATATTGGCCTGGCCATCTTCCGGCACTTCAAAGGTTTTGTCGTGTGAACCGTATTCTTCAGCCTGCTGCGCCATCAGGCCGACGTTAGGTACGGTGCCCATGGTCACCGGATCGAAATTGCCGTTGGTCTTGCAGAAGTTGATCATCTCCTGGTAGATGCGGGCAAAGGTGCTCTCGGGCATCACGGCCTTGGTGTCTTTCGGGCGGCCGTCAGCACCCCACATCTTGCCGCCGATGCGGATCATGGCGGGCATGGAGGCGTCGACGATCACATCGCTCGGCGAGTGGAAGTTGGTGATGCCCTTGGCCGAATCAACCATGGCCAACTCGGGCCGGTGTTCGTGGCAGGCGTGCAGGTCGCGTTCGATTTCCTCGCGTTTGGATTCGGGCAGGTGGGCAATCTTGTCGTACAGGTTGGACATGCCGTTGTTGACATTGACACCCAGTTCCTCAAACAACTTGGCGTGTTTTTCGAACGCTTCCTTGTAGAAAATCCGGACGCAGTGGCCGAAGACGATGGGGTGCGAGACCTTCATCATCGTCGCCTTGACGTGCAGCGAGAACATGACACCGGTCTGGCGGGCGTCTTCGAGTTGCTCTTCGTAAAACTCGCACAGCGCTTTTTTGCTCATGAACATGCTGTCGATGATCTCGCCCGCCAGCAGCTTGGTCAGGGGTTTGAGCACGGTGATCTTACCGCTTTTGCCGACCAGTTCCATCCGGACGTCACGCGCCTTGTCCAGCGTCATCGACTTTTCACCGTGGTAAAAATCGCCATGCGTCATGTGTGCGACGTGGGTGCGTGACGCCATGCTCCACTTGCCCATGGAATGCGGGTTCTTGCGGGCGTAACGCTTGACGGCCAATGGCGCACGACGGTCCGAGTTGCCTTCGCGCAGCACCGGATTGACGGAGCTGCCCAGGCACCTGGAGTAGCGTGTCTTGATGCTCTTTTCTTCGTCTGTCTTCGGGTTTTCAGGGAAATCAGGAATTTTGTAGCCGCGCGCTTGCAATTCCTTGATGGCGGCGGTCAATTGCGGCACGGACGCGCTGATGTTCGGCAACTTGATGATGTTGGTGTCTGGCAGCAGCGTCAGGCGACCCAGCTCAGCCAGCGTGTTCGGCACTTTTTGCGCGTCGGACAGGTAGTCGGGGAACTCAGCAAGGATACGGGCGGCCACTGAAATGTCACTTTTTTCAATGTCGATTCCCGCCGGCGCGGTGAACGTGCGGATGACAGGAAGAAAAGAACACGTCGCCAGTAAGGGGGCCTCGTCAGTGAGCGTGTAGATGATTTTTGGATTTGCCATGGATGTCCTCGTGCTTCTTGGTTGGTTGGTTCGTTGCAACACAACACTATAGAGCGAATCTCTGTCACGAACCTTATGGTAGATCTACTTTTTGCGAGATGAAATGCCTTTGGTTCGCCAAGTCGACCGGTTTGCAAACGCGTAGCCACATAAAACATCTAAAATCAACCCCCTCCAAGGAGCGTTGCAGCAAGCTTAAGCAGCTTGTCAGGCTTGGATACTCACAACGACGCTCACCTGATTATTTGATGTTTACAGGTGAGTTGCATGACCGATATGAATGTCCCCCCCATGAAGTTGTCCGGCCTGGAGCCGTTGACGATCGGTGTCCTGCCGTCGGCTGAGGCGTTTCAACCCGCTGGGGACAGCGCCAAAGAGCCATCCCCAAGCCCTCAGACAGCCACGTTTGTCAACGTGGGCGAACGCACCAACGTGACCGGCTCCAAGGCCTTTGCCCGCATGATCCTGAATGGCGACTATGAACAGGCGCTGAGCGTGGCGCGCCAGCAGGTCGAAAACGGCGCCCAGATCATCGACATCAACATGGACGAGGCCATGCTCGACAGCCAGGCCGCCATGGTGCGTTTCCTGAACCTGATTGCCTCCGAGCCCGACATCTCGCGCGTCCCGGTGATGATTGATTCGAGCAAATGGAGCGTGATCGAGGCCGGCCTGCGCTGTGTACAGGGCAAGGCGGTGGTCAATTCCATCAGCATGAAGGAAGGCGTGGCAGCCTTCAAACAGCAGGCTAAGCTGCTGCGCCGCTACGGCGCCGCTGCGGTGGTGATGGCGTTTGACGAACAGGGCCAGGCCGACACCTACGAGCGCAAGATCCAGATCTGTGAACGCGCCTACCGCATTCTGGTCGACGAGGTGGATTTCCCGCCGGAAGACATCATTTTTGACCCCAACATCTTCGCCATCGCGACCGGCATTGAAGAACACAACAACTACGCGGTCGACTTCATCAACGCCACACGCTGGATCAAGCAGCACCTGCCTGGTGCCAAGGTGTCCGGCGGCGTGTCCAACGTGAGCTTTTCTTTCCGCGGCAATGATCCGGTGCGCGAAGCCATCCACACCGTGTTCCTGTACCACGCGATCAAAGCCGGCATGGACATGGGCATCGTCAACGCCGGCATGGTCGGCGTCTACGACGACCTGGAACCCGAACTGCGCGAGCGCGTCGAAGACGTGGTGCTGAACCGACGCCCGGACGCCGGTGAGCGCCTGGTGGAAATTGCCGAGACGGCAAAAAGTGGGGCCAAGGATGCGTCGAAAAAGCTCGAATGGCGTGGCACCCCTGATCACCCGATCGGCGTGGAGCAACGCCTGAGTCACGCCATGGTGCACGGCATCACCGACTTTATTGTCAGCGACACCGAAGAAGCCTACCAGGCCATTGTGGCCAAGGGCGGGCGGCCGCTGCATGTGATCGAAGGCCCGCTGATGGCCGGCATGAGCGTCGTCGGCGACCTGTTCGGCCAGGGCAAGATGTTTTTGCCGCAGGTGGTGAAAAGCGCGCGCGTGATGAAGCAGGCGGTGGCGCACCTGATTCCGTACATCGAAGAAGAAAAATTGCGCGATGAAGCGGCAGGTCGCGACGTGCAGACCAAGGGCAAGATCATCATCGCCACCGTCAAGGGCGACGTGCACGACATCGGCAAGAACATCGTCACCGTGGTCTTGCAATGCAACAACTTTGACGTCGTCAACATGGGCGTGATGGTGCCCTGCCACGAGATCCTGGCGCGCGCCAAGGCCGAAGGCGCCGACATCATCGGCCTGTCGGGCCTGATCACGCCCAGCCTGGAAGAAATGGCCTATGTCGCTGGCGAGATGCAGAAGGACGACTACTTCCGTATCCGCAAAATTCCGCTGCTCATTGGCGGCGCCACCACCAGCCGGGTGCACACCGCCGTCAAGATTTCGCCGCACTATGAAGGCCCGGTGGTCTATGTGCCCGATGCCTCGCGCAGCGTGGGCGTGGCGCAGAATCTGCTGGGCGAGGGGATTGGCAGTTTTGTGGAAGAACTCAACACCGACTACGCGCGCGTGCGCCAGCAGCACGCCAACAAAAAGCAGACGCCGCTGTGGCCACTGGCCAAAGCGCGTGCCAACAAGACGCCGGTGGAGTGGTCCGGCTACCAGCCGACGACACCCAAATTCATTGGCCGGCGCGTCTTCAGGAACTTTGATCTGGCCGAATTGGCGCAATATATCGACTGGGGTCCGTTCTTCCAGACCTGGGACCTGGCCGGGCCGTTTCCGGCGATCCTGGACGACGAAGTGGTCGGTGCCGAGGCCAAAAAGGTTTATGCCGACGGCCAGGCCATGCTGAAGAAAATCATCGAAGGACGCTGGCTGACTGCCAATGGCGTGCTTGGCATTTACCCTGCCAACAGCGTCAACGACGACGACATCGCGCTTTATACGGACGAGAACCGCAACACCGTCGCCATGACCTGGTACGGCCTGCGCCAGCAAGCGGCCAAGGAAGAGATCGACGGCGTCATGCGCCCAAGCCGCTGCCTGGCCGACTTTGTGGCGCCCAAAACCGCCGCGTCAGACTATGTCGGCGTCTTTGCGGTCACCGCCGGCATCGGCAGCGAGAAAAAGGAAGCGCAGTTCCTGGCGGCCCACGACGACTACAGCGCCATCCTGTTCAAGTCGCTGGCCGACCGGCTGGCCGAAGCCTTCGCCGAATGCCTGCACAAAAAGGTGCGCGCCGACCTGTGGGGCTACGCGGCGCAGGAATCGCTGGCGGCCACCGAGCTGATTGCAGAAAAATACCAGGGTATTCGCCCGGCGCCCGGTTACCCGGCCTGCCCCGACCACAGCGTGAAAAAAGACATGTTCGCACTGCTGCATTGCGAAGACATCGGCATGACGCTGACCGAAAGCCTGGCCATGAACCCGGCGGCCAGTGTCAGCGGCTTCTACCTCGGCCACCCTGACAGCACCTATTTCAACGTCGGCAAAATTGGTGACGACCAGCTCAAGGATCTGGCAGCGCGGCGCGGCATGAACGAGCGCGATCTGCAGCGCCTGCTGGCGCCGAATTTGTGACCCCCTGGAGGATCAGGAGAAATCCATGGCGACACCGCGCAGTACCCCCGCCCAAACAGGTAGCAACACAGCCCTGTGGGCCGCGGTGGCCGTCGTCATGGTCATCGTGCTGGCCATGGGTGCGGCGCTGATCCGCATCCAGGCCCAGCCCCAGGAACCGCGCTTGGTGGTGTTGCCCGCCAGCACCGCGCCCGCAGTTAATGCACCGGTATCGGCAGCGGCAAACAGCGCCGCCACTGGCCCGGCCACAACGGCAGCCCCAGGGCAACCGGCATCCGCTACGGAAAGCAGTGGCACGCAGGCCAACGTACCCCAGACGGTTCACTTGCGCGCGTCCGAGCCTGCTGTGGCACGCGCGCCGGCGCCCGGCGTCAGCCGCTGAACCCTGACGACTCCGGGTTGGCCTGGCGCAAATGCAGGCGCTGCACCAGCATCAGGGCGGCCACGCCCACGCCGCTCAGGCCCAACAACAACCACAGCCCATGGCTGTAACCGGCCTGGGGTGACCACATCAGCCCCAGCAACAGCGGTGCCGCCGCCCGTGCCAGCGCCAGCGGCACACCCAGAGCGCCGTTGAGCGTGGCGACATGGTCCCGGCTCACATACTCGGCAATGGCCGTTCCCTTGACGATGGTTAGCATGCCATTGCCGAGCCCGTAGAGCAGCACAAACAGGACCACCACGGCGACCTGCCATGCGCCAGTCGTTGGTGCCAGCAACAGCGCCAGCACACCCAGCGGAATCAGCAGCGGCACCAGCCGGTTCACCCGGTGCAGGTCTGCATGGTGCTCAAAGAAATACAGCAACAGGCGCCCAAGCACCTGCACCGCGCCAATGGCGGCGGGCAGCGCAATCACCCAGAACTCGGGCAAGGCGTTTTCACGCAGCAAACTCACCATGTGCGCCGGAATGGCCACCGTCACCGACATCATCAATACCGTGAAGACACCCACCAGCAGAAAGGGCGCACTGCGCAACAAAGGCCGCAAACTGCTTGCACGGTCATCCGCGTTGTGCGCCACAGACTTCCTGCGTGCAGGCGCCCCGCGCAAAGTGAGCCAATGCAGCGGCGCACACACCAGCAGGTGCAAACCAGCCAGCCCCACGAGGGCATCACGCCAACCCAACACCTGCATGAGCCAGGCCGTCAGCGGAATAAACACCGTGCTGGCCAAACCACCCAAAAAAGTCAGTGTGATGATGGCGCGGCGAAAGTCATTTGGAAAGCGTCGGGTCAGCAGAGCAAAAACCGGCGAATACAACACCGCCGCCATGGCCGCCCCCAAACCCAGCCAGACCGCATACAACCCGGTCAGGCCGGTCACCACGCTGTGCAAGACCAGGCACAGCCCGGCCAGCAGGGAGCCTGCCGTCATCACGGCACGCTCATGGCCGCGGTCAATCCAGCGGCCCACCGGGTAGGCCATCAGGCCCTCCGCCAGCAAGCCCAGGCTGAACGCCAGCGACACTTCAGCCCGGCTCAGGCCCAAGTCGCGTTCCAGCGGCTCGATCAGCAGGGAAAACAGGTAGAAAACACTGCCCCAGCTGATGAGCTGCGCCAGCGACAGGCGCAGCACAAAGGCAGCATCAAAACGGTTCGATGACATGCTTTAGCTGGTACGCATGGCCCGCCGGTACTGCATGGCCTCGGCCACATGGGTGACCTGGGTGCTGCGGGCAGCGGCCAGATCGGCGATGGTGCGCGCCACCTTGAGCGCCCGGTGCACGCTGCGTGCCGACCAGCCCAGGCGGGTGGCCGCCACGTTGAGGAATTTGGCCGCTGCCTCGTCCAGCAACAGATGCTGCTCCAGCGCCCCTCCCTGCAAGGCCTGGTTGGTCACCCCCTGACGCGCCAGCGAGCGCTCGCGTGCCGCAAGGCAGCGCGCGCGGATGTCGGTGCTGGACTCGCCAGCGGGCGCCTGCAGCAGTTCGGTGCTGGCCACTGCGGGCACGTCCACATGCAGGTCAATGCGGTCCACCAGCGGACCGCTGAGCTTGCCCTGGTAGCGCGCCACCTGGTCGGGCGTGCAGCGGCAGGACTTTTGCGTTGAGCCCAGATAGCCGCACGGGCACGGGTTCATGGCGGCGATCAACTGGAACTGGGCCGGAAAATCGGCGCGCTGCGCCGCCCGGGAAATAGTGATACGTCCGGTTTCAAGCGGCTCGCGCAGGGCCTCCAGCGCGGCACGCGAAAACTCGGGAAATTCGTCGAGAAACAGCACGCCATGGTGCGCCAGTGAAATTTCGCCCGGGCGCGGCGGCGAACCACCACCCACCAGCGCCACCGCACTGGCAGTGTGGTGCGGGTGGCAGGTCGGCCGCTGCGCCCATTGCGCCAGCGCGAAACGCCCGCCCAGGCTGGCAATGGCGGCGCTTTGCAGCGCCTCATCGGTGCTCATGGGCGGCAACAGGCCGGCAAAACGCTGCGCCAGCATCGACTTGCCCGAGCCTGGCGGCCCCGTCAGCAGCAGGCTGTGGCCACCGGCTGCGGCAATCTCGAGCGCCCGTTTGGCACCCAGTTGGCCCTTGACATCGGCCATATCAAGGTAGTGCGCTTCCTGCATTTGCGTCACCGCGCTGACGCGACTCCAGCCGCTGGCGGGTTCAACAGGGGGGGTATCCGCCGCCTGCGGCAGGAAATACTGCACCACGTCGAGCAAATGCTGCGCCCGGTAAACCTGCGCGTCAGGTACCAGCGCGGCTTCTTCGGCGCTGCCCGGCGGCAACACCAGCCGGGTCACGACATGACTGGCGTGTAATGCCAGGCTCATGGCCAGCGCGCCACGCACCGCGCGCAGTTCGCCCGACAGCGACAGTTCACCGGCAAACTCATACCCCGCCAGCTTGCTGGCATCGATCTGGCCGCTGGCCGCCAGGATGCCCAGCGCAATCGGCAGATCAAAACGGCCAGAATCCTTGGGCAGGTCGGCGGGTGCCAGATTGACCGTGATTTTTTTGTTGCTGGGAAACTCCAGACCAGAATTTTGCAAGGCCGAGCGAACCCGCTCGCGCGCTTCCTTGACCTCCACGTCGGCCAGACCCACCAGCGTGAAACTGGGCAGCCCATTGGCCAGATGCACCTCGACGGTGACCGCAGCAGCCTCCAGCCCCAGCAAGGCCCGGCTCTGCACCAAAGACAAACTCATGGCGTCACCTCACATAAAAAAGTGCGTTTACCGCCAACAGGCAAACAAAATACGCACCTTTATGGTGCAAACTGTTTATTTATACAGACATCTTAGCGCAAAGTGCCGCACCCAGGGCAACGGCCGGATCGACATGGCTGGAAAAGGATCTGGCATGAACCCTGCTTAACAAGCCTGTCCATTTAACCGTTGGGTGGCTTATGAAGCCTCAATCACCCGGTACCAATGACGTTTACCTATCCAAGGAGTCTGCATGAAACTTGTTACCGCCATCATCAAACCCTTCAAGCTCGATGAGGTGCGCGAAGCGCTCTCCAGCATCGGCGTGCAGGGCATCACCGTGACCGAAGTCAAGGGCTTTGGTCGCCAAAAAGGCCACACCGAGCTCTACCGCGGTGCCGAGTATGTGGTGGACTTTTTGCCCAAAGTCAAAGTCGAAGCCGCCGTGGCCGACGAACTGGTCGAAAGTGTCATCGAGACCATCGAGGGCGCGGCGCGCACCGGCAAGATCGGCGACGGCAAGATTTTTGTCACGCCCATCGAGCAGGTCATCCGCATTCGTACCGGTGAAACCGGCGTGGAAGCGCTCTAACCAACAAACCAGACATGAGATCATCAACATGAAAAAACTACTTGCCTCCCTGACCCTGGGTTTGAGTCTGTTGCTTGGCAGCACCGCCATGGCCCAAACCCCTGCGGCACCCGCCGCCTCCGAAGCAGCGCCCGTCGCTGCCATGGCCGAAGCCAAACCGGCTGAAGCCCCCGCTGCCGCACCGGCAGTTGCGCCTGCCGCACCGGCCGTCGCAGAAGCGGCACCAGCCCCGGTTCCGAACAAGGGCGACACCGCCTGGATGATGGTTTCCACCCTGCTGGTGATCTTGATGACCGTCCCTGGCCTGGCACTGTTCTATGGTGGCCTGGTGCGCTCCAAGAACATGCTGTCGGTGCTGATGCAGGTCATGGTCACGTTCTCGATGATCGTGGTGCTGTGGTTCATCTACGGCTACAGCCTGGCGTTTACCGAGGGCAACGCGTTCTTTGGCGGCTTTGACCGGCTCTTCATGGCCGGGATCTGGGACAACGCTGCGGGCACCTTTGCCAATGGCGCTACCTTCAGCAAGGGCGTGGTCATTCCCGAGATCGTGTTCGCGGCTTTCCAGGCCACCTTTGCCGGCATCACCGGCGCCCTGATCGTGGGTGCCTTTGCCGAGCGCATGAAGTTTTCAGCCGTGCTGATGTTCATGGTGCTGTGGTTCACTTTCAGCTACGCCCCGATTGCCCACATGGTGTGGTTCTGGATGGGCCCTGACGCTTACACCGCCGCCGACTTGGTGGACGGCCTCAATGCCAAAGCCGGTTACATCTGGCAGTCTGGCGCGCTCGACTTTGCTGGCGGCACCGTGGTGCACATCAACGCCGCTGTAGCGGGCCTGGTCGGTGCCTACATGGTGGGCAAACGTATCGGCTATGGCAAGGAATCCATGGCACCGCACAACCTGACGCTGACCATGGTTGGCGCATCACTGCTGTGGGTCGGCTGGTTTGGCTTCAATGCGGGTTCTGCGCTGGAAGCCAACGGTTTTGCCGCCCTGGCCTTCATCAACACCTTTGGCGCTACCGCGGCGGCAGTGCTGGCCTGGTGCATCGGCGAGGCGCTGATGCGTGGCAAGGCGTCCATGCTGGGTGCGGCCTCCGGTTGCGTGGCGGGTCTGGTGGCCATCACCCCGGCCGCCGGTAACGTCGGCATCGGCGGTGCACTCATCATCGGTTTCCTGGCTGGTTTTGCCGGTCTGTGGGGCGTGAACGGCCTGAAGAAACTGCTCGGCGCTGACGACTCGCTCGACGTGTTTGGTGTGCACGGTGTCTGCGGCATCCTGGGTGCCATCCTGACCGGCGTCTTCAACAGCCCGGCCCTGGGCGGCCCTGGCTACGTGGCCGATTGGGTCACCGCGTCCATGGTGACGGCCGACAACTTCTCCATTGCATCGCAAGTCTGGATTCAAACCAAGGCGGTATTGACCACCGTGATCTGGTCTGGTGTGGTGTCGTTCATTGCCTTCAAAATCGTTGACCTGACGATTGGTCTGCGTGTGTCTGAAGAGCATGAGCGCGAAGGTCTGGACGTCACATCGCACGGCGAAACGGCTTACAGCCGCTAATCAGTATTCCCTTGCGGGATGAAACCCACTGCGGCTTCGGCTGCGGTGGGTTTTTTATTGGTGCAAGGCGACTGCCCGCTTGATGGCTGACTCACTTACCATTGAATCCATTGCCAGGCTGATCCAGCCGATCAGGCTATCTGGGTGTCTTCAGGCATGACTTGCAGCCATTGATCCAGGGCCAGACCCGGCTTCAAGCCACAAGCCCCATACCAGTCCACAAACGTCATCACATCCACGTAGCTTTCGCCGCGCTCAATTTTGGAGACGTAGGACTGCCCAACCCCGAGTTTCTCAGCCATTTGCACCTGCGTTAACCCGGCAGTTTTGCGCGCGAGCTCCATGGCACGGCGCAGAGCCTGGTAACGGGGGTGATAAATGGAGGTGGGCACAACATGAATGCTCTACCCTGATTTGGAATAGTCTATTTCAGACTATTTAGGAGTAAGATTTGTATCACCCCGGCATGTCGCCGGGGATTTACAGGGAGTTTTCAAATGAAGCGATTGACAGCATTGGCTGCGGCACTGGTCTTGAGCGCTTGCGGCGGCGGAGGCGGAGACGGGACAACGACGACACCCACCACAGCATCCGCAGAAGGATTCTGGAGCGGCACCACCAGCAACGGTACCCAGGCCAGTTTGGCGATCCTGGAAAATGGCGAAACCTGGGGGCTTTATGGCAACTCAAGCTCGGTGAAGGGCGCTGTTTACGGCATGACCAGCACCAGCGGCACAACGCTATCGGGCTCCGGCACAGGTTTTAATTTCGTCACCAGAACCAGCGGTAGCGGTACCTTTACCGGCAGTGTCTCAACGAAAGGAACGATCAATTTCAATGTATCTGACGGTACCCAATTTACCGGCACCTACGATACTTCTTATGATCAACCAGCGTCGCTGGCAAATCTGGCTGGCAGCTACACGGGTTGGGCAGTGACTGGCACCACATCACCCCAAACCACCACCGTGGTGGTTGATGTCAATGGCAACATTTCGAGCAGCTTCGTCTCGGGCAGCCTGACCTGCACAACCTCGGGCACAGCAACCCCTCGAGCTTCGGGCAAAAATATTTACAACCTTCAGTTGACATTCACCGGCAACTTCTGCGCACTGGGCAGTGGCACCGTTGTGACTGGCGTTGCCACTTACGACAGCGTGAACCGGCAACTCATCGCGATGGGTCTCAACAGCGCCAAATCGGATGGTCTGATTTTCCTTGGTACGCGCTGATCGGCCAGTACCTGCGCAGCCGGGCCACGTTGTGTGGCCCGGCTTTTTTGTGACACGCGCTGTTCAGGCCATGCGGGGCAAGGCAGGGGGCATAAAACTTTAAAAAGCGGGGACAACAGATTGAATTGGACCAGCACGCACAATAGCCGCTCCTGAAAACCACACGGTGCCAACATGATCGTTCACCCCGCCTACGCGCCAGAAGCCTGGCAAACCGCCGTACCGCACATGGCCGCCCTGGGCGAATCACCCTTCTGGCATCCGCAAGAGCAAATGCTGTACTGGGTTGATATTTCGGGCAAGCAGATCCTGCGCGCCAACATTGACATGGGCACGCTGGAGACCTGGGACCTGCCCGGTGAGCCCGGCTGCATTGCCCCGGCAGCCAGCGGCGGGCTGGTGATGGCGCTGCGCCACGGTGTGTTCAGGGCGCAGACCTGGGGCGGGCCGCTGCAGCTTTTGGCCACGCTGGACTACGACCCCACGCACATGCGCGCCAACGACGGCAAGTGCGATGCGCTGGGACGCTTCTGGGTGGGCACCATCGACGAAACCCGAACCCTGCACAATGCGGCCCTTTTTTGTATTGATGGCCGTGACATGGCCAACACCGGCGCAGCGCAAGTGCATTGCATGGTCGGCCCGACTGACCAGCCCGCCACCACCGCCAACGGCCTGGCCTGGAGCCCGGACAACGGCACCCTTTACTGGGCCGACACGCCCAGCCACACCGTGTGGGCTTGGGACCATGACCTGGCGACCAACAGCTTGAGCGCGCAACGTGAATTTGTCCGTTTCAAGGCCAAACCCGAGGGCTGGCTAACGGATACGCTGGATGCCAGCAACGGCGGCTACCGGGGTCGCCCGGACGGCGCCGCGGTTGATGTGCAAGGCAATTACTGGGTGGCCATGTTCGAAGGCCGCAGGGTATGCCAGTTCGCGCCCGACGGCAGCCTGCTGGCCGAGTTTGCCGTGCCGCTGCAATGCCCCACCATGCCGTGTTTTGGCGGTGAAGACCTCAAAACCCTGTACCTTACCAGCGCCCGCCACCACCGCAGCGCCACCGAGCTGGCGGCGTATCCGCGGTCCGGTTCGGTGCTGTCGATGCGGGTTGAGGTCGCCGGGTTGCCAGTCAACTTTTTCCAGGATGGATCTGCATGATATTTCTCATGCTTGTGAAAACTAAAAGTTCAAAAACGTGCATTCCGTCCTGACCGGGATTAAACTGAAAATTCCAGTTTTCAACCTCACAGGAGATTTATCATGACAGACGCCCTGCAACACAGCAAAGACAAACTCATGGACGATCTGCACCAGGGTATTGCCGATGCAGAAGAGTTGCTGAAACTCACCGCCAACCAGGCCGGCGAAAGCGCCGTCCAATTGCGTGAGCGCGTGCGTGACCGCATGAGCAAGGCCAAGGTCGAGTTGCTCCATCTGCAACAGGCCACGGTAGAAAAGGCCAAGGCCGCTGGCCACGCCACCGACGTGTTTGTTCATGAAAATCCGTGGAAATCCATCGGCATCGCTGCCGGTGTGGGTTTGGTGGTCGGGCTGCTGATCAGCCGCCGCTAAAGCCCATGCCAGGCGACAACGCCGGTCTGTTCGGCCAGTTGCAACAGTCTTTGGGCAGCGTCATCGAACTCTTTCGGGTTCGACTGGCCCTGTTGGGTACCGAGCTTGGACTGGAAAAACAACGCCTGGCCGCCGGGCTGTTTTGGGGTGCCACTGCCTTCATGTGTTTGACGGTGGCAGTGGTGCTGTTTTGCGGCTTTGTGATTTTGCTGCTGTGGGACAGCTACCGCCTGGCCGCTGTGGGCGTGCTGGCCTTGCTCTTTTTGGGCGGTGGACTATTTTTGCTGCAAATGGCCCAGCGCAGGCTCAGCGCCGAGTCCAACCTGTTCAGCACCAGCCTGGCCGAGCTGGAACGCGACCGCGCCGCCTTCACCGCCCCAGCGTCCAATGAACCCCAATGAGCTCCAGCTGCGCCAGCAGCGCCTGCTGATTCGCAGCACCGAGTTGCGCCTGCAATTGCGCGCCAATTTACACAGCCTGCAGCGCCCGGCGGCCATGGCCGACCAAGTCAAGGCGAGCCTGCTCTGGCTCTACCAGCACCCGCAGTGGCCCGCCGGTGTGCTGGCGTTGTTACTGATCCTCAAGCCAAAACGGGCTCTTTCCTGGACGGGCAAGCTCTGGTGGCTCTGGCAATCTGCCCGGACATTGCGTCATTGGCGGGATGCCCTGCTGGCGTATTTACCGCAGCGCTGAGGACCGCCGCGCTGCAGCCTGTGCTGAGCCTGCCAAAGGGCTCGCCGTGACGCAACCCCGAGACAAGACAAGGCATCAGCACAATTTTTCGAACACAGGGTGTTCAAAAAATTCAATACCGGGCACATAGCTTGTGTTCTACCATCGGGTCCGTCGTTTCACCTGTGAACACCCATGGACACTGCCCTGCATCACCTTATTGACCAAATCAACACTGCGGCGGCGCAGCGTACCCCGTTGCGCATTCGTGGTGGTGGCAGCAAAGACTTTTACGGCGAAACGCTGCACGGCGAGTTGCTCGACACCACGTCTTGCCATGGCATCGTCAGTTACGAGCCCAGCGAACTGGTGGTCACAGTGCGTGCCGGTACTCCGTTGGCCGAACTCGAGGCTGCACTGGCCGAGCAAGGCCAGTGTCTGGCGTTTGAGCCACCAAGATTTGGTGACTTGAGGGGCACGTGCGGCGGTATGGTGGCGGCAGGCTTGAGCGGCCCCGCACGGGCCAACGCCGGCGCCGTGCGTGACTATGTACTGGGTCTGCAGTTTGTCAATGGTCGTGGCGAGCACCTCACCTTTGGCGGCCAGGTCATGAAAAACGTGGCCGGCTACGACGTCTCGCGCCTGATGGTCGGGGCCATGGGCACACTCGGGCTGCTGACCGAGATCTCGCTCAAAGTGCTGCCGGTGGCGCCGGCAGAAGCCACCCTGGTGTTTGCGCTTGACCAGGCCAGCGCCTTGGCGCAACTGCACCGCTGGGGTGCGCAGCCGCTGCCGCTCAATGCCAGCTGTTGGGTACGCGACGACACCGCTGCCGACCGCCCTGAGTTGTTGTTTGTGCGCTTGCGTGGCGCCATGGCCGCGGTTGAGTCGGCCTGCACCAGGATGCTGGCTGACGTGCCCGGCAGCCGCATGGACAATGCCCAGGCCGGACCCGACTGGACCGCCTGCCGCGACCTGAAACTACCTTTCTTTACCGCCCCGGCGACCGAGGCGCTGGCCCTGTGGCGCCTGAGCGTGCCGCAAACGGCACCGGTGCTGGACCTGCCCTGGCCCCAGTTGGTGGAATGGCATGGCGGCCAGCGCTGGCTCTGGGCGCCTGAATCGGCGCGGGAACAGCTGCGCCAAGTCGTTACCGCGATTGGCGGTTCCGCCAGTATTTTCATCTCTTCGAGCGCCAGCACGACCGGTGGCAAAAGCAGTTTCAGCCCGTTGACACCGGCCGTCGCACAAATCCACCGCCGCCTCAAAGCCGAATTTGACCCGGCAGGCATCTTTAATCCGGGCCGCATGTACGCCGACATCTAAAAACAAAAAGCCTATGCAAACTCAACTCAGCGCCCAATACCAGGGCACGCCCGATGGCCTGGCGGCCGAGGCCATCCTGCGCAAGTGTGTGCATTGCGGTTTTTGCACCGCCACCTGTCCCACCTACCAGCTGCTCGGTGACGAGCTTGACGGGCCGCGCGGCCGCATTTACCTGATGAAACAGGTGCTCGAAGGCGCCGTGCCAACCCGCAAGACCCAAATGCACCTGGACCGCTGCCTGACCTGCCGCAACTGTGAAACCACCTGCCCCAGCGGTGTCCAATACGGCCATTTGCTCGACATTGGCCGCAAACTGGTCGATGCCCAGGTGCCGCGCCCGGCAGCCGAGCGCGCCTTGCGCTGGGCTTTGAAAGAAGGCCTGCCGTCACCGCTGTTTGGCCCGGCCATGGCCATGGGGCAGCTGGTGCGACCCCTGCTGCCCCACGCTTTGAAGAACAAGGTGCCGGCAAAAAAGAACGCCGGCGAAACGCCCACACGCGAACTCAGCCGCAAGGTGCTGGTGCTGGCAGGTTGCGTGCAACCCGCCATGAGCCCGAACATCAACAGCGCCACGGCACGGGTGTTTGACGCTGCCGGCATCCAGTGCGTGGTGGCGCCCAAGGCGGGTTGCTGCGGCGCCGTCAAGTTTCACCTTAACGACCAGGACGGCGGCATGGCACAGATGCGCGCCAATATCGACGCCTGGTGGCCATCGATTGAAGCTGGCGTGGAAGGCATCGTCATCAACGCGTCGGGCTGTGGCGTCACCGTGAAGGACTACGGCCACATCCTGCGAGATGACCCCGCTTACGCCGCCAAAGCCCGGCGCGTCAGCGAACTCACCCAGGACGTGAGCGAATGGCTGCCCGATCTGGTGGGCAAGCTCAAGAGCCGGGTGGCGGGCAGCGCCAGCCGCATCGCCTTTCATCCGCCCTGCTCGATGCAACACGGCATGCAGTTGCGCGGCGGGGTTGAGAAATACATGGGCGAGTTGGGCTTCAACGTCAAGACCACGGGCTGCGAGGCGCACCTTTGCTGCGGCTCGGCGGGCACCTACAGCGTACTCAACCCCACTTTGTCTTACCAGCTGCGCGACCGCAAGCTGGGCAATCTGGCCACCACCTTTGGCGACCAAGCCCCCGAGCAAATTGTGTCAGCCAACATCGGCTGCATCACGCACCTGCAAAGCGGTACCGACACACCCGTGCGGCACTGGATCGAAGTGCTCGACGAAGCGCTGCAAAAATAAGCTGGATCACGCCCCGAGGCGCTGGCGCAACACGCGCACGGCGCTGGCGGGCGTGGTCAGCACCGGCAGATGCACAGCCTGGCGCACAGCTGCCTCGGCCCGCGCCATGCTGAATTGGGCCAGCGCAATCACTTCACAGCCTTGCTGCTGCAGCCAGCGCGCGGCGTCGACCACACGGGCGTCGTGGCCGGCGGTGTCGCCCTGGTTGAGCGCCTCCAGGGCGCCTTCGGCGAGTCGGCTTACCAGCGCCGTGCCAACTGGAAACTCCGCTGGCATGGACAGCAGCGTGGGCGCAAACGAGGCAATCAGGCCAACGCGTTTGCCCATCGCCACAGCCTCAGCCACCATGGCCTCGTTGGGCTTGAGCACGGGCATGTGGGGACGCCGTGCAGCCACCGCGTCAATGCACGGCCCAAAGGCAGAGCAGGTGAACAAAATGGCCTGCGCGCCCGTGCCCTCGGCATAAGCTGCCAGCGCCTCGAAGCGCTGGTGCATGGCGGCATCCAGCCCCTGGCCACTGCGTGCCAGGTCGCTTGAGAGGCTGTCGTCGAGCAGGTTCATGCGTTCACAGGCTGGCCAGGCACGCGCCATCTCGGCGTTGATAGGCGCCACAGAATGCGCCAGCGCATGGATCAAGGCTAGTCGAGTCACGGCCTGGTTTTACGCTCACGCGCACGCTGCAAGGCAATCACCAAAAGCAAGAGCGGAATGGCTGGCAAAAACATCCATTCCTTGGCCGGCCGATCGGCGGGCGTTTCAGCCGAGACAATCTTGAAGCCTTGCTCCATGCCTAGCTTTTCAGCCTGACTGCCAAAACGCACCTGCATGATCAGCAGCTCATTGCCCTGCGCCATCACGCTCAGGCCTGAACTGGCGAAGCGCTCACGCGCCGTACCCTTGGGACCCAAGGGCAGCAACACGCCCTTGCGGATGTCCTTGCCGTTCATGTTAGTGCCCTCGATCCAGACCCGCTTGGTGCCATTGGCAGGCTGCGCTTCGACCAATTGGCTGATTTGTGCCGCTGGCACCTCGGTGTAGGGCGGGTAAACCATGTCCATCCAGTAACCCGGACGGAACAGGGTGAAGGTGACCAGCAGCAGGGCAACGGTTTCATACCAGCGCGACTTCACCAAAAAATGGCCCTGCGTTGCTGCCGCAAATACCAGCATCGCCACGGTGGCGCTGATCACAGTCAGAATCAGTTGGAACGGCCCGTCGATGCCGATCATCAGCAACTGGGTGTTGAAGATGAACAGAAATGGCAGGATGGCCGTACGCATGCTGTAAAAAAACGCCGTGATACCGGCCTTGATCGGGTCACAACGCGCTATCGCAGCGGCGGCAAATGACGCCAGTCCCACCGGTGGCGTCACGTCGGCCATCAAACCAAAATAAAAGACGAACAGGTGCACCGCGATCAGTGGCACGATCAGGCCGCTTTGTGCGCCCAGCTCCACCACCACCGGCGCCATCAGAGTGGACACCACGATGTAGTTGGCCGTGGTCGGCAGGCCCATGCCCAGGATCAGGCTGATCACCGCCACCAGCACCAGCATCAGCATCAGGTTGCCGCCCGACAGCAACTCGACAATCTCGGTCATGACCAGGCCGATGCCGGTCAATGACACCGTGCCCACAATGATGCCTGCGGCGGCGGTTGCCACACCAATGCCGATCATGTTGCGTGCCCCCGTGGCCAGACCGTCAATCAGATCCATAAACCCCTGCTTGGCGGCCTGCCCCAACGCACCCCGGCCCCGGAACCAGGAAATGATCGGTTTTTGCGTCAGCATGACAAAAACCATGAACATCGTGGCCCAGAAAGCCGACAGGCCCGGCGACATCTGCTCGACCATCAGGCACCAGATCAGCACCACCACGGCCAGCAGGTAATGCAGGCCGGATTTGACGGTGGGGCCGGTTTCGGGCAGCTCAAACACCTGGGCGTTCGGGTCATCGAGTTCCAGCTCGGGCTGGCGGGCGCCAAACCACAGCAAGCCGACATAGGCCGCCAACAGCCCGACACCGACCACCCACACTGCTGCATCACCCATGACCGTCTTGATCCAGCCAATGCCCCAGTAGACGGCACCCGACAGCACGATGAAACCGGCCACCGTCAGGCCAAACGACAACAGGCGTGAACCGGCCGAGCCGATATGGCGCCGCGGCAGCCCCACCATCTTGTTTTTCAGGGCCTCAATATGGACGATGTAGAGCAGGGCAATGTAGGAAATGATGGCCGGCAAAAAGGCGTGTTTCATGACCTCGATGTAAGGAATGCCCACATACTCCACCATCAGGAAGGCAGCGGCGCCCATCACTGGCGGCATCAGCTGGCCGTTGACCGAGCTCGACACCTCGACCGCGGCCGCCTGGTCGGGACGGTAGCCCACGCGTTTCATGAGCGGGATGGTAAAGGTGCCGGTGGTCACCACGTTGGCAATCGACGAGCCCGAAATAATGCCGGTGGCAGCTGACGACAGCACCGCCGCCTTGGCCGGCCCGCCGCGCATGTGACCCAGCAGCGCAAAGGCCGACTTGATGAAGTAATTGCCGGCACCGGCCTTGTCGAGCAGGGAGCCAAACAGCACAAACAAAAAGATGAAGCTGCTGGAAACCCCCAGCGCCACGCCAAACACGCCCTCGGTGGTGAGCCACTGGTGGCTCATGGCGCGCGGCAGCGAAAAGCCGCGATGGGCAATCATGTCGGGCATGAAGGGGCCGCCAAAGGTGTAGCCCAGGAAAACCAGCGCCACGATCACCATCGGCAAGCCCAGCACCCGGCGCGTGGCCTCCAGCAGCAGCACGATACCGACCAGGCCGGTGTAAACGTCCAAGGGTGTCGGCTGCCCCGGGCGGGTCGCCAGCTCACGGTAAAACATGAACAGGTAGGCCGCACAGAAAGTGCCCACGAGGGCAAAGATCCAGTCTGTCACCGGCACATGATCGCTCTGTGAACGCTTGAAAGCCGGGTAAGACATGAATGACAGGAACACCGCAAAGGACAGGTGGATGGCCCGCGTTTCGGTGTCGTTGAAAACCAGCACACCGGTACTGAACGGCAGCGGCGACGCGATCCATAATTGAAACAAGGACCAGGCCAACGCCACATAGAGTAAAAAACGCTTCATGACCGGGCCAGGGTTGCGCGCACCGGTGTCGTTGTCGGCGACGAACTTCTGGACATCAATTTCGGGCACTTTGTCCGTTGCAGCTGCTGATTTCATACGAATATCTCGAATAACTGGTATTGTTTTTGTCAACAAAAAAGCTCTGACGCGTCAGAGCTTTTTTGCGGTTTCAGCCTGGGGAAGCTGGGCGTGATCAGATTACATCCAGCCCTTTTCCTTGTAATACTTGACAGCACCGGGGTGCAGCGGTGCCGACAGGCCATCCTTGATCATGTTCTTGGGGTTCAGGCCGATGAACGCCGGGTGCAATTTCTTGAACTCGTCAAAGTTCTCAAACACCGCCTTGACCAGCTCGTACACGGTGGCATCAGGCACCTTGGCCGAGCTCACAAACGAAGCCAGCACGCCATAAGTGCGGGTCGGGTTCGGGTGGCCTGCATACAAGCCGCCGGGAATATCCACTGCAGCGTAGTAGCTGTTGGCCTTGACCAGTTTGTCCACAGCGGGGCCGGTGATCGACACCAGCTTGGCGCCGCAGGTGGTGATCGGGTCCTGAATGTTGGCGCTGGGGTGGCCCACACCGTAGAAGAAGGCATCGATCTTGTTGTCGCACAGGGCGGCACCGTGCTCATCGGCCTTGAGCTCGGCAGCCAGACCAAAGTCGGATGTCTTCCAGTTCATGGCTGCCAGCAGTTCGTCCATGGCAGCGCGGCTGCCAGAGCCGGGGTTGCCCACGTTCATGCGTTTGCCCTTGAGGTCTTCAAACTTGACCACATTGGCTTCCTTACGGGCCAACACCGTAAAGGGCTCCGGGTGAATCGAGAACACAGCACGCAGGTCGGTGTGCTTGCCGTCTTTCTCAAACTGCTTGGCGCCGTTGTAGGCGTTGTACTGCACATCGGACTGGGACACCCCAAAGTCGAGCTCGCCCGCCTTGATGGTGTTGATGTTCACCACTGAACCCCCGGTGGACTCCACCGAGCAACGATACCCATGTTTGGCGCGGTCCTTGTTGACCAGGCGGCAAATGGCGCCACCAGCAGCGTAGTACACACCGGTGACACCGCCGGTGCCAATGGTCATGAATTTTTGCTGCGCCTGAACGCTGCTCACGGGGGCCAGGATAGCGGCGGCAGCTGCAACGGCGCTGACATAGAAGGACAATTTCTTCATGGGATCTCCAGTATTAAAAATTTCGACTGACTTAAAAACCGTTCTGTTTACAGAGTGTGACATCTTAGATCAAAGATAGCCCCCCCTTCGATTGGATGCGTAAATAGTTACCCTGCCTTGTCATGCAATTTGCGCATATTGCCGCATCAGGTCGGCATAGCAGCATCGACGGCCCGGGCCAGTCGCTCAACAATCTGGGCCAGTTCGTCCTCACTGGCAATAAAAGGTGGGGCCAGCAAAATGTGGTCGCCGCAACGCCCGTCCACCGTACCACCCATCGGGTAAACCATCAGGCCCAGCGCCATCGCCTCGCGCTTGATGCGGGCATGTAATTTAAGCGCCGGGTCAAACCACTGGCGCGATGCGCGGTCCGCCACCAACTCCAACCCCCAGAACAGGCCACGGCCGCGAATGTCGCCCACATGGGGGTGATCGACAAACGTCTGCCGCAGCAAACCATGCAGGGTCTGCCCGCGCGCCTGCACCTGCGCCACCAGGCCGTCGCGCGCAATCACCCGCTGCACCGCCAGTGCGGCAGCGCAAGCCACCGCATGGCCCAGGTAGGTATGGCCGTGCTGGAACATGCCGCTGCCTTTTTTGAACGTATCCACCAGTTTTTTCTGCGCCAGCACCGCACCGATCGGCTGATAACCACCGCCCAGGCCTTTGGCAATGGCCAGCAGGTCAGGTACCACCTGGTCCTGCTCACAGGCGTGCAGCGTGCCGGTGCGACCCATGCCACACATCACCTCATCCAGAATTAGCAAAATGCCATGGCGGTCGCAGAGTTCGCGAATCGCCTTGAAGTAACCCGGCACCGGTGGCAACACACCGGCGGTGGCGCCGCCCACGGTTTCGGCCACAAAGGCCATGACATTTTCCGGCCCGAGGCGCGCAAAGGTCTGTTCAAGTTCAGCGACCAGCCGCTGGCCATAGGCCTCTGGCGTTTCATCCGGCGCGCGATCGCGGTATTCGTAGCAGGGCGCCACATGCGCCACGTCAATGAGTAAGGGCTCGAACTGGGCACGGCGCCAGGCGTTGCCCCCGACCGCCAGCGCGCCCAAAGTGTTGCCGTGGTAGCTTTGCCGGCGAGCGACAAAATGGCGGCGTTGCGGCTGGCCGATCTCGACAAAATACTGCCGCGCCATCTTGAGCGCCGCCTCCATCGCTTCCGAACCGCCACTGACAAAGTAGGCATGGCTCATGCCGGCCGGTGCCGATGCAATCAGCACGTCAGCGAGTTCCTCGGCCACTTCGGTGGTGAAGAAACTGGTGTGGGCGTAAGCCAGCCGGTCAATCTGGGCATGCATGGCGGCCAGCACCTCGGGGTGGCCGTGACCTAGGCAGGACACGGCAGCGCCACCGCAGGCATCGAGGTAAGTTTTGCCGCTCGCATCAACCAGGGTCATGCCCTGGCCAGACACGGCCAGCGGCAATCCGTGCTGCAACTGGCGGTGGAACACATGGGTGCCGTCCTGGCTGATGACGGATGAATGGGAAGCTGGGTGGGAGGGTTGCATGGTGTATTCCTTCGCAAAAAAATCAATGAAAGTTGAGGTTGTCACTCTTGCCGTGATGGTTTTTTATCCCAATACGCCTTGGCTTGCTGCAAACCCTGCTGACGCTGTGTCAGCCGTTGCAGCACGGCAGCACCGCCCTGCTCGGCAACACATTCCACCAGGGTTTCTGCCAGTGCCAGGGCTCCAGTCATCGAGTGAAAAAACGAGGGCGATGTGGTGTCAAACAACAAGGTCTGGTGCGCCAGCCGCGCCAGTGGCGACAAGCTGCTGTCGGTCAGTGTCAGCACCGGCACACCGCGATCGTGGGCTTGCTGCACTGCCTCGACGGTCTGACGCGTGTAAGGCGCCTGGCTGACCACCACCAGCAGATCGCTTGCGCGCAAGGCCAGCAACTGGTCGGCCCAGGCACCACCCGCATCGGTGGCCAGCCGGGTGTTGGCGCGCAGCCAGTCACAGGTGTAGTAGAGGTGATACGCCGTGCTGAAACTGCCGCGCAAGCCCAGAAACAGCACTTCGCGCGCCGCAAGGATGGCCTGCGCCGCAGCCTGCAACTGCACGGTGGTGTTGCGGCTGCGCACCGAATCCAGGTTAGCCGCTTGTGCCTGGGCCAGGCGATCAAAATTTTCGGTGACCTGCCGGGTTGGCGCAGCACTTGCCGCCTGATTGGCAGGGTCAACGGACGCGGCAAAGGCCAGCTTCGACGGCCGCCGCATCGCATCGAAGCTGTCCAAACCCAGTGCCCGGGCCAGCCGCGTCATGGTGGCAGGCGCCACACCCGCCGCCAGCGCCGATTGCCGCATGGATTGCAGCCCCAGCTCGGCCGGATGCGCCTGCACCCATCGCGCCGCACGTTGCAGTTCAGGGCTCAGGCGTTCAAAACGCTTGTCCAGCAATTGGTTCAGGTGGGAGTAGGGCAAAATCAGGCAATTGAAACAAATGGATTATTTGGATAATATAGAAACATTTGTTTCAAGTCCAGCATAAACTCATAAACTGTCACCTCCCCTACCAGCCCACGCATAATTCAGACATGACTACCTTACCTCCCCTGCCTTGTTATCTCAACGGTGCATTCACCCTGCTGCCCGATGCCAAAATCAGCGTGATGGACCGCGGCTTCATTTTTGGCGACGGCGTTTATGAAGTGGTGCCAGCCTATGGCGGCCAGTTGTTCCGCTTTGCCGAACACATGGCACGGCTGGACCGCAGCCTGGCCGAATTGCGCATGGCCAACCCGTTGACGCGCGCCCAATGGGCCGATATCGCACAGCAATTGATGACCACATTTGCGGCCTCCAAAGGCGTGGACACCAAGACGCTGGACCAGTTGATCTACATCCAGGTCACGCGCGGCGTGGCCCTGCGCGACCACGTCATGCCCACCGACATCACGCCCACCGTGTTTGTCATGACCAACACCATGAAGCTGCCCACCGAGGCACAACGCAGCCAAGGCGTGGCCTGCGTCACGGCCGACGACTTCCGCTGGGAAAAAGCCCACATCAAGAGCACCAGCCTGCTGGGTGCGGTGTTTGCGCGCCAGATCAGCTTTGACGCCGGCGCCCTCGAAACCGTCATGTTCCGCGACGGCTTTTTGAGCGAGGCCGCCGCCAGCAACGTCTGGGTGGTGAAAGACGGCAAGGTGCTGGGCACGCCCAAAGACCAGCTGGTGCTCGAAGGCATTCGTTACGGCCTGATTGAAGAAATTTGCCGCGCCCGTGGCATCCCGTTCGAGTTGCGCCGCGTCAGCCGCGAAGAAGTGCAACACGCCGACGAATTGCTGTTGTCATCGGCCACCAAGGAAGTACTGCCGGTCACCCTGTTGGACGGCCAGGCTGTCGGCAACGGCAAACCCGGTCCGGTATACGCCCAATTGTTCGCGGGTTACAGCGAGGCCAAGGCGCAGTCCAGGCAGCCATGAGCAGCCCGGCCACCGCCATGCTGCTGGCCGCTGGCCGCGGCGAACGCATGCGCCCGCTCACCGACGGCTGCCCCAAACCGCTGCTGAAGGTGCAAGGCAAGTCGCTGTTGCAATGGCATCTGGAAGCGCTGCAATGCAGCGGTACCCGGCAGGTGGTGATCAATACCGACTGGCTGGCCGACCACATCGTGCAAGCGCCCCATCCTGCCGGCCTGCACCTGCGCTACTCGCACGAAGGCCATGACTTTGGCGGCGCGCTGGAAACCGCCGGTGGCATTGCGCGCGCCCTGCCACTGCTCGACGCGGTGTTCTGGGTGCTGGCGGCCGATGTGTTCACCCCCGGCTTTGAGTTCAGCCCGTCGGCGCTTGAGCGCTTTGCCGCGAGCGACAAGTTGGCGCACCTCTGGCTGGTGCGCAACCCGGCGCACAACCCGGCGGGCGACTTTGGCCTGCAGGCTGTAGCAACCGGTCCGGCACCCGCGCTCAACCTGGCCAAAGACGACCCGCGCCCACGCTTCACCTTTTCCACCATCGGCCTGTACCGGCGCGCCCTGTTTGCGCCGCCATGGTGCGACATCGCGCCGGGCAACCCGCAGGGCATCAAGGCCGCGCTGGCTCCGCTGTTGCGCCGCGCCATGGATCAGGGCCGGGTGTCAGCCGAGCTGTACCATGGCCCCTGGACCGATGTCGGCACGCCCCAGCGCCTGGTCGAACTCAATGCCTGAGCCGGGTGGCCTGCTGGCCCCTGCTTCAATTTCCTCAAGGAACACCTCATGAATCCCTCTTCTGTTTACGCCCGGCGCCGCGCCCTGCTGGCCCAAAAAATCGGTCCCAATGGCATCGCCATCATCCCCACCGCGCCAGAGCAGCAACGCAACCGCGACAGTGATTTCCCGTACCGCGCTGACAGCTATTTTTATTACCTGACGGGTTTTTCCGAACCCCAGGCCTGGCTGGTTGTGACCGGTGACGGCCACAGCACGCTGTTTTGCCAGCCCAAGGACATGGAACGCGAAATCTGGGACGGCTACCGGCTCGGGCCGGTAGCGGCGCCTGGGCAGCTGGCACTGGAGGCCGCGTATTCGGTGGCCGAACTCGATGCACAGTTACCGGCCATGATTGATGGCCGCGATGCCGTCTGGTACCCGTTTGCCACCCACAAGGGCCTGGAGACACGCATTGACAACTGGCTGGGCGGCCTGCGGGCTCGTGTGCGCTACGGCACGCAGTGCCCCAAAAGCCAGCACGACCTGTGCGGCGTTCTGGACGAAATGCGCCTGGTCAAGGACACGTTTGAGCAAGCTACCATGCTGCGCGCCGGGCAAATCAGCGCCGGCGCCCACATCCGCGCCATGCAGACCTCGGCCCACATGCTGCGCGCCGGGCAGGAGGTGCGTGAGTACCACCTGGAAGCCGAACTGCTGCACGAGTTCCGCCGCCACGGCTCGCAATTCCCTGCCTACGGCTCCATCGTGGCCGCCGGCGCCAACGCCTGCGTGCTGCACTACCGCGCCGATCGCGGCCTGGTGCGCAAGGGAGAGCTGGTGCTGATCGATGCCGGCTGCGAGCTCGACGGCTACGCCAGCGACATCACCCGCACGTTCCCCGCCGATGGCGTCTTTACCGGCCCGCAACGCACGCTCTACGAGCTGGTGCTGGCATCACAAGAAGCCGCGATTGCCGCCACCCGGGCCGGCGCGCGCTTTACCGACCCGCACGACGCCACCGTCAAAGTGCTGGCGCAAGGCATGCTTGACATCGGCCTGCTCGACAAGAACAAGGTCGGCAGCCTGGACGACGCGATCGAAAACCGCGCTTATTTCCAGTTTTACATGCACCGCACCGGCCACTGGATCGGCATGGATGTGCACGACTGCGGCGACTACACAGAACCCGGCGAAATGGGCCAGGTGAGCACGCGCAAGGACGCGCTCACCGGCGAGACCATCAAGAACCGCCCGGCGCGCATTTTGCGCAGCGGCATGGCGCTGACCATCGAGCCCGGCATCTACGTGCGACCGGCCGACGGCGTGCCCGAACAGTTCCACAACATCGGCATCCGCATTGAAGACGACGCCATCGTGACCGACAGCGGCTGCACGCTGCTGACCCGCGACGTGCCGGTGGGCGTGGCCGAGATCGAGGCGCTGATGCGGGGGTAAAACGGCATGCGAGAACACGGCCAACGCCTCTTCCGAGGCGACCAAGATAGGCCGGACACGACCAAAACAGTTTGAGAGCATCCACCCTTTCTGCGATGGCGATGGCCACGCTTTAAATGAGAACAATTATCATTTAAAGCGTGGCCATGTATTCAATCACCTGGAGGTTCGGATGACGCACCCTGCCATGCACATGATGCAACACCAGACCGGTGCGGCGATAGGCGTTGATGTCGTTCGCGTCAATGACTTGGTCAAGGAAAACGGCGTTCTGGCACGGGCGCTGGGCAAAGCACAGGAACGCTGCTCCCGATTAATCGCTGAACAGTCCGCCGAAATCGAGCAAGTTCACGCCAGGCTGGAGCAGTTCAGGACCAGACAAGCCGAACTGGAGACGCTGAACACGCAACTGCGCCAGCAGCTCGGCGAAGCGCACCACGCGCTCAGCATGCGCGCGCAAGAAGATGCGGTCAAACTGACTCGCCAAGAACCCAGCAGTGAAACCCCCATCACCGTCCACCTTCATCAAAAGACAGTGCTTTGCGTCGGTGGCCATAACGGGAATGTGACGAACTACCGGAATGTCATTGAACAAGCGGGAGGATTTTTTTCCCATCATGATGGAGGTCTGGCAGACAACCAAAGCGCGCTTGACGCCAGTCTGGTTTCGGCTGACCTGGTCATTTGCCAAACCGGGTGCATGAGTCACAACGCTTACTGGCGCGTGAAGGACTTCTGCAAACGCACCGGCAAACAATGCGTCTTCGTTGAAAACCCCAGTACCTCTTCGCTGACGCGCTCCCTGCAACAAATTGCCGGGGATGACAGGGCTATCAAAAGGAACGAGAATCAAATCGCCTCTTAAGGTTTAGCGTCATTGCGTTGTTCAATTCACAGAAAGGACACCTCATGGAAGATTCGACAAACACAGCGGCCATCCATGCCCTGAACCGCATCATGGAACTCGAACTTGCAGGCGTAGTGAAATACACCCACTACTCGCTGATGGTTTACGGATATAACCGTATCCCAATCGTGTCCTGGATGAAGGGCAACGCCGATGAAAGCCTGACCCATGCCCACAAGGCAGGTGAACTGGTGACGCTGCTGGGTGGGCACCCCTCCCTGAAAATCGGCTCTCTGCTGGAAACCGAAAAACACGACATTGGCGACATCCTGCGCGAGAGCCTGGAACATGAGAAAAATGCCTTGTCCGCCTACTATGACTTGCTGAAGATCGTCGAAGGACAATCCGTGCTCCTGGAAGAGTACGCCCGCGAGATGATCGTCAACGAAGAAATGCATTTGGACGAGGTCAACAAGATGATGCGTCGTCCCGGCGATACCGCCGCCTTCAAGGGGTGAGCAGCGAGGGGGACGTGGCGACTCCGGCCGCGTCCCCAAATTAAACGGGACCAGATCCAAGCGGCTATCTTGCAGGCCGCAAGCCGAAGACCCCAGCACATCGAACGATTCGACACCGGTCATTTCCTGCGTGGCATCGCCATGACCAGGAACGAGGGGGACGACCCAAAGTCCTGATCGTCTCGACACCGCACCACGTTAATCGAGGGTTTTTACCAATCTACACAGAGTTCCGATATGCCGATAATCATCAAACATACCGACCGGTCGGTATGTTTGATGATGGCTAGAAAGATCAAGCCTCAGCAAAGTGTTCAAGGATGGCCTTGCAACATCACCGGATACAGCCTTCCTGCCATTTCAACCATAAAAGGAGACAACATGAAGTTCAAACCCAAGACCCTCGCCGTCCTGCTCGGTGTTGTCGGGCTCACCAGTCATACCGCTCACGCCCAGGACAAGATTCGAATCGGCTTCCTGACCGACATGTCCAGTGCCTACGCCGACCTTGACGGCACGAACGGTGCCGTCGCCATCCAGATGGCTATCGACGACTTCGGCGGCAAGGTGAATGGCCAGCCTGTCGAATTGCTCAGTGCCGACCACCAGAACAAGGCCGACGTTGCAGCCTCCAAGGCGCGCGAGTGGATTGATACCCAGAACATCGGCATGATTGTCGGCGGGACCAATTCCGCCGCCGCCCTGGCGGTATCAAAGATCGCGCAAGAAAAAAAACGGGTTTTCATAGCCAACGGCCCGGGCTCCTCGGCACTGACCAATGAGCAATGCTCGCCATACACCATCCACTACGCCTGGGACACGGTCGCTCTGGCCCGGGGAACTGCTGGCGCCATGCTCAAACAAGGCTTCAAGAACTGGTATTTCCTGGCGGCTAACTATGCTTTTGGCGAGGCCCTCCAGCGCGACGCCACCGGTGTCATCAACGCCGGCGGGGGAAAGGTGATAGGCGCGGCAAAGCACCCTTTGAACGCTTCGGATTTTTCGTCTTTCCTGTTGCAGGCGCAAAGCTCCAAGGCACAGATCCTGGGGATAGCCAATGGCGGCAGCGACATGGTCAATGCGCTCAAGGCATCAAAAGAATTCGGTATCGATAAGAGCATGAAAGTGGCGAGCCTGATGCTCTTCCTGACCGACGTTCACAGCATGGGACTGAAGGATGCACAAGGTCTTCTGTTCACCACAAGTTGGGACTGGAACTTGAACGAAGAAACCCGCAAGTTCGGCCGTCGCTTCTTCGAGAAGGCCAAGCGCATGCCCACCGAGGTCCAGGCGGCCAACTACTCGGCAACCATGAACTACTTGAAGGCCGTGCAAGCGACCAAGTCGACCGATGCCGACAAGGTGATGGACTACTTCAAAAAAACCAAGCTCAAGGACTTCTATGCCGAGGGCTACATACGCGCGGATGGTCGCTACGTCCACAATATGTACCTGATGCAGGTAAAGTCTCCCGCCGAATCGACCATGCCCTGGGATTACGTGAAGGTGGTATCGACCATGCCGGGTGAAGAGGTTTTCACCACAAAGGCCGAAACCCGCTGCGCCTTGTGGAAGTGACCCCCTGACCGGCAAGCCCGTCCGTACCGGTTCCCCAAGGCAGGCATCCATGAAACTTTTGAACCTGTGGCTGCCGGGTTTGGTCACCCGATAGCGCCCTGCCTCAACAACCCGGTCGAACCATAGTCCGCAACAAGGAGTTACGCCATGTCGAATGTGAAAAAACATCTGCTCGAGGCAGCGACACGCTTGTTCTCCAAACACGGCTATGCCAACACCAGCGTGCAGCAAATCTGCATCGAGGCTGGCGTTTCGAAAGGAGCGCTGTACCACCACTACAAATCAAAAGACGCCATTCTTTACGGCATCTACCAACCACTGCTTGAGATGCAGATTGATAGTCTGCAGGAGATCATCAAGCAGCCATCCCTCCTCGCCGACAGACTTTTTTTGGCGGCCGAGGATGTGGGGCGGACCTGCCTGGAGCGCATCGATGAATTAACCGTGTTCATTCAGTCCATGCATCTTCTGGAACCCGAGACAAAGTCACTGGTCAGTCGACAGCGTCGCCATTACCACCAGATTTTCTCGAACCTGATCCAGGAAGCGCAACGCCACCAGGTAATTCGGTCCGACGTCCATCCAGACTTATTGATCAACCAACTGTTTGGACCCGTTCACTACAGCACCACCTGGTACAGCAAGGGCGGCAAGTCAACGCCGGATGAACTGGCGCGGCAGATCGCCAGCATGTGGCTGGACGGGATAAAGCCATCAACCGAGCCCCTCGAAGCATCGAATCAAACATGAGCCTAAAGAACAAAACTGCCCTGATAACAGGATCGACCAGCGGCATCGGTCTGGGTATCGCCAAGGCTTTGGCCAACCAGGGTGCGAACATCATCTTGAACGGTTTTGGGGATGTGGACGCCGCCATAGGTGAAGTGTCCTCGGCAGGGAGCCGGGTTGAATACCACCCCGCCGATCTCTCCAAGCCCTTGGATATTGAGAGCCTGATGGGATTCGCAGCCAGCAAGTTCGATCAAGTCGACATTCTGGTGAATAACGCCGGCATACAGCATGTGGCCAGCCTGGAGGATTTTCGTGTCCAACATTGGGACGCCATCCTGGCTGTCAACTTGAGCGCAGCTTTTCACACCACGCGGCTTGCTTTGCCGGCCATGCGGGCTTCGAACTGGGGTCGTATCATCAACATGGGGTCGGTGCATGCGCTTGTCGCTTCGGTCAACAAAGCTGCTTACGTCGCCGCAAAGCACGGTATCGTCGGTTTGACCAAGGTCACCGCGCTGGAAACGGCCACCACCGGTATCACCTGCAATGCCATTTGTCCAGGCTGGGTGCGCACACCGCTGGCGCTAAAACAGGTGGAGGACAAAGCCAAGACACTGAATATCAGTTTGGAGGAAGCCACCAAGCTGTCGCTGGGCGAGAAAGAGCCGTCCATGCAGTTCACGACGACAGATGACATCGGTCAGCTGGTCCTGTTTTTCTGTTCTCCCGCAGGCCATAACGTGCGCGGTGTGGCATGGAGCATGGATGGTGGCTGGACGGCACAGTAAGTGAGCAACCATGTGGGACACACGACTTATAGGTGCCGAGCTGACGCCGTTCAGTGTTGAAGTAGAACGGGGTCGACTGCTGGCTTTTGCCAAGGCAACCGGCCAGGACAATCCCGTTTATTTCGACGAAATGGCTGCCCGTGCGGCGGGCCATCCATCCTTGCCGGTGCCTCCGACCTTTTTTTTCTGTTTGGAAATGGATGGCCCCAACCCGATGGAGTTTTATGAGCGGCTCGGCATTGATTACGCCCATGTATTGCATGGGGAGCAGCACTTTGTCTTCCATCGCATGGCCTTTGCAGGTGAGGTACTGTGCTTCAAGCCACGCCTGGCGGACCTTTACGAAAAGAAGGGTGGCGCCTTGGGATTCCTGGTGTGGGAAACCCGTGTCGAGGACAGTGACGGCGCGGCCGTGGCCGATCTGCGCACCGTCATGGTGGTACGTCAGCCAAAGCAGCGGAGCTTGGCATGAAACGCGCACAATTTGATGACATCCAGGTGGGCGATGATTTGCCAAGTGTGGTTGAGGGTCCCATCACGCGCCATACCCTGGGTGTGTATGCCGACGCCTCAGGGGACGACAACCCGCTGCATCTGGACACGGACTTTGCGCGCCGGGCCGGCATGCCGGACGTCTTTGCCCACGGGATGCTGTCCGCCGCCTATCTGGCCCGCGTTTTGACCCAGTCGGTCAAGCAATCGGCCATCCGACGGATGAGCGTTCGCTTTGTGGCGATCACGCACCTTGGTGACGAGGTACGCTGCCAAGCAAGAGTATCCGAGAAATTCATCCAGGACGGTGAACCGTGCGTGGCACTCGAGTTGACAGCGAGAAACCAGTCTGACGAAATCAAGCTGATCGGCAGCGCCGTGGTTGCATTGGTCTAACGTGCCCAGAACGATCTCTACCACCGAATACACAACCGCCTTCATACCATCATGCAGAACACCATGGTTTCACCATCAGCCGAAATCCTTTGGACTCCCGGCCCCGAGCAACTGCAGCGGAGTCGCCTGGTGCACTACCAGCGTTGGCTGGCCGAAACAATGGGCATCGTCACCCACAACTATGCCGAGCTGTGGCGCTGGTCGATCCAGGATCTGGATGCTTTCTGGCAATCAATTTGGAGTTTCTTCGATGTACAGGCCGACGGGGCGCGTGAACCCGCACTTGGCCAGCGCAGCATGCCGGGTGCGCAATGGTTTCCGAATGCCCGGCTCAACTTTGCCGAACATGTCTTTCGCAATCGCCCGTCAGACCAGCCTGCGGTGATCGCCCGGAGCGAAGACGTACCGCTGCAAACCCTCTCCTGGGCGGAGCTGGAACATGCGACGGCTGCTGTTGCGGCCACACTGCGAAGCTGGGGGGTTGGCCCCGGGGACCGGGTGGCCAGCTACATGCCGAATCGCCCGGAAACCGTGATCGCCTTCCTGGCATGCGCCAGCATAGGTGCCATATGGTCGAGTTGCGCGCCCGACATGGGTGCGCCGGTCATTCTTGACCGCCTGCGCCAAATCGAACCCAAGGTGTTATTCGCTGTCGACAGCTACAGCTACAACGGAAAACCGCACGACCGGCTCACCGTGGTGGACCAACTGTTGGCCGAATTGCCCAGCGTCGAGCGCGTCGTGCAGGTGGCCGGGCCGTTGGCAAGCCTGCGTCGGCCGGTTCATTGGCGTGACCACTGCCACTGGGAATCTGTTGTCGGCAACGATGCCGCTCCGCGTTATGAACGCCTGCCGTTCAGTCACCCACTGTGGGTGCTCTACTCCTCGGGCACCACCGGGTTACCCAAGGCCATGGTGCACGGGCATGGGGGGATTCTGCTGACGCACCTCAAGGAAATGGTACTGCAAAACGACTTGCGACCAGGCGATCGCCTGCTGTTTCTGGGTAGCACCGGCTGGACCGTCTGGAATCTCCTGGTCGGCGCCTTGGTCACCGGTGCCTCAATCGTGCTGTACGACGGCCACCCCTCTTGGCCGGACGGCGATGCGCTCTGGCGTTTCATAGACGAGCAGGAGGTTGCCGTGTTCGGCACAGGCGCCGCAGTGCTCATGGCCAACAAGAAGGACAAGCTGCGGCCCAGGGACTATGCGCCGTTCAAGAAATTACGCAGCATTTTGTCGACCGGCTCCCCCCTGTCTGTCGATGTGTTTGAATGGGTCTATCGTGATGTAAAGCCCGATGTCTGGTTGGCCTCAGTCAGTGGCGGTACCGACATTGCTTCTTGTTTCGTTGCCTGTGCTTCGACCTTACCGGTGCATGCCGGCGAAATCCAATGTCCCGAGTTGGGGGTGGCCGCCTATGCGTTCAACGAGGCCGGACAAGCCGTGATCGACGAGGTAGGTGAACTGGTGATCACTCAGCCCATGCCTTCAATGCCGCTGTATTTCTGGAACGACCCAGATGGTCGCCGCTACCGGGAGAGCTATTTCGAGATGTATCCGGATGTGTGGCGCCATGGTGACTGGATACGTTTCACGTCGTACGGTAGTTCGGTGATTTACGGCCGTTCCGACAGCACGATCAACCGCTTCGGCATCCGCATCGGCACCGCTGAAATCTATCGCGTCGTCGAAGAACTGCCTGAAGTACGCGACAGTCTGGTCGTTGACCTGGAATACTTGGGACGACCTTCCTTCATGCCCTTGTTTGTCGTACTGCAGCCGGCGGGCGTGCTGGGGCAAGCCCTGATTGAACGCATCCTTCAGCAAATCCGTACCAAAGCCTCAGGGCGTCATGTGCCTGATGCTGTGGTTCAGGTTTCAGAAATCCCCCGAACACTGACTGGCAAGAAGATGGAGGTCCCCATTCGCAAGCTGCTGCTAGGGGCAGAGCCCGGCAAGGTTGCCAGTCCCGATGCCATGCAGAACCCGTCGAGCCTGGACTTTTTCATCAAGTACGCCAAGACGCTGGACATCCCCCGTTCCTCCTGATTTAAAGGACGGCTTAATTTGACGATCATTCGAGAGGACAGCAAATGAAAGCAGCATTCATCATCGGCCACGGTGGCAACGAAGTAGTCAAAGTCAGGGCATGCGAGCCCGTCAAGCGTCGACCGGGGGAAGTCCTGGTCCGCGTTGAGGCAGCAACCCTTAACCAGGTCGACTTGTACATGCGCAACAGTGGCGCCGGCATCACGCACCAATTGCCCCAGATCATGGGCTTGGACGCCGCTGGCGTCATTGAGGAAGTGGACGCTTCAGAGACCCTGTTGACAGTAGACCAGCGGGTTGTCATTCATCCCGGTATCACCTGTGGTCGCTGCGAGTTCTGCCAGCGCGGTGAAGGCGTCCTTTGCACGAAGATGCAGTTGCTTGGCGAGCATCGTCACGGCACCTTTGCGCAGTGGATCAGTGTGCCGGCCCAGAACGTGTTTCCCATGCCGCAAGGCTTGACGTTTGCACAGGCTGCAGCCATGGGGGTCAATTACCTCACCGCGTGGCGCATGCTGTTCACCAAAGCCCGGGTCAAACCCTGGGAGACCGTGCTGGTGTTCGGCATTGGTGGTGGTGTATCACTGGCAGCCATGCAGCTGGCGAAAGCGATTGGTGCCAAGGTGATCGTGACCTCGCGCGAGGATTCGAAATTGGAGCGCGCTCTGGCCATGGGCGCTGCGCACGGCATCAACAGCAAGACGCAGGATGTGGCGAAAACCGTGATGGCGTACACCGGCGGCCGGGGGGTCGATGTGGTGATCGAGAACGTCGGTGAAGCCGTATGGTCAATAGCGATGAAGTCCTTGGTGCGAGGCGGACGTTTGGTCACATGTGGCGCCACAACGGGTGACCAGCCGCCAGCCGACCTGCGCCGAATATTTATTCGCCAGTTGCAGATTCTGGGCTCGACCCATGGTGATTTTTCAGAGTTCCGGGCGCTGCTTTCGTTCATTGAGCAGAGTGGAATCGTGCCCGTGTTGGACAGCGAATATCCGCTCGATCGTATCCATGAAGCTTTGACCCGACTGGAGTCGGGCCAACAGTTCGGAAAAATCGCTCTGCAACTGATGGCCTGAACATCACCAAGACGTTTACGACTGGACGGCAGCCACCAGTGAGCCTTGGAGGTATGCCTTTCGCCATGGAAAGAGTTGCGCTGCAGTGATGCCAAATTGCCTGGCGACCATTGAAACGGAACTGCCGGGTTCATTGGTTTGTTTGACGATTTCAAGCTTTTGCTCTGGGCTCCAGCGCCTGCGGCGTTGAATACTTGTCACCACTTCCACCCTTGAAGAGTTTGCTGAAGACATCGTCATATCCATAGTCGTATTCCTGTTTCTTAGTTTAAGGAACACCGGTGGGTCTGTGCTTCAGGGGGCTAACTCACGTGGCCTACACGACCGCTTTGCGATGAGTTCGGTCTCTTCAACGAACGAAGGCCCCTGGCCGGAACAGGCTCTATTTGCCGCATGAAACGCATGGGTTCTGCAAAGCATCGAACTCCCGCGATCGCGCACCGCTGTAAGATAAACAGTTAGTCGAAAGAACCGTCATGGCCGAGGCCATGAAAGGCTTTCATTCTTGAAACCAAAGGTGGTGAAGATGAACAAGCCTTTCATTTCTCTGTGCCCCGAGATCACCCGGGGCAACGCGCTGACTCTCATGGACTGGTTGGAAGACGAGGACGTCACCCGCTACCTGAGTGATTCGCGCCATGTCTCCCTTTTCATCGAGCAGGTCATCGACCGGGTCCAGCTACCTATCCTGACCCATCTGTTCAACCAGGGCGGCCGGTTCTTCATGGCCTACGACCAGCATGACGTGCCAGTCGGCTTCGTGCGCCTCGTCAAGACAGGTACGGACTGCGAAATGGTCCTGGTCATCGGCAACCGCGACAACTGGGGCCGCAAGCTCGGGGCCAGCGCCATCCGCGAAGGCATGAAGCTCGCTTTCTTCGACATGCGGGCCGAGAAGCTCATCGCCAAAATCCGCCCGGACAACACTCGATCACTGAAGGCTTTCCTGCACAGCGGCTTCTTGCTGCAAAGCGAAACGCCTGCGATGAAGTCGCTTGTCATGAACTCGGAGCGCTATCTCCGGCTCTTGCGCGAGAGTCCTGCGGCCCACACCTCCGACATCTATATCACCGAGATCGACAAGGCCCGGCTCAGGAGTCTGGTCGAATTCGAACGCGGCTCGGATATTTTTGAGCTGGAACACGAGATCGAGCGGGCCATCGTCGTCGATCCACTGCAGGTGGCGGAAGATGTCATCACGATGAATTCCAAGGCCTTGCTTCAGGTGGATGACGAAGAAATGGAAATTGCGCTGGTTTACCCCGAGGATGCGGACGACCGTGCCGGAAAACTATCGGTTTGCTCCGGTATCGGCACCGCGATCCTGGGCTACAAGGCGGGCGATGCTTTTAGCTGGCGGATTCCGAACCGAACCTGCCACATCCGGATTGAGAAAGTACTGTACCAGCCGGAAGCCGCAGGCGATTTCCACCTGTAGGTTCGCATACTGCGCCACAGCCGCCGATATCGGATGAGCGCGCGGGTCGGCTACGAGTCGACGGTCAAGGTGACTTCACCAGACGCATACCTGGAGCTGCCACCGAACTCAGAGAGGTGAATGACTCCTCTTGGCCCGAACCTGGATTCGTCCCATTGCCGCCATAGCGACCGTCAAACTCATTGCCTGATAGCCGACATCCAAGCATCTTTTGAATTTCGCCTCCAAGGTCCGTTACCGGGATGGGCCATCTTCAAAGTGGTCGTCGTGTCACGACCACTAAGCGGGCATTGAGAATGCGTAAAAAATTCAATCGGCCGGTAGTTACCCGAGTTTGAGCCACCCCGCAATTTCGAGGTGAACGACTTCATCGCAGGCTTAACTGCCGCGGAACTGGTGTTAGCGCACCAGTGCGGCGTGGATGGGCTTGCGGTATTGCGCAAACTCCGACGATGCGTCGGCGGCCATGGCCAGGGTCGGTTGTTCATGGCACCGTAATCTACACGCTCAGCGGCAGGAAGGGGGGACTTGTTCAGCGTTGCCTTAAACTGCGTGCGACCAAGAATTAGCGGGCTTGTATTTCACTCGACGAAACAATTGGATTGCGGTTCTTCAATAGCTCGTCCGGTGCGTGATAGCGTCTGATCTTGGAGTCAGGCTCCTGCATTCGGGCGATCGCCGACTCCTCCATCGCCAGATTCGCCTCAACGTAGTGATGCCTGGTTGCACGACTTTCGTAACCCATCCACAAGGCAAGTTCTTCAATAGGCGTTCCTGATTGCAGCATGTGCATGGCAGTTGTGTTTCGGACGATGTGCTGAGATATTTGTCGACGTTTGGCCAGTGTCGGCGCCGCTTGAAAATTGAAGTTCAGTTTTCTACTGCAATCAACAGCGTCTAACTGCAGTTCAATTTCACCAGTAGCCAAGCGCTTGCCACCAGAGCCCGCCAACCACCACCCAAGTGGCCAGATTCACGAGGCTCATCACAAATCCTACTTTCCACCACTCACCCAGCGAGACATAGCCCGAGCCGAAGATGATGGGTGACGTGCCCGTGGCGTAATGTGTCAGCGTCATCATGATCGATGAAACTGCGGCCAGTAACAGGGCGAACGCCATTGGCGGTGCGCCCAGCGCGATTCCGGCGGCAAAGAATGCGCCGAACATCGCGGTGATGTGCGCGGTCGTGCTAGCAAACAAATAGTGCGCATACATGTACACCAACGTCAGGAGCGCCACCGCACCGACCCAGCCTAAGCCCAGCCCGAGAATTCCGGTCTCAATGCTCTTGGAAAACCAGGTAATCAGCCCGAGTTTGTTCAGGAACGTGGCCATCATGACCAGGGCTGCAAACCAGGTGATGGTGTCCCAGGCCCCTTTTTCCTTTAGCACATCGTCCCAATCGAGCACGCTGGTTACAAGCAATAAGGATAAGCCCAGAGCGGCAGCGGCAGTGGCATCCACTGCATACCCCTGGCCCAGCAGCATGGTGGGCACCCCTGCCCAGAGCAACAGCATCAAGGCAAACACGCCCAGTAATATTTTTTCTTTCCCCTTGACGGGGCCAAGTTCGGCAATGCGGTCTCTCGCAAACTGGCTTGCCGCCGGGGTGTCCTTGATCTCGGGCGGCGACAACCAGTAGAGCACCAGCGGCATCAACGCCATCGCGACCAGCCCCGGTAACAGCATCGCGAGGGCCCAGGTACTCCACGACAACGAAATCTGTGCGCCAGTCGCTTCGGCAACGAATTTGACCACCAGCGGGTTGGGCGCCGTGGCGGTGATGAACATGGCCGAGGTGATTGGGTTGGAGTGGTAATTGACCAACGCCAGGTAGCGCCCGATCTTGTTCGAGGTGCCCTTGTCCGGCGAGGAGTCGAAACTCTCGGCAATCGAACGCATGATAGGGTGCATGATGCCGCCGCCGCGTGCGGTATTGCTGGGGGTGACTGGAGCCAGAACCAGTTCCGACAATCCAAGCGCATAACCGATACCCAAGGTCTTTTTGCCAAACAATCGGATGAACGTGTACCCAATGCGGGGACCGAGCCCGGTTTTAATCAAACCGCGGGAGATCATGATCGAAATGCCAATCAGCCAGATCAGCGGGTTGGAAAAGCCGCTGAGAGCATCGGCAACAGCTGCCGACGGCTTGTTGTTGGTGACCCCGGTAATCGCGACCAGGGCAATGGCAATCATGGCCAGCGCCCCAATTGGCATCGCCTTACCAATGATGGCGGCAATGGTGCCGATAAACAAGGCCAGCAAGTGCCAGGCTTGCGGCGTGACACCCTCGGGCACGGGAATCACGAACCAGATGGCGAGCGTGATTCCTATGGCCAGCAAGGCAGAATTCACGCGAATGGAAGAGTTTTCATTCATAAATATCTCCTGATATTGGCCAGTGTAGAAAACACCCGCAATTTGTGCATCCGTGCGAATGGCACCCTGGTTCTGCGTAGAAATACGCAGACGAACGTTATGGCGTGCTTCACGTGCGCGATTAGCGTTATCGTTGAGGCTGCATTCTCAGTTAGAAATCCACCCCATTGAAAATGATGCTTGCGTCCATTTTTCGGAGTTTGTCTTGGCGGCATTTATGGCGCTGGGGGCTGCTCGCGCTGGTAGTCGGTCTGTCAATAATTTTGATGGGCCACTGGGCCGAACGCCGTGAATTGCAGATCAAGACTGAAGCGCTGCAGCAGGTCGCTCAGGCGAATGCACTGGGTATCCGAGGCATTGCAGAAAAGCATGGCTATTTGCCCTATGCAGCAGCGCGTCACCCAGATGTGCAGTCATTGTTACTCAATCCCTCAGACAGCCTGCTGAGCAAGAAGGTCAACCAGTACTTTTCAGATCTTAAGGATCGCACCGAATCTGCCGCCCTTTTTGTCATGAGCTCAAACGGCATGACGCTCGCCGCCAGCAATTGGAACAGTACCGATAGTTTTGTTGGGCAGTCCTATCAACAGCGGCCTTACTTCAAGGAGGCATTGCAAGGTCGGCGCGGTTTTTTTTACGGCGTTGGCTTGACCACGGGCACCCCTGGATTTTTTATCGCTGAGCCCGTGCTAAACCAAAGCCAAGTGATTGGCGTGATTGCCGTCAAAGTCAGTCTGAGCGCACTGGAGAACTCCTGGGTCAATAGCGCCGATCCGGTTGTTTTGCAGGATAACCGTGGCATTGTTTTCCTGAGCTCAGAGCCTGAATGGCTGTACCGTAGCAGCGATCACCTTTCGAGTGGAGATCTGGCCTGGCTCAAGTTAAACGGCCAGTACGGTATGCGCAGCCATTACGATATCTTGCCCTGGCGGGTAACGCGTGTACCCGGTTCGCCCACTTACGAGTTTCAGGCCACCGTGAAGCATAAGCAACGCTCCTTCCTTGCTCTGGAGGCAAGCTTGCCAGAACTGGCCTGGACCCTGACTGTGACCAGCGACTTGAAGAGCGTGCAGCGAGCCCGTCAAGAAGCTCTCGCACTGACCACTTTGCTGGCCGCAGTTCTGTTGCTCGCTGGCTTGTACTGGCGGCTGCACGAACAGCGCTTTGTCGAGCAGCTTCAGGCAAAGCGTGAACTCGAGCAACGCGTCAAGGAGCGTACCTATGACTTGGAAGAAGCGCATGCTTTTCGCAAGGCGATGGAAGACGCACTTCTGGTCGGCATGCGGGCACGCGATCCCGAGGGGCGCATCATCTATGTCAATCGGGCTTTTTGCGAAATGGTTGGCTATAGCGCCGAGGAGTTGTTGGGCTGCAAGGCGCCTTATCCTTATTGGCATCCAGACGATCTGGACAAGTACATGCGTCAGCGCGAGGCCTCGCTACAAGCCGAATCTTTACCGCATGGCTTTGAGTCGCGGGTGCGTCATCACGACGGACACGATGTGATCACTCAGGTCTACACCGCACCACTGATCGACCGACAGGGCCGCCAGCAGGGCTGGATGAGTTCAGTTGTGGATATCACGGCGCAAAAAATTGCCGAAAACCGCCAACACGAACAGGAGCGGCAACTCCAGCGCAGCGCACGCCTGGCCAGCGTGGGCGAGATGGCATCGACGCTGGCGCATGAGCTCAATCAGCCTTTGATGGCACTGTCGAATTTTGCCGTGGCTGCGCGTGCGATAGCGGGTCAGGCGAAGCGGGAGCTACTTGTTACTGTGCTTGAAGACATTGTCGAGCAATCCCAGCGGGCCAGCGAAATTGTCAAGCGTGTACGCGTCTTCATTAACCCCCAGCGCGGCAGTTACGAAGACTGCGATGTGCATGCGGTGATCGCGCATTCCCTGACACTGCTCAAACCAGAATTGCAGCGCAACCTGACCATCGTCAATACCCAATTGACCGAAAACTTGCCACACATCCGTGGTAACCGTGTTTTGCTGGAGCAAGTGTTGATCAATCTTCTGCAAAATGCAATGCAGGCGACCCAGGACTTGCCCCCGGCGCGCCATGTGATCGACATCGAAACCACCTTGCTCGAACGCGCCATACTGATTCAAATCGGCGATCGTGGACCCGGCGTACCGGAGGCATCGCAAGAGCAGGTGTTCAACCCCTTTTTCAGCACCAAGCCCGATGGGCTTGGCCTCGGACTCAACATCTGCCGCACTATTGTCGAAGCGCATGGCGGACACTTGAAGGTCGCCAACCGCAAGGATGGTGGTGCAGTTTTTTCCTTTACTTTGGCTTTCAGCGTATGACCGATGTTGCTCTCACCCTCTACGTCGTTGACGACGACGAGGCACTGCGGCGCTCGCTGTTGCTATTGCTGTTCTCTCAAGGACTAGCGGTGCAGGGCTTTGATTCTGGCGAGTCGTTTCTACAAGTGCTTGACCCGCAACGACCTGGCTGCGTGATCCTTGACCTGCGCATGGGGGGAATGAGTGGCTTGGCCGTGCTGGAACAATTACGTATGCGCCGCAGTCCGCTGGTGGTGCTTTTTCTGTCTGGCCATGGCACCATACCCATGGCGCTTGAAGCGGTGCGTCTGGGGGCATTTGACTGGGTAGTCAAGCCCGATACACAGCAACTATTGGAAAAATTACCATCTGCCATGGCCGAAGCCAGGGAGCGCGCCAATGCAATGGCGCGCTGGTTGGAGCTCACACCACGCGAACGGGAAGTCGCACGGCAAGTTGGCCTGGGGCAATCGAACAAGGAAGTCGCCCGAAAACTAATCCCCGCTTGTAGCCCGCGCTCGGTGGAGACTCACCGGGCCAGCCTATTTCTAAAGCTTGAGCTAGCCAATGACAACGAACTAGGACGCTGGCTTTCGCGCCACGCTTGGTTGGAATAGTTTGACCCATTAATGAATAGGGACACCTGCCTGTTGATTCCAAATGAAGGTTGGGTGTTGGCGCGCGACCAGATTTCCCCAGTTTGACTGAGTAGTGGGCGTCGAAATTTACTCAGGGTGATTAACCTTCCTGCTCTTTTTTTAAGCAGAACAGAAGGAGATGATCACCATGAAAGATTTGGGCATTGTTCGACGCTTGTTTTACCGTGACGGTTTGTCGATTTCAGAAATTGAGCGGCGTACGGGGCTGACCCGAAAGACGATCAGCAAGTGGCTCAACGCACCGGAGCGCACGGAGCCGAAGTACCAGCGGCGTATCGCTGAAGACACCAAGATTGCCCCGTTTGCAGCGCAATTGACCAAGGCGCTGGAAGTGGATTCACGTCGCCCCAAGCGGGACCGGCGCACGGCGCTGAGGTTATTCAAGGAGATCCAGGTATTGGGGTTTGACGGCGACTACAGTCGTGTAACCGAGTTTGTGCGCAGGTGGCGGGAGGCTGGTGGGCAAGCACTGGTCAAGGCGTTTGTGCCATTGCGATTTGAACTTGGGGAGGCGTTTCAATTCGATTGGAGTGAGGAGCGACTGCTCGTCGGCGGTGTGTGGCGCAAGATTCTGGCGGCACACCTGAAACTGTGTGCCAGCCGTGCCTTCGTGTTGCAGGCGTACCCCACACAGAGTCACGAAATGCTGTTCGATGCGCACACCCGTTCGTTCATGGCCTTGGGTGGAATTCCCCGGCGGGGCATTTACGACAACATGCGCACTGCCGTGGACAAGGTCAACAAGGGCAAGAGCCGAGTGGTGAACACGCGCTTTGCAGCGATGGCCTCGCACTATCTGTTTGATCCGGACTTCTGCAACGTTGCCAGCGGCTGGGAGAAAGGCGTGGTGGAGAAGAACGTTCAAGACAGCCGGTTGCGGATTTGGCAGGATGCGGCCAAGGAACGGTTTGGCTCCTTTACCGAGCTCAACCTGTGGCTGCTGGCGAAGTGCCGAACGCTCTGGCATGAATTGCGCCACCCGGAATTTACTGAACACACCATCGCCGAGATGCTCGAACATGAGCAGTCCAGCCTCATGCCCATGGTGGCGCCGTTTGACGGCTATGTTGAAACGCTGGGCAAAGTCAGCAGCACCTGTCTGGTGATTTATGACCGTTGCCGTTACTCAGTGCCATGTGAACTGGTGGGGCAAATCGTCAGTGTGCGGGTGTACCCGGAGCACATTGACTTCGTCGCGCACGATGCCGTGGTGGCCAGCCATATCCGCTGCTTCGAGCGCAAGCAAACCCGCTACGACTGGCAGCACTACATTCCGCTCATTGAACGCAAGCCAGGGGCATTACGCAATGGAGCGCCATTTGCGGACATGCCTCAGCCACTCATGCGTCTACGCGCCTTGCTGCTCAAGCACGATGGCGGCGACCGGGTGATGGCCAAGGTATTGGCGGCAGTTCCCAGATCCGGACTGGAGCCGGTGTTGGTAGCGGTGGACCTGGTGCTGGAATCTGGCAACCCGAGTGCCGAACACATTGAGAACGTTCTTAACCGACTGAAGTCAGTGTCGCCACCACAGTCCGTGCAAACGCATCTGGAAGTGAGTGAGGAGCCGATTGCCGATGCAGGCCGATATGACAGCCTGCGCACGGAGGTGGACCATGCGTGAAGTTGCCACAGAACTCAAGGACTTGCGTCTTTACGGCATGTCCAGTGCCTGGGAAGATCTGGTTGCCCAAGGCAATACCGTTGGATTGCAAACGGCAAGCTGGTTGGTCGAGCACCTGCTGGATATGGAATATACCGACCGAGCCATGCGCTCCATTCGCTACCAATTGCACAGCGCCAAGTTCCCGGTACACCGCGATCTGGCTGGGTTTGACTTCGACCACTCCAAGGTGGATCAGGGCCTGATAAAAGAACTGGCAACCATGTCATTTACGCAGGAGGCGCACAACGTCGTCTTTATTGGCGGCACCGGCACCGGCAAGACGCACTTGGCAACGGCCTTGGGCGTGGCCGGCATTACGCAAAAAGCCAAGCGTGTGCGGTTTTACTCAACGGTCGATTTGGTGAACCTGCTGGAGCAAGAGAAGGCTGCGGGCAAAGCCGGAAAACTGGCGTTTGCGCTCATGCGCATGGACTTGGTGATTCTGGACGAGCTGGGCTATCTGCCATTCAGCCAGGCCGGCGGAGCATTGCTGTTTCATCTGCTGTCCAAGCTCTACGAGCACACCAGCGTGATGATCACCACCAACCTGACGTTCGGGGAGTGGGCCAGCGTGTTTGGCGATGCGAAGATGACAACGGCATTGCTGGACCGGCTCACGCACCACTGCCATATCGTGGAGAGCGGCAACGAGTCTTACCGCTTCCGCCACAGCACGGCCACAGCGAAGTCCCGCATAAAGGCCAGGGAGCAAATCAAACGACCCAAGGGAACAGATCAGGAGGTGCCGTTCTGACAAGCGCTCAGCGTGGAAATCCGCTTCGGGCTACGCCCTGCGCGGCTTCCCACGCTGGCTGTGAATGAATACGAAACCGAATTGAAAACCATCCGTGAGATAAACTTATCCACAGGTCAGTCATTCAAGACTGGCTGCATTCCCTGAGTATTCGCTCGGCGCGCACGCCTGAGGAATATTGGACGCGCGCCAACAGACCTGGCAAACAACTGATTTTTTAGAGGCAATTTACCGTCGTAAATGCGCTTCAAATATCACAAAAGTTGGTCGGCAAATGGACTCTGGCGAAGGCTCAGTTCAGATCCAATTTGCGCATGGCAAAACCGCCAGTGCCAGCCTACCAAATCGCCGCTTCAGCGCCATGCAGGATGTACCAGTTCAACTGCTGTTTCGAGCTGATCAGGTGGGGCTTGATCGCGCAATCGTAAGGTTGTCAAAAGATGCCCAGCTACGCATTGGTGCAAAGTGCCGACGGATCGAAGCATCCTGGCATGACCCTTTCGGCTATGAAATGTCCGAGCGAATCTACCAAGCAACCAAAGCACAAAATTGGATCGCTGCGCGTTGCCGGGTCGTGGTCAATGGCACAGGTAAGCCGAAAGGACTCCTGATTGAGACGATTGACGCGTGACTGACCCCTTGAGATCAACCAACATGGAGAATTCTTTCACTTCAGCATTGAGATAGATACTTTGGCGGGCCAGGCAAGGCCTGCGATGAGAGTGACGTCGCCTTGGGTTTGGGCGGGGGCTACTTCTAGCTGGCCCGCCTTTTCAGACAAGCCCAGCAGGTTGGCGCGTGCAGTGACGGCGGCGATGAAGTCTTGGCGGGCTTGTGGGGCGTAGGACTTGAGTTTGGCTTTGTTCATGGGGTCCCTGGGGTGATTACTTTTCTTGTGTTTCTGTGAGGCGGCGAATGGTGAGGGCGCAGCGTTGGTCGATCAGCGTGACGATCTGGCCCAGGATAGGGTGGCCGTTACCTTGTGATCCAAGGGTTGCCTGGGTGGCGCGGGCCAGATCGGGCAGGCGATTGGCGATGTCAAGAATGCGTTTTTTAACCTGAGCCGGAGACAGTTGCGCGCCACCCGCAAATTGCTCCCAATGTCGCGCCTGCACTTCAGAAAATTTGTATTTACTGCCAATTTTCATGGCCATCTTGTCGGTGAGTCGCGGGTAAACAGCGGTGGACAGAACGTCGTACAAAGGTGCCAGCACGGCACCCCTTGGCGTGTACAACAAAGAGAAATTTTTGGAGTGCGCGTCGTGATTGCCCACCAGCGCGTTGAAGATGACAAAGTCCAGCAAGCGCAGGGTGCTGGGTGCGCTGGGGCGAGTGGCACGGCGCAGCAGGGCAAAGGCCTGGGCCAGATCCGGGCCGCCTTCATTTTGGTATTTGATTTCGGGCGGCACACCCAGCGCTTGGCAAAAGTCTTCCTGGTGCAGGCGTACCCATTGGGCCAATGGGTTTGATGAAGCTGCCGAATCGGCCTGCGCATGCTGGCGGTCGTAGCGCTCCACCAGCAAAAACTCTCGCTTCTGCGGCCCATCTTCCACACGATGGACGGCGGTTTTGGCCACATCCAGCTTGAGCGCGCGGGCCAGCGCCATGCAAAAGCCTTCGTTGAACACGCTGCCCTCAATGCCGGGGATGGCGGGTTTGAGGATGTGGGTGCTGGGCATGCCGAATTTGGGCAGCCCAATCTGCACCGTGCCAGATTCAAGGCGTACCACCACAGGAAGTTTGTCTTGCGCGCCTGCTAACGACAGGCGCATGTCTTGCTCACCCACGAGCATGGGGCGGCGCGGCATATCGTCGAGCACGCTCACCAAATCCGGGTTGGCCAACCAGCGCACGGCGTCGTCAGTGACACCGGCTGAGGGGATTTGACCGGCTTCGAGCAAGGTGACTGCACCAGCGCACTCACCACCGATGCCATCAAGCAAGGCAAAGTCGTTTTGTCGGGAAACGTGCAACGCCTGGGCTATCAGCTTGCGTTTGCCTCCTTCGGGCAGCAGTCCGGCGAAGAACGGCCGGGTAGCACGGTCATCAAAAGGCTCGGGTTGGAGCGGTAGTGACTGCGACAAGGGCACGGCATCGGTCTGGGTCAACCATTCGGGTGCATAGCTAAAACCCAAGCGTCCATCCACTTGTGCCAGCGTACCGATGTGGTGACCGAACAACCAGACAGTGAGTTGCTTGGGCATGTCAGAGGCCTTCCACCAGCACTCGGCCGCCCAGGGCGTGCAAGACACTCAGCACTTTCTCCAAGCGCAGCGTGGGCTTACCCGCCTCAAGCTCCACCACAAAGCGAACCCCGACACCCGCTGCCAAGGCCAGCTGTGGTTGGGTCAGGCCCAGCCGCTTGCGGGCCGCTTGGACGGTGGTGCCGAGTGTTTCGGGCGAGTCGATGAGCGCTGGCATGAATATTTCCTGTTCGGGAAATTATTAACCGTTAGGCTGCCTTTTGCAAGATAATTTTCCTGATCGGGAAATTATGGGCATATTCAGATCCTCTCCACGCAAAAATTCCCGGACGGGAAAGTTCAAGTCACTCACGACTACTGAATTCGGGCGATATTGTTGCGGCCGGCGCGGATTTGACCAGGGGGCCGACAAAGCACTGATCACCCTTGAAGCTACGAGAATCAAGGCTGATAGCAGGTTACAGGCCGGTGGAGCCTGGTCAGTCAATTTCGGCGCCCTGGTCAAATCCGCATCGGCGCCAACAATTCTCATCTCAACTCAGTACCTATGCCCACTGCAGCACCAATTCCACCGCCGCGACCTGCATGTCCGGCGGGTACTTGTACTTGCGCAGAATGCAATTGACCATTGGGCGCGTCATGGCTACAACGCACTCGGACGTGAACCAGTTACCCCTCGCGCTCGCAAGCTCTCATACAAGCCCGAGTGGTTCAACAACACGTCCAGAATGCCGCGCAGCACAATCGGTGAATTTAGCGCCTGGGTGCTCATGCTGGTGTGGGCGTCATACGAATCCATCACCGCGTTCTTGAGCTCCTGAGCCAGGTCGGGCGAGCTGGCAAACTGCTCTTTGGTGTTGTTGGCCGCTTGCTGTTTGAGCTTGCTTGACTCCATCACCTTGCCAAAAATGGTGCCGTTTACGTAGCTCAGTTGGTCTTGTTCGGTGGTGTCGCTGCCGAACAGGTCGTTCAGTTTTTCGATCAACTCGGCCATGTAAACCTTTTGCTGCTCCTGCACCATGCCGCTACCTGCCTCAGTGATGGGGGCCAGCTTGGGCGTGTCGCCGGTGCCCAGCGGCAGCGTGCGCTGGCCTTTGTCGGTCAGGTGATGGCGGATCAGCACCAGCTTGGAAAGGTCGATGCCTTCGCGCTCCCGGCCGAACTCCAGCAGCGGCAGCAAGCGCTTGTAGAACATGGCGCGTTTCTCGATGGCGGTGTTGCCGTAGTCGAAGATTTGCGACAGAAAGGTGTACAGCCGCACATAAGCGCCCATGTCGCCCTTGAACAAGACCAGCGCTTCCAGCTCGTCCTGCGCGGCTTTCTGTGCAGATGCATCGCCTTTGGCTGCCGCTTCGCGATGACGCGTCTGTGCGGCTTTGTAGCGCCGCATGATGCGGTCCTGCACTGGTTCCAGCGCGGCGACCAGGTCACTCTGCCTGGCATTGGGGTTCAGCTCCACAGCGACCACCCGCTCAACCTCGAAGTCGTCATAGTGCCCGGCGGCATCCAGCTTGGCGCGCAGGTTGAACACCAGGTTCGGGTCGGTGGTCGCAGACAGTTCGGCGGTGGTGTGGTAGGTCTTGAACGCGGCCAGTACCTCTTCGGGGTCGTTGACAAAGTCCAGCACATAGGTCGTGTCTTTGCCGGGGTAGGCACGGTTCAGGCGGCTCAGGGTCTGCACGGCCTGGATGCCCGCCAGGCGCTTGTCCACATACATGCCACACAGCAGGGGCTGGTCGAACCCGGTCTGGAATTTGTTGGCCACCAGCAGGATTTGATACTCGTCACCCTTGAAGGCTTCGCGGATGTCGCGGCCGTTGAGCTTGGGGTTGAGTGCGGGGCTGTTTTCAGTGAAACCGTCCGGGCCGGATTCCGTGTCGTTGACCTCGCCAGAAAAAGCCACCAGCGTGCCCATGGCGTAGCCGTTGCTCTTGATGTATTTCTCAATGGCGATCTGCCAGCGCACCGCCTCGATCCGGCTGCCTACCACCACCATGGCCTTGGCTTTGCCACTCAAGAGCGGCGCCACAAACTCACGGAAGTGCTCGACCACCACCTGCACCTTCTGCGCGATGTTGTAGGGGTGCAGCTTGACCCAACCCATGATGCGCTTGAGGGCCGCGTTGCGCTCCACCTCGGTCTCGTTCACTTCCTGGTCGCCAGCCACACCATGGTGCGCCAGCGTGAACGCCAGTTTGTACGGCGTGTAGTTTTGCAACACGTCCAGAATGAACTTTTCTTCGATGGCCTGGCGCATCGAATAGACGTGAAACGGCTCGGGCAGGTTGCCTGGCCCAGCAGGCTGGGTCGGGTCGGGCCGGGTGCCAAACAGCTCCAGGGTCTTGTTCTTGGGCGTGGCGGTGAAGGCCACGAAGGTGATGCCGCCGTCATTGGCGCGGGTGGCCATTTGCGCCGCCAGGATGTCATCCATACTGACTTCGCCGCCGTCGTTCAGGTCTTTCAGCTCATCCGCACTGAGGACAGCCTTCAGTTGAGCTGCCGCCGCGCCGGTTTGCGAGCTGTGCGCCTCGTCGGCAATCACTGCAAAGCGCTTGCCCTGGGTGGCGGCCAGCTCGCGCACGGCCTCTAGCGCAAATGGGAAGGTCTGGATGGTGCAGACCACAATCTTCTTTGTTCCCGACAAGGCATCGGCTAGGGCTGCACTTTTGCTGCCCTCGTTGTTGGTGATGGTGGCCACCACGCCGGTGGTGCGCTGAAAGTCGAACAAGGCCTCTTGCAGCTGCGAGTCGATCACGTTGCGGTCACTCACCACCAGTACGGTGTCAAACACCTTGTCGTGGTCGGGCCGGTGCAGTTCGGCCAGAAAGTGTGCCGTCCAGGCAATGCTGTTGGTTTTGCCCGAACCCGCGCTGTGCTGAATCAGGTATTTACCGCCTGGACCATCAGCTAAGACAGCGGTTTGCAGTTTGCGCGTCACGTCTAACTGGTGATAACGCGGGAAAATCACACGCTCGATCAGACCCTTCTTGTTGCGTACCGCAATCAAGTAGCGGCCCAAGATTTCCAACCAGCTATCCCGTGCCCAGACCTGCTCCCACAGGTAAGCCGTGCGGTGGCCGCCATCGGCATTCACCGGGTTACCAGCAGCGCCGTCATTGCCCAGGTTGAACGGCAAGAACACGGTGAGCGGGCCGTCCAGCCGGGTGACCATGGCCACCTCGCTGTTACTCACCGCAAAGTGCACCAGCGCCCCATGGGGAAACGACAGCAAGGGCTCAGGTGCCTGGCCTTTGGGGCGCGGGTTGCGGTCAAAGCGGTACTGGTCGATGGCATCGCCAATGTTCTGGGTGAAATCGGTCTTGAGCTCCACCGTGGCCACCGGCAGGCCGTTGAGGAACAGCACCAGGTCGATGCTGTTCTCACAGTGCAGCGAATAGCGCACCTGGCGCACCACACGCAAGCGGTTGGCAGCAAAACGGGCCAGGATGTCGGGGTTGATGGCCAGCGCCGGCTTGAACTCTGCCAGTTTCAACGGGGTTTTGAGGCCCAGCAGCTCAATACCTTGGCGCAATACGTCCAGCGTGCCGCGCTGATCCAGTTGGTCGCGCAATCGGGTCAGGAGGGTTTCTTCGGCTTTGCTGCCGTGGTTCTTGGCGATGGTTTCCCAGGCTTTGGGCTGTGTGGACTGCACCCAGGCCAGCACGTCGGCGGGGAACAGGGCACGGGCGCGGTCGTAGCCAGCGGCATCACCTTCAGCATACAGCCAGCCGTGTTGGCTGAGGTGCTGGCAGATTTCATTCTCGAAGCTGATTTCTTTATGCAGGCTCATTACTGTTGTTATCCCGTACTCTGGCTAGGTCTTCTTTGTAAAAAATCTCATCTCAACTTCGTCGAGATAGCTTGAGTAAAACTTCGCGCCAAATTCTGCAATGTCAACCGGATGCTGAGTGCTGATCGGATGCTCAAGATGCGACGATGGTGGGTTGAACCACTCTCCATTGTTGAGCACAGGCATTACTACTGGGTGCGGCAAAGTCTCCTCAACAATCATTGCGTCGCCCTCGTAGCGAACCACCTCTCCATTTCGAATCTCCATGTGTTTGATGTAACCACCGCGCCGGTCTACAAAACGGTAGCCACGAGAACCAGGCTCCAGCTTGGTAAGCTCTTGAATTGAATGGTTATCAGCATTTCGGGCTTGCTTCAGATAGCGAAGCAGCATGTCTTTTTTTCGCAGGCGGTGGTATTTGCCCTGCCATGGCTCAAACGAGACACGGATGTGCTGACAGCTTTGCTCAACTTTCTGCCAGACCTTTTCCAAACAATTTAGAAAAGCTCGCCATTCAACTTCGAATTCATCCATAGATTTTGCTTGGCGCATGCCAGCAATTGCTTTAGCGGCGGCGAAAAGCTCCATGCGAGGATGCTTCAAAGGATTGTTAGTCATCGGTGGATACCAATTTAAACTACTTAATGAACGTCAATCTGGCCAGTAACGGTGGGCGAGCAACGCGACTTGTAGCACTTGCACCAGTATGCCGCCTCGGTCCCGGTACAGCAGGTCCGTTTTAATTCCACAAAGCGCCTTATTTGTACTTCTCCATTGGGTGCGCATATGCTCATAGCCCCACCTGTTTTTTCAAAATTTCGATCACGGCCGCTTCGCCCAATTTTCCGACAGCCTTGGCGATCAATTCAAATAATCCTGAGTCAGGACTCTCAAACACTAAGGTTTCGCCCGTCTTGACTGTGAAGTGGTTTGACATGTGTTCCATCTCGATTCTCATGTCTTTGGAATATGTGGCCGTGTGGTGCAACTCGGTATAGCGGGCGATGGCTACGCTGGCGATGAAGATACCCTGCACCTCGGTTCTCCGTGTGTGGTCACCTTGCCAATGGATAGCCACAGAGCCGTCTGCCGATTTTTCTGGATCGTCGATTGGCAGAATTAGCGTGCCATCAGTCAGAGACCGGGCACACCAAACGCCGTTCACGCATTCTTCCACGTACAGGGGCAAAAGATGCCCAATGAAGGTGACGATGCGTTGGCTAAGGTTGTCGCTCATAGGGCTACCTCAGCGGAAACGTGGACACGCACGTCAATTTGGCCTGTGACTGCGGCGGAGATTAGCGCGGTGCGGCGTTCTTGCAGCAGGTCGATGGTGCGTTGGGCTTCAGTGGTAAGGGTGTCGAGTTTTGCAGTTTCGCTGTCCAAGAATGCTGCTATCTCGTCCTGCTCGGACCTGGGCGGCGTTGGCATCCAAAAGTTCACTGCATGGCTGATGTTGAACTGTTCCTGCGCAGCACCATACTGCACCACTTCGACCTGGAACCGGACAACGCGGGTATTCATCGTGTAGCAGAGCCAATTCGAGTTGAATGGCCCCTGACGAATATGCATGACAGAGGCACAGTTTCCGCCTTCACACTCATTTGGGACTACGGCGGTAATTCCTGGTGCACCAACACGAACCGTTAATAAGTCCCCGGCATGAAGTTGAGTTTTTACGTGCTTGTCACTTGACTCCGTATCAATGCATCGTGCATTGACCCAATCAATGACACCCTCACGGATGTCGCCTCCGTAGATGAAAGGCAGACCTTCGTCGGTCACGAAGCTACTGGGGTTCACGACAATCCCAACGGTTATGGCAGGCGATATGTGCTTAAGTCGTGTGACCTCCCAATGCTCCGGCACATCCCCCAGCCATTCGATGCCGGACGGCTTCAGGGGTGCGTCGGGGTTCAGGCCCCGGGTGACGGCGTGGGAGATGACGGCTTGGCGCTTTTCCTTCAGCAGTTCCATCAGCCGCCGCTGCTCGGCCACCAACTCGTCAATCTTGGCAGTTTCGCGGTCGAGGAAGGCGGCGATTTGGATTTGTTCGGAGAGGGGGGGAACAGCGACTGGAATGGCTACGAGTTCGCTGGCATTGATTGCGGGGTAGCTCACGCCGGTTGAGCGTGCGATGACCTGCTCAACGAAATAGCTGGCGGAAACGATGTATCCAAGAAAATCTGGCGCGAGCTTGCGGCCGGGACGAACGACGGCGAAACCTGTAGAGACCACAAGGTTTTCTTCCGGGTCACGCACTCTGGCGATGGCGCGTAGATAAGTGCGAACCGTTGAAACGATGACATCGCCATGTTGGACACGCCGCCGCGCCCGTGATGGTGCAGCTGAGAAGATCATGGCTTCTTTTGCAGTGATGCCATCAATGGGGTCAACGCTGGAAATATCGACGTAGACAATTTCACTGTCGGGCGCAGTGGTTTCGTCCAGTACATCGTCATTGTGGGTGGCGACTGCTTTGAGCGGAGATGCATCCCAATGCTCTGGCACCTCCCCCAGCCACTCCACGCCGCTGTCCTTGTAATTCGGATAACGCGGCAAGCTCATGCTGCAGCCTCATTCGGCGTCAATCCCGCTGCTATCAGGGTTTGCAGTAGGCCGTAGTCTGCGCGCTGCACGCAATTGATCGATGCGCGTATGTAGCTGTTGTCCACCTCGGGGTCGGTCTGCAGGGCCTTGGCGTAGTCAATGGGGCCGTAGCCGTTGGCCATGGCGATCAGGTCGCAAAACAGGCGGGTTATGCGTCCGTTCAACTCATAAAAAGGATGCAGGGCAATCAGCTCGCTTTGGAAGTAAGCCAAGCGGCCTGCAAAACGGTCAAGAGGCCATGCCGCAGCACCGCGCAAGAAGTCTTCTTTTTCCAGTTCGGCGAAGATGCGGTGGGATTCGTTCGGCAAAAAAGTGGCGCGGCAAAACATGGAGCCGCCTTTTACCATGTCCTGCGTGCGGTACTGGCCCGCCCAGGCATACAGGGACTCAAAGGTACGCAGGTGCAAGGATTGGAAGTAGGCCTCATCAAACCGCGTGTCTGCCCTCAGCTCAAACACAAAGGTTTGGTAGGCCTGTTGCAGGAGCTGGGCTTCTACTTCCTGAAGGATTTCGGCATCGCCGATGTTCAGCCGATTGATGGGGAGGTCAGTCCCCGGCTGGTAGATGTCACTTTGTTGGAATTGATACTTGGACACGCTGCTGCTCCATCAGTGCTTTGGCGCGGGCCTGAACCTGGAGCGATACGCTGGGGCGGTAGCCTTCAATGCGCATGGAAACACGCACGGCCTGGTCGAGGCGTTTTTGGAGTTGCTGCGTGACTTGCATAACTCCATTTTACCCCGACTCATGCCGTCAGTCCACCAATCATGCGCAAGATGTTGTCGGTCACGCCCTTCAATTCGGCATCAATTTCTGTCAGCGGGCGCGGTGGCTTGAAGACGTAAAAGTGGCGGTTGAACGGTATTTCGTAACCCACCTTGGTTTTGTCGGTATCGATCCAGGCGTCTGGCGCGTGCGGCAGCACCTCGCGCTTGAAATACGCAGCAATGTCCTGGCTCAGGGGCACGTTTTCGGTATCGCGCAGGCTGGCGTCCGGCATGGGTTTGCCCTTGGCCTTGCCTTTGCTGCCCAGCACCACCTGGCCAGCCGCATCGCGCTCGGGCCGCTCGACGGTGATGGTGTGGTAGCCGAAGTCGTCGTTGTTGAAGATGCGGCTGATGGGCACACCTTCACGTGTGGCTTCTTCAAAGTTTCCGAATAATCGGGTGATGTCTTCAATGTGCTCGGGACTGAGTTCCTTGCGCTTGGAACCCAAGCTCTTGCGCATTTTTTGCCAGAAGCTGCTGGCGTCAATCAGCTGCAGCTTGCCTTGGCGTGCTGCGGGTTTGCGGTTGCTGACGATCCACACATAGGTGCTGATGCCGGTGTTGTAAAACATGTCGGTGGGCAGGCCGATGATGGCTTCGACCAAGTCGCTTTCCAGCATGTAGCGGCGGATTTCGCTCTCGCCACTACCTGCGCCGCCAGTGAACAAGGGCGAGCCGTTGAGCACAATGCCAAAACGGCTGCCGCCGTCGCGGGCCGGGCGCATCTTGGACACCAGGTGCAGCAGGAACAACAGTGAACCATCACTGACACGGGGCAGCCCGGGGCCAAAACGACCGTCATAACCCTGGGTTTCATACTCTTTGCGAATGGTGGCTTCGATCTTTTTCCACTCCACGCCAAAGGGCGGATTGGACAGGCTGTAGTCAAACACCTTGCCGTTCAGGCCATCGGCAGACAAGGTGTTGCCAAAGATGATGTTGGCAATGTCCTGGCCCTTGATGAGCATGTCGGCCTTGCAAATGGCGTAGGACTCGGGATTGAGTTCCTGGCCGTACATGACCAAACGGGCATCGGGATTGAGGCTGGCCAGGTGTTCACCGGCCACGCTGAGCATACCGCCCGTGCCCGCCGTTGGATCGTACAGGCTGCGCACCACGCCGGGTTGGGTCAGCGCCTGGTCGTCTTCAATGAACAGCAGGTTGACCATGAGGCGGATGACCTCACGCGGGGTGAAGTGCTCACCGGCGGTCTCGTTGGAGAGTTCTGCAAATTTGCGGATCAGCTCCTCGAACACCGCACCCATTTCTGCATTGCTGACCACATTGGGGTGCAGGTCGATGTTGGCGAACTTTTCGGTCACCATGTAAAGCAGGCCGGACTTGGCCAGCTTGTCGATCTGGACGTGAAACTCGAAGCTCTCAAAGATGTCGCGCACGGCCGGTGAAAAGGCTTGCAGGTAGGCCCGCAGGTTTTCACCAATGTGGTCTTGGTCACCCATGAGCTTTTTGAGGTCGAGTGGCGACGTGTTGTAGAACAACTGGCCGGATTTGCGCAGCAAAAAGGGTTCGGGGTTGAGGCCAGCGGCTTCGCGGGTGGTTTTCTCCGCCAGCACGGCGGCTTTGGTGGGTTCGAGCACGCAGTCCAGGCGGCGCAGCACGGTAAAGGGCAGGATGACCTTGCCGTATTCGGACTGTTTGTAGTCGCCGCGCAGCAGATCGGCGACGGACCAGATGAAGGAGGAGAGATTGGGGTTGGCCATGCGGTAAGTGTAGGGGGCAAAAAGTGAGCTTTTTGCCGTGGACGCGCGCCCTCTCGCTATCCAAAGCGCCCCGTGCTCGCTAGGAAACGAATCATGACCTCTGCACACTTGGAACCTGTCCCGGGTTGGTAAGACCGGTTTCATATGAGCAGCTGACATTGGCGGCGCGCTGCATCGCAATGGCATCGTGAAGGTCGGCTTAACGGCATAAACCAGTCCAAGTTTTACGCCGCACCCCCATTTTTTAGAGGCTGTGCCGCTTTAAAACTGAGCCAGGTGCTTTACTAGCTCCGCCTACTTTTTAGGCTAGAGCAAAAATGCTGCGCCCGAGCTGACATTTCTTCAAAATGATAAAAATATATCGCTAGAATAAAAATAGTGAAAATTTTTAATCAATCAAGTCACCCCCAAAACGCTCACATGATGGCGACCTTTCCCGGCAACCCGTCGATGGCCCAACGCATTGCGCGCGCACTGCCCACTTTGACACGCTCGCACCAGCAGGTGGCCAAGTATGTGCTCGCCCATCCCTTGCAGGTGGCCACCATGCCGATTGACGAGCTGGCGGCCACGGTTGGTGTCTCGATCGCCACCGCCAACCGTTTTGCGCGGGCGCTGGAATTTGACGGCTACCCGCAGTTTCGCGCGGCCCTAGTGCTGGGTTTCGAGGCCACACTGGCCCCTGTGGAAAAGCTGCGCAGCAAGCTTGAGCACCCTGCAACCGTCAACGACGTGTTTGACAGCGCCTTGAGCGAGATCGCGCGCAACCTGGAGGCAACGCGTCAGTCGCTCGACACCCAAAGCTGCGAACAGGCGGTTGACGCCATTCTTAAAGCGCGTCGCATCTTCATCATCGGCTACGGCAGCAGCAGCTGGCTCGGTGGCTTGCTGCAACGCCAGTTGGACCTCTACTGCGACAACGTGCAGCTGCTGGCCAGCATTGAAGGCTCATCCAACGGTGCCCGCATGCTGGCGCGGCTGCGACCGCAAGACCTAGTCATCGCGATTGCCTTTCCGCGGTATTTCTCCGACACCTTGCTGCTGGCCAGCCGCGCACATGAGGCCGGCGTGCCGGTGCTGGCACTGACCGACACAGCAGCCTCGCCGCTGGCGCCATTGGCCACGGTGTCTTTGTATGCACAAACCGACAGCCCCTATTTTTCAAATTCCGAGGCCAGCGTGCTGGCACTGATTGAGGCCCTGTGCAGTGCTGTTTCCCATTGCGCCAAGGGCTCGCTGCAAGCGGCCGCACGGCTGACCGAGTCCGTGCTCCCCTGGCTGGACGGCAACCATGCCAACCGCCTTCGCCCCGTGGACAAGGCACCGGTGCATGGCCCAAATACCAAACCTACAAAGAGCACCCCATGACAAACACCAAACCCATGCCTGTGATCGCCATCCATGGCGGTGCCGGCACCCTCAGCCGCAGCCACATCAGCCCCGAGCAAGAGGCAGCCTACCACGCCGCGCTTGACGCCATCCTGCGCGCTGGTCAGCTGCTGCTGGCAGACGGCGGCAGCGCCCTCGACGCCGTCAGCCTGGCCGTTGAGATGCTGGAAGATTGCCCGCTCTTCAATGCCGGCCATGGCGCGGTCTTTACCCGCGACGAAACCCATGAGCTGGACGCCGCTGTGATGGATGGTGCCAATCTGCGCGCGGGCGCCGTCGCGGGCCTGAGCCGGGTGCGGCATCCGGTGCGCGCAGCGCGCGCCGTGATGGAACGCAGCGAGCACGTTTTTCTGGTCGGCGCGGGTGCCGAAAACTTTGCCCGCGAGTGCGGGCTGGAGTTGGTCTCGCCTGACTATTTCTCGACCGAAGCGCGACGCGAGCAGCTGCGTCTGGCGCAGGGCACCAACACAACCGTGCTCGACCACGACGGCGCGGCGGCCATGGTCTTCAAGGCCCCGGCGGCACCCCTGGATGAAACGCGCAAATTTGGCACCGTGGGCGCCGTTGCGCTGGATGTCCATGGCAATCTGGCGGCGGCAACCTCCACTGGCGGTATGACCAACAAGCGACCCGGTCGGGTGGGCGATGCCCCCTTGATCGGCGCCGGCACCTATGCCGACAACCGCACCGCAGCGGTGTCGTGCACCGGCACCGGCGAAATGTTCATCCGCGTGGTGGCGGCCTACGACGTCTGCGCGCGCATGGCCTACGGCGGCCAGTCGCTACAGGAGGCAGTGCATCAACTTGTTAACGAGTCGCTCCCAGCCATCAGCGGCCAGGGCGGCCTGATTGCCGTCGATGCCAAGGGCAACCTGAGTCTTTCTTTCAATTCCGAAGGCATGTACCGCGGCCATGCCCGCGTGGGCGAAGAGCCGCACACCGCGATTTTTCGCTGAACGTTATACCTATCCCTTATCTGCGCCGCACCATGCCACTCATCGTCGCCGAAGCCCTTTCCGCCGGTCCCCTGATCCTGCCTGACAACCGGGTGGTCGAGGTCAACGACCTTTCGGTGCGATTCACCACCTCCGAGCGCACGGTTGACGCGGTGCGACACCTTTCGTTCCATGTCAACCGGGGCGAGACGCTGGCCATCGTCGGTGAATCAGGTTCCGGCAAATCGGTCACGTCGCTGGCGCTGATGCGCCTGGTTGAGCATGGCGGTGGCCGCATCACCAGCGGCAGCATGATGTTCAGGCGCCGGAGCAACGAGGTGCTTGACCTGGCGCAGGCACGCGACCCGGCCATGCGCAGCATCCGCGGCGCCGACATTGCCATGATTTTTCAGGAGCCCATGACCTCGCTCAACCCGGTGTTCACCGCGGGCGACCAGATCGCCGAGTCGATCCAGGTGCACCAGGGCAAGAGCGCGACGGCAGCGCGTGCTGAGGCGTTGCGCATGCTGGAGCTGGTGCGCATCCCCGAAGCCCGCAATGTGCTGAATAGCTTTCCGCACCAGCTCTCGGGCGGCATGCGCCAGCGCGTGATGATTGCGATGGCGCTCTCGTGCAAGCCATCGCTGCTGATTGCCGACGAACCCACCACGGCGCTGGACGTGACGATTCAGGCGCAGATTCTGCAACTGATCCGCGCTTTGCAGGACGAGATGCAGATGGGCGTGATCTTCATCACCCACGACATGGGCGTGGTCGCCGAAGTGGCCGACCGTGTGCTGGTGATGTACCGCGGCGAAAGTGTCGAGGAAGGCGCCAGCGAATCGGTGTTTGCTGCGCCGCACCATCGCTACACCCGCGCCTTGCTGGCCGCCGTGCCGCGCCTGGGGGCCATGCAGGGCAGCGATTTGCCGTGCAAGTTCGATCTGTTGCGCGCCGAGGCCTCCGATGAGGCGCAGCCCGAGCCGTTCCAGCCGCAGGATACGGTGCGCTCCGAAACCGCGCCCATCCTGCGCGTGCAGGATCTGGTCACGCGCTTTGACGTGCGCGCCGGCTTGTTCAGTCGGGTCAAACGGCGCGTGCATGCGGTTGAACAAATCAGTTTTGATCTGCACGCTGGCGAAACGCTGGCGCTGGTCGGCGAGTCGGGCTGCGGCAAGTCGACCACCGGGCGCTCCCTGCTGCGTCTGGTCGAGAGCCAGAGCGGCGTCATCGAGTTCGGCGGGCAAAACATTCGCAACCTGCCGACCAGCACCCTGCAAAGCCTGCGGCGCAACATCCAGTTCATTTTCCAGGACCCGTTCGCCTCGCTCGATCCGCGTCTGACGGTGGGCTTCTCCATCATGGAGCCGCTGCTGGTGCACAAGATTTCCAAGGGCCGAGAGGCACAGGAGCGGGTCGACTGGCTGCTTCAAAAGGTCGGTTTGCCGAGCGAACACGCGCAGCGTTACCCGCACGAGTTTTCGGGTGGCCAGCGCCAGCGCATCGCCATCGCTCGCGCACTGGCCCTGAACCCCAAGGTGGTGGTGGCCGACGAGTCGGTGTCGGCGCTTGACGTCTCCATTCAAGCCCAGATCATCAACCTGATGCTGGACCTGCAGCGTGAGCTGGGTATCGCGTTTTTGTTTATCTCGCACGACATGGCGGTGGTCGAGCGCATCAGCCACCGCGTGGCTGTCATGTACCTGGGCCAAATCGTCGAGATCGGACCGCGTCGCGCCATTTTTGAAGACCCGCAACACGCATACACGCGCCGCCTGATGGCAGCCGTGCCGGTGGCCGACCCAACGCGCCGCCACTTGCGCCGCGAGTTGCTCGAGGGCGAGATCCCCAGTCCGATCCGCGCCGTTGGCGACGAGCCGGTGGTGCAGCCCCTGGTGCAGGTCGCCCCGGGGCACTTTGTGGCGCGTCACCGCGTTGGCGGCCTGTACTGATTTACGCACGAAACAAATTCTTTTAATTTTCATCAACCAAGGAGACTGCCAACATGAAACTTCGCCTGACCCCACTCGCCACCGCGCTGGCGCTGACCGCCATCCTGGCCGCCCCAGCCTTCGCGGCCAAGGACGTCGTCATCGCCGTCGCGTCCAGCTTCACCACCATGGACCCGTATGACGCCAACGACACCTTGTCGCAAGCGGTCGTCAAGTCGTTCTACCAGGGGTTGTATGGGTTCGACCACACCATGAAAATGGTGCCGGTGTTGGCCGAAAGCCATGAGGTATCCAAGGACGGCCTGGTCTACACCATGAAGCTCAAGCACGGCGTCAAGTTTCATGACGGCACTGATTTCAACGCAGCGGCAGTGAAAGCCAACTTCGACCGCGTGACCAATCCCGAGAACAAGCTCAAGCGCTACAACCTGTACAAGAACATCGTCAAGACCGAGGTGGTTGACCCCTACACCGTGCGCTTTACGCTGAAAGAGCAGTTTTCGCCCTTCATCAACACCTTGGCGCATCCGTCGGCAGTGATCATTTCGCCAACAGCCCTGGCCAAGCTCGGCAAAGGCATTGCACAAAGCCCGGTCGGCACCGGCCCGTTCAAGTTTGTCGAATGGAAGCAGACAGACTACATGAAGGTCGAAAAATTTACCGGCTACTGGCGCAAGGGCTACCCCAAGGTGGACACCATCACCTGGCGTCCGGTGATCGACAACAACACGCGCGCTGCCATCATGCAAACCGGCGAGGCACACTTCACTTTCCCGGTGCCCCCGGAGCAGGGCGAAGTGTTGAAGTCCAAGCCAAATCTGGAGCTGACGGCGGCACCGTCCATCGTGCACCGCTACCTGTCGATGAACACGCAGCAAAAGCCGTTTGACAACGTCAAGGTGCGCCAGGCGATCAACTACGCCATCAACAAAGAGGCCTTGATCAAGGTCGCGTTCTCGGGCTACGCCATTCCAGCCGAAGGCGTGTTGCCCAATGGGGTCGAATACGCGGTCAAGCTCGGCCCCTGGCCCTATGATCCGGCCAAGGCGCGTGAGCTGTTGAAGGAAGCCGGCTATCCGAACGGCTTTGAGAGCACCATTTGGTCGGCCTACAACCACACCACCGCGCAGAAGGTCATCCAGTTCCTGCAACAGCAGCTGGGCCAGGTTGGTATCAAGGTGCAGGTGCAGGCGCTTGAAGCTGGCCAGCGCGTCGAGAAGGTTGAAAGCGCGCAAGACCCCGCCACGACACCGGTTCGCATGTACTACGTCGGCTGGTCTTCGTCGACCGGTGAAGCCGACTGGGCGATGCGTCCGCTGCTGGCATCGGAGTCGTTTCCGCCCAAGATGTTCAACACCGCCTATTACAAAAATGAGGCCGTTGATGCCGACATTGCCAAGGCGCTCAACACCACCAGCACGGCCGAGAAAACCAAACTCTACACCGATGCTCAGCAGCGCATCTGGAAGGACGCACCCTGGGCTTTTCTGGTGACCGAGCAACTGCTGTCGGCACGCAGCAAGAACCTGAGCGGCTTCTATGTGATGCCCGACGCCTCGTTCAACTTCGAAGAAGTCGTCCTCAACTAAACGACCGAGCACCCGACCCGCATGACCAGCTACTTCATCAAACGCCTGCTCGGCCTGCTACCGACGCTGCTGATCGTCGCGGTGCTGGTGTTCCTGTTCGTCCACATGCTGCCGGGCGATCCGGCACGCCTGGCGGCCGGACCGGACGCCGACCCGCAGACGGTGGCGCTGGTGCGCCAGGACCTGGGCCTGGACCGGCCTCTGCCCGAGCAGTTCGTGAGCTTTTTCACGCGCATGCTGCAGGGCGACTTTGGCAAATCGATGCGCACGCGTCGGCCAGTCTCAACCGAGATTGCCGAGCGTTTCATGCCCACGCTGCTGCTCACGCTGGCCAGCATGGGCTGGGCGGTGGTGCTGGGCATGTCGATCGGCGTGGTGTCGGCTGTGTTCCGCAACGAATGGCCGGACCGCATTGGCATGACGATTGCGGTTTCGGGCATCTCGTTCCCGGCCTTCGCGCTGGGCATGCTGCTGATGCAGATTTTCTCGGTCAAGCTGGGCTGGCTGCCCACGGTGGGCGCCGACAGCTGGCGCCATTACGTGCTGCCGTCGCTGACCCTGGGCGCCGCCGTGGCTGCCGTCATGGCGCGCTTCACGCGGGCCTCGTTTGTCGAGGTGATGCAGGAAGACTTTGTGCGAACCGCCCGCGCCAAGGGCCTGAAGGAGCGTACCGTGATCGCCAAGCACTGCCTGCGCAATGCACTGATTCCAGTGGTCACCATGATGGGGCTGCAGTTTGGCTTTCTGCTGGGCGGATCGATCGTGGTCGAGGTCGTCTTTAACTGGCCCGGCTTGGGCCGCCTGTTGGTTGATGCCGTGACAACGCGCGATTACCCGGTCATCCAGACCCTGGTACTGCTTTTTTCGCTGGAGTTCATCCTGATTAATCTGATCGTGGACGTGCTCTATGGCTTCATCAACCCGACCATTCGTTACAACTGATCCGGCCATGAGCAAAACTCCCATTACTGAAGTTGAAGTAAGCGACGTTGCCGATGTTGTCGTGGCCGTATCGGCCGGCGCCGTGCGAACGCCCTGGAGCGAGTTCTGGCGCAAGTTTCAAAAGCAGCATGTGGCCGTGGGTGCCCTGGTTTTTGTGCTGCTGCTGGTGCTGCTGGCGGTCTTTGCACCGCTGATTGCACCCTTTGATGCAGAAAATTATTTTGACTACGACCAGATCAATGCGGTGCCCTCGGCCAAGCATTGGTTGGGCGTGGACCCGCTTGGCCGCGATATTTTGAGCCGCATCCTGTCGGGTGCACGCCTGTCGCTGGCCGCCGGTTTCTTTTCGGTTGCCTTGGGTGGCCTGATTGGCACGCTGCTGGGCTTGCTGGCCGGCTACTACGAAGGTTGGTGGGACCGCATTGTGATGCGGATTTCTGACGTGCTGTTTGCCTTTCCCGGCATTCTGCTGGCGCTCGGTGTGGTTGCCATTTTGGGCAGCAGCATGGTCAATGTGGTGGTGGCGGTGTCGGTGTTCAGCGTGCCGGCCTTTGCCCGCCTGGTGCGCGGCAACACACTGGTGCTCAAGCAGATGACCTACATCGAGGCCGTGCGCAGCATAGGCGCCTCGGACTGGACCATCATCATGCGCCACATCCTGCCCGGCACCATCTCGACCATCGTGGTGTACTTCACCATGCGCCTTGGCACCTCCATCATCACGGCGGCCAGCCTGTCGTTCCTGGGCATGGGCGCGCAACCGCCCACACCCGAATGGGGCGCCATGCTCAACGAAGCGCGCGCCGACATGGTGAACGCACCGCATGTGGCGCTGTTTCCCAGCCTGGCCATCTTCCTGACCGTGCTGGCCTTCAACCTGTTGGGCGATGGCCTGCGCGATGCGCTTGACCCAAAGATCGACCGCCAATAATCCGCAAAGAAAGGCACTGACGCCATGAATGCTGCGCGCTTGCCCCGCATCGGATTGCTACCGACGGGCCCCCGGAACGCCATCAGCGACGTAGCGGGCGTCACCGTCGGGCATTGCACCCTGGCCGAAGGCCCACTTCAGACCGGCGTGACCGTGCTGCGCCCGCACACGGGTGATCCGTTTTTAGACCGCGTGCCAGCCGCCGCCGTGGTGCTGAACGGCTTTGGCAAAAGCATCGGCCTGGTCCAGGTCGAGGAACTGGGTCTGCTGGAAACCCCGATCGCGCTGACCAACACATTTTCGGTCGCCACGGTGGCGCAGGCGCAAATTCGCCAATGCATGGTCGCCAACCCCGAGACCGGGCGCGGTCTGCCCACGGTGAACCCGCTGGTGTTCGAGTGCAACGACGGCTTTTTGAACGACATCCAACGCATGGCCATCACCGAACAGCACTACCTGCAGGCCTGGGCCACGGCCCAAGCCGACATCGCGCAGGGCTCGGTCGGCGCCGGTCGCGGCATGTCCAGCTTTGGCCTCAAGGGCGGCATTGGCACCGCCTCGCGCTGTGGTGCTGGACACACGGTGGGCACCCTGGTGCTGTCCAACTTCGGCAAGTTGCCGCAGTTGATCATGGCCGGCGAAGCCCTCGGCCCTTTACTTGCCCAGCGGCTGGCGCAGGCCGATGCACCCGAAAAGGGTTCCATCATCCTGCTGATTGCCACCGACGCCCCGCTGGATGCGCGCCAACTGCGGCGCCTAGCCTTGCGCGCCGGCGCCGGGCTGGCCCGCACCGGTTCGGTATTTGGCCATGGCAGTGGCGACATTGCGCTGGCCTTCTCCACCGCCTACACCGTGCCGCAAGACCCGCGGCGCCCCATGCCCGCCGTGGCCATGCTGCACGATGCCCAGCTTGATGAACTATTCCAGGCCGTGGCCGACAGCACCGAGCAGGCCATTCTTAACGCCTTGTGGAATGCCAGCACCGTGACCGGGCGTGACGGCAACCGCCGCTACGCGCTGGCCGACCTGCTGCCAGAGCGAGCGCCCCACGCCTAACCACGTTTCAAACCATGAAAATCCTGATCTCCACTGACATCGAGGGTGTGGCGGGCGTCTTCCACCCCGAGCAGACCCGCGCCGGCAACACCGAATACGAGCGTGCCCGCCGCCTGATGACCGACGAGGCCAATGCCGCCATCGCCGGCGCCTTTGACGCCGGGGCCAGCGCGGTGCTGGTCAATGACTCCCACGGCAGCTTTCGCAATTTGCTGGCAGACCGGCTCGATGCACGCGCGCAAGTAGTCCAGGGCAAGCCCCGCTACCTCAGCATGATGACCGGGCTTGAGCAGGGGGTCAACGCCGTCTGCATGATCGGCTACCACTCACGCGCGCAGGGCCGCGGCATTCTGGCCCACACCATCAACAGCTTTGCCTTCGCCCGCGTGTTCTTCAACGCGCAAGAACTCGGTGAAGCCGGCATCTACGGCGCACTGGCGGGTGAGTACGGTGCCCCGGTCCTTATGGCCAGCGGCGACGACGTCTTCATCGACGAGCACCGCGCCCTGTTTCCGCACACTGTCTTTGTCCAGACCAAGCAGGCCCATGGCCAGCACAGCGGCACCAGCCTGTCGCCCTTACAGGCCTGCAGCGCCATCCGCAGCGGGGTCGCCACGGCACTGGCCCAGCGTCCGGCAGCGCCACCCTTGGTGCTGCCCGGCCCGATTGCTGTGCGCATCCAGACCACCACGCCTGCCATGGCCGATCTATTTTGCCAATGGCCCAGCTTGCACCGACTGCAGGGCAACGAGGTCACGTTTGAGGCACCCACGGTTGAGGCGGCAGTGCGCATGGTCAACTGCCTCTCGGCCATGTCCTCCATGCTGCGATGAACACCATGGCACTGCTGCGCCCCCGGCCTGTTGGCATTCTCGGCGGCATGGGACCGGCGGCAGGGGCAGACTTTGTGCGCCTGTTTGTGCAGGCCTGCAACGCGCACCTGCTGCGAACCGGCCAGACCGTGAACGACCAGGCCTACCCCGAGCACCTGCTGGCACAAGTGCCGGTGCCCGACCGCACTGCGGCCTTGATCACCGGCAGCGACGCCCCGCTGCTCGCCATGCGCCAGGCCATAGCCAGGCTGGAGATCTGCGGCGCCAGCGCCATTGCCATCGCCTGCAACACCGCCCATGCCTGGCATACCCGGTTGCAAGCCTATTTTCCACAGACCGAGCTGCTGCACGTCGCTCGGGAGGTGGCGACTCAACTAAAAGCCCTGGGTTTGCGCGAGGTCGGCCTGATGGCCACCCAGGGCACCTACAACAACGCGCTTTACGATGAAGCCCTGGCGCAAACCGGCATTGCCTGCCACTGCCCGCTGGAAACCGAACGCGACACGCTGATGCGGGGAATTTATCAGGGCGTCAAAACCGGCGACCTCGCCTATGCCCGGAACTGCTTCGTCGAAGTGGCGCAGCGCCTGCACGCCCGCCACGGCAACATCACCCTGATCATGGGATGCACCGAAATTCCGCTGGCACTGGACAATGCACCGCAAGCTGCCCACTGGCACCTTATCAATCCAGCGCAAGTGCTCGCCGAAGCCCTTGTGGGTCGGGCCTATGATTTGGGTGCTGCGTCACCATGAATGGGATGCTGTGCTGCGCATCCCGGTTTTCACGACAGACTGCTTTCCGGCGCTCCAGTTCAACCCCAGTCAGAAGCCGTTCGTGGCATTCCGCACCCGCTGAACCCGCCCCCACATGGTGCCGATGGTCGAACTTGTGGCAGGAAGGCACACCGACCCGGGCGTGGTCGATATCGCCGAGGCTTTGTACCAACGGCTGGGACGCGTGACTGTTCGCGTCAAAAAGGAAGTCATCGGCCACCTGGCCAATTGGTTGACCTCGGCGCTGTACCTCGAGGCGGTCTATATAGTCGCCGAGGGCATCGCTGACGTCGAGGATATAGACCGCGCGATCACCTATGGCCCTGGCATGCGCTGGGCCTTTATGGGGCCGCATCTGACCTACCACTTAGGGGGGCATCGCACTTTTATGCCTCAGCGTGAGTGGAGATATTCGCTTGTTGGCAAGGTTACGCGCCAACTCCGAAATTATGTCCAGTTCAACGCTTTACCACCCAGCGGAATGCCAAGCCTGACCACCATTTTTACAACTTGCAACACAACGCTGTGCATAGTTTCAAACTGTGCATAGGGGCCCATTCCTTGGCGTCCTGAATATCCTCCGGAAGTGTGTACCCGGCAGTTTTTAGCACCTGTTTCTTCGTCTTGAAGTCCTTATCTCTCAGTTTGCTGTTGATTTCGGTGGTTATAAGAAGGAGATTTCCAAGTTGTCCAACAGTCTCATGTGTCCAGTCGACGTCATCGATAATGCTCTGAGGAGCGATATGCTCGATGGTGAGGTCGTCATAGTCGGCGGGGAATGCGGTCTGATTGTGTATAGCGAACTCAACCAAGAGGTATTTCACTAGCGCGCGCTGCTTCGACACTTTGTTTGTGTAGATCAGCTCAGGGAATAGAGCAATGAACTCGGCCTCGGAAGGAATCCGTTCGCGCAGCTTCTCGCGCAGGGTCTGTTGTTTCATGGCACCGTAATCTACACGCTCAGCGGCAGGAAGGGGGACTTGTTCAGCGTTGCCCTAAGTACCGCACATTACTTTGCCGATGCCGACCTCCGGTCGTCCCGGGTCGTTGGCAATCACAGTCAGTTCCTTCTTGCCTTGACGTACCAATTCAACGCTCAGGCGACGCGGCGTGCCGACAGCCATGAAGCCGCCGATCATCAGTGTTGCGCCGTCGGGAATACTGGCAACTGCTTGCGCCACGGTAAGGTTCATGCCCATGATCGTTCCTTTTCCGGCGGCTCAGCGGCTCGTCATTTTGATGAGATGCGCCGCGAGTTCGCTATGCACGTTCTCAGCTTGCTCACGTGTCCATGACCTCAAGCCCTGGCCCACTTTCATGCCCGTGTGACCTTCTTCAATCAGCCGATCGAGTAAAGGCGAAGGCGTCTTGTTGCACTTCAGGCTGGGAAACATGATGCGATGTACGTCGCGCGTGAGCTCAAGGCCGACTAGGTCGGCATTTTCCATCGGGCCAAGAACCGGCAACCGCATACCGAAACTGTTCTTTACCACCAAGTCAATGGCTTCGGCATCGCAGACACCATCATCAATCAGGCCAATCGCCTCGCGCCAAAGGGCGTGCTGCAACCGGTTGCCAATGAAGCCGGTCACGTCCTGATGGACCTTGACTGGCAGCTTGCCCACCGCTTCGAGCCAGGCATAGGTCTGTTCAAACACTTCAATGCTGGTGTGAACGGTGCGAATCACTTCCACGAGCGGCACAAGATGTGGCGGATTCCACCAGTGCGTGCCAACCAGCCGGCTGCGCGCGTCTGAGTCAAGTTTCTCGCCAATGCGGGTGATCGGGATGACGGAGGTATTGCTGGTCAGCACGGCATGACGAGGCGCCGCCCTGGCCACATCCGAGAACAGCTGTTGCTTAAGTTCCAGCTTTTCGGGCACTGCTTCGATGACAAGGTCGGCCTCTGCAACGGCAATCTCCAAATTTTCCTCGACGGACATGTTGCAAAGTACCCGTGGAGCATCGGCCCCTTCGTCCAGGAGGTTGCTTTCAACACGCGCGAGCGCCATGTTGAGAATCTCCTTGTTTGAATCGGTGATGACGACGGCATGCCCGGCCCGGGCGAAGACCTGACCGATACCATGGCCCATCAGTCCTGCGCCGATCACGGAGACTGAAATCGACTTCTTCATGCCTTTTCTCCTGAAACTGAACGTGTTATTTGGTGCCAATTCATACTGTTGCGACGCACTTGTCGGGCTCAGGGAGCACACTTGTTGATTCCAGCGTCAATCTGAGCCAGTTTGCAGTCGAATTTTGAGCCACACGGTTTAAAGGTATTTTTGGCTACTCGATTGTGGATAAGTCTACATTTGATGCGTCTCCTTTCTGTATTTTTGCCCTGCTGGCTTTGCGTGCTGG
>NZ_JAMPYG010000014.1 GCF_023700745.1 Rhodoferax sp. | reverse complement strand
GTTTGTTAGTTGGGACACAAAGAACCACCTGGTATCTCAGTGAATATCAACTCTCACTAAAACGACAAACTTTCATTTGCGCGTTGCCAGTTCACCGCTGTAAAGTTTTCAGGCCAGTTCTTTACATTGGCTTCACACTTTTTCATGTAAACGCGATGATATAGCCTCTTAACTTGAACGGGATATGGAATTCGTTTATTTGGAGAAAAAATTTGATTCAAATCAAAACGTCATGACTGCATCGGCCTGGCGCTGGAGCACGGCTAGCCATATCACCCAGGCTAATGGGAAAGGCTTGCTCTTTCTGCCGGGAAAGAATAGGTAAACCCTAACTATTTCCGCAAAGTTTCGTGAAAAATTTCGCGGACCACCGCATCCGCCAGCCGCTGGGCCGCACCCTGATGCGATTGTGCAAAGCGTTGCGCAGCTTGCCGGGCAGTTGCCAGGGTATCTGCGCCGAGCAAGACACCCAGGCAATTGACGGCCTGGCCCAGATCCACCACCCGCAGCGCCGCACCGGCCGCCAGCGCCTGCTCGGCCGCCTCAGCAAAATTAAAGGTATGCGGCCCCATCACCACCGGGCAGCCACAGGCGGCGGCTTCGATCAGGTTCTGCCCACCCAGTGGCTCAAAGCTGCCGCCCAGCAAGGCCACGTCGGCCATGCCGTAGTACAGCGCCATCTCGCCCAACGAGTCGCCAAGCCAGAGGGTTGATTTTTCAGCAGCCGCCGCACCCGGCCCACCCGGCCCCCAACTGCTGCGCCGTTGCACGGCAAACCCGTGCGATTCGATCAAGGTGGCCACCGCGTCAAAGCGCTGTGGGTGGCGCGGCACGATGAGCCATTGCACGGCAGGCCATCGCGGCGAGGGCGCCGCTCCTACAGGGGTCCCGTTCCCTGTGGGAGGCCCGCCCTCGGGCCGAAGGTATCTGGCTTGGTTCAATATCTCCAGCAGCGCCAGCTCTTCACCCTCGCGCGAGCTGGCGAACATCACCACGGGCCGAGCCAGCTGTGCCCGCCACTGCTGCCCCTGCGCCAATTGACCGGCGTTGGGCGCGGCATCAAACTTGAGGTTGCCCGTCACGCCCTGCACTTTTGCACCCAAAGATTGCAAGCGCTGCGCATCTTGCGGGGTTTGTGCCAAGACGGCCGTCAGTGCCGCAAACGCCGGTCGTGCCAGCCAGGCCAGGCGCTGCGCCTGTCGCAGGGATTTGTCGCTGAGGCGCGCGTTCACCAGCACCAACGGCACACGCTGGCGCTGGCAGCCATGCACCAGGTTCGGCCACACCTCGGTTTCCATCAAAACGCCCAGATCAGGCTTGAAGTGGTTCAGAAAACGCTGCACCGCCCCTGGCGTGTCCCAGGGTTGCCAGGCTTGCAAGTCGCCGGCTTGTAATAGTTTGACGCCTTCGGCGCGGCCGGTGGCCGTGCCATGCGTCAGCAGCAAGCGCATGCCGGGCAAGCGTTCACGCAAGGCTGTTACCAGCACAGCCACGGCACGCGTCTCGCCCAGAGACACCGCGTGCAGCCAGACCGTGGGACCCATGTGCGCAGCCACTGGTTCGGCATAGCGGCCAAAACGTTCATCGATGAATTGCCCGTAGCCCGGCTCCATCGCGCTGCGGCGCATCAATTTGCGCCTGAGCAGCGGTTGCACCAGCCACATCAGGCAGGAATAGAGTCCGCGAATCATGCAGCAGCCGTATCCGGCAGCACGCCGAGCCAGGCCTGCCAGACCGCGTCGACCGAGGGCGTGGGCTGGGCAAACACACTGCATTGGCGCGTGGATCCGGGCAGCGGGCCAGTGCGCCAGGCGGTGTCAAAGTTGTAAATCTGCACATGAGGCAGGTCCAGTGCGACGGCGATATGGCTCAGGCCGCTGTCAACCCCGATCACGCCGGCGCAAACTGACAACGCATCGGTCAGCTGATCCAGGCCCAGGCGCGGCCAGACTTGCGCCTGTGGCAGATTCAGCGCAATCTGCTGGGCAACTTTCTCTTCGGCCGGGCTGCCGTGCGGCAAGACCACGCCAAACCTGGCGTCATTGAGCCGCTGCGCCAGCGCGCGCCAATGCGCCAGCGGCCACTGCTTGTCGGCGCGCGAGGTGCCGTGTACCAGCGCCACAGGGGTTTGCCACGGCCTGTCGGCCGCGCCATGGCGGCCAGGGGTGGCCTGCAGGCCATAGGTGAGCGCTTGCGGCAGCGGGTAGTCAAAGGCCTGCGTGCACAGCAAGCGCGAGCGCGTGACCGCGTGGCAGTGCGCTGGCAAGGTGATGGCCCGATGCGCCACCCAGCGCGCGGGTGCCTCAAAGCTGGAGCCCTCGGTTTGGTTGGCCAGACCATAACGCTGGCCGCCCGGGCTCAAACGGGCCAGCCAGGCGACCAACGCGGACTTGGTCAGGCCCTGCAAATCAATCACCGCGTCGTATTGCTCTTGCTGTAGTTCGGCCTTGAACGCCCTCCAGGCGCGGCGTGTTTCAACGCCGAATGGCGCCTTGCGCCAGCGCCGCAAGTCACTGGCAATGATGCGGTGGACACCCTGGCAGCGTTGCACCAGCGGGGCAAAGCCGCGCTCCACCACCCAGTCGATTTGGGCTTCTGGCCGCGCACGCAAAATGTCCTGCACCGCGGGCATGGCGTGTACCACGTCGCCAAGCGATGACAGCTTGACGATCAGAATCTTCAATGTGCCGCCTCGTCGGTGACGGCACCGGGCAGCACCTGGTGCAGCAGCGCCATCATGTCGAACTGGATGCGCGCCAGGGCTTCGGGCGTGTGGCCTTCAAAGCGTAGCACCAGCACCGGCGTGGTGTTGGAGGCGCGAATCAAACCAAAACCATCGGGCCAATCGACCCGCAGGCCGTCGATGGTGTTGAGCGTGGCGGGCGCGGCAAAGTCGGCGCGGGACACCAGTTGCGCGACCAGGGTTTGGGCCTGGCCCTCGGCGCATTTCACGTTGAGTTCGGGGGTTGAAAAGCTGCTGGGCAAGGCGTTCAAAACAGCGTTGGCATCCGGCGACTGGCTCAATATTTCCAGCAGACGGCAACCGGCGTAGGTGCCGTCGTCAAAGCCGTACCAACGTTCCTTGAAAAAGATATGCCCGCTCATCTCCCCCCCCAGCGGCGAATCGACCTCCTTCATTTTGGCCTTGATCAGCGAATGCCCGGTCTTGAACATCATCGGCACGCCGCCCGCCGCCGCAATGGTGGGTGCCAGACGCTGCGAACATTTCACGTCAAACACAATGGTGCCACCCGGCACACGCTGCAACACATCGCGCGCAAACAGCATCATCTGGCGATCAGGGTAAATGGTGTTGCCCTCTTTGGTGACGATGCCCAGACGGTCGCCGTCGCCGTCAAAAGCCAGACCCAGTTCGGCATCACCGGCGGCCAGCGCGGCCATTACATCGCGCAGGTTTTCAGGTTTGCTCGGGTCGGGGTGGTGGTTGGGGAAATTGCCGTCCACCTCGCTGAACAGTTCGGTCACCTCGCAGCCGATGGCGCGCAGAATGCCGGGGGCCGAGGCACCTGCAATGCCGTTGCCGCAATCCACCACAATTTTCATGGGACGTGCCAGTTTGATGTCAGCCACAATGCGCGCCTGATAGGCCGCCAGCACATCGACGCTGCGCACCTGGCCGCCAGCGCGCAGCGCCCAGGTTTCGGCTTCCATCATGCGGCGCAGCGCCTGGATCTCGTCGCCATAAATGGCACGGCCGGCCAGCACCATCTTGAAGCCGTTGTAGTCCTTCGGGTTGTGGCTGCCGGTGACCTGAATGCCGGAGGCGCACAAGGTATTGGCAGCGAAATAAAGCATGGGGGTGGTGGCCAGACCGATGTCGATGACGTCGACACCCGCCTCAGCCAAACCGCGCATCAGGGCGGCGCTCAAGTCCGGCCCGCTCAAGCGGCCGTCACGACCGACAGCCACCGCTGCCTGCCCTTCGCGCAGCGCCACCGTGCCAAAGGCCCGGCCCAGGGCTTGCGCCACTGACACGTCGATGGTGCTGGGTACAACACCGCGAATGTCATAGGCTTTAAAAATGGAAGCGGTCAACTGCATGGCTTTTCCCTGTCGGTGTTATCGGGTTCATCGTGCCTTGAATTGTAGGCGGCACGCTGTCCGCAGCGCGGCCATGCTGCGCACCTGCAAGTCGTACCGGGCTTATCATGCGAGGCTCTGAACCAATTTTAAAAACCATGAAAACATCTGTTGACACCGTGACCACCACGTTTGACAGCCCGCTGGGACTGATACGCCTGGCCGCCAGCGCGCAAGGCCTCTGGGGGGTGTGGTTTGAGGAACATGACGACAGCCCGGATGCCAGCCACTGGGCGCCCGACCCGAACCATGCCCTGCTACAGCAAGCAAGTCGCCAACTCGGCGATTATTTTGCCGGACAGCGCCGCCAGTTTGACCTGCCCCTGGACCTCAGCGCAGGCACGCCTTTTCAGCAATCGGTGTGGCGGGCGCTGCTTGACATCCCGTTTGGACAAACCTGTAGTTATGGCACGGTCAGTAGCGCGATCGGCAAACCCTCGGCGGTGCGCGCGGTGGGTGGTGCCATCGGGCGCAACCCCTTGAGCATCGTGGTGCCTTGCCATCGGGTGATCGGGGCCAATGGGGCGCTCACCGGTTATTCGGGTGGCATGCAGCGGAAAGTGGCATTGCTACAGCTTGAAGGCAGGCTTTGAATTCATCCCACCCTGCCAAATCCTGGCTGCCTGAATTTGTCCTGCTGGGTGCCCTTTGGGGTGCTTCTTTTTTGTTCATGCGTCTGGGCGCGGCCGAATTTGGTGCACTGCCCACGGCCGGCATGCGTGTTGCCATTGCCGCGCTGTTCCTGTTGCCCTTGCTGATGCTGAACGGCCAGTGGCAGGCCTTGTCAAAGCACTGGAAAAAGATTTTTGTGCTGGGTATGCTCAATTCAGGCATTCCCTTTGCGCTTTATGCCTATGCCTTGCTGTCCATCACCACCGGCTTGTCTTCGCTGCTGAATGCGACCGTGCCGCTGTTTGGCGCTCTGATCGCCTGGCTCTGGCTTAAAGACCGGCCGCACGGCATGAAGATACTGGGCTTGCTGATTGGCTTTGTCGGGGTTGCCATGCTGGCCTGGGGCAAGGCCAGTTTCAAGCCCAATGCCTCTGGACTGGTGACCGGCTGGGCGGTGCTGGCCTGTCTGGGCGCCTGCCTGTGTTACGGCATATCGGCCAGTTTTACCAAGCGCTATTTAAGCGGCGTGCCGTCGCTGGTGATTGCCACCGGCAGCCAGATCGGTGCCGCGTTAGGCCTGGCGTTGCCCACCCTGTGGCTGTGGCCGGGCCATACGCCCAGCACTACTGCCTGGCTGGCACTGCTGGCAGTGGGCGTGTTGTGCACCGGAGTGGCCTATGTGCTGTATTTCCGCCTGATCAACAAGGTGGGGGCCGCAGGCTCGCTGACCGTCACTTTTTTGATTCCGGTCTTTGCCGTGTTCTACGGCATGGTATTTCTGGGGGAATCGGTGACGCCCTGGATGCTGTTCTGCGGCGCCGTCATTTTGCTGGGCACGGCCTTGTCGATGGGGTTGCTGAAGCGCTTCACGGAAAGCACAACACCGGCTTGATCATTTGTTAGCCGAAAAGCAAAAAGCCTTGCAATTCATTGAACTGCAAGGCTTTTATACTGGCGGAGCGGACGGGACTCGAACCCGCGACCCCCGGCGTGACAGGCCGGTATTCTAACCAACTGAACTACCACTCCTGGTAGCTAACGTTTGCTCTTGCGAGCCAAGTCATCTGTCTTTGCAGACAAACCGTTACCGACTTGCGCCGATTTATCTAACGATAAACTGGCGACCCCACGGGGATTCGAACCCCGGTACTCACCGTGAAAGGGTGATGTCCTAGGCCTCTAGACGATGGGGTCATAACCTTTGGACTTCCGTCATTCTTGAAAACTTTGGTGGAGGTAAGCGGGATCGAACCGCTGACCTCTTGCATGCCATGCAAGCGCTCTCCCAGCTGAGCTATACCCCCGAATCCACAACTACTTTGTTTAGAAGCAGTGTTTGTTTCCAAGCCTCAAATTATAGCGTTAATTTTTAGCCAGTTTTAATCTGGCGATAACTTTTTCACGATCAAAAAGTGAAAGCAAGGCATCCAGCGAGGGGGTGTGTGCATTTCCGACCACCAACACCCGCACCGGCATGGCCAAAAGCGGCATTTTCAGGCCGCAAGCCGTCAGCACGTCCTTGATGGCGGCGGCGATGCCTGCCTTGTCCCAGGCGCAGCTGGCGAGTTTGTCGGTCAACAGGGCCAGCGCCGGTTTGACGGCGTCGGTGACGTGCTGGGCCAGGTCAACTGCTGCGGGTTGCACGTCGGCATAAAACACCGCGGCCCAGTCAGCCAATGCCACCGTGGTGTCACAGCGGTCCTTGAACAGCGCACAGATGCTGGCCAAACGCGCATCGGCTTGGATGCCGCGCTTGGCAAGCTGCGCTTGCACCAGCGGTGCCAGCACATCGTCCGCAGTCATCTTGATGTGTTGGGCATTGACCCAACGCAACTTGGCTTCATCAAACTGCGCCGCGCTCTTGCCCAGATGGTCCAGGTTGAACCATTCCAGGAACTGGGCTCGGCTGAAAATTTCGTCGTCACCATGGCTCCAGCCCAGGCGCGCCAGGTAATTCACCATGGCATCGGGCAGGTAGCCTTCGTCACGGTACTGCGTTACCGGCTTGGCGCCGTTGCGCTTGCTCATTTTTTCGCCCTGCTCATTGAGCACGGTGGGCAAATGGGCATACACCGGTGGCTCCTTGCCCAGGGCCTTGAAGATGTTGATCTGGCGCGGCGTGTTGTTGACGTGGTCGTCGCCGCGAATCACATGGGTGATGGCCATGTCGATGTCGTCCACCACCACACAAAAGTTGTAGGTGGGCGTGCCGTCCGGGCGCGCGATCACCAGGTCGTCGAGCTCGTCGTTGCTGATCTCGATGCGACCCTTGACCTTGTCGTCCCACACCACCGAACCGCCTTGCGGGTTTTTGAAACGCAGCACCGGTTGCACGCCTACGGGAACGGGGGGCAGGGTTTTGCCCGGCGCCGGGCGCCAAGTGCCGTCGTAGCGCGGTTTTTCCTTGGCGGCCGTCTGGCGTTCACGCAGGGCATCGAGTTCGGCCATGCTCATGTAGCAGGGGTAAACATGGCCAGCGGCCACCAGATCAGCCAGCACCGCCTTGTAGCGGTCCATGCGCAGCATTTGATAAAACGGACCTTCGTCGTAATCGAGTCCGAGCCAGGCCATGCCTTCAAGAATCACATCCACAGACGCCTGGGTGGAGCGCTCCAGATCGGTGTCTTCAATGCGCAGAATAAAGTCCCCCCCAGTCGAGCGGGCAAAAGCCCAGGGGTACAGAGCCGAGCGGATATTGCCCAGGTGAATGAAGCCGGTCGGCGACGGGGCGAAGCGGGTACGGGTTTTGGTCATTGCAGTGCGTCAAGTTGTTGCAGGCCACGGGCCAGGTCAGCCTGGATGTCACCAAGATGCTCAAGGCCCATGGCGACACGGATCAGACCCTGGCCAATGCCGGCGGCCTGGCGCTGGACTTCGGTCAGGCGACCATGCGAGGTGGTGGCGGGGTGGGCGATGGTGGTCTTGGTGTCGCCCAGATTGGTGGTGACCGAACACACCTGGGTGCTGTCAATCACATGAAAGGCACGTCTGCGGCCTTGGGCCACATCGGATGCGCGCACATCGAACGACACCACGGCGCCACCCAGACCGGTTTGCTGGCGCATGGCCAGCTCGTGTTGCGGATGCGATGCCAGACCGGGGTAGTAGACATGGGCCACGTTGGGTTGTTTCTCCAACCATTGGGCCAGCGCCAGCGCACTGTCGCACTGGGCGCGCATGCGGATGGCCAGGGTTTCCATGCCCTTGGTGACCACCCAGGCGTTGAATGGCGACAGCACCATGCCGGCCGTGCGGTTGATGGGCCAAAAGACGTCGTTGACATATTTGTGTGAGCAGCAAATGGCGCCAGCCACCACCCTGCCCTGGCCATCCAGGTACTTGGTGCCCGAGTGAATTACAAAATCAGCGCCAAATTCCACCGGCCGCTGTAGTGCGGGGGTGCAAAAGCAGTTGTCCACGGCCAGCAGCGCACCGCCGGCATGGGCCACCTCGGCCAGCGCCGCGATGTCGCAGATGTCGGTCAACGGGTTGGTGGGCGTTTCGGCAAAGAAAAGTTTGGTATTGGGCTTGAGTGCAGCGCGCCATTGCGCCACGTCGGTCTGCGACACAAAGGTGGTTTCCACGCCGAACTTGGCGAACTCCACGGCAAAGAGGCGCAGCGTGGAGCCAAACACCGACTGCGAACACACCACATGGTCGCCCGCGCGCAGCAGGCCCATGCCCAGCAACAGCACGGCGGACATGCCGCTGGAGGTGGCCATGGCAGACTCGGTGCCTTCGAGTGCCGCCAGACGCTGTTCCATGCCGGTCACGGTCGGGTTGCCCACGCGGCTGTAGGTGTAGCCGTCTTCCTCGTTGGCGAAACGCTTGCGCGCGGTTTCGGCGTCGGGCTGCACAAAACTGCTGGTCAGGTACAGCGCCTCACTGTTTTCACCATACTGGCTGGGCTCGATGCCGGCGCGCACCGCCAGCGTGTCACGGTGCAGGTTGTCGGGAAGTTTTTTCGCAGTCATGGTCAGTCTTCGTGGTTCGGCAGGGCCAGGCGCGAGTTGTCCTCCAGGGTGTCGTCGCCGTCAACGCGGTTGGCATTCAGGCGCTCGATATCATCCAGCGTGATGTCCCCGGTGACGTAGACGCCATCGAAGCAGGACGCATCGAAGCCCTTGATGTTGGCGTTGAGCGAACCAATGGCTTTTTTCATGCCATCCACGTCCTGGTAAATCAGGGCGTCACAACCAATGATCTGGCGGATCTGCTCCACCGTGCGGTCGTGCGCCACCAGTTCACCCGACGTAGGCATGTCGATGCCGTAGACGTTGGGGTAACGTACCGGCGGTGCCGCGCTGGCCATGTAAACCTTGTTGGCCCCGGCATCGCGCGCCATTTGCACGATTTCCTTGGAGGTGGTGCCGCGCACGATGGAGTCGTCCACCAGCAGCACATTGCGGCCTTTGAATTCGCTGGCGATCACGTTGAGCTTTTGGCGCACCGATTTTTTGCGCACCGATTGCCCGGGCATGATGAAGGTGCGCCCGACGTAGCGGTTTTTGACAAAACCTTCACGGTAAGGCAAGCCCAGCAATTGCGCCAGTTGGGCCGCACTGGGACGGCTGGACTCGGGGATCGGAATGACCACATCGATTTCGCTGGGCGGCACCGTCGAGATCACCCGCTTGGCCAGGGTCTCGCCCAGATTCAACCGGGCCTGGTACACCGAGATGTTGTCCATCACCGAGTCGGGACGCGCCAGATAGACAAACTCGAAAATACAGGGGTTGAGCACCGGATGATCAGCGCACTGCTGCGCATGCACCTGGCCTTGCAGGTCGATGAACACGGCCTCGCCGGGCTGGATATTGCGGTCAAACTTGTGGTTGGTGCCCTCCATGGCTACCGATTCACTGGCCAGCATCACGGTGCCGTCGGCCACACCCATGCACAATGGCCGGATACCAAACGGGTCGCGAAACGCCAGCACGCCATGGCCGGCAATCAGTGCAATCACGGCATAGGACCCCCGGAGGCGCCGATGTACCTTGCGCACCGCCTCAAACACGTCGTGCGGGGTCAACGGCAAACCGCGCGTGGTTTCGCCAATTTCGTGCGCCAGCACATTGAGCAGCACCTCGGAGTCGCTTTCGGTGTTGATGTGGCGATGGTCGGTACTGAACAACTCCGCCTTGAGCGCGTGGGCGTTGGTCAGGTTGCCGTTGTGCACCAGCACAATGCCAAAGGGGGCATTGACATAAAAGGGCTGTGCCTCTTCTTCGCTGAAGGCATTCCCTGCAGTGGGGTAACGCACCTGGCCCAGGCCGCAATTGCCCGGCAAAGAGCGCATGTTGCGGGTACGAAAGACATCGCGCACCATGCCTTTGGCCTTGTGCATGAAAAATTTGCGCTCCTGCTGGGTCACGATGCCCGCAGCATCCTGACCCCGGTGCTGCAACAGCAGCAGCGCGTCGTAAATGAGCTGATTGACCGGCGCGTTACTGACGACACCAACGATTCCACACATAATTTTCCAATCTTTTCAACAACTTGTTCAAGCGGGCAAATACTTCACCAAATCACGCGGCAAACTTGGCTCGAGGCTGTGCAACACCGTCAACGACACAGCTACCCCTTGGGACTCCTGCCATGCGAGACTGGATTTGAGAGGTGTCATGGCAGCCAGCACGGTCGCCAACAACAGCAGCAAAACGCCCCGAACGGCACCAAAACTTGCCCCCAATAACCGATCCACCGGCCGCAGCCCAACGCTGGCCATGAGCTTTTTCAGGAGTGCTGCCAGCAAGCCGCCGAGCATGACTGTGGCAATGAACACCAGCAGGAAACCGGCAGCGTAGCGCACCATCTCACTGGCGCCGCTTATCGGCAAATACTGAGCCACGTCCGTGGCCAGCCACTGCGCCAGCACAAATGCAGCAATCCAGCTCAGCAGCGACAGGACCTCAAAGACCAGGCCCCGCCAGGCGCCCAACAGCACCGACATCAGCAAGACTGCAGCAAAAACCCAATCCAGCACAGGCATGGTCAGCAGACACGCGTCACAGCGTCAACAGAGCTGCTGGCAGGTTCAGCTTCTTGATCTTTTCTGCTGCATTTTCAGCTTCTGCCTTCACCGAAAATGGTCCCACCCTGACTCGGGTTCGCTTGCCGTCCTTGGTGTCGGCCACATGGGTATAGGTTTTCAGGCCGGCACGCTCCAGCTTCTGGCGCACTTCGCGGGCCCGTGTCGCATCGGCAAAAGCACCGACCTGCACCACAAAACGGCCTGCTGCGGCAGCAGATGGCTCATCTGCTTTCTTGCCGTCCAGCAAGGCCCGAACCTGGTCGGCTTCGCTCGGTTTGGCCACCACAGGCGGTTTGACCACACTGGCTTCCGGTTTGGCGGGCTTGACTGGCTCAGCCATTTCGGTGATCACCACAGCCTGCGGCGCCACTGCCGCCGGCGCCATGGGAGCGACAGGCGCCACAGGCGCGGCCGCTGCCACACTGGACGCAGGCGGCGCGGGCAAGGCCAGGGGCAAGACCTTGTTTTTATCAGGAATATCAATCGGCGTGTCCACCGCGATGGGCCGGGGCTGCTTGTCAAACAACAAGGGAAACCCTATCACGCCGATCAGCACCAGCACCGTGGCCCCGGCCAGACGATGCTTGGCGCGCTGGCGCATGCGATCCACACTTTCAGGCTGAACCGACGTGTTCGGGGTGGTATCGCCTTTTTTGCGAAACTTGAAAAAGTCCATGCCGTTGAGATTGAGTGAATCAGGATTGAGGCAAATGCCTGGCCTGCAATTGAGGCACGCCGTCTTTGAGCACGCCGCCCACAGTCAGGAACGATCCGAAAACGACAATTCTATCAGCGGGGTCTGCCTGTGACAGCGCCGCCTGGAACGCTGATTCAGGGTCAACAAAGACCTCGGCTGAACAATCCTTGCGCTTGTTCAGCAAGGCCCATTGGGCCATCAGGTCGGTCGCTCGGGCCGCCCGCCCGGTCGGCAAATTGGTGAAATACCACTTGTCCACCAAAGGATTGAGCCGCACCAGCACGGCGGCAATGTCCTTGTCCGCCATGGCGCCGAACACCGCGTGCGTGGTCGGGAAGAAGCCCATGGCGTCCAGGTTGGCGGCCAGCGCTGCCGCCGCGTGCGGGTTGTGCGCCACGTCCAGCACCAGATTGGGTTCGCCCGGCACAATCTGGAAGCGCCCCGGCAGATCGACAAAGGCAAAGCCGTTGCGCACCGCCTGCGCCGTGATCGGCAGACGCTCGCGCAAGGCCGTCAGCGCCGCCAGCACGCCAGCCGCATTGACCAGCTGGTTGGCGCCGCGCAGCGCCGGGTAGGCCATGCCGCTGTAACGCCGCCCCCGCCCGGCCCAGCCCCATTGCTGCTTGTCGCCGGTCACATTGAAGTCCACGCCGACGCGCCACAGGTCGGCGCCGACTTCAAGCGCCCGGTCCAGCACGCTCTGCGGCGGCAGCGGATCGCTGACCACCACCGGCTTGTCTGTGCGCATGATGCCGGCTTTTTCATAGCCAATGGCTTCACGACTGTCACCCAGCAACGCCGTGTGGTCCAGATCGATGCTGGTGATGATGGCGCAGTCCGGCTCGATGATATTGACCGCGTCGAGCCGGCCACCCAGGCCAACTTCAAGAATCACGACATCGAGTCCGCTGCGACGCATCACATCCAGAATCGCCAGCGTGGTGAATTCAAAATAAGTCAATGAGATGGCATCGCCAGGCTGGACCCGGGCGTTTTCCACCCGGGCCAAGGCCGCCGCCAGCTCTGCCGCCTTGACGGCCTCCCCATTCAGGCGCAAACGCTCCTCGAAGTGCACCAGATGCGGCGAGGTATAGACCCCAGTACGGTAGCCTGCCTGCAGCAAAATGGATTCCAGCATGGCGCAGGTCGAGCCCTTGCCGTTGGTGCCGGCCACGGTGATCACCGGACAGTCAAAACCGATGCCCATGCGCCGGGCAACGGTTTGCACACGTTCCAGACCCATGTCAATCGTGGTGGGATGCAGGCGTTCGCAGTAGTCGAGCCAGTCTTGAAGTGAGTGCAGCGTTGATGTCGTCATGCCCCGAATTGTCCACCAGACGCACCACACCAGGTGCACGTCGGTGCTTTAATCCCTGCCGATGGCATGATAGAGGCCATGAATACACCACCCCTCACTGTTTATGGCATTCCCAATTGCGACACCGTCAAAAAAGCGCGCAACTGGCTCACCGAACATGGCCTGGCCTACCGGTTTCATGACTTCAAGAAACAAGGCGTGCCCGCCGAACTGCTGCCCGGCTGGATCGAATCGCCAGGCTGGGAACTGCTGCTGAACCGCAAGGGCACCACCTGGCGCAAACTCGACGAGGCCACGCGTCTGGCCGTGGTCGATGCGGCGTCCGCCACGGCGCTGATGCTGGCCCAGCCCAGCGTGATCAAGCGCCCGGTGGTGGTCTGGCCCAATGGTCCGATCAGTGTGGGCTTTGATGCGGCTGTATTTGCCGCACGCGCCGCACCTTGAAACTCAAGTCAGGAGTCATGGATGGCTTCACTTGGGTTCGCCATGGCGGCCATGTGTATAGCCATATCCCGGCAGCATGACTACTCCCCTAAAATCGTGCCTTTCATCGATCAAAACCATCTTCAGTATGACCACCACTCACCTTGACGGCGTGTCCGTCACCACCCAGGCCAGCGTTTATTTCGACGGCAAGTGCGTCAGTCACGGCATCACTTTTGCCGATGGCACGAAAAAATCGGTCGGCGTCATTCTGCCGGCCAACCTGACTTTCAACACCGGCGCTCCCGAAATCATGGAATGCGTGGCCGGCAGTTGCGAATACAGGCTGGCAGGCACCGAGGCCTGGGTCAAGTCCAGCGCAGGTGAGCGCTTCAGCGTCCCCGGCAACGCCAAATTCGACATCCGCGTGACCGAGCCCTACCACTACATCTGCCACTTCGGTTGAACCCCATGAGCGCCACCATCCTTCAAAATATTCCCGCCGGTCAAAAGGTCGGCATCGCCTTCTCCGGAGGCCTCGACACCAGCGCCGCACTGCACTGGATGAAGCTCAAGGGCGCCCTGCCCTACGCCTACACCGCCAACCTGGGCCAGCCCGACGAGTCCGATTACGACGAAATTCCACGCAAGGCGATGGAATATGGCGCTGAAAAAGCCCGCCTGATCGACTGCCGCAGCCAGCTTGCCGCCGAGGGCCTGGCCGCGTTACAAAGCGGTGCCTTTCATATTTCCACCGCCGGCGTCACCTACTTCAACACCACGCCCATCGGCCGTGCCGTCACCGGCACCATGCTGGTGGCCGCCATGAAAGAAGACGACGTCAACATCTGGGGCGACGGCAGCACCTTCAAGGGCAACGACATCGAGCGTTTTTACCGCTACGGCCTGCTGACCAATCCGTTGCTCAAGATCTACAAGCCCTGGCTCGATCAGGCCTTCATTGACGAGCTCGGCGGCCGCGCCGAGATGTCCGCCTTCATGACGCAGCACGGCTTTGGCTACAAGATGAGCGCCGAAAAGGCCTACAGCACCGACTCCAACATGCTCGGCGCCACGCACGAGGCCAAGGATCTGGAAAACCTCAACTGCGGCATGCGCATCGTCAACCCGATCATGGGCGTACCGTTCTGGCGCGACGATTGCGTGGTCAAGGCCGAAGAAGTGTCGGTGCGCTTCGAAGAAGGCCGCCCGGTGGCCTTGAATGGCGTGGAATACCCCGACCTGGTGAGCCTGATCCTGGAAGCCAACCGCATTGGCGGACGCCACGGCCTGGGCATGAGCGACCAGATCGAGAACCGCATCATCGAAGCCAAGAGCCGCGGCATTTACGAAGCCCCCGGCCTGGCGCTGCTGTTCATCGCCTACGAGCGGCTGGTCACCGGCATCCACAACGAGGACACCATCGAGCAGTACCGCGACAATGGCCGCAAACTGGGCCGCCTGCTGTACCAGGGCCGCTGGTTTGACTCGCAGGCCATCATGCTGCGCGAAACGGCGCAACGCTGGGTGGCGCGCGCCGTGACGGGTGAGGTCACGCTGGAACTGCGCCGCGGCAACGACTATTCGCTGCTCAACACCGAGTCGCCCAACCTGACCTACGCGCCCGAGCGCCTGAGCATGGAAAAAGTGGAAGACGCGCCGTTTTCGCCCGCCGACCGCATTGGCCAGCTCACCATGCGCAACCTCGACATCGTCGACACCCGCGCCAAACTGGGCATTTATGCCAAGTCCGGCCTGCTGTCGCTGGGCGGCAGTGGCGACCTGCTCAGCCTCACCAGCGAGAGCAAGCGCTAAGCCCATCGCGGCGAGGGCGCCGCTCCTACAAGGGGACCGGCAATTTGTAGGAGGCCCGCCTCGGGCCGATGGCTGTCTACCGCCCGAGGTACTGCTTGGCAATCGGCCGCAAGGCCGATGCCGTGATGCCGAGGGAGTCGAGGCCGGGATGCTTGCCACTGGCCACGTTATCGACCTTCATTGAGTCCAGGTTGTCCAGACTCATCAGCGGCTCGCCCGGCGCCATGCCCATGACCGTGGCTTGCAGCCGCCCAGCCCATGCCGGCAACGGAATCACCAGCCGGCCCATGCCACCGCCGGCACCGCTGAGCTGGGCAGCGATTTGCACCAGTTGCTTCAGGGTGAACACCTCCGGGCCAAAGGCTTCGATCACGCGCGGCGATGACTGGGTACTGGCACCGGCCAGGCAGCGCACCACGGCCACGGCCACATCCTGCACCCAAACTGGTTGGAAGCGTGCCGCCGCACCCGCCAACGGCATCATTGGCAGCACCTTTTGCAGCTTGGCAAACAGGTTCAAAAATTTGTCCTCAGCGCCAAACATCACACTGGGACGCAGAATGCTCAGATCGAAGCCGGCCTGCGCTGCGTCCCCTGCACTGCCGCCCATGGCAGCTTGCACCAGCACGGCCTCGCCCTCGCCCTTGGTGCGCAGGTACATCGAAGGCGCCAGCGCAGGCTGCAGCGAATCGGCTCCCAAGGCACTGATATGCACCACCTGACCGACCCCGTTGACAAAACAGGCATGGACAATTTTTTGCGGCAAGGCCACGTGCACCTGCTCAAACGCCGCCTGCGTGCCATGCAAGATGGCCACCAGATTCACCAATGCGTCATGCCCGGCAACAGCACGCGTCAAGGCGGCCTCGTCATGCACGTCAAGCTGCCGCACGGTGAGGCCGGGCAAATGCATGACGGCCTTGGCATGGATGGCGCGCCGCGTCGGCACGGTCACCTGCCAGCCCTCGCGCACCAGTTTTTCACACAAATGGGTACCAACGAAGCCGGTACCGCCAAGGACAATGATTTTTTTCATGGCGTAATGATGCGCTAAAAAAGAGAAACTCGCTGCACAAAAACTAAATAATGACCGGCTCGGTCTCCAGCCGGATGCCAAAACGTTCGTACACGCTGGTCTGGATCGCCTTGGCAAGCGTCATGACCTCGCCACCCGTGGCGCCCGAACCCTCCATACCCGTGCCCCGGTTGACCAGCACCAGCGCTTGTTTTTCATAAACGCCCGCCTGCCCCACCGACTTGCCGCGCCAACCGCAGGCATCGATGAGCCAGCCTGCGGCCAGCTTGACCGAGCCATCAGCCAACACGTAATGCACCAGCTTTGGTTCGCGGGCGATGATGTCGGCACATTGCTCGGGGCTCACCGTGGGATTCTTGAAGAAACTGCCGGCGTTGCCGATCACGTCGGGGTCAGGCAGCTTGGCACGGCGAATGGCACAGACCCAGTCATACAACTGCTGCGCGCTCGGCTGGCTGACACCCTGCTCGGCCATCTTTTTGTCGATATCGGCATAACCCAGCACCGGCTTCCAGGGTTTGGGCAGGGTAAACCGGACGCGCAGAATGAGCGCCCGATCCTTCAAACCGACCGCCTGGTGACCCGCCAGCGCATCCGAAGCGCTGGCGTGCTTGAATACCGAGTCGCGGTAGCCGAAAGCGCATTGCGCCGCATTGAGGGTAAACAGTTGCCCGGTTTGCAGATCAATGGCATCGAGCGATTCAAAGCGGTCTTGCAGCTCGACCCCGTAGGCGCCGATGTTTTGCACTGGCGAGGCCCCCACGGTGCCCGGAATCAGGGCCATGTTTTCCAGCCCGGGGTAGCCTTGGGACAGTGTCCAGGTGACAAAGTCGTGCCAGTTTTCGCCGGCGCCGGCTTCCACGATGAAGGCCTTTGACGTCTCCTGCACCAGGCGCCGGCCCATCACCTCGACCTTGAGCACCAGCGCCTTGACATCACCGGTAAGCACAATATTGCTGCCGCCACCGAGCACAAACTTGCGCGCGGCGGCCCATTTGGGATCGGCCAGAAGCGCCTGCACGTCGGACGCATCCCTGATGTGCACCAGGGCACGGGCCTTGGCCACGATGTGAAAGGTATTGAAGGGCTGAAGGGGAACGTTTTTCTGGACTAACATGGCGGGATTGTCGAACATTTAGCGAGAACCCTTATGCCCTCTTTTGATACCGTTTGCGAAGCCAGCATGGTCGATGTGAAGCACGCCATTGAAAATACAGCCAAGGAAATCACCACCCGCTTTGACTTCAAGGGCACGCCGGCTGCCATTGAACTCAAGGACAAGGAAATCACGCTGATCGGCGACGCTGATTTCCAGCTCAGCCAGATCGAGGACATCCTGCGCAACAAACTCACCAAGCGCAATGTGGACGTGCGTTTTCTGGACAAGGGCGACGTGCAGAAAATGGGCGGCGACAAGGTCAAGCAGGTGATCAAGGTGCGCGACGGCATCGAGACCGAACTGGGCAAGAAAATCCAGCGCATCATCAAGGACAGCAAGATCAAGGTGCAGGCCGCCATCCAGGACGGCAAGCTGCGCGTGAGCGGCACCAAGCGCGACGACCTGCAGGCCGCCATGGCGCTGATGCGCAAGGAAATCACCGACATCCCGCTGAGCTTTGACAACTTCCGCGATTAAGCAAGTGCGTCATCCGGTCCGGGCCGTGGCTGCCTCATGAGTTTTGTCTTGAAGACCGAGGACGAGTACGAAGACCTGCTCGGTCTTTGGTCCGACCTGGAAGCAGGCCTGGCCATGCTGCTGCTCCACCCGCAAAAGACAAGGGAATTTGCCGCGCGCATTCTTCAATACGACCGCTGGATGCAAAACCTGATCCAGCACGACACCGACGTCGCGCTGTACCTGCTGTTTCAGCTGGCCTCGCACTCGCCAGTGGGCTACAGCGCCTCGCACGCGCTGGTGTGTGCCGTGTTGTGTCATCTGGTAGCCCGCGAAATTCAATTGCCGGAGACCGAGCGCGACAGTCTGGTACGTGCTGCCCTGACCATGAACATTGCCATGACCGGCTTGCAAAACCAACTGGCCAACCAGCGCGGGCGGCCGACACCGGAGCAGGAAGTAGCCTTGCAGACCCATGAAGCACGCGGCGAGGATCTGTTGCGCACACTGGGCATCGACGATGCACTCTGGCTGCAAACAGTGCTCCAGCACCATCAGGAGACGAGCTTGGGCGAAGATTTGCTGCACCTGCCGGCACCGCTGCGCCTGGCACACATACTGAATGTGGTCGACCGTTATGCCGCCATGATCAGCCCGCGGCAGTCACGCGCGGGACGTAGCGCCACCGAGTCGGCCAAAAGCATCGTCGCCAGCAGCAGCGCACAAAACAACCAGGTCGCTCAGACGCTGATGCAGGTGGTGGGTTTGTTCCCGCCCGGTACTTTTGTGCAACTTGACAACGCCACCGTGGGCGTGGTCATGCGCCGACGCAACCAGGACAAGCACCCCGACATCGCCATTGTGCTCAACGACAAAGGTCAACTGATGCGTCCGCCCAGCCTGCATTCAAGCTACAACGGCAGCCCGACCATTACCGCAGCCTTGCCCGCCTCCGGGGTTCAGGAGCACTTGAACCACCACCTGATCCTGCAGCTGGGCGCACGGCCGGGCTGATGGTACGCGAGCCCCGGCTGAACCCGGAACGCGGTTTATTGGTTGATGAACGCTACCATCATGCGCGCCACCGCCTGGCCGTCATGCCCCTTGGCCAGACTCCGGGTGAAAGTCTGGTACTTCTCCTCGCCAAACATGGCGCGCCGTTTGTTGAGCAAAAAAGCGCTGTAGTCTTCAACAAATTCGGGGTGCGGTTGCACGCAAAAAACGTGGTCATCGACTGCAAACGCCGCCACCGGGCAAAAATCGCTGCTGGCCAGCAGAGTGGCCCCCTGGGGCAGCTCAAACACCTGGTCCTGATGGCTGGCCAATAACGCCACCTCTTCGCGGCCCTGCGCCTGCGGCAGATCAGGCGCACGCCATTGGTAGCGCATGCGCCCGGCACCCCAGCCCTGCGGTGCACGGCCCACCTTGGCGCCCAGACACAGTGCAATCAACTGGTGACCGAAACACACGCCGACCAGCTTTTTTTTGGCCTCCAGGAGCGCTTGCACCTTGTCCTTAAGCGCGAGCACCCAGGGCTCCTGTGAAAACGAATCGGCCTTGCTGCCCGTGAGCAGTACCGCGTCATAAGGCTCGAACGAAGCCGGATATTCACCCCTGACGGTGTTGAAAATATCAAACGTACCCTCGGCCCCCGCCTGACGCAGCAAACGCTCGAACATGGCGCCGTAGCCGATGTAGGTCGCCGCGACCGCCGGGTCCAGAACGTCGTTGTCAAGAATGCAGAGTTTCATGGGTGATCATTTTTCGGGTGGATTTTTTGATCACGATGGGGCGGATGCCGGTGGCCATGCTTGGTGTGTCCGTGCGCATGTGCATGCGCCACGGGCCGAGCGGCGGCTTTTTTGCCCAGCCTTGATTCCGTCCCCTTGAACAGGCGATTGATGTTCTCGGCATGGCGGTAGAGCAACAACAGCGACATCACGGCCAGACACAGGGCCACGCTTTTGCTCATGATCCACAAGCCGCCATCACCCAGCACATACACCACCGGCGCCAGCAGCGCTGACGTGATGGAGGCCAGCGACGAAAAGCGAAACACCACCGCCATCAGCAGCCAGATCGAGGCCGTGGCCAGCCCCAGCCAGCCGCTGAACCCCAGCAGCACGCCCAGCGCTGTGGCCACACCCTTGCCACCGGAAAACCTGAAAAACACCGGAAACACATGACCCAGAAACGCGGCCAGTCCGACCAGTGCCAAAGTGCCATCGCCCAGTCCATAGGCCGGACCGTACCATTTAACCAGCACCACCGGCAGCCAGCCCTTGGCCGCATCGAGCAACAAGGTCAGGATGGCCGCCGCCTTGCTGCCGGAGCGCAGCACATTGGTGGCGCCGGGATTTTTGCTGCCAAAGGTGCGCGGGTCACTCAGACCCATGACGCGGCTCACGATGACCGCAAACGACAGCGACCCGACCAGGTAAGCCGCCAACACCGCCAACAGCGGTAAAAATTTCTGTATGGATTCCAATGCAACTCCTGATCACCCCAAGGTCGGGGTGCGATGGCGCTATTTTGCCAGTGTCAGGACAAGGCCTCAGCGAGCGCGCACTGCACAGCCTGAGCGCCCAGCAGCGTCACGCAGAGCTGCGGCTCCAGACCCACCAGATAACCCCGCTGCCCGCCGTTGATCAGGATTTTGGGCAACGCCAGAATGCTCGACTCAACATAAACCGGCATGGTGCGCCGGGTACCAAACGGCGAGGTTCCCCCCACCAGATAGCCGCTGTGCCGATTCGCCACCTCGGGCGCACACGGCTCGACCGACTTGGCCCCGATCTGGCGTGCCAGGTTTTTCGTCGACACCTTGCGGTTGCCGTGCATCAGCACCACCAGGGGCTTGCCGTCCTGGTCTTGCATGATGAGCGTTTTGACCACCGCATAAGGGTCCCAGCCCAGTTCTGAGGCGCTGTGCAGCGCGCCACCATGCGCAAGATAGGCGTAGGGGTGCTCGGTAAAGGCCACTTTGCTGGCCTTGAGGAACCGGGTAGCGGGTGTCAGACTGACGTGGTCTTTTTTTGCCATGCCAAGGCCAGAAAATCAGATCATGCCCTGACTGAATAACTCCAGCATTTCGAGCGCCACACCCGGCTTGGCCTTGATGGCCGAGGTGTCAAATCCATACTGAAAATAAGGCGCGTATTTGGGCAAACTGGCGACATGCTCCGGACCCAGTTGACGGTAACCCATGCTCCAGTTGGAAAAATGCCGCTGGGTCACGTCTTCCTCGGTCAGCACAATGGTGTTGCGGTGGCGTGCATCCTGGCAAATGCGCTGGTAGGTTGCATCCACAGCGTCCTTTTCACCTTCCAGGACCTGCAGAAAATTACCGTGCGAGTACAGCAACATGCCCGTGAGGCCATTTTTGCTGTTGTTTCGCACACTGGACTTCAGGATGGCAGCAATTTCTGCCTCGTTGTCACCAACCAGATCACTCACATAGATCAACTGAACCAAACTCATACAAGTCCTCTTTCACTAAAAATTTTGAAAATGCCAACCAGCGGGCTTACAGCGCGCCCGGTTACATCGCCGGATCGCGACTCTCCCAGCGAATGGCATCAATTTTTTGCAGCAACTCTGGCGCCAGGGTGGTGCCCCAGATCGCCAGGTTTTCATCCAACTGGGCCACCGATGTCACGCCGATGATGGTGCTGGCCACTTGCCACTTGGTGTAACAAAACGCAAGCGCGAGCTGGGTCGGTGTCATGCCGTGGTCCCGCGCCAGCGCACTGTAGCGCCGTGCTGCAGCCAGCGCCTCGGGGCGGCCCCAGCGCTGCTTGCGACTCGACTCAAATTTGGTCAACCGGGCTTCAGGCGATGTGCCGGGTCCAGTCAGGCCGGTGGCATCGTATTTGCCCGTGAGCAGACCGAAGGACAGCGGCGAGTAGGCCAGCAGTGACACATGCAGGCGCTGCATGGTTTCATCGAGGGCATTTTCAACGCTGCGGTTGAGCAGGCTGTAGCCGTTTTGCACCGTCGCCACGCGGGGCAGGCCATACTGCTCGGCCAGCCGCACAAACTCATGCACACCATACGGGGTTTCGTTGGACAAGCCGATGGCACGCACCTTACCCGCCTGCACCAACTTGTTCAAGGCCTCCAGCTGGGCATGGATGGAGGTGCCCTCGCTGCCACTGGCGGGGTGATAATAGAGGCCACCAAACATGGGCACACTGCGCACCGGCCAGTGGATCTGGTACAGGTCGATCACCTCGGTTTGCAGGCGTCTCAGACTGCCGTCACAGGCCTCCAGAATGTCCTTGCCAGTTAAATCCGGACTGCCGCCACGGATCCACGACATGTTGCGCGACGGGCCTGCAACCTTGGTTGCCATGACCAGCTTGTGCCGCGCGCCGGGGCGTTGGCCGAGCCAGTTGCCAATGATTTTCTCGGTGGCGTTGAAGGTTTCCGCGCGGGGTGGCACGGCGTACATTTCGGCCGTGTCGATGAAGTTGACGCCGCGTTCCAGTGAACGATCCAGAATGTCGAAAGCGGTGGCTTCGTCGACCTGTTCGCCAAAGGTCATGGTGCCCAGGCAGATGGGCGTGACATGGAGGTCGCTTTGACCCAGTTGAATGGTTTTCATGCGTGATTTCAATAAAAAAAGGCTTTGCAGCCGATTTTTATAGTTTACGGGCTTACGGCTGTGGCCGCTGCCGCCACCAGCGCCCGCGCCTCTTCCTGCAGCCGCAGTACCCGGCGCTGCACCTTGCCGGTGGTGGTCATGGGCAAGGCCTCCAGGAACTCGATGTCCTTGGGGTATTCATAGGGGGCCAGTTTGTCCTTGACGTGCGCTTGCAGCTGTTCGATCAATTCAGCCTCAAACTGGTCCTGGGTTCCTGCGTAGTTGACACGGGCAGTCAAAAAGTCTGGCGACAGCACCACATAGGCCTTGACCACCGCGCCACGCGCCACGTCGGGCTTGGGCACCACCGCGACATTGGCCACAGCCGGGTGCTTGACCAGGCAGTTCTCGATCTCGCCCGGGCCGATGCGATAGCCCGCGGCCTTGAACACATCGTCACTGCGGCCCTGGTACCACAGATACCCCTGGGCATCGCGGCTGGCCAGGTCGCCGGTGCGGCACCAGTCGCCGGTGAATTTGGCCTGGGTGGCGGTCTCATTTTTCCAGTAGCCCAAAAAGAAGATGGGGTCCGGCTGGCCATGCCGATCAAAGCGGTTGACGGCCACGTCGCCCACCTCGCCGGCTGCACACTCCAGGCCCGCATCGTCAATCACCGCCAGCCGGTGACCGGGATAGCCCATGCCCATGCTGCCGGGTTTGGGTGGCCACAGGGCGGCGCAATTACCGACGATGTAGTTGATCTCGGTCTGGCCGAACATCTCGTTCACGGTCACCCCCAACTGTGCCTGACAGTAGTCGAACACCGCGTCGCCCACGGCCTCGCCGGCACTCATGATGGCTTGCAACTTGAGGCCGAACTGCGCATGGACCGTCTGACCAGGCAGGCCGGGACAGGCTTTCATCATCGCCTTGAGCGCGGTCGGGAACAAAAACGTGTGCGTGACGCTGAAGTCGCGCAGCAATTCCAGTGCCACTTGCGGGCCGAAGCGGCCATTGAACGCCACGATCGGGCGGCCAAAATAGAGCGCCGGTAGCAGTGCGTCCATCAGGCCGCCGGTCCAGGCCCAATCGGCGGGGCTCCAGAATACGGCTTCGGAGCCGGCAGGTAATTGTTCCGGGTTGATCAGCTGCTGCAAGCTGTCAGCTGGCGTGGCCGTCATGGCAAAACCAAACCAGTTCTGGCTGCACAAAAACCCGGTCAGGTTGCCAATGAGCGCTTGGTGCGGAATCAGCGCGCCCTTGGGGTTACCGGTAGTGCCGCTGGTGTAGATCAGGATGGCTGGCGCATCGGCGCGGGTTTCGACCAGATCAAACTGGTCACTGGCGGCTGCCAGCGCCGGTTCATAGGCTTTGTCGGCCAGCGTCCGAGTCTGGGCATCAAGCCGGACACCGATCACTTGGCGCAGATCCGGGCAACTGGCACGCACCGCCTGCACGTTTACCAGGGTCTGGGCGTCACCGATCGCCACAACAGCCTCGCTGTCCTGCAAGCGAAATTCAAGCGCCTCCGGACCAAACAATTGCGACAGCGGCATGGCCACGGCCCCCATTTGCAGCACCGCCATGTAGGCCACGGCGGTCTCGAAGCGCTGCGGCATCACGATGGCCACCCTGTCCCCCGGCAACACCCCCAGGTCCGTCAGCACATTGGCCAGGCGGTTGGCCTGGTCCTGCAATTCGGCATAGGAATATGAACGGCTTGCCTCATCGGGCTGACAGTCGTGAATGGCTGTGTTTTGTAACGCGTCCGGCTGCGTTGCCCAACGCGCACAGCAGGCCTGCGCCATGTTGAAATACGTTGGCACCTGCCAGGCAAAGCCCCCGTGCAGCCCGGCATAGGCGGGTGGCAGAGCCCAGGCATGAGCGCTGCCGGCGCGCACAAGAGCAACTTTGTCGCTGGCTTGACTGACTGACATGCAATGACTCCTTATGATCGGTCGAATGTACCAAGTGAAAAGAATTTCCCATAGCGAGTTTGTCCCAATACGCCGTTTGAATTACCACGTGCGCTGCTGGGGCGAAGCCGGACCCCACAAAACACCGCTGGTGCTGCTGCACGGCTGGATGGACGTGGCGGCCAGCTTCCAATTTGTGGTCGATGCCCTGTCCGAAGACCACTTCATCATCGCGCCCGATTGGCGCGGCTTTGGCCTGACCCCATCCGGCGGCGCTGACGCCTTCTGGTTTCCGGACTACCTGGCCGACCTGGATGCCCTGCTCGACCACTTTGCACCGGGTCAGAGCGTGAATCTGGTGGGCCACAGCATGGGCGCCAACGTGGCCATGATTTACGCCGGGGTGCGACCCGGGCGGACACGGCGCCTGGTCAACCTGGAAGGTTTCGGCCTGCCCGCTACGCGGGCTGAACAGGCCCCGGGACGTTATACCCAATGGCTTGACGGCGTGAAGCAGTTCAACTCCGGCGCGCTGCAACTCAAGACCTACGACTCGCTCGAAGCCGTGGCCCAACGCCTGATCAAAACCAACGCCCGCCTGGGCACCGACAAGGCCCATTGGCTGGCGGCACATTGGTCCGCCGAACTGGCGCCGGGCCAGTGGTCCATTTTGGGCGAAGCCGCGCACAAAATTGCCAATGCCCAGCTCTACCGGGTCGACGAAATGCTGGCCATCCAGCGCTGCATCACCGCGCCCACATTGATGGTGGAAGCCGCCGAAGACACCATCGCCCTCTTGTGGCGCGGCCAATACACCAGGGCAGAGCACCATGAACGCTTGAAGTCCGTGGCCCAACTGGAGCGGGTCGAGCTGCCCAACTGCGGCCACATGCTGCACCATGACCAGCCGCAGGCTGTGGCTGAGTTGCTGGAACGCTTCATGCTTTAGCCCGGCATGAGAAAATAGCAGGTTATTTGAAATTCCACCCAACCAGGACCCGCATCATGGAAGCAGAACGCATCAACGCCCTTGGCACAAAATTAGCCGATTTGACCGCCCGTACCCTTGAATTACGGGGGTATCTTTGACTACGATGCCAAATTTGAACGCCTGAGAACCGTCAACGCCTCGCTCGAAGACCCCACGGTCTGGAACGACCCCAAGCGCGCCCAGGAGCTGGGCCGCGAAAAGAAGGCACTCGACGGCGTGGTCGTGACCATCAGCGAACTGGAAAGCGAACTCGCCGACAACACTGAACTGTTCGAGATGAGCAAGGAAGAAGGCGACGAAGCCGGCCTGCATCACATCGAAGAAGAAGCCACCAAGCTCGAAGAGATCGTCAAGGGCCTGGAATTCCGCCGCATGTTCAACAACCCGGCCGATCCGCTGAACTGTTTTGTCGACATCCAGGCTGGCGCCGGTGGCACCGAGGCCTGCGACTGGGCCAGCATGCTGCTGCGTCAGTACCTGCGCTACTGCGAGCGCAAGGGCTTCAAGACCGAAATCGAAGACGAAACCCCGGGCGACACCGCCGGCATCAAGGGTGCGTCGTTCAAGGTCGAGGGCGAATACGCCTTTGGCCTGCTGCGCACCGAGACCGGCGTGCACCGCTTGGTGCGCAAGAGCCCGTTCGACTCTTCGGGTGGCCGCCACACCAGCTTTGCCAGCGTGTTTGTCTACCCCGAGATTGACGATTCGATCGAAATCAACATCAATCCCTCCGATGTGCGCACCGACACCTACCGTGCCAGCGGCGCGGGCGGCCAGCACATCAACAAGACCGATTCGGCGGTGCGCCTGACCCACTTGCCCACCGGCATCGTGGTGCAGTGCCAGGACGGCCGCAGCCAGCACGGCAACCGCGACATCGCGTGGAAACGCCTGCGCTCCAAGCTCTACGACTTCGAGCTGCGCAAGCAGCAGGAAGAGCAGCAAAAGCTCGAAGACGGCAAGACCGACGTGGGCTGGGGCCACCAGATCCGCTCTTATGTGCTGGACAACAGCCGCATCAAGGACCTGCGCACCAACTACGAGACCTCGGCCACGCAAAAAGTGCTCGACGGCGACCTGGACCCCTTCATCGAAGCCTCTTTGAAGCAGGGCGTCTGATGACCGAAGCGCTGATCTTCGACATGGACGGCACCATGATCGACTCCATGGGCTACCACGCCCAAAGCTGGGCGCTTTTTGCCGAGCAGCACGGCTTGCGCATTGACCTGGACGACCTGATGCGCCGCACCACCGGGCGCACAGGAACCGAGTGCATGCGTGAACTGTTCCAACGTGACATCGCGGAAGACGAAGCCTGGGCCCTGATTGCAGAAAAAGAGCAGATCTACCGTGCGCTTTTTGGCCCGGTCTTTGCAGAGGTGGCAGGCTTCAAGACCTTTTACGCGCAGGCGCAGGCACGCGAACTGAAGCTGGGCGTGGGCACGGCAGGTGACCAGCACAACATTGCGTTTGCCATGTCGCACCTGCAATTGGTGCCCAAGCCCCAAGCGATCGTGGGTGGTGACGAAGGCCACCCCGGCAAACCCGAACCCGCCATCTTCCTCGAGGTGGCCCGCCAGCTGAACGCCAGCGCGGCCGGCTGCATTGTTTTTGAAGACGCGCCTTTCGGCATTGAAGCAGCGCGCCGTGCCGGCATGCGGGCGGTGGCCGTCTGCAGCACACACACGCCGGCCCAGCTGGCCGGTCCCCACGTGATTGCCACCGTGCGCAATTACCATGAACTCTTGAATTCGAATTTCCTGGAGACTCTGCATGTCGCTACTTCGTGATGCAAACACCCCCGCTGCGGTTATCCGCCGGGAAGACTACAGCGCCCCGGCGTTCTGGATCGACACCGTCCACCTGAGCTTCGACCTCGACCCCGCCAAGACCCGCGTGCTCAACAAAATGACGCTGCGCCGCAACCCCGACGTGCCGGCACAGCCGCTGCGCCTGGACGGCGACGAACTGAACCTGGCGCGCGTGCTGGTCAATGGCGCCGGCACCAGTTTCAAGCTGGATGCGGGCCAGCTGGTGCTGGAAAACCTGCCCGCCGAGGGCAGCTTCGAGCTGGAGATTTTCACCACCTGCGCGCCTGCCAAAAACACCAAGCTCATGGGGCTGTACGTCAGCAACGATTCGTTCTTCACGCAGTGTGAAGCCGAGGGTTTCCGCCGCATCACGTACTTCCTGGACCGCCCCGATGTGATGGCCAGCTTCACCGTGACGCTACGTGCCGACAAAGCCAGGTACCCGGTCTTGCTGAGCAACGGCAACCTCACAGACAGCGGTGCGCTTGACGACGGCCGCCACTTTGCCACTTGGGTTGACCCGCACAAGAAGCCCTGCTACCTCTTTGCCCTGGTCGCGGGCCAGCTGGTGTGCCGCGAACAACGCATCACCTCGCGCGCGGGCAAAGACCACCTGTTGCAGGTCTATGTGCGCCCTGGCGACATGGACAAGACCGAGCATGCGATGACGTCGCTGATCAACTCGGTCATTTGGGACGAAGCCCGCTTTGGCCTGCCGCTGGACCTGGAACGTTTCATGATTGTGGCCACCAGCGACTTCAACATGGGCGCCATGGAAAACAAGGGCCTCAACGTCTTCAACACCAAATATGTGCTGGCCAACCAGGCCACCGCCACCGATGTCGACTTTGCCAACATCGAGAGCGTGGTCGGCCACGAGTACTTTCACAACTGGACCGGCAACCGCATCACCTGCCGCGACTGGTTCCAGCTCAGCCTGAAAGAAGGCCTGACGGTGTTCCGCGACCAGGAATTCAGCATGGACCTGTGTGCTGACGCGTCAAGCCGCGCCGTCAAGCGCATCGAGGACGTGCGCGTGCTGCGCACCGCCCAGTTCCCCGAAGACGCCGGCCCGATGGCGCACCCGGTGCGACCCGACAGCTACATCGAAATCAACAATTTCTACACCGTCACCATCTACGAAAAGGGTGCCGAAGTGGTGCGCATGATGCAGACCCTGGTCGGCCGCACCGGTTTTGCCAAGGGCATGACGCTGTACTTTGCGCGCCATGACGGCAGCGCCGTGACCTGTGATGACTTTGCCCAGGCCATTGCCGATGCCAACCCGGACGCCGCGTTGGCCAAGCTGCTGCCGCAGTTCAAGCGCTGGTACAGCCAGTCCGGCACGCCCCGGCTGGCCACCACGGGCCACTATGACGCAGAGGCGCACAGCTACACCCTGAACTTTGCCCAGAGCTGCCCGGCCACACCGGGCCAGGAAGCCAAGGAAGCGTTTGTGATCCCGGTCAGCCTGGGGCTGGTCGGCGCCAGCAGCGGTGCCGCCCTGCCCTTGCAGGTTCAAGGCAGCGCCGCCACTGCGGCCGACAGCCACCTGTTCGTGATGACCCAGGCGGCGCAATCGATCACCTTTGAGAACGTGCTTGAGGAACCCGTGCCGTCCATCCTGCGCGGTTTCAGCGCCCCGGTGATTGTTGACTTTGACTACAGCGACGCGCACTTGCTCACGCTGCTGGCCAATGACCCCGACCCGTTCAACCGCTGGGAAGCCGGCCAGCGCCTGGCCTTGCGCAGCGCCATCCAGGCCATCCAGGCGGTCGGTCCTGCGGCGAGCGGCCTCGATGCGGCCTTTGTTTCAGCCATGCGTTCGGTGCTGCGCCATCCCGCGCTGGACGCCGCCTTTAAGGAATTGGTGCTCACGCTGCCGTCAGAAAGCTACATCGCCGAGCAGCTCGATGTGGTCGACCCGCAACGCATCCACGCGGTGCGCGAAGCCATGCGCGAGCAATTGGCCTGTGAGCTGGGCGCTGACTGGCAGTGGGCCTACGAGGCGCATGGCCAAAATGGTGGCTACCGCCCCGACACTCTGTCGAGTGGCCGCCGCGCCCTGGCGGGTCTTGCGCTCAATTACCTGTGCCTGGCGGCCCGCAACACGGGCGATACCATCTGGCCCGGCAAGGCCTACCAGCGCTTCAAGGACGCCGACAACATGACCGACCGCTTCAATGCCCTGAGTGCCTTGGTGCACAGCGGCCATGCGCTGGCCACACCTGCGCTGGCGCGTTTTCACAGCCTGTTCAAGGCCGAGGAGCTGGTGCTGGACAAATGGTTTGCGCTGCAGTCGGGCTGCACCGACCGCGGCGGCCAGGTGCTGCCGGCGGTGCGCCAGTTGCTCAAACACCCCGATTTCCACATCCGCAACCCCAACCGCGCGCGCAGCGTCATCTTCAGCTACTGCAGCGCCAACCCGGGCGCTTTTCATCGCACCGATGCCGCAGGCTATGTCTTTTGGGCTGACCAGGTGCTGGCGCTCGATGCCATCAACCCGCAGGTGGCGGCGCGCCTGGCACGGGCACTGGACCGCTGGAAAAAACTGGCCGAGCCTTACCAACACGCGGCCTATGAGGCCCTCAAGCGCGTGGCAGCCAAGTCCGACCTGAGCAATGACGTGCGCGAAGTGGTCAGTCGCGCCCTGGCTGACTGAACAACAAGGAAAACGCATGACCAAAAAAATATCCCTGACCCGCTACCTGGTCGAACAGCAACGCCTCGAAGGCCACATTCCACCCGAGTTGCGCCTGCTGCTTGAAGTGGTGGCGCGCGCCTGTAAGCGCATCAGCCAGGCCGTCAGCAAAGGTGCCTTGGGCGATGTGATGGGCAGTGCCGAAAGTGAAAACGTGCAAGGCGAGATGCAGAAAAAACTCGACATCATCGCCAACGAGGTGCTGATCGAAGCCAACGAATGGGGCGGCCACCTGGCAGCCATGGCCAGCGAGGAAATGGAAGGCATCTACGTGGTGCCCAACCGCTACCCACAGGGCGAATACCTGCTGATGTTCGACCCGCTGGACGGCTCCAGCAACATCGACGTGAACGTGAGCATTGGCACCATTTTCAGCGTGATGCTCAAACCCGAAGGCACAGGCGTCTCGGAGCACGATTTCCTGCAACCCGGCACCAAACAAGTGGCCGCCGGCTACTGCGTTTACGGCCCGCAAACCACGCTGGTGCTCACCGTGGGCGATGGTGTGACCGTGTTCACGCTGGACCGCGAACAGGGCTCTTTCATCCTGACACAAGAAGACCTGCGCGTGCCCGAAGACACCAGGGAATTTGCCATCAACATGAGCAACCAGCGGCATTGGGCAGCGCCGGTGACGCGCTACATTGACGAATGCCTGCAAGGCAGGGACGGCCCGCGCGGCAAGGACTTCAACATGCGCTGGGTCGGCAGCATGGTGGCCGACGTGCACCGCATCCTGACCCGCGGCGGCATCTTCATGTACCCCTGGGACAAGCGCGAACCGGAAAAAGCCGGCAAATTGCGCCTGCTGTACGAGGCCAATCCCATGAGCTGGCTGATTGAACAAGCCGGTGGTTCTGCCACCGACGGCAAGCGCCGCATCATGGACATCACACCCACCAAACTGCACGAGCGTGTGAGCGTTTTCATGGGCTCCAAAAACGAGGTGGAACAGGTCACCCGCTACCACAGCGAGCCCTGAACTGACCGCTATAATTGCGCTCTTTTAAAGCCGGTGTAGCTCAGTCGGTAGAGCAGCTCATTCGTAATGAGAAGGTCGGGTGTTCGATTCATCTCTCCGGCACCAATATTGATAAGGGTTTGCTGTTACGAAAGTAATAGCAAACCCTTTCTCTTTGTGCATCATACCGCCGCTATACCGACGCCAGTACCGGGTTCTGTACCTTGCCAGCCCCAAATCAACCCCAGACGCGCTGCAACCCGTTGCCACCACCCAGCTCAAATTAAAGCGCCTGCGGTCGGTATGGTGCCGGTACAGGTCCATGATGTGGGCGTTCACCCGGGGTTCTCCTTGCCACTCGGGCATGCTGAGGGCCCCTTGCCTGCGTTGCATGACGCCTTCAATCAGGAGCGGCCGCCGTGCCGGTGGCAGGCGCACCATGACATCCCGCACACCGGTCCTGAAAAACACGCCAGCCGGTATAGACCGAACCGGGCGGTTGTGACAGCCGCGCCAGCAGGCCTTGCGTTGGGTGTTAACCCCGGTTCGTTTCAACATCGAATCAAGGCGGGTGCTTCTCCCGAGAAAGCGTTTAGCCGTGCTCGGAAGAAGGCCCCACCATCCAACAATCCGTGCTTTCTGGTGAACGCCCCGTCTGTGAAGAATCAAGGGCTAACCCTTGACCGCCCCCATCGTCAATCCCTTGACCACGTATTTTTGAAAAATCATCGTCAGCACAATCGCCGGCGCCATGATTGCCACAGCGGCGGCCATCACCCCGCCCCAGTCCACTTCGGCATAGGATAAAAAGTTGTAGACGGCGATTGGCAGAGTCTTCGTCTTCTCCATGCTGAGCACTTGGGAGAACATAAAGTTATTCCAGGAAAAGATGAACGACAATGTGGTCGCGGTGATGATGCCTGGCCCCGAAAGAGGCAGGATGATTTTCAGGAAGGCGTACTGGCGCGTGGCACCGTCGACCATTGCCGACTCCTCAAGCTCACGCGGAATTGTGTTGAAGTAGGTTGTCATGATCCACACGACAATCGGCAGCGCGATCAGCATGTGCGACAGAATCAGCGCCACATAGCTGTCCATTAGGCCAAGCCGCGAGAAAATGATATACCAAGGCATCAGGAAAGAAATGCCTGGCATAAGACGCGCCAGCAGGATAAAAACTGCTAGCCTATTCTGCGTGTAGCGCGCGATCGAGTAGGCTGCCGGCAGCCCGAGCAGTAGCGACAGACCGACAGATGCCGCGCCGACGATTGTCGAATTCATGAAGTATTTCAGGAAGTTCTGCTCCTCGAAGACTTTCCGGTAATTCTGCAGAGTCGGCTCGAAAAACAGCTTAGGCGGCCACGAAATGATGTCCACCTGCGTTTTGAAGGAAGATGAAAGCATCCACAGGAACGGAAACAGCACGATAAGTGCTATGAGCCCGACCAGACAATAGAAAAGTATGTTCGATACGACCTTGTTTTTCATCTGTGGCACCTCAAATTTCGGTCGATGCACGCAGTTTCATGATGCCGAGGCTGCACAGCAGGACCACCAGGAACAGCGCCACCAAAACGACTGACGATTGCCCGATGCGGAAATATTCGAAGCTGTACTTGAAACCCATGATGTTGAGCGTTTCCGAGGCGTAACCGGGACCACCGCCGGTCATCGCGAAAATGATGTCGAAGGTCTTCAGTGCGTCGATCAGGCGCAGAATCGTCGCAGTCAGGATGACGGGCATGACCATCGGGATCGTGACATAGCGCAGTATTTGCCATTCGCTCGCGCCATCCACGCGCGCCGCTTCGACTGGCTCCTCCGAAAGGCCGGCCAGACCGGCGAGAACGATCAGCGTAATCATCGGCGTCCACTGCCAGACATCGACCAAGATCAGTGCCGGAATGACCGTTTTTTCACTCGATACCCAACTTCCCTGTGGTAAACCGACCGAGTTGAGAAGGAAGTTCAGCAGACCGATGGTCGGATCGTAGAAGAGATTGAAGACGATGCCAACCGCCACCGGCGTGGCGACGAGCGGAAGCAGAAGCAACAGCTTTGCCAGATTTCTGCCGATAAAGGCGCGGTTAAGAATAATTGCAACCGTCACGCCAAGCACTACCTCAATGGCCACGGCAAAAAGAGTAAACGTAAATGTTCTACCTAACGCCTGTAGAAAGCGCGGTTCGGTGAGCACGCGCAGGTAGCTGCCGAATCCGACGAAAGCTGGCTCCATACCCGAAGTGAGATTCCAGTTGGTGAAGCTCAGATAAAGGGTATAGAGAATGGGAAATACCATCATCAATCCAATGAAGACGATGGCCGGAAGTGGGAACAATATCCGCAAATTCCGTTCGGTAAAGCTTGACCGGATCATAGATAACTCTCCTACTGGACATTGCAGCTATGCGATCTCGTCAGGTTTCACTCCGGGCCATCCGCGCTGTGCCGAATGGCCCGGGGTTCTCACTTGCCGTATTCGCCGGTGTCTTTCAGCAGGCCATTGACCCGGGCAACTTTCTCCTTGGCCATTTCCTCGAGCTTGGTCGAAGTGCCCTTGGTGTTGATCGACTCGATGACCAGTTCACCGATCAGATCACGAGCCTCGCCGACTGCGCTCATATATGGACGGTCAACTGGCGTGCCGTTCTTGGCGGCAAAAACACGCGTCTCGATCAAGCCCCGGTTCATTTTGGCGCGCACAACCGCGTCTTCCCATACTGAGGAACGCGCCATTGTGATGTTGTCCATCATGCCCTTGATGGCCATTTCCTTGCTCGATGCCCAGTTCAGGAATTTCCATGCCATGTCATGTTTCTTTGACTGACTGGAAACAGACATGCCCCACGAAGAAACGATGAAGGGAGCGTTTGTTTTAGGACCAGCCGGGAAGTTGGCGATATCAAAACTCGCGACCGGAATCTGCGTTTTGGATTGATCGACAACCTGACCGTAAAACACCGAAGCATCGGTCCACATCGCCACCTTGCCCGCCTGGAACAGCGGCATGATGTTTTCCCATGACATGGAGGTCACGCCCTTGGGTCCGTAGTTGCCAAGCAGTTTTCCATAAAGGCGCATGGCATCGACTGCCGGCTTCGAATCAAAAACCGCGACGCCCTTTTCAAGGTACTCGCCGCCGTAGTTGTACACGTAGCTTGACAACTGCGTCACAGCCGCCGCGCCCTTGCCACGCGAGGCAAAGCCGGCCACGCTCTCGGAATTGAGCTTCTTGGCCGCCGCCTCGAGCTCGTCGAAGTTGGTTGGCACCTTCAAACCCGCGGCTTGCAGCAAGTCCTTGCGATAGTAAAGCACCTGCCACTCCGTCACGAGCGGCACGATGTAGGGCTTGCCACCAAAGGACGCGGCATTCATGATGTTCTTCGGGTAATCGGCAAAGTCGTAACCGGTGAGTGGCGCATACCAGCCGTTCTTGGCAAACATCTTGCCTTCCTGCAGCGGTCGTGTCATGAAGACATCCACCGTCGAAGACTTGGTGGCGAATTCAGTTGTGAGTTTTTGCGTCAGTTGGCTTTCCTGCAGGCTTTCGACGTTGACCTTGATGCCAGAGGTCTTTTCGAACTGGGGAATGGACTGCTTAAGCAACTCTCCGTACGGGTGGTTGGCCAGCAACACGCGGATTTCACCAGACTGCGCCATGGCCCCCGCACAGAGGCACAGCGTGGACAGCGCCACCATGGTTTTCGAAAGTATATGTTTCATAAAAATCTCCAAGTTAAGTAACAAAGAACCAACCTAAAAACGTCTCGAAAACCTGCCAAGCCGCAACCAGGACCAAGTTTGGAAGCCTGCTCTAAATGATGGTCTGCGACGACTCCTTGTCAAAAATATGCGTTTTGACCATTTTGAAATCAATTTGAATCGTCTCGCCAGCGCAAATCAAATGCTCAGGCACGGCCATCCGGGCAACCAGCGCATGCGCACCACAGGTCAAATGGACGAAAATTTCTGACCCAAGCAACTCGACCACCTCGGCCTTCGCCGTGATCGTATTCCCGTCATCACTGCCTGGCTGGTGCAAAGATATATCTTCCGGGCGCACACCAAAGACCACATCCTTGGCGCCATGCGCCTCAAGATTGCTCCGGAAGACCTCTGGTATTGCAACTTTAAAACTAGCGCCATCGATGAATAGCTCGCCATTTTCCGAGACGATTCGGGCATCGAAGAAATTCATCGCCGGTGAGCCAATGAAGCCCGCAACGAATCGGTTGGCCGGCTGTGAGTAGACTTCCATGGGTACACCGCTCTGCTGCAGGACGGCCTTGCTCATGATGAAGATTCGGTCGGCCATGGTCATGGCCTCGACCTGGTCGTGCGTGACGTAGATCATTGTGGCGCCCAGGCGCTTATGCAGCTTGCTAATCTCGGCGCGCATCGCTACCCGTAGCTTGGCATCCAGGTTGGACAGAGGCTCGTCGAACAAAAACACCTTGGGCTTGCGAACAATAGCCCGGCCCACCGCCACCCGCTGCCGCTGGCCGCCCGACAACTCCTTGGGCTTTCTGTCCAGCAACTCGTTGAGTCCAAGAATGTCAGACGCCTCCTGCACGCGGACATCGATTTCCGACTGAGACAATTTGCGAATTTTCAGCCCGAAACCCATGTTCTCGCGCACAGTCATATGGGGATAGAGCGCGTAGTTCTGGAAGACCATGGCGATGTCGCGATCCTTCGGCTCCAGGTCGTTGACCAGCGCGTCACCAATGTAGATCTCGCCTGAGCTGACCGATTCAAGACCAGCAATCATGCGCAGCGCTGTCGACTTCCCGCAGCCAGAAGGACCCACAAGGACAGCGAATTCCTTGTCCTGGACTTCGAGCGAAAGTTCGTTAACGACTTTCAAGGATCCGTATTGCTTCACAAGGTTCTTCAGGGTCACTTTTGCCATGTCAATTTACCCTCGTTATTTGAATTCCGGCAAGACGCGAACGCGTCCCGGCTGCCAGGGAATCATCGCGCGGTGCAAGGCCAGCACAACGATGCCTGCGAATTCCTGATTGCCAACCGCTTTGGCAGCACGGTTCATTTCTGTATCAGTGTTTTTCGGCGGCACCAAACAAGGAATGCAAGTCGCGCTTACTTGATGGCCTTTGAAATTCTAGTACAGAAAATTTAATCTGTACTACAATTTTTTTTCATTGTCCTACGATGAAATCCCGGAATAGTCCGGCTCCAGTGAATGAACAATCCAAGGGATTTGCGATGAACAAGACTGAGCGCTTGACTCAACTGTTTGGCAAAAGGATCACCCAGGGTGAATTCGCACCTGGCTCGGCATTGCCGTCGGAAGCTGACCTGTGTGCGCACTTCGGGGTATCACGCAACATCATTCGCGAAGTTGTCAAGGTGCTTTCTACCAAAAAGCTGATCGACGCTCAGCGCTACCGAGGCTTATTCGTGATGCCAGCCGAGTGCTGGAACTACCTTGATGCCGACGTTTTGGAATGGACCCTAGAAAAAGGCAACAATCCCGCGCTGATTCGTTCTTTAATCGAGGTGCGTAGCTTGATTGAGCCAACCATCTCGCGCTGGGCGGCAGAACGCGCGACGGCTGTCGACCTCGTTGAGATTGAAGCCAGCTACAACGAGATGGCTGCCAACCCGACCCGCCCAGACCTTTTCCATGAAGCCGACATTCGATTTCACAGGGCGGTTTTGATCGCCACCCATAATGTTGTCATGAAGCAATTAAGCGACGCGGTGAGCGCGTTGCAGCGTGCGATTTTTGACTTCACCTTTGAGCGCGATGCGACGCACATGGGATTGACCATCAACGAGCACCGTGAATTGTTTGACGCTATCCGCCGAAAAAATCCACAAGCGGCAGAGTCGGCGGCCTGTCGCATGATCGAGCGCACCGCGCAGCGTGCGCTGTCTGCCACCCACCAAGTTGATGGCAATGCCGATGGGTGTGCCCCTTTTCAAGGATTGATGCATGAAGATCACCAAATTGACCACCTACCGTCTGGCGCCGCGATGGTTGTTCCTGAAGGTCGAAACTGACGAAGGTGTCAGCGGTTGGGGCGAGGCGGTCATTGAGGGCCGAGCACGGACGGTGGAGGTTGCAGTCAATGAACTTGCAGACTATCTGATCGGCAAGGAGCCGTCGCGCATCAATGACATCTGGCAGACGCTGTACCGCGCTGGTTTTTACCGCGGCGGGCCGATCCTCATGAGCGCAATTGCCGGTATCGATCAGGCTTTGTGGGACATCAAAGGCAAGGTGCTCGGTGCACCGGTCTATGAACTCCTTGGTGGCCTTGTGCGCGATCGGATGAAGATGTACAGCTGGGTCGGCGGCGACAGACCAGCCGACGTTATCGCCGGCATCCGCAAGCTGCAGGCCATTGGCTTTGACACTTTCAAGCTGAATGGCTGCGAGGAAGTGGGCCTGATCGACAACTCCCGCACGGTCGATGCAGCCGTTGCCGTTGTCGCAGAAATCCGTGAAACGTTCGGTAGCGCCATTGAATTTGGTCTCGACTTTCACGGGCGTGTCTCGGCGCCAATGGCGCGGGTTCTCATTAAGGAACTGGAACCCTACCGCCCGCTGTTTATCGAGGAGCCGGTGCTGGCAGAGCAGGCTGAATGCTACCCGCGCCTTGCCGCGATGACGCACATTCCGATTGCCGCAGGCGAGCGCATGTTTTCACGTTTCGATTTCAAGCGCGTGTTTGAGGGCGGCGGCATTTCGATCATCCAGCCCGACCTGTCGCATGCTGGCGGCATCACAGAGTGCCACAAGATCGCCTCAATGGCCGAAGCCTACGATGTTGGCCTTGCACCGCACTGCCCACTTGGCCCGCTGGCATTGGCTTCCTGTCTGCACATTGACTTTGTGGCACGCAATGCGGTCTTCCAGGAGCAGAGCATGGGCCTTCACTATAACCAAGGCGCAGAGCTACTGGACTACGTGTTGAACAAGGAGGATTTCGAGTTTCACGACGGCTACATGATGCCACCGAAGAGGCCAGGCCTTGGCGTGGAAATTGACGAGGCGCTGGTCATCGAACGTAGCAAGAATGCGCCCGACTGGCGCAACCCGGTCTGGCGCCATGCCGACGGCTCGGTTGCCGAATGGTAATTTCTGTCGCGGGAAGCAATATGACCCATGACACATCGCCGCAACTAATGTCTAGAGCGCGTTCCTTGATGGCTTGGTAGCTGCACATTCGATGATGGTAACCACCTCACTGCACATCGTTGAACCTGTCACAGGCTGCCACGATGCCGAGGCTCTCTCGCTTGCGGTCCAGTCAATCAAGATTTCACGCGAGGCTTTCCTATAAAGTCCCGTTTGCCGATGGTCAAACCCTTGTGGCGAAGGATGTCGTAAGCGGTCGTCGCGTGAAAGAAAAAGTTGGGCATGGAGAATGACAACAGAAAGTTTTCCGCGGTGAAGTCCATTCGCCGCTCGCCGATTTCAAATCGCATATCTCTCCCGAGAAAGCCATTGATCTCATTCGGATTGATCTTCTCCAGCGCAGTCACAGCGTTGGAGACTTGATCCTTCAGCCCAGCGAAACTGTCCGGCCAGGGCGACAGGTCTGGCGAAAACAACCCGTTACGTACGCCCTGGATTGCACCAACCGAATGCACGACTACGGACTTGATCTGGTAGCCAAATGGAAGCATATCGTCGGCGAGCCGTGCATCGATGAGCGTCGAATCCGGCAAATTGCGCTCAATGCTGTGGGCTTGTGCCTTGTCCAGCAGGCGTGTCATCGAGCCGAGAATTTGTTGCCACGTAGGTACGAGCGCGTCGTGGAGGGTGAAACTCATCGGAACTCCTTATAAAGAATGGATTGGTACGCCATCGGTGAATTGTTTCATGGTAGGTCCCTGTTCCCGGGACTGGATACTTAAAAAGTTTTATCCATCAACTTGTCCCTGTCATACGTGGGCAGGGCTGTGGATAAGCACTGGGACAAGCCCGCAAACCCGCGTCTGCCTTGACTTTGCCGGTCGTGCTTAAAAAATAGGCAGATAGTGTGAACAGTTCATCACGACATCAGAGTTCTTGTATACTGTGTTTATGACCAGTATTGTGACCACAACCCAACCCGTGCCCATTTCCGACGCACCGCTTCTGGCTGTCCTGCTGCGCAACCGGGTCTGTGACGGTTTCCCGTCCCCGGCTGAAGACTTCGGTGACCAGCGCATTGACCTGACCCAGGTGCTGGTCACCCACGCACAGGCGACTTACTTCCTTCGGGCCAGTGGCACGTCCATGGTGGAAGCAGGCATCTTCGACAACGACATCCTGGTGGTGGACCGGGCTATCAAGCCTCGACACGGGCACATCGTCGTGGCCATTGTGGACGGTAACTTCGCGGTCCAGCAGTTTTACCAGCGTCAGGGCCGCACCAAGCTCAAAGCGGCTAACCCGACCTTCCCTGACATCGAGCCCAAAGAAGGCCAGATGATCGAAGTCTGGGGAGTCGTGACCAGCACCATCAAGCAGTTCAAGGTCTGACCATGTATACATTGGTGGACGGCAACAACTTTTATGTGCGAGCAGGTGGTTAGACCCAGTCTGTCCAGCACTGCCGCAGCGGCCTTGTCATCTAGCAATTCCTTGCTTGCTTGAACGATGTCTTAAAAATTCACGATTCACTTTCATAAGGACCCGCGGTGCTGAGTAGCGTTGCGGGAATGGGAATGAGAGTGAGTTTCGGGAATGTGAACCGTGATGTGACTCAATTCGGTTTGGTCATTACCGAATTCGGTTTAGGGTTATGACTTGCGCGGGATTGCGGGTAGTACGGACTTTACCGCTGCCTTCAAATACTTGCGCACCGTGTCATCCGTAATGGTGATTCCAAGCCCGGCCAAATCATCAGCTATCTCTTTTGGTGTGGCGCTTTTGGATGCTGCCGGATCAAAACTGTAGCCGGACAACTTCAGCCCTGTGTGCTTCGTTCGAGCAGGTGGTGATAGCGCGCATGATGGCGAGATGGGTTTGTCTTTGCTGAAAATGTACCACTTGCTCAACCGGCCACCGCTACCGAGAGTCATGTCTGCGCCAACGGCACGTCTTCATTTTTGGACCGCTAGTGAAAACCGGAGATGAGAGTTATCAACACCTGAAATGGATGCCGCCCTACCATGAGTTTACAAATGCAAGGACCAAAAGGATTCAAAATGTTCAAACTCATCAAAACCACTTTTGTGTGCAGTGCGATGGCACTGCTGGCCGGATGCGGTGGCGGCGGCGATGCGCTACCCCCCGCTGTAACGAGTTTTCCAGTGCAAGACGCACTGATTTACGCCTACACGAACGGCCTTCAAAGTACCCTGAATGTCACCGGCAGCGCCATTGATGGCGTCAACACCTACCCGGTCACGGGCTCACTCACAATCACCCTTGGTGCAGGCACAAGCACCACATTCAACGGCACGGTAGCCGTTCAAACAACCGAAACTGTGAACGGCACCTTGACTATTGCCGGTCAGTCAGCCCCGCTGAACTCCTTTTCGACCTCCTACCTGAATTTTTCCTACGAACCGCTGGCTTACAGCACGACGGGAAGTTACTGCGAGGCCGCCAGCCCGGTTGTTTATCCTGACACAGCCTCGGTTGGGCAATCTGGCAACCTGGGTGTTTTCACCTGTTATACCGACAGCACAAAAGCAATCCTGACAGGCCGTGAAACGGGCACCTACCTGGCCACGGCGGGGAGCTCCTACAACACACTCGACATGACGATCACCACCAACATATACGACGCCCTGGGCGCTCTGGCGGGAACGGGGAGCATGACATACACCATTACGGGTGGCGGCATACCGAGCCTTACCCAGTTCAACATGTCGACCACGGACAGCGGCATAACGATCAACATCACTGCGAAGGCAATTTAGCGATGCGCTGTTGCCGACCTGACATGAGCGCAAAATCTAGTACGCACGCTTCAACTCCACCATTTACCTGTTGTCGATCTGCACCAGCGGCAACTTTCATTTGATCTTCAGGGGTTGTGGCCCGCGTCGTCTTGATACGCCTACACAGCACCGCCCAAGGGATTCATGGATCACTCAACACATAGCATGGAACCAGCCAACGCGCGCACTGACGCAAGAACCAAGACCATTCAGGCAACGACTGCCCAGGTCTTCGCCGCAATACGCGATCCTCTTAGAGTTGCCAGATGGTGGGGTCCGGAGGGCTTCAGCAGCACGATTCACCATTTTGATTTTCGTGCGGGAGGCAAGTGGTACCTCACCCTGCACGGCCCCGACGGTAAGGACTACCCGAACGAGTATCGTCTCCTGCGCGCTGAACCGGACCACCTTGTCGAGATCGAACATCCGTCAGATGATCATTACTTCATCCTCAGAATTGAGCTCCGCCAACAAGGTGACGCTACGCTGGTTGTATGGCAGCAGACGTTCGACACGGTGGAACACTACCGACCGCTGGCGAGTTTCCTGGCGGAAGCAAATGAGCAAGTCCTGGCGCGTCTATCGGCGGAAGTGCACGGTGCGCCAAGTGCTGCCTCTTAACGACTGAAAGGGACCTCACCGTCCCAGTCATGTGACCGATTGATCAGCAGATCACCATTGGCGAGCAGCTGGACTTGCCTGGGCTTGAGGTAATGCGTCATCCCCATGTACAAAAGCCCCATGACCACGCACCAGAAAATCATCATCGGGATGAGTCCGGTCTTTGTTGGCAACACGGCCAGCGCTACGGCATCGGGCGCTCTGGGCCCTGCGTGCCTTGAGCGCGCGCCGAGAGGTAGGCATAAAGATCCATGATATGGGCATTCACCCGGGGTTCTCCTTGCCACTCGGGCATGATGAGCGCACCCTCCTGGCGCCGCATGACGCCTTCGATCAGAGCTTCTCGCGCGGCGCTGTCAACACCGGCCTGCGCGACCGGCAGACTCCAGTCGTAGCGCATCAGCACCAGGCCAACAAACCGGCGCGGGCCCATGTTGCGAACGATGGGCAACAGATCGGGCGCAGTCACCGTGCCGGTGGCAGGTGCACCATGGCATCCCGCGCACCGGTCCTGAAAAACGCGCCAGCCGGTATAGACCGAACCGGGCGGTTGTGACAGCCGCGCCAGTTCTTCCGCCGCCTTGGTGTTTTCCACCTCCAGGGCACACCCCCACAGCAACAGGATCGATGCCAGAGTGGCACCGCGCAACAGTTTGATTGAAAAATTTTTCATGGTCATCACCTTTTCTGGGGCTGTCCAGAGCCGTGCTTTATTTTGAGTCGCTTAACTTCTGCTCCATTGAGATTTCTCATTCATGACGCAATGACTCAGTCCTAGCATCAAGCCAGGTCACAGATCAAGGGAACCACCATGAGCCCCAAAAAACTCCTTTTCCATGACGACGCCCGCGCAAAAATCCGCAGTGGCGTGGACGCGCTGGCCGAAGCCGTCAAGGTCACCCTGGGGCCGCGCGGGCGCACCGTGATTCTGGAGCGCGACTTCGGGCCGCCGCAGATCGTGAACTCTGGTGTGTTGGTGGCCAAGTCGATCGAACTCGAAGACCCGTTTGAAAACATGGGCGCGCAACTGCTGCGCGAGGTGGCGGCGCGCACCAGTGAAATGGCCGGCGACGGCACCACCACCGCCACCGTGCTCGCCCACGGCATGATCCAGGAAGGCTTGCGCTACCTCGCTGGCGGCATGAACCCGATGGACCTCAAACGCGGCATTGAGCTGGCCATCAGCACCCTGGTGGCCGAACTCAAGACCATAGCCCGACCCTGCGCCACGTCGCAGGAGATTGCCCATGTGGCCGCGATTTCGGCCAACAATGACCGTTCGATTGGCGACCTGCTGGCCAACGCCATCGACAAAGTGGGGCGCGAGGGCGCCATCTCGATCGAGGACGGCTCCGGTCTGGAGAGCGTGCTTGAGGTGGTGGAAGGCATGCAGTTTGACCGGGGCTTTTTGTCGCCCTACTTCATCAACAACGCCGAGCGGCAAAGCGCCGTGCTGGAAGATGTGGCGATTTTGTTGTGCGAGGGCCGGTTGTCGTCGCTCAAGGACCTGTTGCCGCTGCTTGAAGAGATCGTCAAGGCAGGCCGCCCCCTGCTGGTGATCGCCGAGGACCTGGACAACGACTCGCTGGCGGCACTGGTCATCAACACGATCCGCGGCACCTTGCGTACCTGTGCCGTCAAGGCCCCCGGTTTTGGCGACCGGCGCAAGGCCATGGTGCAGGACATCGCGGTACTGACCGGTGGCACCGTGGTGAGTGACGAGGTGGGGCTGACGCTGGCCAAGGTCAAGCTGTCGGACCTCGGGCGCGCCACGCGTGCCGAAATCACCAAGGAAACCACCACGTTGATCGGGGGCGCCGGCAAGCCCACGACCATCAAGGACAGGATTGCCACCATTCGCAAGGAACGCGAGCAGGCCAACAGTGACTACGACCGCGAAAAGCTCGACGAGCGGGCCGCCAAGCTGTCCGGCGGTGTGGCCCTGATCAAGGTCGGCGCAGCCACCGAGACCGAGCTGAAGGAACGCAAACTGCGGGTGGAAGACGCCTTGCACGCCACCCGCGCAGCGGTTGAAGAAGGCATTGTTCCGGGCGGCGGCGTGGCCCTGTTGCGGGCGCGCCGATCGCTGACCAGTTTGAGTGGCAGCACGCTGGATGAATCCTCGGGCATCCGCCTGGTGACGCGCGCGGTGGAAGAACCCTTGCGGCGCATTGTGAGCAACGCGGGCGACGAGCCATCGGTCATTTTGAACCGGGTTGACGAATCGCCCGACCCGGCCTTTGGCTACAACGCGGCCACCCGCACTTATGGCGACCTACTGCAGATGGGGGTGATCGACCCGGCCAAGGTGACAAGGCTGGCCTTGCAAAACGCAGCGTCGATTGCCAGCCTGATCCTGACCACCGATTGCATGATTGCCACGGCGCCCAAGCCATCTTCCGAACCGGAGGCACAGCTGCCCGAGGGCAGTATGGCCTCGATGTATTAACCCAAACCCACCCAGAGGACCATCATGGAAAAGACCTGGATTTTGATTGCCAATGGCGAACGGGCACGTTGTTTCGAACGGCATGCCTCGGATCACTCGCTCACCGAGTTGACTGACTTTGTATTTCCGCGCACCCGCCTGACCGGCGAGGACAACAAGGGCCATGGCCGCACGGGCCACGCCGGCACCCAGTTCGAGCCCCACACCGAGGCCCAGGACAAGGCCCGAGCCGACTTTGCTGATGGACTGGCCAATTACCTCAACGACGCGGTTGCCGCACAACGTTGCAATTCACTGGTGCTGATTGCCAACAGTCCGATGCTGGGCACAATCAAACCCCTGCTGAGCCTGGCCGCCAGCAAAGCACTGCAGCACAGCGTGGCCAGCGACCTGACCCAGTTCTCCGGCCTCGAATTGAAAAAGAGTATCGATCACGCGCTGGCGCAGCCCTCGCGGTAAACCGCACAGCCTTTGAGCCCCAGCTCCCAGGCCTGCAGCAGGACAAGTTCAAGGTCCAGCGGGCCGGCATTTTGCGGCAGACGCACTGTTTTGGAAACCGCGCCGTCCACGCAGGATTGCACCACCGCCATCATGTGCAACTGTGCTTCGGGACTGATGTCGACCACCGTTACCATGTGCGCCGGCAAGGCGGCGTGGGATCCAGGCAACTGCCTGTACTGACGCGCGGCAGCGTCTTCAACCTGGAACGTCACGGCCTGGCCATCGGCCCCGCGCACGCTGCGTGTGGTCGTGACCGCAAAAATGGGTTCGATGCCGCTCGACACATGGTTGGCGAGCAGGCTGATGGCACCTGCCGGGGCCACCGCCAGCAAATGGCTGTTGCGAATGCCGTGCTCGGCAATCGCATCCTGGAGTTCATGTGAGAGCTCCAGCACGAACGGACTGGCACCATATTTGATTTTGTCGAAGGCCGGAAACGCGCCCTTCTCCTTGGCAATTTCGATCGACGTGCGGTAGGCCATGTCGCGGATGGTGCCCATGATGGCGCGTGTCAGGTCGAGGCTGGCCTGAGAGCCGTAGCGCAAACCCAGCATGACCAGCATATCGGCCAGGCCGGTGATACCCAGACCGATTCTGCGGCTGGTGCGCACTGCCTTGTCCTGGGCCTTGAGCGGCAACAGAGAGATGTCATGCACATCATCCAGAAAGCGTGTGGCAATACCCGCCACGGCCTTCAGGCCAGCCCAATCCAGCGTGGCGTGCTCGGCAAAGGGGTCCTGCACAAACCGGGTCAGATTGATGGACCCCAGGTTGCAGCCACCATAAGGCGGCAGCGGCACCTCGCCGCAGGGATTGGTGGTGGCAATGCACTCGCTATACCAGAGGTTGTTGGCCCGATTGATGCGGTCAATGAACAACACACCGGGCTCGGCGCAGGCCAGTTGCGCTGCCAGTAGCTTGTCCCACAAGGCGCGGGCCGGCATGCGCCGGTGTACCAGGCAAAGCTGGGGCGTGGTGTCGCCAGGCCAGACCCGCTCGCACACCTCAGCGCCCACAGGAACGGGGTGCTGACCCAAAGGAAAGACGAGTGGCCAGGGGCTGTCCTCTTCGACAGCCCGCATGAAGTCGTCCGTGATAGCGACCGAGAGGTTGAAATGGGACAAGGCAGCACCTGCAGTTTTTGCTTCGATGAAGGCCTCAATGTCAGGGTGGTCGCAGCGCAGCGTGGCCATCATGGCCCCCCGGCGCATGTTGTTTGATTCGAGCACGGCATTGGCGGCTTCCCAGACGCCCATGAACGAGACCGGGCCCGAAGCCACGCCCGCACTGGCCACCGCCTGCGAACCCGCCGGCCGCAAGGTCGAAAAGTCGACCCCGACACCGCCCCCCGCCTGCAACGTCATCATGGCTTCGCGCAAGGCGTTGAAAATACCCTGAATCGAATCCTCCAGCGTCCCGGCCACAAAGCAATTGAAGAGCGTGGTGTGGCGCGAAGTACCGGCACCGGCCAGGATGCGGCCGCCCGGCAAAAAACGGAAGTCACTCAAAATCGCCCGGAAGTGCTCACGCCAATCATTCCGGTGATGCGGTTCTGCCTTTGACACCGCCATCGCCACCCGGTCCCAGGTGGCATCCATCGAAGGTTCCGGGACACGACCGGCCTCAGTCCAGCAGTACCGGGTGCGCCAGACATGGTCGGCAATGGCTTCGGTGATGTGCGTGGTGTGCGTGATCTGCATGGTGTGCCTTCCAGAAGGGTCGCGGCTTTCAGCGTAGCGTTTAGCGGCTAAAAGGCCTTGATAAATCGCATCATTGACCGTCATTGCGAACCGCCCGTATCCGGCCCGATACCGAACACAGACCTTGAACCAGCGCCGTCATCGCGAGGCCACGGGCCGTGGCGATCCATGCAGTCCGGGGTCATGGAAAGGAGCGCAGCGACGCGGCAATCCGGGATTTTGCATTTCGTGCGAAGCGATCATCTTCAGCCGCATCCGGGCATCGAACTGCTGTTCGACCAGCTCTAAGGGTTTTCCATAATTGGTTATACCAATTAAATTTCTTATGCTACGGCACCAACAGAAATTGGTATAACCATTAGGAGATTCACCATGATGAAATTGAAAACACTGATCCTCTCTGGCTTGATTGCCCTGACGGGTACCTGGGCATCGGCAAAAACCACGTTCACACTGTCCACCCCTGACCCTGACAACGCCGAAATCACCCTGGCGGCAAAGAAATACGCTGAAATTGTTGCAACGAAGACCGGCGGCGAGGTGGAAATCAAGGTGTTTCCCAATGGCCAGTTGTACGGCGGCGACCCCTCTGCTGCCGTGCGTCAATTGGCGGGCGGATCACTGGACATGCTGTTGCTGTCCACTTCCCTGTATGCCAACTTCAATCCCAAATTCACCGCCATCTCCATCCCCTACCTGTTCGATGACAACGCGCAGTTGCGCAACTATCTGGTGGGCCCCCTCGGGCAGGAACTGCTTGGCGACCTGAACGGTATCGGCCTCAAAGGCCTGAGCATGTGGCAGCGCCCCTTCCGTCAAATGACAAATTCCCGCAAGCCGATCCAGTCGCCGCAAGACCTGGCCGGCATGAAGTTCCGCGTGCCCAACAACCCGCTGTGGGTCGAGTTTTTCAGCAAGATGGGCGCGGCACCCACACCCATGGCTTTTGGCGAGGTGTACAACGCCTTGCAATTGAAAGTAGTCGATGGTCAGGAAAACCCGATCAACATTCCGGTGACGGCGAAGCTTTACGAAGTGCAGAAATTCGCGACGATCTCCAACCACATGGCCGACGGCTGGGTGCTTGCCATCAACCCGGGCAAATTCAGTGGCTTGTCTGACAAAGACAAGCAGGCACTGGAAACCGCCGCGGTAGAAGCCGAAGCCTGGAAAGCTGCCAATGACGCGGCCGACGCCAAGCAATCCATCGACTTCCTGGTTTCCAAGGGTGTGGCCGTCAATAGCCTGACGCCTGATCAACAAAAGGCCTTTGTGGCTGTTGCCAAAGGCCTTTTCCCGCGCTTTGCGCAACTCGTGAAAGACCAAGCCTTCTTTGACAAGACGCTGACTTTTGTTGGCAAGAAGTGAGTGAAGCACCATGAGTTCTCCCCTGTCTCCTGACCAGATCGCAGACCGACCTACCCTGGCATCGCGGTTGTTGTTGTTGATGACTGATGGCGTGTGTGGCGTCGCCGTCGCGGCCATTGTGCTTGTGGTTCTGGTCCAGGTGGCTGGGAGGCTCCTGGATTCCCCTTTCTCATGGACCGAAGAGCTGACACGCGCCTGCTTTATCTGGATGGTCTTTTCGGGCATCGCCGCGAGTATTCGCCATGCGGATGCTGCGCGTGTCACCGTCTTGCTTCAGTATTTTCCAGGCTTCATTCGCCGCAGCGCTCTCCCTATCTATGTGGCGTGCAGCCTGACGTTTTTCGCGCTGACCGTGTGGACCGGCTGGTACATGGTCAGGCAACAAGTTGTGATGAACGAGCAGATCGCCACCTTGAGCTGGCCCAGCTGGGTCGTCGGCGTGATCGTTCCAGCGTCAGCAGTATTGTCTATTTTCAGTTTGTGGCAGTCACTTCGCACGCACAGATCAACCATCGCCGTCACTGATGGCAACGCATGAATTAGTGGTGCTAACCAAATGATGAGCCTCACCTTGTTATCCCTGTTCCTGTTGCTGTGCGCCGTGGGTTGTCCGCTGGCCATTGCACTCGGACTCTCCAGTGTTGCGAGCATCGCAATATTTACCAGCACCCCCGTTCATGTGCTGTCAGAAAGCATGTTTTCAGCGATGAATTCCTTTCTGCTTGTGGCCGTGCCCTTGTTCCTCCTGGTGGGTCAGTTGATGGACAAAGGTGGCGTAGCCGACCGGATCTTCGACTTTGCCCACGCCATAGTCGGCTGGCTTCCAGGTGGCATGGGACATGTCAATGTGACATCTTCTGTCGTGTTTGGAGGCATTTCCGGCTCATCAGTCGCAGACATCGCATCGCTCGGCGCCATTGAAATCAACGCCATGGTCAAGCACGGCTATGACAAAGGTTATGCCGTGGGCATGACCTTGGCGACCTCCACCCTGTCCTCCATCATTCCACCGTCGATCCTGATGGTGATTGCCGGCTCGATCGCCAACCAGTCGATCGGGTTGCTGCTGATTGCAGGCCTTGTGCCGGGCCTCTTCATCGCGGCTTTCCTGATGGTCTACAACCACATTTACAGCGTTCGCCGTGGCGTGTGCAAACCAACACCTTTTGATGTGCGGCATTTTGCCAATGCGGCAATGCGGGCCATCCTGCCTATGCTGACGCCCGTGATTCTGATGGCGGGCATCCTGGACGGCTTTTTTACACCGACCGAGGCGGCGTCGATTGCCGTGGTTTACACCTTCTTCATTGCCGCCATTGTTTACAAAAACATCACTTGGGCAGACATGCGAGAAATGCTCAAGGAGACCGGCCGTTCGAGTGGTGGCATCCTGTTTATTGCAGCCACCGGCAAATTGGCAGCCTGGGTGTTCGCATTTGATGGCCTGCCCGTGATGGTGGGCACATGGCTGGGCTCCATCACCAAAGATCCGACTTTGATCATGGTATTGATCTTCCTGTTCCTGGTGGTCGTGGGGATGTTCATGGACGCGATTGCTGCCATGTTCATCCTGATACCGATCCTGGTACCACCAGCCATGATGCTGGGTGTTGATCCGATCCATTTGCTCGTCGTCATCGTCATCACCCTGACGCTGGGTCTGGTGACACCGCCCGTAGGGGTATGCCTCTTCGCAGTCGCCAAGGTCACCAACATGAGCCTGGAAGATGTGATCAAGAGTTCGACCGGGCCTGTTTCTGTCCTGGTGCTCTCCATCATGGCGCTCGTTCTGTTTCCCGTGCTGGTAATTGGTCCTCTGAAATTGTTCGGAATGTACTGATTGCCTGCTTTTTCTGTTCCCGATCATCAATTTAACTGGAGTACTTTATGTCCGTAGGAAAACAAGTTCGTATGCGTCGTCTGATGGGCCCATCGGGGCGTATGCTGGCCATCACCATTGACCATCCGATCACGCGCGGTGTGTTGCCAGGTCTGGAAAATATCCGTGAAACCATGAAAAAAGTGGTTGATGGCATGCCGGACGCCATCACCATGCATAAAGGTATTGCCGAAAAGGTGTTTGCACCCTATGCAGGGCAGGCGGCCATGATTCTGAAGATCAGCGCCTATTCCACCCAATACCACCCTCATTACGACGCTCCGGTGGCCGATGTCGAAGAAGCAGTGCGTCTCGGCGCGGATGCTGTATCCGTCGGCTGCATCGTGGGCGGTCCGGAGCAGGCAGAGCAGCTCAGCTTCCTGGGGCGCATGTCCAAGGAAGCGCAATCCATGGGCATGCCGCTGGTGGCCCACATCTACCCCAAAGGCACCATGATCAAGGATCCCCATGATGCCAAGGCGGTCAGGTATGCCGCTCGTGTCGGCGCCGAGTTGGGCGTGGACATCATCAAGACCCTGTGGACCGGCTCCGCCGAAAGTTTCCGCAGCGTGGTGGAAGGTTGCCCTGCCATCGTCGCCCTCGCCGGCGGTGAAATGGGTGAAACACTGGAAGACTATCTGCGCATGACGCATGAGGCACTTGACGTGGGTCTGGGTGGCGTTACCTATGGTCGTTTCGTCTGGTCGCACCCCCACACCAGCAGCGTGATCAAGGCACTCAATGCGCTGATCCACAAAAACGCCAGCGTGGCCGAGTCCCTCAAAGTTTACGAAGCCGACGTGGCAGCAGGTGCCCAATGAAAGCGGCCGTCTTGCGCGCTCCCAACGTTCTGGAGGTCGGCGATATTGCCACCCCGGAAGCGGGCCCCGGTGAGTTGATCCTGTCGATCCGGGCTGCAACAGTGTGCGGCACCGACCTGCGAATCCTGTCGGGGAAAAAGACCAAGGGGATTCGCTTCCCTTCCATCATCGGCCATGAGTTCGCCGGTGTGGTGGTTCAGACGGGTGATGGTGTGACGGGGTTCGCCACGGGCGACCGCGTTTGCATGGACCCTGTGGTTCCTTGCCGCGCCTGCGCTTATTGCAAAGCCGGTCTGGAAAACGTCTGCCAGAATCGTCAAGCCATGGGGTACGAGTTTGATGGCGCTTTTGCGCAGTACATCCGGATTCCGGCCATCGCCTTGCAGGCGGGCAACGTTTTCAAGATGCCGGCGGGCATGAGCTTTGAAGCCGCTGCGCTGAGTGAACCGCTGGCCTGTTGCATCAATGGCCAGAAGAATGCACAGGTTGGACTCGGCGACTCCGTTGTCATCCTGGGGGCGGGGCCCATCGGGCTGATGCACGCGGCCCTGGCCAAGGCAGCGGGCGCGCGACAGGTCATCATCAGCGAACCCAATGCAGCGCGCCGGCAGGCCGCACTGGAACGCGGAGTAAACCACGCCTGTGACCCCACCAAGGAAAACCTGCTGGACTTCGTGAAACAGAAGACGGAAGGCCTGGGTGCCGACGTCGTGATCCTCGCGATTGGTGTGCCAGCGCTGGCCAACGAGGCCTTGAATCTGGTGCGCAAGGGGGGTCGCGTCAACCTGTTCGCAGGGTTCTCCCAAGGCGACATGTCCAGCATTGACGTCAACTTGATCCACTACAACGAAATCACCGTCACAGGTGCCAGTGCCTTGAGCCGCAGCGGCTATGAGCTGGCATTGAACATGTTGTCCAGCGGACAAATTGACGCGACCTCGTTGATCACGCATCGGTACAGCGTGGCCGACTCACTGGCAGCCTTTGACGCGGCAGCGAGTGGTAACGCAATCAAGGTAGCGATCCACAATGACTAAAGTTTTTTTGGGCATTGATGCTGGGACGAGTGCCATCAAGGTTTGTGCCTTTGACACCAATGGCAACTTGCTCAAAAAAGTACAGCGTTTTGTCCCGGTCATAACACCTTATGCGTTATGGGTCGAAATCGATCTGGAGCGCTATTGGGAGTTATTGCTGGAAGCATTGCAAGAGATGACGGCTCAGACCGGACCGGTAAGCTCGATAGGATTATCGACCACCTGCCCCACCACGATTTTGCTGGACAGCGAGCGCAGGCCGGTGCGCCATGCCATGGTCTATCTGGACGGTCGCGCAGACTCGATCGTCCGGTCTGTTGTGGGTGACACGGTTGCCTTCCAGGAACGCAGTGGCAACCGGGCCAGCACGTCCACCTGCTGGGCCGCCAATTTGATGTGGGTGCAGCAAAACGAACCTGAAGTATGGAAAAACGTGCGCAGCGTCTGCATGCTCAACAGCTACATCGCAATGCGCATGACGGGCGAATTGGCTATCGACCCGACCCAGGCATCTTATTCGGGCTTGATGGACGTCAAGCAGGCGCAGCCACAATGGCACCCTGATCTGGTCGCCTTGTGGCAGACACCCGCCGATTACCTGCCTCCCATCGTGCAAGGCTCACAGCGCCTGGGGAGTGTGACCCTTGAGATGGCGGCACTCACCGGTATGCCCGCTGGCATTGCGGTGGCTTTGGGTGTGGCAGATACGGCTGCTGCGGCATTCGCCATGCAATTGCGCGACAACGGGCAAGCCTTTGAATCGGTGGGAACCTCCGGAGTGATCACGTTCTGCATGGATCAGCCGAATTTCGATGCTGGCTTTCTCAATCGCCACCACGTTTACCCGAATCGCTGGCTCGCGCATGGTGCCATGTCGACTTTGGGCGGCTCGTTTGGGTGGCTGCAAAGCAAAGTATGGCCGGAAGTCAAGTCGCTGGCCGAGTTGGAACGATTGGCCCAGGAGTCCTTGCCGGGTGCCAACGGGCTCATATTCCTGCCATACCTGGCGGGTGAACGCAGCCCCATCTGGGACTCCGAAGCGAGTGCTGCATGGATAGGACTGCGACTGGGGCACACACGCGGCGACATGATTCGCGCCGTATTTGAAGGAACGGCATTCGGCCTGCGACAGATCATGGGCCTGGCAGAAAGCAAATGGGGCTTGAAGCCCAAGCGCATGGTGGGTGTAGGCGGTGGCTCCCACAGCCGGTTCTGGGCACAGATCAAGGCTGACGTTCTTTGTCTGGAATATGGCACTACGGAATTTCAGGATGCCGGTGCTTTGGGCGCGGCTTTGCTGGGAGCTATTGCCGGCGATCATTTTTCGGGACTCGAAGATGCTGCCTTGCCTTCGGTGAAAATATCCTCTCAGTGGGTCAAACCATCGTCGGCACACAAGCAAGATATTTATCAACGTCATTTTGAAATCTTTACGCGTCTCTACCCTGTCCTCGCGACGTCGATGCACGAACTCGGTCAAAAGGCCTAGTGTGCACTCCAGGTCATGAATGAAACCACCGACGACCTTCTGATTCGCATCATCGAAATCGCAATGCATGTCCGGCCGGACGAAAGTGGCCGGGTGCGCTTGCCCACCGAGCGCGAACTGTCCGAAGTGCTGGACGTGCAGCGTCCTACCGTGCGGGAGCGGTTGACTGTGCTGGAAACGCTGGGGTTTGTAACTCGGCGGCAAGGCAGCGGCACTTTCCTGTCGCTGCCCAACGCGCAAGTGTTGCAGTTCTACTTTGAAGTCAGTCTCAAGCTGGGCTTTCTGTCATTGGAACAAATCCAGAAGGCATTGGAAATGATCGGGATGGAGATGGCGGTCACTGCGTCCATCGATGCCAGCCGGGAAGAATTTGATGCACTGGACGCCGTGGTCGCTCGCATGGCCGATGCCCCCGGTATTGACGGTTTTGCCCAGTGCCAGCTCGATTTCCATATTGAATTGGCACGGGCCGCGCACAACCCGGTCATCATTTTGATTATCGACGGCCTCACCAGCGTGATTCGTGCGGTCATGACCAATCGTGTGCGTATGATTTCTGTCGTCAAGGGAAGTTTTGACCGCAGCGTGGCCACACACCGCTCGGTGGTTCAGGCACTTCGGGACCGCGAACCCGAAATGGCACGTATCGCCTTGCAGGAATGTTTTTCACTGTGGCGGCGCGAGTCGTCCAAAATTTCCATGCTGTACGTCACGGAGTAAAACCCGATCAAGATGCAAGTCTGATATCTGATTTTTTAACTTCATGAATACCACAACGCCATCGATCAAGCGCCCCCGTCTTCTCATGACAGGCATTCCGCCTGACGATGTGAAGGTCTATACCCAGACTTTTTTTGACTTGACCATCTGGCAGGAAGCCACACCGATCGGAGCGCAACTGCTCGACCGGGTTGCGGGCATGGACGCGCTGGTCGTCATGCCTGGTGACAAGCTGGACGTCGCCACGATTGCCGCCTTGCCCGCATCCGTGAAAGTGCTTGGCACCTACTCTGTGGGTACAGACCACGTTGACCTCAAAGCGGCAACGGCGAAAAACTTGCATGTCTTTCACACGCCCGATGTCCTGACTGAAGCGGTCGCGGATCTCGCCTTGTTTTTGATCATTGCCGCAGCACGTGACACCTCATCCGCCGAAAAAACCTTGCGTGATGAGCGCTGGGGCCGATGGGCACCTAGCTCAATGTTGGGCCGGTCCCTACAAGGCTTGCATCTTGGCATATTCGGCATGGGGCGGATTGGCCAGGCAGTCGCGGCCAGGGCGCGACCTTTCGGCATGTCCATCCATTACCACAACCGGTCAGAACTCGCACCAGACCAGGCGAAAGGGGCAAGTTATTACGCCACGCTGGACGAACTCATGGCATGCAGCGACGTGCTTTGCATTTGCGCACCTTCTGCGCCGGAATTGAAGGGCGCGATCAACGCTCATCGGTTGGCGCTTCTGCCGCAAAATGCCATGCTGGTGAACGTGGCAAGAGGCGACCTGATGGACGAGGAAGCACTGTTTACGCACATGTCCCTGGGCCGCTTGTCAGGTATCGCCATGGATGTCTACCGCAACGAGCCCAACATTGATCCGCGTTGGCTGGCATTGCCGCGTACCACCTTGCTGCCCCATATCGGCAGTGCCACGCGTGAGGTTCGTTCGGCCATGGGCATGCTGGTCGTGGACGGTGTGGCGTCCCATTTTGGCTTGGGAAGTGGCGGCCACTGCGCCAATCCTGCCTAGGTCATCCCACACCCATGTCCACCAACGGAATATTGCGCACCGCCCATGTGAGTGGCCTGCTGCGCCGCATGTATGAGACTGCCGTGGCGAGTGGCCGCACGGTGGTCGTCGGTGTCGGCAATGCCGTCGCCATGGCCGAGGCGTTTGAAACCCATTGACAGGGGCCTTTGAGCGGTGTGGTGGCTGTGCTGGTCGGTACCGATCTACCGTTGCGACATATCCGTGTCATGGAAGGCAGCCATCCGGTTCCTGACCAAACCAGCGTGGGTGATGCTACAGCCTTGATACAGGCCGTCTCGGGTCTGACACAAGACGACCTCGTCATTGCCTTGGCCTCTGGTGGCGTCGGCGTTTCCGGCGCGGGTCGTGACACTGCTGATTTCAGATATATCCGGTGACGACCCTGCACTCATTGCCTTGAGCCCCCATGCCGGATTTCAGTATCTGTGCGGATGCACTGGAAATTTTACGAAGGCACGGGATTTACCACTAGACCATCAGTTGAACAAGCCCTGGAGACGGGCACCTAGGTGTCTGTGAAGCCAGTAAGCCACATTCCAGCTTTGTTTCTTGTCCAATTTGCACCCTTCAAACGGTAACGTCTGAAACCGCAAGACTACGCCGCCCAGTTGAAGCACCAATGACAATTCGCAATTTGTGCCCGTGTGGGCGTTTTAGCATCCCGTCCCTTGGCATAGCAACACACCATGCCGCAGAGCAGGAGTGATCATGAATCGACACAAAGTTATTCTGACGCTGATCGCTGCAATCCTGGAGCGGGTTTGATGGGCGCCCATGCCGACCGCCTGGACACCGAGCACCACCGGATCGCCCATTACCTGGCAAGGCTGACACCTGCGTCAGAGATACCCCTGCGCCTGACGCTCTGGAACGGCATGCAGCATGACCTGGGGCCGCAGCCCACGGTGACGGTCAAGGTGCTGAGTCCGGGCGCGCTGCGGTTTTTTGTGCCGCCCAGCCTGGACAATCTGGCCGAGGGCTATGTCAAGGGCCACTTCGACGTGCTGGGGCAGGCAGCCGATATTGTCGAAGTGGCGGCCAGCCTGGCACAACATGGGGTGCCCATGCGTGGCCGTTTTGGCCGCCTGTTCAGCGCCCTGCGCCATGACCGGGGCAGGGACGCCCACGCCATTGCACACCATTACGACGTCTCCAACGACTTCTATCGCCTGTGGCTGGGCGATGACATGGTCTACTCCTGCGCCTACTTTCCGACCCAGACCGAGTCGCTGGAAGCAGCCCAGAACGCCAAGCTCGATCACATCCTGGGCAAGCTCATGCTCAAGCCGGGCGAGCGCCTGCTGGACATCGGCTGCGGCTGGGGCGCGCTGGCGATACGTGCCGCGCAAAAATACGGCGCCAGGGTGATCGGTGTCACCCTGTCCAAAAACCAATACACGCTGGCGTGCGTGCGCGTGGCGCAGGCCGGCCTGGCAGGCCAGGTCGAGATCCGGTTGCAGGACTACCGCGACATCGCTGCAGGTGATGGCCAATTTGACAAGATCACCTCAATCGGCATGTTCGAGCATGTGGGGCTGAACCACCTGACGGAGTACTTCACGCGCATCAACGCGCTCCTGAAGGACGGTGGCCTGGTACTGAACCATGGCATCACTTCCACCGACCCCGGCAGTGGTGCCGCGCCGCTGGGGGCTGCGAGCTTCATTGAGAAATATGTCTTCCCGAACGGCGAACTGCCACACATCGGCCTGGCGCTCCAGGACATGCAGAGCGCCAGGCTGGAAGCGCTTGACGTGGAGTGCCTGCGCCGCCACTACGCGCGCACGCTGGCGTGCTGGTCGGACAACTATGAGCGCCAGCAGGAAGCCATTCGCGCGCTGGTGAGCGAAACCACCTACCGGGTCTGGCGCATTTACCTCGCCGGCTGCGCCCATGCGTTTACACAAAACTGGGTGTCGCTCTACCAGGTGCTGGCCTGCAAGGCAGGCACCCGCGCAGAGCTGAACCCGACGCCCTGGTCACGCGCCTACATGTACGGATGAGACATCCAGTCGTCATGGGTACTGCCGAATCACCCGGTAGCGTGGCGCCTGAAGCCCGGTCGAGACCACCAGCGAAAAACCCCGCACCGGCCACCGCACGGGCGCCAATACGGCGGGTGCAATCGCCGCAGCGGCATGGCGCGCCAGTGTGACATGGACCACATAGGGCCGGGGATCAAGCGCCTGCGCAAGCCCGTCAAGTGCATGGCCGAGCCGATCGTGCAAGAGTCGCAGCGACATGGGAACGACCGGTGCACACAATACCGCCAGACCGTGGTCCCAAAGTCTGGGCTGGTCCAAAACCAGCTCGAAAGGCTGGAACGGCACCACAGCACAGGCGGCAATCGCTGCTGCTTTTTCAGTGGCCACATCGCCGATGAAATGCAGGGTGGCATGCCAGTCTGCCGGTGCGTATCGGATACAGCCCGGCGGCCATATCCATTGATTTGCATGCGCTGCCAGTTGCCCGCGGGTGGCTTCGTCAGGCCAGAGCGCCAAAAAAAGCCGCTGGGTTGGGACAACAGGAGGTTTGCCAGAGTTCATGGTGCCATTCTGATCGTGCAAGGACATTACAGTACCAACATTTGCATTTCAAGCAAAGCATCCTTCCAACCTGGCGCACGTACATGAAACCTCACACCCTTGGCACCTTGCTTGTGGCCCTTCAGTTTGGCGCCCTGGGGGCACTCGTCCTGTTGGCCGCCCCAAAGCTTGTGCAACAGCCACACCAGGCATGGGCATGGTTGGCAATTGGCTTGAGCGGGGGGGTCGGCTTGTGGGCGCTGCTGGCCAACCGGCCCGGCAACTTCAACATCCACCCGGCCCCGCGCGCTGACGGCAAGCTGATCGCGCATGGCCCCTACCGCTGGATTCGCCATCCCATGTACACGGCGGTGAGCTTGCTGGGCCTGGCCTGCGCACTGGCACTGGGTTCTGTGCTGGCCTGGCTGCTCTGGGCGGTTTTGTCGCTGGTGTTGCTGGTCAAGGCGCTGCTGGAAGAACGCTGGATGGCGGCGCTGCATCCGTCCTATGCGCACTACATGGCGCGTACCCGCCGCTTTATTCCGTTTCTTTTGTAACAAACCAAGCATGTTCATAGCCGCGAAATTGCTGGCGTTTCTGACCCAGCCACTGGCCTGGGTGGCGCTATTGATGCTGGCGGCCGTGCTGTACGTGGGTCAGCGTCCCCGATGGAGTCGGCGCCTGGGCTGGACGGCTATCACCCTGTTGTTGCTGATCGGCTGGGAGCCGCTGCCAGATGCGCTGCTCAGGCGACTGGAGACCCACTACCCGGCCCTGCCAGGCAATGCAGACTTGAAGGCCTACGCCGGTATCGTGGTGCTGGGCGGCGCGCTCGAATCTGCTTATGTCTGGACACACCACGGCCAAAGCGCGCTCAATGAAGCCGCCGAGCGCATGACCGAGGTACTGCCGCTGCTGCGCAGGCAGTCCGGCTTGCGGGTGCTGTTCACCGGCGGCGAAGGTGAGCTGTTTGGCAACGGCCTGTCAGAGGCCGCGCGTGCCGGGCAGTTTTTTGCCAGCCAGGGCATCCCTCCCCGGCAGCTGCTGTACGAGTCGGCCTCGCGCACCACGTTCGAAAACGCACTGCTGGGTAAAACCGTGCCCGGCGTCAACCCGGGGCAGCCCTGGCTGCTGATGACGTCGGCCTGGCACATGCCGCGCGCCATAGCCACCTTCAGCAAAACCGGCTGGAACGTGACCCCCTGCCCGGTGGACTTTCGCACCGGTCAACAAACACCCTGGACGCAGTACAGCATGGACAAAGGGGCAAGAAAATGGAAGCTTGCCTTGCATGAATGGCTCGGGCTGCTGGCTTACCGCATCAGCGGCAAAGCCTGAACCAACCTGGTCAGCCGTCCTGGCCGGAGTCGGGCGCACGGGTGGCCAGCACCTTGTCGACCCGCTTGCCGTCCAGGTCCACCACCTCGAATAACCAGTCTTCGCAGGCAATTTTCTCGCCCGTGACCGGCATGTGGCCGCTCACCGCCATCAGCAATCCGGCCAGCGTGTTGTATCGGCCACGTTCTTCCAGCGGCAGTTCATCCATGCCGAGCCGGGCCTTGAGTTCGCTGACCGGCATCATGCCGTCGAGCAGCCAGCTGCCATCATCGCGCTGCACCGCCCAGGCCTCGGTTTTGGCACTGGGTTGCAGCTCGCCGGTGATGGCTTCCAGCAGGTCATGGGGCGTGAGCAGGCCCTGCACCACGCCGTATTCGTCCACCACCAGCACCAGGCGGCCGACCTTGGCACGGAACTGCTCCAACAAGGCCATGCCGCTGAGGGTTTCGGGGACAAACACGGCCGTGGTCACATAGTCTTCGAGCGTGCCCGGCGCCTCCCTCCCCAGCGCCAGCATGTGGGCCACACTGATCTTGCCCACCACATCGTCCATCGAGCCGCGACACACCGGATACCAGGAATGGGCGCGCTGGGCACCATCGGCACCCACTTTTTGCAAGCCTTGCGCCACGCTGATGCCGGCATCGAGCCAATCGACCTCGGCGCGCGGCACCATCAGTGAGGTCAGAGGCCGGTCATCAAGGCCAAACACGTTTTGCACCATCTGGTGTTCGTGCTGTTCGATCACACCGGCGTCCACACCTTCTTCCAGGCTGGCAGAAATTTCTTCCTCGGTCATGGCACGCACCGCATTGGTGTCGATGCGCAGTAGCGTCAACATGGTGGCCGTCGATCCCGAGAGCAATTTGACAAACGGCCCGGCGGCACGCGCCAGCCACAACATGGGCCGTGACACCCAGCGCGATACCAATTCCGGATGCAGCTGACCAATACGTTTGGGCACCAGTTCGCCAAAAATAATGGTGGTGTAGGTGATAAGCGTCACAACCAGCGCTGTGGCGGCAAAGGCAGCCCCCTTCTCGGCCATACCCCAGCCCTGCAGCCAGTCGGCCAGCCCGTCACTGAACGCAGCCTCGCCGACGATGCCGTTGAGCACCCCAATCGAGGTAATGCCCACCTGCACCGTCGATAAAAACTGGTTCGGGTTGTCCAGCAGCGTCAGCGCTGCCTCTGCGCCTTTGTCGCCTGCTTCGGTCATGGCATTGAGACGCGATTTGCGACTCGCGGCCAGCGCCAGTTCCGACATGGCAAAAACACCATTGAGCAGCGTCAAAAAAATAATCAGCAAAATTTCCATGCATCACAAACGACAATGAACACCATGGCACTTTACATGATTGGCGACGTGCAAGGCTGCGACAACGCATTGCAACGTCTATTGAACAAAATTTCTTTCTCGCCCAGTCGCGACACACTCTACTTTCTGGGGGATCTGGTCAACCGTGGCCCCGATTCAGCGAGCGTGCTACGACGCCTGATGGGTTTTGGCGCCTCGGCGCAGTGCCTGCTCGGCAACCATGATCTGCATTTGCTGGCGGCGGCTGTGGGGGCGCGCAGGCCGAGCCGCAAGGACACGCTGGACAGTGTGCTACAGGCGCCCGACCGTGAAGCCATGCTGGCCTGGCTGCGCCAGCAGCGCATGGCATTTTTGCTGGAACAGCAAAACCATTCGTACCTGATGGTGCATGCCGGCGTGCTGCCGACATGGACTGCCAGCCAGACCATGGCGCTGGCCGGTGAGTTTGAAGCCGTGTTACGAGGCCCTGTCCTGGGCGACTTTTTGCAGCAGATGTACGGCAACAGCCCGAACCGGTGGGACGATGCATTGCAGGGCATTGACCGCTTGCGGATGATTGTGAACGCCTTGACGCGGCTGCGTTTTTGCACCGCCGAAGGGGTAATGGAATTCGAGACCAGTGACGGCGCCCACGCCGCTCCGGCCGGTTACCTGCCCTGGTATGACGTACCAGGACGCAAGACCCGCGATGTCACGGTGGCTTTTGGCCACTGGTCAACCCTGGGCTGGTTGGGCCGCGACGATTTGTTCGCGCTGGATTCCGGTTGCGTCTGGGGCGGGCACTTGAGTGCACTGAAACTGGGCACCGGCACGCCAACGCATGAACTGATCCAGGTGAAGTGCGAGCAGGCCCAAAAACCGGGCCTGTGACCCCTGGTGATCAGGCGGCCTGAAACAGCGCGGCGACCTTGCGCTTGGGTTTGATGTTGCTGGAAATGGTGCGCACACCTGGGCGCACAGCGGCTGCTTCCCAAGCGGGGGCGGCTTCTGGCGGCAACGAGGGTTCGTACGGTTTCTCAAAGAACGGATCCAGCGGTGCAGGGCGACTGCGCCGATGTTCGGAACGCTGGCCGCGGGCAAAATCCTCTGGTCGGCGCTGGTCGCTCCCGTCTTCACGGTAGAGTCGGCGGCCATCGTTGATGTGACCCTGCTTGCGGATGTCAGGCAGGTCTTCTTCGAACGACAGGGGTTCAAGCTCGATCTTGGTCTTGATCAGCTTCTCGATATCGGTCATCAGGCGCAAGTCGCTCTTGGCGACAAACGTCACCGCCAGCCCCGCCGCGCCAGCACGGCCGGTGCGGCCAATGCGGTGCACATAGTCTTCGGCGTGAAACGGAATATCAAAGTTGAACACCGCCGGCACATCCTTGATGTCGAGCCCGCGGGCGGCCACGTCGGTACAGACCAGCAGGTCGACCTCACCGCTTTTGAAGGCTTCGAGTGCTTTCAGGCGCTCATCCTGGCTCTTGTCACCATGCAAAGCGGTGGTTTTGAGGCCTTCACGCTCCAGCGACCGCGCCAGCCTGGCACAGCCGAGCTTGCTGTTGACAAACACGAACGCCTGTTTCATGCCGCGTTCACGCAGGATCTGGTGCAGTGCGCGGCGCTTGTCGTCACCCTCGACGCTGTAGAAATGCTGCTCGACAGTGGACGCCGTGGCATTGGAGCGCGCCACTTCAATCGTGACCGGGTCCTGCAGGTAGCTGCTGGCAAGGCGCTTGATTTCGGGTGAGAAAGTGGCAGAAAAAAGCAGGGTGATACGCTGCTTGGGCAGGTAGCTCAGAATGCGCTGCAGGTCTGGCAAAAAGCCGATGTCGAGCATGCGGTCGGCTTCGTCGAGCACCACGTATTCGACCTGGTTCAGCACCGCATTCTTGGCTTCAATGTGGTCCAGTAGGCGCCCGGGCGTGGCCACCAGCACCTCGACGCCCTTTTTCAGCTCGATGGTCTGCGGCTTCATATCCATGCCGCCAAACACCACCGCACTGCGCAAATTGGTGTACTTGCCGTACAGCTCAACCTGCTCGGCCACCTGCACGGCCAGTTCACGCGTGGGCAGCAGCACCAGCGCGCGCACCGGGTGGCGCGCAGGCGAGGTCGAGGCGTTTTCGTGCTTGAGCATGCGCTGCATCAGCGGCAGGGCAAAGGCTGCCGTTTTGCCGGTGCCGGTTTGTGCGGCACCCATCACATCGCGGCCCTGCAGCACCACGGGGATGGCCTGGGCCTGGATCGGGGTCATGGTCTCGTAACCCATCTCGGCCACCGCGCGGGCCAGAGGTGCGGCCAGTTGCAATTGGGCAAAGGCCATGATGGGGGTGTCAGAGGTCAGTTCAGCGGAAAATTCAGGGGTCAAATCGGTCATTCAATGCCAGGTTCAGATGCTATCGATCCGATAGCTGGAACTGTCCCCAAGGCAGGGGACAAAGACACTATTATCCTACAACGCTCACAATTGGCGCGCAGAGAAGGTATCGCACCCCTTGACACTGCCGTTTTTCAGCCCCGCATCGAACCAGCGCTGGCGCTGTGCGCTGGTGCCATGGGTAAAACTGTCGGGCACCACCTGGCCGGCACTGGCACGTTGCAAGGCATCATCGCCAATCCTGGCGGCGGCGTTCATGGCTTCTTCCACATCGCCCTGCTCCAGCAACTGGCGTGCCGCCTGCGCATGGTTGGCCCAGACACCAGACAAACAATCCGCCTGCAACTCCAGACGCACACTCAGGGCGTTGTATTCGGTCTGGCTGACCCGGCCACGCATCTGCTCCATTTTGCTGGTGATGCCCATCAGGTTTTGCACATGGTGACCCACCTCATGGGCAATCACATAGGCCTGGGCAAAATCGCCAGGCGCGCCCAACTGGTTTTTCAGGGTCTCGTAAAAGCCGAGGTCTATGTAAATATTCTGGTCTGCCGGGCAGTAGAACGGCCCCATCGCGGCCTGACCCTGGCCGCAGGCGGTGGACGTCATGCCGCGAAACAGCACCAGCTTGGGCTCCTGGTAAGTCGCCCCACTCTGGGTGAAGACTGCTTTCCAAACGTCCTCCGTGTCGGCCAGCACCGTGGACACAAACGCCGCCATACGATCATCTGCCGGGGGTTTTTGCGCTGGTGCCGATTGGCTCTGTAATTCTGAACTCCCACCGCTGAGCAGGTTCAGCACCGTCATCGGGCTGATTCCAAGAAAATACGACACCACCAGCGCGATAACCACCGAACCCAGGCCGATACCACGACCGCCCAAGCGGCCACCACCGCCGCTGCGGCGATCCTCGACGTTGTCCGACTGGCGGTTACCTTCCCATTTCATGGCACTTGCACTTTGGCTGCTCAGGCCTTGGGCAGGGTCACACCGCGCTGGCCCTGGTACTTGCCACCGCGGTCCTTGTAGCTGGTTTCACACACTTCATCACTCTCGAAAAACAGCACCTGGGCGCAGCCTTCACCCGCGTAAATCTTGGCCGGCAAGGGTGTGGTGTTGGAGAACTCAAGCGTCACATAACCTTCCCACTCGGGCTCGAACGGAGTCACGTTGACGATGATGCCGCAGCGTGCGTATGTGCTTTTGCCCAGGCAGATGGTGAGCACATTGCGCGGAATGCGGAAATACTCCACTGTGCGCGCCAGCGCAAAGCTGTTGGGCGGGATGATGCAGACATCATCGTGGAAGTCGACAAAGCTTTTTTCGTCAAAGTTCTTGGGGTCGACCACGGTACTGTGGATGTTGGTGAAGACCTTGAATTCGGGCGCGCAGCGAATGTCATAACCGTAGCTGCTGGTACCATAACTGACGATTTTGTTGCCAGCCGTGTCGTGGCGGATCTGGCCTGGTTCGAAGGGCTCGATCATGCCGTGCTGCTCGGCCATGCGGCGGATCCATTTATCGCTCTTGATAGTCATCGGGTTCAACTCCTGGGGTTGGCGCGATTGTAAGCAGGCGCCATCAGCCTACTCGTTGCGCAAGCGCACCGGCTGGCCGTCGGCAATCATGCTGCCGGGGTAAAGCAGCACGGTCTCGCCCTCGCGCAGGCCGCTTTTGAGCCAGGCCACATCGGCGTTGCGGTCAAAGAGTTGCACCGCCCGGGCGCGGGCGCGTCCTGCTTCCACCACAAAAACACGCCACTGCGCACCGTCACGCACCAGGGCAGCGGTGGCGACCAACAGGGCATCGGCCTGCTTGAACAGCGTGATGCGGGCATCAATGCGAAAGCCATCGCCCAGACGCTGCGCATCGGGTGCCGCAGTGTCAAGGCTCACGATCACATTCACGCGTTGCTCTTCGATACCCAGGGCCGACACCTTGGTGAACGCCACCGGCTCGATGCGTGCGACCTGGCCAGCCAGGTCCGGCGCGCCACTGCCCGGCGACAACTGCACCGGCGCACCAGGCTGAATCTGCCGCGCCTCACCCGACAGCACATCAATCACCGCTTCCATGGCTGCCGTGTTGCCAATCTCGAGCAAAGGCTGGCCGGCCGTCACCGTGACAGCACTGTCCTGGTACAACTTGAGCACCTGCCCGTCCACCGGGCTCTTCAGCGCCCAGCGGCCCGTGGGGCGGTCAGCTGCCGCGGGCTCGGCCCAGGCCAGGGCTGCGCGCGCTTCTGCCAACGAAAAGCCGGCCACGCCCTGCTCGGCCTGCGCGGCGCTGAGCGCCTGCTGCGCCGCCTGGCGGGCCAGCACGGCCTGATCACGTGCCGACGCAGAAATGAAATTGTCCTGCGCCAGCTTGGCCGCCCGCTCGGCTTCCAGCGTGGCCTGCGCCAATGCGGTCTGCGCCCGCTGCACCTGCGCCGCGGCTGCGCGGCGCGCGGCCTCAGCACTGCCCACACGCTGCTGCAGCACGGTGCGCGTGCGCGCATCGATCATCTGCGGTGCCGCCGGCTCCAGGATAGCCACCACGCTACCCGTCTGCACGCTGTCGCCCACCTTGAGTGTGGGGCGCAGCAAGGCGGCCTGCGTGGGCGCGGTGATCTGATAGCGGTTTTTCAGGCGCAAGCGGCCGTCTTCTTCAATCACCTGCTCAAAACTGCCGGTGGTCACGGTGGCGACCTCCACCATCAGCGCGCGTGGCCGGTAAACGGTATAGACCAGCGCAGCCGCCGCGGCCAGCAGCAGCGCCGCACCGATCCAGCGTTGGTACTTTTTCCAGGGAGTTTTCTCATTCATTCGCGTACCTTTAAAACAGCCACCAGGTCCAGCTGGTCGATCTTGCGGCGCACCAGCAGCGCGCTGGCCATGCCGGCGGCCAGCACGATCAGCGCCGCCGAAGCATAGGTGGACGACTCAATGATGACCGGAAAGTCGATGCTGTCGGATGACATCAGCTGCATCATCAACGCGGCCAGTCCCCAGCCTGCCAGTAAGCCGATGGGCAGTGCCAGCAGCAGTTCGGCGCCGAGTTCGGCCAGCAGCAGCACCGACACCTCGGCACGTGTCATGCCCAGCACGCGCAGGCTCGCCAGCTCCCAGGCGCGCTCCGACAGCGAAATGCGCGCCGCGTTGTAGATGATGCCGACGGCCATGGCGACTGCAAACAGCGTCAGGATGCTGCTGAAGATGCCCATGGTGCGCGAGGTGGTCTTGTTAAAATTGGCCAGTGAGCCCGCCTTGTCGAACACCGAATTGATCACCGGGGCGGCCTTGACTGCCTCCCAGAACAAGCCCATGGCCTGCGGGTCCACCTGCAGCGCCGCATCGGCCACGCCGTCGCCATCGCGCGCCAGCCGGTTCATCGCGTCCAGGTTCATGTAAAGCAGCTTGCCAAACATGGTCTGAACGATATCGACCACCTCAACCTCGGTGTGCACCTGATTCCACAAGCGGAACTCAAGCGCGAGGCGGTCACCCACGCGCGCGCCGAGCTCGCGTGCCAGCATGGCGGAAAGCACCACACCGTGCGCCGGCATGTCGACCGCACCACGCTGCTCATCGACCACGCGCAGCAACTGCGCGTCGCTGCGAAAGCCGGTGAGCGCCGTGTCTTCGATGCGGCCGTGCAGACGCACCCGCACCGGCTCGCTGCGGTAGGGCTCGGCGCTGATCACACCGGGCAGGCGCTGCAGGTCTTGCGCCACGCTCAGCGGCACCGGCTGGTGAAAGTTGACCAGCACATCGCCCTGCTGCACCTGACGGAATTGCACGTCGACGATATGGGCAATGGCATCGAGCCAGAACGCGCCCGAAATCTGCAGCGCCACAGCCAGCGCAATGCCAGTCACGGTGAAAGCGGCACGCAACGGACGGCGTTCGAAATTGCGGATCACCATCATGGCGCCGGTGCTGACGAAGCGGCCAAGGCCCAGATGCTCGATCAGCGTAGGCCGGTAGGCCAGCGGAGACGGGGGCTGCATGGCCTGAGCCGGACTCAGGCGCACCACCGCACGTATCGCCGTCCAGGTGCCAAGGGCGGCAGCGACAGCAGCGATCAGTGCCGACGCCACGATCAGCCAGGGGCTCATCACGTAGGCCAGCTGGTTAAAGCGGAACACTTCGTCGTACAGGCCCAGCATGCCTTGCCCGATCAACTCACTCAAGGCCAGCCCGGCGGCCACGCCCAGACCGGCGATGGCAAACGCCAGCTGGATGTAGTGCCAGGCGATCGCACCATCGGCGTATCCCAAGGCCTTGAGTGCAGCAATCTGGCTGCGCTGCGTGGCCACCTGGCGGCTCAGCACCACGTTGAGGATGAACATCGCCACCGCCAGAAAGATCGACGGCAGCACGGTGCCCATCACCTTGAGCTGGGAAAGCTCATCGGTCACGATCTTGGACGACAACTGCTTGTCGCGCCCGACCGCGCCAATCGCGCCATAGGGCGTCAACAGCCGGTCCACACGTTCCAGTACCGGCGCCACCGCCACACCGGCATCCAGCCGCAGCGCCACCTGGTTGAAGGCGCCCTGCATGTCGAAGGCATGGACCATGCGCTCCTCGTCGATCCACCAGATGCCAAACTGCTGGTCGTCTGGCGCGCCGCCTTGCGACGCGAAGACGTACTCGGGCGATGCCACCGTACCCACCAGCAACACGCGTTCGCGTTTGCCGTTGAGGATGGCGTGCACGGTGTCACCAGGGTTCAGACTGCGCGCCGCGGCAAAACGGTCGCTGACCAGTGCCTCCAGCGCCTCACCCGGCTCGGGCCAGCGCCCGCGCTTGAGCGTGAGCGCATTGAGCCCCTGGCGATGGGCCTGCAGACGCGCCAGATCGACGCCGATGAAGCGTCCGGTGACGGGTGGCGCCACGCCGGGCAGACCAATCTGCGCGTCAAACACCACGTCCAGCTTGACCTCGGCCACCCCGTCCAGCGCAGCCAGCCGCTCGTGCAGGTGCACCGGTGCCCGCTTGACATTGGCAAACACGTCGGCCAGCCGGTTGTCGCGGTAGAACGCGTCACGCGAGCCCTTGAGCGATTCGTGAACGGAAAACATGCCGACAAAACCGGCCACGCCAATCGCCACCACCAGCGCAATCGTCACCGCCTGCGCACGCAGGCGCATCAGGTCGCGCCAAAGCTTGATGTGGATGGCTTTCATGGCAGGTTCACCAGTTCAGGCTGGACGCCGCCACCTTGTGGCGATTGACGCGGGTTTCGACGATGCGGCCGTCAGCCAGACGCAACACACGGTCGGCCATGTCGGCAATCGGAGCGTTGTGGGTGATCACAACGGTGGTGGTGCCGAGTTCGCGGTTCACCTGCTCGATGGCCTGCAACACCATGACGCCGGTGGCGCAGTCGAGGGCACCGGTCGGTTCGTCGCACAGCAACACCTCGGGCTGCTTGGCGATGGCGCGTGCAATCGCCACGCGCTGCTGCTCGCCGCCCGAGAGCTGCGACACGAAGTGGTTCTGGCGCGCGGCCAGGCCCACCAGCGCCAGCGCGTCTGCGGGTTGCATCGGGTGGTCGGCCAGGTCGGTCACCAGCGCCACGTTTTCACGCGCCGTCAGGCTCGGGATCAGGTTGTAGAACTGGAACACAAAACCCACATGCTCGCGCCGGTAACGCGTGAGCTCGGCATCGTCGGCGCCAATCAGTTCGTGCGAATGACCGGCATAATTCCAGCGCGCCGAACCGCTGGTGGCCGAGTCCAGGCCGCCCAGAATGTTGAGCAGGGTCGACTTGCCGCTGCCAGACGCACCGAGCAGCACCACAAACTCCCCGCGCACAATGTCCAGGTCGACGCCGCGCAGCGCATGCACTGCGGCTTCGCCTTCGCCATAGATTTTGGTCAACCCCCGAGCCATGAAAACCAGCGGGGGATCAGCGGTTGAGGTGTCCATCATGTCCTGCGCAAATTGAAAATTCGCATATGCCAAACAGCACGCGATGAATTCTCTCCAGAATGCAGCAACCAGGGATTGCGTTATGTCGGCTTTTGAGAAAGTAAGTTTTCACATGGGCGACAAAAATGAAACTCGGATGAACCGTGCGCCCTGACTGAACTTGTCAACGGAAACTGAACATCATCGGATCGCAGCTCTCAATGGCTTGCGAAATCACCGTTCGTTCTACCAGGCGGTCATCACCCAGCACAATCATTGAAAACAGGAGCTCATCGAGATTGGCCGCCAATGCCGTCCTGCGCGCCAGCAGCGGGGTGGCCTGCGGGTTCAACACCACAAAATCAGCCTCGCAACCCGGTTGCAAGTTGCCCACCAGGCCTTTGAGGCCGAGCGCCTGTGCCGCCCCCGCCGTGTGCTGCCACCACAAATGCTGCGGACCCAAACTCAAGCCCGGTTTGGTCTGCCCTTCCCGTCCGACATAGTAGGCCGCCAGCATGGTGTGAAACGGACTGAAGCTGGTGCCACCCCCCACGTCGCTGGCCAGCCCGTACGGGAAACCGACCCGGTCAGCGCCAGCATAGTCAAAAAAACCACTGCCCAGAAACAAGTTGCTGGTCGGGCAAACCGCGGCGGCCGCACCGGTGTCGCGCATCAGGGCGCGGTCAGCGTCATCCAAATGGATGCAGTGGGCGTAGATGGCACGTTCGCGTAGCAGGCCGAAGTCGGCATAGGTGGCCAGGTAGCTGCGTGAGGCCGGAAACAAGGCGCGCGCCCAGGCGATTTCTGCCTTATTTTCGGCCGCATGCGACTGGATCCAGACGTCAGGGTACATGGCGGCCAACTCGCCCGAACCGCGCAACTGGGCATCGGAACAGCTGGGCGCAAAGCGCGGCGTGATGGCGTAGCCAAGCCGGTCAACGCCATGCCATTGCCGGATCAACGCCTCAGAGTCCAGCAGACTTTGCTCGGTGGCGTCAAGCTTGCCCGGCGCAGTCGGCTGGTTCAGCACATCAGCCGCTGCGTGGCGGTCCATCAGGCACAGGCCGGTGATCAGCCGCATGCGATGCTTGTGTGCCTCGGTAAAAAAGGCCTGCACCGATGCCGGGTGCGAGGTGGCGAAGGTGAGCGCAGTGGTAACGCCCTGGCGCAGCAACTCCGCAATGAAGAATTGCGCGGCCTCGGTGCTGTATTGAGGCGATGAAAAACGCTTTTCTTCAGGGAAAGTGTAGTTTTCCAGCCAGGGCAGCAAACTTTCAGCAGGCGAGCCGATGACATTGGCTTGCGGGTAGTGGCTGTGCAGATCGACAAAACCGGGGGCAATGATGCGACCCGACCAATGTGTCACGGCCAGATCGGGATAACGCGCATGCAGCGCGCGGTAAGGTCCGACCGCCTGCACCACCTGCAGGCCCTGCGCGTTGGGGCCGACCACCAACAGCCCGTCTTCGTCATACATGGCGGCATGGCGTGGTTCACGGTCAGTGGCAAAGCGGAGGATGGCAGCACGGTAGGCTTTCATAGGCAGTAGAGCTTACCCAACTTTGGAATTTCTGAACCATGGGTTGCCACGCTTCGCTCGCGATGACAGCTGAAAATCGTCATTGCGAACAAAGTGAAGCCGTCCACGACGGCAGAATGCATGGATCGCCACCGCCTGCGGCCTCGCGCGCGATAATCGCCGCATGAAAATTTCCCTGAAAACGCCTCTTTTAAAGCTCTGGCGGCCCATTCTGGCCATGCTGATCGTCATCGTTTCGTCCAATTACCTGGTGCAGTTTCCCATCAACGACTGGCTGACCTGGGGTGCTTTCACCTTCCCGGTGGCGTTTCTGGTGACCGATCTGACCAACCGTGCCGTTGGCACCCAGGCGGCCCGCCGCGTGGCCTGGACCGGCTTTGCCATTGCCGTGCTGGTGTCCCTGGCGCTGGCGCCCTGGCGCATTGCGGTGGCGTCGGGCGGTGCCTTCATCGTCGGCCAGCTGCTTGACATTGTGGCGTTCAACAAACTGCGCGCCATGTCGTGGTGGAAAGCACCGCTGATCGGCTCCCTCGTGGCCTCGGTGGTCGATACCGGCATCTTCTTCTTTTTGGCCTTTGCCGGTTCCGACATGAACTGGCTGACACTGGCCATGGGGGACCTGGGCATCAAATGGCTGATGGCCGCCGTGCTGCTGGCGCCCTACCGCGTCATGCTGCCGCGCCTGCAACTCTGGGTGCCAGTTCGCTAGCAACGCTGCCCTGGGTCACTCGAAGGTCTCGAAGACTTCGGCCAGGCGGTCCTGAAAAACCCGCAGGGCTGATGCCTCGATGAAGCTGGCAGAAAAACTGTTGTGCGCCAGCTGGTACGCCTGCTGGGTGGTCAGCCCCAGCGCCGCAAAGGTCTGCATGAAGTTCTCATTGAGGTAGCCGCCAAAATAGGCCGGATCGTCCGAGTTGACGGTGGCCACCAGGCCAGCTTGCAGCATGCGGCCCAGGTTGTGCCGGGTCAGCGCCGGGAATACTTTTAATTTAAGGTTGGACAACGGGCACACCGTCAGGGGAATGCGGTCGTGCACCAGCCGCGTCACCAGCGCCGGGTCGCGCATGGCCTGCACGCCATGGTCGATGCGCTCCACCCGGAGCACATCCAGCGCGCTCCAGATGTAGGCCGGCGGGCCTTCTTCGCCCGCATGCGCGACCAGCCGAAAACCCAGGGCACGCGCCCTGGCGAACACTTTGGCAAACTTTTCTGGCGGATGGCCGAGCTCGCTCGAAGCCAGACCGATGCCAACCAGCTTGTCGCGCAGGGGCAGCGCCTGCTCCAGCGCCTCAAAAGCCTCATGCTCGGGCAAATGACGCAGGAAACACAGGATCAATGAAGCGCTGATGCCCAGTTGCGCCTTGGCATCGGCACAGGCCCGGTGCAGGCCGTTGATGACCACCTCGGCAGCCAGGCCGTGGCCGGTGTGCGTTTGCGTGTCGAAAAAAATCTCGGTGTGCAGCACGTTGTCTGCCGCGGCGCGCTGCAGGTAGGCCCAGGCCATGTCATAAAAGTCCTGCTCGACTCTCAACACCAGCGTGCCCGCGTGGTAAATGTCCAGGAATTCCTGCAGATTGTTGAACACATAGGCGCGGCGCAACGCTGCCACGTCCGGATAGGGCACGGTCAAGCCATTGCGCGCCGCCAGCGCAAACATCAGCTCGGGTTCCAGCGAGCCCTCGATGTGCATGTGCAGCTCGGCCTTGGGCATGCGCCGGAGCAGCTCGGGCAGGCGTTCAGGGGGGACAGGTTTCACTTGTCGCATGGTAAGTTTGTAGCACAGTAAAAAGCCGCCCGAAGGCGGCTTGCATCGTGGATCAAATCTGGCTTACTTGGCGCCCGGCACCTTGCCTTCAACGCCTTTGACGTAGAAGTTCAGACCACCCAAGAACTTGTCGTCCGCCACGCTGTCCTTGGCGATCTGCACCTTGCCGGTGTTATCAAGAATGGGTCCCTTCCAGATGGCAAAGCTGCCGTCTGCCAGACCTTTTTTGACCTCTTCCACTTTGGCTTTGGTCTCGGCAGGCACATCTTCAGCGATCGCCACAATGTCGATCGCGCCTTCCTTCACGCCCCACCAGGAGTGAACGCCCGCGCCCGCTTTCCAGCTGCCGTCCAGCGCTTCCTTGGTGGCTTTGATGTAGTACGGACCCCAGTTGATCACGGCCGATGCCAGATGGGCTTTGGGGCCATAGGCGGTCATGTCGGAGTCCCAGCCAAAGGCGCGCTTGCCCTTGGCTTCGGCCGTCTTGAGCACGGCGGGGGAGTCGGTGTTCTGGAACAGCACGTCAGCACCGCCGTTGATCAGGCTGGTGGCAGCTTCGGTTTCTTTCGGTGGGTCGAACCAGCCGTTCACCCACACCACCTTGGTTTTGACCTTGGGGTTGCTGCTTTGCGCGCCGAGGGTGAAGGCGTTGATATTGCGGATGACTTCGGGGATCGGAATGGAGCCGACCACACCCAGCGTGTTGGACTTGGTCATCTTGCCGGCAATCACGCCCGCCATGTACGCGCCTTCATAGGTACGGCTGTCGTAGGTACGCAGGTTGTCGGCCTGCTTGTAGCCGGTGGCATGTTCGAACTTGATGCCTGCGTTGTCAGCGGCCACTTTGATCATGGGTTCCATGTAACCGAAAGTGGTGCCGAAAATGAGCTTGTTGCCCTGCCCTGCCATGTCGCGCAGCACGCGCTCGGCATCGGCCGATTCGGGCACGTTTTCCACAAAGGAGGTAACGATCTTGTCGCCAAACTCGGCCTCAAGGGCCTTGCGGCCGTTGTCATGGGCAAAGGTCCAGCCACCGTCTCCCACCGGGCCGACGTAGGCAAAGGCAATTTTCAGGGGCTCTGGCTTGGGCGCAGGTGCAGAAGCTGCCGGCGCGGGAGCGGGTGCAGGTGCGGGCTCTTCCTTCTTGCCACAACCCACCAACGCAGCAGCGGCCACGGCGGTGAGTGCGGCTGCCTTGAGCAGCGAGCGTTTGTGCAGATCAGTCATGTGTTTTCCTTATCAAGGGACGGGTTGGACAGCGAGAAAAAATGGAATTATGAACCCGAAAGTTCAGGCCCCAGGGTAAAACGGCTTACCCAGGCTGGTGGGCATGTTGATGCGGATCCACTGCGGCTTGCGCGAGATCAGGGCCAGCACCACGATGGTGGCCACATAGGGCAACATGGTCAGGAACTGCGGCGGCACGTCGACGCCCATGCCCTGCAGGTGAAACTGCAGCATGGTGACGCCACCAAACAAATAGGCACCCAACAACACGCGAGCCGGGCGCCAGGTGGCAAAGGTGGTCAGGGCCAGCGCAATCCAGCCTTTGCCGGCCACCATGCCTTCGACCCACAAGGGGGTGTAAACCACCGAGATATAGGCCCCGGCCAGGCCACACAGGGCACCACCGACCACCACGGCCAGCAGCCGGATCAGGCGCACCGGGTAGCCCAGTGCGTGGGCCGACTCGGGGCTCTCGCCCACGCTGCGCATGACCAGACCCTTGCGGGTGCGGTACATGAACCAGATCAACAGCAGCGCCAGCAGCACCGTGAGGTAGACCAGTGGGTGGTGGCGAAACAGGGCCGGGCCAAACCAGGGAATGTCTGACAGGCCAGGCATGGCGAAGCTGGCGCGCTCGGGGATTTTGGCCTGCACAAAGTTGGTGCCGACAAAGGCTGAAAAACCGGTGCCAAACAGCGTCAAAGCCAGGCCGGTGGCGTACTGGTTGGTGTTGAGCCAGATCACCAGCACGCCAAAAATGGCGGCCAGCAAGGCACCCACGGCCATGCCCGCAAGAAAACCCATGATGTCAGAGCCGGTGGCCACCACGGTGGCAAAACCGGCAATGGCAGCGCACAGCATCATGCCCTCGGCGCCCAAATTGACAATGCCCACTTTTTCGTTGATCAGCAGGCCCAGCGAAGCAATGGCCAGCACCGTGCCCGCGTTGAGCGTGGCGGCCAGCAGCAAGGCGTAGGATTCCATCACTTGCTCCACTTCAGACGGTAATTCACCAAGGTGTCGCAAGCCAGCAGGCTGAACAGCAGCAAGCCCTGAAACACGCCGGTGAGCGATTTGGTGAGCCCCAGGCGCGACTGCGCGAGTTCACCACCAATGTAAAACATGCTCATCAAAATGGCTGAGAACACCATGCCAACCGGGTGCAGACGCCCCACAAAAGCCACAATGATGGCGGCAAAACCGTAACCCGCCGGTACATAGGGCGTGAGCTGGCCGATGGGGCCGGCCACCTCCAACGCACCGGCCAGCCCGGCTGCGCCGCCCGACATCAGCAGCGCCGTCCACAGCGCCTTGCGCGAAGAAAAGCCGGCGTAGCGTGCCGCCGCTGGCGCCTGCCCGCCCACCTGCAAGGCCAGACCGGCACGGGTGCGAAACAAAAACACCCACAGCCCGGCGACGCTGAGCAGCGCCAGCAGGGCGCCAATGCTCACCCGCGAGCCCTCAAACAGGCGCGGAATGCGGGTCACCGCCTCAAAGGTCTTGCTTTGCGGAAAGTTGAAGCCCATCGGGTCCTTCCAGGGCCCGCCGACCAGATAACTCAGCAGCTGCACCGCCACATACACCAGCATCAGGCTCACCAGGATCTCGTTGGCATGAAAGCGGTCGCGCAGCAGCGCTGTCAGGCTGGCCCACAACATGCCGCCAAACACCCCGGCCAGCAGAATGGGCAGCACGATCCAGCGGCTGCTGTCGGCGTTGGCCAGCAGCGCGATACCACCGGCAAAAATGGCGCCGATGATGTACTGGCCTTCGGCGCCAATGTTCCACACGTTGGACCTGAAACACACGGCCAGACCGAGTGCAATGATGAGCAAGGGCGTGGCCTTGACCAGCAGTTCACCGAGCGCATAGGCGTTGTGAATGGGCAGCCAGAAAAACATCTCCAGGCCCTTGAGCGGGTCCTTGCCCAGCGCCGAGAACATCAGCGCACCGATGAGCACGGTGACCAGCAGCGCCAGCAAGGGCGAGCCATAGGTCCAGGCCCGGGAGGGTTCGGGACGTGCTTCAAGCTTGAGCATGGGAACCTCCTGGCTGGCCGGCGGAATCAGGCTCCGTCGGCTTTTCGTCCCAGAGCCCGCTCATCCAGAGCCCGATGCGCTCAATACTGGCTTCTGCGATAGGCACTGAGGGCGACAACTGGCCTTTGGAAATCACATGCAAGCGGTCACTCACCTCGAACAGCTCCTCAAGTTCCTCGCTCACCACCAGCACCGCGCAACCAGCGTCGCGCAGCGCCAGAATTTCACTACGGATCTGGGCCGCAGCGCCCACATCAACACCCCAGGTCGGTTGCGAGACGATGAACAGTTTGGGCTGGGCGTCGATCTCCCGGCCGACAATGAATTTCTGCAGATTGCCACCCGAGAGCGAACGCGCCAGCGCGCGCGGACCAGCAGCCTTGACATTGAACGCCTGGATGAGCTTTGTCGCGTGTTGCTCCAGCGCCCGCGGCCTGATCCAGCCGCCAGCCAGTTTCGGCATGGAAATGGATTCTGTTCGTGTCAGCAGCAGGTTGTGCGCCAGACTCAGATTCGGCACAGCACCGCGCCCGAGCCGCTCTTCCGGTACAAAGTGCAGGCCCAGCTTGCGGCGTCCCCCGGGATGCATGGCCGACACATCGGTCTCACCCATGCGAATGCTGTTTTTGGGCGCACGGCAGTCTTCGCCCGACAAGGCATACATCAGCTCTTTTTGGCCGTTGCCGGAAACCCCGGCAATGCCCACCACCTCACCGGCACGCACCTGCAGGCCAATGTTGTCAAGGTCTATGCCGAACTGATCCTCACGGGACAGACTGAGCCCGTTCACGTCCAGCACCACAGCGCCTGGCTGCTGTGCACGGTGCTGCAGTTGCGGCGGCTCGGCACCGATCATCATGCGCGACAGGGAAGCGTTGGACTCCTCGGCAGGATTGCAGACCCCGGTGACGCGGCCAGCCCGCAGCACGGTGCAGGCATTGCACAGCTCGCGTATTTCATGCAGTTTGTGACTGATGTACAAAATGCTGCAACCCTCGCTGGCCAGCTTTTTCAGCACCACAAAAAGCTTGTCCACCGCCTGGGGGGTGAGCACCGAGGTTGGCTCATCCAGAATCAGCAGCTCCGGGCGCGTCAGCAGGGCACGGATGATTTCAACCCGCTGCATCTCGCCCACGCTCAGGGTATGCACCGGGCGCGCCGGATCAACGTCGAGTCCGTACTCATTGGCCTTGGCCACGATGCTGGCGGTGACCTGGTCCAGGGAACTGCGCGCCAGGCCGAGCCAGACGTTTTCTGCCACGGTCAGGGTGTCAAACAAATTGAAGTGCTGAAACACCATGCTGATGCCGTTGGCCCGCGCATCCTTGGGGTTGCGGATCTGCATGACCTGCCCGTTGATCCTGACTTCACCGGCATCGGGCTTGACCGCGCCATAAATGATTTTCATCAGGGTGGATTTGCCGGCGCCATTTTCACCGAGCACCGCATGGGTCTCACCGGGCATCACCGTCAGGCTCACGTCACTGTTGGCGACCACGCCGGGATAGCGTTTGGTGATGCCGGACAGTTGAAGACGGGGCGTGGTCATGAACAGATTGGTCAATTAAATGAAGTGTCGTTTTTACCAGCAAAATGCCTTGAAATCTGGAATCGTGATGATCAGGTTCGACATTTGCTCTATGCTTATGACCGTGGTGCCACAGATCACCATCAACCTTCATTCCGAGCGCCTTCATGAACCCACCCCTCCTGCAATTTGTCTGGCGCGGCGAGATTGTCACACTGCCGCATGTTCCGCCCACCCGCACGCTACTGCAATTGCTGCGCGAGGACCTGAACCACAGCGCCACCAAGGAAGGTTGCAACGAAGGCGACTGCGGCGCCTGCACCGTGGTGCTGGCTGAGTTGCAAGGCGAGCAGGTGCGCTACAACGCTGTCAACAGCTGCATCCGGATGGCACATGCCATCAATGGCATGGCGCTGTGGACGGCCGGTGATTTGACGGCCCCGGACGGCACACCGCACCCGGTGCAGCAAGCGCTGCACCAGTGTCACGCCAGCCAGTGCGGTTTTTGCACGCCCGGTTTTGCCATGAGCCTGTTTGGCCTGTATCAGAACCGGGTGCTGAAAGACCGGCCGGTCAGCCGCACCCAGGCGCAAGCGGCGCTGTCAGGCAACCTGTGTCGCTGCACCGGTTACCGGCCCATCCTGGACGCGGCCGAGCAGATGGGCGCCCTGCCACCGGTGCATGTTGACGAGGCGCGCCTGCGCGAGCAACTGGCAGGCATCGCGCCCGCCAGAAGGGACCAGGCCAACGCGCCTACCTATGACGCACCGACCCGCCTGGACGCACTGTTGGCGGCCCGGGCCGCCCGGCCGCAGGCCCAACTGGTGGCCGGCTGCACCGATGTTGGCTTGTGGATCAACAAATTGCACATGGATTTTGCGCAGGTGCTCGACGTCACACGCGCGGCCGAGCTCAGGACCATCGAAGTTCAGGACAGCCACACCGTCATTGGTGCCGCGGTCAGCCTGAACGATGCCTTTGCTGCGCTGGAACGGGATCGGCCACAACTGCACGCTTTTTTCAGCCGCTTTGCCGGCCTGCCGGTGCGCCATGCCGGCACACTGGGTGGCAATATCGTCAATGGCTCACCGATTGGCGACAGCATGCCACTGCTGATCGCCCTGCGCGCCAGCGTGCTGCTGATGAGCGTGCGCGGCCAGCGCGAATTGCCCTTGGAAGCCCTTTACACCGGCTACCGCAAAAATGTCATGGCCGCAGACGAAGTGCTGGCCTTTGTCCGGGTGCCCCGGCCCCAGCCCGGTGAATTGCTGCGGGTCTACAAGGTCGCCAAGCGACTGGAGGACGATATTTCTGCGGTGTGTCTGGCGATCCATCTGCAATTGCAGGACGCACGCGTGATGCGGGCCTCGGTTGGCCTCGGTGGTGTGGCGGCCACGCCGGTGCGCGCCATGCAAACCGAGGCTGCGCTGACCGGCCAGGCCTGGACACACGACGCCGTCACCCAGGCCAAAGCTGCCCTGCGGGGCGAGTTTCAACCCATCTCGGACCTGCGCGCCAGTGCCGCCTACCGCGTGCAGGTGCTGGATGGGTTGATGGAACGTTTCTGGCTGGAGAGCCAGGGCGTGCAAGACGCCAGCCTGGACGCCTTGACCCTGGCAGGAGAAAACGCATGAACGCCCCTTCGCCGGCTGGCACCGAGCCCCTGTCATCCAGCGGCCAGCCACACCCGCACGAGAGCGCCGCGGCGCAGATTGCCGGTGCCGCCACGTATATCGACGACATCCCGGAACTGCGCGGCACGCTCTATGCCGCTCCGGTACTGTCCAAGGTCGCCCACGGCAAGCTGCTCGGCGTTGACACGCATGCGGCACTTGCCCTGCCCGGTGTCCATGCCGTGCTGCTGGCAGCCGACGTGCCCGGCAGCAAGATGCTGGCCGCCTTTGCCGGCGATGAGCCTGTGTTGGCGCAGGACACGGTGCAGCACGTCGGTCAGGTCATTGCCCTGGTGGTGGCCGACAGCGTGATGCTGGCACGCCGTGCAGCGCGACTGGTGACGCCGCACATCGAACCCCTGCCCGCCATCCTGGACGTGCGCGCGGCCCTGGCAGCGCAAAGTTTTGTGCTGCCGCCCGTCACGGTGCGCCGCGGCGATGCGGCCCAGGCCCTGGCACGCGCACCGCACACCCTGCAAGGCACATTCGAAGTCGGCGGCCAGGAGCACTTTTACCTGGAAGGCCAGGTGGCTTACGCGTTGCCGCAGGAGCAAAACCAGTGGCTCATTCACAGCAGCACCCAGCATCCCGGCGAAGTGCAGCACTGGGTCGCCCATGCGCTTGGACTGGACAACCATGCGATCACGGTGCTATGCCGGCGCATGGGTGGCGGTTTTGGTGGCAAGGAAACACAGGCGGGCCATGTGGCCGTGTGGGCAGCGCTGGCTGCACACCGGGTGAAGCGACCCGTAAAGTTGCGGCTCGACCGCGACGATGACTTCATGATCACCGGCAAGCGCCATCCGTTCAGTTATGACTTCCGCGTGGGATTTGACGACAGCGGCCGGCTCTGCGGCCTGCAGTTGCAGATGCTGGCGCACTGCGGCTTCAGCGCCGATTTGTCGGGACCGGTGGCAGACCGGGCCATTTTCCATGCCGACAACGCCTACTTTTTGCAGGATGTGGAGATCACCTCGTACCGCTGCAAGCTCAACACCCAGAGCCACACCGCGTTTCGCGGCTTTGGCGGGCCGCAGGGCATGATCGTCACCGAAGCGATTCTGGGCAACATCGCCCGCCATCTGGGGCTTGACCCGCTGGCTGTCAGGCTTCGCAACCTGTACTGCGATGAAACGCTGGAAGATCGCCATAACAAAAGTACGTCCATCCAGCAGCAGCGCAACACCACGCACTACGGCATGAAGGTCGAGGGCAATATCCTGCAGCCACTGATTTCAAAACTGGCGCTGACCGCACACTACCAGCAGCGCCGTGACACCATTGCCAGCTGGAACCAGAACAGCATGGTCATCAAACGCGGCATTGCCCTGACGCCGGTCAAATTTGGCATCAGCTTTACCGCCACCCTGTTCAATCAGGCGGGTGCGTTGGTGCATGTCTATCTGGACGGCAGCGTCACGGTCAACCACGGTGGCACCGAAATGGGGCAAGGCCTACACACCAAGGTGGCACAAATCGTGGCCGACGAACTCGGTGTGCCGCTGGCTCACGTGCGGGTGAGCGCCAGCGACACCGGCAAGATCCCAAATGCCTCGGCCACCGCCGCGTCTGCGGGCACCGACCTCAATGGCCGCGCCGCCCAATTTGCCGCACGCCATATTCGCGACAACCTGGCAGCCTTTGTCTGCGGCCTCGACGGTGTCGGCGCCGGTGCCGTGCAATTTGCTGCTGGCCTGGTGAGCACGCCCAAAGCCACGCGCAGTTTCACCGAAGTGGTGGCGCAGGCTTACGCCAACCGCATCCAGTTGTGGAGCGACGGCTTTTACCGCACGCCCAAAATCCATTACGACAAAATCACCCTGACGGGGCGACCGTTTTACTACTTTGCCTATGGCGCAGCGTGCACCGAGGTGGCCATCGACACCCTCACCGGCGAGAGCCGTGTGTTGCAAGTGGACATCCTGCACGACGTGGGCCGATCCATCAATCCGGCCATCGACATCGGGCAGATTGAGGGCGGCTTTGTGCAAGGCATGGGCTGGCTCACTTCGGAAGAACTGGTGTGGAACGACCAGGGCCTGCTGACCACGCACGCGCCCAGCACTTACAAAATCCCCACCGCAGGCGATGTGCCCACCCATTTCAAGGTCGATTTATGGCCTGAGCCCAACCCCGAGGACAACGTGTTTGGCTCCAAGGCCGTGGGCGAACCCCCGCTCATGCTGGCCATCAGTGTGTTCGAAGCGCTACGTGAGGCAGTCGCCCTGGCGCGTGGTGACGGACAAGCGGTACAGCTGAATGCACCCGCCACGCCAGAGCGGGTGTTGTGGGCGCTACATAATCAGTTGGGGTCAGAGCACGTCACTGGGCGAGTGGTCTGACCCACAAGGTTTCAGACTCCTGCCAGCGAACGCAGGGCGTTGGGGTTGACCAGATTGAGCACACGGCCGGAACCGCTGATCAGGCTTTGTTCGCGCAGGTGACGCAGCACGCGCGAAAAGGTCTCGGGGGCAATCCCCAGTTGCACAGCAATGCTGCGCTTGCGCTGATGCAGTTCAACCGCCATCTGACCCTGGGCGCCAGACTGGGCATGGCTGAGCAGCCACTCGGCACAACGCGCCTCGGCGTCCTTGGCCAATCGGCTCACGGCAAACTCGGTCTGCCGACGGTGTGCCATGGCCACATCGGTGAGCACGGCCTGGGCGGCTTCAGGCAGACCGGCAATGCCTTTGCTGAAATCGTCCATGCTGACCTGGCGCAACTCGACAGGGGTATCAGCCAAAGCATCCACCAGGTGCGGCATATTGAGCACCGCCGAACTGGCGTCGAGCCAGCAGGGTCCTTCCAGCACGCCGATCTGATGTTCCATCAAACCATCTGCCAACACACCCAGCGCGACCCGTCCAGATTCGATGTAACTGACCCAGACCGGCTTGACACCGTGTTGCAGCAAGAGCTGTCCGCGGGCAATATTTTGGGTCTGGGCACTGGGATCAATGGTATTGACGGTAAACATGACCGTTACTTTGCAGTGCCTGACCCGTCTAAATCTTGAGCAATATCAATGAATATGAAAAAACTTATTCACCCAGGTAAGCCGCGCGCACCTTGGGATCATGCAACATGGTTTTGCCGTCACCCGTCATGGTGATCAGACCCGAATCCATGACATAACCACGGTCGGCAATGGCCAGGGCACGGCTGGCATTTTGCTCCACCAGCAGGATCGTGACGCCCTGCGCGTAGACCTCACGCACCACATCAAAAATCTTGTCCACCATGATGGGTGACAGGCCCATGGAAGGCTCATCGAGCAGCAACACCTTGGGCCGGCTCATCAGCGCCCGGCCCATGGCCAGCATTTGTTGCTCACCGCCGCTCATGGTACCGGCCAACTGGTCACGGCGCTCCTTGAGGCGCGGGAAGGTGGTGAACACCCGGTCAATGTCCTGCAGAATTTCGGCCTGGTCATTGCGAATGTAAGCCCCCATCTGCAGGTTTTCGATGATCGTCATGCGGGTAAACACACCACGGCCTTCGGGCACCATGGCCAGGCCCTGTTTGACCAGGTCCCAGGGGCCCTGGCCGCGAATGCTTTTACCCAGATACTCAATGTCGCCATCGTTGATGGGCAGTGAGCCGGTGATGGCTTTCATGGAGGTGGTTTTGCCGGCGCCGTTGGAGCCGATCAGTGACACCAATTCGCCTTCACAGACCTCAAAATCGACACCCTTGACGGCTTGAATACCGCCGTAAGCCACTTTGAGGCCTTTGACTTTCAATAATACTTCGGCCATGTCAGTGTCCTCCGGTGCCCAGATAGGCTTCAATCACTTTTTCGTTGCGCTGCACATCAGCCGGCGTGCCCTCTGCTATCTGCTTGCCGTAATCGAGCACCGTGACGCGATCGCACAGGCCCATGACCAGTTTGACGTCGTGCTCGATCAGCAAGATGGTGCGGTTGTCGTTGCGGATCTTGTCGATCAGTTCGCGCAACATCACTTTTTCGGTGCTGTTCATGCCGGCGGCGGGTTCGTCCAGGGCAATCAGTTGCGGGTCAGTGGCCAGGGCACGGGCAATTTCCAGACGCCGCTGGTCGCCATAGCTCAGGGTGCGGGCCTTGTAGTCGGCCAGGCTGCCAATGCCCACATAGTCCAGCAACTCTTGGGCACGTTTGGCAATGGCCGCTTCTTCGGACTTGAAACCGGGCGTGCGAAACACCGCGCCAAGCAAGCCGGAATGGGTGCGCACGTGGCGTCCCACCATGACATTCTCAAGCGCTGTCATTTCGGCAAAAAGACGGATGTTCTGGAAGGTGCGGGCAATACCGGCTTTGGCCACCTCATGCACCGCCGTGGGCTGGTAGGGCTTGCCAGCCAGCTCAAAGGTACCGGTGTCGGGGGTGTAGAGCCCGGTGAGCACGTTGAAAAACGTGGTTTTGCCAGCGCCATTGGGACCAATCAGGCCATAGACCTGGCCGCGCCTGATCTGGATGCCCACATCGCTCAAGGCCTGCAGGCCGCCGAAGCGTTTGGATACGCCGGCAACGTTGAGTACGGTGTCTGTCATGTCATTTCTTCTTGGGTAGGGTCGCGTCAGGGCTTGGTGGTTTGCAAGGATTTGCCGTGCTCGGGTGACGGCCACAAACCACGCGGACGCAGCAACATCACAATGATCATGGCCAGCGCAATCAGCAATTGACGCAGGATGGACGCGTCAAGACGTCCGCCAGTCATGTTTTGCAGCGGCCCGGCCACGTAACGCAGCACTTCGGGCAAGGCGGACAGCGCCACCGCGCCCAGAATCACACCAGGCAGGTGACCAATACCACCCAGCACCACCATCGCCACAATCATGATGGACTCCATCAAGGCAAATGACTCCGGCGAAATAAAGCCCTGGAACGAGGCAAACATGGCACCGGAGACTCCACCAAACGTGGCGCCCATGCCGAAAGCCAGAAGTTTCAGGTTGCGCGTATTGATGCCCATGGCCTTGGCGGCAATTTCGTCCTCGCGAATGGCCATCCAGGCGCGGCCCACGCGGGACAGTTGCAGCCGGTGCGAAATGATCACGCTGACCACCACCAGCACCAGGAACAGGTAGTAGTACAAGGAGACCGAGGCCAGCTGAAACCCGAAGATTTCCACCTTTTTACCCAGACTCAAGCCAAAAAAGGTCAGCGAATCGATTTGCCCCAGGCCCTTGGGGCCATTGGTGATATTGACCGGATGGTCCAGGTTGTTCATGAAAACGCGAATGATCTCGCCAAAGCCCAGCGTCACAATGGCCAGGTAGTCACCACGCAGCCGCAAGGTCGGCGCCCCCAACAGCACGCCCAGCAGTCCGGCCAGGCCAGCCGCGGCCGGAATCACCAGCCAGATCGGCAAATGCATGCCATCCGGGAACATGGCGGCAATGACAGGGAAAGTATCGCTGAGGTGGGGTGAGGCCAGCAGCGCGTACATGTAGGCGCCAATGGCAAAGAACGCCACGTAACCCAGGTCGAGCAAGCCGGCGTAACCCACCACTATATTCAGCCCCAGCGCCAGCAACACATAAAGCAGGGCCATGTCGGCAATGCGCACCCAGGCATTGCCAAACCCTTGCAGCAACAGGGGCAGCACCAGCAAACCCAGCGCCGCCAGCAAAAATACGATGATCTGTTTTTGTTGTTTCATGCTCTGTCTCCTTACGCCCTGTCAGCCACCCGCTCACCCAGCAGGCCTGAAGGTCTGAGTGTGAGCACGATGATCAACACAACAAAGGCAAAAATGTCCGAGTAGTGGCTGCCCAGCACGCCCCCCGTGAGTTTGCCAATGTAGCCGGCCCCCAGCGATTCGATCAGTCCCAGCAAAATGCCGCCCACCACGGCACCGGCCAGGTTGCCAATGCCACCAAAAACGGCTGCGGTAAAGGCCTTGAGCCCGGGCAGGAAGCCCATGGTATGTTGCACCGTGCCGTAGTTGGCCGCCCACATGATGCCGGCAATGGCCGCCAGCACGGCACCAATCACAAAAGTGGCCGAAATCACCAGGTCAGGTTTGACCCCCATCAGCGCCGCCACCCGCGGATTTTCAGCGGTGGCACGCATGGCACGCCCCAATTTGGTGTAATTGACGAGCCACATCAGGGTGGCCAGGGCACAGGCCGTGACCCCCAAAATCAGTACCTGCGTGACAGAAATCACCGCGCCACCAATCTCGTAGGGCGCACCGCCAATCAGGTTCGGGTACGGTTTGTAGTTGGGCTTCCAGATGATCATGGCCAACGTCTGCAGCAAGATCGACATGCCGATGGCGGTGATCAGCGGTGCCAGGCGCGGGCTGTTGCGCAACGGCCGGTAAGCCACCTTTTCAATTGTGAAGTTGAGCGTGGCCGCCACGATGCAGGCAATCACCATCGCAATCAGCAGAATGATCCAGCCCGGTGCGCCGGGCATGGCTTCCTGCATCAAGCCGATGATGGTCCAGCTGGTCAAGGCCCCCACCATCAACACTTCGCCGTGGGCGAAGTTGATCAGGCCAATGATGCCGTACACCATGGTGTAGCCCAAGGCCACCAGAGCGTACATGCTGCCCAACACCAGGCCATTGATGACCTGCTGGATCAAGGTTTCCATACTTGTTTCTTCTCCGATTTTTGGCCGGTTGAGGTGTCAACAGGGTTGTTGACGCGTTATGCAGCCTTATGAGCCTTGCCAGTGTGTTGGTAGCAAGGCTTCCAACGACGTATTTGAGTGGCAGGATTGTAGCCACGGGGCCTCTCCATAACGGTGCAATCCAATCCGGGTAAACCCTTGCACTTTCTACTCACATGCAAGACCAATGCCACCTTAACGCGCTTGCTGATTGCGCTCTTCTAGGGCACGCAGTTTGTCGGCAATCTTGATCTCCAGCCCGCGCTGCACTGGTTTGTAAAAACCAGGCGCGGCCATGCCATCAGGCAAATAACGCTCACCCGCCGCAAAGGCATCGGCTTCATCGTGCGCGTAGCGATAGCCTTTGCTATAGTCCAGTTCTTTCATCAACTTGGTGGGTGCATTGCGCAGGTGCATGGGCACCGGACGCGTGCCGTCCTGCTTGACAAAGGCCTTGGCTTCATTGAACGCCTTGTAGACAGCATTGGATTTGGGTGCAACCGCCAGGTAGACCACGCACTCAGCAAGAGCCAGCTCGCCCTCGGGCGTGCCCAGGCGTTCGTAGACCTCGGCCGCATCAAGCGCCAGACGCAACGCGCGGGGGTCGGCCAGACCAATGTCTTCGCTGGCCATGCGGATCAGACGCCGTGCCATGTAACGCGGATCTGCACCACCGTCGAGCATGCGCACCAGCCAATACAGTGCGGCATCGGGATCAGAGCCGCGCACGCTCTTGTGCAAGGCCGAGATGGTGTCGTAGAACTGCTCGCCCCCCTTGTCATAACGGCGCATGCGCTCGCCCAGCACCTTGAGCAGCCAGACATCGGTAATCTCGGCGCGCTTTTCCTGCGTTGCCGACACCGCCAGCGTCTCCAGCGTGTTGAGCAACCGGCGCGCATCCCCATCGGCATAAGCCACCAGCCGGTCAATTGCCTTGGGCTCGATCGCTGGCAACGCCTGCAAGTCCTGGGCTGAAGCCACGATTTGCCTTAAATCATCAGTCGTCAAAGGTTGCAAAACGTAGACAGCAGCACGCGACAACAGGGCCGAGTTCACCTCGAATGACGGGTTCTCGGTGGTGGCGCCAACAAAGGTGAACAACCCGCTTTCCACATGCGGCAAAAACGCATCCTGCTGCCCCTTGTTGAAGCGGTCACTAAAGCACTGTACTTTGTTATAAAATAACGACTTACGACGATTTTTAACAGACTTTTCGGCACAAATTTCTTGAACGCGGCACAAATTTGGCACAAACTTTTTTCTTTGTGCCGAACTGGCTTTCAGCAGTCGGCGGCCGCACACTTTTGCAGCCACATCACACGTAGGGGTTAGCATGTCCGTCTATACCGTTGAGTATTCCCGCAAGAACCCAGAGACCAAGCGGAACATCACAGTAGTCAAATACCGTGCCCAGGTAAAGCACAACGGCAAGGCTCATACCAAGCTGTTTGATACCGAGCGAGAAGCCAAGGATTGGGAAGCTCAGAAGGAAAAAGAGCTTTCGGGCATGGCCACGGTAGAGAACCTGATCGCCGAAGCGAACAAGATCACCATGAGAATGCTCTTGGCAGAGCACTTCAAGCAACACCTGTCCAAACAAAGCCCCAACTCCTACAAGACCAATCAAAATCGCAGTCTAAGGGCCATTCCTGAGTTCAAGATTCCCTACGAGCTGATTCACAAGCGGATCAACAAGTACAAGTACAGCAAGACGATTGTGCAGGCAATTATTGAGCAGACCCGAAATGATTCCTTTGACTACATGAAGGACGGAATTCCGTTTGGCGATTTTTTCGTTGAGACTGTAGATATGCAGCTCATCATTGCCTATATCAAGGCAAGAAAGGTGAAGGCAAACACCCTACTTCGTGAGCTTTCTACAATTTCGGGGGCTTTCACTCACGCCTATAAATACTTCACTGAATTTGAAGATGGCCTTGAAAACCCCGTCAAGAAACTTCCCAGAAACGAGAAGCCCAAGCCGGACAACAGTAGAAGAACCATCATCAATGAAGAACAAACATTGAAGATTGCAGAATATCTACAAATGAAGGCCAACCAAGAGCCCTACTATTGCTTCATCCAGTGCATCTACTCAGGCTGCCGCCGTGTTGAGTGTCTTTCAATGGAATGGGAAAACATTGACTGGAAAAATCAGACCGTCTTGATCCCGAAGACAAAAAACGGAAAGCCCCGTGACATCCCCATTGAGCCATCTTTCCTTGAATATCTAAACGACCGAAGGAAAGAAAAAGGCAAAGTCTTCAAGCTGACCTACTTCAACATGCGCGCTTATTGGGTTGAAGCAACAAAACAACTTGGCTACTACGATAATGAAAGAGAACGGCTTTACTTCCATGACACGAGAAGGACCGCCATCACGAACAATCTGCGTCAAGCCGAAGGCAACAACTTCAAGCTTGCCAAGGTCTTCGGATTGAAGACGACTGAGATTGAAAAACAGAAAGTTGCCATTGACCAAGACCTGTCAGGCATCATCCGCAAGCTACAAAACGGCGAGAAGCTGACACCCAAGGAAATCAGCTTGCTGGCTGGTCACAGCAGCACCAATGTGACCAATGACACCTACAATGCCGACCGCTAAAAATAGCAGCAGACAAG
>NZ_JAMPYG010000013.1 GCF_023700745.1 Rhodoferax sp. | reverse complement strand
GTAAGCGTCCGGTGAACCCACCTTGAATTGAAGTCTGGTATCTCGCAAGATCGTGTGCACGTAACTCATCGTGCACACCATGCTCAAAGAACCAGACCTTGCCAGATATTCGACCCGGCGTACCCACCGCACCTACACGCGCCAGTTCAAAGCCGAGTTGGTTGCGGCCTGCCAGCAACCGGGTGCTTCCATTGCCGCCATAGCCTTGCAACACGGCATGAATGCCAACGTATTGCACCGCTGGCTCAAGGAGCATGAGCGTGACGGGCGCCACCGACCTATCGGGCCAGCTCCGATGGGTGTCGCTGTCGTAACTTCACCTCGCCCCGCATTCATCCCCTTGAAGCTACCCACCGGTGGCATGCTAGAGCCCACAGCCTGCGACATCAAGGTAGAGCTTCGCAAAGGTGCAGTCTCGATGATCGTCACCTGGCCCATCAGCGACGCTGGCGACTTGGCGCAATGGACGCGGGCGATTCTCAAGTGATCCGCATCGATACCATCTGGCTGGCAACAGCCCCCATGGACATGCGAGCTGGCACCGATACCGCCTTGGCGCGTGTCGTATCCGTCTTTGGTGCTGCCCATCCGCACACAGCCTATCTATTCGCCAACAGAAGAGCAAACCGATTGAAGGTTCTGGTGCATGACGGTATCGGCATCTGGTTGGCGGCACGCCGACTGCACCAGGGCAAATTTTTCTGGCCAATGGGAAGTGCAAGCCAACAATTGAGTCTGAACCGTGTCCAATTCGACGCCTTGGTGCTCGGACTGCCCTGGCAGCGCATGGGCGCAGCAGGCATCATCGGCGTAGTTTGAATCATCAAAATATGTAGCGCACAAGTCAATAAGTAAAAGCACCAATGGTGCATTTCGTTCGCCAATGAGACACTGCGTTTCATGGTGATCGCTTCTGAGCAACTCCCCCACATGAGCGCAGACGAACTGCGCGAAGTGGTGCAGTCCCTGCTCAAGACGGTCACCTTCAAACAAGCCACCATCGACAAGCTCACGCATGAGAATGCCATGCTCAAACGCCTGAAGTTTGCCGCCCAGAGCGAGCGCTTTGGCGCCGAGCAAAGAAGCCTGCTGGAAGAAACCCTCGATGAAGACTTGCAGGCGGTGAACGACGAGATCGAACAACTCAGCTCCTGCGATGCGCCTGCGCCCCGCGTCAAGGAACAACCCAAACGCCAGCCGCTGCCCGCGAATCTGCCCCGCATCGAGATCCACCACGAGCCTGACGCCACCACCTGTCGCTGCGGCTGCCAGATGAAACGCATCGGTGAAGATGTCGCCGAGAAGCTGGACTACCAGCCCGGCGCCTTCAGTGTGGAACGTCACATCCGCGGCAAATGGGCATGCGCCAAGTGCGAAACGCTGATCCAGGCCCCGGTTGATGCGCACATCATCGACAAAGGCATTCCCACCACAGGTCTGCTGGCCCAGGTGCTGGTGGCCAAGTTTGCCGATCATCTGCCTCTGTACCGTCAGGAGGCCATCTTTGGTCGTGCCGGTTTGGCCATTGCCCGCTCCACGCTGGGAGCCTGGGTGGGCAGCTGTGGTGTGCAGTTGCAACCCCTGGTTGATGCACTGAAGGCCGACATCCTGCAGCACAGTGTCATTCATGCCGATGAGACTCCGGTGCAGATGCTCAAGCCCGGCAATGGCAAAACACACCGGGCCTACCTGTGGGCTTACGCTGCGGGTGCCTTTGAAGACACCAGGGCGGTGGTCTATGACTTCTGTGAAAGCCGTGCCGGTGAGAATGCAAAGACCTTTCTGGGTGACTGGCGCGGTAGCTTGGTCTGTGATGACTTCAGTGGCTACAAGCAACTGATGACCCAGGGGGTGACCGAAGTCGGTTGTCTGGCGCATGCCCGGCGCAAGTTCTTTGACTTACATGCCGCCAACAAGAGCCAGATCGCACACAGTGCGCTGGAGCAGATTGGCAGGATTTACGAGGTTGAGCGGGAAATCAAAGAACTGCTGCCCGATGAGCGAAGGCGGATGCGCCAGGAACGATCCAAACCACTGCTCGACACCTTGCACCAGTGGATGATCCTGAATCGGCAGAAGATCACGGATGGAACGGCTACGGCCAAGGCGCTGGATTACAGTCTGCGTCGCTGGGGCGCACTCACGCGCTTTGTCGGTGACGGTCAGCTGCCGGTGGACAACAACCATATTGAGAATCAGATCCGTCCGATTGCCATCGGTCGCAACAACTGGCTGTTTGCCGGTTCACTGCGTGCGGGCAAGCGTGGTGCTGCGGTGATGAGTCTGATCCAGAGTGCCAAACTCAATGGGCATGATCCATATGCCTATCTCAAGGATGTCCTGACGCGCCTGCCAACACAGCGGGCCAGTCAGATTCATGAGTTGTTGCCGCACCGCTGGCAACCACAAGTTCACGCTCTTTGATTCTCAGCCACAGTCGCTGCCCTGTGGTCAAGATGGGTTCGCTGCGCGCTTACCTTTGACGGAAAACGGGTGGTGATGCGCGGCAAGAAGGCGGCTTTGCTGGCTGCGGCGGCACAAAAAGAAAAGGGCACTGCGGGAGTGCCCATCTCTGCATCTAATTGGCTCCTCGACCTGGGCTCGAACCAGGGACCTACGGATTAACAGGGGATAAAACCCTTATTTATCAATGATTTAGGCTCGTCTTCGCTCGTCACGTTTCGTTGGGAATCGTCAAGATTGTCACGCTGATCCCTGTCGCTCTCGCAATTCGATCTTTTTGCGAAGGGCCTCAAAAAAATCGTTTTCGAAGCCACCTAAAATGTGAAGCGCCTTTACTCTGCTACTTGGGTTTTTCGAGTCTAGTGAGATGCCTTGTCGTTCTGCCTCTCGCTGATAGGCTTGTGAGATATCGCCAACAAGCTCCTGCATTTCCATTGCATACGCTTCATCATATGATTGCAAGGCTTTGTTAACTAAGAATTCTCGTACACGAGATGTCTCGTCAGATGGGGCTACTCCCCACAGTAGACCTACGGCTCCAAAGTATGATGGCTCGTAATCGGACACAAAGTCTACAAGTTCTGCCAGACCGAAATGACTAATCATTTGATCTGCTATTGCGTCAAATCGTGCAGCTACAAGTTTTTGCTTCAGCTTTTTATCCGCCGTTACCCAAATCGACCGGAGTCCTTTACTGGCCTCCCTTTCAAGTGCCGAAAGCTGAACGGCATCGTGTTCGATCAGGGTTGGGTTCTTTATCCGATCACCATCTTGAGCGTATGCTTTTGTCAATTCGAACGAAATCTCGCTATACCCGTCGCCAATGATTTCGTTCTTTTTAAGAGTTAGGATGTTGAGTTTCTTGATGTACTGCTCAAGCTCATTTTCTGTCCTATAGGGCGCATAACGTGCAAGAAATTCAGAGAAGTCAAGTGTTGGCTCTGACAATAGGTGCTGTGCAAATGCACCTATGTAAACGTTCATATTCTGAGGCCCATCCAACGTCGCTAGACGGATCGCGAAGTCATTAAATCCTTCTCCTTCCATTTCGTATTCTGAAACCGCCCGCCGGCGATGGCTGACCACCTCGTTCAGGTAGCCGTCATAAACAAGTACTGAAAACGTCCTTCCCACTTTGCGCGAAATCTTGTGCAATGCACGGATGGTCGACTGATATAGGTCGTGAAATTTATGACCAGGAACCAGGGCTGGAAGGAGGACACTCGCGTCTAAGTAGACACGTTCTGGAAGTAATGAGCCATGACTTATAGCGGTCCTTGGAGCGGCGAAAATTAGCGCAATTGAAAAGCTGACTCTCCCAATTTCTGCCAGTAACTTGGCTTCGGCCGGTGTCGGAGAAACAAGAAGGTGTTTCATCGCAGAGGTAATGTGGTTCAACTGCGCTTGCGTCAACAGACGGCACCCGTCTCGAACATGATGTTCAATATCGATGTCTGGTGGCGTCGAATTGTGTATGAACGCTGCACCTAGGTCCCATCCACGACTTTCAATTAATCCTTGAATAGTGTTCGCAATGCCTGTCCTCATGTCCGAAGTGGACCCGACGCCAAACATAACCTTAATTCGATCTACAACGGCCCGACCTAGGGATTCTGTTGCAACTTGAAGTGGGTTGACGACGACTTCATCCGATTTGAAAAATACATCGCCTCGATTTGGTTGTTTCTGTCGGGTGACTAGTTTTTCTCCACGCAACTTTTCAAGTGCGCTCTTTAGAATTTCGTTGGTGGTTTGCCGGTCCAATCCAAAGTGGGAATTAAGTCTTCCATGTAGTTCTTCCAGTGAGATTCCCTTTTCCTCATCAATAATTGTTCCAAGAATGACTCCTTCGAAAGTGACGTTTCGTAGAGTTTCTGCATCCTGTCGAAGATCCAATCTGGCAAAGGTGGCAGCCAAAAATCGCTTCATAGGATCAAGTGGTCCCACCATTTGTACTGTTGGTGGACTCAGCTCTTTGCTTGGCGATTTTGTGCCGTTCTTTGATGACACGAATTCATCGATTGCCTGCCACAACTCTGCGTGATTGTCAGCATGGGAATAAGTTATCTTGCGTATGTTGTATCGTGCCAGCTTTGAGACGAAGGAATCATCGGCATCCTCTGGTAACAGTGCAAGATGCTCCCCCATACTTCGTCCACCATACATTTTTTCGACAGCGGACAGGACTGCTTGAAGCGCAGGGTCCAAGAACGAAAATCCGACGATCAACAAAGTTCGTTGTGTGAATAGGTACCGAATTACATCTAGATAATGAGGATCTACCAAAGCATGTTGGTATTGTGAATCCGTGAATACTATTGGTTCCTGACCCTCTATACGGCCATGAATGCGACTTATAAAAAATTCCTGTTCCAAAGTCGTTGAGATGAACTCTGCGGATCCATAGTGATATTCGATTGCTGATTTTCCAAGTGCGGCTGCATAGGCATTAGACAAAGTACGATCAAAATTCGTCGTTGCGATCGCGCTGACCGGTAGGCTTGCCAATGAGCGCAAGCGATCTACATTTTCCTGGCTTAGTAATTTTCGCAAAATCTTTCGTTTTGCAACGGGGGTAAGCGCCGGATTCGCATCAAAAATAGTCGCTGCGTACAGTAGTTGATTAGATGCGACGGCTTGATCAATGTGGGCAGCAGCAAGGGGATCATCATCTCTTATTTGGTTGGCAATGTCTTTCAATAACTTGGGCCAACTTGGTAGCCCAACCCTCATAGAAACACCTGCACCAGCAAACAGTACAGGATTCTTTGCCGTCAGAAAGAACGCCTGTAGGGCTTCGGCCAATTTCATCATTCCCTCCCGTTTAATTGTTGTTGAACGTCATTTTGCGTGAAACAGTATTGCCATGCCCATTATTTTGATTCTAGAGGCACAAACCGCTGGCGAAGGGAGTTCGTGTGTGAGTGCGCTATCCTCCCCAGCAAATGGAAAAAGAATACGGAAAACTCACCGCCGATCAGTTTCACGAGTTGCTGCAATTCCTGCCCGAACTGTTGTCGATGTTGCGTGGCATGAATGCTCACCTCGCAAGTACCCCCGCTGCAAAATTCGACAGCGTCATGCCTGGGGACTATGGCCTTTACAGCAATGTGTACGAATTGTCATTCATTGATCACTTGAGCCTGGTAACTGTTGCCCTGAATCGGCACGAGGAAGTTCATGACATGGCGACCTCCCATGATCCCCAGGAAGCGGTCCTGGAACTGATCAGAAAACGGGATGATGTCGAAGATAAGCCGCATCATCCAGAGTTCGACAAAGAGGTTGTTATGGTTCTGGTGTACTCCCTGGGCCGTACCATTCAAAGTATGGCAACCTATGGCCGCAGCATTTCTAGCCTACTCCAGGACGTGCGCGAAAACAACAACCAGGATTCACTGTTGAAGGCCATCCGAATGGATCGCGCTGTCATCGGTTGTCCCACAGCCATGACGTTGATTGCCCGTGCTCAGATCAGGGATAACAAAGCCTTCTTCAAGAACTTGCGCAGCGCCCTGGCTGGCCCTGGGAACAAGCAACAGGCCGGGCTCGATCTGTTGCGGTACGCCATGCTCATCCTGCGCGAAATTGGCATCAAAGACATTCCCGAGGCTGAATTGGAAGCGCTCATTGTGGACAAGCTCGGCGTCTATCCCAAAAACCAGCCCAATGCCCGCAAGAACATCCGTGCCCACTACCAGTGGTCGCGGAAGCTGCCAACCATCTGAAATCGCGATTTGAGATGGTGGCCCAAAAGGGCCGACATGCATAACTTCGGTATCCAGCCCAGGTAGTCAATTCGACATGCTGGTATGGATGAAAGAAGTTTGTATGTCTTCCAAAAGCTCTCCAGCTAGCCGCGTTGCTGGCGGTGTTAACGACCCCAAGCCAACCGACCGGGATTCGCTGCGCGACGCGCCAGCGGCGCTCTGCGAATCCAGGCCGGAAGGTATTTCGGGTGCGCCGCCTAGTAACACAGCACCCCATAACAGCAATACAGCATTACCAGATGGTTTCAAGCTGCTGCGCCTGGCTGTTGACAGTCTGTACCTGTCCTTCCCTGGTGAACTCAATGATGCTTCGTTCTCAGCCCTGCAAAAGCTCAAGATCAATGCCCAATCTGAGAACCTGGAACAGTTAGCCAGTGCCCAATACCCGATTGGCTCCCACATCTTCGAGGTCAAGGATCGGGGGGCCGGATTGTTTCCCTTTGTCCTGGTGGATAACGCCTACCGGATACAGCTCTCCAGACCAGGCAAGAAGCTGCCCATGGCCTACGTCCAGGTGTCGGCCCACTACCTGGCCCACAAGACCCCCAGGAACATCCAAGAGGAGCTCCATGCGCTGCTCCTGGAATTGGGAGACCTGGAAGGTCATAACACCGTAAGCCGGATCGACCTGGCTGCCGATTTCAGCACGCCGGTGGTGATGGACTCCTGGCACCGTTCTGCCTGGGTGACCCGTGCCATGGAAATTCACAATTACGCCAAAGACCAACAGTTCACTGGCTGGACCATCGGCATGGGCGGTGTCATTGGTTGTCGTCTGTACAACAAGATTGCCGAAATCATTCACAGTGGCAAGACATGGGCCATGGACCTTTGGCTCCCCATGGGCTGGAAGCCTGGAGAAGACGTCTGGCGGCTCGAATTCGAGTTCAAGCGGGATTTCCTCAAGGAACGCGGTTTGGGCTCTCTGGACAGCGTTCTAGACAGCCAGAACAGCCTTTGGCGTTATGCCACAACCGAATGGCTTCGCCTGACCATTCCCAACGAGGCCGACAGCACGCGTTCACGTTGGCCAACGCATCACTTATGGTCATCGCTGGCCTCCGTCGATTGGGAAGGGCCACCAGGAGTCCCCTTGGACAAGTACAACAATACCCGCACCCCGACAGAGATTCGTTTGATCACGGTGGTCCTGGGCGCGTTGACCTCGTACATGGCCATGCACAAGATCGACAACCGGGCCGAGGCTATTGATCAAATCCTGGCCAAACTTTATGAGCACTATTCGCTGGTCGCGTCCAGGAAAGAACTCACCTTTGATGAATACCTGGCGCAACGGGTGGCAGTCAAGGGCCGGGAGTTCAACACTGCCGTCAACTCTCCAGGCCTTCCCGACAACTTGAAACAGGATTTTCTGGATCAAGGCGTGGATGCCTATCGCCGTGCCTCCAGGGGCTAACAGGACCAAGCAATGGAAGATCTCAGCCTGCCTTTGCCCCCTGTGCGTTGTCTGTCCAAAGAACAAGCGGCCATCTACCTGGGGATCGGAGTCACCCTCCTGGCTCAGTTGGAAGTGCCCCATGTTCGCCTGGGTCGGCGCTGTGTCTATGACCGTCTTGACTTGGATGCCTGGCTCGACGAACATAAGGGGGAGCGAAGGCGGGCCGGAAAGGAGAATTTATGGCCCGAAATGAAGGAATCTACAAGCGGCCCGATTCCGGCAACTGGTGGATTTGTGCAACGCTCCCCAACGGCAAAAGAGTACGCCAAAGCGCTGGGACTGAAATCAAAGAGGATGCCGCTGCCTATCTAGCCAAACTCAGGCTGGATGCGTACCGCGAAACCCACTTTGGCATCAAACCCCAACGCAGTTGGCAAGAAGCTGTGGTTCGGTATCTCGAACTGAAACGGAACTTGAGAAGTTTTTCGGATGTGCAGCGGATATGCCGCTTTCTTGATCCCTACCTGGGGTCGATGATGCTGAACCAGATCAATGGGGATGTCATCTGGTCCATCGTCCAGGGCGAGACCAAGCGCGGCAACAAACCTGCCACGGTGAATCGAACGCTGTCGACACTGCGTGCCCTGCTGAGAATGGCGCGTGATGAATGGCAGTGGATCGATACCTTTCCGAAAATTCGCATGTTGTCCGGTGAAGTCGAGCGGGATCGCTGGTTGTTGAAGGAAGAAGCAGAACGGTTGATCCGTGTCTGTCCTCCTCACTTAGCGGCCCTGGTACGGTATGCCCTGGCAACAGGCTGCCGCGCCTCCGAGATCACGGGCTTGGAGTGGAAGCGGGTGGACCTGGATCGAAAGACTGCCTGGTTAAACCACACCAAGAATGGAACGCCGCGGGGAGTGGCGTTAAATGAAGATGCGATTGAAGTATTGAGGGAGCAGATTGGCAAAAGCCTGACGCATTGTTTTACCTACGAAGGTAAACCGATACGCTGGCAAGTTACCAACACTGCATGGCATACCGCGTTAGCGGCTGCTGGCATCAAGGACTTTCGGTTTCACGATCTGCGCCATACCTGGGCATCGTGGCATCGCCAGGCGGGGACGTCTTGTGATGAACTCAAAGACCTTGGCGGCTGGAAGTCGCGGATCATGGTGGATCGGTATGCCAAGTTTTCGACGGAAAACCTGTTGTCTGCAGCGTCTCGAATTGAGCGCAATAGAGGGGAAGGGCGCAACGTGCTGGATTTGTCACGTTTTCGTCACGCTTAGAAAGACGAAAGGCCTGCACTTTCGTGCAAGCCTTTGTTTTTTATGGCTCCTCGACCTGGGCTCGAACCAGGGACCTACGGATTAACAGTCCGGCGCTCTACCAACTGAGCTATCGAGGAACAAGCCCTGAATTATAGGGGAGTTTTTTCGCTGTTTTGGCTGGCGTCGGCAAAATTTGCGAACTTTCAGTTGGTTTCAGTTGGGGCTGCCAGCTGGCTTAGATGCGAGTGGTCTGTCAAGGTGGGCGACTCGGTCATAATTTGAAGCCGTCAATAGCGCGTCACATGCCATGCCCCGAACCACTCAGCAACTTTTCGACATCACCGGCCAGACGGCCGTGATCACGGGCGGATCGCGCGGGCTGGGTCTGCAAATGGCGCACGCGCTGGGGGAGGCGGGTGCGCGCATTATGCTTTGCGCGCGCAATGCCGACGAACTTGAAATTGCCTGCGCCGACCTGCAGGATGCCGGTATTGACGCGCGCTGGGTGGCTGCCGATTGCGCGGTGGAGGCCGACCTGCAAAAGCTGGTGTCCGAGACCCTGCAGCGCATGGGCGATGTCGACATTTTGGTCAACAACGCCGGTGCCACCTGGGGTGCGCCGGCGCAAGACCACCCGGTAGCCGCCTGGGACAAGGTGATGGCACTGAACGTGCGTGGTTATTTTTTGCTCAGCCAGCTGGTGGGCAGGCACAGCATGATCGGGCGTGGCGGGCGCATCATCAATGTGGCCTCCATTGCCGGGCTGGGTGGCAACCCACTTGGCATGACCACCCTGGCCTACAACACCAGCAAAGGCGCAGTGATCAACTTCACGCGTGCGCTGGCCTGCGAGTGGGGTCGCTACGGCATCAACGTCAACGCCATTTGTCCGGGGATGTTTCACAGCAGGACGACCGCCAGCACGATTGCTGCGCTGGGTACCGACGCGCTGGCAGCCAGCGCACCGCTGCAACGACTGGGCGATGATGAAGACCTGAAAGGCGCCACGTTGCTGTTTGCCAGTGCGGCAGGCAAGCACATCACCGGCCAATGGCTGGCGGTGGATGGCGGTGTGAGCGCAGTCATTGGAGGCTGAATGACAACTTCACTGTCTTTTGGAAAAAGTCGGCGTGGTGCAGGTGCACTTTCTGCAAATTGACGATGCGCTTAAACAGGAGCTAAAACCATGACATTCAAACTTTGGTCGGTGGGATCATCAAGGTCTCGTGAAATGCACATCCCGGTGTGGCGCTTGATGTCGTTTGAGGATTTGCGTGTGGGCGAGCTGTACGAAGTATTGCGCCTGCGCAGTGAGGTGTTTGTGGTGGAGCAGCAATGCATTTACCAGGACATTGACGGCGCCGACCGTGAAGCCATGCATTTGCTGGGCGTGCAGGGGGAAGAGTTGAAGGCTTATGCGCGCTGCTTTGCGCCAGGAGTCAAGTTTCCCGAAGCCAGCATTGGCCGGGTCTTGATACGTCAGTGCGCCCGCGGCACCGGGCTCGGTCACACGTTGATGGAACAGGCGGTGGCTGCCATCAGCCAGGTGTGGGGGCCGCAGGCCATACGGATTGGGGCCCAGGCGCATTTGCAGGGGTTTTATGCCAGACACGGCTTCAAGGATGTCGGCAAGCCCTACATGGAAGACGGCATTGCGCACCTGGAAATGCTGCTGGAGGCATGATCGCCGGCACCCTGTGGCACACTCGCAGCCTTGTGTTTTTTCAGCCAGCCGGGCGTTGGCTTTTCATTGACCCATGCAAAAAATCATCGCTCAAATTGCGCAAGAAATCAAGGTGCAGGTGCATCAGGTCGTTGCTGCCGTGGAGTTGCTCGACGGTGGCGCCACCGTGCCTTTCATTGCCCGCTACCGCAAGGAAGTGACCGGTGGCCTCGACGACATCCAGCTGCGCGAACTGGAAGCCCGCCTGGGCTACCTGCGCGAATTGCGCGACCGCCTGCAGACGGTCATCAAGGCGATTGACGAGCAGGGCAAACTGACGCCTGCGCTGCTGGCCGCGCTGCACGCCGCAGCGACCAAGCAGGAGCTGGAAGACTTGTACCTGCCGTTCAAGCTCAAGCGCCGCACCAAAGGCCAACTGGCGCGCGAAGCCGGGCTGGAGCCGCTCGCCGATGCCTTGTTTGCCAACCCGGCCCTGGTGCCAGCCGATGAGGCGCTGACCTATGTGGTCCCCTTGCGCCCGGTGGTGGAGGGTGAAGACAAACAACCCGACTTTTCCACCGTGCCGGCGGTGCTCGACGGTGTGCGCGACCTGTTGAGTGAGCGCTGGGCCGAGACCCCGGCGCTGGTGCAGGACCTGCGCGAGTGGCTCTGGACCGAGGGCTTACTGCAAAGCAAATTGATGGCCGGCAAGGACGAGAACCACGTCGATGTCGCCAAGTTTCGCGACTATTTTGATTACGAAGAGCCAATTTGTCGGGTGCCCTCGCACCGGGCGCTGGCCGTGTTTCGCGGCCGTAGCCTCGACATCCTCGAAGCCAAGTTGGTGCTGCCCGAGCCGGATCTGCCCGCGCCTGCCCCCACTGCTGCGCTCAAATCCAGGGCCGCACCCGTCGTGTCGCTCGCCGAAGGCCGCATCGCCCTGAAACTGGGCTGGTGCCACCAGGGCCGCCCGGCCGACGACCTCATCCGTAAATGCGTGGCCTGGACCTGGCGCGTCAAGCTCAGCCTGTCCACCGAGCGCGACCTGTTTGCCCGGCTCCGGGAAGAAGCCGAACGCGTCGCCATCAAGGTCTTTGCCGACAACCTGCGCGACCTGTTGCTGGCTGCACCGGCCGGCCCGCGCGTGGTGCTGGGGCTCGACCCCGGCATTCGCACCGGGGTCAAGGTGGCGGTGGTCGATGCCACCGGCAAGCTGCTGGACACCACAACGGTCTACCCGCACGAGCCACGCAAGGATTGGGACGGCGCACTCCACATCCTGGCCACATTGTGCGAAAAAAACGGTGTCAACCTGATCGCCATTGGCAACGGCACGGCCAGCCGCGAGACCGACAAGCTGGCCGCCGACCTGATCAAGCTGATGGCCCGGTCCTCAGCGCGTCAGATGGAAAAAGTGGTGGTCAGCGAAGCCGGGGCGTCGGTGTATTCCGCCAGTGAATTTGCCTCGCAGGAAATGCCCGATGTCGACGTCAGCCTGCGTGGTGCCGCCAGCATTGCCCGGCGCTTGCAGGACCCGTTGGCCGAACTGGTCAAGATCGATCCCAAAAGCATTGGTGTCGGCCAGTACCAGCACGACGTGAACCAGAGCGATCTGGCCAAAACCCTCGACGCGGTGGTGGAAGACTGCGTCAATTCGGTCGGCGTCGACCTCAATATGGCCAGTGTGCCGTTGCTCAGCCGGGTCTCGGGCCTGAGTGCCAGCGTGGCCAAGGCGGTGGTGCGCTGGCGTGAAGCCAACGGTGCTTTTGCCAGCCGCCAGGAGCTGCTCAAGGTCACTGGCCTGGGCGCCAAGACCTTTGAGCAAAGCGCCGGTTTTCTGCGGATTCGTGGTGGTACCAACCCGCTCGACATGACCGGCGTGCACCCTGAAACCTACCCGGTGGTGGAGCAGATCATTGCCAAAACCGGCAAGCCGGTGACCGAACTCATGGGGCGCGCCGACATGCTGAAAGCCCTGCGTCCCGAGCTATTTGCCAACGCGCAATTTGGCGTCATCACGGTGAAAGACATTCTGGGCGAGCTGGAAAAACCCGGCCGTGACCCGCGTCCTGACTTCAAGGTGGCGCGTTTCAATGACGGCGTCGAAGACATCAAGGATTTGAAAGAAGGCATGGTGCTTGAAGGCACGGTCAGCAACGTGGCGGCTTTTGGTGCCTTTGTTGACCTGGGTGTGCACCAGGACGGCCTGGTGCATGTGAGCCAGCTCAGCCACAAGTTTGTTACCGACGCGCGCGAGGTCGTCAAGACCGGCGACATCGTCAGGGTGCAGGTAGTCGAAGTGGATGTGGCCCGCAAGCGCATTGCGCTCACCATGAAACTCGGTGCCGCCCCGGCGCGCAGCGGCAGTGCTGGTGACAATCGTTTCCAGGGTGCCAAATCGCAGCCGCGCGCGCATGCGCCACAATCCACAGCCATGTCTTCTGCATTTGCCAAGCTCAAAAACCTGGGTCACTAGCCGTTATGCAATTGGTTGACCTGCTGGCCCATCCAACCCCACTGCCGAGCAGCCCGCGGGTGCAGGCCTTGCTGTTGACTGAGCTCAGGCAGTTGCAACCTGACCTGCGCCGCATCGACCAGTTCATCAAGGCCGATCCAGTGCTGAGTTTGCGCGTATTGCAGGCGGCCAACGAGCCTTCCTTGGGACTGTGTGGCCAGGTGAGCAGTGTCTCGGAGGCCCTGGCGCTGCTGCATCTGGATCAGGTGCAAGGCATGGTCAATCGGGCCATTGGTCAGGCCTCTTTCAAGGTGGGCACCGGTTTGCCTTTGGCGCAGTTCTGGGACTACAGCCAGGACTGTGCGCGTGTGGCACGCGCTCTGGCCGGCTTGTTGCAGTACAACCAGCAGGCCGCCTACGTGGCCGGGCTGATCCATGCGCTGGGTGAGTTGACCATGCGCGCGGCCTTGCCGCAAATTGCCGAACTGGATGAAAGCTGTCCGCCGCTGGATCTCAACCGTGCCTTTGTTGAGCGCCAGGATTTCGGATTTTGTTATCTGGATGTCAGTTCGGCCCTGGCCAGTCAGGCGCAATTGCCGCAGATTCTGTGCGATTCGCTGGCCTATGCCGACGCACCCTTTGACAACGATGCCTGTGAGCCCCTGGCGGCAGTGATGCACCTGGCTCAATGGCGAGCCCGTGCCAACCAGTTGGGTTTGCAAAAGAACGCCCTGACGGTCACTTTTCCATCGCTTGTGGCTGAAATGCTGGGACTCGACATCGACATGGTGCTGCAGCAGGACCCCATTGACTGGTCGTCCCAGGCGGGCGGGCGCGTGGCCGCCGTTGCCCCAACCTGATCGACCGCGATGCGGGCGCTTGACATTGATGCCAGCCCGCATCTGCCCGCGTCGGAGGCTCGGTTTTCTGCCATTCATGGCCTGATACCTGCGCTGCTCGGCTGGTTGTTGGGCAACGCCTTGCAGTTGCAGCAGACCACGCTGATGCCGGCCGGTGATTACCTTCTCGGACTTTTGCTGGGCTTGCTGTTGCTGGGCATGAGTTTGCGCACACGCTGGCCGGCCTGGCGCTGGAGCCTGCTCGGGGCTGCGTTTGTCGTGTTGGCATTTGCCAGTACAGGCTGGCGCGCCCAGGTCTTTGGCAGCCAGGCCCTGGCCCCCGAGTTGGAAGGACGTGACATTGCCGTGACCGGGGTGGTGGCGGCGATGCCTCAGCACTTTGAAGGTGGCGTGCGCTTTCTGCTGGATCTGGAAAGCGCCAGCCTGGAGGGCGAGCAATTGCGCTTGCCACCGCGGCTGGAGCTGGGCTGGTATGCCGGTGTTTATGCCCGTGGCGAAGGCCCCGGCGAATCCCTGGGTGAATTGCAACGCCGGCCGGCACCGTTGCAGGCGGGAGAACGATGGCAAATGACGGTGCGCCTGAAGGCCCCGCACGGCACCATCAACCCGCATGGTTTTGATTACGAGTTGTGGCAGTGGGTGCAGGGCGTGCAGGCCACTGGCTATGTCCGAGCCGGCCCGCGTGATTCAGCGCCGATGCGGCTGGTAGTGACCTGGCAACGCCCGGTGCAATGGCTGCGCGGCCAGGTGCGCGATCAGATTTTGCTGCGACTCGCCGACTCGGATGCCGCCGGGCTGATCGCTGCGCTGGTGGTGGGCGATCAGGCCGCCATTGAGCGCGCCGACTGGGATGTTTTCAGGGCCACCGGGGTGGCCCATCTGATGAGCATTTCGGGCTTGCACATCACCATGTTTGCCTGGGCCGCGGCGCTGGCACTGGGCTGGTTGTGGCGGCGTTCGGCCTGGCTGTGCCTGCGCGTGTCCGCTCCCACGGCCGCCTTGCTTGGTGGCATGGTGCTGGCCACGGCCTATGCCTTGTTCAGCGGTTGGGGTGTACCTGCGCAACGCACCGTGCTGATGCTGGCCACGGTCGGTGCCTTGCGTCTGCTGGGCGTGCGCTGGCCGTGGCCGCAGGTCTGGTTGCTGGCCTGTGCGGTAGTGGTGGCGGTGGACCCATGGGCACTGCTGCAAGCGGGTTTCTGGTTGAGTTTTGTGGCGGTGGGCGTGCTGTTTGCGACCGATGCGGGTGTTTTCCAGGCCGGGCGCTCTGGCTTCAGGGTACGATTCCTGGTATTGATGCGGGAGCAATGGGTCATCACGCTGGCGCTCACCCCCTTGAGTTTGCTGCTGTTTGGTCAGGTGTCGCTGGTGGGCTTGCTGGCCAATGCACTGGCGATCCCGTGGGTCACCTTGGTGGTGACACCGCTGGCCATGCTGGGCGTGCTGCTGCATCCGCTGTGGGACCTTGCAGCCTGGTCCATCGGGCTGTTGGCGCAGGTGTTGCGCGGCCTGGCGCAATGGCCCTGGGCCAGCCTGAGTATGGCGCAGGCACCCTGGTGGGCCGGTGTGGCGGGTGTGCTGGGTGGTTTGGTACTGGCGCTGCGCCTGCCCTGGCCACTGCGCCTGGCCGGGGCACCGCTACTGCTACCGGTGCTGCTCTGGCAGGTGCCGCCGATCCCACAGGGTGAATTCGACCTGCTGGCGGCCGATGTCGGGCAGGGCAACGCGGTGCTGGTGCGCACCGCGCATCACGCCTTGCTTTATGACGCTGGTCCCATGTACAGCCGCGAAAGTGATGCCGGGCATCGGGTGCTGGTGCCATTGTTGCGATCCCTGGGGGTGCGGCTCGATACCCTGGTACTGAGCCACCGTGACAGCGACCACACCGGTGGTGCCATGGCGGTCTTGCAAATGCAGCCACAGACAGGTTTGTTGAGTTCGATCGAGTCGGAGCACGCGCTACAGGCCCTGCGGCCGGGCACGCGCTGCCTGGCGGGTCAGCGCTGGCAGTGGGATGGCGTGGACTTTGAAGTGCTGCATCCGCAGGCCGGCAACTATGACGATGTGCGCAAACCCAACGCACTGAGTTGTACCTTGCGCATTTCCAATGGTGCCCAGGCCGTGCTGCTGGCAGGCGACATCGAGCAGGCGCAGGAGGCGCAACTGGTGGCGCCGGTCCAGGACAGGCAAGCCATGCCAGGTCAGCCTTCAGGGCGCCTGCACGCCGATGTGCTGCTGGTGCCGCATCACGGCAGCAAAACCTCCAGCAGCGAGGCTTTTCTGGATGCGGTGCAACCGCGCTTTGCCATCGTGCAAGCGGGCTACAGAAATCGTTTTGGTCACCCTGCAGGCCCTGTTTTGGTGCGTTACGATGTACGTCACATCAAGCTGATTGACACGCCTCATTGTGGTGCGGCGAGTTGGCAGTCGTGGGTCCCGAATGAAGTGCAATGCGAACGCAAGGTGCAGAAACGTTATTGGCATCATGCGCTGCCATGAGGGGTCATGAACCCAGGAACATCGCGGCGAGGGCGCCGCTCCCACAGGGACCCCGATGGCCCTGTAGGAGGCCCGACCCCGAGCCGATGGATGTCGTGGGGCCGTGTTGTCGTGGCGCGCTGGCCCAAAGTTTGCTAAGTGAGTTACAGGAGTAATAGACGATGCAGAAATTCGACGAGATGTACACCAGGTTGCCCTATGAGTTTTTCACGCATGGAGCACAGATCCGGGACCATTACAAGATTTACGACGAATGGCTGGCGCGTCAGCCCGGCAACATGATGGCCAAGCGGCGCGAAGAGGCCGAAATGATCTTTCGCCGCGTCGGCATCACCTTTGCGGTCTACGGGGAAAAGGACGAGGACGGTGCCGGCACCGAGCGCCTGATTCCTTTCGACCTGATTCCCCGCATCATCCCGGCCCACGAATGGCGCAGCATGGAGCGCGGGCTGGAACAGCGTGTCACGGCCCTGAACCGTTTCCTGCACGACATCTACCACGACCAGGAGATCCTCAAGGCGGGGCTGATACCGCGTGAGCAAATCGAGCAAAACGCCCAGTTCCGCCCGCAAATGATGGGCGTGGACCTGCCCAACAGCGTTTATTCGCAAATATCGGGTATCGACATCGTGCGTGCGCCGGACGCCACGGGCCGTGGCGAGTACTACGTGCTTGAGGACAACCTGCGCGTGCCCAGCGGGGTCAGTTACATGCTGGAAGACCGCAAGATGATGATGCGGCTGTTTCCCGACCTGTTTTCTGCCCATCGCGTGGCGCCCATCGCCCATTATCCGGACCTGCTGCTTGACACTCTGCGGCAAAGCAGCCCAGCCACCACCGCCGAGCCCACCGTGGTGGTGCTTACGCCCGGCATGTACAACAGTGCCTATTTTGAGCATGCCTTTCTGGCGCAGCAAATGGGGGTGGAACTGGTCGAAGGCCAGGATTTGTTCGTCAAGGACAACTTTTGCTACATGCGCACCACCCGCGGACCGCAGCGCGTGGACGTGATCTACCGCCGTGTCGACGACGACTTTCTGGATCCCAAGGTATTCCGCCCCACGTCCACACTGGGCTGTGCCGGGTTGCTGGACGTCTACAAGGCGGGCCACATCAACATCTGCAACGGTGTCGGCACCGGCGTGGCCGATGACAAGTCGGTTTACCCCTACGTGCCCAAGATGATCGAGTTCTATCTGGGTGAAACCCCCATTTTGAACAACGTGCCGACCTACATGTGCCGTAACAAGGACGAGTTGTCTTATGTGATTGCCAACATGGAAGACCTGGTGGTCAAGGAGGTGCATGGCGCGGGCGGCTACGGCATGCTGGTGGGGCCTGCAGCCACCAAGGCCGAGGTCGAGGACTTCAAAAAGGCGGTGCTGGCCAACCCTGGCGGCTACATCGCCCAGCCCACGCTGAGCCTGTCAAGCTGCCCGACCTTTGTGGAAAGCGGCATTGCACCGCGCCACATTGACCTGCGACCGTATGTGTTGTCTGGCAAGACTGTGCAAATGGTGCCGGGTGGCCTGACCCGTGTGGCGCTCAAGGAGGGGTCGCTGGTGGTCAATTCGTCCCAGGGCGGCGGCACCAAGGACACCTGGATTCTGGAAGACGAAGCCTCGCCGGTGTTGGCCGCGCTGTCGCAGACCCAGGCCGAAGCGTCATAGTCACGGAGAATAAACATGCTTTCACGCACCGCCGACCACCTTTTCTGGATGAACCGTTACACCGAGCGTGCCGAAAACACGGCACGACTGCTCGATGTGAATTACCAGACCTCGCTGTTGCCGCAGTCCACTGCCACCGCGCAAGCTGGTTGGCAGGGCTTGTTGTCAATCAGTGAACTGCTGCCCGCCTACAAGGAAAAGCACGACGCGATTGTGGCCCGCGAGGTCATGGATTTCATGGTCAAGGATGAGCGCAATCCGTCGTCCATCGTGTCTTGCCTGAGCGCGGCGCGTGAAAACGCCCGGGCGGTGCGCGGCACGCTGACCACCGAAGTCTGGGAAACGCAGAACCAGACCTGGCTCGAAGTCAAACGCATGATCAAGCAGGGTGACTTCGAGGCCGACCCGTCGCAGTTTTTTGAGTGGGTCAAGTTCCGCTCGCACCTGTCGCGTGGTGTCACCGTGGGCACCATGCTGATGGATGAGGCGCTGCACTTCATGCGCCTGGGTACCTTTCTGGAGCGCGCCGACAACACCGCGCGTCTGGTCGATGTGAAATTTCATGCGGTCGAAAGTGACTTTTACGGCACGGCCAACAGCAAGGACCAGGAATACGACTTCTACCACTGGAGTGCCATCTTGCGCAGCGTCAGTGGTTTCGAGGTTTACCGCAAGGTCTACCGTGACGTGATCCGGCCCGAACGGGTGGCGGACCTGTTGATCCTGCGCTCCGACATGCCGCGCTCATTGCACGCCAGCCTCAACGAGGTGGTGAACAATCTGGCGCTGGTGGCCAATGACCAGTCGCATGAAACTCAGCGCCGCGCAGGCAAATTGCGCGCCGAACTGCAATATGGCCGTATCGACGAGATTCTGGCCACCGGCCTGCACGCTTACCTGACCCAGTTCCTGGACCGTGTCAACGACCTCGGGGCCCACATCAGCCGCGACTTCCTGGTGCCGGTGCCGGTCTGAGCGGCCGGGCTCAGGGCCGCATGGCCTGGGCCACGGCCTGGCCGAGCTCGATCACGGCCAGCGCGTAGTAGCTGCTCCAGTTGTAGCGGGTGATGGCGTAAAAATTGTCGGTGCCCGCCACATAGCTGGGCGCGGCATCGCCGTTCTGCAATTCGATCAGGGCCAGCTTGCCCGTGTGTTTGAGCGCCTCGCCACTGAGCACCACACCCTTGGCCTGGAAATTTTCCACGCTGAAGGTGGGCAGAATGTCGGGGGCCATGAGCGTGGCCATGTCGAGCCGGCTTTCATCGAAGCTCAGCGGAAAATGGGTCGGCAGGCCAGGTTGCCAGTTGAAGAACTTGAGGTAGTTGGCGACCGAGCCAATGGCATCAGCCGGACTGTTTTGCAAATCCACCAGGCCGTCGCCATCAAAGTCGACTGCGTATTTGACCCAGCTCGATGGCATGAACTGGGGCAGGCCCATGGCGCCCGCGTAGCTGCCTTTGAACGTCAGCGGGTCGCGCCCGCTGTTGAGCGTCCAGCTTAAAAACTGTTCAAGTTCGGTCCTGAAATAGGCGCTGCGTTCTGTTGCGCGTGGGTGGCTGGCCGGGAAATCAAACGCCAGCGTGGCCAGCGCATCGATCACCCGGAAGTTGCCCATCTGCTGGCCATAGATGGTTTCCACCCCCAGGATACCTACGATGATTTCAGTGGGCACGCCGGTCTCCTGCTCGGCGCGTCGCAGCGTGTCCCGGTGGGTCTGCCAGAAAGCCACGCCGGCACCAATGCGCAGTGGTTCAATAAAGCGGCTGCGGTAGAGCCGCCAGTTCTTGGCGACACCCACAGCCGGGGGTGTGACTGCCTTGGCAATGGCGGCCACATAACGCGCCTGGCCCAGCACCTCGCGCACCCGGTGGACGTCAATCTGGTGGCGCAGCGCGATGTCATCGGCGGTTTGCATGGCATCGAGCCGCTGACCGTAATCGGGACCGGGCAGGGCGGCTTGACTGGTTGCGGCCCGGACCGGCTTTTTACCCTGTTTTGCGGCTGTCGCAGTGATCGGAAGCATCGCAGCCGCCACCAGCAGCAAGCAGGCAAGGGGCACGTGCTGGGACCAATGTTTTGAAGTTGGGGGTGAATTCACTTGGGCCAGTGCAGGTGTTTAAGTTCGTCACGCAGTGTAGCGAGCTGGTGTTTGAAATGACCGGCCCGCCCGGGGTCTGGTGGGGCATAACGCAGGGCTTCCATCCGGTTCAGCCAGTCGTGCCAGGCTTGCAGCCCGGCGTCGTTTGTGCGTTCAGCAGTGCTGCACGCGGTCATGAGTTGTTGCCCGATTTGGCGCGGTGTGCGGTTGGGGGCGAGTAGCAGGCCGGAGGCGCGCAGTTTCAACATGGCCTGCTTCAACAGGCGCAGCCAGGGGTCTTGCTGATGCCGTTCCCAGGCGCTCCAGGCGGCACCGCCCAGGCTGGCTGCAACCACAAGGGCGCACAGCACATAAATGAGGTCTTGCCAGTTGGGTTCCTTGAAGCCAATGTTTTTCAACAGGTCGAGTTGCCGGGTCTGGGTGTAGTTCAACACCCACTGGTTCCAGCGGTTGTTGACGGCGTCCCAGGCGGCGCGCAGATTGAGCATCAGCGCAGGATTCACGGTGGCAAAAATGGCGTTGGCAATCACTCCGCGCGGCGGCGTCAGGCGCTGCAGTGTGCCGGTGCGACCCGGGGCGACGGCCGAGGTCGGGTCCACGCGCTGCCAGCCCCGGCCTTCCAGCCAGACCTCGGTCCAGGCGTGGGCATCGCTTTGGCGCACGGTCCAGAAACCATCGACGCTGTTTCTTTCGCCACCCTGGTAACCGGTGACGATGCGGGCCGGCACGTTGAGGGCCCGCATCAGGATGACAAAGCTCGAAGCAATGTGCTCGCAAAAACCCTGCTTGCGGTCAAACCAGAATTCGTCGGCGCTGTGCTGGCCATAGACGCCCGGCTCCAGCGTGTAGCTGTAGCCCCCGCTGCGCAGCCGTTGCATCGCCACGTCCACCCATTGGGCGTTGCTTGCGCCGGCATGGCGCGGGTCGCGCTGCCACTCGGCTGCCAGTTGCAGGGTACGCGGGTTGTAACCATTGGGCAGCGCCAGGTACTCTTCCAGGCCCGGCACGCGCTGGCGCGGACCGTGCTGGAAAGCAGGGTAGCTCAGGACGTCGTAGCGCAGCAGGTCGGTGACGGGCTGGTCAAGAATCCATTGCAGCTCGCGCGTCATGCGCGCTGTCTTGTCCGCCAGCACAGGGGCTTGCGGCGTGGCATCAAGTACCAGCAGCCAGGGCAGCCGGTTGGGCTCCAGCGTGATCTGGTAGCGAATCGGCGCGCCGCTGACCTGCAGGTCAGCGGGCAGCCGCAAACGGTGGGGGAGGGGCGATGGCCTGGCCTGCCAGGCGCGGCCGTCAAAGTGCGACAGCACCGGGCCGCGAAAGTAGAGCGCCGACTGCGGCGGAGGCGTGCCGTCAAAGTGCACCCGCATGGCGACACTGCCGTCCAGCGCCAGGCTGGCAATGTTGCCCACCGTCATGCTGGCCGACAGGCCGCTGCGTCCGGTCATGGCGTCGCTGGGCAAGCCCCACAGCGGTGCCATACGTGGAAACAGTACAAACAATATCACCATGATGGGCGCGCCCAGCAGCGCCATGCTGCCGGCCAGACGCGCCGCCTGCCACAGCGGGGGTTTGCCCACCGGCATGTGGGCGTTGACCAGCGCCGTTAGCAGGCCCAGCAGCGCCACCAGCATGGCGGCGGCGGTGAGCAGCGACTGAGAGTAGAAAAAATGGGTCAGTATTAAAAAGAAGCCCAGGAAAAACACCACAAAGGCATCCCGGCGGGCGCGCAATTCAAGCGTTTTGAGCGCCAGCAGGGCCACCACCATCGTCACGCCGGCGTCGCGGCCCAATAGCGTCTTGAAGCTGATCAGTGTTGCGCCCAGACAGAGGGCCAGCAAACCCAGCAGCCACCATCTGGAGGGCAGGGACTGGCCACGCCAAGCCAATACCCCGCGCCATGCCATGACGGCCATACTCAGCAGGCTGCACCAGAGCGGGAGTTCCGGGGTCAGCGGGGCGATCACCCAGGCGATGACCGCGAGCACAAACAAGGTGTCCCGGGTGTCGCGGGGCAGGTGGCTGCAGCTTGGCAAAGTCATGAGGGTGGTCAGGCCAGGGCCAGGGCGCGCAGGCAGCGTTGCTGGTGGACCAGGCCGCTGGCGGGCGCGATCTCCTGGTGTTTCAGGCGCAGTCCGTAGATCAGGCCCAGCTGGTCGGCTTGCAGCACCCAGGCGCACAGGCGGCTGAGTTGTGCTTCGGGCTGGTTCAGGCCGGTTTGTTGCTGGTCCAGCCACAGTGTTTGCTGCTGCAGAATCTGGCTGTCGCGGCTGACCAGTTCGCCAGTTTTGGCGGCCTTTTTCCAGACAATGGTTTTCAGCGCATCGCCGCGGCGGTAGGCGCGCAGGCCATCGGGCTCGCCCTGCACGCTGGTGGCGCTGGCATGGGCGCTGCCTTCATGGGCCTGGCCGGCAGGCAGGGGTGCTGCGGGCACTTCGGGCGCCGGGTAAACCAGTACTTGTGCGGCCGGGCGCCACAAGGTCCAGACCCGAAAAGTGCCCAGTGGAAAGTGCGTCTCGGCGGTCAGGGTCGGCAGCCGGTGCACGCCACGCCGTTCGGGCAGGTAGGCCAGTTGCACCGTACTGCTGGCCTGGCCGGCTACATCGGTCCAGGCCCATTGCCTGGTGTCCAGCACCGCCAGCCCGATGCCGTAGCGGGTGCGCTTGCGGGTGTTGTGCAAGTGGACGCTGAAAATGGCTTTGGCGCCTGCGTGGATGGCCTCGGGTGCTGTCAGGTTCAGGCTCAGCCCATGCAAGGTGCCGTGTCCCACATGCATGCCCACCAGGGCGCTGCCAGCCAGCAAAAAAGTCAGCAGATAGCCCAGGTTGAGCTGGTAGTTGATGGCGGCCACCAGCAGCACCAGCAGGGTCAGGCCCAGCATGAACCCGGCGCGGGTGGGCAGGATGTACACATTGCGCTGGGTCAGTGTGACGCTGTCGCTCAACGGCAGACGGTGCTGCCACCAGCGTGTCAGGCGGGCTTGCACATGGGCCAAGGGGTGGCGCAGCGGATGCGGCAAAAGGTTCACAGGGTAGGCATTTCGAGGGAGATCAAGGCAGTGGCACAGCATCGAGCATGGCGCGCACCTGTTCACTGGCGCCACGACCAGCCTGGCTCAGCGGCAGCAGCCGGTGGGCGATGGTTTGCGGCAGGATGGTCTGGACATCGTCAGGGGCCACATAGCTGCGCCCGTTCAGCAAGGCGCGGGCTTTGGCAGCGCGCAACACCGCGATGCCAGCGCGCGGGCTCAAGCCCTGCATGAACCACTCTCCCGAGCGGGTGGCCTGGATCAGGTCCTGCACATAGTCGAGCAGCGGCCCGGCGGCATGCACCGCCAGCACCTGACTTTGCAGTGCCTGCAGTTCTTCCAGACTCAGCAGGCTCGGCAGTGCTTCGACCAGTTCGCGCCGGTCATGTCCCATCAGCAATTCGCGCTCGGCACTGCGGTCGGGGTAGCCCAGCGAGATGCGCATCAAAAACCGGTCCAGTTGGGATTCTGGCAGCAGGTAAGTGCCCAGCTGGTCGTGCGGGTTTTGCGTGGCGATGACAAAGAAGGGCGCCGGCAGGGGCCGCGTTTCACCTTCGATCGTGACCTGTTTTTCTTCCATGGCCTCCAGCAAGGCGCTTTGTGTTTTGGGACTGGCCCGGTTGATTTCGTCGGCCAGCAGCACCTGGGCAAACAGCGGCCCGGGATGAAAGATAAATTGCTCCAGCCCACGGTCATAGATCGAAACGCCTGACAGGTCGCTGGGCATCAGGTCCGAGGTAAATTGCACGCGGGAAAACTGCAGGCCAAAAGTGCGGGCCAGGGCATGGGCGAGGGTGGTCTTGCCGACGCCCGGCACATCTTCGATCAGCAGGTGTCCGCCGGCCAGCAGGCAGGCGACACAATCTTGCGTTTGATCAGGCTTGCCAACAATGACCGTGTTAAGCTGATCAATAAGAGATTTAAGTTTGTGCTGTGTATCCATGGGCTGCACCATATCAAAAATTCAACGAGGAAACAGACGCATATGACGATGACCGGATACTTTACTCACCCAAGTTGCCGCCTGCATGAGATGATGCCGGGCCACCCCGAGTGCCCGGAACGGCTTGATGCCATTGAAGATCGCCTGCTGATCTCCGGCTTGGACGTGGCCCTGGACCGACGCGAAGCCACGGCGGCAGCGGTATCCGACATCGAGCTGGCGCATGACCGCATGTACGTGGCCGCCATTCGCGGCTTGCATGCCGAACTCAAAGAACAAATTGCGGCGGGGGGGCATGATTGGCTGCAGGTCGACCCCGATACCAGCATCAATGTCCACACCTGGGAGGCGGCACTCAATGCGGCTGGCGCCGCCATCGATGCCACCGATGCCGTGCTGGCGGGTGACTTTAAAACCGCTTTTTGTGCGGTGCGTCCGCCAGGTCACCACGCCACTCGCAACCAGGCGATGGGTTTTTGTTTTTTCAACAACGTGGCGATTGCCGCCAAGTACGCGCTGGAGCGGCACAACCTGCAGCGTGTGGCCATCGTTGACTTTGACGTGCACCACGGCAATGGCACCGAAGACATCGTGGCGGGTGATGACCGCATTTTGATGGTGAGCTTTTACCAACACCCGTTTTACCCGATGGACTGGGTGCATTCCAGTGCCAAAAACCTGATCAACCTGCCGGTGCCGGCTTACACCAAGGGCATGGACATCCGCGACATGATCGAGGCCGCCTGGATACCCCGGCTCGAAGAATTCAAGCCAGAAATGATCTTTATCAGCGCCGGCTTTGACGCGCACCGCGAAGACGACATGGGGCAACTCGGCCTGGTCGAGCAGGACTACGCCTGGATCACCAGCCGCATCGTGGATGTGGCACGGCGCCATGCCAGGGGTCGCATTGTGAGTTGCCTGGAAGGCGGTTATGTGATGAGTGCGCTGTCGCGTAGTGTGGAAGCGCATATCCGGGTGCTGGCCGATGTCTAAACCGGTGATTACTGACTTGCAGGACTGGCTGGCGGCCTTGAGCCAGACCAGTGTGTTGATCGAGTTGGGTGTACTGCTGGCTTGCGGACTGCTGGCCTGGTTGCTGGCGCGGCTGGTGTCCAAAGCCTTTGTTGAGCGTGAGCTCAACTCCATCATGTTCGGTCGCCGGATTGTCGACGGTGTGCTGTTCCCGGCGCTGTGGCTGTGTCTGGCTTATGCCGCCCGCAAGCTGCTGGCTTACAGCATGCCGCTGGCGCTGTTCAAGCTGGCCATTCCCGTGCTGATCTCCTTGCTGGTGATCCGGCTTGGCGTCAAGGTGTTGCAGGCAGCGTTCAACAACACGCCCGCGATCCGCTTGCTGGAGCGCAGTATTTCCTGGATCGCCTGGCTGGCCATGGTGTTGTGGGTCAGTGGCTTGCTGCCGCTGCTGATGGAGGAGCTCGACCAGATCAGCTGGACCGTGGGCGGCGCTTCTTTGTCCGTGCGAAAAATCATTGAAGGTACCTTGACAGCAGGGCTGGTACTGATCATCAGCTTGTGGATTTCGTCGGCCATCGAAACCAAGTTGCTGCGCAGCGCGAAGGGTGGCGAGTTGAGTCTGCGCAAGGCATTCAGCAATGCTGCCAGGGCGCTGCTGATGTTTGTCGGCCTGTTGCTCGCGTTGTCTGCGGTCGGCATTGACCTGACGGCTTTGTCTGTACTGGGAGGTGCCATTGGCGTCGGTATTGGTTTTGGCCTGCAGAAGCTGGCGGCCAACTATGTGTCTGGTTTTGTCATTCTGACCGAGCGCAGCATGCGCATTGGTGACAGTGTGCAGGTAGACAATTTCAGTGGCGTCATCACCCAGATCAATGCGCGCTATACCGTGATCCGTTCGCTGGCCGGGCGTGAATCCATTGTGCCCAACGAGATGCTGATCACCAGCCGGGTCGAAAACCTGTCCTTGGCCGACCCCAAGGTCTGGCAGTCCACCAACGTGTCGGTGGCATATGACAGCGATGTGGACCTTGTGTCGCGTTTGCTGTTGCAGGCGGCTGCGACGCAGGAGCGGGTGCTGGCTGATCCTGGTCCTTCGGTGGTGTTGCTGGCCTTTGGCGCCGACGGCCTGGAGTTCAGGCTGGGTTACTGGATGGGTGATCCCGAGAATGGCAGCGACAACCTGAGGTCATTCATCAATCTGGAAATCTTGCGGCTGTTGCGCGAGCATCGGGTTGAAATTCCGTTTCCGCAGCGTGTCATTCACACGCGCCAGGTTTGAGAGCAGCAGTGCAGCCATGTGTACAATAAAAGCACGATCGTTCTTTTATTGGTCTTTTCGGAAAATGTTGATGTGGCGATCTGGCTGACAGAAGTGGCCGCATACAATGCACAAGTTGACGTGAACGTCAATTGAATTGACGTTGTTGCAGTACGTATTTGCCTATTTTTTTAACCTCTGGAGAAAGAAAGTCATGAAAGTCCTGGTCGCAGTCAAACGCGTGGTGGACTACAACGTGAAGGTCCGGGTGAAGACGGACAACACGGGAGTAGACACCGCCAACGTCAAAATGAGCATGAACCCTTTTGACGAAATTGCCATCGAAGAAGCCGTGCGCCTGAAAGAAAAAGGCGTGGCCACCGAGATCATTGCGGTCTCCTGTGGTGTCACCCAATGCCAGGAAACCCTGCGCACGGCCATGGCCATCGGCGCGGACCGCGCCATCCTGGTCGAAACCGCTGAAGAACTGCAACCCCTGGCCGTGGCCAAACTGCTCAAGGCGCTGCTCGACAAGGAACAACCCGGCCTCATCATCCTGGGCAAACAGGCCATTGACGACGACTGCAACCAGACCGGCCAGATGCTGGCAGCCCTGGCCGACCTGCCGCAGGTCGCCTTTGCCAGCAAAATCGACGTGGCCGATGGCAAAGCCACCGTCTCGCGCGAAATCGACGGTGGCCTGGAAACCCTCTCGGTCAGCCTGCCGGCCGTGGTCACGGCCGACCTGCGCCTGAACGAACCCCGCTACGTCACCCTGCCCAACATCATGAAGGCCAAGAAAAAGCCACTCGACACCCTCAAGCCCGAAGACCTCGGTGTGGATGTGAGCCCGCGCATCAAGACGCTCAAAGTCAACGAGCCGCCCAAGCGCAGTGCCGGCATCAAGGTGCCCGACGTGGCCACCCTGGTGGCCAAACTCAAAACGGAAGCCAAGGTCATCTGAGACCTTGGGGTCGGATCCAGATGTGCGCAGCACATTGGCTCTGACTCCAACCGATCAAACAGTCAACCGATCAAAGGAATCCCCATGACATCTCTCGTCATCGCCGAACACGACAACGCTTCCCTCAAACCCGCCACCCTCCACACCGTCACCGCCGCCGTTCAATGCGGAGGCGACGTCCATGTGCTGGTGGCTGGCTTTAATGCCGGCGCGGCCGCCACTGCGGCGGCCCAGATTGCCGGCGTCAGCAAGGTGCTGCACATCGACGCTGAAACACTGGCCCACGGCATCGCAGAAAACGTGACCGTGCAAATCGTCGCCCTGGCTTCGGCCTACAGCCACCTGCTGTTCCCGGCCACCGCCTCGGGCAAGAACGTCGCGCCCCGCGTGGCCGCCAAGCTCGACGTCGGCCAGCTCTCGGATGTCACCAAGGTGCTCGGTGCCGACACCTTCGAGCGCCCCATTTATGCCGGCAACGCCATTGCCACGGTGCAAAGCACAGACGCCATCAAGGTGCTGACGGTGCGCACCACCGGCTTTGACGCCGCCGCACAAGGGGGCGCAGCGGCCATTGAAAGCGTGCCCGCGCTGGCCGTTGCCGGCAACACCACTTACCTGGGCTCGGAGATCGCCAGGAACGACCGCCCCGAGCTGACCGCCGCCAAGGTCATCGTCGCTGGTGGCCGGGCGCTGGGCTCGGCGGAGAAGTTTGCCGAACTGCTGACCCCGCTGGCCGACAAGCTCGGTGCGGCCATTGGCGCCAGCCGTGCTGCGGTGGATGCGGGTTATGCCGCCAATGACCTGCAAGTGGGCCAGACCGGCAAGATCGTGGCGCCCCAGCTCTACATTGCCGCGGGCATCAGTGGGGCCATCCAGCACCTGGCGGGCATGAAGGACTCCAAGGTGATCGTGGCCATCAACAAGGACCCCGAGGCACCGATCTTCAGTGTGGCCGACTACGGCCTGGAGGCCGATCTGTTTGTCGCCGTGCCCGAACTCACGGCTGCACTTTAAGCTGAAAAAGGCTGACGTCATTGCGAGGCGCATAGCGACGGGGTAATCCATTACCGCCTGGATGGCCGCGCTCCGCTCGCAATGACAGCCTGGTTCAGTTTCATGCGCCCATTTTTTTAAAATTCTGGAGACGTCCCATGAGCTACACCGCCCCCGTCAAAGACATGTTGTTCAACATCGAGCATCTGGCTGGCATTGACCGGATTGCCCAACTCCCCGGCATGGAAGATGCCGGTCTGGAAACTGCGCAAGCGGTACTTGAGGAAGCAGCCAAGTTTTGCGAGGGCGTGCTGGCTCCCCTGAACTGGGAGGGCGACAAAAATCCCAGCAGCTGGAAAGACGGCGTGGTCACCGCCACACCGGGTTTCAAGGACGCTTTCAAGCAGTACACCGAAGCCGGCTGGCAAGGCCTGCAACACCCCACCGACTTCGGTGGCCAGGGCCTGCCCAAGACCATTGGCTCGGCCGTCGGTGAAATGCAAAACTCGGCCAACCTGAGCTTTGCCCTGTGTCCGTTGCTGACCGATGGCGCCATTGAAGCTTTATTGACTGCAGGCTCACCTGAACTCAACGCCATCTACCTCGAAAAACTTGTCAGTGGCGAGTGGACCGGCACCATGAATCTGACCGAACCGCAAGCCGGCTCTGACCTGGCTGCGGTGCGCACCCGCGCCGAACCTCAGGCAGACGGCAGCTACAAGGTGTTTGGCACCAAGGTCTTCATCACCTGGGGTGAGCACGACATGGCCGGAAACATCGTCCATCTGGTGCTGGCCCGCGTTGCCGGTGCGCCCGAGGGCGTGAAGGGCATCAGTCTCTTTGTGGTGCCCAAATTCATGGTCAATGCTGACGGCTCGGTTGGCTTGCGCAATGACGTGCACTGCGTGTCCATCGAACACAAGATGGGCATCAAGGCCAGCCCCACGGCCGTGCTGCAATTTGGCGACCACGGTGGTGCTGTGGGCTACCTCGTCGGCCAGGAAAACCGCGGCTTGGAGTACATGTTCATCATGATGAATGCCGCGCGCTACGGCGTCGGTGTGCAGGGCATCGCCATTGCCGACCGGGCCTACCAAAAGGCGGTCGAATTTGCCAGGGAGCGTATTCAAAGCCGCCCGGTTGATGGCTCGCTGCCTGGCGCCGGCCCCATCATCCACCACCCCGATGTCAAGCGCATGCTCATGACCATGCGCGCCTACACCGAGGGTTGCCGCGCCTTGTCATCAGTGGCCGCTGCCGCCTATGACGCAGCGCACCATCACCAGGATGCAGACACACGCAAACAGAACCAGGCCTTCTATGAATTCATGGTGCCGCTGATCAAGGGTTACAGCACCGAGATGAGCCTCGAAGTCACCTCCCTTGGCGTGCAGGTGCATGGCGGCATGGGTTTCATTGAAGAAACCGGTTGCGCCCAGTATTACCGCGACGCCAAGATCCTGACCATCTACGAAGGCACCACGGCCATCCAGGCCAACGATCTGGTGGGCCGCAAGACTGCACGCGATGGCGGCCAGACCGCCAAAGGCATTGGCGCGCAGATTGAGGCCACCGAAGCTGCCCTGCTGCAAAACGGCAGCGACGATGCCCTGGCCGTGGCCAAACGCCTGAAAGTAGCACGGCTGGCGTTTCTTGACGTGGTGAACTTTGTTGCGGCCAACACCAAAACCAGGCCCAACGACGTCTTCGCCGGTAGTGTGCCTTACCTGATGCTGGCGGGTAACCTGATGGCGGGCTGGCAACTGGCGCGTGCCTTGCTGGTGGCCCAGGGGCTATTGGCCCAAGGGCAGGACGCGGCCTTCATGCAAGCCAAGATCACCACCGCACGCTTCTATGCCGACCACCTGCTGACCAAGGCCCCGGGCCTGCGCGACAGCATTGTGGAGGGGGCAGCCTGCGTCACGGAGTTGGCGCTGGAGGCGTTTTAGTTTCGTCTCGCTGTTGCCTCACGGCTCAAACACCAAGGTCTGCGGCTGCCCCGGCTGCCACGGTGGGTGTTTGACCATGACAATTTGAAACAGCGCCGAAGCCTCAAAGTCAGCCAGCCAGTTCTGCAGGTTCGGCCAGGGCTGGCTGGCAAACCAGGCGCTGTCGGTGTGCGCGCATTGGCGCACAAAGGGCCCAATGGCAGCATCTGCCAAGCCCCACTGGGTACCTGACAGGCAGGTGGTTTCAGTCAAACGCTGCTGCAGGTCAGCGAGGAACCGGGCGACTGCGTTGCGGGGCTCAGACCGATCAGCAAGCTCAAATCGGGTCGGGTATTTGTAGCGGTCCAACTGCGGCTTGAATTCATCGTCACAGCGCTTGATCCAATGCATGACGTCGGCCAGATGCTCCGGTTCTGGCAACCATTGCAAGGGGTCATGGCGTTGCAGCGCCCACAGCATGATGTCGAGACTTTCTTCCAGGACGCGCCCGTCTGTATCCACCAGCACCGGCACCGTGGCCTTGGCTGAGGCTTGGTGCAGTTCAGCCGGTTTGCGGCTCAGCACCACCTCGCGTAATTCGCAGGTTTGATGGCTGACCGCCAGCGCCAGGCGGGCGCGCATGGCGTACGGGCAGCGGCGAAACGAGTACAGAACCGGGTAAGCGTTTACTTGCACGCCCCAACCCAGTCCAGTCCGCGCGCTTTGGCCAGGCCCCATTGGCGCTTGCGTTCGCGGGCGCCGGCTTTTTGGCTGTCGCTGGTCACAGCGTGGCAGCGGGCGCAGCTGACGCCGTCCTCAAACAGCGGCGACAACTTGTCGGCCTCGCTGATCGGCATGCGGCAAGCACGGCACAGGCCATAGTCGCCTACTTCGAGTCCGTGACCGACTGACACACGTTCGTCAAAGACAAAGCAGGCTCCTTGCCATAGGCTTTGCTCCGGTGGCACCGTTTCTAGGTATTTCAGAATGCCGCCTTCAAGGTGGTAGACCTCATCGAAGCCCTGCGCACGCAGCAGCGCCGTGGATTTTTCGCAGCGGATGCCACCGGTGCAAAACATCGCCACTTTCGGTTTTTTGCCGCTGGCCGGGTTCAGTGCAGCCGTCTGTTCGACCCATTGCGGCAGTTCCGAAAAACTGTCGATGTGCGGATTGAGCGCGCCGGCGAAGCTGCCAATGTCCACCTCATAGTGGTTGCGGGTGTCAACTACCACCACCTCGGGGTCAGAAATGAGCTGGTTCCAGTCGGCTGGTTTGACATAGGTACCCGCCAGTTTGGCCGGGTTGGCCTCGGGTACCCCGAGCGTGACGATCTCACGTTTCAGGCGTACCTTCATGCGGTAGAACGGCGCCTTGTCCGACCAGGCTTCCTTGTGCTGCAGGTCGGCCAGTCGCGGATCCTGGCGCAAATAGGCCAGTACCGCGTGCACGCCTTCGGCCGGGCCGGCAATGGTGCTGTTGATACCCTCGGTGGCCAGCAAAATCATGCCTTTGACGCCGTGTTGCTGGCAAAACGCCAGCAGGGGTTCTTTCAGCGCTGTGTAGTCGGGCAGCTCGACAAATTTGTAAAAGGCGGCAGTCAGGAATTTCGACATGGATTTTTTTAGAGGAACTTGCGGGTCAGACCACTCGCGCAGCGATGTGCTCCCCAACATTATGATGGCCAGGTGGAGCCGTGCTCGGGCACCACGGCACGCCAGCCCAGTTCATGCTTGATGCGGCTGCGCATCGTATCGGCCGGACCCGCTTCGCCATGTACCACATAGACCTGGTCAGGTGGCTCGGGCATGGTGCGCAGCCAGGCCAGCAATTGGTTGGCATCGGCATGGGCTGAAGCGGATTCGAGTTGCACCACTTCGGCGTTCACCTCGACATCGCGCCCGTGGATGCGTACCGACTTGGCACCACTGGCCAGCGTGGCACCGCGTGTGCCGGGGGCCTGGTAGCCGGTCAGGATGATCATGTTGCGGTGGTTGCCGGCGTAGTGGGCGATGTGGTGCAGCACGCGCCCGCCGGTGGCCATGCCGCTGGCCGACAGGATCACCATGGGACCGTGACGACTGGCCAGGGCCTTGGATTCATCGGTGCTGTTGATCATGGTGGCGTTGCGCGTCAGCGCACGCGTGTCCTGGTGGCTCAGACGGTGCTCACCGGGGTGGTCTTCAAACAAACGGGTGGTGTGCACAGCCATCGGGCTGTCCAGGAAAACTGGCAGCGAGGTTGGCAACTCACCCTTGATTTTGAGCAGGTGAATGGCGTGCAGCAAGGCCTGGGCACGGCCCACGGCAAACACCGGCACCACGGCCACGCCACCACGTTTGGCGACACGCTGCAGGGCAGGCGACAATTCGGCAGGAATATCTTCCCTGGGGTGAATCCTGTCGCCGTAAGTGGACTCGATCAGCACGGTGTCGGCTTGTGGCGCGGCATCGGGCGGGCTCATGATGAGGTCGTCCGGTCGGCCCAGGTCGCCAGAGAACAGGATACGCCGGCCAGCCATTTCGAGCAGGATGCTGGAGGCACCCAGGATGTGCCCGGCCGGACTGAAAGTGGCCTTCCAGCCGGGCATAGGACTGAAGGTCTTGTCAAATTCAACCGCCTTCAACAACGGCAGCGCATCGAGCGCGTCCTGGCGCGTATACAGGGGCAGGGCAGGGGCGTGTCTGGAAAAGCCGTGACGGTTGGCAAACGCCGCGTCTTCTTCCTGGATGTGGCCGCTGTCGGGCCACAGGATGCGGCACAGGTCACGCGTGCCCCGGCTGGCGTACACATGGCCGGTAAAACCCTCCTTGGCCAGCAGGGGCAGGTAGCCGCTGTGGTCGAGGTGGGCATGGGTCAGCAACACCGCATGGATCTGATCGGGGGCTACCGGCAGCGGTGCCCAGTTGCGCAGGCGCAATTGCTTGTAGCCCTGGAACAGGCCGCAGTCCACCAGCAGGCGCTTGCCATCGTGCTGCACCAGGTACTTGGAGCCGGTCACGGTGCCGGCCCCGCCCAGGAAGGTGATGGTGACACTCATTATTCGCTCTCCTTGTGTTGTCCAAACAATAAAGCCACGCCGTTGTCACACAACTGCGTGGCTTTATTTTGAACTTTTTAAAGGTCGATCAGGCGATAAATATCAACTGAAAAAGCTTTTCAGCCGATCGGTCCAGGTGTCGCCAGTGGGCGAGTGCTTGCTGCCCCCCTTTTTGAAGGATTCGTCGAGCTCGCGCATCAGCTTGCGCTGGTGTTCGGTCAATTTGACAGGGGTTTCAACCAGAATGTGACAGTACAGGTCGCCGGGGTAGTTCGAGCGCACGCCCTTGATACCTTTGCCGCGCAAGCGGAACTGCTTGCCGGTCTGGGTGCCTTCAGGGATGTCGATGGCTGCCTTGCCTTCGAGCGTGGGCACGTCGATTTCTCCGCCCAGCGTGGCCGTGATGATGCTGATTGGTACCGAGCAGTGCAGGTCGTCGCCGTCGCGCTCGAAGATGTCGTGCTTTTTCAGGCGGATTTCAATGTACAGGTCACCTGGTGGCCCACCATTGGTACCGGGCTCGCCGTTGCCGGCACTGCGGATCCGCATGCCGTCGTCGATCCCCACCGGAATCTTGACTTCGAGGGTTTTCTGCTTCTTGATCTTGCCCTGGCCATGGCAGGCGGTGCAGGGCTCGGGAATGACCTTGCCTGCGCCGCGGCAGGTGGGGCAGGTTTGTTGCACACTGAAAAACCCCTGGCGCATTTGTACTGCGCCCGAGCCACCGCAGGTGCTACAGGACTTGACCTGGGTGCCTGGTTTGGCGCCGGTGCCATGGCAGGTGTCGCAGTTGTCCCAGCTGGGAATGCGGATTTGCGCGTCCTTGCCTTTGGCCGCTTCTTCCAGCGTGATCTCCATGGCGTAGCTCAGATCGGCGCCACGGTAGACCTGCCGGCCGCCGGCACGGCCGCCCCGTTGCTGGCCGAACATGTCACCAAAAATGTCACCAAATGCCTCGGCGAACCCGCCATAGGCTTCTCCGCCCGCGCCGCCGCGCATGTTGGGGTCGACCCCGGCAAAGCCGTGCTGGTCGTAGGCCGCCCGCTTTTGCGGGTCGGACAGCATTTCGTAGGCTTCCTTGGATTCCTTGAATTTTTCTTCGGCCACTTTGGCAGCATCACCCTGGTTGCGGTCAGGGTGATGCTTCATCGCGTGTTTGCGATAAGCCTTCTTGATTTCTTCGTCCGAGGCGTTTTTGGGAACACCCAGCACTTCGTAGTAATCTCTTTTGGACATGGTCTGGTCTTGCCTGATGTCAATGCAAACGCCGCGGTGAACTTTTCAAGGTTCAGCGCGGCGCACGCAGACGGTTTAAAAACAGCGTGAAAACAAGTGCTTAAGGCTTCTTGACTTCTTTCACTTCGGCGTCCACCACGTTGTCGTCGGCCTGGGTCGATCCACCCTGGGTGCCGGCTTGACCGGCGTCGCCGGCCTGCGCGCCTTCAGCCGCCTGCTTGGCTTGCATGTCGGCGTACATTTTTTCGCCGAGTTTCTGGCTTACCGTCATGAGGGCAGCGCTCTTTTCGTCAATGGCGGCCTTGTCGTCGGACTTGAGGGCATCTTCAAGCTGCTTGATGGCTTCCTCGATGCTGGCTTTCTCGGCAGCGTCGATCTTGTCACCGTATTCGGTCAGGCTTTTCTTGACGCTGTGCAAGCTGGCATCGGCCTGATTTTTGGCTTGCACCAGTTCCAGTTTGCGCTTGTCATCGGCCGAGTTGAGTTCAGCATCCTTGACCATTTGCTGGATTTCAGCTTCGGTCAGGCCGGTGTTGGCCTTGATGGTGATCTTGTTCTCTTTGCCGGTGCCCTTGTCCTTGGCGCCCACATGCAGGATACCGTTGGCGTCAATGTCAAAAGACACCTCGATTTGCGGTGTGCCGCGTGAAGCGGGCGGAATGCCTTCGAGGTTGAACTCGCCCAGCAGCTTGTTGCCGGCAGCGATTTCGCGCTCACCCTGGAACACCTTGATGGTCACGGCCGGCTGGTTGTCGTCGGCGGTCGAGAAAGTCTGGGCAAACTTGGTCGGAATGGTGGTGTTCTTGGTGATCATCTTGGTCATGACACCGCCCAGGGTCTCGATGCCCAGGCTCAAGGGGGTCACGTCGAGCAGCAACACGTCCTTGCGGTCACCACTGAGCACCTGGCCCTGGATGGCAGCACCCACAGCCACGGCTTCGTCGGGGTTGACGTCCTTGCGCGGCTCTTTGCCAAACAGCTCCTTGACCTTTTCCTGCACCTTGGGCATGCGGGTCATGCCGCCGACCAGAATCACGTCATTGATCTCGGAGGCAGTCACGCCGGCGTCCTTCAGGGCGATGCGGCAGGGCGCGATGGTGCGCTCGATCAGCTCTTCCACCAGGCTTTCCAGCTTGGCGCGGGTGAGTTTGATGTTCAGGTGTTTCGGGCCCGAGGCATCGGCGGTCACGTAGGGCAGGTTGATGTCGGTTTGCGAGCTGCTGGAGAGCTCGATCTTGGCTTTTTCGGCAGCTTCTTTCAGGCGCTGCAGGGCCAGCACGTCTTTGCTGAGGTCCACGCCTTGTTCTTTCTTGAACTCGGCAATGATGAAGTCGATGACGCGCTGGTCAAAGTCTTCGCCGCCCAGAAAGGTGTCGCCGTTGGTCGACAGCACTTCGAACTGCTTCTCGCCATCGACATCGGCGATCTCGATGATCGACACGTCAAAGGTGCCGCCGCCGAGGTCATACACCGCAATCTTGCGGTCGCCTTTTTCATTCTTGTCCATGCCAAAGGCCAGCGCGGCAGCGGTGGGCTCGTTGATGATGCGCTTGACGTCGAGGCCGGCAATGCGGCCGGCGTCCTTGGTGGCTTGGCGCTGGGCATCGTTGAAGTAGGCGGGGACGGTAATGACGGCTTCGGTCACGGTTTCGCCCAGGTAGTCTTCGGCGGTTTTCTTCATTTTGCGCAGAATGTCGGCGCTGACCTGCTGGGGTGCCATGCGGTTGCCGCGCACTTCGACCCAGGCGTCGCCGTTGTCGGCGGCGGCAATTTTGTAGGGCATCAGGTCAATGTCTTTTTGGACTTCTTTTTCAGTGAACTTGCGGCCAATCAGGCGCTTCACGGCATACAAGGTGTTCTTCGGGTTGGTCACCGATTGGCGCTTGGCCGAGGCCCCCACCAGCACTTCGCCATCTTCCTGATAGGCAATGATGGACGGTGTGGTGCGCGCACCCTCGGCGTTTTCAATCACTTTGGCGGTGTTGCCTTCCATGACGGCAACGCAGCTGTTGGTGGTGCCCAAGTCAATACCAATGATTCTTCCCATGATGCTTCCTTAAATGTTGAGGCAGGTGCCCAGCTGTCGTACAACCGGTGCAAGAGCCCGTGAGGGTTTTGAAATTCGAATGTGGATAAGGTGTGGCTGCCGGCTGCCATTTCAAGCCGGGCAGTCGTTTTATTTTGCGGCGGCCACGGTCACCAGGGCCGGACGCAGCACGCGCTCGGCAATCAGGTAGCCCTTTTGCAGCACCGAGACCACGGTGTTGGCCTCCTGCTCCGAGGGCACCACGCTGATGGCCTGGTGCTGGTGCGGGTCGAACTTGTCGCCTGCTGCCGGATTGATGGCAATAACCTTGTTGCGCTCCAGTGCTGCGATCAGCTGGCGCAGCGTGGCCTGTGAGCCTTCGCGCAATTGCTCCAGCGTCGCCTCCTTGATGGCCAGACCCGCCTCCAGACTGTCGACCACGGGCAGCAGGCTGTCGGCAAACGACTCCAGTGCAAACTTGCGTGCCTTGGAGATTTCGTCTTCGGCACGGCGCCGGGCATTTTCAGTGTCGGCCTTGGCGCGCAAATACTGGTCTGCCAGATCGTTGCACTTGGCTTGAAGCAGGACCAAGTCAGCCTGACAGCTTGCCAGGGTCTGCGTTTCCAGTTCAGGCAAGGCCGAATCGGTGCTGGGGGCGTCAACGGGGCTGGGCGTACCGGCCGTGGAAGGTTGGGAGCCGGGTGGGGTCGTGCTAGGGTGGGTCATGCAGGTGTGAATGGTTGTGAAACAACAAGTTTTTGAGAGATTGGGCTGAGAACCTCTTTTGCAAGGGCATCCGGGCAAAAAATGTGACAAACCTGTCAAGGCAGAAAAAAGCGGACCAAAAAAGCCCGCTGCTTCATTTGGCCGCCCGGGCGGCCGATCGCCCCGGCTTAACCGAGGTTTAGCAACTCAACGTCAAATTTGAGGGTGGCATTGGGCGGAATCACACCGCCAGCGCCGCGTGCACCGTAACCCAGTTCAGGGGGGATGATGAGGGTGCGTGCGCCACCCACTTGCATGCCGGCCACGCCTTCGTCCCAGCCCCTGATCACCATGCCGGCGCCCAGGCGGAACACAAACGGATCGCGGCGGTCCTTGCTGGAGTCAAATTTGGCGCCTTGTACGCCGTTCTGGTAAAGCCAGCCGGTGTAGTGGACGGTGACATTTTGGCCAGCTGTAGCCACGGCACCGCTGCCCAGAATGGTGTCTTCGATAGTGAGGCCAGAAGCAGTTGTAGTCATGGGATATGAAGGGTGGTTGAGAAAAAATGTATTTTAAGCCTTGGCCGGGGCTTGGCTGGCCACCCATTTATTGGCAAAAGCTGCCAGATCGCCCATGCGCTTGAGCAGATCAAGGCCCAGGGGCGTGGCCAGGTAGCCGTCGCTACCGTGGTCGAGGAATCCTGCGGCCCGCAATTCCTTGATGCGGGTGTTCAGCGTGTTGGGCGTGATGTTGCCGACGCTGTCCTGCAGGATGCGAAAGGTTTGCGGATGCCCGTCTTTCAAGGCCCACAACACCCGAATGGCGTAACGTGACTCCAGCAGGCTCAACAATTGACCAATGGCAATATTGTCTTTGGAAGTCATGAAACTTGTCTCCAGGAGGCGTGCGTAGTTGAAAGACCTGATGGGCCACAAAAGCAAACAGGAAATCAGGTATTTTGTTGCTTTTTACTCTAAAACTATAGCGTAAATTCGGCCTGTGCTACAGGTTTTACAGTTAAAAGGCAAAGGGACGGATCACGGGGTCTTACCCGGTTTGCACCGCTCGAAGACCGAGATGATCTCAATGAGGGTGACGAGCCTTGACCCCGGCACTGGCTCCACAGTTAGGGCTGCTTGGTTCCCCACCTGACCCGGTTGGCCGCTTCACCATGCGGGAAGGCTCGTCGTCGTCAATTGTAAAGCCTTATGCCCCTGTCAGATCGTTTGTGGGGGCTCCCGGGGCGTTGCTCTTGACGGAGGCAATGCCATTCTCGCGTGAGGCTTCTGAGGAATACATTTCGCTGCGTCCAATGACCTGGCCGTTGGCTGCCTTCAGGCTGAAATAAGGCTGACCGGAGGTGGACTCGGCACGGACAAAGCGCTCGTCCACGGCTGCGTTGGTTTTGCACGATTCAATACCCTGGGTGGCGTCGGTCTTGGATTCGTACATCTGGCTGGTCAGAATGACCTGGCCATTGCCCGCTTTCAGATTAAACAGAAACTTTCCATTTTTTGATTTGCTGATTTCAAATTTACCTGCCATGGTACTTCTCCTTCAAAGTTGTCAAATTGGATGGACTTACCGGTCAGGCATTTGACGACGCCTCCGGAACAAGGAGTTTACGGGTTATATGGCCCTTTAGAATCAGGAAATGTCATACCTTGTGCTCGCCCGCAAATACCGCCCTCGCAACTTTACCGAAATGGTCGGGCAGGACCACGTGGTGCAGGCCCTGACCAATGCGCTCATCACCCAGCGTTTGCACCACGCCTACCTGTTTACCGGTACGCGTGGCGTCGGCAAGACGACCGTCTCGCGCATTCTGGCCAAGTCACTCAACTGCCAGGGTGCGGACGGCCAGGGTGGCATCACAGCCACGCCTTGCGGTGTCTGCCAGGCCTGCACCGATATCGACAGTGGTCGTTTCGTCGACTACACCGAGCTCGATGCGGCCTCCAACCGGGGCGTGGACGAGGTCCAGGCGCTGCTGGAGCAGGCGGTGTACAAGCCGGTGCAGGGGCGCTTCAAAGTCTTCATGATCGACGAAGTGCACATGCTCACCAACACGGCGTTCAACGCCATGCTGAAAACGCTGGAAGAGCCGCCCGAGTATCTGAAGTTTGTTCTGGCCACCACCGACCCGCAAAAAGTGCCGGTGACGGTGTTGTCGCGCTGTCTGCAGTTCAATTTGCGACCGATGGCGCCAGAGACCATCCGTGAGCATTTGCAAAAGGTGCTGCACCAGGAGCAGGTCAGCTCCGACCTGCCGGCGCTGCGTTTGCTGGCCCGTGCCGCACGCGGCTCCATGCGCGATGCGCTCAGCTTGACCGACCAGGCCATTGCTTTTGGTTCGGGGGTTTTGCAGGAAGCTACGGTGCGCCAGATGCTGGGTAGTGTGGACCGCTCGTATGTGTTCCGTTTGCTGCAGGCGCTGGCTCAGGGCGATGGCAAAACGGTGGTGGAGACCTCGGAGGCCTTGCGCACCCACGGCTTGAGTGCCGCCTCGACGCTGGAAGAAATGAGCGGCGTGCTGCAGCGTATGGCGGTGTTGCAGGCCGTGCCTGACAGCGCCCAGGATGACAGTGACCCTGAACTTGCTGAAATCTCGCTATTGGCGACGCTGATGCCGGCCGATGAAACCCAATTGCTCTACAGCATCTGTCTGCACGGACGCAATGAACTGGGTTTGGCGCCCGATGAATATGCCGCCCTGACCATGGTCCTGCTGCGTCTGCTGGCGTTCAAACCCGCGGTGACCGGTGGCGCCACACAGGAAAAAAAAACGCTGAAAATTGCACCCCATTCCAGCGTTGAGCCGCCGGCCCAGCTGCCGAGATCCAGGTCAATGCCACCGCAAGCAACGCTGGTCGTTCCCGTAGCGCCGGTACCGGCTGTCACGCCGCTGGTCCCGCCCGCTGCCGTCACTCCCCATGGCCAGCGTTTACCGGTGCGCGACATGCCAGGAAGGCAGACGCCAGCTCCCGTCTCACCGGACCCTATCCCGCAGACCGCAAAGATTGAAGCCGTCATGGTGCATGAGCAGCCAGACTCCAGGCGCGATGTGCCGCTTGAACGCGTGGCGGCAGTGCCAGGCAGTCCGGAGGGCGATTTTTGGTACAGCACGGTGCAGGCCCTGATTGCATCCGAGGCCATTGGTGCCATGGTGCGGGAACTGGCTTTGCAGTCGCAACTGGTGGCGCGTGACAGTGACCAGTGGTTGTTGCGCGTGGAACGTGAGTCGCTCAACCAGCCGGGCAGCCGCGAGCGTTTGGCGGCGGCCCTGGCCACGGCAGGCTACCCGGTGAGTCTGGTGGCGGAGGTCGGGCGTGTCACCGACAGTCCGGCCAGGCGCAACGCCGCTATGGCGGCACAAGCCCAGCTGGTGGCTGAAAAAATCGTTTTCGATGACCCCTTGGTGCAGTCGCTGATGCGTGATTTTGGGGCGAAAATCGTTCCCGGCAGCATCAAACCGGTGTGAAGGATTGCTTCACACCGTGATCTTTATCTGTGCCGGCTGAGCAGGGCATGTGCCCCGGCACTTTTTCAATAGACGATTTAAATCAAACAAGGAAATCCCATGTTCAACAAAGGACAACTCGCCGGCCTCATGAAACAAGCGCAGGCGATGCAGGACAACATGAAAAAAGCCCAGGATGAATTGGGCAATATCGAGGTCACGGGCGAGTCGGGTGCGGGCCTGGTCAAAGTCACCATGACCTGCAAGCATGATGTGAAACGCGTCACCATCGACCCCAGCTTGCTGGCCGACGACAAGGACATGCTCGAAGACCTGGTGGCAGCGGCCTTCAACGCCGCGGTGCGCAAGGCCGAGGAAACTTCAGCTGAAAAAATGGGCAAGATCACCGCCGGCATGCCAGGCCTGCCCGGCGGCATGAAGTTTCCTTTTTGAGGTATTGTGGGAAAGACCGCAGTGACGCGAAGCGCACAAGCTCTGTCCCCAACTGATCAAGACGACGACCGAGCGAGCGTGATTTCGACTACCCATGGCTGACACCAATGCGCTAGAAGCACTGATCCAGGGACTGCGACGCCTGCCGGGCGTGGGGGTCAAGTCGGCGCAGCGCATGGCATTCCATTTGCTGCAGCATGACCGTGCCGGGGCACAAGCGCTGTCGATGGCATTGGCGCATGCGACACAGGCGGTGCAGCATTGCGAACGTTGCCATACCTTTACCGAAGCCTTGGTCTGCGCCACCTGTCAGGACATCCGCCGCGACGTTAGCAAATTGTGCGTGGTGGAAACCCCGGCCGATCAGTCAGCGATGGAACGCACCGGTGCCTACAAGGGGCTTTATTTTGTACTGATGGGCAAACTCAGCCCCTTGGATGGCATCGGCCCGCACGACATCGGCCTGAAAAAGCTGTTCGACCGGGCGCTGGACGGCAGCGTGCAAGAGGTCATTCTGGCGACCAATTTCACGGCCGAGGGCGAGGCCACGGCCCATGTCATCAGTGAAGGGCTCAAGGCCCGGGGTCTGCACCTGACGCGCCTGGCGCGCGGCGTGCCGGTGGGCAGCGAGCTTGAATACGTGGATCTGGGCACCATTGCCCATGCGCTGCTGGACCGCCGCTGAGTCGTTTACTGGCGAGCCAGCTTGACGGGTTTGTTTCGGGCTGCTGTCCTGGCTGGCGCGCGCTTGACCGTTTTGGCAACGGCCGTTTTGCTGCGCACCTTGGCGCTGCGCACAGGGCGGGCCTTGGCTGGCAAGTAAAGCACCACCGATTGACCCCGTTTGAACGTGGCCGACGTGCTCACCTTGTTCCAGTTTGCAAGTACCTGGGCACTCACGCTGAAGCGCCTGGCCATACTGGCCACATTGTCTTTTTTGCCCGCCTTGACCACGGTTCTTTTGAGTACCACGTCGGGCGCCAGGGTCAAATAGCCGTTGTTGGCGACATGGGCGGTGACATCATTGTTCATGCTTGCCGAGCGGCGCACCAGCAGGGTTGATCCGGCCCGAACCCGCATCCGCGGCGGAATCTTGTTGACGCTGCGCAATTCGGCTTCGCTCATGCCGACATGTTTGGCTGCATCCGCCGGACTGAGGGTGGTGGGGGCGACCCAGGCGGTCCAGTTGGCCAGACGGTCTCCGGTGTAAGCGGTCAGGTTATTTTGAAAGCGCTCGGCGTTGTCCCAGGGCAGCAGAATCTGGGAGTTGCTGGCTGCCAATAAAACCGGTTTGCTGGCCGATGGGTTGAGCGCCCGAAAGTCGTCCAGTGGCACCCCGGCGAGTTCGGCTGCGAGCGCGACGTCGATGTCGCGCTCAATCTCGACGCTCTGGAAATAGGGGTGGTTGCCGATCTCCGGCAGTACCACCCTGAAGGATTCAGGGTGGGCCACAATGTTTTTCACGGCCTGCAGTTTCGGCACGTACAAGCGGGTTTCCATGGGCATGACGAGATCGTCATAGCTGGTGCCCGTGCCGGTCTGTCTGGCTTTCTTGATGGCCCGCTGCACGCTGCCTTCGCCCCAGTTGTAGGCTGCCAGCGCCAGATGCCAGTCGCCAAACATGCGGTAAAGTTTTTGCATGTAGTCGAGCGCGGCGCGGGTGGATTCGATCACGTCGCGGCGGTCGTCGCGAAACATGTTCTGTGTGAGGTCAAAGTACTTTCCCGTGGCCGGCATGAACTGCCACATGCCGGCGGCCTTGGCGCTGGAGACGGCCTGTGGGTTGAATGCGCTCTCAATAAACGGCAACAGCGCCAGCTCACTGGGCATGTCGCGCCGCTCCAGTTCCTCGACGATATAGAACAGGTATTTGCTGCCGCGTTCGGTCATGCGCGCCACGTAATCGGGGCGGCTGCTGTACCAGAGTTCGCGTTCGCGCACCAGATCGTTGTCAAGGTCGGACATGGCGAAACCACGGCGCACACGTTCCCACAGGTCGGCCGGCGGCAAGAGGGACTGGACGGTGCGTGAGCGCAAGGCAGGGTCGCTGGCCAGCGGTTTGAGACCGCCGCCCGGATAGACCGCTGCGCTGCTGTCCGTGGCATAAGGCACGCTGGTGGTCGTGCTGCCAGCCGAAATGCTCGTGGTGACCGATGTGTTGTCGGCGGGAACGGACGTCGCACAGCCGGCCAGCCAGAGGCTTGACAGCAAGGCTAGCGCGTAAAAAAGTTGTTTCAAAATTTGTCTTTCCAGGTTCGCAGGGTGGCAAACACAGCGACAGGGTCGTCTGCATTGGGATCGATCTGCTGCACCGCATGGGCCACCTTGGGCAAATGGGTGCGTAAAAAGGGGTTCACGGCTTTTTCAAGACCGATCGAGGATGGCAGCGTGGGCAAAAGCTGCTGGCGCAGTGTCCTGGCACGTGCCTGGTAAGCCTGCAAGTCGGTATTGTCGGGCTCAACGGCAAGCGCAAAACGCAAACTGCCTAAAGTATATTCATGGGCGCAACACACGCGGGTGGCCTCCGGCAAGGCCGCCAGCCGTGTCAAGGAGGCCAGCATTTGCCCGGGTGTGCCTTCAAACAGGCGCCCGCAACCGGCGCTGAACAAGGTGTCACCACAGAACAGCACGGGGTCTGCATCAGGTATCTGGCCCCAGTAGGCAATGTGCCCGGCGGTATGGCCCGGCACCAGCAGCACCTCAAAACGCAGTCCGAGTGGTGTGATGGTGTCGCCGTCGCCCAGTCTCTGCAGCGGCTCGGGCATGCGCTCGGCCGCGGGGCCATACACTTGTGCGCCGGTGTTCTGGCGCAGGACCTCAACCCCGCCGGTGTGGTCGCCGTGATGGTGCGTGACTAAAATCGATTCCAGTGTCAGCCCATCTCGTGCCAGGGCAGCCAGCACGGGTTGGGCATCCCCAGGGTCCACCACCAGGGCCCGACGTTCGTCGTGCAACATCCAGATGTAGTTGTCGTTGAAAGCAGGTATTGGAATTAACTTCATGGCTGAACAAATTATAGGTTTGCACGAATGGATGACGACACCGCCCGGGGCTTACCTGCTGGCTTGGGAGCGTGCGCAAATGGCTGCGGTGGTGGCCAATGTGTTCGGTTTCCATGCCCTGCAACTGGGTTTGCCTGAACTCGATGCGCTGGCCGCCAACCGCATGCCGCACCGCTGGCTGGCCACTGAAACACCCCATGACAAAGCCGCTTTCGTCAGCGACTTTGCCGCACTGCCTTTTCCTGCCAACAGCCTCGATCTGGTGGTGCTGCCGCACGCCCTGGAACTCACCGCAGACCCGCATACCGCCTTGAATGAAGTGGCCCGGGTGCTGGTGCCCGAGGGGCGGGTGGTAATTTGCGGTTTTAATCCCTTGAGCCTGTGGGGCTTTCGCCAGCAACGGGCGCATCTTTACCGGCGTCTGAGCATGAATCGGCTGTTTTTGCCACAGGCGGGTGAATTCATTGGTTATCGGCGCTGCCGCGACTGGTTGCGCCTGCTGAGCTTTGAGATTGAGGCTGAACACTTTGGCTGTTACCGGCCGGCTTTTTCCAGCGCACCCTGGTTGCAGCGTTCTGCCTGGCTGGACCCGGTCGGAGCGCGTTGGTGGCCGTTCTTGGGCGCAGTGTATTGTTTGGTGGCGGTCAAGCGGGTGCGTGGCATGACATTGCTCAACCCGGCCTGGAAACCGGCACGGATTTTGGCCAATGCACCGGTGTCGATCGCCAACAGTTCTGGCGCCAGCAAATCCGAATATTTTTAACCCATGAAGGATGAGGTCAAGTTTTTGAATCCGATTGACATATACACCGATGGTGCCTGCAAAGGCAATCCGGGCCCGGGCGGTTGGGGCGTGCTGTTGAAATCTGCCGATGCCCAAAAAGAGCTCTTTGGTGGCGAAATGGGGACCACCAACAACCGCATGGAGATGATGGCCGTGATCGCGGCACTGTCCGCCTTGAAGCGTCCTTGCCGCGTCACGCTGCACGTTGACAGCCAGTACGTGCTCAAAGGCATGACCGAATGGCTGCCAGGCTGGAAGGCGCGCGGCTGGAAAACGGCCAACAAGGCACCGGTCAAGAATGTGGATCTGTGGCAACGCCTGGATGCGCTGGTCAACAACGGTACCCACCAGATCGAGTGGCGCTGGGTGCGCGGTCACAATGGCGACCCCGGTAACGAGCGCGCCGATGAATTGGCCAATCAGGGAGTGGCAATGGCACTGCGCCAGCGTTGACCATGCGCCAAGCTGCAGCAAGTGAAGTTTGGGTAAAAGGTGGCCCCTCGTCCGACCGGTTACCCTGTGTGCCGCTAAAGTACGCCACGTACATGTTCCAGTGGCTTTGATTAGAAAAATTTTATGGCTTCTAAATCTTCTTTCGCAGCAGTGGCTGTTGTGGGTATCGCTTTGGCCGGTGCTGCGGCCTGGTGGCTGCAGTCGCGCCCGCTGGCACCGACCACCATCTCGGGCGCCGGCAGCAGTGAGGCCAAGCCGTCTGGAACTGGCCCTGGCACATCACGGATTGTCGGGGTAGAAGTTGCCAAGGTGGTGAAGCAGGCGTTGCGCGACGATGCCCAGGCCGTGGGCAGCTTGCGCGCCCGCCATAGCGTGATGCTGCGTCCCGAATTGGTGGGGCGCATCATTGCGCTCAACTTCAAGGATGGCGGCCCGGTGCGCAAGGGGCAAATCCTGGTGCAGTTTGACGACCAGTTGCAGCAGGCTGAAGTGCAGCAAATGCAGGCCCAGCTGGCCATTGCCCAGGCCAGCTTCAAGCGCACCCAGGAACTGGTTGCCGAGAAATTTCTGGCTCAGCAAACGCTGGACACCAGCGCCGCCAATTTGAAGGTGGCGCAGGCCCAGCTGGCTCTGGCGCAGGCCCGGCTCAACCGCATGGCGGTGCGCGCACCGTTTGATGGCACGGCCGGCATCCGCCTGGTGAATGTGGGTGATTATGTGAAAGACGGTGCCGATCTGGTGGCGCTGGAAGACACGCGCCAGATGTTGGTTGACTTTCGCTTGCCCGAACGCGTGGGTAGCAAAGTCAGACCCGGTCAGACGGTCGAAATGACGCTGGATGCTTTGCCGGGAAGCAACTTGACGGCACAGGTGGAGGCCATTGACCCGCTGCTGGATGCCAGCGGGCGCTCGGTGGGGGTGCGTGCGGTGTTGCTCAACAGCGGCAAGGCGGGTCAGCCGCAGGCCTTGCGCTCGGGCATGTTTGCCCGGGTCACCACCGTGTTTTCCGTCAATGCATCGGCGTTGGTCGTGCCAGAAGAAGCCATCGTGCCCCAGGGTAACAAGCAGTTTGTCATCAAGCTGGTGGCGCCGCCGGACGCTAACGCCATGCCACCCGAGAGCAAGTTTGTCTCGCAACGGCAGGAAGTGACGCTGGGCGTGCGCCGCCAGGGCAAGGTGGAAATTGTGCAAGGTCTCGACCTGGGCGACACCGTGGTGGTGGCAGGCCAGCAGCGGTTGCAAAAAGACGGTTCACCGGTGCGCATTGTCGAGCTCGGCAAGCCGGCTGGCCAAGCGTTAGCTGCCGCCGCTCCCGTTGCGTCAGCCAGTCGCTGATTCGCCAGGAAGTCCAAGATGCAACTGGCTGAAACCTCCATCCGCCGCCCGGTCTTTGCCACCGTACTGTCACTGCTGATCGTGCTGATTGGCTCGGTGTCGTTCAATTCCCTGACGGTGCGCGAATACCCCAAAATTGACGAACCGGTGGTGTCTGTCACGACCACTTTTGCCGGTGCCTCCAGTGAGGTGATGGAAACCCAGGTGACCAAAGTGCTGGAAGACTCGCTCTCCGGCATTGAGGGTGTGGATGTCATCACCTCCAACAGCCGTCAGGAACGTAGCCAGATCTCGGTGCGTTTTGCCCTGAGCCGCGACGCCGATGCCGCCGCCGCCGATGTGCGTGACAAAGTGACCCGGGTGCGGCAACGCCTGCCGCAGGGCATTGACGAACCGGTCATTGCCAAGGTCGAGGCCGAGTCTTTTCCCGTGATCTTCCTGGCGCTCAGTTCCGACACCCACAATGCGCTGCAGTTGTCAGAGATGGCCAACACGCTGGTCAAGCCGGTGCTGCAAACTGCCCCCGGCGCGGCTGAAGTGAACGTCTATGGTGAACGCAAATTTTCCATGCGCATCTGGGTTGATCCCGACAAGCTGGCGGCCTACAAGCTCACGGTGCAAGACCTCGAAGATGCCCTGCGCCGTGCCAATCTGGAAGTACCTGCCGGACGCATCGAAAGCCAGCAACGCGAATTCAATGTCACCGCTGCCACGGACCTGCAGCGGCCGCAGGAATTTGCCCAGGTGGTGATTCGCAGCGTGGCGGGCCAGCCGATCCGCATTGGCGATGTCGCCCGCGTCCAGGAAGCGCCGGTGGATGAGCGCTCTTTTGTGCGCCTGAACGGCCGCGATGCCGTGGGCGTGGGCGTGGTCAAGCAAAGCACGGCCAACCCGCTTGACTTGTCCAAAGGCGTACAAGGATTGCTCGCAAAACTGCGCCGCGACTTGCCGCCCGGCGTGCAAATCGAGGTGGCCAACGACAACTCGGTGTTCATCGACCAGTCGATCAAAGCTGTGTTCACCACCATTGTCGAAGCCGCGGTGCTGGTGGCGCTGGTGATTTTTGTGTTTTTGCGCACGCTGCGCGCCTCGCTGATTCCGCTCATCACCATTCCGGTGTCGCTGATTGGCACCTTTGCCATGATGTCGCTGGCGGGCTTCAGCATCAACACGCTCACGCTGCTGGCCCTGGTGCTGGCGATTGGTCTGGTGGTGGACGATGCCATCGTCATGCTGGAAAACATTTATCGCCACATCGAAGAGGGCATGGCGCCATTCCAGGCTGCCATCAAGGGTGCGCGCGAGGTCGGTTTTGCCATTGTCGCCATGACCATGACACTGGTGGCGGTGTATGCGCCGCTGGCTTTTTCTCCAGGACGCACCGGTCGCCTGTTCACCGAATTTGCGCTGGCGCTGGCGGGCGCGGTGGTGATTTCCGGCATCGTGGCGCTCACCTTGTCACCGATGTTGTCGTCGCTGCTGCTCAGGCACAACCCGCACCCCACCTGGTTTGACTCGCACATGGAAAACCTGCTGGTCTGGGTGACCCGCACTTACGCCAGGCTGCTCGGCTGGTCGCTCAAACGACGTTATCTGGTGTTGCTGGTGATGCTGGCCAGTGGTGTTGTGACCTGGTGGACATTGGGCGACATCAAACGTGAACTCGCACCGCTGGAAGACCGTGGTGTGGTGTTGGCGCGCATCAATGCGCCGGATGGCGCAACGCTGACCTACACCGACCGTTATGCGCGCAGTATTGAGCGCATCGCTGAGGATTACCCCGAATTCGACCGTATTTTTTCCACTATTGGCAATCCCACGGTGTCGCAAGGCAACATCTTTTTCAGAGCCAAGCCATGGGATCAGCGCCAGCGTACCACGCTCGAAATGGCGCGCGCCATGACGCCGCGCGTGTCCAGCCTGTCAGGTGTCACGGCCACACCGATCACGCCGCCATCGTTGGGCCAGGGCTTCAGCAGCCGGCCGATCGAGTTCGTCATCATCACCTCCGAGAGCTACCAGAATCTGGCGCAAACCGTGCGTGCGTTTCAGGACGAATTGGCCAAGAATCCGGGCTTTGTCCAGGTGGACACGGACTTGCGTCTGAACAAGCCCGAGATCAAGCTGGAAGTGGACCGCGAACGTGCTGCCGACATGGGCGTGGGGGTGGACCTGATTGCACGTGCCATCGAAACGTTGCTCGGCGGGCGCAAGGTGACGCGCTACAAACGCGGTGGCGAGCAATACGACGTGATCGTGCAGACCACGCCGACGGGCCGGGACACACCCGACGACATCGAGAAAATATTTGTCCGTGGCAAAGGTGCCGAACTGATCCCGCTGTCCGCGCTGGTGACCATCCGCGAGGTGGTGGTGCCGCGTGAGCTGATCCACTTCGGCCAGCGCCGCTCGGCCACCATCACGTCCAATTTGTCGGCCACCTATTCGGTGGGCGAGGCCTTGCAGTTCATGGATGCCACCGCGCAAAAAGTGCTCCAACCTGGCTATGCCACCGACCTGAACGGCATCAGCCGGGAATTCAAAAAGTCGTCTGAATCGCTGACGCTGGTGTTTGCGCTGGCGCTGTTGTTCATCTTTCTGGTGCTGGCGGCACAGTTTGAGAGTTTTGTCGATCCGTTTGTGATTCTGTTCAGCGTGCCGCTGTCGATGGCGGGTGCGCTGCTGGCGCTCAAATGGTCGGGCGGCACCCTCAATGTGTTCAGCCAGATTGGCCTGATCACGCTGGTGGGCCTGATCACTAAACACGGCATTCTGATCGTTGAATTTGCCAATAAATTGCGCGAGCAGGGTCTGGACACGCTGGCTGCCATCCAGCAGTCGGCGACGCAGCGCCTGCGACCCATCATGATGACCACCGGCGCCATGGTGCTGGGCGCGGTGCCGCTGGCCATTGCCACCGGTGCCGGTGCCGAGAGCCGGCACCAGATTGGCTGGGTCATTGTGGGCGGCATGAGTCTGGGCACCCTGCTCACGGTGTTTGTGGTGCCCACCATGTACACCCTGCTGGCGCGCAAAAAAGTGCCAGGGCCCAAGAAAGAGCTCGTGCTGCAGCGGGTGATCAGCCCGGGTTGAGGGCCGGACAGCCCTCGGTCCAAGGGTCCGGTCATCCATCGACCTGGGGGCTGGCCTGCTGCAAATCGCCCGCTTGTGGGAGCGGCGCCCCCGCCGCCATGACAGCAGAGCGCTGTCTCCCATCAAGCCATGAAGTCCCTGTGTATGCCAGCGAACAGACTTCTCCGGACGAATCACCGATAACGCGATATGCCCAAAACATTTTCGTTTTGGCTGAACCGTTACAGGAATTCCATGATGAAGACAAACACCAGGGGCGGTCTTGCCCTGATTTCTGCCGCCACACTCGCGCTGACGCTGGGCTGCAGCAGTTTGAAGACTCCGGCTACGGCCGATGTGGCGGTGTCAAACGCCGCCGTGGCCAACGCGGCAGGTGCCGGTGGCGCCCAGTATGCGCCGCTCGAAATGACGGCCGCCCGCGAAAAACTGGCCCTGGCCAACCAAGCCATGTTGGCCAAGGACTACAAGCTGGCCATTGAAATGGCCAACCAGGCGCAAGCCGATGCCAAGCTGGCGCAAAGCAAAGCCAGTTCCGTCAAGGCACAGGCCGCTGCCGACGTGCTGCAGGAAGATATTCGCGTGCTGCGCGAAGAACTCAACCGCCCCCGCTAATTCATTCAACACCGTCAGGACACATCATGAAAAAAACCCAATTGGCCCCGATCGCTCTGGCGCTTGCCGCCCTCATGGCGGGCTGTAGCTCGACGCCTAAAACCACCTCGCTGCTGGATCAGGCCCGAACCGACTACCAGGTCGCACAAGGCAACCCCGACATTGCCACCTATGCGCCGCTGGAAATGAAACAGGCCACCCAGGCCATGGCACAGGCCAACGTGGAGGCCAATGAACGCGGCAGCGACGACATGATCAACAACCTGGCTTACCTGGCCAAACAAAAAATTGCCCTCACGCAAGAAGTGACCAAACGCAAAGTGGCCGAGGCCGAGATTGCCAACGCCGGCAAAGAGCGTGACCAGATGCGCCTGGACCAGCGCACCAACGAGGCCAATGTAGCCCGGATGCGTGCCGACAATGCCACCCAGGCCGCTCAACTGGCGCAAAGCGATGCTGCTCAGGCTCAGCGCCAGGCTCAACAAGCCCAGCTGGACGCGGCCAATGCCCAGCGCCAGACGCAAGAGGCGCAGGCCCATGCCGCGCAACTTGAAGCCCAACTGGCCGAGTTGGCCGCTAAAAAAACGGCGCGCGGCATGGTCATCACTTTGGGTGACGTGTTATTTGGCACCGACCTGTCACGCCTGACGGCTGACGGCATGCGCAGCGCCCAGAAGCTGGCCATCGTGTTGCAGCAAAACCCGGAGCGCAATGTGCTGATTGAAGGCTTTGCCGACAGTACCGGTGCCGCAGACTACAACCAGGGCCTGTCCGAGCGCCGTGCCAGCGCGGTACGCACCGCCTTGCTGGAGCTGGGTGTGGCGCGTGAGCGCATTGACATGCGCGGTTACGGCGAATCTTTCCCTGTGGCCGCCAACGACAGCGCTGCCAGCCGCCAGCTCAACCGCCGTGTCGAAATTGTTCTCTCGGACGACAGCGGCAAGATTGTTGCGCGTTAAGCCCCCCTTTTTTCAACTTCAGGAGCCATGACCATGACCGCCAAAAACACCTACATCGAAACCATGAAATCCCAACTCGATGCGCTCGATGCCAACATGAACAAGCTGGAGGCCAAGGCCGAGGAAGCCAAGGCCGATGCCCGCGACGCTTATTTGGAAGAAATGCGCAAGCTGCGTCACCAGTCCAAGCTGGCTAGCGCCAAGCTCGATGAACTTAAGGCAGCGAGTGAAGACACTTGGAAAGCCATGACGACGGAAATGGACAAGGTGCGTGAAGCCTTAGTGCATTCCTTCAACTACTTCAAATCGCAGGTTTAAGCGCTTCTCTGGAGCCAAACAAATTGGCATAAACCCAGGTGAATTCGGCCCTGATCAGCAAGGCGGTGAACAAGGCACCGGTCCAGACCTCTCGCCACAACACCCGGGCGCGTAGCATCACTTTGTAGATCAGTGCAAACATGGCCGTGTCCAGCACACCGAATTGAACAGCGTCCAGCAGAGTGGCGGGTTAAACGGCATCGTCAAGGCAATTGGCGCTCTGCGGTTTTGAACCAGCAGCAAGCGAATTTTCAACTTTCACGGCGGAACAGCCCCGGTCAAGGCTGGTGCACAAGGAGGCCGTCGATGATGTGCACCTTGTCGCCTGCCTTGAAGCCAGGCTCGGTGGCGTAGGTGACTGTTTGCAAGCTGCCATTTTGCATGCGCACGACCACCTCAAAGTGCTTGCTGCTGCGGCCATCGTCCGCCTGGTTGGTCAGCAAAGCGCCGAGCACGCTACCGCCAGGGTGGCCGCCTTGGCCCTGGGCCGCAATCAGGTTCACTGCCGCGACCGTACCGCAATAGCCGCAAAATCGGCTGTCAGCTTGCGGTATCTGGGCCGCCGTCGGTGCGGTCACCAGCACGAGGGGCAGTAACACCGAGCCAGTCAAGGCCAGTGCAAAAAATTTTTGATGAAGTCGCATGTGCAACGGCGGGCCTTGTTGTGCTGGTTCAAGCAGCGATCAAGCCCACGGCGACCTGCGCCGCAGGTCAAAGCGAGGCGCTTTTATTTGGTCACTTCGTGGCCAATGACACCACCCACGGCGGCACCGGCGGCTGTGCCCAGCAGGCCGCCACCAACGATGTTGCCCGCGACGCCGCCAATCACCGCACCGGTGGCCGTGCCCTTTTCCTGGTGGGTCATGCCGGCGCAGCCACCCAGGCCCAAGGCGGTCAATAACAGGACGGCAGCAGAAATACGTTGGGTAAAGTTCATGAGAGTTCTCCAAGTCAGTTAAGAATTAAATCGTGCAACGCAGAGCATGCTGGCACGGACGTGAATGCATTGTTGACTGCCCATGAGGACAGGTCTGTGCGCTTGCGTACACAAGCGCAATTGTTTTGGCTTCTGAATCGTGGGCCTATGTGTGCCAGCGCACAAACGTTGGCAGCCGACAACCGTATGCTGGCGACATGTCAATGAACGACCCTGTCAGGCAAGGCATGCTCTCCCGGGCGAGCGATACGTGTATAAAGGGCTACTGATGCGCGCTGCGTCGCAGACGCCTTGCGCGCATTCCCATTCATTTCGCGTCCGGTCAGTCCTGCATCACGAGTACCCACTTTGAAAACTATCCCCAAGACCCTGACCTGGCTGGCTGTTGCCTTGTTGCTGGTGGCGGGTGGCATTGCGTTCATGTTCTGGTCCTACCAGCAGATATCGGACGCCGCCATCCAGCGCCAGCACACCCGCAATGTCATCGGCATGGCCAACGACCTGCTCTCTGGCTTGAAAGACGCCGAAACCGGGCAGCGGGGCTATGCCTTGACGGGCAACGAGTCCTACCTGGAACCGTATCTGGCGGCACGTGATCGAGTCATTCCCGAGCTGAAAGCCTTGCGTGATGAAATTGGCAACGCCGATGCCAGGGCCAGTCTGGACGCCTTGGCGCCCTTGATCGAGGCCAAGATGGTCGAGCTTGCCAACGGCATCGCGCTGCGCAGCGCCGGCGACCAGAATGCCGTGCGTTTGCTGATAGAGGGCGGCAAGGGAGAGCAGCTGATGGGCCAGATCCGCCGCGGGATGGACAGCTTCATCCTCGCGCAGGCCACCGACCGCTTGCGCAACGAGGCAAGCTTTGATGCTGCCATGCGTCGTTTGCTGCTCATTCTGTTCGTGGTCGCCGCTCTGGCCTTGCTGTTTGCCTTGAATTTTGCCTATTTGATTTACCAAAGGTCCCAGCAGCGGGTGAAGAGCCAGGTGCACCTTGAGACCCTGCATTTGCTGCAGGCGCAGGAAACCAGCAACACGCTGCTGGCCCAGGCCAACCACCGCTTGCAAGAGGGTGAGCAACGGCTCTGGGTCACGCTCAATTCGATTGGCGACGGTGTCATCACCACCGATGCTGCCGCCTGCATCACCTTGCTCAATCCGGTGGCCGAAGCGCTGACTGGCTGGACGCAGGCGCAGGCGCTTGGCAAGCCGGTTGACGAGGTGTTTCATGTCATCAACAAGGACAGCCGCACCTTGGCCACGATCCCTGTGGCCGAGGCCCTGGCCCACGGCACGGTGCAGAACCTGACTGACCAGACGGTGCTGATTTCCCGTGATGCGCGTGAATTTGATATCGCCGAGAGTTGCGCCCCGATTCGCGCCTTTGACGGTCTGGTGGTGGGTGCGATTCTGGTGTTTCGCAATATTTCCGACGAATACGCAGCGCAACAGGCCCTGCGTGACAGTGCGGCCCTGTTGCAAACCATTCTTAACACGGTGGTGGATGGCCTGGTGACCATTCATGCCCAGGGCGGCATCATCGAAACCGTGAATCCGGCCATTGAACTTATGTTTGGTTACCGCGCAGCCGAGCTTGGCGGCAAACACCTGAGCCTGCTGATCCCCGAGCTGGATGAAGGTCATCACAATGGGTCGCTGGCTTATTACGGCGTCAGTGCCGAGGAGCGTGCCAATGGTCTGGGTCGTGAAGTGATGGGCCGGCGCCAGGATGGCAGTGCTTTTCCGCTGGAAATCGCCGTGAGCGAGATGACACTGCGCGGCCAGCGTTACTTCACCGGCATTTTGCGCGACATCAGCGCGCGCAAGGCCGCAGCAGAAGTCTTGCGCAAGGCGGGTGCCCTGCAAAAAGCGATTTTCGACAGCGCCAACTTTTCCAGCATTGCGACCGATGCCAAAGGCGTGATTCAGATTTTCAATGTGGGCGCCGAGCGCATGCTGGGCTACGCCGCCGCTGAGGTGATGAACAAAATCACCCCGGCCGACATTTCCGACCCGCAGGAGGTCATTGCCCGGGCCAAGTCCCTGAGCATTGAGCTTAATCGCAACATCAGCCCCGGTTTCGAGGCGCTGGTGTTCAAGGCCTCGCGCGGCATTGAAGACATTTACGAACTCACTTACATCCGCAAGGACGGCAGTCGCTTCCCGGCGGTGGTGTCGGTCACGGCGCTGCGCGACGACCAGGAAAACATCATTGGCTACCTGCTGATCGGCACCGACAACACGGCGCGCAAGCAGGTCGAGGCCGAGCGGGCCCGGCTTGACCTGGTGTTGCAAAACAAGAATGTTGAACTGGAGCGGGCGCGTCGACAGGCCGACCATGCCAACCAGGCCAAGTCAGACTTTCTTTCCAGCATGAGCCACGAACTGCGCTCGCCGCTCAACGCCATCCTGGGCTTTGCCCAGCTGCTGGAATCAGGCACCCCGCCACCGTCCGAAACACAAGCCGCCAGCGTCCGGCAAATTCTCACGGCGGGCTGGTACTTGCTGAAGTTGATCAATGAAATTCTGGACCTCGCCCTGATCGAATCGGGTCGTTTGTCGTTGTCGCTGGAGCCCACTTCCTTGCATGATGTGATGCAGGATTGCCAAGCCATGATTGCGCTGAAAGCCCAGCAAAAGGGTATTCGCATCAAGTTTCCAACGGGTGATGATGACTGTTTTGTCATTGCCGACCGCACCCGGCTCAAGCAGGTCCTGGTGAATTTGCTCTCCAACGCCATCAAATACAACCGCCCGGACGGGATCGCCGAAGTGAGCTACCGGCTGCAGTCTGCCGGGCGTCTGCGGATCAGCGTGCGCGACAGCGGCGAAGGGCTGCCGCCTCTGAAAATAGCGCAAATGTTCGAGCCCTTCAACCGTCTTGGGCAAGAGGCTGGTGTCGAGGAGGGGACCGGGATTGGTCTGGTGGTGAGCCGCCAGTTGGTGGAACTGATGGGCGGTGAAATTGGCGTGACCAGTACCGTGGGGGTTGGCAGTGTGTTCTGGTTTGAACTGAATGCGGCATCGGCACCCCAACTGGTACTGGATGAACTGCCACTGGAAGTCGCACCCGCCAGCGCGACCTCGCCAGCAGCGTCCTTGCGCACGCTGCTCTACGTGGAAGACAACAAGGCCAACATGGCACTGGTGGAACAGCTCATTGCGCGCCGCCCGGATATGCGCTTACTGGGGGCGCAAGATGCCATGCGCGGCATTGCCATGGCACGGGCGCACCAGCCCGACCTGATTTTGATGGATATCAACCTGCCTGGCATCAGTGGCATGCAGGCGCTCGCCATTTTGCAGGAAGACACCACCACCCAGCATATTCCGGTGATGGCGCTGAGCGCCAACGCCATGTCGCGTGACATCGAAAAAGGCCTGGCGGCGGGGTTTTTTCGTTATCTCACTAAACCCATCCGGGTGCCAGAGTTCATGGCGGCGCTGGATGAAGGGCTGGCTCTGGCCGACGCCAATGGACCCTGAGTGCGAATGTGCCGCAATCAGCGGCACGATCAGGCATTGATCTACCAGGCCATCAGAGCAACCGATGTCGATCCGACCACAACGGCCAGCTTCATCGTTTGGGCACCGTGCAAACCGCGCTTCGGTCCATCCATAAGGGAATGCGTCAGATGCGCCCCATCAACAGCAGCACGATGATGATGATCAGCACCAGCCCCAGGCCGCCGCTGGGTCCGTAACCCCAGCCCCGGCTATGCGGCCAGGCCGGGATGACGCCGACCAGCATCAGAATCAGCACAATCAGCACGATGGTTCCTAGACCCATGGAATACTCCTTTAAATGAAAAAATGTGACGCAGCAGAAATAAAAAATCTCTGCAGTTCAATCAATGACGCGCAAACGATCAGACGCTGCCACCCCGGTAGCTTCGTGATGTTGGCTATAAAGTTCTGTGCGATGGCGAACTGAACGCACCCATTCAGCTGGGTTGCGGGCCGAGCATGTGTTTCACGTCAACCCAGGCATCGAACTGCTCGGCGCTGACGGCGCCCAGCGCCAGCGCCGCGGCGCGCAGCGTGCAACCCTGGTTGTGGGCATACTTGGCAATTTGTGCGGCGCGGTCGTAACCAATATGCGGGGTCAAGGCCGTGACCAGCATCAGCGAGCTTTGCAACAGCGCCTGCACACGCGCGGCATCAACGGTGATGCCCGTCACGCAGTGCCGGGTAAAGCTGAGCATGGCGTCGGTCAGCAGGCGCAGGCTGTCAAGCGTGTCAAAAATGATCAGCGGTTTGTAAACATTGAGTTCAAACTGGCCCTGACTCGCGGCAAAACCAATGGCTGCGTCATGGCCCATCACTTGGGCGCACACCATGGTCAGTGCCTCAATTTGTGTGGGGTTCACCTTGCCGGGCATGATGGAGCTGCCGGGCTCGTTTTGCGGCAGTTGCAACTCGCCCAGGCCGGCGCGCGGCCCGCTGCCCATCAGGCGGATGTCGTTGGCGATCTTGGTCAGGGCAATGGCCAGCATTTTCAGGCTGGCATGCAAGGCCACCAGCGCCTCATGACCCGCCATGGCGGCAAACAGATTGTCCGCCTGTACCAGCGGCAGCTTGAGTTGTTGCGCCAGCCTGGCCGCCACCCGGGTGCCGAATTCCGGGTGCGTGTTCAGACCCGTGCCCACTGCCGTGCCGCCAATCGCCAACTGGTGCACGGCCAACAGGGTATGCTCGATGCTGCTGGCACACAGCGCGAGCTGGGCCGCATAAGCACCGAATTCCTGGCCGAGCGTGACGGGTGTGGCATCCTGCAGGTGTGTGCGGCCAATCTTGATGATCTCATCAAATGCGACGGCCTTGGCCACCAGCGCACAGCGCAAAGTTTCCAGCGCAGTCAGCAAGTCGGAGCGGGTTTGCAGCGCCACGGCAAGGTGCATGGCGCTGGGAAAAACATCGTTGGACGACTGGCCCAGGTTGACGTCGTCATTGGGGTGGCTGTTGTGCCCGGCCAGCTTGGCCACCACCTCATTGACGTTCATGTTGCTTTGCGTGCCAGAGCCGGTTTGCCAGACCGACAGCACAAACTCGGCATCGAATTCGCCGCTGGCCACACGCTGCGCTGCTTTGGCGATGGCTTGGGCTTTGTTGGCATCGAGCAAATTCAGCTCGCCATTCACCAGGGCCGCCGCCCACTTGATCCAGGCCAGTGCATGCATCACAGGCAGTGGCATGCGCTGCTCGCCAATGGCAAAAAAGCGCAGGCTGCGCGCCGTTTGGGCACCCCACAGGGCGGTTTCCGGGACTTCGATCGGGCCGAAGCTGTCGGTTTCAATGCGCGTATTGGACATGACGAACTTCCTTCAACAAGCCGTGCGGTGCGCCATCGTATGCGCGCATGATGAACAGCGCAATGCCTGGTTTTTGTTCGATCTCAGCAATTTCTGCAAGAACTAACGTCCACGCCTGCGCCCGGGCCGGGGGTGGTCGGCCAGTTGACAGGCCCGGCGGTAGGCCTGCAAGGTGTCCTGGGCGCGGCCCAGCACCGTGTCTGGCGCGTAGCCGCTTGCCGTGCCCGGCAGGCCGCTGGCACAGCCAGTCAACAGTTCAATGCCCTCGCGCACATGTTCGGCCGTGTACACATGAAAACGGCCTTGTGCCACGGCCTGCGCCACGTCGCTGCTCAACATCAGGTGACGTCGGTTGCGGTTTGGAATCAGCACGCCCTGTTCACCGGTGAGCCCGGCGGTATTGCAAATCCGGAAAAAACCTTCTATTTTTTCGTTGATACCACCCACCGGCAACACCTCGCCGTGCTGGTTGACGGCCCCTGTGACCGCAATGCCCTGCTTCAGCGGCAAGCCGGACAGACTCGACAGCAGGGCGTACAGCTCGGCGCACGAGGCCGAATCGCCTTCGATGCCGTTGTACTCCTGTTCGAACACCAGCGTGGCGTCGAGTGCCAGTGGCGCCTGGGCGGCGAACAGAATGGACAGGTAGCTGTGCAGGATCAGTACCCCCTTGTCGTGAATCGGGCCCGACAGCGCCACCTCGCGTTCAACGTTGACCAAGCCGTCCTTGCCGGCCGAGGTGCGCGCCGTGACCCGCACCGGAAAACCAAAACGGTAGTCGCCCAGGTCAATCTGGGTCAGGCCGTTGATCTGACCCGTTTTTTCTCCCTGCAGACTGATCAGCCGGTCACCGTCGGTGATGGTCTCCTGCAGCCGCTGGTCCGGGTAGTCGTGGCGCAGGCGTCGGGCCTGCAACGCGGCGCGCACATCGTCGCCCTCCACCCGAGCGCCGGACCGGGCGTGGCAAACCGCCGACGCCTCCATCACCAGCGCCTCCATGTGGGCGAACCCGGCACTCTGGCGCGTCTGGTCGTCGACCTCGCGGTGCGCATCTTCGAGCAAATGCGCCACCGCGGCGGCCGAGAAATGGGGTAAGCCCAGGCGCTGGCAGGTGTGTCCCACAAACACGGCCGAGGCCGCATAGGTTTGCGCACTGGCGATAAAGCTTTCGGCAAAATCCACCTTGACGCGAAAGCGCCGGGCAAACTCGGGGTCGGCCTCCTGCAGCAGGTAGTACTCCTCGGTGGCACCAATCAGGACGATCTTGACGTTAATGTCCAGTGCCTCCGGCAGCAGCGACACCGTGGCCATGGGGGCAAACATCTGCATGGGTTCTTCAATCTGCAGGCGGCCGGTGCGCGAAAAACGGCGCAATTTTTCCCACACCAGCTCGTCGGTCAGCAGTTCGCGCACATGCAGCATCAGGTAGCCGCCATGCGCCTTGAGCAGGCTGCCGGCCCGGATGCGCGAGAAATCGGTCAGCAGCACGTCCTCTTCGGCCTGGTACTCGACACTGCCAAACAGGCTGTGGTAGGAGGGGTTGTCTTCAATGATCACCGGTGCGCCGGTCAACCTTTCGTTGTCCACCACCAGGTTGACGCGGTAGCGTGCCAGCACCGCAGCCAGCTCTTCCTGGCGCAGTTCTTCATCAATGCCGGCATCGGCCTCTGCCGCGCGAAAGGCATCCAGGTTGTCCAGCACATCCTGCATCACGCGGTCCAGGTAATGGCCCAGCTTGAGCGTGTCCTTGATCTGTTTCTTGAGCTCCATCCGGATCTCCTGCAGTTCATGCTCCAGCAGGGGTTTGATGGTCTGGCGCCGCAGCGCGGCCAGACCTTCGTTCTTGAGGCGTTCAATGGGCCGGATTTTGTCAAGGTAGCGGACGATTTCGGCGCGCAGTTCCTGCTCGGCCTGTTCCACCTGGGCGCGTTGCTCCTTGGGTAGCGAGCGCGCCTCGCTTTCGGTCAGGGCCTTGCCTTTGGCACCCAGCAGGGTAAAGATCAGGTGGCCGTCTTCCCGGTACAGCGCAAAGTGGCGGGCTTCGGCAAAAGCGTCGAGTTCGGCGTAGGCCCCGGACTCTTCCAGCTTGTAGGTTTTTTCCAAGTGTGCACTTTCGGCCTTGAAATCGGGGCCATCAAGCCGTTGCGGAATTTCCTTTTGCAGCGTTTTGCTCATTTGTGCCATGAGCTGGCGCAACAGCCGTCCCTGGCCGGGCGGCATGCGCAGCGCGCGCGGTTTTTCGGGGGCGTCAAAGTTATGCAGATAGCACAGGTCGGGCGGCACGGCCTTGGTGGCAGCCACCTCGCGCATCAGTTGCTGCAGCAGCGTCGAGCGGCCGCTGCCCACTTCGCCCAGCACAAACAGGTTGTAGTCGGGCTGGTCCATGCTCAGCCCAAAGCGCGCTGCGGTCTCGGCCCGCGCCTGGCCGATCCAGGGCAAGGGCTGGTGCAGCAATTCGGAGGTATCGCTGAAGCCGAGGGCTTCAGGGGCGATGCTGAGGGCCAGCTCAGTGGGGGCCAGGTGGCAAAGGGTCATGCTGTTGCTCCAGGGAATGGTGCAGGTACCCGTTTCTACCAGATTCCCCCAACCTGTCTTGATATTGCGCATGCTGGCGGGCCCGTCGTAGTCAGCCCGGCCCTGTAACGAACGTGCCGCCTGGAGCGCCTATGTGTGTTGGCGTACCGATTTGCGGGGGGCGGTCAGGCATCATGGCGCCTTTGAAAAATACTGTTCCAATCGAGGTCAGTCAACCAGGAAAAGACCATGCCCATGACCGTCGCCATCCATCAAGCCAGCATCCTGATCGTGGATGATCAGCCCGCCAATGTGCAACTGCTGGAGCAAGTGCTGGCGGATGCCGGGTATACCCAGGTGAGCGCCACCACGAAGCCTGAGGAAGTCTGTGCGCTGCACCGAAAAAAAAGTTTTGACCTGATCCTGCTAGACCTACAAATGCCGGGCATGGACGGTTTTCAGGTGATGGAAGGCCTCAAGACCAACCTGACCGATGGCTACATGCCGGTGATTGTGCTGACCGCCCAGCCGGGCCACAAGCTGCGCGCCCTGGCGGCCGGGGCCAAGGACTTTATCAGCAAACCGTTTGATCTGGTCGAGGTCAAAACGCGCATCCACAACATGCTCGAAGTCCGCTTGCTGTACAAAAAACTCGCCGACTACAACAAAGAGCTGGAAGCCACGGTGGCCGAGCGCACCGCCGAACTGCGCGAGAGCGAGGCGCGCTACCGCAGCCTGACCGAACTGGCTTCGGACTGGTACTGGGAGCAGGATGAAAACGGCCACTTCAGCAAGGTGTCGGGCCCAGTGCTGGAGATGCTTGGCATTCAGGTGGCGCCTTTGGACGGGGAGGTCGCGGTCACGTCCTATGGCGGCTGGAACGAAGTTGAACGCACCAGATTGCGTGCCATCATCGACGAGCGCCAGCCCTTTCTTGACTTTGTATTTCACCGCGTCAATGCAGATGGCAGCAAGCAGAGTTTTCAAGTCAGCGGCGAACCCATGTTCAACCGGAACAGCCGCTTTATTGGCTACCGCGGCATTGGGATTGAACTGACCTCCAAGCTCAAATAAAAAAAACAGGGCCACCCATGACATTCCTACACAATCCCAATCAGAACCATCTGCTGGCGGCCTTGCCAACCCGGGACTTTGACGCCCTGGCCGCCGACCTGGAACTGGTGCCGCTGGCACTGGGCCAGATGCTCTACGACCCCGGCACGCAAATGCGCCATGCCTACTTTCCCACCACGGCCATCGTGTCGCTGCACTATGTGACCGAATCGGGCGCGTCAGCAGAAACCGCCGGTGTGGGCAACGAAGGGGTGGTGGGTGTCTCCCTGTTCATGGGGGGTGACACCACTTCCAGCTCGGCGGTGGTGCAAACCGCCGGTCACGCCTACCGGCTGGACCGTCATCTTTTGAAGCAGGCGTTTGATGTGGCCGGACCCTTGCAGCACCTGCTGCTGCGCTACACCCAGGCCCTGATGACGCAAATGGCCCAGACCGCCGCCTGCAACCGCCACCATTCGGTGGAGCAGCAACTGTGCCGCTGGCTACTGCTGACGCTGGACCGATTGCCCGAGCGTGAGCTGGTGATGACACAGGAGCTGGTGGCCAGCATGTTGGGCGTGCGCCGCGAAAGCGTGACTGACGCCGCCGGCCACTTGCAAAGCCTGGGTTACATCCGCTACCGCCGCGGCCACATTGGTGTGCTGGACCGGGCCGGCCTTGAATCACGCACCTGCGAATGCTACGGCGTGGTCAAAAAGGAGATCAACCGCCTGCTCAGTGACGTGCGTTTACGGCAGGAGAGTTGAAATTAGTTGGGGTCAGAGCACGTCGCTTTGCGAGTGGTCTGACCCGCAAGGTCTCAGTAACGCTGCGCCACGCCGTTGTCGATGCGCACTCTGTCACCCACCCGGATGTCGTTGCTGGTGGACTGCGTCAGGGTCTGGAGGCTGCCATTGTTCAGGCGAACCGTCAGCTGGTACACATTGCTTTGCTGGGCCTGGTTGCGTTTTTCCAGCTCATGGCCGGCGTACGCACCGCCCGCTGCCCCCAGCACGGTGGCGGCTGTTTTACCCGAGCCGCCGCCCACCTGGTTGCCAAGAATGCCACCCACCACCGCACCCGCGATGGCGCCTGCACCGATGCTGGTGCCGGTATTGTTCTGGGGCACCAGGGCGATCGACTGCACCACGCCATATTGCGTGTAGCTGCTGGTGTTCTGTTGCGGGTAGGTCGTGCCCACGTTGGTGTTGTTGAGTGGGGTCGTGCTGGCGCAGCCACCGAGAATCAGGGTGCTTGTCACAGCGGCAAGCGCTGTCAATTTGTTCAAGGTTTTCATTGTCATACTCCAGTTGATAAATCTTTGAAAGTCATGACACTGTCGCTGTATCGTAAGATTTTTTCTGTGCGATAGCGAACGCAGGTGGAAAAAAGCCTTAGCGTCCTGACTTCCGATGTGCTTGAAGTGTCCAGCATATCCAGTTTGCCCGACTTGCGTTGCAGACCGGCCAGGATGGCGCAACCGACTGCGCGAAACCCGCCAGCAGCACCCGCAACAATGGAGTGATCATTTTCAGCATCATTTTTTCCGCTGCAGCCATTGCGCACAATCGCTGTCCTGGCCCGGCCCGGCATCCACCAGCGGGATCAGCGCCAGCAGCGGGTTGATGACACCCAGCGTCAGCGCGCCCAGTGCGCGTGCCGCCACGCGGGTTTGGTCCACCCGGATGATGGGCTGGGCGAAATTGCCACTGATGTGGATCGGGCTGCGCAGTGCCAAAGGGCTGGTGTTCTTGGTTTTCTGGTTCAGGGTCAGGTCCAGCTTTTCCTGCGCCAGGTCGATGTGGCCGGTGCCCAGCAGTGTGGTCACTTCGGTGTCGAGCAGCAAGGTGTTGGTCTGCATGTCACCTGCCTTGACATCGAAGTTGGCCACCGCGCAGCGCAGTTTGATTTGTTTGTCGCCGGTGAGCGTCAGCTGGAAGATTTCCCATAGGTGCAAGCCGGCCTTTTCCATCGCCATCTGGCTGATCTGGCCGCCCGACACCAGCAGTGCAACCGAGCCATCGGCATGGGCCAGCATGCTGCCCACCGAATTGCCGCTGCCGGCCAGCTTGATCTGGCCACCGATCTGGCTGGTGCTGGCTATGCCTTTTTGATCGGCTGGCAGCAATTTGGCCAGCGCCAGCCGCTTCAGTTGCACCTGGGCTTCGGCCTGGATCGGGTTGTGACGACCATCCAGCCTGACCACGGCATTGATCTGACCACTTGCCACGCCAAACTGGAGCGGATTCAGTGTCAGCACCGAATCTTTCAGGCTCAACTGCGTGCTGAGCGCCTCCAGTGGCATGTAACTGGCTTGGCGCATGGATTGGGCGCTGAACTTGACCTCGGCATCGACGGAATCCCAATTCGCAAATTTAAAGGGCAAATCCGGCATGACCCGCTTGGAGGCTGGCGTCACGGCGCCGGCCGCCCCGCTTGTTTCAACGGCTTTGATCGCAGCTTGCAGTTTTCCCGTGCGTGCGCCAATGACCGGGCCCAGGTCTTCCAGGGTGAGTTGGTTCGAGACCAGATCAGCGCTGAGCAAAGGACGTTTACCGCCTGTTTTGACTTGCCACCAGCCGACCAGGTCGCTGCTGCCTACCCGCCCCGAGAAGGCGTCGTAGCGCAGCGTGTTGCCCTGGCGAACCAAGTGCCCTTGTGCAACATAGTCGCGCGTGGCGGGCAGGGCGATGCCGGTCAGGACAACCAGCTGGTTCAGGTTGTCGCCGCTGAGTGCCAACTGCATGTCCACCGAACTGAACTTCATCAGGCTGGTGACGTGACCCGCAGCCTGAATGCGGGTTTGACCGATGGTGGCGTCAAGGGTCAGGCCATAGGGTGTGCTCTCGTCCAGTAAGGCCAGCACCGAATCTCCCGAGCCCTTGGCAGCCAGCGGCAGGCCTTTGAATTTTCCCTTGGCGACAAAGTTCGCCCCGGAGCCGCCTGGGCCGCCTGCGGGCACCGGGACGGTTGAGAGTTCGGCGCGAAGGCTGGTTTTGGTTGCTGTGTCCTCATAGCCAATGACCCCCTGGTCGAGCGTGAGACGGTCGATGTCGATGCGGGCGTTGTCGTTTTGCTGGTTGAGGTCCAGCAGCCAGGTTTTGCGGCCATCGGCGTGGCGCTGCAGAAAAACAAGGGGCTTGACCAGGTGCAGGTCGGACAGCTTCAAACGCTGAACCAGCAATTGCGGCAAGTGGATGGAAAACGCCACTTCATCAGCCGTCAGCAGGTGGGCCTGTGCCGCCCAGACCGGATTGGCAAAAGAAACCTGCCGGGCAGACACACGCGGCCAGGGCCAGCCCAACTTCACATCAAGGTCGCCCTGTATCAGCAGCACCCGGCCGGTTTGGGCCAGCACCTGCCGCTCCAGCGGCGCCCGCAGCCAATTCCAGCCAAACAGGGCGATGAATAAAGCGGCCACGATGACGACGGCCAGCACCGAACTGGCCAGCCATTTGAGCGTACGGAGCATGATGATCGAAAGGGTTTGCAAAAGGAATGCCGCAAGGTTTGATGGATTGTCAAGGAATTTCCAGCCTACTGCCTGTCACCAGTGAAGTCAGTGTGCTGACGCACCGACCTGGCCAGTCCAAAGCACGAAGATGTCACTTTTAACCCCTGGAGAATTTGCAATGAAACACACAAACCTGCTTCGAACTTTGGTGCTGTCGCTGGCGCTGGCGGCGGGCACAAGCGCCTTTGCCCAGATCAACTTCAACATTGTGGTGGCACCACCCGAGCCGCTGCAAGAAGTTGCACCCATGCTGCAGCCTGGCCAGGTTTGGGCGCCGGGCTACTGGGCCTGGAACAACGACCGCCATGTCTGGGTGCGCGGCCGCACGATGGTGCAGCGCGACGGTTACCGCTGGACGCCCGATCGCTGGGTGCAGCAGGGCGCCGTCTATGTCCGCCAGCCGGGTCGCTGGGAGCGCAGCCTGGAGGCGAAACCCGTCAAGATGAAAAAACTCAAACATGACAACGGCCGCCGCAACCACGGCAAGAACGGCCACGGGAACTAAAAAGAAAGACGCCCCGTGATCCGATAGGCGGATCACGGGGCGACAAGCTTTTTGGTCCAGCTCAGGCGCAAGTAAATTTCACCACTAGGTCGTGCGGAACCACGTTGGCGTGGCCTTTGCGTCGTTGTAGATGTGATCTTGGTTCATGATGCGTTCTGATCAGGGGCGGACGACAATTTCGTTTCGGACAGATTTCACGTTGTTGACACCGCGGGCAATGTTTTCAGCAGCGGTCTTTTCTGTGAGGCTTTTGGCAAAACCCGACAGCATCACGGTGCCGTTCAGGGTTTCAACACTGATGGACGTGGCGCTGACCAGCTTGCTTTCCGCCATGCGGGCTTTGATCAGGGTGGTGATGCCGGTGTCGTCCACATAAGCGCCAACAGTTTCCTGGCCACGGCTGACGGCACAACCGGCGGTGGTGAGCAGGGCGACAGCCATCATGGCGGCTGCGAGAGTGGTTCGAATTTGCATATAAAACTCCATGGGTTATTGATGGTGTTAGCCCCACCACCTATGGGCGAAACGCCGGGTTGATCCCGGTCGGTGGTCTGACTTTATAACGCGGCCGCGCTGGCGTCGGTGCGCTGGCGCACCCAAGGTATTCAAAAATTCTTGCACGCAGCCCCGCGGCTCATGGGCTGTAGCGGACGGGCTGAGCAGAGCGCGCCCAAATGGTGTAACGTGAAAGGCCACATTGACGTGGTGGAACTTTGGCTCATTGCAAAACGTTGAGGAGGTAGACATGGCCTTGTTTGTGATTGAACGCAATTTCGCCGAGCAGTTGGCGCTCACCAAGGAAGACGCGCGACTGGTGCAGGAAATCAACGACGACGCCGGCGTGCACTGGCTGTTCTCTTTCTTGTCGGCCGACAAGAAAAAGACCTATTGCCTGTACGAGGCGTCCAATGCCGAGGCCATCCGTGAAGCCGCGCATCGTGCCGGATTGCCGGCCGACGTGATCGTCGAGGTCAGTGAAATACGTCCGGAAGCGTTCAACTGATCCCCTCAGCGGACGGGCTTGCGGGGACATGGAACACGTTCGCAGCTTCATTGGCAGGCAGCGCGAGCTTGACGCCTTGCAGGCGGCACTGGCGCGTGCCGTCGCCGGGCAACCCGGTGTCGTGCTGCTCACCGGGGAGCCCGGTATTGGCAAGACCCGTACCGCACAAGAGATGGTCGCCCATGCCGCTCGCCTGAATGTGCTGGCACTTTGGGGACGCTGCCCGGAAGAGCCGGGTGCGCCCCCCTATTGGCCATGGCTACAGATGATTCGACGCTACGTCTCGCTGCAGGACGAGGACGTGCTGGGGGCGATGCTTGGTTCCGCTGCCGCGTATGTGGCTGCGTTGGACCCTGAGCAGCTGGGCCGGCTTGGCCTTGACCAGCCCGTGCTGCCCGAGCTCGACGCGGCCAAAGCGCGTTTTCGGTTCTTCGATTCAATCGCGGGTTTTTGGCGGCGCGCCGCCGCACGCCAGCCGATCTTGCTGGTGATTGACGATTTGCATCGGGCTGACGTGCCGTCATTGCGTCTCCTCGAATTCATCATGGCTGAGGCTGAGACCAGTCGCCTGATGTTGCTGGGCACCTACCGCGACGCCGAAGTGACACGGCAGCACCCGCTGTCGGACACCTTGGCGGAGTTGCACCGGCATACCTCGGTCCAGCGTTTTCTGCTGGGCGGCTTCAGCCCGGCCGAGACCGCCCTGTTTGTTGCCACGGCCAACGCTGCAGCCTCGCCAGAGTTGGCCACGGCACTGCACGAGCAGACCGAAGGCCACCCCTTGTTCCTGACGGAACTGGTGCTTGACCGCAACCAGGTCAGCGCACCAGGTGTGTCAACGGTCCAAACTGGCATTTGGGCCGTTCCCAAAGGTGTACGCGAAGCGATTGGCGTGCGCCTGAACCGCCTGAGTCCCTCTTGTCTGGGCGTGCTCCAGCATGCCGCGGTGTTCGGCCGCGAGTTCCGGCTGGCGTTGTTGCAGCGGGTGCGGGCGGACCTTACCGAAGAGGACTGTCTGGCGGCCCTGACCGAGGCCCGGGCCGCCAGCCTGATCGAGGCGTTGGCCGAACCTGGTGGCTACCAGTTTGCCCATGCCCTGGTCCGGGACACCCTGTATGACGAGCTGCCTGCGGCACAACGGGCGCGCTGGCACCAGCGTATCGGGCAGGTGTTGGAGATGCAGTACCAGGACGACCTCACGCCCTGCCTTTCCGCGCTGGCTCACCACTACCACGCCGCCGGCACGGCCGGTGATGTCACCAGAGCCATCGAATACGCCACCCGGGCCGCCGAGCGTGCGGCGGCCATGCAGGCGCACGAGGAAGCATCGCGCCATTACCAGCGGGCCTGCGATTTGTTGCCGCTGAGCCCCGTTGCCGATGCCCAGCGCGGTCGCCTGCTGCTCGGTCTGGGCAACGCCCAGAACAGTGCCGGCGCCAGTGAATTGGCGCTCGCCACCTTTACGGCTGCGGCCGGTTGCGCGCGCCGCCTGGGTGATGCCTTGCTGCTGGCACGTGCGGCCATCGGCTTCGGCGATGCGCAGTGGCGTCTGGGCAGCGAGGGCTCGAAAGCGGTCGTGTTGATCCGCGAGGCACTGGTGCAGGTCGCGCCAGCCGATGTGCGCACACGCACGGGGCTATTGACCGCTTTGTGCCAGGCCTTGCTGTTTTCGAATCAAGCCGACGCGGCCGAGACGGTGTTTCGCGAGGCGGTTGCCCTCGGGCGCGAACTGGACGACCCGTGGATGCTGTTCCGGGCGCTGTGCGCCATCCTGCCCGGGCGCTGGTTCCCTGACCGCCTGGCGCTGCGCATCGAAGCCGCCCGCGAGGCGACTGAACTGGTACACCGCGCCGGTCACCCGGAATGGTTGACGCCCTACCTCTCGGGTTGGCACACCGGCGACCTGATGGAGTCGGGCGACACGGTGGCCGCAACGGCCACGGCCCGCTTTCATCTCGTCAGCGGCGAGACCATGCGTGAGCCCTTCAATCAGGCCGTGGCCCTGGCTGCGCTGGCGATGATCGCCACGCACGAAGGGCGCTTTGCCGACGCCGAAACGCTGGCCGTCCAGGCGCTGCGTTGCGGTCAACGCTTCGATCGTGCCAACGCAGCCGGTATTTTTGGTGTCCAGATGTTCACGCTGCGCCGCCATCAGGGCCGCCTGGGCGAGCTGGCACCTGTTCTCAGGCAGTTTCAGGGCAAGGCAGCGCCGGGTCTGACCTGGCAGCCGGGCCTGGCCGTTCTGCACTGTGAGCTCGGTGCCCGCGACGAAGCCCGCGCCGTCTTTGACAAGCTCGCTGCCAGTGGCTTTGCCGCCATGCCACATGACGCCATCCGGGTCGCCAGCCTGGCGTATCTGGCCGAAGTGTGCGTCTGGCTTGGCGACACGGTGCGCGCGGCCACGCTGTACGAGCTGTTGCTGCCCTATGCCGGGCGCAACCTCGTTTTTGGCGCCCACACCGCGTCGTTTGGCGCCGCTGCGCGCTTGCTCGGCATGCTGGCCACGACGCAGCAGCGCTGGGATGTGGCACAGCAGCAGTTTGAGGATGCCATTGAATTTGACCAGGGCAGTGGCGGTCGGCCGTGGCTGGCCCATTCGCGCCACGCGTATGCGGTGATGCTGTTGCGCAGAGGGGGCGGTGCTGACCGCCAGCAGGCCTTGCCATTGCTGGAGGCTGCGCTGGCTGAGGCTCGGCAACTGGGTATGGCGCGGCTGGAGCAGGCCGTGCTCAGTTTGCAGGCGGATATCGCCGGTGCCGCGCCCTTGCCGTCGGTGGCCGGCTTGTCACCCCGCGAGGTGCAAGTGCTGCGCTTGGTGGCTGCCGGCAAGACCAACCAGGAAATCGCGACGGTCCTGTTTCGCAGCCAGAACACGGTCGCCAACCATGTGCGCAACATCCTCGGCAAGACGCAGGCCGCCAACCGAACCGAAGCCTCCGCATTTGCCGTTCGTCATCGATTGCTGCCGCCGGAATAGTCATTTTTGACCATTGCACAAGAAGGCCCGACGTCGAACAATGACCGCATCACAACCCTGAAGGAGTCGCTGCCATGACGATCGAATTGAAGGCCGCCGACGGCGGCGTGGTGCAGGTTTCACCTGAAATCCTGCAGGCATTCAAGGCCGGCTTTGCCGGTGCCGTTTTGGCGCCGGACGATGTGGCCTTTGATGAAACCCGCAAGATATGGAACGCCATGATCGACCGCCGCCCTGGCCTCATCGTGCGTTGCAGCGGCACTGCGGACATTGTCCAGGCGGTGCGCTTTGCGCGTCAGCATCAGTTTCTGATTTCGGTGCGCGGCGGTGGCCACAACATCGCTGGATTGGCGGTTTGCGACGGCGGCCTGATGATCGACCTGTCGCTGATGAAGGGGGTATGGGTCGATCCGGTGGCGCGTACGGCACGGGCCCAGGCAGGCTGCACGCTTGGCAATCTGGATCGCGAAACCCAGCTGCATGGCCTGGCGGCGGTGCTCGGGTTCGTCTCGGCCACCGGCATCGCCGGTCTCACCGTGGGCGGCGGCTTCGGCTATTTGACGCGCCAGTACGGCTGGACCTGCGACAACCTGGTCTCGATGGAGGTTGTCACTGCCGATGGTGCGCTGGTGCGGACGGCGGCCGACGAGAACGCCGATCTGTTCTGGGCGCTACGCGGTGGTAGTGGCAATTTCGGCATCGTCACCTCGTTCGAGTACCGCCTGTTCCCGGTGGGCCCCGAGATTCTTGGCGGGGCGATTGCCTGGCGCGCCGAGGACGCCAAGGACGTGCTTGATTTCTATCGCCAGTTCACTGCCACGGCGCCACGCGAAACCACCTGCGTTGCTGTGCTGCGCATCGCACCGCCCGCGCCCTGGCTGCCCAAGGATATCCATGGCAAGCCGATCATCGCCATCTTTGTTTGCCACAGCGGCAGCATCGAAGCGGGCGAGGCCGTCATTGCGCCGCTGCGCAAATTGGGGCAGCCGGTGGCTGACATCATCACGCGCCGGCCCTACACCCAGATGCAGAGCCTGCTCGACGCCACCCAGCCCAAGGGGCGACGCTACTACTGGAAGTCGCACTACCTGGCGCGCATCGAAGCCCAGGCCGTTGACGTGCTGATCGCGCATGCGAAGCAATTGTGTTCCCCGTTTTCGGCGATCGTCCTGTTTCACCTGCAGGGGGCGCTGGGCGAGCTTCCCGCAGAACACTCGCCCGCTGGCAACCGCGATGCGGCCTATGTCCTCAACATCACCAGCGCGTGGGAGAGTGCCGCCGCCGACGCGGCCAACCTGCAGTGGGCCCGTGACTGCTTTGAGGCCACGCAAGGCTTTTCGACCGGTGGCACCTACATCAACTTCCTCACCGAGGAGGAGGGCTGCCAACGCATCGAGGCTGCTTACGGCAAACCGATTCTGGCCCGCCTCGCGGCGCTGAAGAAAAAGTACGACCCGGACAATCTGTTCCGGCACACCAAGAACATCACGGCTTGAGCGTCGGTGGTGGAAGAATGGTCAATTCTGGTCATGCGCATCGTTGCGCGCCGCGTTATGGTTGACCCCGAGGCTGGTGCAATCCGGCGCCGCCGACTACTGAAACTGAAGGAGTAACGCCATGTCTTCCACCCTTTATGAACGCTTGGGCGGTGTTGAACGCATCAGCAAACTCGCCTTGGACGTGGTTGCCTTGCACTACAGCAACCCGCTGTTCAAAACCCGTTTTGAACAGGTCAAGGACCGCGGGAAATTGGAAAAAAACCTGATCGACTTCATCTGTGCCGGCACGGGCGGACCGCAAACCTATACCGGCAAAGACGTGCTATCGGCCCACAAGCACATGAATATCGACGAACAGGAGCTGGTGTCGGCCATCGACGACGTGATGGCGGCGATGACCAAGAACGGTTATGAACAGGCCGAAAAGAACGACATTCTGGCCATCCTGTATTCCCTCAAGGGCGACGTGGTTCGCGTCTGATGAACGCCGGGTGTGCCGTCCGCTCGTGAGCTCTTGGAGATGACGGCAGACTTGATAACTCACAAGCCAGGCGGAGCAGGAACGGATTAAGCTGTGATGCCACTGGAGGTGCATCAATGCAGTCAAGCCACCCAACCGGGCTGTCACAACTGGTACGCATGCCGGTCGATCATGTGTTGATCGAAGGCATGCTGGAACTCCCCGCCAAACCCTCGGGGCTGGTTCTGTTTGCCCACGGCAGTGGCAGCAGTCGGCACAGCCCGCGCAACAATTTTGTCGCCAAGGTATTGCGTGAAACCGGCCTGGGGACGCTGTTGATGGACTTGCTGACTCCGGTGGAAGACATGGACTACCAGGTTCGTTTTGACATCGGGCTATTGACCAGACGCCTGCTGCTGGCCACCCAATGGGTACAGCAGAATCCTGAAACGGTCAGGCTTCCGATCGGCTACTTTGGTGCCAGCACCGGTGCGGCAGCGGCCTTGCGGGCTGCCGCCGCCCTGGGTGACAGGGTCCAGGCCGTGGTGTCGCGCGGTGGTCGCCCTGACTTGGCGGGACAGCAAGAGCTGGTGAAAGTCCGTGCCCCCACCCTGCTGCTGGTGGGTGGACTGGATGCCGATGTGCTTGAGCTCAACCAGGCTGCCTATGTCCTGTTGTCCTGCACCAAGAAGCTCAGCATCGTGCCCGGCGCCACCCATTTGTTCGAGGAGTCCGGCACGCTGGCGCAGGTGGCCAGCCAGGCCGCAGCCTGGTTTGGCCACCATCTGGCGGCTAAAACTTAACGTTGGCCGGTCACTTCAATGTCCACCCGGCGGTCGGGTTGCAAACAGGAAATCAGGGCAGGGGTGACTTTGGTACCCACGCAATCACCCGGCTTGGTCACCGGATCGGAGCCATTGACGCCCCTGGCATTGATCTTGTTGGCCGGAATGCCTGCCGAGGTCACGAGGTAGGTGCTGACCGCTTCGGCGCGCTGGGTTGACAACTTCTGGTTATAGGCTTGCCGGCCAATGCGGTCGGTGTGGCCGGTGACGTTGATCACGTCAAAGTCAACACCGCGCAGGTCAGCAGCCAATTTATCAAGCTCGGCGCGGCCCGTGGGTTTGACGGCGGCGCTGTCAAAGTCGAACAGTGAATCCGCTGAAAAGCTCACCTTTTGCGGCATGGGAGCAGGAGGAGGTGGTGGTGGTGGCGCCACGTACACGGGTGCCGGCGCCTGAGCGACGACCAAAGGTGCAGGCACGTAGGTCTGAGCCACCGACGTCGGTGTTTTGCCACCAAAACGGTACACCAGACCGATGGAGGCCATGTCGACATCGCCCTTGTTGCCCACGGCATCGTTGATGCGGTAGCGTTCGATCTCGGCGCGCAGGCTCAGGGCGTTGGTGAAGGCGTATTGCACACCCAGGCCGACCTTGAGGTTGGCGTCGCGCTCGCTCGGGTTGGGGTTGAGCACGTTGACAGCGCCGGTGCCGGCAAAGCTGCCCTTGGTGCGCGCATAAGTGACGCCGAGGCGGCCAAAGGCAGAAAACTTCTCGGTGATCGGCAGGATGCCGACCGCGTCGAGGTTGAGCCCCCTGACCTTGATGTCGCCGTTCAAGGTACCGGTGGGGGTGGTGTTGGCCACAAAACCAAACTGGCCCAGGTCGAAATAACCGGCTTCCACGGCGAAGTTCTTGTTGTACTGGTAGCCGCCAAACAACTTGTAACCGCGATCACGGTCATTGTCTTCAATCGAGGTGGTGCTGAGTCCACTGCCGAGCAAGCCACTGGTGATGCGGGCATCGTCAATGCTGGCTTGAGTGCGACCGATGTTGGCGCCGCCATACCAGCCGGTGTCTTGCGCTATGGCAAACGGGGCGGCCATGAGGACCATGGTCAGCAGGCTGAGTTTGCCTGCAGTGCTGATGGATTTGCGTGAGGTGTGGGTCATGTTGTTCTCCTGATTATTGGGCTGGCACGTTGATCACCGTGTTGACCATGGTGACCGAGGCGCCCAGGGACAAGGCCCGGCCGTTCAGTGTCATGATGGTCATGTTGTCGGCGGTCGAAATGTTGACTCCGGCTTGCGCAATGATGGTGCCGACCATGGTGCCGCCACCGGCTGCGTTGATGGTGGCCGTGGAGCCGACTTGCCAGAACACGTTTTTGGCCAGGGCGCCACCGGCGAGGATGATGCTTTGCGGAGCCGCTGCGCCCGGTCCGCCGACGGTGAGCGTGGTGGCCATCTGGAACACCCAGGTGGCGTTGGCATCACCCTGGGCATCGAGCGTCAGGTTGCCCCCTTCGATCAGGAACGAGCCACCGGGTGCCTTGTAGACACCTGGCTGCAAGGTGATACCGGCCAGATTGGCGCCAGGTGCCGGGCTTGCGCCACCGACGGGCTTGGCCACCAGGGCCAGGTAGGCCGTTTCGGCATCAAGCCGAGCCTGGGTCGCCAGGGCGCACTCGGGTGCACTTGGGCCGGCAGAATTAGCGCCTGTTGTCGAGTTGGTGCAGGTGTAGATCATGCCGTTGACTGCACCGCTGTTCAGCGTCGTTTCGGTGTAAATGTCATCACCGAAAGCCAGGGATTCATGGAAACCGGTGACCATGGAGGTGCCCGTGGCAATCGTGCCAATGTCACCATTGACGACGGTCAGCGTCCCCATGTTGGTCATGCCGGCGCTACCGCCAAAGGTGCCAAAGGGCTCTGCCAGGTTCAGGGCGATCAAGGGCTGCGTGGTTGCTGTGGCTGCTGTGGTAAAGGTCCATACCTTGTCGATAGCAAGCGGATTGGCGGCCTGATCAGTGACGCCCGTGGTGACTCTGGCCGTGTAAGTCGTGCTTGTTGCCAGATTGGCATTGGGTGTAAAAGTGGCTGCGTCGTTCAGAGGATTGATGCTGACCGTGCCTGCAACCGGTCCACCGACGCTGGTGAGCGTGAAGTTGGCGGTTTTGAGGGTGAGCGGGTCCATGGCTTCACTGAAGGTGGCTTTGACCGCCGTGTTGGTGGCAACACCCGTAGCTGCATCGATGGGGGCGACCAATGTCACGGTGGGAGCCGTCGTGTCGGTCGTTGCGCTGGTGGTGAATTGCCAAGTGTAGTTGCTGGCCAGGCTCACGCCGGTGCTGTCTTTGGCCGCAGTGGTCACGGTGGCGGTACAGACGGTGGCGCTGGGCAGGTCCGTGGACAGGGTGAGCGTGGCGATCTTGCTGTCAGCCAGGTAGCTGACCGTGCCGCCGGTGATGGCTGTTGCAGCCGGGCAAGCCAGGGTAAAGCTGGCACCCGTGAGCGTGGCGGGATCCATCGCCTTGCTGAAGGCTGCGGTGATGGTTTTGGTATTGGGCGCCACGTTGAGGGCGCCGGCGAACGGCGTCACGACCGTGACTGCAGGCGGTACCACGACCACCGGAGCGATGGCACCGGCACCCAGAATGGTGTCTTGTCCGCCACCGCCGCAAGCGGCCAGAACGACGCTCAGCGCTGTTGCCATAAGCCATGGCGTCAGCCTGAAATTAGCCTCGATGTTTTTCATTTGCCTACCTCTTGAGTTGATGCGAATACTTGTGATGGCCAAATCAACGCAGGGTTGACATTGGCACGCTTGCTTTGCATCACCGCGTGGGTTAGCTGCAATGCAGGTCTCAGTATCGGCAACTGGTTGTGGTGTGTCTGTGTGCCACACCACATAAGGACGTACCGGGCCTGGCATTGGTTCCGCCTGTCAGGTGGATTGATTATTCGCAATGCCATGGCACTGCGCATGGCTATTCTGGCAACCGATATTTGTTTATTTCTTGCCAGGAGCTGCCATGAAGACCGATTCCGAAATCAAGAAGGACGTCTTGTCCGAGTTGTTATGGGACCCACTGGTTGCCGAGACCAAAGTGGGTGTCACCGTGAATGAAGGGGTGGTGACCCTCACCGGTCACCTTGACACTTACGCCGAGAAAGTGGCGGCCAAGCGGGCTGCCGAGCGCGTTAGCGGAGTCAAGGCGATTGCCGTTGAGATTGACGTGATTCCGGTGGGCAGCCACCAGCGCAGCGATACCGAAATTGCGCTGGCGGTGGAACACGCGCTGAGCTGGAATACCTCGGTGCCGCAGGATCGGGTCAAGCTGACCGTGGAGAAGGGTTGGGTGACCCTGACGGGCGATCTCGACTGGAACTTCCAGCGCCGGGCGGTTGAGCGCATGGTGCGTCCGCTCAAGGGCGTGGTGGGCATCACGGACAACATCCAGCTCAAGACGCTGCCGATCCCGCTCAAACTCCAGGAGCGGATCCAGGAGGCGCTGACGCGTCAGGCCATGCGCGAAGCCCGCCGCATTGAGGTGTCCGTTGAGGGCAGCGAGGTGACCTTGCGCGGCCAGGTGCATTCCTGGGCCGAAAGAAATGCCGCCGAGGGTGCAACCTGGTCCGCCCCCGGCGTGGTCCGCGTCAACAACCAGTTGACGGTTGAGGCTTGAACTGCCATGCGTCAAGCCTTGCCCCATGCCTGGTTGTTGACCGAGGCCATTGAGTGGCTGCAGGGCGCAGGTCGGCTACAACGGCAGTTTTTCAAGCTGGGTCGTGCCGGTGATTTGCCCATTTGGGAGCCGCCGGTGGACATGTTTGGCAACGAGCAGGCACTGTGTCTGCTCATCGCGCTGCCGGGAGTCGCAGCGGAGTGCCTTGACGTCAGGCTGGAGCCACAGGCCGTTGTGGTGCGTGGCGACCGGTCTTTGGCTGGTCACTTCGCCGCTGGCACGATTCTTCAACTTGAAATCCCTTATGGTCGCTTCGAGCGCCGCGTTCCCTTACCCTATGACGACTACCGCGTGGCCGAAATGGTGCTGCAGAACGGTTGCCTGCGACTCACCCTTGAGCGAATGCCATGAACCAAATCAAACCTTTGCAGGATGCCGGGACGCCCGCTGACAGCGATCGACAGCCCGCGCCGCAGGCATTGCAGCGTGCGCTGCCTGACGATGCCATGGTGATCGTCCCGGTGCGCAACATGGTGCTGTTTCCCGGCATGGTCCTGCCCATCAGCATTGGCCGCGAGCGCTCCATCAATGCAGCCCAGTACGCTGTCAAGGCCGAGCGGCCGGTTGGCATCCTGATGCAGCGCAATCCGGAGGCCGACGACCCTGGGCCCGATGATTTGTCGGCCATGGGGACGGTCGCCGCCATCCTGCGCTACGTCACCACGCCGGATGGTTCGCACCACATCATTTGCCAGGGGCAACAGCGTTTTCGGGTGCTTGACTACCTGGGCGGCTTTGATTTCATGGTGGCGCGTGTCGAGCGCATCGTTGAGCCCGATGCTGGCGACGACAGCGCAATTGAAGCCCGTTTCTTTCAACTCAGGCAGCGCGCGGTGGAGGTGCTGCAACTGCTGCCCAAGGTACCCGAGGAGATGCTGCAGGCGGTACAGGACGTTGACAGCCCCGGCATGCTGGCCGACCTGGTGGCCGCTTACGTGGACATCAAACCTGCCGAAAAACAGGAACTGCTCGAAGAAGTCAAGCTGCGCCAGCGGCTTGACCGTGTCATTGACCTGCTGGTGCACCGCATCGAGGTGTTGAACCTGTCGCGCGACATCGACCAGCGCACCAAGGCCAGCATCGGCGAGCGCGAACGTGAGTTCCTGTTGCGCGCGCAGCTCAAGGAAATTCAGAAAAAACTTGGTGAAGACGGTGGCGACAATGCGGCCGAACTGGCTGATCTGCAGAAATTGATCGATGAGGCCGGCATGCCGGAGGATGTGGCCAAACAGGCCCAAAAAGAACTCAAGCGGCTGGAGCGCATGTCTGACAGCTCGGCTGAATATTCGATGGTGCGCACCTATCTGGACTGGCTGCTGGAAATTCCCTGGAAAGCACCGGAACCCGATGCCATCGATGTGGTTCAGGCGCGCCAGGTGCTCGATGACGACCACTTTGGCCTGGAGCAGGTCAAAAAACGCATTCTCGAATTTCTCGCGGTGCGCAAACTCAAACCGGGCAGCCATGGTCCGATCCTGTGCCTGGTGGGACCGCCGGGGGTTGGCAAGACGTCCTTGGGCCAGTCCATCGCGCGTGCGCTGGGGCGCAAGTTTGCCCGCGTCTCGCTGGGTGGCGTGCATGACGAGGCCGAGATCCGGGGCCACCGGCGCACCTACATTGGCGCCTTGCCCGGCAACATCATCCAGGCGCTCAAGAAGGCCGGCACCCGTGGCTGCGTCATGATGCTCGATGAAATTGACAAACTTGGTACCGGCGTGCACGGCGACCCGTCTGCGGCGCTGCTGGAGGTGCTGGACCCTGAGCAGAACAACACGTTTCGCGACAACTACCTGGCCGTGCCCTATGACCTGTCGCAGGTGCTTTTCATTGCCACGGCCAACGTGCTCGATACCATCCCCGGCCCGCTGCGCGACCGCATGGAGGTGTTGCACCTGGCCGGTTACACCCAGGAAGAAAAGTACGAGATTGCCCGGCGCTACCTGGTGCAGCGGCAACTGGAGACGACGGGTCTCACACCCGGACAATTCACGCTCACCGACGACGCCTTGATGGGCATCATCCGCCACTACACGCGCGAGGCCGGCGTGCGCAACCTGGAGCGCCAGATTGGCGCGGTCTGCCGTCATGTGGCGGTGCGCATTGCCGAGGGCAAAGTTCAGAGTCAGCGCATCGATGTGCCTGATCTGGACGACATTTTGGGGCAAGCGAAGTTCGAAAACGAAGTGGCCTTGCGAACCGGTATGACCGGGGTGGCCACGGGTCTGGCCTGGACCCCGGTGGGCGGTGACATTTTGTTCATCGAAGCCAGCCGGACCCCCGGCAGCGGCCGCCTGATCCTGACCGGTCAGCTCGGTGACGTGATGAAGGAGTCTGCGCAGGCAGCCCTGACGCTGGTGAAGTCACGGGTGCAGGTCCTCAGGTTGGCGCCGGACGCTTTTGAAAAAGTCGATATCCATATTCATGTGCCGGCCGGTGCCGTGCCCAAGGACGGCCCCAGCGCGGGGGTGGCCATGTTCATTGCGCTGGCCAGCCTGTTCATGGACCAACCGGTGCGCAGCCAGGTGGCGATGACTGGTGAGGTCAGTTTGCGCGGCCTGGTCTTGCCGGTTGGCGGCATCAAGGAAAAAGTACTCGCGGCACTGGCCGCGGGCATCCGCACCGTGATGTTGCCGGCGCGCAACCGCAAGGACCTTGAGGAGGTACCGGAGCAGGCCCGGGTGCAGCTTGAATTCATTTTTCTCGATGACGTGGAACAGGCCTTGCGCGGGGCCATCGAGATGGCTGCTGTGCAACAGCCCGCCCCATGAAGCGGTCTGCGTCACCGTGTTCGCCAGAGTGTTTAGCCGTGCAAAAACTGAATGGCCGCGTTGAGCAGGTACAGGGCCAGCAACGCCAGGCTCGACCAGGTGGCGAGACCTGCAACGCGCCGGGCCGGGCGGCTGGCCAGCGATACGATCACGATGGCGCTCATGACACAGGCCGCGAAAGCCGACGCCGCATGCACCGGTGAGACTTTCGCATAAATGGGCCCGGCCACATAGGCCAGGTCATCGACGGCCAGGATCAGCACATCAAACAGGTTGCTGCCCAGCAGATTGCCCAGGGCCATGTCCAGGGCGCCTATGCGGATGGCACCCCAGGTGGTCGCCAGTTCGGGCACCGAGGTGGCAAAGGCAATGAACAAGGTGCCGACAAAGGAGTGGGTCCAGCCCATCAGCCGGGCCAGTTCGACGCCAATGATGGGCAGCCAGATGCCGGCGCCCACAATCACGCTGGAAGCCATGCCGTAGCCCATCAGGGCGGCTTTGAGCGTCAAGGACGGTGGTGTGGTTTTCCCGGTGTGGACAGGGTGATGTTGCTCGATCAGGTAAATGGTCCGCATGGCCACCAGATAGACCACCAGCAACAGCAGGCTGGCCACGCTGATGTGGCCCATGACGGGCATGACGCCCTGGGCGGTCAACACCACGGCGAGCCCTGCAGCCGCCAGCAAAATGACACCGAATCCGGCAGAAACCACATGGCCGGGGCCGACCTCCCGGTACAGGCTGCCCGGGCGGTAAAAGATGTCGATCAGGGCCAGAATCATCAAGTTGAAGACACAACTGCCCAGCACATCGCCCACCGCAATATCAGGCGCTGCGGCCACCGTGACCGCGCTTAAGCCAGTGACCAGCTCCGGCAGCGAGGTCACAGTGGCCAACAAAATCAGCCCCACCCAGTTGCGCGACAGGCCGGTCAGCGCGGCAATGGCATCGCCATAACGACTCAGGCGCACACCGGCAAAGCCGATCAGGCCTGCGCACAGCGCAAACTCCAGCCAGATCAAGGCGATCGGATTCATGGCTCGGCAGCCAGGCTGGCCGGGCTTGGACCCCGGTGCCGACGCCAGGCTTTTTCCAGTTCCACGGCGACGCCCACAATCGCCGCGGCACCCAGGCAGATGGCCAGCTCGGCCAGGCTCAGCGGCTGGGTCTTGAAGATCGGGTTCAGCGCCGGCACGTAAATGGTCGCCATTTGCAGCACAAAGGTGAGCAGCACGGCGCCCAGCAAAGGCTTGTTGCTGCCCAGGCCGAGCTGCCAGAGTGCGTCGCGCTCGGAGCGGATGGCCATCACATGCGCCATTTGCGACAGCGTGAGCACGGTGAACACCATGGTTTGCCAGTGGGCGTGGCCTGTGGACAAAGCCCAGGCCTGCACGCCCAGGCACAGGCCGGCAATCAACAAGCCAATGCCCAGAATATGCTGCCACATGCCGTTGGCAAACAGGCTTTCGGTGTGGGCGCGGGGCGGACGCTGCATCACGCCGCGCTCGGCCGGTTCGGCCGCCAGCGCCAGCCCGGGCAGGCCATCGGTGACCAGGTTGACCCACAGGATGTGGATCGGCAGCAGCGGGATCGGCAGAAAAACCAGTGGCGCCAGAAACAGCGTCCAGATCTCGCCCGAGTTGCCGGTCATGGCGTAGCGCACGAATTTGCGGATGTTGTCGTAGATGCGCCGACCCTCGCGCACGGCTGCCACGATGGTGGCAAAGTTGTCATCCAGCAGCACCATGCTGGCCGCTTCCCGCGCCACGTCGGTGCCGCCCTTGCCCATGGCCACGCCGATGTCGGCGCGCTTCAGGGCAGGTGCATCGTTCACGCCATCGCCGGTCATGGCCACAATCTCGCCCTGTGCCTGCAGGGCTTCGACGATGCGGATTTTTTGCGCCGGATCGACCCGGGCATAAACCTGTACTTGCGAGACGCGCAACAGCAGCGCGGCATCGTCAAGCGCGCTCAGATCCTGGCCGGTCAGCACCTTGGCCTGCGCGTCGTCCACGATGCCCAGCCGCTGCGCAATGGCGCGTGCCGTGGCCGGGTGGTCGCCGGTGATCATGACCGGTGTGATGCCGGCGCTGATGCAGTCACGCACCGCGGCTTCAGCTTCAGCCCGCGGTGGGTCGATCAGCGCGATCAGGCCCAGGAATTGCAGCTGCTGTTCAACCTGCTCGGGTGCGTTCGTGTCCGGCAGTTCCAGGTGATCACGCCGCGCCAGTGCCAGCACCCGCAGGCCCTGGGCGGCCAGGCGGTCGGCATGCGCAATGACCGCACTGGAATCCAGGATCGCGGCGCCCCCCGTTGTCCATTGCGACGCGCAGCACAGCAGCACCGATTCGGGTGCGCCTTTGGTGTAAGCGACAAAACCCGTCGGGCCAGGATGCAGTGTGGTCATGCGCTTGCGTTCGGAGTCGAAGGGCAGTTCTTTCAAACGGGGCCATCGGGCCTCTTGGGCCGCCTTGTCAACGCCGCCGGATTGTGCGGCCACGACCAGCGCGGTCTCGGTGGGATCGCCCTGCCAGTCCTGTGCTGCGCTGGTGCCGCCGTTTTGGTGCGCGTCGTTGCACAGCGCGGCGGCACGCAGGGTCTCCAGCAGTGCGGGCCCCGGTGGCTCGTCGCCCGGCAACCAGGACTGGCCGTTGACCCACACCAGCTCGGCGTGCATTTTGTTTTGCGTCAGGGTGCCGGTTTTGTCAGAACAGATGGTGGTCACTGAGCCCAGCGTTTCCACCGAGGGCAAACGCCGCACCAGCGCGTGCACCGCCACCATGCGCCGCGCGCCCAGCGCCAGCAGCACCGAGACCACGGCCGGCAAGGCTTCGGGGATGGCAGCCACCGCCAGACTGATGGCCGTGAGCGCCATCAGCAGTGCCTGTTCGCCGCGCCAGATACCGGCCACAAAAATCACCACACAGATGCCCATCACCACCAGCGCCAGCCGTTTGCCGAAGGCTGCCAGCCGGCGTTGCAAGGGCGTGGTGCGGTCTTCGGGGCCCAGCAGTTGTGCCACTTTGCCGAGTTCGGTGGCCGAGCCGGTGGCCACCACCAGGCCGCGTGCCCGACCGTGGGTGGCGGTGGTGCCTTTGAAGGCCATGTTGAGGCGGTCACCCAGGGCGCTGTCAGCCGCATCGGGCAGCGCCGCGCTGTGCTTGGCCACGGTGACTGACTCGCCAGTGAGCGCCGACTCGTCGACATGCAGTTGTGCGGTGTGGATCAGCCGCAGGTCGGCGGGTACCTTGTTGCCGGCCTCCAGCAGCACAATGTCGCCCGGGACCAGCTTGTGCGCCGGTACTTCCTGCCTTTGGCTGCTGCGCAGCACGGTGGCTTGGGCGGCAGCGAGTTGTTTCAATGCCGCCATGGCCCGGTCGGCGCGCCAGCTTTGCATGAAACCAATCACGGCATTGAGCAGCACGATCACCAGAATGGCCACGGTGTCAATCAGTTCGCCAATGACGCCCGACACCAGCGCGGCTGCCAGCAGCACCAGCACCATGAAGTCGGTGAACTGGGCCGCCAGAATGGCCAGCGGACCGCGTTGCGCCACGCTGGGTAATTCGTTGGGGCCGTGAACGACCAGGCGCCGTTCCACTTCGTTCGCGTGTAGGCCGTGCTCCGGGTTGACGGCGTGCTCGGCGGCGAGCTCGTGCACCTCGCGCTGGTGCCAGCCGCGCGGGTCAGGATTTGCGCTCAGCGCTGCTTCATTGGTTTGCTGCATGCGCGTTGCATCACATCATGTCGGCCGCAAGCTGCCTGGCACCAGGGCCTGCAGCGACTGCACCTGGCGTTGCAAAAGCTCGATCTGGCGCAGCTTGTCAAGCAACATCGCCACGGTGAACAGATCCAGATCAAAGTCCATGCGCAATTTTGCTACCGTGCGCAGCGGCATCACCCAATGCGCACTGAAGGTGACATCGGGTGCGCTATCGGGCAGGGGCAGCAGGGCGTTGTAAGCCATCAATTCATCCAGCTCGGCCGGGCTCATGCCACAGAATTCGGCAAGCTCGGTCAGCGTGATGGCCTCGGTGGTGTCAAGACTGAAACTTTCGATCATTGAGGGTGTCATGGTGATTTCCCTGGGTCTAGGCAGCGCGGGGCTTGAAGCTTGAGACTTTGGCCAATTCCTGGAACAGCTCGCGTTCACGCGGCGACAGTGTGGCGGGCACGTCGATGTGGACGATGGCATAGAGGTCGCTGTGCCCGGGGTCCAGGCCCCGGCCGCGCAGACGCAGCTTGCGCCCCGCGCGCGTGCCCGGCGGCACTGTCAGCAGGACGGGATTCTCCAGTGTCGGTACTTCGACTTCGGCACCCAGGGCGGCCTCCCAGGGGCTCAGTACCAGGTCAAAGTACAGATCGTGGCGGTCCGGCCGAAACACCGCATGCGGTGCCAGATGGATGTGCAGATAAATGTCGCCATTGGGCCCGCCGTTGCGACCCTGGCCACCCTGGCCGCGCAAGCGCAATTTCTGATCCTGGCAGGCGCCTGGCGGGATGGTGACTTGCAGCGTGCGTTCGCCCGCGCCATCGGCCAAATTCAAATTGACGCTGGTGCCACGCCGTGCGTCTGGCAGCGTGATGGTGACCGAGCTCTCATAGTCTTGCCCCTTGATCGGCATGGCGTGCTGTGGTCCGGCTCTTTGACCCCGGCCCATGGCGGCCAGCAGATCGGCCAGATCCAAGTCGTCAAACGCCATGCCACCCGGCGCAAAATCCTGCTGCCATTGCGGTGGCGGTCTGAAGTCGGCACCGGCCGCGGGGTGACCCAGTTCGTCGTAGGCAGCGCGCTTGGCGCTGTCCCTGAGCGTGGCATAGGCCTCCGCGGCCTCCTTGAAGCGGGCCTCGGCATCGGGCGCCTTGGAGACATCCGGGTGGTGCGCGCGCGCCAGCTTGCGGTAGGCCTTCTTGATCTCATCAAGACTGGCATTGCGGGGCACGCCCAGGATGGCGTAGTAGTCTTTGTACTTCATGGTGTGACAAGTTTGCGAGCAGGCGCAACGCGCTGCGTTGCGTTTGCTCAAGCAATGTCAAGCTGTGTCGTCAAAAATATGCCAGACCGATAGGAACATGGCCGCAATCAGCGGGCCCAGAACAAAGCCATTGATGCCAAAAACCGCCATACCACCCACGGTCGTGATCATCACCACATAGTCGGGCATGCGGGTGTCCTTGCCCACCAGCACCGGGCGCAGCAGGTTGTCCACCAGGCCGATCACCAGGACCCCGTAAGCGGTCAGTGCCAGCCCCTGCCAAAGCGCACCTGTGACCAGAAAATAAAGCGCTACCGGTAGCCACACCAGGGCGGCGCCAATGGCCGGCAGCAGCGAGCAGGCCGCCATCATCACCGCCCACAACAAGGCGCCGCTGACGCCCAGGGCCCAGAAGGCCAGGCCACCCAAGGCGCCCTGAATCAGCGCCACCAGCAAATTGCCCTTGACGGTGGCACGCACCACCGTGGCAAACTTGTGCCAAAGCTTTTTCCGGTGGACAGGCGCTAGCGGAATCATGCGCCCAATGGCGCGCACCGTGGTGTCGCCATCACGGATCAGAAAGAACGCCAGGTAGAGCGCAATGCACAGGCTGACCACAAATTCAAAGGTACTCTGGCCAAGGGTGAAGACCTGGGTGGCGGCAAATTGGGAGCCTTGCGCCACCGCTGCCGTCAGCCGGCGTTGCAAGGTGGCAAAGTTGACCAGGCCAAAGCGATCCAGGATGGCGCCCACCCAATCCGGCAGCCGGTTGAAGGCGCGATGAAAATACAAGGCCGGGTTGATGTCGCCCGACTGCAAGCCCTGGTACAACCAGGCGGCTTCCTGTGCCAGCAGTAGCAATATCAGCGTCAACGGCAAAATCACAATGAGCAGCACAATGGCCAATGTGCACAGTGCGGATACCGTGGGCCGGTGCCCGACCCGCAGCAGCAGCCAGCGGTGAAACGGTGTAAATAACAGCGACAGGATCAGCCCCCACATGATGGCTGCATAAAACGGCAACAGGATGCTGCCCAATGCCAGGGATACCAGCACCAGCAAGGCCCCCAGCGTCCAGTTTTTACGGGATGTGGACGTCTCATCGGCCGCCACAGGTGCAGGATTGGACATCGGGGTCAGGCTGTTGGCTGAACGATCAGCGTTTCTTGATCAAGCCAAAGAGAAAACTGGCAATCGCCAGCACCAGAAATACAAAGAACAGTGTCTTGGCAATACTGACGGCCCCGGCGGCAATGCCGCCAAAGCCAAACAGGGCAGCAATCAGGGCGATGACAAAAAATACAACAGCGTAGTGCAGCATGGGAAGCTCCTGGGTATCAAGCCATGGGGCTTGGGAAACCTCAATTTAAAAGAATGCTGCGCTCTCGTCTGTTCGCTGTCGTACACAGCCGGCGTTTAAACCACCCCGTCAAACATCATCACGCTGACCGGGTCACCCACGGCCACGTTGCCCTGTGCATGGGGCAGTACGATCAGGCCGTTGGCACGCACCATGGAACTGAGCACGCCCGAGCCCTGGTTGCCGGTGGTACTGGCCTGCAGCGTGCCGTCGGGTGCCGTACTGACAATGCCGCGCTGGTACTCGGTGCGGCCGGGTTTCTTGCGGATGGCCTCCGTGCTGATGGCGGTGAGCAGCGAGGGCGTGCTGTGCGTACAACCCATCATGCGCAGCAGGGCCGGGCGCACAAAGGCCAGAAAAGTTACCATCACGGCGACCGGGTTGCCGGGCAGGCCAAATAGCACGGTGGGTTTGGGCGCAAGAATTCGGCCCACGGCCATGGGGCGGCCCGGCCGCATGGCAATTTTCCAGAAGGCCACGTCACCAAGTTGTTTCATCATGGCCTTGGTGTAGTCGGCTTCGCCCACGCTCACGCCGCCGCTGGTGATGATGGCGTCGGCCTCCAGGGCGGCCTGCACAAAAGCGGCATGGAGGGCTTCGGGCTGGTCGCGCACCACGCCCATGTCGATCACCTGGCAACCCAGCCGACTCAGCAGGCCAAACACGGTGTAGCGGTTGCTGTCATAAACCGCACCTTCGCGCGGCGGCTCGCCCAGGCTCAGGATCTCGTCACCGGTAGAAAAATAGGCCACCTTGAGGCGGCGCAACACCGGCACGGTGCTGATGCCCAGGCTGGCCACCAAGCCCAGCGCGGCAGGGGTGAGAAGTGCACCTTTTTGCAGCGCCGGCTGGCCTTGCAGCAGGTCTTCGCCGAGGCGACGGTGGTTGTCGCCGGCTTGCAGCACCCCAGCTGGAATGGTGACTTGGTCGCCCACGACGGTGCTGAGTTCTTGCGGCACTACCGTGTCCAGGCCTGCGGGCATGATGGCGCCGGTCATGATCCTGACGCATTCGCCCGGCTGCACCTGGCCGCTCCAGGCCTTGCCTGCCAACGCGGTGCCGATGACTTTCAGGCTCAGCGGCGCGCTGGCCGCAAGCTGCGCGCCGGCAAAGGCATAGCCGTCCATGGCCGAGTTGTCGTGCGGCGGCACGCTGATGGGGCTGATGATGTCGGCTGCCAGCACGCGTCCGAGTGCGTTGAAGATGACTGATTCTTCAATTTGGGTCACGGGTTCAACCAGTTTGGCCAGGAAATCATTCACCATGTCGGCGCTCAGCGCCTGCGGGTCGTAGCCCGCGAGTTCACTGGCTATTTGTTCCAGTGTTTTCATGTTGCACGGCTTTCCAGTTGTTGCAGCTCGGCCAGGGTGTTGGCATTGAAAAAGGCCTGCGGGTCGTCGCCGGGCGCATCAAATGCCACCACGGTGGTGCGGTGCAGGGCGGTCCAGGCGTCAATTTTGCGGCCACCGTCCTGGGTAAAGCGTACCAGGCTCTCCAGCAGACCAGTGCGCAGCAGGCAAAACACCGGCTGGGTGCGCACCTGCATGTGGCCGTCCTTGCCGGCCTCGGGGGCGGCGGCCATGGCGATGTCGGCGTCTTCGGCTTCCAGGGCCTGCGCCAGGCGCTGCGCCAGGTCGAGCGGCAGCAGCGGTGTGTCGCAGGGCACGGTCAGCAGATAAGGGGTTTCGCAGCGCTCCAGCCCGGTCAGGAAACCGGCCAGCGGGCCGGCGTAGTCGGCCAGCACGTCGGGCCAGACCGGCACGCCAAAGGACTCGTAGGCGGCCAGGTTGCGGTTGGCGTTGATCATGATCTGGCCCACCCCCCCGCCCATTTGCAGGCGGGTCAGCGTATGCAGCGCCAGCGGCAGCCCCATGAAGTTTTGCAGCCCCTTGTCAACCCCGCCCATGCGCGAGCCGCGCCCGCCCGCCAGGATCAGGGCGGTCATGTCTTGAGCAGAAATCAAATCAACCTCCGATGTAACTCATTTCAACGCGCTTCACCGGGGCACCCGAATCAAAGGGCAGGTGGCTGCGCTGTTCGGAGTAATTGTCATTCCGGGCTTGCCAGATGTGGCCGATGGCGCTGGCCAGGTCAGCATCAGATGCCTTGCCGCGGACCAGGCTGCGCAGGTCGTAGCCTTGCGATGCGAACAGACACAGGTACAACTGGCCTTCGGTAGACAGGCGGGCGCGGTTGCATTCGCCGCAAAAGGCCTGGGTGACACTGCTGATCACGCCAATTTCGCCCGCTGCCTTGTCATGCCGGCCCTGCGCGTCGGCATAACCCCAGCGCGAGGCGGTTTCGCCCGGGTTGGACGGCGCCAGCGGCACCAGTGGCAGCTCCGACCGGATCAGCCGGACCACTTCGGCAGATGGCATGACCTCGTTCATGCGCCAGCCGTTGGTGGCGCCCACGTCCATGTACTCGATAAAGCGCAGCACCATGCCGCTGCCCTTGAAATAGCGCGCCATCGGCAAGATTTCCTGCTCGTTGGTGCCGCGCTTGACCACCATGTTGATCTTGATCGGGCCCAGGCCCACTGCGCGTGCTGCCGCTATGCCTTCGAGCACGTCGGCCACCGGAAAATCAACGTCGTTCATGCTGCGAAAAACCGCATCGTCAAGCCCGTCCAGGCTCACCGTGACCCGCTGCAAACCGGCGTCCTTGAGCGAGCGGGCCTTGCGCGCCAGCAGCGAGCCGTTGGTGGTCAACGTCAAATCGAGTGGTTGCCCGTCAGGGGTGCGCAGGCTGGCGAGTTGTTCCACCAGGTGCTCGAGGTTTTTGCGCAGCAGCGGCTCGCCGCCGGTGAGGCGGATTTTTTGCACGCCCTGCGCCACAAAGACCTGGGCCAGGCGGGTGATTTCCTCGAAGCTCAGCAAGTCGGCGTGTTTCAGGTAGGGGTAATCCGTGCCAAAAATCTCTTTGGGCATGCAGTAGTTGCAGCGGAAGTTGCACCGGTCCGTGACGCTGATGCGCAGGTCGCGCAAAGACCGGCCGCGGGTGTCTGCCAGCAGGCCGTTGCCGCCTGAACCGGCGCTGGTGCCAAAGGCTGCTGTGGGCACGGTCAGGCCGCGGGGTCGCACATCCTTCAGGGGGATCACGCGGTGGGTGTCTCGATCAGTCATGGTGTTGATGCAGGCGGTTGCCTTGAGTAAGGGCGAATTTTGGCATGAATGAAAAAACCCGCCGGGGCGGGTTTTATTTGGACTTGAAGTAGTGCTTAACCGCCGTGGATTTTCATCATGACCGGAACGATCAGCAGTGCCACGATGTTGATGATCTTGATCAGCGGATTGATGGCCGGACCAGCCGTGTCCTTGTAGGGGTCGCCCACGGTGTCGCCGGTGACGGCGGCTTTGTGCGCCTCCGAGCCCTTGCCGCCAAAGTTGCCGTCTTCGATGTACTTCTTGGCATTGTCCCAGGCGCCGCCGCCGGTACACATCGAGATCGCCACAAACAGGCCGGTCACGATGGTGCCCATCAGCAAGCCACCCAAAGCCGCCGGGCCGAGCAGCAGGCCGACCAGGATCGGCACCACCACGGGCAGCAGGCTCGGGATCATCATTTCCTTGATGGCGGCGGTGGTCAGCATGTCAACCGCCGTGTCGTATTCGGGCTTGCCAGTGCCTTCCATGATGCCCTTGATGTCGCGGAACTGGCGTCGTACTTCCACCACCACGGCACCGGCAGCGCGGCCCACGGCCTCCATCGCCATGGCGCCAAACAGGTAGGGAATCAGGCCGCCGATAAAGAGACCGATGATGACCATCGGGTCGCTCAGGTCAAAGGTGATGTGCTTGCCATAAACATCCAGCTTGTGGGTGTAGTCGGCAAACAGCACCAGCGCGGCCAGGCCGGCAGAGCCGATCGCGTAGCCCTTGGTCACGGCCTTGGTCGTATTGCCCACGGCGTCCAGCGGGTCGGTGATGTCACGCACGCTCTTGGGCATCTCGGACATTTCGGCAATGCCGCCGGCGTTGTCGGTGATCGGGCCGTAAGCGTCCAAGGCCACCACAATACCGGCCATGCTGAGCATGGAGGTGGCGGCAATGGCAATGCCGTACAAGCCAGCCAGTGCATAGGCCGTGTAAATGGCCACACAGACAAACAGCACGGGCCAGGCAGTCGAGCGCATCGACACGCCCAGGCCTGCAATGATGTTGGTGCCGTGGCCGGTGGTCGAGGCTTCGGCGATATGTTTCACTGGCTGGTATTGTGTGCCGGTGTAGTACTCGGTGATCACCACCAGAGCGGCCGTCAGGATCAGGCCGACGGCGCAGGCGCCAAACAGCTTGATCTGGCTGCCACTGGCGGTAATGGCATTGTCAGGAATCAGCCATTGGGTGATGAAGAAGAAGGCAATCAGCGACAGGACGCCGGCTACAGCCAGGCCCTTGTACAGTGCCGGCATCACGTTTTTCATGCCGGGCGAGGCCTTGACGAAGAAGCAGCCAATGATGGAAGCCACGATGGATACGGCACCGAGTGCCAGCGGATACACCACGGCGCTCATGCCGGCGCCGGTGACCAGCAGGGCGCCGAGCACCATGGTGGCAATCAGCGTGACGGCGTAGGTCTCGAAAAGGTCGGCCGCCATGCCGGCGCAGTCGCCGACGTTGTCACCCACGTTGTCGGCGATCACGGCCGGGTTGCGCGGGTCGTCTTCCGGAATACCGGCCTCGACCTTGCCCACCAGATCAGCGCCGACGTCAGCACCCTTGGTGAAAATACCACCGCCAAGCCGGGCAAAGATGGAGATCAATGAGGAGCCAAAGGCAAAACCGATCAGCGGGTTGAGCATTTGCGCCAGGTTTTTGTCAGGTGTCAGGTTGCCGTTGCCGACCAGGAACCAGAAGAACCCGGTCACGCCCAGCAGGCCGAGGCCAACCACCAGCATGCCGGTGATGGCGCCGCCGCGGAAAGCCACGTCCAGCGCCGGGCCAATGCCTTTGGTGGCGGCCTGGGCGGTGCGCACGTTGGCCCGCACCGACACGTTCATGCCAATGAAGCCGCAAGCGCCCGAGAGCACTGCACCCACCACGAAGCCGACCGCGCTCAAGCCGTCCAGAAATACCGCAATCAGCACGGCCAGCACGACGCCGACCATGGCAATGGTTTTGTACTGTCGGGCCAGGTAGGCAGCCGCACCGGTTTGAATGGCGGCGGCAATTTCCTGCATGCGGGCGTTGCCCGCGTCCTGGGAAAGAATCCAGCTACGCGCCCAGAAGCCGTAGCCGACGGCGATCAAGCCGCAGATAAGCGCCAAGATCAGCGCTGAATTTCCTGTCATGAATAGTTCTCCTGTCTGTTGTTTCGCGAGGTAGTGATGCAACGCATGGTGCACCACCGCTGCGTTGCTTCCTCACTGTGTACATCTTGATGTACGACAAGAGTGATTGGCCAACCGGCGCACTGTAACGCGAAAACAGCCGGGTTTTGAAGCTCCGCAAGTGGCAAGTAAGTAAAATCAGGGTTAATCCCGACTGTTTCTGATTTAACTCAAACCCCAACTTCAAAATAAGGCGACAAGCATGTCTTTAGATAACGTCACTCCCGGTAAAAATGTGCCGGACCAGTTCAATGTGATCATCGAGATCCCGATGAACGCTGACCCGGTGAAATACGAGGTCGACCATGAAACCCATGCCATTTTTGTCGATCGCTTCATGAGCACGGCCATGCATTACCCGACCAACTACGGCTATGTGCCGCAGACCATCAGCGGTGACGGTGACCCGGTGGATGTTCTGGTCATTACCCCGGTGCCCTTGATTCCCGGTGTGGTGGTGACCTGCCGCGCCATCGGTATCCTGAAGATGGAAGACGAAGCCGGCATGGACGGCAAGGTGCTGGCGGTGCCCATCGACAAAATCCTGTCGCTCTACACCCGCTGGCAAAAGCCTGAAGACCTGAGCCCGGTGCGCCTGAAAACCATTGCCCACTTCTTTGAGCATTACAAAGACCTTGAAGAAAACAAATGGGTCAAGATCCTGGGTTGGGAAGGCCCCGAGGCTGCCCAGCAGGAAATCCTGGAAGGCATTGCCAATTACCAGGCAGCGCAAAAATAAGCAGCTTCAAGCCCACAAAAGAGAGCAGGAGCCGCGCCTTGTGGGAGCGGCGCCCTCGCTGCGATTGAATTTCAATAGCCATCCGCCCGAGGCGGGCTTCCTGCAAAGATGGGCGTCAATCGCCCCGGGCTGACTTGAATGGGCTGTGCTGCCTGAGGTCTTCCACATAAGTTTCGATGCCAGCGCGCTCGGCGCTTAAATAGCGGTCAACCGCTGCCAGAAATTGTGGCTGCGCCAGCCAGTGGGCGCTGGTGGTGGTGACCGGCAGCAGGGCGCGCGCCAGTTTGTGTTCGCCCTGGGCGCCGCCTTCAAAGCGCTGGTAGCCGTTGGCAATGCACCAGACCAGGGGCTGGTAATAACAGGCCTCGAAGTGCAGGCAATCCACCCGTTCCAGTGCCCCCCAATAGCGACCGTATGCCGCCCGCTCACCCGCGCAACTGGTGTTGATGGCGAGCAAGCTGGCGGCGATGGCCTGTCCGTTGCGTTCGGCCACAAACAGCAACCAGTCTTCGGGCATGGTGCGGGCCATGCGGCTGAAGAAGTCGCGGTTCAGGTAGGGCGCGTTGCCATGTTCCAGGTAGGTGTGTTCGTAACACTGGTAAAAAAAATCCCAGTCGGCTGCCCCGATCTGGCGGCCTTCACGTACGCGAAAGCGGATGCCAGCGTCAGCCACCTTGCGTCGTTCCTGACGAATTTTCTTGCGTTTTTCCGGTGTTAACTGCGCCAGAAAGGCATCAAAACCGACGTATGCCGGTGTCGTGTTATGCCAGTGAAATTGCACGGTGTGGCGCAGCAGCAGGCCTGATGTTTCAAAGGCGGCCAGGTCATCATCGCTGGCAAACAGGGCATGCAGACCGGACAGTTGCTGGTGCTTGCACCAGTCCAGCATGGCGCTGGCCAAATGCGCCCGGTCAGCTTGGCTGCGGGCCAGCAGGCGGACACCTGGTACCGGCGTGAAGGGTACCGCGCACAGGGCCTTGGGGTAGTAGGCCAGCCCATGCTGGGCGTAGGCATTGGCCCAGGCCCAGTCAAACACATACTCGCCGCGCGAATGTGTTTTCAGGTACAGCACACAGGCAGCGGCCAATTCGCCCTGGCGCTCAAGCAGAAAAAACTTCGGCGTCCAGCCGGTGTCCGCAGTGGCACAGCCACTGGCGTGCAGGGCATCCAGGTACTCGTGACGCATGAACGGGTTGGCTTGCGGCTGGCTGAAGAGCAGGGCATTCCATGTGCCGGCGCCCACCTCGGCAGGTGAATCAAGCACCCGAATGACATAATCGTTTGCAATTTCTGTCGTTTTCCTGTTGATCATTTTTTTGTACTTTTCATGACTCTCAAAATTTGTGTGGCCCAACTCAATCTGGTGGTGGGTGACATGGCCGGCAATGCCGAAAAAATTGTGGTGGCCGCCCGCACAGCCTACCAGCAGGGTGTGCGTCTGGTGCTGACCCCCGAGTTGTCCATTTGCGGCTATGCGGCAGAAGACCTGTTTTTGCGCCAGGCGTTCATACAGGCCTGTAATGATGCCGTGAAAGCCGTGGCGGCTGCGCTGGCAGATTTGAAAGACCTCAGTGTGGTGGTGGGACACCCCACAGGCGGTGATCAACGGACGCGCTCGGTGGCGGTGCAGAACCGTTTCAATGCGGCCAGCGTGCTGTGTGAAGGCCGGGTGGTCGCCACTTACGCCAAACGTGAGTTGCCCAATTACCAGGTGTTTGATGAGCGCCGTTATTTCACGCCGGGGCAGGGCGTGTGTGTGTTTGAGGCGGGTGAGCCGGGCGATCGGGTCAAGGTGGGTTTGCTGATTTGCGAGGATGCCTGGTTTGACCGCCCCGCCCGTGAGACGGCGCAGGCCGGCGCCGAGTTGCTGGCGGTCATCAACGCCTCCCCCTTTCATGTCGGCAAAGGCAACGAGCGCGAACAGATGATGCGCCAGCGCGTGCAGGCCTGCGGGCGGCCGCTGGTCTATGCGCATTTGGTGGGTGGGCAGGATGAAGTGGTGTTTGAAGGCCATTCATTTGCCCTCAATGTCGACGGCTCACTGGCGGGGCGTGCCCCCAGTTTTGTCGAGGACAGCCTGTTCATTGAGGCCAGCCGGACGCCAGCAGCGCTGCAGCTGCAGGCCACGGTGGCGCCCGACCGCACCCCCGAGGCCGATTTGTGGGACGCCCTGGTGTTGGGTGTGCGTGACTACATCGGCAAAAACGGCTTTCCCGGTGTGCTACTGGGTTTGTCGGGAGGCATTGATTCGGCTCTGGTGCTGGCCATTGCCGTGGATGCGCTGGGCAAAGACCGGGTGCGCGCGGTCATGATGCCCTCGCCGTACACCGCTGATATCAGCTGGATCGACGCGCGTGACATGGCGGCGCGCCTGGGGGTGCGCTATGACGAACTGTCGATCGTGCCGGAGTTCGAAGCGTTCAAGGCGACGCTGTCAAACGAGTTCAAGGGCCTGGCGGAAGATGCCACCGAAGAAAATATCCAGGCGCGCATTCGTGGAACCCTGCTGATGGCGCTTTCCAACAAGTTTGGCAGCATCGTGCTCACCACCGGCAACAAGTCAGAGATGGCCACCGGTTATTGCACCCTGTATGGCGACATGGCAGGTGGCTTTGCGGTGATCAAGGACCTGGCCAAAACCATCGTGTTTCGCCTCGCCCGCTGGCGCAATGCGCACGACCCGTACGACACGGGCCGTGCGCCAATTCCCGAACGCATCATCACGCGTCCACCCAGTGCCGAATTGCGTCCCGATCAGACCGACCAGGACAGTTTGCCCCCCTACGAGGTGCTGGATGCGATAGTGGAGCGTTACATGGAAAACGACGAAAGTATCGGGCAGATCATTGCCGCCGGATATGCACGCGCCGATGTCGAGCGGGTGACGCGCCTGATCAAAATCAACGAGTACAAGCGGCGCCAGTCGCCGGTGGGGATTCGTCTGACGCACCGCAGTTTTGGCAAGGATTGGCGTTATCCTATAACCAACCGTTTTCGGGCCTGAGGGTTTCGCTGCCTGCTGATTCCATTTTTAATTGAGGTACCTTATGAAACAAATCACCGCCATCGTCAAACCCTTCAAACTGGAAGAAGTGCGTGAAGCCCTGGCCGAATGTGGCGTGACGGGTCTGACCGTGACCGAAGTCAAGGGCTTTGGCCGTCAAAAAGGCCACACCGAGCTTTACCGCGGTGCGGAATACGTGGTCGATTTTTTGCCCAAAGTCAAAATCGAAGTGGTTGTGAGAACCGATGATCTCGACCGTTGCGTCGATGCCATTGTCAAGGCCGCCCACACGGGCAAGATTGGCGACGGCAAGATTTTTGTCACCGCCGTGGAGCGTGTGGTGCGTATCCGCACCGGTGAACTCGACGAAACAGCTATCTGAGCTGGATGTCTTGACTGTCCCGGTTCAGGGCTTGGGCAGGCTGGTGTCCACCAGTTGTGTGCCGGCCAGTGCGTCATGCCAGAACTGCTGGCGCGGGTGAAAGCGGCTGAGGATGGCCCAGATGGCGATCCAGCCGAGGATGATCACAAATGCTTCACCGCCCTTGAGTTCGAACACCCAGGATGCTGCCAGCGGCGGCAAAAACCACAGCCAGCTCCACAGGTAGCGCAGCAGGGCGCGGCCTTGGGTTAACGGCTGGCCGGTGCGGTCCAGTACCCGGATATGCCAGGTCTTCATGGCCAGGGTTTGGCCTTTGGACCAGAGCCAGACAAAGTAAATACCAAAGATCACAAACAAAAATGCCTGCAGGGCGTGACGGTTGTCCATGGCATTTCTGGTCTGGCTCAAAGTGCCAAACAGGTAGCCGGCAATAAAAACCACGCCAAATAACAACATGCCTTCGTAAAGCCAGCAGGCCATGCGCCTGAGCAGGCTGGGTGTGGTGGGGGGCAGGGGCATGGCGCGGGGACCTTGATGGCGTTTGAGGGCAATTTTTTTTGGTACATTGCGCGGTGGGGCAAAATCTATGCGACACCAAAAAAAGTGTCGAATTATTGCATTGCCTGGCTCCAGACCTCAAGTATGCGCTGACAAGTGCGATAATGCCGCTTGCAAATTAACGCAAACGGGTCAAGGTCCGGCGCACAAATCAATGCGCCCATGGTTTTGGCCTTAAGTTTCGATGCAACACCACAAGTGTTTGCAAAGAAGCACCCAAGGTATTTCGTTAGAG
>NZ_JAMPYG010000012.1 GCF_023700745.1 Rhodoferax sp. | reverse complement strand
TGAACTGGCGCGTGTAGGTGCGGTGGGTACGCCGGGTCGAATATCTGGCAAGGTCTGGTTCTTTGAGCATGGTGTGCACGATGAGTTACGTGCACACGATCTTGCGAGATACCAGACTTCAATTCAAGGTGGGTTCACCGGACGCTTACGATGCATCTTCCGAACTTCGGAAGTAAACACTTCGATCAAGGCGCGTACCGCCCAACGGGGCGTAGCGCTGTGTCACTGAGGCAATGGCCTCGCGGGCATTCGGCAATACCTGATCGTCTCCGCTTGCTGCATGTGACATGAATTACTCCATCAACATTGATTTGGTAATTATTGCGTGAATGATCTAGAAATGGAACGAGAGGTCATCCAACGGCGGCGCTTCATCATCGCTGGAAGTTGTCATGGTCCAACCTTATGCTTGTCGAACAAACGTTCAAAGAAATCGATCACCACTTTTTTAGCCTGCCCCCCTACAACATAGCGATCATTGTTCCAATCTGCATCAGGAAACTCGGCGCCGCCAAAACGGTACAGCTCGTAACCCTGCAGCCGCAGCCGCCTGTCTTCCTCGACCATCCTGGCGTATTGAGCGGGTGAGGCTCTGCCGCCCTCAGCGTAGTGCTGTTGACCATCGACCTCGATCACAATACGAACATGGCCATCCAGCAACATCAGGAAATCCATGCGCTGTCGCGCCAGAATGCTGTCCTTGCCCAGTTGAAAGCGCTCGGCTTGGGTGAAGGGGTCGTAGTGCAGATAGACCTGCGGGATCAAAGCGGGCAGACGATCTCCCAATTTCGGACCAAACACTTCGTGGTAGGTGCGAAAAATCGCGTACTCGCCCGGCGAATGCGAAAGCTCGACCGACCGCTTCAAACGCTCTCCAAGAGACTGGCGTGCAGATTTCAGCTCAGCCAGTCCCTGGCGCTCTTGCCACCATTGGGCCATGTCCAGCCACGCCAAGCCGCTTGTCGGCAACGGACGGTCGAACACCAGGCACATGTCTGCGTGCTTGGTGATCTCAATATCGTTGCTGACCGCGTCGCGCAGCACTAACTCTGGCTTCGGACCGACCGACGCGAAGATCAAATTCTTCACCGTTCCGGCAACACCGACCCCCATGCGCTGAATGGCGTAGATCGGGTGCGTGGATTGCGTGTCGACCACCACTGCCGAAAATCCATCGGGCCGGAATACGGTATTCAGTTGGGTTGCGAGATCGACTTGTTCATCACCACGCCGAACTACAGGATGAAGCAGCTTTTCCAGCAGTGCAAGGAAATTGGTCTGACTGCACGTCAGCGCGCCACATCGAATCAGTAGCTCCTCGGTCGAATAATCCGAATTGCGTACATAGTGCTGGACAATGTCCTTGGCAAGGGAGGGAAGAAAGTTGAGATGATTGTCAACACCGTCATATGAGAGATGTTCTGATGAGACGATGTTGAGTCCATCGAAAAGATCAACGTCGTTGAAAAGCGTGTCGAGGCGATTCAAGACCTTCAGAGCATCTCTGCGTGTAATTTCGGTGATGCGATGCGCCGCATGCACGGTGAGTTCGCTCACGACCTCAGCCAAATTGGGAATGTCGAATTCCTGAAGTACGACTGCTGCGATCTTCAACAGAGCTGACTGATCCAGTTGCACCAGGCGGTTTTTGACATATATCCTGCGACTGCGAAAAGCTTCGTCAGCATCACCTGGCTCAACACCTTCTTGAATGCCCACCCGCACACAAACCGCCGGGACGTTGTAGGCCTTCACATTGGCGGCGATCCCTTCGGCAATGCGGTCTCTCAAGGTATCGTGAGCAACTTTCCGTGCTGGCACGCCCATCATTCCGCCCATAGTCTGTCAGGACCAACATAGTCGAGCGCAATGGTCTTTCGAACTTCGGATGCGGTAGCAACCAACAACCCCGTTCGATCCGGGTTGAGCGGCAAGCTCAAGACCCCAAGACGTTCGCAGTCGGCACTCATGACGAAGTCCCCCTGCCCGCTGGTCGAATCAATACGGAGTGGCATCCCCGGCAGTGGCGCTTTTCCTTCAAGCCAGGAGACCTGTGCAGATTCGATTGAGCGTGTCCAAGGCTGCGCGGCCTGCGTATCAAACGAGCGCACAAACTCCATCCATAGTGAGTGTGTTTCAGGAGTCGGCCAAGAGGCTCTGGTGACAAGGGCTACAACAGCCTCGCTCCGAAGCCACCGAACCAATGCGCGAGCCGAAGTGAACTGGCCTGCGCCATCCTTGACTGCTTTTATCGCAGCAAGTCGGGAGGCGAAACCAGCTTGCATGAGATACGCCGCGGGCCTGAGTAGTGTGCCCGTTTCCACTGCGGCGACGGCGAGCCTCAACTCACGATCCGAAAGTTCCATTTCCTCATCGAATGGATCCTCATGCGCAAGTCCGCGCACACGCACCGCCTCCATACCCCACGGTAACTTGTAAATCAGCCCTTGTTCAACGAAGGCGAGCACTTCTTCGGTATTTATAGTGGTCAGTGCTGCCAGCGGTTCACCACTGAGCCACAGCGATAAAACATCCTTCCAATTGGCTGGCAGGTCATCTGGCACAAAAGGAGGAATGGAGAAGACGATCTCAGCGAACGTTGTGATCGCCGTAGTTGCAGCCTGTTGGTCTTCAAGCAGGATTGCTCCGTTCGCGCGAGCAAGGAGCGCCTCCAGTTCGACCGCCCGAGCATCGAGAAGTCGTCCTGTCTCCAAACCCACACCAGCCAGAAAATAGCCCCGTCGCTGTGCGGCCGTCGAGTGGCTCCACACGAACTTGGCCCGCGCTACCAGGGTTCCCGTGAGCGCTTTTACTACATGCGCCTTGCGATGTTTGAGCCGTCGCTCGAACAATGACGAAGCAAGCGCTGCGTCGAGACGGGCTTCTATTTCGTCGTCCGGTACCACCTGATCACCAAGCAAGCTCAATATCGCAGTGTCAAGACTGGTCATGTACGACCGCCATTTTGACTCTTCGCTGGCAGCATCCTCGACAGCCTCGTCGGACACTTTGGGAAATTTCCACGCGGCATTGCCTGCCACATATGTCAGCAACTTCTCCACATCGCTAGTACCGAGCTTAGCCGCCATACGCAACAGCAGGGTGAGAATCAGACGCAGCAATCCGCTTTCCATCTCTCGCCCACTGTGATCGTCGATCATGGACTGCCACCGCCGTCGGCGATTTCCCTCATCATCGAACATCGGGTACAGGACCAAGCCTTCGACGTCAATATACGCCCGACCTGCGCGGCCAACCACATTTCTGAATTCTGAAATGTCAATGGTTTCGCGATTGCGAACCAGCCCGTGAAAGAGGAGACTTGTCGCCGAGAGATTCAGACCCTGGGCAAGGGTCGGTGACGAAATCGTGATCTTTAGAACGCCGTCCCGCAACAGTCGCTCGACTTCTTTGCGATACGGTGACGGCAAGGCGCCGTGATGCACCGCCACGCCGAGTTGCAGACACTTCAGCAGTACATGATCCTTGCCGAACCACTCAGCACCAATGGCTAAGGTCGATGCAAGAATCGCATCCTTCTGGTCGAAAACCGAGGCCAACGCTCCCCGTTTATGCAAGTCGACGATCGCTGTGGCGAACGGCTCCACCGATGCGCGCAATGGACAGAAGATCAGCACCGTCTGCCCGTCTTCAACGAGGCGCCAAGCCGTTGCCAAACAGAGTTCGCGCTGGTCCTTGGGAAAGCTCGTTGTGCGCCTGCCGACTGGGGGCACAAAGCCGCTGAAGAATTTCGGAACAAACGGTTTTTCATCTCCCACTGAAACGGTAAGACTCGCATGCCCCCCATTCCACGTCACTTCGCCGAAGCGAAGCCGTGTGGGTCGCCACTTGTCCTGAATCAGGCCGTCGGGCTTGTCACCCGTCAGCCATGCCGCAAAGTCGTCAAGCTGATCGCCTTCGGGAAGAATTGCCGAAAGGCAGACGATGCGACGGCATGCCGCATCGGAACGGGTCAGAAGCCTCTGTATTTGTGCCTCATAGCGCACTTCTCGTTCATTAAGACCAATCATATGTCCTTCATCGAGCACGACCAGTCCGACATCGTCCAAAAGTGCCGGATCGCTGCGAAGGGCGAAGTCCAGTTTTTCAGGGGTCGCCACGATGATGTCTCTTGCGTGCAGCGCATCGACGTCGGCACCACTCGCTCCAATACTGCCGTAGAGACTTGAGACCGTTTTCCCCAGCGGCCGAAAGGTCCGCTGCAGCCCCACCTCTGTTTGCGCCGACAGTGCGCGAAGCGGGGTGACGAACACGACACGCTTTCCTGCCGCAAGGCACGCAAGGATGCAAAGCTCGGCAATCCGCGTTTTCCCAGCACTGGTAGGAAGCGAGAGCACCAAGTTGGCGTCCTCGTCGAGCACTCGTTTTGCGGCTTCGAGTTGGGACGGCCACAGCTCGATTTCAGACTTTCCGCGTCGATACAAAGAAGCAATGAAAAGCTGCCTGAGTTGGCGCCAAGCTGGCATAGCACCACCCGGTGCAGCGTCCATCGGTAGTCGTTGATGGAAACTCATGTCCCAGAGCCCCTGCAGCAGATGGATTGCCAATTTGTGGCACCACCACAAGGCAAGAAGTTTGAACTCTGCGGCCCCCTCCCGTCCAATGCGTAGTTTTGAGAGAGCGATCTCGATCAGCGAAGCATCCCCGCGTTCAAACGCAAGCATCGCGGTAGCGAGTGCACCTAGAAAGCCATCTGCTAGCGCCAGATCCACCGCATCAATGAGCACTGAGTCGGGCGACTCTTCATCAGAATCATCTGGAACGGCAGCGTTGCCGAGCGCGGCTCCAATAACGGAAATCAAGGCCTCATCGGACCCGGTATCATTTGCCTTCCATATGGCGATCTCTTCATTGAGACCATCGAGATCTCGCAGCATCAATTTGGCAAGGCATCGTTCACATTTGCTCAGGTTTGCCTGCTCAATGCTTACATGCAGCAGCGAATACGCCCGCGCGGAGAAGCGTCCCAAGTGATAAGCCGCGGCAGCTACGACGCGATGGAAATCACGCGCGGAAGCTTCCCTGTTTCTCACGACGACAGCCTCCAAGGCTTCACCGGCATGTTCAAAAGCACTTCGTGCGAGCTCCGAATTTCCGTTCAATTCCAAGAGCCTCAGCCCGTGAGACAGCAGCGAATAGCCGTAGGAAAGCAGGTCATAGCTCAAGAATGTCGAGAACTTCGGCGCGTCGGGAGGGAGAACCCCATCGCGCCAAATCATTGATCTAGACTGCCCGCGCGCCAAGAGCTTATCCCTGAAACCCGGCGTTATTGCCTGCGCAATATTGGCCTCAATCTCGTTGATGCTAGACGCCATTGCTACTCACCATATCAAACACCGATTTGATGAACTTCTGATGTTCCACAACGCGGAGACCGACCGATATCTGCTCAATGCTCCCTGTGTATGACTGGAGGTCACGGCGCAAGTGTGTGGCAGGATCGTTGGCGGAGAAGGTAAACATCAAATGAGTAACTTGAGAGGCCTTGATCCGCGTCTTGAGTTGAGCCGTATCGAGCAAGTCAGCCAAATGCGTTTGTCCCTGCTCGAAGCATCTATCGGCCAGGAACGAAATCGCGTGTGCCGAAGGACGCCCCTGGTTCGAAGCGAGCGCCTTTCGCGCAGCGGTCACAGTCGTGCCCGATAGCGAAATGCGACTCTTCGCCTCACCCTTGAGAACCAAAACGTCTCCTGTGACAGCATCCACGCCAAACGCGAGGATATCCTCACCTCGCATTGACATGTTCCGATGATCTTTCCACCGCAAGCGGTGAACCCCTTGTTTGAAAACCGTGAACTCTCCCAGGTAGGAAGTGCCCAAGATCTCGCCAAGATCGCCGGAACGAATGGATTTGGTCGTGGGAAGTTTCTCTTCGATGAATTCGGCCACCGCGGTCTTTCCCAGCGTTTTCATCAAATGGGAGACACGTTCGTTTGACGCGTATTGAGAAGGAATAAGCTTGGATAACACCTTGACGGCACCATTTATTTTCTTCGACTCCGCATTGAGAACTGTCATTTCATGACCGTTGACACTCTCCTTGGTTGCTGTACACCATTTAGCAAACTGCGCCATTCATCCCCCGATCATTTGTAATTTGTTTTAAATAGTATCAAGCCGGATCACACGAATATGCCCTTGACCTTGGCCAAGGCTTCTTTTTTTGCATACTCAACCTGTTCGTGCGTGAACCACTGCTGACTGTCGGCCGTGTGCCCAAAAAACGCACAGTGGACAGCCTCATCGCTGACCTTGTCGAGCCAGTCATCCACTTGAACCTTGAAAGAGAACTCGCAATCGGCGATCGGGCACTGCCGATCGATATAGTCATCCTGGTCCATTTCGCCACCAACGGAGCAGCGACATTCATTCCGTCGAACTGGCCGGCAACTCTCAACGTCTCCTCAAACAATCTTCACCTCCCTGATCTACGACGGTCGCCTCTATCTCGACAGATTGAGTTCATACGCTTGGGCGATGCGGTCCACTATATCGGCGACCGTCGCATTGCCAAGCTGCAGCGCTTTCGGATCGATAGACGTATCAGACGCCACCGCAACGAGGAACCGCATCATGTCCTCGCCGATCTTTTGCACCAGCGGAATGCGAGTCGCTGGTGCAAGCAGTTGCGACAAGCGCAGCACATCGTTGAGATGTTTGCGCACGTCTTTTGCATCCACCTTGGCACCCTGCTCCTTGCGGGCGTTCAAATCCAGCCACGCGATCGCTTTCAACGGGATCAGCCGGTCTTCGCCCACCCATGGGAGTCCATCAACTTCACGGCGCCCCGCCATGATGAACTCGTAGTAAGCCTCGTCCAGCAGGATGGCGGACAGACTGGAGACTGCTTCATCCAGCGGTATCGGTGTAAGTTGGCTACCTTGGGCCGGCTGCAATCCGTCGGGGGCTCGCGCGAACAACTCGACCATCGCCGGGAAACGTTCGTCGGCCGGTTTCTGAAAACGATAGAAGATTGGTTTTCCAGTGTCACTGGCCTGGCGAATCTCATAACCACCGGTCTCAACGAACTTCCAGAAGGCCTGAACAAAAGCCGGCGTCAGCGCCTCGACATGCAGGACGATATCCAGGTCCTTCGTGGCGCGGAACGCGAGCCCGGCCTCTTCCATGGTCAGGCTGGCGGCCGTGCCGCCGATCAAGACGTACTGGTTGGAGTAACCCGCAAACCAACTCTGAAAAATATCCAACCCTCTCACCATGGCAGTTGCCCTTTCAGTTCGTCCAGCGCGAGCTGGATGCGATCGTCCGCGTTGTCTTGCAGGCTGAGCGTCAGCGAGAGCGGGTCAACTGTGGCCGCGCCTGGCAGCAGCGCCGGGCTGTAGCTCCACAATTGCCATTCTTGTGCACCGGCGACCGGTTCGGGCAACTCACGAACGCCAGCGTCTGCCGCAGACTTCCACTCCGCGGAGCTCATGGCGTACACCGGCCACTTGGGCTCGGCCAGCATCGAATAGCGCGCCAGTGCGCTCAAGCCCGCCAACCGTTCCGGCCGGTTGGCTGCAAAACCCTCGGGGAGCACCCAGACAATCCGCTTGACCGGACTTCGCAGCAAAGGCTTTGCTCGTTCCCAGGTCTGCTGCGACGTTTGCTCCATGCGCAGCCAGCGTGCCCGACCTACGGTAAACGCGGAAACAAGCCCGGCCGCAGTCAGTTCCCTGACCACGCGCGATAGCGTCATGGGCGTGTAGCCCAAGGCGACTGCCACCTTGGAGGGTTGCCACTCGGCCTGCCAAGGCTGGTTCAGCAAGGCCTTGATCAGCATGGCCTGCGCGGAAGGGCTTAACGCGGCGTCTGCAGCCGGGGAGCGCTGCCGAAAGTATTCACGCAGATCCAAGCCCAAGTCCGGCAGATAGAGCTGGTTGCCAGGAACGATGAACGGGACCTTTTGCTCGATCAGTCGCCGACGTTCGTAGGAAGCCAAGGCATCTGTGACGTAGACCACGGGCTGCCCAGCCATCGCCCCAACCTTATCCAACCACGTTCGAACTTCGCCGAGAGACTGTTTCTGCTCAGCACGTCCCATCGCCAGCACGAGGGTATGCCCCAGCAGTTCTAGCTCACTGAACTGGAAGGCGTCCCGCAGAAAGTACGGCAGTTCGTTCACACGCGCCCACGGCCTCACATCTGGCGTGGAAACACCCAAGACCTCGTAGAGGTAACGTCGAACGGCAGTAGCGAGGACTAGCACTGATAGCTCAAGTTAATAACAATAAAATGACACGATAACATATACGATGTTATCGTGCGAAATTTAGTTAAATTAACGTGGATTCATTCGTTCCCCCAAGGGGGCCACCCGAAATCGTCAGACGCAACTAAGCAAGCCGAAGTTATTTTGTCCGAAAAATGTATATGTATTTCAGTCAAAACAACCACCCGGTCACCGGCAGCACACATTAAGAGCCATTTGCCGTGATGCGGAACTTTGGGAACAAACATACCGATGGCTTCTTACATAGTACGCTGAGAGGGCATCCAATCACCAGCGGCTGGATGTGCAATGAACCCTATGGTCACCACCCTATTCGCTGAAATGGTCAAATCTACTGTTCAGCAAATGTTGCAGATTGAAGGCCAAGTAACAGGCGGCGCGCCATTGCTGATCGCATTCGATGGGATGCCACGGGATAATATGAATACCAAGATTGGAGATTACTGAACGTGAATTTTCCTCTCATCTTGAAGTGGGTAGCTAGATGGGTAGCTGGATAAAATTTAAGTCTTTAAATTTAAATATTTATCTTATAAATCAATAACATAGAACAAATCATGAAACTTGCCACCTGGAATATCAATTCACTGACCGTGCGACTGCCACAGGTACTGGACTGGCTTGACGCCAACCCGGTTGATGTACTGGCGCTGCAGGAGCTCAAAATGAGCGACGACAAATTTCCGCACGCGGCCTTTGCCGAGGCGGGCTACCACGCCAGCTGTTTTGGCCAGAAAACCTACAACGGGGTGGCACTGATCAGCAAGTCGCCTGCCACCGAGGTGGTGCGCAACATTCCCGGTTTTTCCGACGACATGGCGCGCGTCATCAGTGCCAGTTTCGCCCCCGGCATCCGCGTGGTGGGGGCCTATTTTCCCAATGGCCAGGAGCCCGGCAGCGACAAGTTCGAGTACAAGCTGGCATGGCTCAAGGGCCTGCGCGACTGGCTACGCACAGAACTGGTCGCTCACCCGCAGCTGGTGCTGATGGGCGACTTCAACATCACTTTTGACGATGCCGATGTCTGGGACCCCGAGGGCATGCGCGACCAGATCCATTGCACCGACGAGGAACGCTACGAGCTCAATGCCCTGATCGCGCTGGGCCTGAACGATGCGCACCGCCTGTTTCCGCAACCCGCCAAGAGCTACTCCTGGTGGGATTACCGGGATTTTGGCTTCCGGCGCAACCGTGGCCTGCGCATTGACCACATTCTGGTGAGTGCTGCACTCAAGCCCCAGGTGTCTGCCTGCTGGATCGACAAGACGCCACGCAAAAACGAACGGCCCAGTGACCACGCCCCGGTCGTGGTCGAACTCAGCTGAGGAGTCTGGGCGGCAGAGCGTTCTGCGAAGGTAAAAGGCGGAGCCCGCAGGGCGGGGGACACGCAGCAGAACGCTTTGCCGCCCAGGCTTCTAGACGCTACTCCAGGCCAAGTTCCTGGATTTTGCGGGTGATGGTGTTGCGGCCAATGCCGAGCTTTTGCGCGGCATCGATACGCCGGCCCCGGGTGGCAGCCAGGGCCGCTTGAATCAGGCGCGACTCGAAGCGGGCCGTCAGGGTGTCCCAGACGTCGGTGCGATCAGTCGCAAGCAAGGCTCTGGCCTCGGATTCCAGACCTTGCTCCCAGCCAGCCGCAGGCATAGCGGGCGCATCCGGCAGTTTTTGCAAAACGGCTATCTCAGCGTGCACCGGCCCCAGCGCAGAAGGTTCAGTCACCGGCATGGACCCGGTCAAGACCGCAACGGCGGGTGGTGCTTCCGTGACTGCCACTTCAGGCGGTAAATCCTTAGGCTCAATCACTTGCGCGGGTGCCATGACCGTGAGCCAGTGGCACATGTTTTCAAGCTGGCGCACATTGCCCGGAAACCCAAACTGCCCAAGCCACGCCAGCGCCGCATCGGAGATGCGCTTGGGCTCCACCCCCAACTGGCGCGCGCTTTGCTGCAAGAAGTGGCGCGTCAGCATGGGGATGTCTTCACGCCGCTCGCGCAGCGCAGGCAGGCGCAGGCGGATGACGTTCAGGCGGTGAAACAGGTCCTCACGAAACACGCCTTCCTTGACCCGCTGCTCCAGATTCTGGTGCGTGGCAGCAATCACACGCACATTGGTTTTCACCGCACTGTGGCCACCCACCCGGTAAAAGTGGCCGTCAGACAAGACCCGCAACAGCCTGGTTTGCAGGTCAAACGGCATGTCGCCAATCTCGTCCAGAAACAGCGTGCCGCCATCGGCCTGCTCAAAACGGCCGCGGCGCATGGTTTGCGCACCGGTAAAGGCGCCACGTTCATGGCCAAAAAGTTCGGATTCGAGCAAGTCTTTGGGAATGGCGGCCGTGTTGATGGCGACAAACGGGCCGTTGGCACGCGGCGAATGCTTGTGCAGCGCACGCGCCACCAGTTCCTTGCCCGAGCCAGACTCGCCGGTGATCATGACGGTGACGTTGCTTTGGCTCAGGCGGCCAATGGCACGAAACACATCCTGCATGGCGGGCGCCTGGCCCAACATCTCGGGCGTGTCGTCCATGCCTTCGTCAACCACCTCCTCGCGCTGGCTTTCTTCGACGGCGCGACGGATCAGTTCCACCGCCTTGGACAAATCGAAGGGTTTGGGCAGGTACTCGAAGGCACCGCCCTGAAAGGCGGACACGGCACTGTCCAGGTCGGAGTAGGCAGTCATGATGATGACCGGCAAGCCCGGGTATTTGGCCTTGACCTTGTCGAGCAGATCCAGCCCCGAGCCGCCTGGCATGCGGATGTCGCTGACCAGCACTTGCGGCCCTTTGTCTTCGTCGAGGGCCGTTAAAACATCACGCGCATTGGTAAAACTGCGGCTGGGCAATTGTTCACGCAGCAGCGCTTTTTCCAGCACGAAGCGAATGGACTGGTCATCATCTACGATCCAAATGGGCTTCATTACGTTGTCTTGCCTTAGGTTGAACCCTCACCGCAATCACTTGCAGTCACCTTGCGATGCACTGCAACCCCCTTGCGATCAGGGCAGAGGAATCAGAATCTTGAAATCCGTCGCGCCCGGCACACTGTCACACTCGATCAGACCATGGTGCTGCTGGACAAAGGTTTGCGCCAATGTCAACCCCAGCCCAGAGCCACCCTCCCGCCCCGACACCAAGGGGTAAAAAATACGGTCCTTGATCGAGTCTGGCACACCAGGCCCGTTGTCAATCACATGCAATTCCAATGCCAACCGGTAGCGTTGTTTGCCAAAAGTACTTTGCCGCGCCACCCGGGTACGAAAAATAATTTGAGCATCGCCCTGACCAATGCGCTCAGCCAGCGCCTGGGCCGCGTTATGGGCAATGTTGATGAGGGCCTGGATGAGCTGTTCGCGGTCGCCCCGGAACTCGGGAATCGAGGTGTCGTAGTCACGCACCACCTGCAGGCCTTTGGGAAACTCCGCCAGAATCAGCGAACGCACCCGCTCACAGACTTCGTGGATGTTGACGTCCCCCACCACATGGGGCCGGCGATGCGGCGCCAGCAAACGGTCCACCAGCGACTGCAGACGGTCCGCTTCGTGGATGATCACCTGGGTGTATTCGGAGAGTTCGGGCTGGGCCATTTCCAGTTCCAGCAGCTGCGCAGCGCCCCGAATGCCGCCCAGCGGGTTTTTGATTTCGTGGGCCAGATTGCGAATCAGCTCCTTGTTGGCCTGGGCCTGCTCGGCCAGCCGCTCTTCACGGTCCTGGCGTGCCTGCTGTTCCAGTGGCAACAGCTCAACAATGATGTCAGCGCTTTCGGTTTGGGTCACGATGACATGCACCGGCAACAGTTCCCGACCCAGACGCAGCAGCTTGGCGTCGTAGCGCAGCGCCGCAAATTCGTTGCTGCCCGCGCCCTGCAAAGCGGTTTGCAAATGGGCAGGTTCGGTAAACGAGTCGGGTAAATGCGAACCCACAATGGTGCGCCTTGAAATGCCCAGTGCATCTTCCAGGGCGGCGTTGGCAAACGTGACGGTGCCGTCACTTTGCACCACGGCCACCAGCGTGGCCAATAAATCAAAGGCACCAAAACGCTGGGTCACCATGCTGCCCGTCGGGACGCGGTATTTTGGAAAAGCCAGTTTCAAGGTCAGCCCCGAAGACGACTAACGTCCGGCCGGACTGGCAGGCAGGCGCTCAAGTTCACGGCGAATCCCGGCCATGTCACTTTCGTTGCGCGCCAGACTGGCTTTGAGCTCAGCCACACGATCCAGATAGCGCTGGTAATTGCGCGCCTCGTCGCCACGCCTGTCTGGCTCGCCGTTGTTGTATTCCTTGAGCAACTCTGCTTGACGCGCCTCGGCCTTTTTCAGCTCGGACTGCAAAATCAGGCGTGCATCGGAGTCGCGCGACTTTTGCTCCTGCGTATCCACACGCGGGCCGGCACTGGCAGCGCTGGCCTGTACTGGCGCTTTCGGCTGAGTCGGTCGCGTGCCCTGCACCACCGTCACATTGGCGCCCTCCACCAACTTGCAATTCTTGGCCTGCGCCTCCGTCACGGTGTTGGTGTACACATTGCCGCAACGGTAAATACGCTCCTGAGCCTGTGCATTGGCACACAGCACCAGCAGCAACAAGCCGGTCCAAGTGATTTTTGTCATAGAAATTCAAGCCCTCTCTTATCAGCATCGGCATGTCTATCCCATGGCATCCCTGCACACGGGGGTGGGTTGTGAGTTTCCCACAATAAAAAAGGACGGCCTGAGCCGTCCCCTTTTTTGACCCCAGGGTTGCCAAGCACAACCCGGAGCAGTTGCTTACAGCGAATAGTACATGTCGAATTCGATCGGGTGCGTGGCCATGCGCAAGCGCGTGACTTCACCCATCTTGAGTTCAATGTAGGCATCGAGCAGGCCGTCGGTAAAGACACCGCCCTTGGTCAGGAAGGCACGATCGGCATCCAGGCAGTCCAGTGCCTGGTCCAGGCTGTGGCAGACGGTAGGAATCAGTGCATTCTCTTCGGGCGGCAGGTGGTACAGGTCCTTGGTGGCGGCTTCGCCGGGATGGATCTTGTTTTCCACGCCGTCCAGGCCGGCCATCATCAGGGCCGAGAAACCCAGGTAGGGATTCATCAGCGGATCGGGGAAACGTGCCTCGATACGACGACCCTTGGGGTTGGCAACATAGGGAATACGGATTGATGCCGAGCGGTTCTTGGCCGAGTAAGCCAGCTTGACCGGCGCCTCGAAGCCGGGAACCAGGCGCTTGTAGCTGTTGGTGCCAGGGTTGGTGATGGCGTTCAGTGCACGGGCGTGCTTGATGATGCCGCCGATGTAGTACAGGGCAAAGTCGCTCAAGCCGGCATAACCGTCGCCGGCAAACAGGTTCTTGCCGTCTTTCCAGATCGACTGGTGCACGTGCATGCCGGAACCGTTGTCGCCAACAATGGGTTTGGGCATGAAGGTGGCGGTTTTGCCATAGGCATTGGCCACGTTTTGTACCACGTACTTGAGGACCTGGGTCCAGTCGGCGCGCTCAACCAGGGTGCTGAACTTGGTGCCAAGCTCACATTGACCAGGCGCTGCGACCTCGTGGTGGAACACTTCGACCGGGATGCCCAGGGACTCCAGAATCAGCGACATTTCAGCGCGCATGTCCTGCGTGCTGTCCACCGGAGGCACAGGGAAATAACCCCCTTTGGTGGTGGGACGGTGGCCACGGTTGCCGCCTTCCATTTTCTTGCCCGAGTTCCAGGGCGCTTCGTAGTCATCGATCTTGAAGAACGCACCTGATGCATCGGTGTTCCAACGCACGTCGTCAAACAGGAAAAATTCCGGCTCCGGACCAAAGTAGGCAGTATCGCCCATGCCTGAGGCCTTGAGGTAGGCTTCAGCACGATGGGCTACCGAGCGTGGGTCACGTTCATAGGCCTTGCCGTCGCTGGGTTCGATCACGTCACAGCTCATGAAGATGGTGGTTTCTTCAAAGAAAGGATCGATGTTGGCGGTGTTGGGGTCGGGCATGAGTTGCATGTCCGAGGCTTCAATGCCTTTCCAGCCTGCTACGGACGAGCCGTCAAACGCATGACCGGAAGTGAATTTGTCTTCGTCAAAGTGGGACACAGGCACGGTGACGTGCTGTTCTTTGCCACGGGTATCGGTGAAGCGAAAGTCAACAAATTTGACTTCGTTGTCTTTCACCATCTTCATCACGTCTGCGACGGTCTTGGCCATTAGTTACTCCAAAGGAATAGTTGTTGAAAGGGGGTATGGGATTGGGAATGCAGGTTTTGTGCCAGATTCATCGGGTTCTGGCGAGATCCGTCATGGGGCATATTTTGCCTTGAGTTTCAACACTTTCAAATAGGTCAGTGGCCAGAGCACATGAATTAAAACCCTTCATTGGTATAACACAGATCGGCACAAATGCACCAATTTAGTGCATGAAATCACGGCTCGGATCAACAGCTCATGAACGCACTAATTCAGGGCCTAATTTGACCCTAAATGGTGCCAGCCCATCCACCAGCGCGGCAAACGCAGGGGCCACAGCATCAGGCGCTCCTTTGACCCCAAGCTCAATGTGGCGACCGTATTCGGGATGGTCAACGCTGGGCAGGCTGAACACCTTGATGCCGGTGAAATCACGCTCAATGGCTTCCATCAAGGGGGTCAGGGTGGCTTCCATCGCACCAAAAACGATCACCGAACGCTCCTGCCAGGCATCTTTGGCAAAAAACACCGGGTAATGGGTGTCAAGCACCCAAGCCATCATGGGCCAGGCCATGACCGGAAACCCTGGCACGAAGTGGACATGGCCACAACTAAAGCCAGGTATCTTGTTGTAGGGGTTGGGAATGATCTGCGCACCCTGCGGGAAAACGCCCATGTTGAGACGGTGCAGGTTGTCGGCATGCGTGGGGTCGTAGGTCTTTCCCTGCTCCAGCGCCAACTCCTGCATGCGTTGTTCAATCAAAACCCTGGCCTGCGGATGCAGTTCCAGGTTCACACCCAACGCACGCGCAGCGCACTGGCGGGTGTGGTCATCTGGCGTGGCGCCTATGCCGCCGGTGGAAAACACCACATCACCCGACTCAAAAGCGCGCTGCAAGACTGCGGTGATGCGCTCAGGATCGTCACCCACATATTCGGCATAGGCCAACGACAAGCCCCGCTCCTTGAGCAATTCGATCATCTTGGGCAAATGTTTGTCGGCCCGTTTGCCCGACAAAATTTCATCGCCAATAATGAGCAAACCGAAGTTTGGGGCAGCCTCAGGGCTGGTGAGGCGATGTGGGTTCGGATCGGTCAGGTGCATGGCTAAGTGGCAGGGTCAAAGAATCGGGCGGCATGGCGCCGGGCGGTGCTGGCGTGACAGCGGCCTGGGCACGCTCGGCCCGCAAGCCTTGCAAGGCAGCCAGGCAGAAATGCGCAAACCAGAGCGAGGCCAGGGCAAACACCATCGTGTAAAGCCAGATCGCCAGGGGCACCAGCACGACAAACGCCGCCACAAACAAAACACCCGAGGCCCAGATCAGACTAGGGGCGGCGCCCAAATAGCCACAAAACAGGCCAATTCCGAGCAGAGTAAGCCGATGGCGACGAAAAATCTCGCGCCGTTCCTCGCTGCTGGCATGTTCAGCCAATGCATCAAAAGCCATGACCCGGTAAGTGAGCCAGCCCCAGATGAGCGGCGGCAGAATCAGGATCAGGGGCGGAATCAGCCACAGCGGCACCGACACGATCAGCGCAACCAAAGCCAACAAGGTGGACACCAGCGACCACCACAGACTGGCAAGCAGGGAACCACCGCGTTTTCGCTCCAGTGAAGGAAATCGGTTTCTTGCCACCAACGAGGTCAGCGCCGGAGTCATCATGAGCGCCACCACCAGCAGTGAAAACACCACAATGAACGGTGTCACCGTAAAAATCACGATCAGTGGTGCCAGTACGACTTTCAGGTTACCCAAGCCAAAACTCTGCAACCAGCCTGAAATGCTGTTCATCAGGGCCGAAGATTCGAGCCACAGACGCACCGAATCCAGCACGCCATCCCAATACAGGTAGCCCAGGCCCAGCGCCAGGGCAGTCATCAGCAACAGTGGCAAAAACGACAAGACCACAACCCTTGGCTTCAAGCCATAGGCCACCGCACGCCAGAAGGAATCGAACAACAGACTCATGTGGTCAAGCATACCTCAGCAGGCTCGCCCGCAATGCTGGCCAGATCCGCCGCGCGCAACCAGCGCCATTGGCCGGGCGCCAGGTCATCAGGCAAACGCAGACCGCCGATTTGTGAGCGGTGCAAGGCTTCCACCCGGTTGCTCACGGCAGCGACCATGCGTTTGACCTGGTGGTATTTGCCCTCGGTCAAGGTCAACCGCAAATGGAATTCAGAGACGGCCTCGCAGGCCGCCGCGCGCACCGGCTTGGGGTCGTCATCGAGCACCACACCCGCCAGCAACTGGTTGACCTGACGGGCATCCAGAGGATGCTTGACCGTGACCTCATAAACCTTGGGCACATGGTGGCGCGGCGAGCTCATGCGGTGGATGAACTTGCCATCGTCGGTGAGCAACAGCAGGCCGGTGGTGTCCTGGTCCAGTCGCCCCACGGCCTGCACGCCTTGTACTGCGCCTTTTTGAGGCCGCAGTCTCAGTGGTGACGGCAGCAAGGTGTAGATGCTGGGGTAGGTGGAAGGTTTTTGCGAACACTCGGTGGCAGCCGGTTTGTGCAGCATGATGTAAGCCTTCTCGGCGTAGGGCCAGTCCACCCCCTGAACCTGAAAGCGCAGCCCTTCTGCTTCGAATTCAGCCGTCGACTGCACACATTTGACAGGAGCCGGAGGTTCACTGTGGTCGTAAACCTGAACAAACCCCTGCTGGATCAATCCGGCGCAAACACGCCGGGTACCAAAGCCTTGTGAATAAAGAATGTCTTGAAGCTGCATGCACCGAGTATCGCAAAGTGCGCAGCGCCAACGCGACCGGGACACGCGGCAGAGGCCGTGCCTCAGGGATGCAGCAGTCGCGCCGCCTCACGCGCCGCCACAACACCTTCATCGGTGGGAACTACCCAAACTTCCACCCTACTGTCTGGCGCGTGGATCGACATCACCTGGTCGGCGGTCGCCTGTGCATTGCGCACGGGGTCAATTTGTACACCCAGCCACGCCATCCGCTGCCCAAGCTCGGTACGCAAGGCCACATCATGCTCGCCAATGCCACCACTGAAGGCCAGCACATCCAGACCTTGCATGCAAGCGACAAGAGCCCCGCTTTCACGCGCCACCCGATACGCAAATATGTCCACCGCCAACTTGGCGCCAGGCGAAGTGTCAGCCCGCAGGCGGCGCATATCGGCAGATACCCCCGACACACCGAGCAGGCCGCTTTGCTTGTACAGCAGCTTTTGCAGGCGGTCATGATCCCAGCCCTGCTCCATCAGATACAGCAGGACACCCGAATCCAGCGACCCCGGGCGAGTACCCATCATCAAACCGTCAAGTGCCGAAAAACCCATGCTGGTCGAGCAACTCTGGCCGGCCCGGGCCGCACAGAGGCTGGCACCATTGCCCAGGTGCGCCATCAGCACCCGGCCGTTCCCGCGGGAGCTGCTTTGCTGCAACACACCCATGACATACTGGTACGACAGACCATGAAAACCGTAACGACGCAGTCCCTGCTGGTACAGCGCTTCAGGCAAGGCAAAGCGGTAATCAACTTCGGGCAAAGTGGCATGAAAAGCCGTGTCAAAGCATGCCACCTGCGGTAGCCCGGCAAAGGCTTGTGAAAAGGCACGTATGCCTTCCAGGTTGGCAGGCTGGTGCAAGGGTGCCAGGGAAATAAGTTGCGTCAGGTCGGCCAGCACGGCGTCGGTGATGAGCACACTGACACGGTATTGCGCGCCGCCATGCACCACCCGATGCACCACGGCCTGCATGGCGGGAATGTTCGGCAGGCTCGCAAGCAGTTCGCGCAAACTCAGCAAGGCCTTGGCAAAGACCTGCTCCGTACCCAAATTCAATTGGCGACGCTGGCTTTGACCTTGAAAACTCCAGCACATTTCCGGTGAACCGCCTGGCTCCAGACCCTCAATGTTGCCCGAGAGTATCTGCGGCGTGACCTGGTGTTGTACGAGAGGATATAGTGAAAACTTCAGACTCGACGAGCCCGCATTGACCGACAAAATAGACATGGTTTCTCCAGATTACCAAATGGGACGGGGGTGGTCGCGGCGCGCGTTATGCGCAACCAGCAAGGCAAGCAGTGCAGAGGCCACCCGGTTCGAGGGACCATCCGCACGACTGGTCAGCGCAATGGGCACCCGGGCCCCGAGCACAATGCCGGAACCGCTGGCACCGGCCAGGTATTCCAGTTGCTTGGCCAGCATGTTGCCACTCTCCAGATCAGGCACCGCCAGGATGTCGGCATGGCCTGCAACCACCGATTGAATATTCTTGATTTGTGCTGCTTGCATTGAGATGGCATTGTCAAAAGCCAGCGGCCCATCGAGCACACCGCCAGTGATCTGACCACGCTCGGCCATTTTGCACAGGGCTGCAGCATCCAGCGTGGAAGGAATGCCGGGGTTGACCATTTCCACCGCCGACAAAATGGCGACTTTGGGCTCGACCACACCCAAAATGCGTGCGAAGTCGATGGCGTTCTGGATGATGTCCACTTTCTCATTCAGGCTGGGATGGATGTTGAGCGCGGCATCGGTGATGAGCAAGGGTTTATGGTAGAGCGGCACATCAAAACGAAATACATGCGACATGCGCCGTCCCGTACGCAAAGCCGACTTGGCCAGCACCGCGTGAATCAGTTCGTCGGTATGCAGGCTGCCCTTCATCAGCATTTCGACTTCCCACGAAGCCGCCATGTCGGCGGCTTTTTCGGCCGCAGCATGGCTATGTGGCACGGACAGGATTTCAACGCCGGTCAAATCAATGCCCGCTTCTGCGGCCACATGGCGAATGCGCACTTCAGGACCAATCAGCACCGGCACGATCAGGCCATAGCGGGCGGCATCCATGGCGCCACTGAGCGATCCTTCGTCACAGGGGTGCACCACGGCACAGCGTACCGATTCAAGCTTGTGCCCCAGCGCCAACAGGTCATTGAAGCGCGCCTGAGGATCAAACAACTGGATCTGTGGCGCTGCCACACGCGGCAAACGCACCTTGCTGGTCGGAGCGAGTACCTTGGCCATACCGCTCAGAACCAGCTCACCACGCTGATTGAACACCCGGCAGTCAAGCTCCACGCTGTTGTTTTCCGGATGCAGGGCTGTCACGGTCACGGTCACGGTGAGCGTGTCTCCGACGCGAACCGGTTTGACAAAATGCAGGGCCTGATCCTGGTAAATGGTGCCGGGGCCAGGAAACTGGGTGCCCAACAAGGCCGAAATGAGCGCCCCGCTCCACATACCGTGGGCGATCACACCATGAAACAGACTGTCACTGGCATAGACCGAATCCAGGTGTGCTGGGTTGGTATCACCTGAAACCGCGGCAAAAGCCTGGATGTCTTCGAGCGTCAAGGTGCGCAGTAAACGGGCACTTTGCCCGAGCTTGATCTCGGAGTAGGTGTAGTTTTCGATCAGTTCAGCATCCGTAGGCGGGTTCATATCAGTCCACCAATATTTAAATAAACACAGCGCATAAACCTAGCTAACTTTAAAAAATTCATCCAGATCCAAACCGTCAGCACCCGGCTCGAATCCCTGACGAATCAGGTGCTCTTCAGCCTGCGCCATTGCTTGAAGTGTCACACTCAAACCGTTGTTATCAAGGCTGGCCGTCTCCAGTTGAAGTCGCAACACCAGCAAGCCCCGCAACTCCTCTTGCAGATGACTCCGGCGGCGATCAGCGCTGACGTTCACCTGGGCCAGGTCAATATGGGCGGTACGTCGCTCATTGACAATCGATTGGGTTTGTCGCGTTGCCATCAGCACGTCCATGGCAATGGGATCATTCAAGGCAACATGCAGAGCCGAAGCCAGTCGGGCAATACGGACATTGAGCCCTTCCATGGAAATACACAGGCGTTGGGTCAATTGATCGATATCCTGTGCTGCCATGGTTTACATTTTTGTCTGACATAAATTACCAAAGGTAACATTTTAGGGTAAACCCTAGGTGCTAATCCGCAACAATTGGCATAAGTTCATGTGAAAAAAGAGAGCTGGCGCGCTGGACAGTACGGCCACAGCGGTATCCAAACCTCATTTCAGACAACAAAAAACCCGCCGAAGCGGGTTTTTTGTTGTGCTTGAAACGCTAAGACATGAGCCAATTACTTGGCGCGTGTACCCACCACTTCAACTTCAACGCGACGGTTCTTAGCGCGACCTTCTTTGGTTTTATTGTCTGCCACAGGCTGTGCCTCACCCTTGCCTTCGGTGTAGATACGATTCTTTTCAATGCCTTTGGATTCCAGGTAAGCCTTGACAGCTTCAGAACGACGGACTGACAGTTTTTGGTTGTAACCATCAGGGCCGGTGGCGTCGGTGTGACCAACGGCAATCACCACTTCAAGATTGATGTCCTTGACTTTAGCAGCCAGATCATCGAGCTTGGCTTTGCCTTCAGGCTTGAGAACAGATTTGTCAAAATCGAAGAAGGCATCAGCGGCGTAAGTCACCTTGGCAGCAGCGACGGGCACTGGTGCGGGTTTGGGTGCCGGCGCAGGAGCGACCACGACGGGTGCAGGAGCGACCACGGGCGCAGGTGCCACAACCTTGGGTGCCACGATGGCACCATCACAACCGACAGCGGCAGTAGCGGGAGTCCAGTTGGAATCACGCCAGCAGAGTTCGTTGGTGCCATTTTTCCAAACGGTGCCGTCGGAACTGCGCCAGTTATCAACGGTTTGTGCGCCGGCGGCAGTTACAAGAGCCGCAGTAGCGATCAGCATGGCCACTTTATTCAATTTCATCAGGGTTCTCCTTAAAGAAAATATCCGCAGCAAGCTGCGTCGGTATACGGACACCCAAGATGCCTATCAAATTGGGCGTTGAGTTTATTGTGCCACAGCATGGTTTCCATGCCATGCGCAAAATCAACGCATCCTGACTTTCCCGGTACCACCCGTGACGATTTGGCACTGACGTTGCTAAGCAACCACAGACGCACAGCTTAAAATGGGCAGCTAACTTAGATCTTGCCTAGCCTCAAGTCCACCCCATGACCCAGTTCGCCAAAGAAACCCTGCCCACCAGTCTCGCCGACGAGATGCGCCGAAGCTATCTGGATTACGCCATGAGCGTGATCGTCGGGCGGGCACTGCCCGATGCGCGCGATGGTTTGAAACCGGTTCACCGGCGTGTGCTGTTTGCGATGCACGAGCTCAACAACGACTGGAACAAGGCTTACAAAAAATCGGCGCGTATCGTCGGCGATGTCATTGGTAAATACCACCCGCACGGTGACCAGTCGGTCTACGACACCATCGTGCGCATGGCACAGGATTTCTCCATGCGCCACATGCTGGTGGACGGCCAGGGCAACTTCGGCTCGGTGGACGGCGACAGCGCCGCTGCCATGCGTTACACCGAAATCCGCCTGGCCAAAATTGCGCATGAGATGCTGGCCGACCTCGACAAGGAAACCGTGGACTTCGGCCCCAACTACGACGGTTCCGAGAAAGAACCACTGGTCATGCCGTCGCGCCTGCCCAATTTGCTGGTCAACGGATCGGGCGGCATTGCCGTGGGCATGGCCACCAACATCCCGCCGCACAACCTCAATGAAGTGGTGGATGCCTGCCTGCACCTGCTGCGCAACCCGGAGGCCTCAATCGATGAGCTGATGGAAATTGTTCCGGCACCGGACTTCCCCACTGCCGGCATCATTTACGGCATCCAGGGCGTCAAGGACGGTTATCGCACCGGCCGTGGTCGGGTGGTGATGCGCGCCAAGTGCCACTTTGAAGACATAGACAAAGGCCAGCGCCAATCCATCATCGTGGATGAACTGCCCTACCAGGTCAACAAGAAAACCTTGCAAGAGCGCATGGCCGAACTGGTGCATGAAAAGAAAATCGAAGGCATCAGCCACATCCAGGACGAGTCGGACAAGTCCGGCATGCGCCTGGTGATCGAACTCAAGCGCGGCGAAGTGCCCGAGGTGGTACTCAACAACCTGTACAAACAGACGCAGTTGCAGGACACCTTTGGCATGAACATGGTGGCCCTGATCAACGGCCAACCGAAACTGTGCAACCTGAAGGACCTGATCGAGGTCTTCCTGCAGCATCGCCGTGAAGTGGTAACGCGACGCACCGTATTCAATCTGCGCAAGGCGCGCGAACGCGGTCATGTGCTGGAAGGCCTGGCCGTGGCCCTGGCCAACATCGACGAATTCATCCGCATCATCCGCGAATCACCCACGCCACCGGTCGCCAAGGCCGAGCTGATGAGTCGCGCCTGGGACAGTACGCTGGTGCGCGAAATGCTGACCCGCACACGTGCCGACGGCGGTGTGGTCAACGCCGACGACTACCGCCCCAATGGCCTTGAACTGCAGTACGGCATGGGCAAAGACGGCCTGTACCGCCTGTCTGAAACCCAGACGCAGGAAATTCTGCAGATGCGTCTGCAACGCCTGACCGGTCTGGAGCAGGACAAGATCGTCGCCGAATACAGGGAAGTCATGGCCGAGATCGACGACCTGCTGGACATCCTGGCCCGGCCCGAGCGCGTCTCCATCATCATCGGTGAAGAACTGACAGCCATCAAGGCCGAATTTGGTCTGACAAAAATTGGCGCACGCCGCTCCCTGGTGGAACACAGCTCGTTCGACCTGTCCACCGAAGACCTGATCACCCCGACCGACATGGTGGTCACCCTGAGCCACAGCGGCTACATCAAAAGCCAGCCCTTGAGTGAATACCGGGCACAAAAACGCGGCGGTCGCGGCAAGCAGGCCACCGCCACCAAGGAAGACGACTGGGTCGACCAGCTCTTCATCGCCAACACCCACGACTACATCCTGTGCTTCAGCAACCGCGGCCGCATGTACTGGCTCAAGGTATGGGAAGTCCCGCAGGGTTCGCGTGGCTCACGCGGTCGCCCGATCGTCAACATGTTCCCCCTGCAGGAGGGTGAAAAAATCACCGTGGTACTGCCGCTCACTGGTGAAAAGCGCAGCTTTCCGGCTGACCACTATGTGTTCATGGCCACCAGCATGGGCACGGTCAAGAAAACCGCGCTGGTTGAATTTTCCAATCCACGCAAGGCTGGCATCATTGCCGTCGACCTCGACGAGGGCGACTTTCTGATTGGTGCCGCGCTGACCGACGGCGAGCACGACGTGATGCTGTTCTCTGATGGCGGCAAGGCCGTGCGTTTTGATGAAAACGACGTGCGCCCGATGGGCCGCCAGGCACGTGGCGTGCGCGGCATGACGCTCGAAGAAGGCCAGAGCGTGATTGCCATGCTGGTCGCCGAAGACGAAACGCAAAGCGTGCTCACTGCCACCCAGCATGGTTATGGCAAACGCACCAGCATTGCCGAGTACACCCGCCACGGCCGCGGCACCAAGGGCATGATCGCCATCCAGCAAAGTGAACGCAACGGCAAGGTGGTGGCTGCCACGCTGGTGCATGCCGACGATGAAATCATGCTGATCACCGACAAGGGCGTGCTGGTGCGCACCCGTGTCTCTGAAATCCGCGAATTGGGTCGTGCCACCCAGGGTGTGACGCTGATTGGTCTGGATGACGGCTCGCAACTCAGCGGCCTGCAGCGCATTGTGGAAAACGATGCCATTCCCGCCACCGAAGACAGTACCGACGATGACAGCGATGCGACCGTATAACTTTTCCGCCGGCCCCGCCGTCATGCCGGACGCAGTGCTGGAAGAGGCTGCGGCCGAGATGCTCGACTGGCACGGCAGCGGTATGGGCGTGATGGAAATGAGCCACCGCGGCAAGGAATTCGGCATCATTCACCAGCAAGCGCTGGCTGATCTGCGCGAGTTGCTGGCCGTGCCCGAGCACTTCAAGCTGCTCTTCATGCAGGGCGGTGGTCTGGCTGAAAACGCCATCGTTCCTTTGAACCTGTCAAAAGGTCAGATGGCCGATTTTGTGGTGACTGGCAGCTGGAGCCAAAAATCCCTGGGGGAAGCACGCAAGTACTGCATCGCCCATGAGGCGGCCAACACCAAGGACAACGGCCACACCACGCTGGCCGACCCTGCCGGCTGGCAACTCAGTGACAAGCCGGCCTATGTGCATATCTGCAGCAACGAAACCATCAACGGTGTCGAATACCACGAATTGCCCGACCTGAAGGCGCTGGGTTGCGACGCGCCCCTGGTCATCGACTTTTCATCGCACGTAGCCTCGCGCCCGGTGGATTGGTCGCGCGTTGGCCTGGCCTTTGGCGGAGCCCAGAAAAATCTGGGGCCGGCGGGTTTGACGCTGGTGGTGGTGCGCGAAGACCTGCTCGACCGTGCGCTGCCCATGTGCCCCAGCGCCTTCAATTACCGCACGGTAGCCGACAACGATTCGATGTTCAACACCCCGCCCACCTATTCGATCTACATCGCCGGACTGGTGTTCAAGTGGCTCAAAGCCCAGGGCGGCATCGCAGCGGTTGCAGCCCGCAATATCGCCAAGGCCGAGCTGCTGTACAACGCCATTGACCACTCCGACCTGTACCTTAACCGGGTGGCCAGGGATTGTCGCTCGCGCATGAACGTGCCGTTCTACCTGCGCGACGAAAGCCTCAACGACGCTTTCCTGGCCGGCGCCCGCGAGCGCGGCCTATTGCAACTCAAAGGCCATAAATCGGTCGGCGGTATGCGTGCCAGCATCTACAACGCCATGCCTTTGGAGGGCGTGCAAGCGCTCGTCGACTACATGACAGCTTTCGAGAAAAGGCACTGAGCGAATGAGAACCTTGTTGGAATTGCGTGACGCCATCGACGCGGTGGACCGCCAACTGCTGCAGCTGATCAATGAACGGGCCGAATTGGCCCACGAGGTTGGCGAACTCAAGAAGCGCGACGGTTCACCAATCTTTCGCCCCGATCGCGAAGCGGCGGTGATCAACAAGCTGCAGTCCATCAACACCGGCCGACTCAGCGCGCACAGCATTGGCCACATCTGGCGCGAGCTCATGTCGGCTTGTCGTGCCCTGGAAGCCCCGCAGCGCGTGGCCTACCTGGGCCCGGTCGGCACCTTCAGCCAGGAAGCTGCGCTGTCGTTCTTTGGCACCAGCATTCAGGAAATTCCCTGCGCCTCGCTGGACGAGGTTTTTCACGCCGCTGCTGCCGGCTCCGCCGATTTCGGCGTTGTTCCGCTGGAAAATTCCACCGAGGGCGTCATCACCCGTTCGCTCGATCAATTGCTGAACTCGCCCACCCACATCATTGGCGAACTCAGTCTGGTCATTCGCCACCACCTGCTGCGCCAGAACCCCGACCTGGCGGGCATCGACGTGGTGGCCGCCCACCCGCAGGCACTGGCCCAATGCCAGGAGTGGCTGACACGCCATTTGCCCGATGCCGAACGCCATGCGGTCAGCAGCAACGCCGAGGGCGCGCGACTGGCCACCGAACACGCCAATTGGGCGGCCATTGCCAGTGAACGTGCCAGCTCGGAATATGGCCTGCACATCGCAGCACGTGCCATTCAGGATCAGGCTCACAACCGCACCCGCTTTGGCGTCATTTGCCTGCCGCAAACCCTGGAGGCCCCGGCGGCGTCGGGCAAGGACTGCACCAGCCTGGTGGTCTCGGTGCCGAACCGGCCCGGTGCCGTTCACGACCTGCTCAATCCGCTCAAGGTCCATGGCGTGTCGATGACGCGATTCGAATCGCGTCCGGCCCGCTCGGCGCAGTGGGAGTACTTTTTTTACATCGACCTCGACGGCCACCCGTCCCAGCCAAACGTTGCTGCCGCCTTGCACGACCTGCAATCGCTGTGCGGCTTCTTCAAGATCCTGGGCACCTTTCCGGTCGCCGAGGCATGAACGCAGGCACGAGCCAGCGCATCCGGCGTCTCGCCATCATCGGCTGCGGCTTGATGGGCGGCTCGGTGGCCCTGGCGCTCAAACGCGCCGAGTACGTGGACGAGGTGGTCGGCTACAGCCGCAACCCGGCCACGCGCGAATTGGCGCTGGCGCGGGGCGTGATCGACCGCGCCGCGCCGGACCTGGTGCAAACCGTGCAAGGGGCCGACGTGGTGATTCTGGCCACGCCGGTGGGCGCCCTGGCCCCGACCATGACGGCCATTGCCCCCCATCTGGCAAGCGGTGCCGTCATCACCGACGTCGGCTCGACCAAAAGCGACGTGGTGCGCCACGCACAAGTGCATCTGGGCGAGCACATCCACCGTTTTGTTCCCGCGCACCCGATCGCGGGCAAGGAGCATGCCGGGGTCGAGCATGCCGATGCCGACCTGTATGAAAACCGCAAGGTCATTTTGACCACCTTGCCGCAGAACACCTTGGGCGCCATCGCGACCGTGGAGTCCATGTGGCGCATTTGCGGTGCCGATGTCGTGACCATGAGCCCACAAGACCACGACACGGTATTTGCCGCGGTCAGCCACCTGCCCCACCTGCTGGCCTTCAGCTACATCAACAGCCTGGCCGACCAGCCCCAAATCGACCTGTTCCTGGCGCTGGCCGGCCCCGGTTTTCGCGATTTCACCCGCATCGCCGGTGCCAACCCGGACATGTGGCGTGATGTGTTTGGCTCCAACCGCACCGCCATCCGGTCCCAGCTGAAGCATTTCAAGCACGCCTTGCAGCAATTTGAAACTGCCCTGGAAGCAGGCGACAGTGCCACGCTGGAGGCCTTTGTGCAACGCTCGCGTGATTTGCGCGCCCCCTGGCGCCTCAACGCCACCATTCCCAACCGCGACGACCTCACGCAACAGTGAGGCCCGGTCCGCGTCTTTTTCATCACTATGTACACCACCGCGTTTCTCGACGTGCCAGCGCTCCAGGCGGCTGGCGGAACCCTCCAGCTGCCAGGCTCCAAGAGCATTTCGAACCGTGTCCTGCTGCTGGCCGCACTGAGTTCGGGCCGCACCACCGTGCACGACCTGCTCGACTCGGATGACACCCGGATCATGCTCGACGCCCTGCGCGCACTCGGTTGCGGGGTGGAACAGACGGGCAACACGGTGGTCGTCGACGGCATGGGCGGACAGCCCATCCAGCGCCAGGCCAGCCTGTTCATGGGCAATGCCGGCACCGCCATCCGCCCCTTGACGGCCGCGCTGGCAGTCATGGGGGGAGATTTTGAGCTGCACGGCGTCCCGCGCATGCACGAACGCCCCATTGGCGATCTCGTCGTTGCGCTGCGCCAGTTGGGTTGCCAGATCGATTACACGGGCAAGGACGGCTACCCGCCGCTGCACATCGGCCAGCCCGGCCTCCAGCTTGACGCCCCGATCCAGGTGCGCGGTGACGTGTCGAGCCAGTTCCTGACCGCACTGCTGATGGCGCTGCCACTGGTGGCACGGCAGGACATCGTGATCGATGTGGTGGGTGAACTGATCTCGCGCCCATATATCGAGATCACGCTGAACCTGCTGGCGCGCTTCGGCGTGCAGGTGCAGCGGGAAGGCTGGCAACGCTTCACCATCCCGGCCGGCAGTGCCTTGCGCTCGCCTGGCGTGGTGCATGTGGAAGCCGACGCGTCTTCTGCCAGCTATTTCATCGCCCTGGGTGCCATCGCGACCGCCTCTGAAGGACACCGCAGCATCCGCATCGAAGGCCTGGGAGCCGATTCGATTCAGGGTGACATCCGATTCATCGAGGCCGCCCGGATGATGGGCGCCCGGGTGGTCAGCGGCCCCAACTGGCTGGAAGTGTCGCGTGGTACCTGGCCACTCACCGCCATCGACCTTGATTGCAACCACATTCCCGATGCGGCCATGACCCTGGCGGTGATGGCTTTGTATGCCGACGGCACCACCACCCTGCGCAACATTGCCAGTTGGCGCGTCAAGGAAACCGACCGCATTGCCGCCATGGCGTGTGAGCTGCGCAAGCTCGGCGCGACGGTGGTCGAAGGGGCCGACTTTATCCAGGTCACACCACCCGCCAGTCCCGCGCATTGGCAGGCCGCCAGCATCCACACCTATGACGACCACCGCGTGGCCATGTGTTTTGCGCTGGCCACCTTCAACCCGGCAGGTTTGCCGGTGCGCATTGAAGATCCCAAGTGTGTTGCCAAGACTTTTCCCGACTTTTTTGAAGCCTTGTTCTCGTTGGTGCTGGTGGACCCAGCCCGGATTCCCGTGATTTGCGTCGATGGCCCCACGGCCTCGGGCAAAGGCACGCTGGCGGCCCAATTGGCCAGCCAGTTGGGCTACCACCTGCTGGATTCGGGCGCGCTCTACCGCATCACGGCGCTGGCTGCCAAGCAGGCCGGTCTGCCGCTGGATCCCCACGGCGAAGACGCCATTGCCACGCTGGCGCAAGGCTTGCGCCTTGAATTCACGGGGGACCGGGTACTGTTGGCGGGCGAAGACGTTTCCGAGGCCATCCGCACCGAAGAAGCCGGCATGAATGCCTCCAAAGTGTCGGTCCTGCCCCGTGTGCGCGCCGCGCTGGTGGACCTGCAGCATGGGTTTCGCCGCCTGCCCGGCCTGGTCGCCGATGGCCGCGACATGGGTACCGTGATTTTTCCCGAGGCCCCGCTCAAGGTATTTTTAACCGCCAGCGCCGAACAACGCGCGCAAAGGCGGTTTAAACAGTTGATTTCAAAAGACAAATCAATTACACTCGCCGCTCTTCGCGCCGACTTGGAAGCACGTGATGCCCGGGATTCATCCCGCAGCGTTGCACCTCTCAAGCCGGCCGCAGATGCCAAGTTGCTGGACAACTCCCATGTATCGGTTGAAGAATCGGTCAATCTGGTGTTGGGTTGGTGGCAAGGCAAACAGCCTTTCTGATCCTGTCTGAAGGGCAAAAACCGCAAAGGTTTCGGCCAATGCACCGGCCCTCATCCGCCCCCTCGCGCTGCACTGGCGCATTGCGAATGAGGTTCAAAAAACTTAACCCCGCGCTTAAACCCGCGAAATAACCTGCGCTAACACCGCATCAAAACATGTCTGAATCTTTTGCCGCCCTGTTTGAAGAGTCCTTGCAACGCACAGAAATGCGCCCGGGCGAAGTGATCACTGCCGAAGTGGTTCGTATCGAGCACAGCTTTGTGGTCGTCAACGCCGGCCTCAAGTCTGAAGCCTATGTCCCGCTGGAAGAATTCAAGAACGACCAGGGCGAAACCGAAGTCCAGGTTGGCGACTTCGTGTCAGTCGCCATTGGCTCGATCGAAAACGGCTACGGCGACACCATTCTGAGCCGTGATACGGCCAAGCGTCTGGCGTCCTGGATGGCCCTGGAAAAAGCGCTGGAAACCGGCGAATTTGTCACGGGTCAGACCAGTGGCAAAGTCAAGGGTGGCCTGACCGTGCTGGTCAACGGCATCCGCGCCTTCCTGCCCGGTTCACTGGTCGACACCCGTCCGACCAAGGACCTGTCGCCGTACGAGAACAAGACCCTGGAATTCAAGGTCATCAAGCTCGACCGCAAGCGCAACAACGTGGTGCTGAGCCGCCGCGCCGTGGTGGAGGCCTCCATGGGCGAAGAGCGCTCCAAGCTGATGAACACCCTCAAGGAAGGTGCCATCGTTCAGGGCGTGGTCAAGAACATCACCGAATACGGCGCGTTTGTGGACCTGGGCGGTATCGACGGCCTGCTGCACATCACCGACATGGCCTGGCGCCGTGTCCGTCACCCGTCTGAGGTGGTGACCGCTGGCCAGGAAATCACCGCCAAGATCCTGAAGTTCGACACCGAGAAAAACCGTGTCTCGCTGGGTCTGAAGCAGATGGGTGATGACCCGTGGATGGGCGTCAACCGCCGCTACCCGCAAGGCACCCGCATGTTCGGCAAGATCACCAACATCGCAGACTACGGCGCGTTCGTCGAACTCGAGCCCGGTATCGAAGGCCTGGTGCACGTTTCCGAAATGGACTGGACCAACAAGAACGTGGCACCGAGCAAGATCGTTGCCCTGGGCGACGAAGTCGAAGTCATGGTGCTGGAAATCGACGAAGACAAGCGCCGTATCAGCCTGGGCATGAAGCAGTGCAAGGCCAACCCATGGCAGGAATTTGCGCAGAACACCAAGCGCGGCGACCGCGTCAAGGGCCCGATCAAGTCGATCACCGACTTCGGCGTCTTCGTCGGTCTGGCTGCCGGCATCGACGGCCTGGTGCACCTGTCTGACCTGTCTTGGAACGAGCCCGGCGAAACCGCCGTGCGCGAGTACAAGAAGGGCCAGGAAGTGGAAGCCCTGGTGCTCGCCGTTGACGTCGACCGTGAACGCATCTCCCTGGGTATCAAACAGCTCGACTCCGACCCGTTCACCACCTTCTCGTCGATCAACGACAAGGGTTCTGTGGTGACCGGCAAGGTCAAGACCGTGGACGCCAAGGGCGCTGAAATCGACCTGGGCGACGACATCATCGGCTACCTGCGTGCCTCGGAAATTTCCCGCGACCGCGTGGAAGATGCCCGCAACGTACTCAAGGAAGGCGACGAAGTCACCGCTGTGGTGGTCAATGTGGATCGCAAGACCCGCAATATCCAGTTGTCGATCAAGGCCAAGGATGCCGCCGACCAGAACGAAGCCATGGCCACGCTGAGCCAGCAGTCGGCCCGTGAAAACGCCGGGACCACCAGCCTGGGTGCGCTGTTGCGCGCCAAGCTCGACAACAATAACTAAAACGTTTTTGTTGAACTGAATGGACGGCCGGTTGCCCCTATGTGCACCGGTCGTTTTTTCTTTCTAATCAGTTGGGGACAGAGCTAAAGGTCTTTCCCGCAAAGGTATAAGTTTCATGACCCGCTCCGACCTCGTTGAAGAACTTGCAGCCAAATTTGGCCAGATTACCCAGCGCGATGCCGAGTTTGCGGTCAAGGCCATCCTGGAAGCCATGAATGATGCCCTGGCTCGCGGTCATCGCATTGAAATTCGCGGCTTCGGCAGTTTTTCCGTGAACTACCGCCCGCCCCGCATGGGACGCAACCCGCGCAGCGGTGAAAGTGTGGCCATACCTGAAAAAAAAGTGCCCCATTTCAAGCCTGGCAAAGCCTTGCGTCTGGCTGTGGATCAACGCACGAGTGACTTGCAGCCAACGGCCTGATGTCGCACACAAGCTGCCTGCAGCGGCAAGCTCAAACGGTAGAATCTTCCCAATCTCTGGGAATCGTCGATGAAACACATCCTGTGGTTACTAAGGTGGATCGTCAAGATCACCATTTTTTTTACCCTGTTCGCCTTCGCGCTGAACAATCAGGAAGTCACGACGGTGCACTTCTTCTTTGGTAACTACTGGCTTGCCCCCATGGTACTGGTGGTGCTGGGTGCCTTCTCCATCGGCGTGGTGGTCGGCGTTCTCGGCATGGCGCCTTGGTGGTGGAAACATCGCCACGCCCAGCGGGGGGCGGCTTCTTCTCCGGCCGACACCGGGCCGACTGCGTCAGCCACTCCTCCTGTTTACGCCGATGGAATTTAACCTGAGTTGGGTCTTGCTTGGTCTGCCGCTGGCCTTTGTGCTGGGTTGGCTGGCGTCACGCCTGGATCTGCGTCAAATCCGGCTGGAAAATCGCCAGGCACCCAAAGCCTATTTCAAGGGTCTCAACTTTCTGCTCAATGAGCAGCAAGACCAGGCCATCGACGCCTTCATTGAGGCCGTCCAAAGCGACCCCGACACTTCCGAGCTCCACTTTGCCCTGGGCAACCTGTTTCGTCGTCGCGGCGAGTATGAACGTGCGGTGCGCGTGCATCAACACCTGCTGTCGCGCGCCGACATCAGCCAGGCAGACCGGCACCGGGCGCAACATGCGCTGGCCCTGGACTACCTCAAGGCCGGCTTGCTGGACCACGCAGAAACTGCCTTGCTCAAGCTTGAAGGCACCGCCTTCGAAGCCCAGGCCCGTCTGGCATTGCTGGCCAACTACGAACGCAGCAGGGACTGGCCGCAGGCTGCGCTGATGGCCGAAAAACTGGAACATGCAGCCCAAGGCAGTTTTACACCAAGACTGGCGCATTACCTGTGCGAACAAGCCGCCGCCCAAGTGGCCCAGGGCCAACCAGGAAGCGCTAAAGAACTGCTGCAGCGTGCCATCAACAAAGCCCCTGAGGCGGCGCGGGCGCGCCTTGACCTGGCCCAATTGCAGGCACAACTGGGCCAGGTTGTCGAAGCCTGGGACACCCTGATGCAGGCGCTTGACCGGGCTCCCGCCGCCATTCCCCTGATTGCCCCCCCGCTGGCTGAACTGGCGCTGCGCAGCGACAAGGTCGCAGTCACCCTGGCAAGGCTGCAACAACTCTATGCAGAGCAGGCCGCGCTGGACGTGCTGGAGGCCATTGTCACCCTGTCAAATGCAGATCCTTCAAGGCAAACCAGCTCCCACGACTGGTATGCCCATCATCTGGACAAAGAGCCTTCGCTGGTGGCAGCCACACGCTGGATCGCGGGTGAAAAGCTGGAACACGAACAGTTTCATCCGCAAGTGCAACGCGCACTTGACCACGCCATCAGGCCTCTGCTGCGCTACCGCTGTGCCGCCTGCGGCTTTGAAGCCACCCAACATTTCTGGCAATGTCCCGGTTGCCAGACCTGGGACAGTTACCCCGCTCGCCGAGTGGAAGAGTTATGACCATTTCCAAAGAACATATGTCCGCAGCCCGCGTGCTGGTGGTGGGCGACGTGATGCTGGACCGCTACTGGTACGGTGCCGTGGACCGCATCAGCCCGGAGGCCCCGGTCCCGGTGGTGCGAGTGACGCGCGAAGAAGAACGCAACGGCGGCGCAGCCAATGTGGCGTTCAATGTGGTCACCCTCGGCGCCCAGGCCTCCTTGCTCACGGTGGTGGGCGAAGACGAAGCCAGTCACAAGCTGGAGGCGCTGGTAGCCGGCACCGGCATCCAGACCTATTTTGGCCGCGATGCGCAACTCAAGACCACGGTCAAACTGCGGGTCATCGGCCGCCAGCAGCAGTTATTGCGGCTGGACTTTGAAAACACACCCGAGAGCGAGGTTCTGGCCTCACAGACGGCCACCTTTCTGGAACTCTTGCCCAGCCACCAGGCGGTGCTGTTTTCAGACTATGGCAAGGGCGGCCTGGCGCATGTCAGCGACATGATTGCACGCGCCGTCAAAGCCGGCAAACCGATCCTGATCGATCCCAAGGGTTCGGATTATTCGCGCTACCAGCACGCCACCGTGATCACACCCAACCGGATCGAGTTGCAGCAAGTCATTGGCGGCTGGCAAGACGAACCTGACCTACAGGTCAAGGTGCAGAACCTGCGCCAACAGCTCGGTGTGCAGGCTGTGCTGCTGACGCGCAGTGAGGAAGGCATGACACTGTTTGATGCCCAGGGACGCATGGATGTCAAGGCGCAGGCACGTGAAGTGTTTGACGTAACCGGTGCTGGCGACACTGTCATCGCGACACTGGCCGCCCTGGTAGCAGCAGGCATGAGCCTGCGTGAGGCCTTGCCATGGGCGAACCGGGCCGGTGGCCTGGTGGTAGGCAAGTTTGGTACCGCCACCGTTTCTTATGAGGAGTTGTTTGCATGACCCGAATCGTTGTCACCGGTGCTGCCGGTTTTATTGGTTCCAACCTCATTCGGGGCCTCAACCAACGGGGCTTGACCGACATCATTGCCGTCGATGACCTCACCCAGGGCGACAAGTTTCGCAACCTGGCAGACCTGCAGATTGCCGACTACGTGGATGCGGATGTGTTCTACAACGCATTTGAAGCCGACGTCTACGGCAAAGTGGAAGCCATTTTTCACGAAGGCGCCTGCAGCGACACCATGGAAAGCAACGGCAAGTACATGATGCAGAACAACTATGCCACCTCGGTGCAGTTGTACCAGAGCTGCCAGAAACGGGGCGCCCGTCTGCTCTACGCCTCAAGCGCCGCTACTTATGGCGGCTCTGACACGTTTCGAGAAGCGCCCGCCTTTGAGCACCCGCTCAATGTGTATGGCTACTCCAAATTGCTGTTTGACCAGCGCATGCGGCGCGAATGTGGTGCCACCTTTGAACGCGCCCTGGCCGGACTCACCCGGCAGGTGGTCGGCTTTCGCTACTTCAATGTCTACGGCCCGCACGAACAGCACAAGGGACGCATGGCCAGCGTGGCGTTTCACCAGTTCAACCAGTTCAGGGCCGATGGCAAGGTCAGGCTGTTTGGGGAATATGGCGGCTATGCAGCGGGGGCCCAGATGCGTGATTTTGTCTTCATAGACGACGTGGTTGCGGTCAACCTGTGGTTCTTTGACCATCCCGAAATTTCAGGCATTTTCAACCTCGGCACGGGTCGTGCCCAGCCTTTCAATGACGTTGCCAGCTCGGTCGTGAATGCGCTGCGCCAAAGCAGCGGCCAGGCGCCCCTGACACTCGCGGCTTTGGTCAGCGAAGACCTGCTTGAATACATCCCCTTTCCCGATGCGCTACGCGGCAAATACCAGTGCTATACCCAGGCCGACCTGGGCGCGCTGCGGGCCACGGGTTGCGATCACGACTTTGCGGATGTACAAACGGGCGTCGCCAGGTATGTGCAGTGGCTGGCACAGCAAAGCTAACCCAGAACCACATTCAAGGAGACGGCCATGTTCAGGAAATTCCTCACGCTGATCGCTTTTTTGTCCGCACTGTCATGTTACGCCGCGCTCGACATCAACAAAGCCTCCGAGGCCGAGCTCGACAGTATCAAGGGCATCGGTCCGGGCACCTCCAGCAAAATCCTTGCTGAGCGCAAAAAGGCCGTCTTCAAGGACTGGAACGACTTCATTTCCCGGGTGCAGGGCATTGGCGATGTCAAGGCGGCCCAGTTTTCTGTCGAAGGCGTGACGGTGAACGGCGCCGCCTTCAAGGCCGCGCCGGCTGCCAAAAAATAAACCCGACTTCTGCGCATGCTGTCCGTGCTGGCAATTTGTATTGGCGCCTGCCTGGGCGCGCTGGCGCGCTGGGGATTGGGCTTGTGGCTTAACCCGGGGGCGTTGATTCCCATGGGGACGCTTGCAGCCAACCTGATTGGCGGCTATTTGATCGGGGTGGCAGTGGCCGTGTTTCAGGCCCTGCCGCATATCGACCCGGCCTGGCGCTTGGCTATCGTGACGGGATTTCTGGGCGCACTCACCACCTTCTCCAGCTATTCGGCTGAAGTGGTCGGCATGTTGGGGCAACAACGCTATTGGCTGGGTTTTGGCACAGCAGCGCTGCATCTCTTTGGCTCGCTGCTGCTGACCCTGGCGGGCATCAAGACAGTCACCTTTTTTATCACTTCATCCGTTTGATTGGCCCGAGGTCAAAAAGTCATTGCCTGGCGCGACTAGCCCCCGCCGCGCTGCATGTACAAGTCAAAACGCTTCATGAATGCATGACGCGCCTGTTCGTCCACGCCGGCAAAGCGAAAGCTTACCTTGAGCACCGGGATGCTGATGAGCCCGATCACCCTGGGCGGGCTCGCCTGCCACTTCAGGCCCAGCGCCCCGTCGCCAATACGCACGCCGGCAGCGTCCGCCTGCTGCTTCCAGTGGTGGTCGCCGATAGCCCTGGGCAGCCACATCAGCCACTCGGCCTCGGTGCAGCCCATCTCGCGCTCGAAGCGCTCGGCATAAAAGTCCTGCATGCTGTGTTTGTTGTGTCTCAGCCGCCGGCAATGGGTGGCCAGATGGCCAGTACATCGCCCTCGGCGAGGTTTCGTGTGGCGCGCATTTCGGGCGCGATATAGTGGCCGTTGACCAGCACCAGGTGCACCAGTTTTTCAGGCAAACGGTACTGCTCCACCAATTGACCGATCGTGGTTTCGGGGGCAATGTCCAGGGCCACGATGTTGGTGTACTTGGACTCGGGTGGCAGGTAGTCGGTCAGTGACGCGAAAAGTTTCAGGGTAATTTTCATGCCGCGAACTTTAGCGTCTGCGCGCATCGGCTGCACCCGACCAGTCGCTTTGCCCTTGCGCCGCAGCCAGGTAGGCTTCCATCAGGCGGGTCGGGTCCTGCTTCAGGGTATTCGCCCAGTCACCCAGTTTGATCTGGCCCTCGACCAGACCGCGCATCACGCCCACGTGCTCGGTCCAACCCACGCTGTTGCAGCCCACCAGCACGTCATCCTTGAACTGCAGGCTCAAATGGCGTCCGGCGACCTTGTCGGTCAACTCGACATGCGCGCCCCCAGGCACACCCTCCCAATCGCCAAAACTGGCCGAGATCAAGCCCAGGGTGTCGAGCACGTTGATTTGGGTGACGCCCTTCAGCTTGGCGCTGGGGACCTGCCCGCGCGCGAACGCCACCATGTTCATGCCGGCAATGCGGGCCTGCTCGGCGGCATTGGGCTGGATGGCGCTGACAATCATCTTGCCTGACACCTTGTCCAGCGCTTCAGCGCAGTCGCCGGCAGCATAAATGCCCGGCACATTGCTTTGCAGGTGTTCGTCGGTCAGCACGCCCAGCAGGCAGGTGATACCTGAATTTTCCAGATAACCAATGGCTGGGCGCACTCCGGCAGCGCTGATCACCAGGTCGGCCTGCATGGTCTGGCCATTCGACAGCTTGACCGTCAAGGGCGCTCCGGGCTCAATCGACTCGACCTTGGTGCTGGTAAAGACTTCCACACCCTTGGTCTCGCACCAGTCGCGGATCATGCCGCCGGCGGTGGGGCCCATCATGCGCGGCACCATGCGGTCGCCCATCTCGACCACGCTCAGTTTCACGCCGCGTGCGGCCAGCGCTTCCATGATGATGCAACCAATGAAGCCTGCCCCGAGCTGCAGGACACGGGCACCCGGCTGGGCCAGCGCGGCAATGGCGCGCGCGTCGGCCAGCGTCCAGCACCGGTGCACCCCTTCCGACTTGATGCCAGGAATGGGTGGCGTCACGGGGCGCGAGCCCGTCGCCACCAGCAAGGTATCAAACTGAACCGTCTCACCGCCGTCAAGCACCACGGTTTTGGTGTCTGCATGCACAGACTGGACGTGCGCCACACGCACTTGTATGTTCAAGTCGTCGAAGTGGGTCGGGCTCTTGCGCAGGTAGGTGCCGGCCTCGTCGATGTTGCCCATCAACAGATAGGGAATGGCCATGCGTGAATAAGCCGGCTCGGGTTCATCCCCGATGATCGTGATGCTGTCCAGCGGGGCCTGTTTGCGGATGGTCTCGGCGGCAATAACGCCGGCCGGGCCAGCACCAAGGATGACGTGGTGGGTCATGGTAATTTCTCCAGAAAACAAGCGGCTGTTGACGCCGCTTGTTTGTGACTATGCTTCGTCATTGCGAGCGAAGCGCGGCAATCCATGACTTCCTGGATTGCCGCGTCGCTGCGCTCCTCGCAATGACGCCAAGCGAACTTTACAGGCTCAGTCGCGCTTTGGTGGCTGCGGTGGGGCGGCCTTCAGGGTCCCAGCCACGGGCTTCGTAGTACAGCGGCAGCATGGTGGCGAGTTCATTGAACTTGCCGGTGGCTGGGCCGGTTTTGCAGGCACCTTCGACCGAGGTCAGACGCGGCGGCAGGCTGTCGTCGGCCTTGGTAAAGCCGGCACGGTTGTTGAACTCTCGCTCCATGTTCCAGATGCGCTCACCGATCTTGGCCAGTTCTTCAATCGTGTACTGCTCGCCGCAAGCGCCCTGCATCTGCGGTGAGAGGTCCTGCAGGCCCCAGGCAAAGGTGGTGAAAATGCACAGGCCCGACGAATCAAACGCCGCCGTGGCATCCTGAAAGGCCTTGACCAGCTCGGGCTTGCCCTGCGATTCAAGCGGATCGGTCTTGACCGGAATGCCCAGAATTTCGGACGCAATGGTGTAGCCGCGCAAGTGGCAGCCGCCCCGGTTACTGGTGGCATAGGCCAGGCCGATGCCCTGAATGGCACGACCGTCGTAAGCGGGGAATTCCTGGCCCTTGGATGACATGCTGAGCTCGGGGTGACCGTATTTGGCCGTCAGGCGTTTGGAACCCTGACCAATTTCCTTGCCAAAGCCGCGGCCATTGACGGTTTCCTCGGCCAAAAAAGCCAGCGCACGGGCCGAACCGAACGGCGCTTCGATGCCAATCTGCTCCTTGCTCAGCACACCCATGCCGTAGAGTTCCATGACCGCGCCCACGGTGGCGCCAAAGCTGATCGGGTCAATGCCTTCTTCGTTGCACAACAGGTTGGCGTATTGCAGGCATTCGAGGTCGTTGACGCCATTGGCGGCACCGAGTGCCCAGGCCGCTTCGTATTCGAGACCACCGTTGGCACCGCGGTATTGCGGCTTGTTCTCGATGGTGAAGTGGCTTTCATCCATCTTGCTGATGCGACCGCAGGCGATGGTGCAGCCAAAACACGCCTGATTGGTGACCAGATGTTTTTTACCATCGGTCTTGCGCGGCGTGGCCATGGCTTCGGCACCGATGTCCATGGCGCCCTCAAACTGGTTGTCGCGATGGTTGCGGGTCGGCAAGGCGCCCACCTCGTTGATCACGCTCATCAGCACCTGGGTGCCCATGGCGGGCAAACCGGTGCCTGTGACGCCATTGTCAGCCAGCACCTTCTTGGCGGCTTTGGTAGCGGCCATGAAGGCTTTCGGATCACGGATGTTGCCCACGCCCTTGGTCCCGCGCACGGCGATCGCCTTGAGGTTTTTGCTGCCCATGACGGCGCCAACACCGGAGCGGCCCGCCGCACGGTGCAGGTCGTTGACCACAGCCGCAAACAGCACGCCGTTTTCACCTGCCTTGCCGATGCTGGACACGCGGGCCAGCGGGTCTTGCAGACCCTTTTTGATCATCTCTTCTGTTTCCCAGACGCTCTTGCCCCACAGGTGGGCAGCATCACGCAATTCGGCCAGATCATCGTTGACGTAGAGGTAAACCGGCTTGGCCGACTTGCCTTCGAAAATAACCATGTCCCAGCCAGCCATCTTGAGCTCGGCGCCCCAGTAGCCGCCGGAATTGGAGCAGGCAATGGCGCCGGTCAACGGGCCTTTGGTAATGACGGTGTAGCGGCCACCGGTCGAGGCCATGGTGCCGGTCAACGGGCCGGTGGCCCAGATGATCTTGTTCTCGCTTGAAAGTGGGTCCACGGTGGCGTTGACTTCTTCGACCAGGTACTTGGTCCCCAGGCCACGCGAGCCGATGTAGGCTTGCGCCCATTCCATATTGAGGGGTTCTGACTTGACGGTACCCGCGGTCAAGTTAACGCGGAGGATTTTTCCTGCCCATGACATGTTCGTTCTCCTGAAGTGTTGGGGTCAGAGCACGTTTGCTGCGCAAGGTGATCTGATGCCCAAAGTTGTTTAAACCGCCGCCTGGTTACCCAATTTGTCTGCCCACTGTTCCATCTTGCCCAAACCGGTCCAGTTGGCATCGATGAAGGTGATGGCACCAGTTGGGCAGGCATCGGCGCAGGCAGGCTCGCCACCGCAGAGGTCACACTTTTGCACCTTACCGGTTTCCTGGACGTAATTGATGGTGCCAAACGGGCAGGCAATGGTGCAGACCTTGCAGCCAACACAGGTAGCCTCATTCACCACTTTGGCACCGGTGACCTTGTCCACCGTGATGGCTTCGACCGGGCACGCATGCAGGCACCAGGCTTCGTCACACTGAGTGCAGGTGTAGGGTACTTTCTTGCCCGTGTGGTGAAAATTAAACACCTTGATGCGCGATTTAGCGGTGGCGAAGGTGCCGTAGTTCTCGAAAGAACAGGCCATTTCGCACTGCAGACAGCCGGTGCATTTGTCTGCATTGATGTGCAACACCTTTTGCATGTGTAGGTCTCCTGTGGGTAATGAATGAAACTGCGATGAACAACTGCAATGCTGTTCTTATGAAATCAGTTACATAGCCATTGTTAAAGTTTCGCAAAAAATACGACCTAGGGACAACCCTAATCGGATAAATGTAAAAACCACAAATTCTCAAATTGAGACAACCTGCAAATAAAAAACGCCGGACTCGCCGGCGTTTTTCAGAAGAGAAAACTCAGTTAAAGTTTTTTGACATCATGGCAGGCCGCACCACACGCATTGGTGTAAGGGATCGGCATAGCTGAACCGGGTGCCACACCTTTCACGCCCACATTGTCCTTGCGCGGCACGTCATAGATGTGCGAGCTGATGTCGTTGGTCCAGTAGTTCTTGCCATCCGCAGCCGTCAAGCCCTTGCCAAAACCAGAGCCGGTTTGCATGGTTTTGGTGACGTGGCAACTGGCGCAGGTAATCTTGACTGGATCAACCGTACATTTGGCTTTGTCTGCCAGGTGCTTTTTCAGATCGGTGCTGTTGACGTGGCAACTGGTGCAGGACTCGGACGATTTGTTGTCTGTCTTCATCTGATGCTCGAACTTGGCCGTGCCATGGGTATCGTGGCAATCAGAACAGGCCACCAGCTGCGTGCCGTTGCGGTACTTGGCTGACTTGATGAAGTCGGTGTACTGCTGGTGATGCGATTTGGAATGGAGTCCGTCGGCCCAATAATCACCCTTGGCTGCATCCTCACGTGTCGTGTACTCGTTCAGGTACACATTGCGGGACATTCCCGGCAACATCATCTTGTTGTCCTTGTTGACCGGCTGGTCGTTGTTCAGGTGACCTTGAGGCCGGCTATGGCACTGGCCGCAGATCATCGAGGCCCGCTCGGCAGCCAGCTTGTTAGGGCTGACAATGGTGGACGGCATGTCGACTTCCTTGGCGGCGTTGTGCACCGAGCCGGGGCCATGGCAGGTCTCGCAGCCCATATTGATTTCGTTGGGTTTGCCGTCGCCATCAATGTCAATCTCACCATTGCGGTCGTTGCTGGCACCGGCCTTGTAATCACCGGCAGCTGTTTTGGTCAGCGTGTAACCGTTGGCATGGCAAGAGGCACATTCCTTGTCAAAAGACTTGGCTTGTGGCGGATTGGCCAGCAGATTGGTTTTTTCGTTGTAGAACCAGTCGGCATGGTAATCACGCCATTCTTTGCGACTGCGGTCAGCAAAAGAATCGTCGCCGTTCTGGTTGAACTGAACAAACGGGAACAGGTTGGCACCCACGCGCACCAGGTAGCGCTGCTTGTAAACACCGCCACCATAGGTCATTTCAACCGGATAGATGCGCGCTGGATCCTGTGGGTTTTTCGCGTTTTCGGCGCGGAACTTCAGCGAACCGTCCTTATCCTTGAAAAACGCGGCCGTAAAGCTGACGCTGGCAGCGTCGGCCGGGGCCTTGGTGCTGATCAGGTACTTGTCAAAGCCCCGCTTGGGGTCATAGCCATGGAACCAGAACTTGGTGCCGGCCATGAGCTTGTTCAAACCCTTGTTGAAATCCGGGAAGTTTGAAAAATCCTGCAGCTTGCTGGGCTTGCCGATCACGGTAATGCCCAGGCGGTGCAGTGTTTTGGTGAAGTGCTTCTGGTCATCGTGGCATTCAATACAGGCTGAACTGCCGATGTAAGTTGCACCCACTGGCGTGTTACCAGAGACCTTGATCTTCAACGGAGCCTTGGACAATTCATCGCTGGTCATCGCCTTGCGTGACTTGTCGCCACCCGGCAGATACTTGCTGTTGGCGGGTTCCACGTAAACAAAATACTTGCCCGCCGGGACGTTGGCAAACTTAAACTCGCCTTTGGCATCCGTTTTGGCTTTGAGGTAACGGTCGCGGTTTGCGGCCAGGTTATCTTCGAGAGGCTCGTCGTTTTTGGCGTCCTTCTTGATCTCAATGGGCGTCTTGCCCATAGCCACCACGTCGGACGACGGGATCAACCACACCGTGGCATCGGGAACCTTTTTAAAAGTCTCCTTGCTGCCGTCTTCAACAACCCCCGCTACCGGCGCATTGGCGACGCTTTTGATTTCGGTTGGCGTACAGCCATAAATCAAAAACGTCGCAGCCAGGGCCAACAGGCTCCCAACAACTGTCTTTCGCATCATGATCTCCTTGATCGAGTGAATAAACTTCACCTATCAAGGCAATCTTCGTGCCACTCAATCTGTGGCAGGTCATATCTCCGAAGGAACCAAAGTCCATGAAAAATAAACCTTCATTTACATGGGCATACAGAGATAGATTTATTGGAACAGCAAAAATTGAAGGCCAAAGATGGCCGCAAAATAACGGGAAAAGTCTGAGTGACTGTCAAATAATTGCGACAAGTGTCATGTTTCAGTGACGATTCCCCAGCGCTTCATCCTGACATACAAGTTCTGCCGCGGAATGCCACTCAAACGGGCAGCTTCGGAAACATTACCGCTTGCCGCTGCAAGCAGTCCCTTCAAATACCCTTGTTCAAAACCCGCGCGGGCTTCCTGGTAGGCCAGTTCGTAGGCTGGTGGAATCAAAGCATGGGTATCGGACACAGCAAACGGGCTACAACTGGGACAGAGGTGAACAGCGTCAATCACGCCCCCAGACTGCAATGCAACCACACGCTCGATACAGTGCCGCAACTCACGCACATTGCCTGGCCAGGGATGGGCCTCCAGGGAAGCCAGCGCAGCGGGGCTAAAAGGGCCACATTGCTTGCCAAATTTGGCATTGAAAAACTCCAGAAAATGCACTGCCAGACGAAAAATGTCACCCTCGCGCTCACGCAGCGGCGGCAACTGCATGGCCACGACATTGATGCGGTAATACAAATCCTCTCGAAAACGCCCCGCTTTGACCTCGCCCGCCAGGGAGCGATTGGTGGCGCAAATCAGGCGAAAGTCTGTGCTACGCGGCTGGGTGCTGCCAATGCGGCAAAAACTATGGTCCTGCAGCACGCGCAACAAACTGCTTTGCAGTTTGGGACTCATGTCGGCAATTTCATCCAGGAACAGATTGCCGCCGTTGGCTTTTTCAAAGTAACCGGCACTGGCCTGAGCAGCACCAGTGAATGCGCCTTTTTCATAGCCGAACAGCAGGCTTTCGAGCAAAGACTCGGGCAAGCCGCCGCAATTCACCTCCAGGAACGCCTGGTCGGCACGCTGGCTATGGGCATGGATCAGCTTGGCCATCACGTCTTTGCCGGTGCCGCTTTCGCCCTCCAGCAGCACCGTGGTATCCAGCCCCGCCACTTGCTGAATCTGACCCAGCAAACGCGCCATGGCGGCTGACTGCCCTACCACCATGGGCGCACCGGAGGTCTTTGCCAGGCGGCTGCGCAGGCTGTCAATTTCACGGTAGGCCGCGTCAATTTCAAGCGCCTTGCCGATCACCGCCTCCAGTGCTTCCAGGTCTTCAAAAGGCTTGGTCAGGTAATCGAACAAGCCCTCTCGCACGGCGGCCACGGCGTCGCGCACATCGGCAAAACCGGTCATCAGGATGGCCACCATGCGTGGCCGCTGGGCACGAAACTCGCGCAACAAATCCAGGCCCTGGTGCCTGGGCAAACGCTGATCCATCAGCACCAGATTAAAGTCATGCACGGCAAACAACTCGCGCGCGGCGTCACCGTCAGACGCGAGATGCACTTGCGCGCTATTCCCCAGCATTTGCTCAATCAACGTTCGGGTATAGCGGTCGTCATCGACAACCAGAATCTTGGGCAACATGGGCAACATTCAGGTGGTGTGTTGAAGAGGGCCGGGATTGGATTGCAGCAACCAAATCGCAAATTGCGTGCCACCCTCCGGTAAATTTTCAACGCTGACAAAACCCTGGTGCAACAAGGCCACATGTTGCACCACCGGCAAGCCGAGACCCGTGCCTTCGTGCCGGGTGGTAAAAAAGGGGGTGAACACCTTGTCCAGTATCTCCGGGGCGATGCCTTTGCCATGGTCGCGCACGGCAAGCCGCCACCCGGGGGCGCCCGTCTCAGGGTGTGGTTGGGCCTGCAAGCTGATCACGATGGCCCCATCACCCTCCGTGGCCTGGGCTGCATTGGCCAGCAAATTAAAAAGCGCATGGCGCAGCAAGATAGGGTCTGCCATCAAGATCACGGGCTGATCGGGGAGCACCAACTCGACCAGAATCTGCTGCCGTATGGTCTGCCGAAACATGAGCACTGTCTCGTTGACCACTTGCACCATGTCGGTCGAATGGCAATCAAACTTGGACACTTTGGCGAAGCGCAACATCGAAGCGATGAAGGTATGGCAGTCTTGCCCAGCGTGTCGAATCTCAGCCAGCAGTTCACGCGTGCGGGCCGGGTTATTGGCTTCGCGCTGTGCCAATTGCGCCAGGTTCACCACCCCCACTAATGGGTTATTGAGTTGATGTGCAATTTCACCCACCATGGTACCCAGCGCTGACAGCTTTTCAATCTGCAGGATGCGCGCATGCTCAGTGTCCAGTCGCAACAACTGATGCTCCAGATCATGCTGACGCTGGTAATCGCGTTCCACCCGATCCAACGCAAAATAAAAAAGCCCCAACACAAAAGCGCCTACCAACAGGCTCAAAAAAGTCACCATGGTGATGGAACGTTGAAAGGTTCCCTCCAAACCGGTAATGTCGCGCATCACCACCATGTCGCCAATGCGCTGGCCGTTGGAGTCAAGCAATGGCAACATGGCCAGATGCAACGTTTGCCTGTTGTCTGAGAACACTTGCGACTCCCCCATACGCAAGGCGGCCAATACCGCATCATTCATGGCAACAGGTATATCCGCCTTGGTATACGCCACCATGACTTGCTGGGTAAACCGATCCCAGTTCCCCTGGCGCTCGAGCATGGCCAGGCCGTGCTCAAACTGTTGGGCTGGCAATAACTGCTTGTCCACCAGCACCAGCAGATCCACCGACAAACTGTCATGAATTTCCTGCACCAGGTGCCCTATTTCTTCGCCCATTTCGACATAACCCGACACCCCGCCGGCACTGGGCCAAGGGGCGACCACACGCAGGGTCAAGGTGCCCAAAGCGCCGAGTTCCAAACCATGCGTGATCTTGTTCTGGCTGCGCGCCTGGGTCACGGTGGTGCGCATGATTTGATCCCCAAACTCATCCGGACTATGCAAACGTACCAGATTGACCAGTTCAGGGTTATTGAAATACAGGTGCGTGATCCGGTGCTCGGAGCGCAGGGTTTGAAACAACGGACCGGCTTCGCGCAACAAGGCGTCCCGGTCCTGGGCGGCAAACGCAGCCCCAATCGCCGGGATGCCTTGCATGGTATGCAGCACAGCACGCATCAGGTTGGTGTCCTTGTCCAGTTTTTGATCCACCAACTTGGCCACGGCGGCAACCCGCCCAGACAAGGCCCGATCGCGCACCTGAACCTGCAAAAAATAAGCCGTTGTGACAAAAGCCGTCAAAATGAAGGTCAAAACCATCGCAAATGGCCACATCAACGTGGCCTTGACGCGGCGCGGCGAGGAAATACTCACATTGGATTTCACTTATAAGGTGTACCTGCATCTGAACATCCTGGCAAGTATAGACACACCCCTTCACCCAAAATGCGATAAATTCAGACACCTACCGACCGGACCATGAACACCGCCAACCCAAGCCCCCATACCGAGGCATCGCCCAACCGCCTGGCACGCATTGCCCAGGCACGCCAACGCCTGATGCACGAGGGCGGTTCTTTAGGTGCTGGCTGGGTGGCTCCGTGGGTCGAACGTTCCTGGCAACGCTGTCTGAAACTGGGCCTGGAACCCAGCTGCAATGTCAGTTTTGCACAAATCACGGCGCCCATGCTGCGCTATACCCTGGAAGCCAACCACCAATTGATTGAAGCGGCCCAGCCGATGCTGCAAAACCTGGCACGCGCCATTGTCAACACCCGCTACTTTGCCATCCTGACCAATGCCGACGGGGTGGTGGTCGATGCCTGCGGCGCCATTGACCACGCTGACCCACGGGCGCACCAGATCACCCGGGTCGGCACCGACCTGTCCGAGCACAGCATTGGCACCACCGCCATTGGCACGGCGCTTGCCGAACTGCAACCGGTCTGGTTGCACCGTGGCGAGCATTTTTTTGAGACCACGTCGGTTTACAGCTGCGCTGGTGCACCCCTGTTTGGACCCGATGGCGCGTGCGTGGGCATGCTGGATGTCACCGGAGTCGATGCGCAGGAGCGCCCGGAACTCAAGCACCTGGTCATGCAGTCGGCCAGCAAGATTGAAAACGCACTGATCACCGCCCTGCCCCACGCCCTGTTGCTGCGCTTGAACTGGCCCGGCAACGCCCTGGGCAGTGATGCCGACGGCATGTTGTGCCTCGACTGCGAGGGTTGGATCACCGGGGCCAACCCGGTGGCACGCCAGATGGTGCCGGGCTTGGCAGGACCCGGCCAGGCAACAGTACACGTCAGTGAAGTTTTTGGCCTGCCGTTTGAACCTTTGTTTGATGCTGCCAAACGACCTGGCAACCCGATTGAATTACCGCTCTGGAGCGGCCTGCGCCTGCAAGCACTGGCCATCACCCCTGCCGACGAAACCCGCACGCTGCAAGCCGGCGCCGCACCCGCACGGGCGCTGCGCGACATGGAGGCCGACATGATCCGCAAGGCGGTGGACGATGCCCGTGGTAACGTCGGCCAGGCCGCCCGCACCCTGGGGATCAGCCGTGCCACGCTGTACCGCAAGCTGGGACACAAACCGTCCTGACATCCTCGGCACTCAGGCCCTATCCAAAGGTACGTTCTTGAAATCCCAACCCCTGTTGAAACTGGTACTTGCCATTCTTGCACTCACCGCAAGTTCCCTTGGCCTGGCCGAGACCGCCCGGGTGGCTGCTGCCGCGGACTTGCGCTTTGCATTGAATGAACTTCTGCCCCTCTTTCAAAAAAACAACCCGACACACCAGCTTGAGCTGGTCATGGGCTCCTCGGGCAAGTTCATGCAGCAAATTGAAAACGGCGCGCCATTTGACATTTTTTTCTCAGCCGATGTGAATTACCCGAAAAGACTTGTTGCCAGCGGCAAGGCGCTGGCCCCCGTCACCACCTACGCTTTCGGCCGAATCGTACTTTGGAGCGCCAAAGTCGATGCCAGCAAACTCAGCCTGCAGAGCCTGACCCAACCCGAATTCCGCAAGATTGCCATTGCCGCGCCGGCGCATGCCCCCTATGGTGCGCGCGCCAGGGAGGCGCTGGAACACGCCGGACTGTGGACCGTGTTACAAAACAAGCTGGTGTTTGGTGAAAACATTTCGCACACGGCACAACTCATTGACACCCAGGCCGCCGAGATCGGCATCATCGCCCTGTCACTGGCCATGAACGACACGCTCAAAGCCAAAAGCGGCTATTACCTGATCCCGGCCAATACCCACCAAGCGCTGGAGCAAGCCTATGCCATCACACATTACGGCCGCAACAACACCGCCGCCAGGGCTTTCGCCCAGTTCATGCGGACGCCCGAGGCGCGCCAAGTCATGGCGCGCTACGGTTTTTCATTGCCCCACGAGGCCAGGCCATGAACCTCGCCGGCATGACCCCGGGTGAATGGCAAGCGATTTGGCTTACCGCCAAGCTGGCGGGCTTGACCACGCTGATCCTGCTGCTGCTCTCGGCACCGCTGGCCTGGTGGCTGGCGCACAGCCGCAGTTGCTGGGTCAACAGCGTGGCGGCGCTGGTGTCGCTGCCGCTGGTGTTACCACCCACCGTGATTGGTTTTTATCTGCTGATCGTGCTCGGACCGCAAGGCGCGGTGGGCGGCACACTGGAGCGACTGGGCTTGCATCACCTGGCCTTCAGCTTCTGGGGCATTCTGGTGGGCTCGGTGATTTACTCGCTGCCCTTTGCGGTACAACCCTTGCGTGATGCCTTTGCGGCCATTGACAGTCGCCTGCTCGATGCCGCCGCCACGCTGCGCGCCAACGCGCTCGACCGCTTCTTCCATGTGGTGTTGCCACTGTCACGCAGCGGCATCCTGACCGCTGTGGTCATCACCTTTGCCCACACCGTGGGTGAGTTTGGCGTGATTGCCATGCTGGGCGGCAGCATTGCGGGGGAGACGCGGGTGGTGTCGATGGCCATTTACGACCACTCCCAAGCGCTTGAGTACGCTGCAGCACACCGGCTCTCGGCCGTCTTGCTGGGTTTTTCATTCCTGACACTGCTGCTTTTTTACGCCATCAACCAGCGCGTGATGAGCCCGCTTAAACCCCGCTAAGCCACGCTGAGCCACCCCATGATTGAAGGCAACCTCACCCTAAAGAAGGGCAACTTTGAGCTGCAAAGCGGCGCTTTTTCCTTTCCGGCACAAGGCGTCAGCGTGCTGTTTGGGCGCTCCGGCTCGGGCAAAAGCACCCTGCTGCGGGCGATGGCCGGACTCGACGCAGACACCCGTGGAACACTGCGCTTCAAAGGCGAGACCTGGCAAAACCAGGCCTGGCGCCTGCCCGCCACGCAGCGCCATATCGGCTTTGTTTTTCAGGAAGCAGCACTTTTTCCCCATCTGAATGTGCGCGGCAACCTGGACTTCGCCTGCCAGCGTGCCCCTGCAGCTCCGGCAGACGCGCTGACAAAAATTGCCGCGCGGGTGGGGATCAGTCCATTGCTTGACCAGGCGGTGAGCACGCTCTCGGGCGGTGAGCGCCAGCGTGTGGCCATCGCGCGCGCGCTGCTGTCACAACCCCGCCTGCTGTGCATGGACGAGCCACTGTCGGCACTCGACTGGCGTGCCAAGACCGAGTTGCTGGCGCTGATTGACGCGCTGGCGCAGGAATCCGGGCTGCCGGTGCTGTACATCACCCATGCACCGCTCGAAGTGGAACGCCTGGCCAGCCGGGTGATCTTCATGGCGGACGGCCGCATCGAACGGATCGAGGCATTGCATGATGCCCTGGCCAGACCCGACTCACCTTTGTTTGACGAAGAAGGTCCAGTCAGCGTGTTACAGGGCAGCCTGCTGGGCACCGACGAACACGGCCTGGCTTCCTTTGGCAATACCACCTTGCGCTTGCGCCTGAGCTTGGCCCCCGGTGCCAGGCCTTCGGCCTCGCGCCTGCGCGTGCTGGCGCGTGATGTGAGCCTGGCCACGGTACAGCCGCAAGGCCTGAGCATTCTGAATCAGTTACCCATTACCATCGCAGCCATCCACCCCGGCGCCACGGGCCGCGCCACGGTGGTGTGTCAGCTGGCCGATGGTCAGGCGCTGCTGGCAGAGATCACACGTTATTCCTGTCATATGCTGGGACTGACCAGTGGCATGCAGGCTTTTGCCTTGATCAAGTCTGTGGCCTTGATGGATTGAAATGCCCTATAGGCAAACGATGGGACAAGCCCAGTATCAGCATCATGTACCAATGCGTCGGACTGCTGTGCCGTTTTCAACCCATTCAGCTGATGTCTCAGGCCGGTGAATTATCGGCAGCTTGCATCAAGGCCAGGCTTGCCGCCTTACGTTGCAAATCCTGGTCGCTGTCAACAAAACGCGCAGCAATCGCCTGGAATTCGTCCTGAATGGACAGGAAAGCATCGACGAGATCGGGGTCGAGATGACTGCCTCTGGACTCAACGATGATCGCCACCGCCTTGGCGTGCGGCATGCCCTCCTTGTACACGCGGCGGCTGATCAGTGCGTCATAGACATCGGCCAGCGCCATCAAGCGAGCGCTGATGGGAATGGCATCGCCCTTGAGCGCCTCGGGGTAGCCACTGCCATCCCACTTCTCTTGGTGCGACATGGCAATTTCTTTGGCGGTGCGCAGAAAATCGACTTCAATGCCGAGCGATTTTTCGGCGTGTTCAATGGCTTCACGCCCCAAGATAGTGTGACGCTTCATGATCTCGAACTCTTCCGGCTCAAAACGTCCGGGCTTGAGCAAAATGCGGTCGGGAATCCCCACCTTGCCAATGTCGTGCAGGGGCGCGGACTTGAACAGCATGGCAATGTTGGCATCGGTCAGGTAATGCTTGAACCGGGGGTGGTTTTGCAGTTGCTTCGCCAGCGCCTTCACATAAAACTGGGTGCGTCGGATGTGGTTGCCGGTATCGCTGTCACGTGTTTCCGCCAGCGAAGCCATTGCCAGAATGGTCACCTCCTGAATCGTGGTCAGCTCCTGGGTGGGCCGCGCCACCTCCTGTTCGAGGTAAATATTTTTATCGCGCAGAAAATCGGCTGCGGCTTTGAGCGACAGATGGGTCTTGATGCGCTCCTGCAAGATCGGTGGACTGATGGGCTTGGTAATGTAGTCCACTGCGCCCAGCTTGAAGCCCTTGCGCTCGTCTTCCACCTCGGACTTGGCAGTCAGGAAAATGACCCGGATGTCACGTGACCTGGGGTCATCCTTGAGACGCTTGCAAACCTCGTAACCATCCATGCCCGGCATCATGATGTCCAGCAGGATCAGATCGGGGGCTTGCTCTGACGTGGCAATGCGCAAGGCCTTCTCGCCGTTGTTGGCCACCCGCACGATGTAATCGTCGCGCAGCAGGCTGCTGACCAGGGACAGGTTGTCGGGCGTGTCATCAACCACCAGGATGGTGGGTTTTTGAGTGAAGTCGATTGGATTCATGGGAATGGCTAAGTGGGAAGCGTGGTAAGAGCGTCTTTAAGCGTCTGCAGTGCCACTTCAAAGTCGAACATTTTTACCGCGTTTTCCAAGGCGGGGTAATGTGTTGGGAAGGCCATGTTAAGCAAATCGGCTTGGTCGTCGACAACATCAACCGCCGACGCGTCGTCATAGGCAAGCAAGGACGCCAAACGGTCGCAAACCTCCTTGAGCTTGACCGGATCCACGCTCACTTTGGCATGAACCGCCTCCTCTGGCAAGGCCTGCTCCAGTGCGTTGATCAAGGCCGCCAGCGGCAGCTCCAGGGCCCGCACCTGGGCCAACAGCGTCGGGCGGGCCGCACCATGCGCCAGCCCATGTTCAACCTCGGCCGCAAGCGCCTGGACCTCAAGCGCGCCAATGCTGCCCGCCGTGCTCTTGGTGGTATGGGCCAGGCGCTCGGTCGTTTTCAGATCGTCCTGCGCCAAGGCCGCCAGCAATTGGGTCACGACGGTTTTCTGACCGGCCACAAAGCGCCGCAGCATCGACAGGTAGAGTGGTTTTTTGCCCAGCACCCGCCGCAGTCCGGCCTGGGTGTCCAACCCGGCAATGTGCTCGGGTATCGTCTGGTCGGTGTCCTGGGGCGCGGTGCTGCCAGCCGCTGCAGGATCGGCCCCGGTTGACCGGCTGGCACGCGGCGGGATCCAGCGCAACAGGCATTGCCACAACAACTCGGGGTCAATGGGCTTGGCCAGATGGTCGTTCATGCCGGCCTCTGAACAACGCAGGCGGTCACTCGCCTGCACATTGGCCGTCATGGCAACGATCGGCAGCGCAGCAAAGTCGGGCAGTTTGCGGATTTCACGGGTGGCCGTCAGGCCGTCCATCACCGGCATTTGCATGTCCATCAGCACCAGGTCAAAGCTGGCTTGCTGCACTTTTTTCAGGGCAATTTCACCGTTGTCGGCCACATCCACAATAAAGCCAGCATCGCGTAACAGTTCGGTCGCGACCTCCTGGTTCAGGTCGTTGTCTTCCACCAGCAAAATACGCGCACCCTTGATGCTGGCCAGGTTTTCTGCACTCAAGCTGGGGATTTCGGCGCTGCTGCGCCGTCCCCCGGGGGTCTGACCGAGCATGCTCATGACGCAATCGAACAGCATGGACGCACTCACCGGCTTGATCAACACATCCCGCACCCCGGCTTCGCTCGCCTCCTTGAGCACCTCTTCACGGCCAAAAGCGGTCACCATCACCATGTTGGGGACGCGCTTCAACGGCCGCGCACGCAAACGCCGGGCCGCCTCGATGCCATTCATGTCGGGCATTTGCCAGTCCAGGAAAACAAAGTCAAAAGGCTGGTTGCGCAGTTCAGCCTGATCCACCGCATGAATCGCCGCCGGGCCGTTCTCGGACTCTTCAACCACCAGACCCATGCCCTCAAGCATGTCACACAGCACCACCCTGGCACTCTCGTTGTCGTCCACCACCAGCGCCCGATGGCCTTGCAGATCGGCATTCAGAATGCGCTGGCGCGGTGCGGCCAGGCCCAAGCCCAGGCGTGCGGTAAACCAGAAAATACTGCCCTGCCCGGACACGCTTTCCACACCCACTTCGCCCTGCATCATGTCAACCAATTTTTTGCTGATCGCCAGGCCCAGACCAGTGCCACCAAACTCGCGCGTGGTGGAACTGTCGGCCTGCTGGAAGGACTGGAACAACTTGCTGCATTGTTCTGGCGTCAAGCCGATGCCGGTATCGCGTACCGCAAAATACAACAGTACCTCTTGCTCGGTTTGCTTGCGCACACGCACTACCACATCCACCTCGCCCTTGGCAGTGAACTTCACCGCGTTGTTGGTATAGTTGATGAGCACCTGGCTCAAACGCAGCGGGTCACCCACCAGGTTATTGGGCACATTACGGTCAACGTCAATGATGAATTCCAGCCCCTTGGCCGCGACTTTTTCAGAAATCAGGTTGCTCACATTGGCCAGCAATTTTTCCAGATCGAAATCAATGTGTTCAATGGCGAGCTTGCCGGCCTCAATCTTGGACACATCCAGAATGTCATTGATGATGCCCAGCAAATGCTGGCCCGAGTCCATGATCTTTTTCATGTAGTCACGCTGGCGCGGTAGCAGCTCGGTCTTCAGCATCAAATGCGTCATACCAATCACGGCATTCATGGGGGTACGGATTTCATGGCTCATGTTGGCCAGGAAATTGGCCTTGGTGCGAGCCGCGTCTTCAGCCAGCTCCTTGGCTTGGCGCATGGCTTGGGCGCTCGACCGTTCGTCTGAAATATCATCAACCACCCACACCGTGCCCATGTCTGGAAAATTCACATCGACCGCCCGGCCGGTCAGGCGGGCCCAGAACAGGCTGCCATCCCTGCGCATCAACTGCTGCTCGCGGCGATGCGCCTTCCCTTTCCAGATTTGCTCATACACCGGCTCGCTACCCTGCCGTGCTGCTTCGGCATCGGGATACCAGATGGCCGTGGGCTGACCGACCATGGCCCCCTCCATCCAGCCGAACAATTCACACAGGCGCTTGTTGGTGCGCACAAAGATCCGGTCCTTGATCAGGGCCATGCCCGAGGTGGCGGTTTCAAAAATCGCCATTTGCTCTTCGCCCGCTACCCGCAGCGACTCGTACACCTCGGTCAGCTCGGCCGTGCGGACAGCGACGAGTTGCTCCAGGTTCCTACGGTATTGCGCCAGCTCATCGGTCATACGGCGCTTTTCGGTCACGTTTTCCTTGATCGCCAGATAATGACTGACATGACCGTCGGCCTGGCGCACCGGCGTGATGGTGGCCTGCTCCTCGTACTCGCTGCCGTCCTTGCGACGGTTGAACAAAATGCCGCTCCAGGTGTCACCGCGGGTCAGTGCGTCCCACATCTCCTGGTAGGTCGCCGGCGGGGTCTTGCCCGACTTGAGCACCCGCGGATTCAGCCCCAGTGCTTCCTCACGGCTGTAGCCGGTGGCGTGAATAAATGCCTGGTTGACGTACTCGATTTCAGCCGAGGTATTGGTAATAACGATGCTTTCCGGGCTTTGCTCCACGGCCAGGTACAGCTTGCGCAGCTCGTCCTCGCTGCGCTGGCGCTCGGTGATGTCCTCCTTGACCGCCACATAGTTGCAGATGCGGCCATGGATATCGCGCAGTGGCGTGATGATGGCGGCCTCGGTGCGTTCGTACCCGTCACGGGTGCGGTTGATGAACTTGCCACTCCAGGTCTGACCGCCAGTCAGCGTCTGCCACATACCCAGATAGACTTCCGGTGGCGTTTTGCCCGAGCTCAACAGGCGCGGATTCTGACCCATGACCTGGTCGCGACTGAAACCGGTCAGCCTGACAAAGGCATCGTTGACGTATTCAATTCGTGCATCGATGTCGGTAATCACCACCGCATGCGGGCTCTGTTCCACGGCTGTGCTGAGCTTGCGCAGGGCCAGCTCGGCTTTTTTGGACTCGGTGATGTCGTCCCACAAGACCACCATGTAATCCACCCCGTGCTGTCGAATCAGGCTGGCTTTGATATGTACATCAATCCGGCGGCCATCTTTACAGCGGTAGACATTGTCAAAACTGGCGCCGCCTGCCGCCACCGCCTTGTTGACCCGTTCCTGCAAGCCTTCGTCATCGTCCGCAGACTGGTAGTCGTGCAGTGTCATCTGCAGCAACTCGTCGCGGCTGTAGCCCAAAATGCGCGAGCTGGCCGCATTGACCTGGACGATGCGCAGGGTCTGCACCTCGATCAGGTTGATGGCGTTGGCGGCCTGCGCGAAGATGGCGTTCATCAAGGCCTGCGTCTCCGCTTCACTGGCACGCGCGCGGCGCAGCCCGAGCGTCTTGTTCAAGCGCACGCGAATGGCATCCAGCAACGTCTGCTCTTCGGCCAGAAAAGGCGCCCCCGCATCTGTAGGCAAAGCTCCCAGGTAAGCCACCCGCAATTCATGCAGTGCCACACCATCGGCGCCACCAAACGACACTGACAAAAATTGCGTCTGCTCCATGACAGCCGTATCACCGATCAAACCAGTCGTTGACCCAATGCACGCGGCGGCCAGATCGGGATAACGCATGGCCGCCGGCAAGCGCCCGACCAAGGCCATCAGCAGGTCCGGTTCAGTCAGATCATCACGCTCCATCAATCCAGAGACGTCATACAGGCATGACAACTCCTTGATGCGTTCGCCCAGGTCGGCCTGCGCGTGCGCGCGGTCCTTGACCGCATCGCGAAACGCCAGCACCGCGCTGGCCATGTCGCGCAGCACACTGCGCTTGTCCTGGCTGATACGCTCGATTTCAGCGCTGGCACCGGCCGACAACTCTCGGCGAGTCATCTCCTGCATGGCCTTCGACAACACCGACACCCGCTGCAGCATCTGGCGCGCAATGAAGAACCACAACAGCAGCAAGGCCACCAGCAACAGCGCGGCAGTGAGCAGCATCTCAGTGACATATTTTTCAAACGACTGCGCCTGCGCGTCAGCGCGCCGGGCCATGCCCTCGGTTGCGCGGGTGGCAATGCTGTGCGTATGCTCGCTGAAGGCCACATAACTCTGCCCGGCCTGGAAAGCCTGCCGCATGGCACTCATCGGGTCAATGGCTGCCAGATCGGTGGCCGTGACAATCAGGTCGCGGTACACCAGAAAGTCCCGGCGCGCTTCCACGACCGCTTCATTAAGCTCTTGCAGGCTCTCCAGATCAAGCAGACGGGACTCCAGACCGGCCAGCAAGTTAACGACCGCCGAGTGAACACGATAGACCTGGCCCTGGTCGATGCCCCCGCTGGCGGCCTGCTCCAGAGTCGTGGTCACCAACTTCTGAATCGCCGCCAGATCCTGATTAAAGCGGGTGGCAGCGGCCAGCCTTTCCGTGTCTGCTGCCTGCGCTGCCGCAATCAGGCGGTATTCGCTCTGGATGCTGTTGACCGAAGAAAAAACAATAGCCCCCGCAACCAGCATGACCAGCAGCACGGGCAGGACAAACACCAAAAATATCGGCGAGACCCGGCCTTTGCTGGTCACAGTGGGTTGCCCGCTGCGATGCGGATCACCCCTTGCATGGTTTGTCATTTGATAGCCCCTGGGGGTAACAGCTCTGCCCACAAATCGAGCGGGATGCTCGCCACATAATCAAACCCGGCTTCGCCCCGGGGGCGAAACACCACCAGCGTGGCCTCTTTGGGAAAGTAGCCCATCAAGTCCATCAAATTGGGCGCGTGGGCAATCACCAGGCGGTTGCTGCCCAAGGCCACCGGCCTGGACAGCAGCTGCCGGGTGTTGGCAACAATGGGGGCCTTCTGGGCCTCGGTCATGTTGCCGGTGTACATGAGCAGCCCGTCCACCAGGACCTTGCGGCCAGGAAACGCTGCTCTGGCCGTGTCCCTGACGCGGCACAGCGGGCTGATGTGGATGTTTTTGATGGGAATGCGTGCCGCCCGGATGGCGCGCCCAACGTGGGCCGCCTGGGCGCGTCCCTCAGCGGTCAACGGTCGCTGGGTGCTGCAATCCATCAGATCCACCGTCGGCAGGCGGTCGGGCTGGTTGTTGTCGGTGCTGGCGTGACGCAGATACAGGGCATAACCGCCCTGACGCAGCTGCGCCAGGGTCTTTGCGGTGGCCGCGCGTTCAATGAATTGGGTTCCGGTAGCCACAAGCGGTGCCTGCTTGGCGTCCGCGGCGTGGACTGGTGCCGTCAGAAGCGCCACCACCGACAGCAGCGAGGCACATAAAAATGCCACGCGGGTACTGCGAATAATCATCATGACCCAAATTTATCACCAAAAGTCAGTGCCAACGGCGCCTCGCACGCGAGGTGGCAAAAATACAGGCTGTCACAATCCCGGTCTTCTGACCGCACCGACTCGCCAAGCATCATGTCCGCCACACCCGCTCCCAGCCCGCCCAGCCGCCCCATTTCAGTATTGTCACTCTCGGTGCCGGTGGCCATGGGTTATGTGCCGCTGGGCATGGTGTTCGGCTTTTTGTTTGTGCAGGCGGGCGCACCGTGGTGGCTGGCGCTCCTGGCCAGTGTTTTTGTGTTTGCCGGTGCAGCGCAGTTCATGATGGTGCCGATGCTGGCCGCGGGACTGCCCGTGGCCTCCATCGCCCTGGCCACCCTGGTGGTGAACTTACGTCACGTGTTTTATGGTTTGTCTCTGCTGGACAAGCTCCCTGTGAAACCCTGGGCACGCTGGTATCTGGTGTTTGCCCTGACCGATGAGACCTATTCGGTGCTGACCACGCTGCCGCCGGGCACCCGCACGCGCCAGATGGTCACCGTCGCCTTGCTCAACCAGGGCTGGTGGGTGTTGGGCACTTTGTTGGGCGCCGTGATCGGGGCGCAGGCGCAAATTTCACTGGTGGGGCTGGACTTTGCGCTGGCGGCCCTGTTTGCCGTGCTCGCGGTGGAACAGTGGCGCCATGCTGACTCAGCCGCACCGCTGTGGGTGGCCGTGGTGAGTTATGCGGTCGCCTGGGCGCTGCTGCCGCAACACGCCCTGTTGAGCGCCATTGGCCTGAGCGTGCTGGCCGGACTGTTCTGGCGCAAGCCGGCTGCCAGCGAGGTCACACCATGATCGACATTACGTATGCCATTGGTGCGATCGCAGCCATGGCCGTGGTCACATTTGGTCTGCGCGCCCTGCCCTTTCTGGCGGCGCGCTGGCTGCAAAGTCACCCGCTGGTGCAACAGCTGGGACGCTTTTTGCCACTGGCCATCATGGCGCTGTTGCTGTTGCACACGCTGGTCGGCAGTGCCCGCCAAAATCCGTCCGGCCCTTGGGCAGAAGCGGCGGCGGCGGCCACCGTCGTGGCCTTGCAATGGTGGAAAAAACACCCCTTGCTGAGTATTTTGACGGGCACGATGTTGTATGTGCTACTACGCAACTGAGGCCCGTGAGAACCCCAGTCGGCATTCACTTCACCGCGTTCGGAAAAAACAATTGTTCACCGCCAATTTTGTAGCTGACAATCGCGCCCTGACCGGCGGCTGATGTCACCCAGTCGACGAATTTCTGACCCTCTGTCGCTTTCACATGCGGGTGCTTGGCCGGATTGACCAGCATCACCCCGTATTGGTTGAACAAGCGTTGGTCGCCTTCCACCAGCACTTTCAATTCGCCCCGGTTTTTGAAGTTGAGCCAGGTGCCCCGGTCGGTCAACGCGTAGGCATTGCTGCTGGACGCCATGTTGAGTGCCGGCCCCATGCCGCAGCCGCAGGATCTGTAGCCGTTGCCCTGTTTTTCCGCCAGGTCGGCTATTTTCCAGAAACGCAGCTCAGCCGCATGGGTGCCGCTTTTATCGCCACGCGAGATGAACGCACCATTGGCTGCAGCGATTTTTTTAAGCGCTTCAACCACATCCGAGCCCTTGACCTTGAGCGGGTCAGTCGCCGGACCCACCAATACAAAGTCGTTGTACATCACCTCAAGGCGCTTGACAGCGAAGCCTTCTGCCACTACTTTTTCCTCGGCCACCTTGTCATGCACAAACAACACGTCGGCATCGCCGCGGCGCCCCATGTCGATGGCCTGGCCGGTGCCCAAAGCGACCACCTTCACCTCGATGCCACTGGCTTTCTTGAACTCGGGCAGTAGCACGGAAAATAACCCCGATTGTTCGGTCGACGTGGTTGACGCCACCACAATCGACGGCGACTGCGCTTGCACCGGCAGGGAAGCACCCAGACAGGCGAACGCAACAGCCGTTAGCCGCGCCAAGGTCAAGTCTGCGCGCACTTGAAAAAGGAGAAAAGATTTCACGGTTTTCATACAAGTTCTCCTTTGACAAACAAATGGGCCGCCGGGTACTGTTGCTGCAGCAAGGGCCCGCCAAAAAAATCCTGCACCGGCAAGTCAGCCAGCACCCGGCCCTGCTCCAGATAGATCACACGGCTCGCCAGGCGCTTGACCTGACCGAGGTTATGGCTGGCAAACACAAGGGTCATGGCCTCTGAACCGCTGGCAAACTCTTCAATCAGGGACTCCACCTCGCGCTTGGCGTGGGGGTCCAGGCTGGCGGTCGGCTCATCGAGCAACAGCACTTGTGGCTTCAAGGACCAGGCGCGCGCCATGGCCACCCGCTGCTGCTGACCGCCGGAGAGCTGGCGTGCGTTGCGCCGGGCCAGCGCCAGCAAACCCACCCGGTCCAGCGCCGTCAAGGCCTGAACCCTTGCCTGAACCCAGGGTGTACCACGCAGCCACAGGCCCAGCGCAATATTGGCCTGCACCGACAGACGCATCAGGTGAGGTTTTTGAAAAAGCATGGCCTGACGCAAGCCAGGTTCACTCCGGACTTGCCCCGATGTGGGTGGCGTCAGGCCGTGCAACAAACGCAACAGTGTGCTCTTGCCGCAGCCATTGGCCCCTACCAGCGCCACGCGCTCACCCGCGTGAATCTGCAAGCTGATATCGGAGAGTGCGCGCACTGCGCGGTTCGGCGGACCAAAATGGGCACACGCATCGGTCAGTGTGTAAACCCTGTTCAAGCGCGCACTCCCAACGCCGACACAGGGGCCGTGCCGCCCTCCTGCTTTTCGCGCCAGCGCCGCAGCCACGCGATCAGCATGTTGAGCAACAGCACCACGCCGAGCAAGATCAGTCCCAGCCCCAGGGCCAGCGGCAAGTCGCCCTTGCTGGTCTCCAACGCAATCGCCGTGGTCATGACACGGGTAAAACCGTCGATGTTGCCGCCCACGATCATCACCGCGCCCACTTCCGAGACGGCGCGGCCAAAAGATGCAATCAGCACGGTGAGCAAGGCGTAGCGCTCGTCCCAGGCCAGCAACAGGCTGCGCATCAGCGGCTGGGCACCGAGCGACTGCAATTGCTCACCATGCACATCCTGTGCATCTTCCACCGCTTGCCGCGTCAAGGCGGTGACCACCGGCAGCACCAGCACTGCTTGCGCCAGCACCATGGCCTTGAAGCTGAACAACCAGCCCAAAAATCCCAGCGGCCCGGTACGCGACAGCAGCAGGTAAATCAGCAGCCCGACCACCACCGAGGGCACGGCCAAAAATGTATTGAGCAGCGTCAGCACGGCGCCACGCCCGGCAAAGCGGGCCACCCCCAGCCAGGCGCCCAACACCAGCCCCAGGCTGCAGGCCAGCGCGCAGGCGGTGGCACTCACAGCCAGGGAGCGGCCCACAATCGTGAGCAATTCGGTGTCCATGGCGGTGATGAGTTGCAGCGCGGTGGCACCGCTTTCGACAAAGGTGGTCATGGCAAAAATGATTCCGGGACAGACGCCCTCGTGGCGCTGATCTTTATGGTTTAAGCTATCGTAGCCACCGATCTAAAACCTGGCGATATGAACCATCGTGCATAGGCTCCAACTCCACTACACCCTCTCCCAAGACAGCAGCCCCGCGCAGGTACGCAATCCGCTGATCGACTTGCTGCAGGCCGTCAGCAGCCAGGGCTCCATTTCTGGAGGCGCACGCGCGCTGGGCTTGAGCTACCGCCACGTCTGGGGCGAACTCAAACGCTGGGAAAACGAGCTGGGCAACGAGTTGGTGGTCTGGGAAAAAGGTCAATCAGCCCGTTTGACAACGTTCGGCAACAAACTGATGTGGGCTGAGCGCCAGGCCCAAGCCCGTCTGTCACCCCAGATAGAGGCCTTGCGCGCCGAGCTGGAACGCAGCTACGCGCTGGCCTTTGACGACAGCGTACATGTGGTCACACTCTACGCCAGCCATGACGATGCGCTCTCAAGCTTGCGCGAGCATGCGCTGAAAAGGGAAACCCTGGCGCTGGATTCCGGACCCGGCAGGCTGCATCTGGACATCCGCTTCACAGGCAGTGTCGATGCCATCCGCGCGCTGAACGAAGGCCGCTGTGTGATGGCTGGCTTTCACACCCTGCTCGGCAGCGGTAAAAAAACCCTGACAGAGCGCACCTACAAACCGCTGTTACAGCCCGGTCAACACAAAATTATTGGTTTTGCCCAGCGTACCCAGGGCTTAATGGTGGCGCGCGGCAACCCACGGGACGTACACAGCTTGCAGGACGTGGTATTGCGCCGGGTCCGCTTTGCCAACCGCACGCTGGGCAGTGGCACACGCGTGGTGCTCGATGAACTGCTGGCGCAGGCCAATCTGCTGGCCAGTGAGGTGAATGGCTATGACCACACCGAGCCGTCGCACGCTGCCGTGGCGCAAGCGGTGGCAGCGGGCCAATGTGATGCGGGCATGGGCATCGCTGCCGCCGCGCAGCAAGCCGGACTCGACTTTGTCCCGCTGGCCGAGGAGCAGTACCACCTGGTTTGCCTTAAATCGGCCCTGGCACAGCCTGGCATTGGGGCCTTGCGCCAGCTGCTGCAAACACCCCAATGGCTCGGCCAGATCGCCAAAGTACCTGGATATTCGGCTCAGTACAGTGGCCAGGTACGGTCCATGCGCAAGGTTCTACCTTGGTGGGATTACCGGCACAGCAAAACACCGGCATCAAGTTGATGCTCACCATGACATCATGGTTGGGGCGGCAACAAAAATTTCACGCCTACACCTAAAATTGATCATGCCAACTTTCAAACCTTAAACGCTAAACTCCAGCGTCTTTCAGACCGCACGAAACCATTACCGTGGTTCACCTGCGCAACATTCAAATAATGGAGACACCATGACCCCATTTCTCGCGCTGTCCCGGCTGATCGACAAGATCACCACCTGGATCGGCAAAGTCACCATGTGGCTGATCCTCGCCACCACACTGATCAGCGCAGGCAATGCCATTGTGCGCAAAATATTCAACGTCAGTTCCAATGGCCTGCTCGAAATCCAGTGGTACCTGTTTGCCGCTGTTTTCCTGATGGGTGCCGGTTATGGTTTCCTGAAAAATTCACATGTGCGCATTGACTTTATCGCCACCAAACTGACGGCGCGCACGCGCAACTGGATTGACGTGATCGGCATCATTGCCGTGCTGTTTCCGTTCTGCATGCTTTCCATCGTGCTGAGCTGGCCGCTATTCACGAACGCCTTGGCCACCAGCGAAATGTCACAAAACGCCGGTGGCCTGATCCGCTGGCCCGCCTACGGCTTGATTCCCCTGGGTTTTTCGCTGCTGGCTTTACAGGGTCTGTCCGAGCTGATCAAACGTATTGCTTTTTTAAGGGGTGAAGGGCCTGATGTGCTGTCTCATGAAGTCAGCAAATCCGACGAAGAAAAACACATGGAAGAACTCGAAGCGATCGTCGCGCGCAAATTGGCAGAGGGCAAATAAATGCAAACCACCTTTTTGGCACAGCAATTTGTGCCGCTCATGTTCTGTGGCCTGTTCGCCTTCTTGCTGACTGGTTTCCCCGTTGCTTTCGCCCTGGCCGCTACCGGTCTGGGTTTTGGCTTTATCGGCATGGAGGCCGGCATTTTTCCGCCGTCACTGTTTCAGGCCCTGCCCCTGCGCATCTTCGGCATTATGCAAAACGACACGCTGTTGGCGATCCCATTTTTCACCTTCATGGGGATTATTCTGGAACGCTCGGGCATGGCCGAGGATTTGCTTGAGACTGTGGGCCAGGTCTTTGGCCCGCTACGCGGTGGCCTCGCCATTGCGGTGATCCTGGTGGGCGCACTGCTGGCCGCAACCACCGGCGTGGTGGCGGCTGCGGTGATCTCCATGGGTCTGATTTCTCTGCCCATCATGCTGCGTTACGGTTACAACCGGGTCATTGCCACCGGGGCCATCACGGCCTCGGGCACGCTGGCGCAAGCCATACCGCCGTCGCTGGTGCTGATTGTGCTGGCCGACCAATTGGGCCGCTCGGTGGGCGACATGTACGCTGGTGCCCTGCTGCCCGGTCTGCTGCTGGTCGGCCTGTACATCGTGTTTGTGGTGATCGTGGCGCTGGTGAAACCGGCCTGGGTGCCTGCGCTGCCGCAAGAGGCCCGTATCTACCGCGAGGCCAATGGCAGCTCGGGCCACAAGTCGCTGCTGGTGCTGGTGCTCATTTGTTCGGCCGTCGGCTGGAGCTGGGCCCAGGTGCACGACACCCTGATGACGCGCTGGCTGGAACGCAGCATCCCTTCGGCTGGTGACGAAATCGTCATCATGACGCTGACGCTGGCCTCCATCACCGGCCTGGTGCTGGCGCTGCTCAACCGCATCACCAAAATGGGCCTGCTGTCACGACTGGCCGAGCAGGTCACGTTTGTGCTGATGCCGCCACTGATCCTGATCTTCCTGGTGCTGGGCACGATTTTCCTGGGCGTTGCTACGCCTACCGAGGGCGGCGCCATGGGCGCGCTCGGTGCCCTGATCCTGGCCATCGGCAAGAAGCGCCTCAGCATGCCGCTGCTCAATCAGGCACTGGAAAACACCGCCAAACTGGCCACGTTCGTGCTGTTCATCCTGATTGGCTCCACAGTCTTCAGTTTCACTTTCAACGCCGCCGATGGCCACATCTGGGTTGAGCATCTGTTTACCGACATGCCAGGGGGTGGCTGGGGCTTTTTGATTGTGGTCAACCTGCTGGTTTTCGTGCTGGGCATGTTCATCGACTTCTTCGAGATTGCCTTTATCGTGCTGCCTTTGCTGGCCCCGGTGGCCGAAAAAATCCTGCCCGGTCTGGTGCCCGGCATGACGCCCGACATGGCGATGATCTGGTTCGGCGTGATCATTGCCATGAACCTGCAAACCTCGTTCCTGACACCGCCCTTTGGTTTTGCCCTGTTTTACCTGCGCAGCGTGGCCGCCAAGTTCGACTACAAAGACCGCGTGACCAGCAAGACCATCAAGGCCGTGAGCACCAACGAGATCTACAAGGGTTCCATTGCCTTCATCGTGTTGCAGCTCATCATGGTGGCAGCCATCATGACTTTCCCGTCACTGGTGGTAGGCAACATGTCCAAAGACAAGGGTTTGAGCGACGCCGCGGTCATGGAGCAGCTGCAAATGCATGATGTGGAACCGCTGACCGAGACCGAACAGACCGAGCCTCCTGAGGATTCAGGAACTGCCAATGACAGCAACGCCCCGGCCGCCTTGGAAGCACCCCCCGCATTGGAAGAGGAAATCGACCCCATGAAAGCCATGCAGGAGGCCATTGCCAAGGACGCAAAGAAGGCCAAGCCCTGAGCTGACCCGAGAACGCAATGAAAGGCCGGCGTCGCGAGACCGCTGGCGTTTTCTTGCCTTCATCCAGATAAAAAAAACCGCGCAGCAGCGCGGTTTTTTCAGCAGAGACAGCTTACAGTTTTTGCGACTGCATGAAGCTGTCAAAACGCTGTTCGGTAAAGCGGGCCCAAAGGTTGGCGTCTGCACGGAACGGCTTCATATCCCCATAAATCTTCTTCCAGTTCGGGTTCTTGGCACTCAGCTCGGCGTAGACATCCTCGGTCGCCTTGAAAGCTGCTTTCATGATGTCATTGGAGAACGGGTGCAATTTGGCGCCTTGACTCACCAGTTGCTTGAGAGCACCCGGATTCTTATAGTCGTAGTCGGCCTGGATCGACACATGGGCACGCGAAGAAGCCGCCTGGATGATCACCTTGTTTTCAGGCGACAAACCGTCATAAGCCTTCTGGTTGACATACAGGGAGAATTGCGTGCTGCCTTCCCACCAGCCAGGATAGTAGTAATGAGGCGCTACCTTGTACAGCCCCAGCTTCAGGTCGTCGTGCGGTCCGATCCACTCAGCGGCGTCAACCGTGCCTTTTTCCAGTGCCTGGTAGATTTCACCGGCAGGAATATTTTGCGGCACACCGCCCAGACGCTCAAGAATTCGGCCGCCAAAACCGCCGATGCGCATTTTCATGCCCTTCATGTCGGCCAGCGTCTTGATTTCCTTGCGGTACCAGCCCCCCATCTGGGCACCTGAATTGCCCATCGGGAAATTGACAATATTGAAGTTGCTGTAGAACTCGCGCATCAACTTCAAGCCATTGCCGGCAAACATCCAGGCGGTCAACTGGCGAGAATTGAGACCGAACGGAATCGAGCAGTCCAGCGCAAACGATTCATCCTTGCCAAAGAAATAGTAGGGGGCGGTATGGGCACACTCCACCGTGCCGTTCTGCACGCCGTCGACAACGCCAAAGGCAGGCATCAATTCACCGGCTGTGTGCACGGAAATGGTGAACTTGCCACCCGACATGGCGCTGACTTCCTTGGCAAATTGCTCGGTTCCACCAATCAGGACATCGAGTGATTTTGGAAAACTCGAAGCCAGGCGCCAGCGCAGGGCCGCCTGTGCATGGACAGCAGGCGCGGCGCCAGCCGCCAGGACACCGGCCATACCGGCGTGTTTGATAAGGGAACGACGATCCATCTCTTTTCTCCTGAAATTGTTAATTTAAAAAATACACACTCCCTGAAGGAGCGTTATGACTACAAAGAATCACAGCGCATTTTAGGAACGGGATGAAAGCCCTGTTTCAAATTTTCTTCATGCAGTGGCACATAAATTTTCAACCTGAATCAAAAAATTCGCATGCTGCAAACTGCAAACAAAAACTGCAAACAAAAACGCCCCCAAAAGCACCTTGTGTGCTTTTGGGGGCGTGACATGAGAACTTATGAATGAGCCGTTTAAATCTTGGCTGTCGTCATGTAGTTGTCGAAGCGCAATTCGGAAAAACGCAGCCACAGGAGCTGATCACGCTGGAAGGCGCGCATGTCCCGGTGAATTTTCTTGAATTCGGGGGACTTGGCTTCGTGCTCGGCAAATACTTCCATGGATGCCTTGAAGCCCGCATCCATGATGTCCTTGGAAAAGGGCTTGAGTTGAGTTTTGTCAGCGACCAGACTCTTCAGGGCAATCGGATTGAACGCATCGTACTTGGCAGTCATGTCACGGGCAGCCACAGCAGTGGCGACGTCCACCATGGCCTGGTATTCAGGCGACAGTGCCGCATAGGCCTTGGTGTTGATGAAAAACTCAAGCTCTGCGCCACCTTCCCACCAGCCGGGGTAGTAATAGAAAGGGGCCACCTTGTTGAAGCCCAGTTTCTGGTCATCGTAAGGACCGACGAACTCGGTGGCGTCCAGCGTGCCTTTTTCAAGCGCCTGATAGACCTCACCGGCCGGCATGTTCTGCGACACCACACCAAGCTTTTGCATGGCCTCGCCAAACAAGCCGCCGCCCATGCGCATTTTCAGACCCTTGAGGTCTTTGGCGGACTTGATTTCCTTGCGGTACCAGCCACCCATTTGCGTGCCGGTGTTCCCCGCGCTGCGACTCTTGATGTTGTACTTGGCATAAAAATCATCCATCAGCTTGCGGCCATTACCGTGCTCCATCCAGGCGTCCATCTGGCGCGCGGTCAGGCCAAAGGGAACGGCGCAGCCAAAGGCAAAAATGGGGTCCTTGCCAGTGAAATAGTAGGACGCTGTCTGAGCCATCTCAACCGTGCCGTTCTGGATACCGTCGACCACGCCAAAAGCAGGCATCAATTCGCCAGCGGCATGCACCGACACTTCAAACTTGCCGCCTGACAGGGCCTTGATGGTCTTGGCAAACATCTCGGCGCTGCCAAAGATGGTGGCCAATGACTTGGGAAAGCTCGAAGCCAGGCGCCAGCGCACATTGGCCCCCTGGGCATGCACGGCCGGTGCAGCGCCTGCGGCCAGAACACCCGCGATACCTGCGTTTTTAATGAGCGAACGACGATCCATTGATTTACTCCTGCTGTAGTTGATTGAAAAAGCCTGCATGCGAATGAACATGAACATGGCGAATAAGAGTCACCTGATATTCTAAGAAGCGAACCACCGGCAAACCTGTGGGTTTACCCTCATAAATAGCTGTCGCCTTCAAGAACCTTGCGTTAACGCAAAGCGGTTGCGAATAGCGGCCTCAATACCAGGCCCATCCAACCCCTGCAACGCCAGCAATCTGGCGGGGTCACCGTGTTCAATGAAAACATCTGGCAAACCCAGTTGCAGCACCGGCCGGGTGATACCGGCAGCAGCCAGTGCTTCCAGCACCGCGCTGCCCGCTCCGCCCATGATGGCACCCTCTTCCAAAGTGACCAGGGTCTCGTGGCTGGCCGCCACTTGCAGCAGCAAGTCCGCATCGAGCGGCTTGGCCCATCGCATGTTCACCACGGTGGCATCCAGGCCTTGCGCTGCGTCGAGCGCCGGATACAGCAGCGTACCAAAGGCCAGAATGGCCACACGCTGGCCGCTTCGGCGGATTTCACCCTTGCCAAATGGCAGCGCGTCAAGCGTGCGGCTAACCGCCACACCGGCACCCGCGCCGCGCGGGTAACGCACGGCGACCGGCGCGTTTTGGGCGTATGCCGTACAGAGCAACTGGCGGCACTCGTTTTCATCAGCCGGACAAGCCACGCTGATGTTGGGGATGCAGCGCAAGTAGGAAATGTCATAGGCCCCGGCGTGGGTGGCACCATCGGCCCCCACCAGCCCGGCACGATCCAGTGCAAACACCACCGGCAAATTCTGGATGGCCACGTCGTGGATCAGCTGGTCATAGGCGCGCTGCAAAAAAGTGGAATAAATCGCCACCACCGGCTTCAGGCCTTCACAGGCCAGCCCGGCGGCAAAGGTGACGGCGTGCTGCTCGGCAATGCCCACATCAAAATAGCGGTGCGGGAAACGCTGCTCAAAAGCCACCATGCCCGAACCCTCGCGCATGGCCGGCGTGATGCCCACCAGCCGGTCGTCAGCGGCAGCCATGTCGCACAACCAGTCACCAAAAACCTGGGTAAAGGTAATTTTGCTGGCGCCAGCTGATGTTTGCAGGCCCACCGCCGGATCAAACTTGCCTGGGCCGTGGTAAGCCACCGGGTCGGCCTCGGCCAGCTTGTAGCCCTGGCCTTTTTTAGTGACCACGTGCAAAAACTGTGGCCCCTTGAGCTGCTTGATGTTTTCCAGCACCGACACCAGAGTCTGCACGTCGTGGCCGTCAATCGGCCCCACGTAGTTGAAACCAAATTTCTCGAACAAGGTGACCCGGCTCACCATGCCTTTGGCCGACTCTTCAATGCGGCGTGCCAGTTCCAGCAGCGGCGGCGCACCACGCAGCACGTTTTTGCTGGCACTTTTGGCCGCGGCATAAAACTGGCCACTGAGCAGCTTGGCCAGGTAACGGTTGAGCGCGCCCACCGGCGGGCTGATCGACATGTCGTTGTCGTTCAGGATCACCAGCAGATTGCAATCCGAGACACCGGCATTGTTCATGGCTTCAAAAGCCATGCCGGCGGTCATGGCGCCGTCGCCGATGACGGCGATCGCGTGCCGGTCTTCGCCTTTGAGGCGCGATGCCATGGCCATACCCAGGGCCGCCGAGATCGAGGTGCTGGAGTGCGCCGTGCCAAAGGCATCAAATTCGCTCTCGGCACGCTGCGGGAACCCGCTCAAGCCGCCCAACTGGCGCAGCGTAGCCATGCGCTCACGCCGCCCGGTCAGGATTTTGTGCGGGTAGGTCTGGTGTCCCACGTCCCACACCACCCGGTCATGCGGCGTATTGAAAACATAGTGCAAGGCCACCGTGAGTTCAACCGTGCCCAGGTTCGAACTCAAGTGACCCCCTGTCTTGGCAACGCTTTCCAGCAAAAAGGCGCGCAGTTCGGTGGCCAGGGTGTCAAGCTGTTCACGCTGCAAATGCCGCAGGTCGGCCGGGGCCTGGATGGTCTGCAACAAGGGGTAAGGGTTATTCATCAACATAGGTTCTAATTTTGACAGCGGGCAGTGCATCAGCTGGAACGCTGCACGATCAGGCTTGCCAGCCCCTGCAGCGCACGCGTATCCGGCAAACCACTGGACGCCAGCGCCGCCATGGCCTGATCAAACAAGGTCTGTGCATACAGACGGGCGGGCTCCAGCCCCATCAGTGAGACATAAGTAGGCTTGTCCTGGGCCTGATCCTTGCCCGCCGTTTTACCCAACGTGGCTGAATCAGCGGTGACGTCCAGAATGTCGTCGACCACCTGAAATGCCAGGCCCATGGCCGCACCATAGGCCTGCAGGGCTTGCTGCGCCTTCGCAGTGGCGTCACCGCAAGCCACGCCCATCATGACGCTGGCCTGCAGCAGGGCACCGGTTTTAAGCTGGTGCATTTCCCGCAACTGGTCTTCGGTCAGGGCCCGCCCGACGCTGGCGAGGTCGATGGCCTGGCCGCCGGCCATGCCGGCACAACCCGCTGCACGCGCCAGCAAGCGGCACAAGCGGGCCTGTCGACCGACTGGCACCACAGCAGCATCGGGGGTCAGTAGTTCAAACGCCAGGGCCTGCAGCGCATCGCCCGCAAGCAAGGCGCTGGCCTCGCCGAATTCCACGTGGACGGTGGGTTTGCCACGGCGCAACACGTCGTTGTCCATACACGGCATGTCATCGTGCACCAGGGAATAGGCGTGGATCAGTTCGACCGCGCAAGCGGCACGCAAAGCCGCTTCAGCATCACACGCCGCAGCGGGAACGCTGACCAGGGTTAAGTCGCTGCTGACAGCCTCAAAAGCAGCGAACACCAGCAGGGGACGCAAGCGTTTGCCGCCATCCAGCACGGCATAACGCATGGCCCCCATCAGTTCAGCAGGCGCGGCATGCTCCAGATCAGCGGAGGCATCCACACTCACCCAGTTGTCCAGCGCCTGTTCCACGTGCGCCAGATAATGGTTGCACCAGTGATTCAAATCAAAGTGGTCGCTCATGCTGTTTCGCTGGTCCATGTCTTGAGCGTGCCCTGGTCCAGCACCTTGATCTGGTCTTCCACGGCGGCCAGCCGATCCCGACAGAACTTCAACAGTTCTGCACCCCGCTGGTATTGCGTGAGAAGCTGCTCCAGGGGCATGTCGCCAGACTCCAGTCTGGCCACCAGTTGCTCAAGCTCCTGCAACGCGGCTTCGTAATGCGCGGGCGCGGTGGCTCCGTGTTTGGCGGCAGTAACCATAAAACGCAACTCTCCCGGAAGCAAAAGAGGGTAATTTTAGGCTTTGTTGCCAGCCACTGACCGACCCCGGCCACAAAGGTACAATTCGCGCTGATTGCGCCAGCCCCGGCTGGATTTTTTGTCTCGCGCATGACGCATGTCACCCGCGCATCTCCCTGTGGGGAGTCTTTAGGTCAGGTCACCCATGTCTGATTTAAGTCTTCAACTGCAGCAGGCCACCGGCCAACTACCAGTTAGTTCTTATTTTGATCCCGCGCTCTACCAGCGTGAATTGCAAACCCTGTTTCAGCGGGGACCACGTTATGTGGGGCACGCCGCCAGTGTGCCCAACGTCGGCGACTACGCCACACTGGCGCACGAGGGTGAGGGCCGCGCGCTGGTGCGCACGCCCAGCGGCATCGAGCTGATCTCCAACGTCTGCCGGCACCGCCAGGCCCTCATGCTCAAGGGGCGCGGCTCGCTGCAAAACACGGCGGCAGGCAACATCGTCTGCCCGATTCACCGCTGGACTTACAGCGCCGGCGACAGCACGGGCCGGCTACCTGCGGGCAAGCTCATGGGCGCGCCCCACTTTCCCACCGATCCCTGTCTGAACCTGGGCAACTACCCGCTGCGCCAATGGAATGGCCTGCTTTTCGAAGACAACGGACGCGATGTTGTCGCTGAGCTTGCGGGCATGAGCAATCGCACGGATCTTGATTTTTCCGGCTATGTGCTTGACAAGGTCGAGTTGCACGAGTGCAACTACAACTGGAAAACCTTCATCGAGGTCTATCTGGAGGACTACCACGTGGGTCCATTCCACCCGGGCCTTGGCCACTTTGTCACCTGTGACGACCTGCACTGGCAATTTGGCGAACAGTTCTCGGTGCAAACCGTAGGTGTTTCCAAGGCCTTTGGCAAACCGGGATCACCGGTGTACCGGCGCTGGCACGATGCCCTGCTGAGCTACCGCAACGGCGCGCTGCCTGAACGCGGCGCGATCTGGCTCACCTACTACCCGCACATCATGGTCGAGTGGTACCCGCATGTGCTCACAGTGTCCACCCTGCACCCGATGGGTCCCGACAAGACACTGAACCAGGTGGAATTTTTCTACCCCGAGGAAATTGCCGCGTTCGAGCGCGAATTTGTCGAGGCCCAGCAAGCCGCCTACATGGAAACCTGCATCGAGGACGACGAAATTGGCGAACGCATGGACGCCGGACGCAAAGCCTTGTTCACGCGCGGCGACAACGAAGTCGGTCCCTACCAAAGCCCGATGGAAGACGGCATGCAGCATTTTCACGCCTGGTACCGCCGTCAAATGGGCCCCCAAGGTCTGTAACCCTGGCGCACCTTAAAGGTCAAGTCATGCAAGCACTCTGGATGGTGTGGGCTTCCTTCTTTTTTGCCACCATGGCGGTCGGCATCAAGATCGCGGCAACCAGCTTCAGCCTGGCCGAACTGGTGTTTTACCGGGGCCTGGTCAGCGTGGTCTTCATGGCGCTTGTCTTGCGCGCACGAGGTACCCGGCTGGCCACACCGGTGCCCATGATGCACGCCTGGCGTTCCGTGATTGGCGTGTTTTCGCTGGCCTCCTGGTTTTATGCCATTGCCCATTTGCCACTGGCCACCGCCATGACCCTCAACTACATGAGCGGCGTCTGGGTGGCGGCTTTTGTGGTGGGCGGTGCCCTGCTGTACGGCAAGAGCAGCCGCCAGGGACCGCTGATGGCCACCGTGCTGATCAGTTTTGCCGGCGTCGTGATGATGCTGCGCCCGACGCTGGACCAGAACCAGTTGTTTGCCGGCCTGGTCGGGCTGCTCTCTGGCATGGGCGCGGCCATGGCGTATATGCAAGTGACGGCGTTGGGCAAAATGGGCGAGCCCGAGGGCCGCACCGTGTTTTATTTTTCGCTCAGCACCGCTGTGGCCGGGCTGGCGGGTGTGCTCTGGGACGGATTCACACCGTGGGACAAGGTGACCTGGCAGGCGGCCGCCTGGCTCATTCCGATCGGCGTCCTGGCCTCGCTGGGCCAATGGGCCATGACGCGGGCTTACAGCCGAGGTGCCACACTGCTGGTGGCCAATTTGCAATACGCCGGCATTGTGTTTGCCGCTTTTTACAGCCTGGTCCTATTCGGTGACCAGATTCCCCTGCTGGGCTGGGCGGGCATGGCGCTGATTGTGGCCAGCGGCATTGCAGCCACCGTATTGCGCACCCGCGCCCTGCCCGATACACCCGCTGAAGAACATTAAACCCTGCCAGGAGCCCACATGTACAGCACCTTGATTTCTGTTACCCAACTGCAGGCGCTGATGTCCAGCCAACAGCCGCTGATGGTGTTTGACTGCAGTTTCGAGCTGATGCAGCCTGCAGCCGGCGATGCGCAATACCAGGAAAACCACATTGCCGGTGCCGTGCGCGCCGACCTGGACCGCCATCTGAGCGCCAAAGGCGCAGCCGATGCTGCCAGCGGTGGCCGCCACCCGTTGCCATCACTTGCTGCTTTGGCTGCCTGGCTGGGCAGCATCGGATTCAGTCCGGACATGCAGGCGGTGGTCTATGACCGCCAGGGCACGAACTACTGTGGCCGCCTGTGGTGGATGCTGAAATGGGCCGGGCATGAAGCGTCGGCGGTTCTCAACGGCGGCCTGCAAGCCTGGATTGCGGCCGGGGGCGCAGTGGCATCGGGTACAGGCTCCGCACTTCAACCCGGCACGTACCCATTGGCCACGCCAAGGGCCGTACTGGCAACGACCGAAACCGTTCTAAATCAATTGGCGCGCCCCAACCAAACCCTGGTCGATGCCCGCGGTGCCCCCCGTTTCAGGGGAGAAGTGGAACCGCTGGACCCTGTCGCCGGCCATATTCCAGGCGCGCTGAACCGCCCGTTCACCGACAACCTCGGTCCGGACGGCTGCTTTAAACCTGCCGCCCAGCTCAGGGCAGAATTTGACACGTTGCTGGCGGGCAAAGACCCGGCCAGCGTGGTGCACCACTGCGGCAGCGGCGTCAGCGCGCTACCCAACCTGATTGCCATGGAAGTGGCCGGCCTGGGCCGGGCGGCGCTGTATGCCGGCAGCTGGAGCGAATGGTGCAGTGACACCGGTCGCCCGGTCGCGCAGGGTTGACCTCTTTGTAGGAGCGGCGCCCTCGCCGCGAATGCCCCCAACAGCCTTCGGCCCGAGGGCGGGCCTCCCACAAAGGCAGACTTCCAACAAGAATCTTAATCAGTTGGGGTCAGAGCACATCGCTATGCGAGTGGTCTGACCCGCAATGTTTCAGGCTACGCCATTGGCCTTGAACCAGGCCAGCGCACGCTTGAACCCATCTTCGGCGGCTTCTTTGCGATAACTCGGCCGGTAGTCGGCATGGAAGGCGTGCGGCGCCTCCTTGTAAACCACAAACTCTGACGCTTTGGCGGCGGCGTTGCCCTTGGCTCCGGCCTCGGCCAGTGCGTCTTTCATCTGATTCACGGTGGTCAGCGGAATGCCGCCGTCCTGGCCACCGTACAGGCCCAGCACCGGGGCTTTCAGATTGGCCGCCTGGTCCAGCGGGTGCGTGGGCGTGAGCGCCGTGGAGGTGCCCACCAGGCGGCCATACCAGGCCACGCCGGCCTGGACATTTTTGCTGTGCTGGGCATACAGCCAGGTAATGCGGCCACCCCAGCAAAAACCGGTGATGCCGACTTTTTTCAAGTTGCCGCCGTTGGCACCGGCCCAGGCCACAGCACCATCCAGGTCTTTCATGACCTGCGCATCGGGCACCTTGGACACCACCTCGGCCATCAGTTTGGCCACCTCCTTGTATTGGGCCGGATCACCCTGGCGCGCGTACAACTCAGGCGCAATCGCCAGGTAACCTGCCTTGGCAAAACGGCGACAGGTGTCGGCAATGTACTCATGCACACCAAAAATTTCCTGAATCACCAGCACCACGGGCAGGTTCTTTTTGCCTTCAGGAGCAGCAAAGAAAAAGGGCACCGAAAAGCCATCGACGGTGAAACTCGACTCGCCGGAGCTCAGGCCGTCACTGGGTGTTTTGATCGCGGTTTGCGCCATGATCGGCATGGCCGTGGCGGCGTAGCCCACGCCCAGGGCAACTTTCAGAGCGGTACGACGGCTGGCACCGTCAAGAGTTGATCGGCCCGGCATTAAAGCGTCAAAGTCTTGGGTCTGATCCTGATTCAGCATGTGCAGTCTCCGTGGATTGAAAAGCTGCGAGCATAAGTATGAAATTCATGCCGGGTCGATCTGCATGCGCAAATCCTCACAAAGCGCACCGGTCTTAGGCGATGCCATTGCGCTATGATTTGTCTCAATGCCAAAGTGCACGGCGATCCCGTGACTTTTGCAGCACCTTGTGGTCTAGGTGCTTTACCCAATGCACGCCAGACCGCTTTCCACGTATTCTTTGATGGATCACAAGTCCGCCAGGAGATGTTTCCCATGCCACAGCGCAAGCCTTTGCACCTGCACGTGCCCGAGCCCACCGGGCGTCCCGGCCACGACACCGACTTTTCTTACCTCCCGCTGTCCGCTGCCGGTGCCAAACGCCGCCCGCCGGTCGATGTGGCGGCGGCCCAGACCAACGACCTGGCCTTTGCGCTTATCCGCGTGCTCGATGACGACGGCAAGGCGGTGGGCCCCTGGGCGCCGCAAATGGACGTGGCGCTGCTTCAGCGCGGCCTGCGCGCTATGCTGCTGACACGCGCTTTCGATGCCCGCATGCTGATCGCCCAGCGGCAGAAAAAAATGTCGTTCTACATGCAGTGCCTGGGCGAAGAAGCAATTGCCTGCGCCCACGCCCTGGCCATTGGTGACGGCGACATGTGTTTTCCCACCTACCGCCAGCAGGGCCTGCTACTGGCGCGCGAAGACAACAACATGGTCGACATGATCTGCCAGCTTTACAGCAACGCGCGCGACCCCATGAAGGGGCGGCAACTGCCGGTGATGTACTCCAGCAAAAAGCAGGGCTTTTTCTCGATCTCGGGTAACCTCGCCACCCAGGTCATCCAGGGCGTGGGTTGGGCCATGGCCAGCGCCATCAAGGGCGACGACAAGGTGGCCAGCGCCTGGATTGGCGACGGCGCCACCGCCGAGGCCGACTTTCACACCGCGCTCACCTTTGCCCATGTTTACCGGGCACCGGTCATCATCAACGTGGTCAACAACCAGTGGGCCATTTCCACCTTCCAGGCCATTGCCGGCGGTGAAGGCACCACCTTTGCGGCGCGCGGTGCCGGCTGCGGCATTGCCTCCCTGCGCGTCGATGGCAACGATTTTCTGGCGGTCTATGCCGCCTCCAAATGGGCCCTGGAGCGCGCCCGCTCCAGCTTTGGCCCGACCCTGATCGAGTGGGTCACCTACCGCGCCGGACCCCATTCCACCTCGGACGACCCCAGCAAATACCGCCCGGCCAACGACCCGGCGCGCTTTCCGCTGGGCGACCCGATCGAACGCCTGAAAAAACATTTGATTTGCCTCGGGGCCTGGTCGGACGCTGAACACGAGGCCACCAAAAAAGCACTTGAGGCCGAGGTGTCGGCGGCGCAAAAGGAAGCTGAGCAATACGGCACCCTGGCCGACAGCCACGACCAGGGCGTGGCCACCATGTTCGAGGACGTGTACGAACACATGCCGGCGCACCTGCGGCGTCAACGTCAAGAGATCGGAGCCTGATCATGAGCAACCAGACTCAGAACACCAGCCCGATGACGATGATCCAGGCGCTGCGCTCGGCCATGGACGTGATGCTGACGCGCGACCCCAATGTGGTCGTCTACGGCCAGGACGTGGGCTATTTTGGTGGCGTCTTTCGTTGCACCGAGGGTCTGCAGCAAAAGCACGGCAAGCAGCGCGTGTTTGACGCCCCCATCTCCGAGGGCGGCATTGTCGGCACGGCGGTGGGCATGGGCGCCTACGGTCTGCGCCCGGTCGTTGAAATCCAGTTTGCCGACTACGTCTACCCGGCCACCGACCAGATTGTCTCGGAGGCGGCGCGGCTGCGTTACCGCTCGGCGGGCGACTTCACCTGCCCCATCACCATCCGCATGCCCTGTGGCGGCGGCATTTACGGCGGCCAGACCCACAGCCAGAGCCCCGAGGCCATGTTCACCCAGGTCTGCGGCCTGCGCACCGTGATGCCGTCCAACCCCTACGACGCCAAGGGCCTGCTGATTGCATCGATCGAGAACAACGACCCAGTGATTTTTCTGGAACCCAAGCGGCTCTACAACGGCCCGTTTGACGGCCACCACGAGCGTCCGGTGGTGCCTTGGAGCAAACACCCGCTGGGCGAGGTGCCGGAGGGCTATTACACCGTGCCGCTCGACAGCGCCCGCGTCACCCGGCCCGGCCAGGCCGTGACCGTGATCGCCTACGGCACCATGGTGCACGTGGCCGAAGCTGCCGCCGCCGAGTCAGGCATTGATGCCGAAGTGATCGACCTGCGCAGCCTGTGGCCGCTGGACCTCGACACCCTGGTGGCATCAGTCAAGAAAACCGGCCGCTGTGTCATCGTGCACGAGGCCACGCGCACCAACGGCCTGGGCGCCGAGCTTAGCGCCTTGATTCAGGAGCATTGCTTCTACCAACTCGAAGCCCCCATCGAGCGCGTGACCGGCTGGGACACGCCTTACCCGCACGCCCAGGAATGGTCGTATTTTCCGGGACCGGCGCGCGTGGGCGCGGCCCTGCAACGCGTGCTGGAGGCCTGACATGACCGTACAAAGTATCAAGATGCCCGATATTGGCGAGGGCATTGCCGAGGTCGAACTGGTGGCCTGGCATGTGCAGGTGGGTGACAGCGTGGCCGAAGACCAGATTTTGGCCGACGTCATGACCGACAAGGCCACGGTCGAGATTCCGTCGCATGTGGCAGGCAAGGTGCTGTCAATCGACGCCGCTGTAGGCCAGGTGGTGGCGGTGGGCACTGCAATCATTCACATCGAGGTGGCAGGTAGTGCCAGCACGGCCTTGCCACAGCCAGCCGACCAGCCCACGAAGAGCCCCGCCAGTGCGAACGCGGTGGCGCAATCCAGTGAAGTCCGAAAGTCATGGCTTGCCGCGTCGCCTGCAGTTCCTCGCAATGACGGTGTTCTGCAGGATGCACACGCTGCCCCACCAACGGCTGGCAACAAACCCATCGCCGCCCCGGCCGTGCGCCGCCGCGCCTGGGAATTGGGCATTGACCTGGGCCGCGTCAAGGGAACCGGCCCGGCCGGGCGCATCACGCAGGCCGACCTGGACGCGCACACCCGGCAAAGCGGTACCAGACCGAACCAGGCCGCCAGCGACCCGCGCTACGCGCCAGGGACCGCCGAGGAAGCGATTCCCGTGATCGGCCTGCGTCGCAAGATTGCGCAAAAAATGCAGGAGGCCAAGCGCCGCATTCCGCATTTCACCTATGTCGAAGAAATCGACGTGACCGAGCTTGAAGACCTGCGTGCACGCCTGAACGCCCGTTACGGCGCCGCGCGCGGTCGCCTCACGCTGCTGCCGTTTTTGATCCGTGCCATCGTGCTGGCAGTGCGTGAACACCCTGAGGTCAACGCGCGTTATGACGACGACACCGCTGTGGTGACGCGCTTTGCCGCGGTGCATCTGGGGCTGGCCACGCAAACGCCGGGTGGCCTGATGGTGCCCGTGATCCGGCACGCCGAGACGCTCGATGTGTGGGCCTGCGCCGCCGAAATCCTGCGGCTGGCCGAGGCCGCCCGCAACGGCAAGGCAGCGCGCGAGGAACTGAGCGGCTCGACCATCACCGTGACCAGCCTGGGGCCGCTGGCTGGCATTGCCCATACCCCCGTCATCAACCACCCCGAGGTTGCCATCATCGGCCCCAACCGCATCGTCGAGCGGCCCATGATCAGGGGCGGCCTGGTGGTGGCACGCAAGATGATGAACCTGTCCAGCTCGTTTGACCACCGGGTGGTCGATGGCATGAATGCAGCCGAATTCATCCAGCAAGTGCGCGGCTATCTGGAATGCCCGGGGACGCTATTGGTCGCTTGAGTTGGCGCAACAGGTCGACCCACAAGCGCATGCAATCAGTCGGGTGATGCGTTTTGCGAAGGTAAAGAAGGAGCCCGCACAGCGGGCGGGTGACACGCAGCAAAGCGCATCGCCCGGCTGATTGATTCGCACACGGCTACCTGGGTTCACACCAGAATGTGGCACCATAGCCTTATTCTTTCACCACGAATTCCGAACGCTGCCCATGAGCCAACAGACGCCACCCCATACCCTTGCCGACGTCACCCTGGACGACAAGTACGTCAACACCCAGGGCCAGGCCTTCATGAGCGGCATGCAGGCGCTGGTGCGGCTGCCCCTGACCCTGCACGAACGCGGCTTGCGCGCGGGTAAAAAGCTGGGGGGCTACATTTCGGGCTACCGAGGCTCGCCGGTCGGCACCTATGACATGGCGCTGTGGGCGGCCCAAACGCACCTGGCGCCACGCGACATCAAGTTCCAGGCTGGTGTCAACGAAGAGCTGGCGGCCACCGCCGTCTGGGGCAGCCAACAGGTGCATTTGCTGGGCGACAGCGCCTTTGATGGTGTTTTTGGGATCTGGTACGGCAAGGCGCCCGGGGTTGACCGCAGCATCGACGTATTGCGCCATGCCAATCAGGCCGGCAGTTCACCCCAGGGTGGCGTGCTGGCCATTGCCGGTGATGACCCGAATGCGGTGTCGAGCACGGTGACGGGTTGCTCCGACTACGACTTTGTTTCGGTCGGCATGCCGGTGCTTTACCCCGCCAGCGTGCAGGACATGCTCGATTTTGGCGTCATGGGCGTGGAGCTGTCCCGGTACAGCGGCTGCTGGGTGGGCTACAAGGCCGTGACCGACATTGCCGAAAGTTCGGCCATCGTGGACCTGGATATCGACCGGGTGCGCGCCAACTGGCCCGAGCTGCAGCAGCACGCCGACGTGCACATCCGCTGGCCCGACAACCGGGTCGAACAGGAACGCCGCCTGTATGAAGTCAAGCTGGCGCGCGCCAAAGCTTTTGCGCGCTTTTCCGGCATCAACCGGGGCAGTGGCGCGGGCACCGGGGCGCGCATCGGCATCATTGCCGCTGGCAAACCCTGGGCCGACCTGATGCAGGCGCTGCATGACCTGGGACTTGGCGAGGATGAGCTGACCCGGCTCGGCGTGCGCCTGCTCAAGCTGGGCATGATTTACCCGCTGGACGAGCAACAGATTCAGCAATTTACCCAAGGCATTGACACGGTGCTGGTGGTGGAAGAAAAACGTGGCCTGATCGAAGACCAGCTCAAAAGCATTCTTTTTGGCAGCGCCCCCTGCCCGGCTGTGCTGGGCAAACGCGGACGCGAAGGCCACACGCTGATCCCTCAGCACGGCGAAACCAGTCCGGCGCTGCTGGCGCAGGTTCTGGCCCGCAGCTTCCCGGAACTGGTCGGCAGCCCGATAGCGCAAGGCCGACTTGCGCTGCTGCAAGCCAAAGAACAGGCACGGCACAACGCCCCAGCGCTGGCGGCACGCACGCCCTACTTTTGCTCGGGCTGCCCGCACAACAGTTCGACCCGGTTGCCCGAAGGCAGCATCGCCCTGGCTGGCATCGGTTGCCACTGGCTGGCGCTGTTCATGGACCGGCACACCGAGACCTTCAGCCAGATGGGCGGCGAAGGCGCCAGCTGGCTTGGCGCCATGGGCTTTTCCAGCCGCCAGCATGTCTTTACCAACCTGGGCGACGGCACCTACCACCACTCGGGCATCCTGGCCGTGCGGGCGGCGGTGTATGCCCATGCCAACATCACCTACAAGCTGCTCTACAACGACGCCGTCGCCATGACCGGGGGCCAGGCGATCTCGGACACTTTCACGCCGCAGCAGATCGTGCAGCAGTTGCTGGCTGAGGGTGTCGGGCGCCTGGTCGTGGTGTCGGATCACCCGGAAAAATACCGGCAAATGGCGGCGCCCAACGGTGATTTTCCCAAGGGCGTCACGCTGCACGGCCGCGACGAGCTCGACGCCTTACAGCGCCAACTGCGTGAGACGGCAGGGGTTACCGTGCTGCTGTACGACCAGACCTGTGCGGCCGAGAAACGACGCCGACGCAAACGCGGCACGCTGGCCGACCCCGACGTGCGCGCCTTCATCAACGAGGCAGTGTGTGAGGGCTGCGGCGACTGCTCGGTGCAGTCCAACTGCATTTCGGTCGAACCGCTGGAGACCGAGCTCGGCCGCAAGCGCCAGATCAACCAGTCGAGCTGCAACAAGGACACCAAATGTGTTGACGGCTTTTGCCCCAGCTTTGTCACCCTGACCGGGGCCACACCGCGCAAAAGCGCGCACTCGCAGCAACAGGCGCACAGCGCGACACCGCCCATGCCCGCGCCACAAAGCGCTGCGCTGTCACCCGTGCATGAGACGGTGATCACCGGCATTGGCGGTACCGGCGTCATCACCATTGGTGCCATTCTGGCCATGGCGGCGCGCCTGGAAAACCTGAGCGCCACCTGCCTGGACCAGACCGGCATTGCCCAGAAGAACGGTGCCGTGCTGTCGCATGTGCGCATCGCGCGCGATGCCTCCAGCCTGCACACACCCCGTGTGGCCACGGCCCATGCCGACCTGGTGCTGGGTTGCGACATGATGGTGGCGGCCAGCCCGGCCGCCCTGGCCACCATGACACTACGGCGCACCCAGGTGGCCCTCAATACCCATCTGGCGCCCCATGCCGCCTTTGTGCTGAACCCGGTGGACACCGAGTTTGGTGAAGACAACTTGCGCGGCGCCATCGACAGCGCCGCCAGCGCTGAGCGCGTACACGCTTTTCCGGCCACCCGCCTGGCGACCCAGCTCTTTGGCGATGCCATAGCGGCCAACATGCTGATGCTGGGGTATGCCCTGCAGCAGGGCTGGCTACCGGTGTCGCTGCAGGCCATCCAGCGCGCCATCGAGATCAATGGGGTTGCCGTGGCGTCCAACCTGGCTGCGCTGGACTGGGGCCGTCGTGCCGCGCTAGATCTGAATGCGGTGCTGCGCAACAGCAGCCCGGCGCAGGCGGTGCACTTTGTCAAGCGCGACAACGAAGCCTTGCAGACCCTCATCGCACGTCGCAGCAATGACCTCGCCGCCTACCAAAACCAGGCTTACGCAGCGCGCTTTGAGGCCCTGGTGCGCCAGGTGCAGCAAGCCGAGCAACAGGCCATGCCGGGCACCGACACACTCACCCGCACCGTGCTCACCCAGGCCTACCGGCTGATGGCCTACAAGGACGAGTACGAGGTGGCGCGGCTGTACACCGATGGTCGTTTTGAAAAAAAATTGCGCGAGCAGTTCGAAGGCGACACCCGGCTGCGCTTTCACCTGGCGCCGCCCTTGTTGGCCAAGCGCGACCCCGTGACCGGACACCTCCAAAAACAGGCCTATGGCCCCTGGGTGCTGTCGGCCATGCGCTTGCTGGCGCGCCTGAAAGGCCTGCGTGGCGGCTGGTTCGACCCCTTTGGCAAAAGCACCGAGCGGCGCCTGGAGCGCCAGTTGGCCAAGGTGTACCCGGCCATGATCGAGGCCTTGCTGCCCAGCTTGACGGCGGACAAGCACGCCACAGCCGTGAAACTGGCGGGCATTGCGGCCGAAGTACGCGGTTTCGGCCACGTCAAGGAACGCCAGCTACGGCAGGCGGCCCAACAATGGCAACAAGCCTGCCAGAGCACGGCGGCCGAGCCGGTGGTGATGGCTTTTGTGGCGACCCTGCCGAGGGCAAAGCTTTAGCCTTTTTTGCCGCCCATCACCAACAAGACACCACCCACCACGATGGCACCAATGCCAGCCCAGATGGGCACGTTGACGGTTTTCTTTTCCTGCACCGTCATCTCCAGCGGCCCAACTTTGAGGGCCGTGGTGTCTTTGGTGTAGCTGAAGCCGCCATACGCGAGCCCCAAGGCGCCCAAAACGATGAGCAGCACACCGACGAGTTTGATTGAGTTCATGACAACACCTTTGTAAGGTTTCACACCAGCTGTGACACCGACGGCATCCCAGCGCGCAACACGCCTTTTATTAAAACACGCCGGCTCCCCCACCTTTGTGCTGTAACGCACAGACCCTCAATGCGCCTTGTCCCAATTCAGCCCCACGCCCACTTCGGCCAGCAGCGGCACTTTGAGGTGCGCGACACCGGCCATGAGTTTGGGCACCTCGTGGCGCACCCAGTCCACTTCTGACTCGGGCACCTCGAACACCAGTTCGTCGTGCACCTGCATGATCATTTTGGTGGCGCGCTGCTCGGTGTCAATCACCTGCTGCACCTTGACCATGGCCAGCTTGATCAGGTCGGCCGCCGTGCCCTGCATGGGCGCGTTGATGGCGGCGCGCTCGGCCCCGCTGCGCCGCGGGCCGTTGGGCGAGTTGATCTCGGGCAGGTACAGGCGCCGACCAAACACGGTCTCAACATAGCCCTGCGCTTTGGCCAGCGCCCGGGTCTGGTCCATGTAATGTTTGACGCCAGGGTAGCGGTCAAAGTAGCGTTCGATGTAGTTTTTGGCGGCTGTGTTGTCGATACCCAGCGCCTTGGCCAGGCCGTAAGCGCTCATGCCGTAGATCAGGCCGAAGTTGATGACTTTGGCGTAGCGACGCTGCTCGCTGCTGACTTCTGCGGTGTTCACGGCAAATATCTCGGCGGCCGTGGCGCGGTGCACGTCCATGCCGTCGTGGAAAGCCAGCAGCAGGGCGGCATCACCGCTGATGTGGGCCATGATGCGCAACTCGATCTGGCTGTAGTCAGCGCTGGCAATGACGCAGCCGGGCGGCGCCACGAAGGCTTCGCGCACGCGCCGGCCCTCTGGGGTGCGCACCGGGATGTTCTGCAGGTTGGGGTCGTTGCTGCTGAGGCGCCCGGTCACCGCCACCGCCTGCGCGTAATGGGTGTGAACACGCCCGGTGCGCGGGAGTGCGAGTTGTGCCAGCTTGTCGGTGTAGGTGCCCTTGAGCTTGGACAGGCTGCGGTGTTCCAGAATCTTGGCGGGCAGGGGGTAATCTTCGGCCAGCTTTTGCAGCACCTCGTCGTCGGTGCTGGGTGAACCCGTCGGGGTTTTTTTGACCACCGGCAGGCCGAGCTTGGTGAAAAAAATCTCGCCAATCTGCTTCGGGCTGCCCAAATTGAAAGGCTGGCCGGCGAGCTCGTGCGCCTCAGCCTCCAGCTGCAAGATGCGTTTGCCGAGTTCGTGGCTTTGGCTGCTCAGCGTGGGCGCGTCGATCAGCACGCCGTTGCGCTCGATGCGATACAAGGCCTCGCTGCTGGCGATCTCCAGCTCGTAAATGAAACGCAATTTGTCGTTGGCCTCAAGCAGCGGCCACAACACCCGGTGCACATCGAGCGTCATGTCAGAGTCTTCACACGAATACTCGGCGGCTTTGGCCACATCGACCTGGTCAAAACAGATCTGGTTGGCGCCCTTGCCACACAGGTCTTCAAAACTGATGCCGCTGCGCCCCAGATGACGCTCGGCCAGGCTGGCCAGGCCATGCGGTTTGGTGACTTCGAGCACGTAGCTTTGCAGCATGGTGTCGTGCGCATAGCCTTGCACCTCGATACCATGGTTGGCAAACACATGGCGGTCGTACTTGACGTGCTGGCCGAGTTTTTTGTGACTACCGTCCTCCAGCCAGGGCTTGAGCCGGGCCAGCACTTCATCCCGTGGCAGCTGGGCGGGTGCATCGGGGTAACTGTGGGCCAGTGGAATGTAGGCGGCCTCGCCCGGTGTCACGCTGAAACTGATGCCCACAATGCTGGCGCGCATCTCGTCGAGCGAGGTGGTTTCGGTGTCCACCGCCACCAGTTCGGCAGCCAACACTTTGGCCAGCCAGCGGTCAAAAGCGTCCCAGGTGAGGAGGGTGTCGTAGCGCAGTTCGCTCACGCGGGCAGGGGCTGGGGCGGCGTCCAGTTCGTCGAAAAGACCGGGTTCACGGTTGTTAACTACGGAAATGGGGTCGGATCCACGCAGCGAAGCGGAGCTGGCTCTGACCCCATTTCCGTTCTCCCCATTTCCTGCACCCAGCGCACGCGCCAGGCCCTTGAAACCGTATTTTTCATAGAACCCGGCCAGCGCCGGGGTGTTCATGCTGCCCACGGCAATGTCGTCCATGTCGGGCAAATCAGGCAACCAGTCTTTCAGGTCGCAGTCGGTCTTGATGGTCAGCAGCTTGCGGCCGGTGGGCAACCAGTCGAGCGTCTTGCGCAGGTTGTCTCCCACCGCACCCTTAATGGCATCGGCCTGGGCCACGATGGCATCGAGCGAACCGTATTCCTGCAGCCACTTGGCGGCCGTTTTGGGGCCCACCTTGGGCACGCCAGGCACGTTGTCGATGGCGTCACCCACCAGGGTCTGGTAGTCCACCATCAGGCTGGGCGGCACACCAAACTCGGTGGTGACCCCGGCCACGTCACGCACGCGGCCGTTCATGGTGTCGATGATGGTGATGCGTTCGTTGACCAACTGGGCCAGGTCCTTGTCGCCGCTGCTCACAATCACCTGCATGCCCTGCGCCGCCGCGGTGGCAGCCAGGGTGCCAATCACGTCGTCGGCCTCGACACCGGGCACGTCCAGCACCTTCCAGCCCATCAGCCGCACCACCTCGTGGATCGGCTCGATCTGGGCCCGCAGGTCGTCGGGCATGGGCGAACGGTGGGCCTTGTACTGCGGGTACAAATCATCACGGAAAGTGGGGCCTTTGGCGTCAAAAACACAGGCGGCGTATTCGGCAGGCACGTCCTTGCGCAGGCTTTGCAGCATGTTGATCATGCCGCGAATGGCCCCGGTAGGGCTGCTTGCGGGGTCGCCCGGTACGGCACGCAGGTCGGGCATGGCGTGGAAAGCACGGTACAGGTAACTGGAACCATCGACCAGCAGCAGGGTTTTGGGTGGGGCATTGTTCATGCCGGCATTTTGCCTGTACCAGACGCCACGGCAGCTTTATCTACAATCAAAACATGCGCCTTACCTACACCGTTCTTTCCCTCCTGCTGGCCTCTGGCCTGGCATGGAGCCAAACCACCCCTCCCCCAGCCGCTGCCGCCAGTGCCACGGTGCAGCGTGATGCCTCTGGCAAAGTACAAGCCCGCGTTGAGCACCTCCATGTCGAGGATGCCGGTGCAAGCATTGACGAGATCCGCGTCGGCGGCACTGCTCAAAGCATCACGGTGCAGCCCAAAGGCGGCATGCCAGCCTACCAGGTTGCCCCCAAAACGGGCGAGCGCACCTGGAAAGTCCTGGACTTCTGAGCCATGGCGGTCTATACAGAAGTCTCTTTTTCAGAGGCCAGTGCACTATTGCAACAACTTGGCCTGGGTGAACTCACCAGCATGCAAGGCGCCGCTGGCGGCATTGAAAACACCAATTATTTCGTCAGCACACAAAAAGACGGCGAGCACCATGACTACGTGCTGACCCTGTTCGAACGCCTGTCGTTTGAACAATTGCCGTTCTATTTGCAGTTGATGAAGCACCTGGCACAGCGTGGCATCGTGGTGCCTGAACCACATGCCAACGTCCAAGGCGAACTGGTCCTGAATGTCAAAGGCAAACCCGCTGCCGTGGTCGATAAACTGCATGGCGCCAGCGAGCTCAACCCCGGCCCGGTGCACTGCACCCAGATAGGTGCCATGCTGGCCAACATGCACCTGGCTGGACGCGACTTTGCACTGAGCCAGCCCAACCTGCGCGGCCTGAGCTGGTGGAACACCACCGTGCCCGAGGTGTTGCCCTACCTGAACGACAGCCAGACCGCCCTGATCACCCAGGAGCTGGCTTACCAAAACCAGCTCGCCACCCTGCCAGACTACACGGCCCTGCCACGCGGCCCGATCCACGCCGACCTATTCTGCAACAACGCCATGTTTGACCAAGTGGCCGGTCAACCCGTGCTCAGCGGCGTGTTTGATTTTTATTTTGCCGGCGTTGACGCCTGGTTGTTTGACCTGGCCGTGTGCATGAATGACTGGTGCATTCACCAGGAAAGCGGCACGCACCACGCAGCCAACGCCCACCATTTTTTGGCCGCTTACAACGCCGTGCGGCCCTTGCAAGCGGCAGAAAAAGAGCTGCTGCCTGCGCTGCTGCGCGCCGGCGCCTTGCGCTTCTGGCTGTCGCGCCTGTGGGATTTTTATCAGCCGCGCCAAGCCAGCATGCTGCAAGCCCACGACCCCAGCCATTTTGAACGTATCCTGCGGCACCGTGCCCGCCAAGTGCGGGACTACCCAAGCCTTGAGGCGTTCGCATGAAACTCAAACTCGTTCCTGCCCGCACCGGCGCCTACTGGGTCAAGCAGGGCATGCAAACTTTCTTCAAACAACCGTTGGCACTGGCCGGGCTGTTCTTCATCTTCATGGCGGTCATGTCGGTGGCCACCATGTTGCCGATCGTGGGTTTGCCACTGGCCATGACGCTGCTTCCTGCTGCCACGCTCGGCCTGATGGCAGCCACGCAAGAAGCAACCCAAGGCAAATTTCCGATGCCGCTCATTTTGTTCACCGCTTTGCGCGCCGGGCCCGCCAAAGTGCGCGCCATGCTGACGCTGGGAGGCCTGTACGCCGCGGGTTTCATGCTGGCCATGGGCGTCTCGTACCTGGTGGACGGAGGCGGTTTTGCCCGGCTGTACCTGGGCGGCAGCGCACCGACCACCGAACTGCTGCAGTCACCCGATTTTCAAACGGCCATGTGGGTTTTTATTGGCCTGCACTTGCCGCTGTCCCTGATGTTCTGGCATGCCCCGGCGCTGGTGTTCTGGCATGACTTGCCACCGCTGAAAAGCATGTTTTTCAGTATCGTGGCATGTTTTCGCAACTTCTGGGCCTTTACGGTGTTTGGCCTGTCCTGGATGGGAACCATCCTGGTCGCCGTGCTGGCCATCGGCACCCTGGGCAACGTCTTGGACAACCCTGGCCTGTCCAGCATGATCCTGTTTCCTGCACTGATGCTGCTGGCGGCGATGTTTTTCACCTCGCTTTACTTTACCTACCGGGACAGTTTCGAGCTGGAGCCACCCGGTCAGGAACAAGCAGCCACATGACTGGATACTGATGTTATGCCAGGCGCAAGCGGGCATGATTTTTTATGACGAGACATTTCTCTGCTTTTTTCAAGCTGGCGCGCGTAGGGCTGCATCTGATCCACGGACTCTGGGTCGTCAACCGCCATTTCCCCAGATGGCAGGACCATCAAAAAGCAAAACGCATCCAGGCTTGGGCCCGGTCTTCGCTGGCGTTGCTCGGCATCGACTTGAAAGTGAATGGCAATCCGCCCGGCAATGGCCCACTGCTGCTGGTCGCCAACCACGTGTCCTGGCTGGACATTGTGGTGTTGCTGGCTTCATGCCCGTGTCGCTTTGTGTCCAAGTCAGAGATTGGCCAGTGGCCCGTGGTGGGCACCCTCACCCGGGCGGCAGGCACCCTGTTCATCACCCGGAGTTCCAGGCGAGATGCCCTGCGCGTGGTGCATCAGATGGCCGAAAAGCTGCACGCTGACAGCGGCATGGTTCTGGCCATCTTTCCCGAGGGCACCACCAGCAACGGCCTGCAGGTGTTGCCGTTTCATGCCAATCTGTTTCAGGCCGCGATCTCGGCCAACGCCCCGGTGCAGACCGTGGCAGTGCGGTTCGAGGAAACAGCCAGCGGCCGGCACAGCCAGGCAGCCTGCTACATTGACGATGACACTTTTTTGGGCTCACTGTGGCGCACACTCACGGCACCACAGCAACGCGTGGTGTTGAGTTTCGGATCAGCGCAACACGCCGGTGGTCGCAACCGGCAGGACTGGGCAGCCGATGCACACGCCGAAGTTGCAGGCATGTTGAAGGCCTGACCCAGCTGAAGATCAAGCGCCCAGGAAGTGTTTGCGGTAACGTGCCGGCAGGTCGCCGATGCGCATCAACATGGGCAGATCTGCCGTATTGAAGTCCGGGTCCCAAGCGGGCGCACCCAGTACTTTGGCGCCCAGGCGCAAATAGCCCTTGATCAGTGCCGGTGGCTCAACCGCCAGACTGCTGTCCAGCTGTTCTACGGGCAGCGGCAGGCGTGGCCGCACATGGAGTTCGATCGGCGCCAGATGGGTGCTTTTGAGTTGCTGCCAGATGCTGGCAGCCACGTCGCCACTGACCATGCCGTTGTGCAACATGGGAATGCTGGCACAGCCAATCATGGTGTCAAGCTGGTTGCGCACCATGAATTCCGCCAGAGCGCCCCACAGCGCCATGATGACACCGCCATGGCGATGCTCCGGGTGGACACAACTTCGACCCAATTCCACCATGCGCTCGCGCAAACCGCGCAGTCGCACCAGATCAAATTCGGTGTCGCTGTAGGTGCTGCCGACGCGCCTAGCTTGGGCGGGGGTCAGCACACGGTAGGTACCCACCACGTCCTGGCTGGCGGCGTCGCGCACCAACAGGTGCTCGCAATAATTGTCAAACAGGTCAATGTCGTGCCCCGGCACCGGCGTGTTCAGGCGGGCGCCCATCTCGTCGGCAAAAACCTGGTACCTCAGGCGTTGGGCCTGACGGACTTCGTCAGCATGGCGGGCCCAGGACACTTGCAAGGGAGCGCGCTCGGCTTTGGGAGCCGCAAGCGACGCAGCCAGTTCGCCTGCATCAGATCGATGAAGTGACCCCCTGGGCATCGAGACCGGAGACAAGGCAAACGTTGGGGTGGGGAGATCTCTCATGTTGTACTCCTTTGTTGAACAACATGATGATGGCAAGGCAGGATGACACCTTCATGGCAAATTGATGTCAATCCGGTGACACCCGGCCAAGCTCAGGGCACGGGCGTGAGCTTGGCCACCGACAGCGCCAGCCACTTGACGCCATGGCGCGGAAAATTGATTTGCGCGCGCGCATCGTCGCCCTTGCCTTCCAGCAACAAGACCGTGCCTTCGCCAAACTTGGCGTGAAACACCTTTTGCCCGGTGCGCAAGCTGTTCTGGGCCTCGACCTTGGGCTGCGCCACGGGCGCGGGCGCTGCAAAGCGCGCGTAATCGGTGCCAAACTGCCCTGCCGGACGCTTGCCGTAGGCGTTGGCATGGCCTGAATACAGGGCCTCGGAAAAACTCTCGGAATTGCCAAAACCGGGGTGCTTGGGCGTGATCCATTTCAGCGCTTCTTCGGGCAACTCTTCAAAAAAGCGGCTGCGCAGGTTGTAGCGTGTCTGACCGTGCAGCATGCGGGTCTGCGAATGGCTCAGGACCAGGCGCTTGCGGGCACGGGTGATGGCCACGTACATCAGGCGGCGCTCTTCCTCCAGACCATCGCGGTCGTTCATGGCGTTTTCGTGCGGAAACAGGCCTTCTTCGATGCCGGTAATGAACACGCAATCAAACTCCAGGCCCTTGCTGGCGTGCACCGTCATGAGCTGGATGGCATCCTGGCCGGCCTGTGCCTGGTTGTCACCGGCTTCCAGCGCGGCGTGCGTCAAAAAGGCCGCCAGCGGCGACAGGGTTTCGCCGGTTTCTGCGTCGGGCGCGGGGATGTCCAGCAGCGGCTGGTTCAAGTCCAAACCCTGGGACGCGGGTGACTGGGTCAGCGGCTGGCCCAGTTCATCCACCGGCAGCGCCACGGCGTCGCGGCCAAAACCCTCGATCGAGACAAAGCTCTCGGCGGCGTTCACCAGCTCTTCCAGATTCTCCACCCGGTCGGCGCCCTCGCGGTCAGCCTTGTAGTGGTCAATCAGGCCGCTGTGGTCAAGCGTGAGCTCGATGGTTTCGCGCAGGCTCAGGCCCTGGGTCTGCTCGCGCAGCACGTCAATGCCCGCAAGAAAGGCGCCAATGTTGGTGCCCGCCTTGCCGCTCAGGCCGCTGACCGCGTCGCTGAGCGAGCAACCGCTGGCACGTGCCACATCCTGCAACTGCTCCAAGCTGCGCATGCCGATGCCGCGCGGCGGAAAGTTGACGGCACGCAGAAAACTGGTGTCGTCGCGCGGGTTCTCCAGCAGGCGCAGGTAGGCCAGCGCGTTCTTGATCTCGGCGCGCTCAAAAAAGCGCAAGCCGCCATAGACCTTGTACGGCATGCCGGCATTGAACAGCGCGGTCTCGATGACCCGGCTTTGCGCGTTGCTGCGGTACAGCACGGCAATTTCCTTGCGCTCGTGGCCCTCACGCACCAACTGCTTCATCTCATCGACCATCCACCTGGCCTCGGCAAAGTCGCTGGGGGCCTCGAACACCCGCACGGGCTCACCCGGGCCTTGCGCCGTACGCAGGTTTTTTCCCAGGCGCTTGCTGTTGTGGCTGATCAGCGCATTGGCAGCGTCCAGAATGTTGCTGCCACTACGGTAGTTTTCTTCGAGCTTGATCTGGTGCCGCACGCCAAACTCACGCACGAAGTCGGCCATGTTGCCCACGCGTGCCCCGCGAAAGGCGTAAATGCTCTGGTCGTCGTCACCCACGGCCAGGACACAACCCGTGGGCTGAAAAGCGCCTTCGACCGTGCTGTGGGCACCGGTACCGGCCAGCATCTTGATCCAGGCGTATTGCAGCTTGTTGGTGTCCTGAAACTCGTCGATCAGGATGTGCCTGAAGCGGCGCTGGTAATGCTCGCGAATGGGGTCGTTGTCGCGCAGCAGTTCGTAACTGCGCAGCATCAGCTCGCCAAAATCGACCACACCTTCGCGCTGGCACTGGTCCTCGTAGAGCTGGTAAATCTCGATCTTTTTGCGCGTTTCGTCGTCCCGCGCCTCGACCATGTTGGGGCGCAGGCCGTCTTCCTTGCAGCCACCAATGAACCACTGCATCTGCTTAGGCGGAAAACGCTCGTCGTCCAGGCCAAACTGCTTGTACAGGCGTTTGATGGAGGACAACTGGTCTTGCGTGTCCAGGATCTGAAAGCTCTGCGGCAGGTTGGCCAGTTTGTAGTGGGCGCGCAAAAACCGGTTGCACAGGCCGTGAAAAGTGCCAATCCACATGCCGCGCACGTTCAGCGGCAACATGCTGGAAAGGCGCGTCATCATCTCCTTGGCCGCCTTGTTGGTGAAGGTGACCGCCAGGATGCCGCCGGGCGACACCTGGCCGGTTTGCAGCAGCCAGGCAATGCGGGTGGTGAGCACGCGGGTTTTGCCGGAGCCCGCCCCGGCCAGAATAAGGGCATGCTCGGCCGGCAGCGTGACAGCCGCCAGCTGCTCGGGGTTCAGGTTGTTCAGCAGGCCCGCATCTGGCGCGCTGGGAAGGGTCGGGGTTGAAAACATAAGGGCATTGTAGAAAGCCGCCCGACTTCGATAGAATCAAGCACCGGGCCCAAGCAATTGGCACCCGGTTTTTTTATGGCCGGGTCCAATCCAAGCGCTCTGTGTTTTTGAATTGATTTTCTTGAAATTGAACTTTTGGAGCTTGGAACCATGGAAATTTTTGACTACGACAACATCTTGCTGCTGCCCCGCAAATGCCGGGTGGAGAGCCGCTCGGAGTGCGATGCCAGCGTGGAACTGGGGCCGCGCCGCTTTCGCGTCCCGGTGGTGCCTGCCAACATGAAGACGGTGGTGGATGAGTCCATCTGCATCTGGCTGGCGCAAAACAACTACTTTTACGTGATGCACCGCTTCGACCTGGACAACGTGCAGTTTGTCAAGGCCATGAAGGCACGCGGCCTGTACGCATCCATCTCACTGGGGGTCAAGCAGCCTGACTATGACACCGTTGACCAACTCGTGGCGCTCGGCCTGACGCCGGAGTACATCACGATTGACATCGCCCATGGCCATGCCGACAGCGTGAAAAACATGATCGGCTACCTGCGCGAAAAAATTCCGGGCACTTTTATCATTGCCGGCAATGTGGCCACGCCCGAGGCGGTGATCGACCTGGAAAACTGGGGCGCCGACGCCACCAAGGTCGGCATCGGCCCGGGCAAGGTCTGCATCACCAAACTCAAGACCGGTTTTGGCACCGGCGGCTGGCAACTGAGCGCGGTCAAATGGTGTGCCCGCGTGGCCACCAAACCCATCATTGCCGATGGCGGCATCCGCGACCATGGCGACATTGCCAAGAGCATCCGCTTTGGTGCCACCATGGTCATGATCGGCTCGCTGTTTGCCGGCCACGAGGAAAGCCCCGGCCAGACGGTAGAGGTGGACGGCAAGCTGTACAAGGAATACTACGGCTCGGCCAGCGACTTCAACAAGGGCGAATACAAACACGTGGAAGGCAAGCGCATCCTGGAGCCCATCAAGGGCAAGCTGGCCGACACGCTGATCGAGATGGAGCAGGACGTGCAAAGCTCCATTAGCTACTCAGGCGGCAAAAAACTGATGGACATCCGCAAGGTCAATTACGTCACCCTGGGCGGCGACAACGCGGGCGAGCATCTGCTGATGTAGGCCATGCACTGAAGCAAGGCTTCAGTGTCTTTTCAGCTTTTTGCATCCTTGCTAAGCAACAGGTCAACAATTTCAGTGCATTGCGCCTGTTGCGCCAGCGACAAGGGCGTGGCGCCTTTCCTGGTGCGCGCGGACACATCGGCACCTTTGTTGATGAGCAGTTCGGCAATGTCGATGGTGCCGCCCGAAAGCGCGAGCAACAGCGGTGTGTAGCCCAAGGCATCACGCACATTGATGTGCGCCCCTTTTTTGATCAGCGTTTCGGCAATGTCCCGGTACCCAAAGGTCGGCTTGCCGCACGCCAGCATCAGCGGCGTGAGGCCCAGCTTGTCCTTTTCGTTGACGTCTGCGCCCGCAATCAGAAGAATCCGCGCAATGATGGTGTAGCCCTTCTTCAACGCCAGAAGCAGCGGCGGTGTGCCGTTGTCATCGGTCAGGTGGATATTGAAGTTGGCTCGGACAAACAAATCAATGAGTTCGATATCTCCGCTTTCGAGTGCCCTCAAAAAATTATCTCTATTGCGAAAAATACCACGTTTATCCAATTCAAGGATAGCGGTTTCTTTCCTCTCTGCCGCCAGGAACGTCTCCAGCATTCTGAAGTCGCGCAAGGCATCAATTTCTTTTGTCGCCTCAGGGGAAAACCCCTTGCGCCCCCCTCGTTTGTCGATCAAAAGATCTCTCAGGTAGTCATCGATTTCTGGCGTATCCCATATTTCATCGATCCTTCTGAGTACGTGGTCATGGTGCTGTTCAAGGTAGACCGGATAGTCGTCTCCGAGGCCTTCAAGCAGAGGGTGTTTCATCGCTACGCATCTCATTGTTAAATCACACTATCTTCGCGCTCGCGTAAGCTTTTGCGGTGCGCCATTTGAAGCGTCATTGTGGACTGTTATTCGCTTCTCCCGACAGCTGACACTTCGACGGCGGGTATCACTCCCTTACCCCGGAATCTCCGGCTCAACAAGATTTGCCAGTTGCGCGAGCGACTCCTGCCAGCCCAGATAACACATTTCCAGCGGAATGACCTCTGGTATGCCCTCTTGCACGATCGCCAGCTCTGAACCACACGAGACCGGTTTGATTGACACCGTGACCCGCATCTCGCCGGGCAGATTGGGATCGTCAAACTTGTCTGTGTACCGAAGGCGTTCGCCCGGCACCAGTTCAAGATACTCGCCACCGAAAGCGTGTTCATTGCCGGTGGAAAAATTTTCAAACGACATCCTGAAAGTGCCGCCAACGCGGGCATCCATGTGGTGAACCTTGCAGGTAAACCCATAAGGCGCAATCCATTTCGACATGGCCTCTGCGTTTAAGAAGGCCCGATAAATCTTCTCCGGTTTGGCGCGGAGTACGCGATGAAGACGGACTGTTCCTGTCGGCATGGTCAATTCTCCTGAAGTTACACAGAATAGGCGTATTTGACCTGCGGATGGTAAACGCGAATCACTTTCCTTGACGACACTTTCCGTTGCGAGCTTGCCGTTCCAGACACAATTTGCTGATCTTCTAAGTAAGCCCTACCCCGTGGCACCTTCGAGGGCGCTCTTCAGATCAGCCCGGATTTCCTCAAACGGCTTGATGTCGTCCACCACCTTGGGTTCAGTCATCAGACCGTTGGCGCGAAGCATTTGGTCGAGTTGACGCAACCGGCATCCAACACCCATGACCTGTTTGCCATTGATCAGGGCCGGCTCGCCACGATAATTGGCCCGTTGCCCATTTTCCGCCCCTGAATTGACTGACAGCACAATGAACGACAGTTGCCACTTTTACCGGGAGCTGACGGCCCTCGAATCGTTTCAAGAGGCAATTCAGACTCAACTGCACTCATCGCTTCCGCTAGATTGGTGGGTTGTCGTTGCCGACATCGCAGGGTCTACTCTTGCGATCGAGCGCGGGGATTACAAGAAGGTCAATACAGTTGGTGTGGCATGTATCGCTGCCGTGGTGAATATTGACCGCAGCATTCAGATCCCATACGTCTTCGGCGGTGATGGGGCAACAATGGCCATTCCGGGAGCCATCATTGAACAAGCCCACAGTGCCCTACGCGGCGCCCAAAGGCTTTCCAAAGAAGATTTTGGGCTTGATTTGCGGATAGGCCTGGTCCGTGTTTTCGATCTGGTTTCAAGTGGATTTCGGGTGAATCTGGCCAAGGTTGCACTGTCAAAACATGTCACCCAGACTTGTCTTTCGGGTAGAGGGTGGGATGAGGCGGAGCGACGCACGAAGACCCCAGGATCGACGGGTTGTGTCTGGCTGTCGGAATCTGTCAGCGCCTCGGCGCAAGCCAATTTTGAAGGGTTTGAGTGTCGCTGGCACAGTGTGGAAAATTTCAATGGCCACAAGTTATCGCTTCTGGTAACGGCAATGTCCGGCGAAGCTGACAGGAATTTGCAGACATACCAGGACGTACTGAAAAAGGTCTATTCGATTTATGGTGATGTTCAACGCCACCATCCGCTTCGTGCTAGCAAGATGCAGCTGACGATGAATCCAGATTCTCTGAACCATGAATTGCGTGTGCGGTCCTACAGCCGCAATGCCTGGGAAAAGACTCGTTATTTCCTGATGATGATGCTGAAGAATCTTGCAGGTATCTACCTCTTGCGGGGCAATCTGGATACCAAGGCTGTCCGCTGGAGTCGTTACCGAGATGAATTGGTCGAAAACACAGATTTCAGGAAATTCGATGGGATGTTGCGCATGGTCATTGATGGAAATGACCAGCAGTTTATGGAACTGCAGTCATATCTGGAAAGAATGTTTCGCGAAAAGCAACTCGCCTACGGAATGCACCAATCTGGTGAAGCCTTGGTGACTTGCCTTGTCCACTCCTACACAGGGAATCACATGCATTTTGTGGACGGGAGCAATGGCGGCTACGCTATGGCTGCACGGCAACTCAAGCAGCAGATTGTCAATCTAAGAGGCGCAAGACCTCCAAAGTAGACATTGGCGGTGCAAATGCCACCCGCGGACTATTGATTCATCGTCCTGACCGATGCCGCCACCCCGCCCTGCCCAACCCCAATGCCGAACCACTGACACGCCAAACGCCAGCGCCACCAAGGCCTGCCACCTTCCGAGAACGCCAGCAAGTGCTGCTAGAATTTAGCCTCTTCACGGCGAGCGACGATACGTGAAGACGGGAACTTAGCTCAGTTGGTAGAGCAGCGGACTCTTAATCCGTAGGTCGAGAGTTCGAATCTCTCAGTTCCCACCAAAATGCACAAGAAAAGCCCACTATCAAAATGGTAGCGGGCTTTTTCAGTTTAAGCTCTTTCAGCGAAAGCGAAAGGGGAGCTTGAAGTCCAGCGGACCAAAGTGCATGTGCATTGAGCCCAGTCCAAGGACGCTTAATACTGCGAATATGACGAAGGCCCAGCCGATGACGACCATGATTGAATTGAAAAATCTCATTGGGCGATTGTTTCATGGTCGGTCCCAGTGACTGGGGCTGAATACAAAAAAAGTTCCAACCTGCAGCCAGCTTGGGCGAATGCGGTGTTTGTAGTTAAACGCCGTGTTTAAAAAATCTTTATTTACTGAACATATCGGACGGAGCGTTCAGTAACCGCCAGCCAACGACTGGGGAACGGATGACTTGAACCTGGCGAGCAAGCTGCGCGCGGCATCGGACAACAGCATGGTGTCCACGCCGACGGCCACAAACAAGGCGCCGGCAGCCAGCCATTTGCGCGCCTGATCCTCCGTGGTGGCGATGATGCCGGGAGCCTTGCCGGCTTTGAGAATGCGTGCCATGCCAGCCGCGATGGCGGCCTGCACCTCGGGGTGACCGGGGTTGCCGGGAAAGCCCATCGAGGCCGACAGGTCGGCCGGACCGATGAACACGCCGTCCACGCCCGGTGTGGCGGCGATGGCGTCAAGGTTCCCCAGCGCTTCGACTGTTTCCACCTGCACCAGCAGACAGACTTGTTCATTGGCTTCCTGGATGTAGTCGGGGTAACTCTGCCAACGCGAAGAACGGGCCACGGGGCTGCCCATGCCGCGGATGCCATCGGGTGGGTAACGCATGGCACGGACCATGTGCGCGGCCTGCGCGGCCGTGTCCACCATGGGTACGAGCAGAGTCTGCACGCCGAGCTCGAGATACTGCTTGATGATGGTGGTCTCCCCCACCGGCACACGGGCGACCGGGTGCGTGACCAAGCCGGGGATGGAGCCGATGGCGCTGGAGACGCCCTGCAATTGCGCCAGCATGGTGCGCAGGTCGCTGGGGCCGTGCTCACCATCGAGCAGCAGCCAGTCATAGCCGATGCCGGCCACGAGTTCGGTGCACAGGCCGTCGGCCAGGTCCACCCACAGGCCAATCTGGACCTGCTGGTTCTGCAATGCTTTTTTGAAGGTGTTGACAGGTGTTTTCATGGTGATGGATTGGGGTTCTGGTGAAACGAGATTCAGTTCGCCAGCCAGCATCATATGCTGCGGTAGCAGGTGCTGGCCCTTGACCGCAGCACATGACCCAATCCAGACGGCTCTGTCATTGAGGAAGGCAGATCGGCAATTGATAACGGATCTGAGACCCTCAAGGCTGGACGACGATCTCGTTTCTGACTGATTTCACGCCGTTGACCTTGCGCGCAATGCTTTCCGCGGTTAGCTTTTCGGTGGTGCTCTTGGCAAAACCGGACAGCAACACGATGCCGTTGAGTGTTTCAACGCTGATGCTGGTACCCGCCACACCCTTGTTTTCGAAGAAGCGGCTCTTGATCTGGGTAGTGATGGTGGTGTCGTCAATGTAGGCACCGACGGTCTGCTGGTCCCGGGTAACGGCACAACCCGACACGGTGAGCAACGCCACGGCAGAAACCATGGCGGCAAGAGTGATTCGCATGATCATGTTTTATCTCCTGTAGAAGTGGATGTGCGATAGTCCGCCCGCCCGAAGGAGAGCACGACATGCACAGCATACCGCGAAGCACGGGCGTCGTACTGAGAATTCTCATGGCGCTTGTGCCATCAGACCCGGCGACGCTCACGGGTGGTCGGCTGCACCCTACCCTCCATCGGGACTTGGGTAACTCACCTTGATGACCTCAATCTCGTCCACCCGGTCCGGCATGACCAGCTTGAGCACATCGCCCTGCTCGGCCTTGAGCAGCGTGCGGGCGATGGGCGAGACCCAGCTGACCTCGCCCTGGGCGCTGTTGGCTTCGTCGATGCCCATGATCCTCACCGTGCGCAGTTCGCCCTGGGCATCCGCATAGGTGACGGTGGCACCAAAAAACACCTGGGTGTTGCCAAAGTGCAGCGACGGGTCGGTGACCTCGGCAATTTCAAGGCGCTTGATCAAAAAGCGGATACGCCGGTCAATTTCACGCAAACGCTTCTTGCCATAGTGGTAGTCGCCGTTTTCCGACCGGTCGCCGTTGCTGGCGGCCCAGTGCACCACCTCCACCATCTTGGGGCGTTCGACCTCAATCAGTTCTTTGAGCTCGTGGCGCAGAACGGCAAAACCTTGGGGTGTGATGTAGTTTTTGCCACCTGCAGGCAAGGGCGGAAGACGAATTTCGTCGTCTTCGTCATCGTTGTCTGTTTCTTTGGTAAACGCTTTGCTCATGCCGCTTATTGTGGCTGCACCCGTACAAACGAAGCAAACCGGGGCAAGCCCCTGGGCGTGCGGTCACGGTAACGGTAGGTGACGATGGCCCCCACCGGGGGCGGATCCGCACGTTGGGCGTCACTGAAGCCCGTGCCCAAGGCAAACTGCTGGCCATCGGGCAAGGCCAGCAGCAAGGCCCCCATACGCCCGGCGTGGCGCCCCTTGCCCGGCAAATGTGCCAGCACGCGCGCCTCGTCATCGGGCATGGGTTTGAGTTTGAACAGCGCATCACTGCGCCCGGGCGACCACAGGGCGTTGGCGCGGTGCAGCACCAGGCCTTCGCCGCCCGCTTTCACGGTTTGTTTCAGCAAGGCCTGCAAGCTGATGGCATTTGGAATCTGGCTTTGGGCCACGGCCTGCAGCCAGGGCTGGCGCACCTCTGCCAGCAGCGCGTTGATGCGCTGGGTGCGTTCTGCAAACGAGCCGGTGGCGCCAGGCAGGTCAAAAATCATGTAGCGCAGCTGGCGCCATTCGGCCTCCAACGGCAGCTTTTTCCGTACCGTGCCGGAAAGTTCGTCAAAGCGGCCGCGGCCCAGCCACAACTCGCCGTCCAGCGGCGTCTTGGGCAGGCCAGCGATGAACCAGTCCGGCGCCGCAATGGGCAGGCCACTGCGAAAACGCAGGCTCTGGCCGTCCCAGAAGGCACGCACGCCATCGAGTTTTTCGCTCACCAGATAGGGATTGGGGTCCAGGCCAGATGCCCAGTGCTTCGCATGCATGAGCGCGGGCTGCGCGGATGCGTTGGCCTCCAGCGCTACCGGCTGGGCCACCGTGGCCGCCCAGGCGCTGGTGGCAGACACGCTGCCCAGCAGCACACACACAGGCGTCATGCGCCAGCAAAATTTCACGCTTTTCATTGTTTTACTCCCTTTACCCGACGTTTGCCGGGCTTGTCAGACTGAAGCCTGACCTACCACACACCGAAGCTCACCGAAAAAACTGATCAGGCCACCAAACGTGACGACTTGGGCACGTGCGCCATCAAGAATTCCATTTGATCCGCCAGGATACGGCGGTTGCGCAAAATGAAGTCTTCCCACAGGCTGGGAACATAGGGCGTATAGAGCAGCGGCATGTGCGCCTGCTCGGGTGTGCGATGGCTTTTGCGGTGGTTGCAAGGGCGGCAGGCCGTGACCACGTTCATCCAGCTGTCGATGCCTTTTTGCGCAAACGGAATGATGTGCTCACGCGTTAAATCATGCTCGTCAAAATGGTCGCCGCAGTAGGCGCACAGGTTGCGGTCGCGAGCAAACAGTTTGCTGTTGGTCAGGCCGGGTTTGAGTTCAAACGGGTTGATGCCGGGGACGCCTTTGGTGCCGATGATGCTCGACACTGTGATGATGGACTGCTGGCCGGTGAGTGCATTGTGGCCGCCGTGAAACACCGCCACCTGGCCGCCCATTTCCCAGCGCACCTCTTCAGCGGCGTAATGAATCACCGCCTGTTCGAGCGAAATCCAGGATTGGGGCAACCCCTGGGCTGACAGCTTCAAGACTTTCAAAACACGACTCCTGAAAAGGACGTAATCCGAACCAAGCTTTACGG
>NZ_JAMPYG010000001.1 GCF_023700745.1 Rhodoferax sp. | reverse complement strand
TGCCCAGGAAGGGACTCGAACCCCCACGAAGTTACTCGCTAGTACCTGAAACTAGTGCGTCTACCAATTCCGCCACCTGGGCATTTCAGGAAAGAAAGGCATTGTATCAAAAATATTAAGCAAACCAGCGCATTGTTGGAAGAAGTTGAGGGAATAGTTCAAGGGCACCGTGATGGTCACGGTTTTGTCATCCGGGATGACGGCGAGTCCGACATTTACCTGCCGCCCAACGAGATGCGCGCTGTTCTGCACAAGGACCGCGTCAAGGTGCGTATTGTGCGCAGCGACCGCAAAGGTCGGCCCGAAGGGCGTGTCGTCGAGATCATGGAGCGCAGCACCCAGGTCATCATCGGGCGTTTGTTGTGCGAGAGCGGCATTTGGATTGTGGCGCCCGAAGACAAGCGTTACGGCCAGGATGTGATGATTCCGAAAGCCGCCACCGGCCTGGCCAAGGTGGGCCAGGTGGTGGTGGTCGAATTGACCGAGCCACCGGCGCTGTTTGGGCAGCCCGTTGGTCGCATCAAGGAAGTGCTGGGTGAAATGGATGACCCCGGCATGGAGATTGAAATCGCCGTGCGCAAGTACGACGTGCCGCATGAGTTTTCGGATGCCTGCATTGCGCAGGCGCGGGCCTTGCCGGATGCGGTGCGCGACCAGGACAAAAACCATCGCGTGGACCTGACCGATGTGCCGCTGGTCACCATCGATGGCGAAGATGCGCGCGACTTTGACGATGCGGTCTATTGTGAGCCCGTCAAGATCGGCCGGGGCAAGGCGGCCGTGTCCGGCTGGCGCTTGCTGGTGGCCATTGCCGATGTCAGCCATTATGTGGAAAACGGCTCGGCCATTGACATTGATGCCTACGACCGGGCCACCAGTGTCTATTTCCCACGCCGTGTCATTCCGATGCTGCCGGAAAAATTGTCCAACGGACTCTGTTCCCTGAACCCCGAGGTCGAGCGCCTGTGCATGGTCTGCGACATGATGGTGAGCCCCGACGGCGAGGTGACGGCTTACCAGTTTTATCCGGCGCTGATGTGGAGCCACGCGCGTTTTACTTATACCGAGGTGGCTGCGATTCTGGCCAATACCCGCGGCCCCGAGGCCTCCAGGCGCAAGGAGCGCATCCCAGATTTGATGAATCTGCACGATGTGTACCGCGCACTGCTGAAGTCGCGCGCGCGCCGTGGCGCTGTTGATTTTGAAACGGTGGAAACCCAGATCGTTTGCGACGACGCGGGCCACATTGAAAAAATTGTGCCGCGTACCCGCAACGACGCTCACAAGCTCATTGAAGAAGCCATGCTGGCAGCCAATGTCTGCAGCGCCGATTTCATTGCGCAAGGCAAACACGTCGGTTTGTACCGGGTGCATGAAGGCCCTACGCCCGAAAAAATTGAAATTCTGCGTAATTTCCTGAAAATCACCGGCATTGGCATGAGCATCAGCGACGACCCGGCACCGGGTGAGTTCCAGGCCATTGCCAACGCCACCAAGGACCGTCCGGACGCGCAGCAGATTCACACCATGCTGTTGCGCTCCATGCAGCAAGCCATCTATACGCCCGAAAACAGTGGCCATTTTGGCCTGGCGTTCGATGCCTATACCCACTTCACCAGCCCGATCCGGCGTTACCCCGATTTGCTGGTGCACCGGGTTATCAAGGCGATTTTGCTCAAGAGCAAATACCAGTTGCCGAACTTGCCGACACCGGGTGAAGCGCACGCCAAGTTGTCCAAGCGGCTGGAGAAAAACCTGGCTTCACGGGTCAAGGAACCTGGTCAAAAGCCCCGCAAGCCCAGTGTCGACATGCAGGCCTGGCAGGCTGCCGGCCTGCATTGCAGTGCCAACGAACGGCGTGCCGACGAGGCCAGCCGGGACGTCGAGGCTTGGCTCAAATGCAAGTACATGCGCGAGCATTTGGGCGAGGAGTTCAGCGGTGTGGTCAGTGCCGTGACCAGTTTCGGTATTTTTGTCACGCTCGATGCCATGTTCGTCGAGGGCCTGGTCCATATTACCGAGCTGGGTGGCGAGTATTACCGCTTTGATGAAGCGCGGCAGGAACTGCGCGGTGAGCGCACCGGCATGCGTTACGTGCTGGGTACCCGGGTGCGGGTACAGGTGAGCCGGGTCGACCTCGATGGGCGGCGCATTGATTTCCGGTTGTTGACCGAGACCGATGGTCTGCTGCCCCGTTTGTCGAAAGACAGGGATTTGGCACATGAGGGCACGGATCGGAAAGTGTTCGATGACGATGCCAGCCAGACCAAGGCAGGGCTGCGCAGCCGTAACATGGCGGAGCCATTGCCGCGCGCAGGAGCCCCCAAGCGCGCCGGTGGTATCAAGACACCAGCCCCAGGCAAAGCCAAAGACAAGACGCGTAAACCACGTCGCCGCAGTTAAAAAAACTTAAACCAATTGAAAATCATGACAGAAACAAACAAAGTTGCCCTGGTCACCGGGGCGGGTTCGGGTATTGGCAAAGCAGCCGCGCTGGCCTTGCTGGCCGGTGGCTGGCAGGTGGTGCTGGCGGGGCGACGGCTGCAGCCTTTGCTGGATGTGGCAGCCTTGTCTGGCGCGCCTGAGCGCGCCCTGGCGGTGGCTGCCGATGTCGCTCAGGAGGCTTCGGTGGTGGCCTTGTTCGATGCGGCCGTCGAAAAATTTGGCCGGGTCGATGTGCTGTTCAATAACGCCGGCACCAATGCACCGCCCGGTGTGCTGTTGGAAGACCTGGCATTGGCCGACTGGCAAAAAGTGGTGGACATCAACTTGACCGGCATGTTTTTATGCCTGCGCCAGGCCTTTCGGGTCATGAAGGCACAAAGCCCGATGGGCGGGCGCATCATCAACAACGGTTCCATCTCGGCCACCACACCGCGCCCCAATTCGGTGGCTTACACCGCCACCAAGCACGGCGTGTCGGGCCTGACCAAAACCGCTTCGCTTGATGGTCGCAAGTACAGCATTGCGGTAGGTCAAATTGACATTGGCAATGCGGCCACCGATATGACACAGCGCATGCAGACCGGCATTTTGCAAGCCAACGGCACCACGGCCATTGAGCCGGTGATGGACGTGGCGATAGTAGGCCAGTCGGTGCTGTACATGGCCAATTTGCCCTTGCAGGCCAACGTCATGTTTCATACCGTGATGGCCACCAACATGCCTTTTGCCGGGCGCGGTTAAAACTTGACTTACGCAGTCAGCGCTTTGGCCAGTTGCGAAGCCGTCAGCGCCTGATCCCGCGGCCAGAAGTCTGCGAGCTGGCCATGCTGATAGACGGCCTGGCAGGCGGCATCGAAGCCATTCAGACCACCAGCCAAACGCGCGCCGATCAAACCCGCCAGCACGTCACCGGTGCCGCCGGTGGCCAATCTGGCGTTGCCGGTTGGGTTGATGACAGGCGTTGTATCGGGTTGGGTAATCAGCGTGCCGGAGCCTTTGAGCACGACAGTGCAGGCAAAACGCCGGGCCAGTTGCTGCGCCGCTTCGAGCCGGTTGGCTTGAACCTCCGCCGTGCTGCATGCCAGCAGCCTGGCGGCTTCCAGCGGGTGCGGCGTCAGGATGGTGGCGCGTTGCTGTTGGCTACGTGCGCAGAGCAGCTCCTGGAGCGGGGTTGATTGGGCAATGGCATTGAGCGCATCGGCATCCATGACCAGGTGTTTGGCAGACTTGAATAGCAGCGGCAGATGCTTGGCTATGGCGGTGCCGCCACCGCAGCCACACACCACGCTCATGTTGTCCAACGCCAAGGTGTCCCAATGCCGGAACATCAGTTCAGGTTGGGTTGTATCAAATGGCAAAGCTTGCGCGTCAAGCAGGCTGGCAAACACCCGGCCCGCCCCCCCGTGCAATGCTGCGGAACCGGCCAACAGCGTGGCACCCGTCATGCCTTGGGCGCCGCCGATCACGACCACATCGCCATAACTGCCTTTGTGGCTGGCGTGCGTTCGGGTTGCTGTTGTCATTTGGCCCGCCAGCCAGGCACTGGGAGCCACCGATACGGCATCTGCTTGTCTGTGCTGCAAATCGTCCAGCCAGACGCTGCCCGCCAGATCGCGGCCATGGGCGGTAAAAAGCCCGGGCTTGAGGGTTAGCAGGCTCAGGGTGTGACTGGCCTTGACGTGGCTCGCGCCGGCGGCGCCGGTGTCTGCCTGCAAACCGGTTGGCACGTCAACGGCCAGCACAGGGGTGCCCAGATTGTTGATGTGCGCAATCCAATCGGCCATGAGTCCCGCAGGCTCCCGTAATTGGGAGCCAATGCCCAGCAGTGCATCGATGCACAAGTCAATCTGTTGCGGGAGCTGATCTACAAATTGCACGCCAGCGTCGATGGCGTTTTGATGCGAAATTTTTGTGTCGGCGGGGGCCTGCTCGGGATTTCCCAGCCAGCTCACTTGAGGGTGTTTGCCCCAGCGCTGCAAATGCATGGCCGCTTCCAATCCGTCGCCGCCGTTGTTGCCCGGGCCGGCCGCTATCCAGATGCGTTGGGCATGGGGGGCAATGGCCAGCGCCAGTTTGGCCACAGCCAGACCGGCGCGTGCCATCAGGGTATGCGGGGGCAGGGCTTGCTGTGCTTGTTGTTCGAGTTGCCGCGTTGCTGTCACGTCATGCAGCGCTTGCCGATTGCTAAATGTGACCTGTTGCACGGCACAACTCAAAGATCAGAACTCAAAGCAGTCACCTTCGCGGGCCAGGCGATAGACGGGGTCTCCGGCGTGGCGCGGGTGATCTGCCAGGGCCTCGGCAAAAGCAGCCTCCAGGGCATCGTCGCTGCGGGTGGGTTCATGATGGGTGCAAAACAGCGTTTTGGCCCCCGCTTTTTTGGCGTACTCGATACTGGTATGGTAGGTGCCATGCCCCCAGCCTTGTTTGGCCGGGTATTCGGCGCTGGTGTAGGAACAATCTGCAATCAGCACATCGACCCCTTGCATGGCGCGAATCAGGTAGTCATTTTTGGCCTCTATCTCAGCTTGGCATTGCGCAAAACCGGCTTCATCCGGCGCATAAATGTTGTAGGGAGGCTCATGGTCACCTGTGAAAAAAACAGACTTCCCGTTTTCTTCAATCCGGTAGCCAAAGTCAACCACCGGATGACTCATCACGTAAGGCGTGATGGTGGCGCTGCCGATCCGGATGCTTTGCTCTGGCGCCAAAGTGATGTACTCGATGCGCGCTTTCATTTCTTCTTCGCGCACGGGAAAGTAACTGTACTGAAGCTGCACCGCCATGACCTGTTCAATGCCCTTGCCTGAAACCGAATCAAAAGCACCATGCAAACGCATGGTGTTGCCGGCAATAAAGTTGGGCAGGAAGAACGGCAAACCCTGAATGTGGTCCCAATGCGAATGGGTGATCAGGACATGTGCTGTGACGGGCAATTCATTCAATAAAGTTTGCGATAGCGGGAAAATACCGGTACCGGCATCAATGATGATGAGTTCGTTGTTGTCGGTGCGAATTTCAATACAGGTGGTGTTGCCGCCATAACGCACGGTTTTGGGGCCTGGCGAGGCAATGGAACCACGAACTCCCCAAAATTTGACTTTCATGCCACACCTCTGGATTTTGCAAACCATGGGCACGCTTGCAAGCTGAAAGGCAAGCTTTTGTATTGTGTCTTTGTGTCTTTAACGCGCATGGGTACTAATCGTACTGCGAAAATTTTTATTCAAACCAGTTTTGTCCCACCCATCCCATGGGTAGTCGTTGGCCTTGCCTTCGGCGGTCAGGCGCACGATGTTAGTGAAACTGCCGACCATCAGCTTGGCATTGCCGGTTTCTCCCTGAACCGGGGCAACGCGTCATGCTGTTTTCTGCGCGGCTGCCTGGTCGCGGCGCAAGTGCCCGATCAGGGGTTGCTGGTCATCACGATTGCCCCATTGGTTGAAATACACCAGATTTTCCATGGGCAGCCGGGGCAGCCAGCCCGCACTTTCCAGTTCCGGTTTGGCATAGAAATGGCTGACGTAGCCGACGCACAGGTAGGCGATGGGGGTGATGCGGTTCGGAATTCCCAGTGCTTGCTGCAGTTCGGCCTGGTTGAAAATGCTCACCCAGCCAACCCCCAGGCCTTCGGCCCGCGCTGCCAGCCACAGGTTTTGGACGGCACACACGCTGCTGTACAGGTCCATGGTCTTCATGTGGGTACGTCCGACCACCACCGGACCGCTGCGTTCGCGGTCGCAGGTGATGCAGATGCCAACGGGTGACTCCAGAATGCCTTCGAGTTTCAATGACCGATAGACATCGCGTTTTTCACCTTTAAACATCTCTCCTGCCTCGGCATGGGCGACGGCAAACGCATCATGCACCCGGCGCTTGACTTGGTCCGACTGGACAACCAGAAAATTCCAGGGTTGCATGAAGCCAACCGATGGCGCGTGGTGTGCGGCCGTCAGAACGCGACTCAGTACCTCATCGGGAACCGGTGTTGGCAAGAACTGGCCACGTACATCGCGGCGGGAAAAAATGGCTCGATAAACCGCATCACGTGCTTCTTGTGTGAATGCGTGTGTTTCCTGGATGGCTTGCGCCGACATTGTTTTCATGACATTCCCCTCATGTGAAAAATAAATGCGCTGCCTGGCCGTGCAGCTTGATGGTTTTTCAGGCCGGTCTTCTGACTCGGATTCATCTGAACCAGGCGCCTTCCCGGCATACGCCAGTGGCATCAAGCCTGGGTCATCCTCCTTACAGCGTTGGGCACGTGGCGGAATCACACCGCCTTCCCGATTCTCCTGTCGCCTTGCAGCGACGGGCACCTGAAGGCCGCCATTATGAATGGTGAAGTTGTAGAATCCGTCCGTTGGTGCTCGCGGCGTGGTTCACATACCGCAGTTCAACGGGAAGCAGGAGGGTGCGGCATTCATGCCAAACCTAACCTGCGCTGCCCCCGCAACGGTAAGTGGACGCGTCGCAAGACGCAGCTCCCATCACAGCCACTGAGCGTTTTGAACACGCGCTTGGGAAGGCGATGGAGGTTGTTCCACCAGCCCGGATACCGGCCAACACGGTGGCTGCGCGCGCAAGCGTGCAACCGTGACGCTCAGGCACTGTCGGGGACGACGGTGAGAGCTTTTGATGGTCCTTTTTCTCAACTATGAAAACTTTTGTATTTTCCAAGCGCGGTTGCACACCCGTGCGTTTGTGCGCGTCTGTTTTGGCTGTCTTTGCGGCTTTTCCGGTTCTGGCGCAGGGCCAGGCCTCTGGAACGCTGGGGGAGGTGGTGGTGACGGCGACGCGAACCGAGCAGCCGTTGACCGATGTTTTGGCCGACGTCAGCATCATTGACCGCGATGTGATCGAGCGCAGCGGCGCAGCAGGTGTTGCCGACGTGTTGAGTCGCCTGCCTGGCATGACCATCACACAGACGGGTGGTGCTGCCACACCGACCAGTGTTTACATCAGGGGTGCGGAAAGCCGCTTCACAGCAGTTTTTATAGACGGCGTGCGGGTGGATTCGCAGTCAACAGGTGGCGCACCCTGGGAAAGCATCCCGCTGCTGCAGGTGGAGCGCATCGAGGTGTTGCGTGGCCCGGCCGCAGCTATTTACGGGTCTGACGCCGTTGCCGGAGTGGTGCAGATATTTACCAAGCAGGGCGTCAAAGGGTTTGCACCGTCAGTGAGTGTGGGCCTTGGCAGCAACAACACCCGGGAAGTTAACGCCTCGCTGCTGGGTGGCTCTGATGACGTGGACTATGCCCTGGGTTTGGGGCACAGCGAAACCGATGGCTTTAACGCCAAGACATCCGGCAATCCGGACCGTGATGGCGCCCGCAGCCGGTCTTTTTCCGGGCGTTTGGGCTGGAAGCTGCAACCCGGCCACAAGCTAGAGCTGACCGCGTTAGACAACGACCTGAAGGCTGGTTACGACGCCAACCCCGTGAGTGCAGCAGATGATCAAACGCAGCGGCACTTGCAGACCATTGGGTTGAACTGGACCGCCCGCTGGAGTGATGTCTGGAGTTCCCGCTTGTCATTGACCCGTGGAACCGATCACTACGAGACGACCCCTTCTGTTTATGTGACGGACACGCAGGTCAACAGTTATTTGCTGCACAACGAGTGGCGCGTTGGGCCAGGCTTGTTGACCGCTGCCCTGGAGCGGCGCGAAGACGAGCTGGAAAACGCCAGTACCTCCCCCAAAACCACCCAGCGCAGCCAGAATGCCGTGGCCTTAGGCTATGGTTTTCGCAGCGGTGCCCACACCCTGCAAGTGAACGCCCGCCAGGACGACGACAGCGAGTTTGGCGACAAGTCGACCGGATCATTGGCTTATGGGTATGAGTTGGTTCCGGGCCTCAGGGTAATGGTTTCGAAGAGCACTGGTTTTCGGGTTCCTACGCTTTTCCAGCGGTTCAGCATCTACGGCGTGCCCGCTTTGAAAGCGGAAACATCGGACAACACCGAGGCTGCCATCCGTTGGCAAGCCGGCTACAACCAAGCCGCGTTGGTGGTTTACCGCAACGATGTGGAAAACCTGATCAACTACGTGACCGGACCGGGTTCATGTGTGAACGGTACGGGCACGTATGCGGGTTGTTACGGCAACACCGGCCAGGCGCGCCTGTCTGGTACCACCCTCACAGGATCAACGCAATGGGCAGGGATCAATTGGGGTGCTTCCATTGACTGGATGAACCCGATCAACACGCAGACCGACAAGGTGCTGGCCCGGCGTGCCCGCAAACAAGCGACTCTGACCGTGGACATGCCCATGCGTGAATGGCGACTGGGAGCAGAGTGGCAATATGCTGGTGAACGCTTCGACAACGCCTCCAACTCTATTCGCCTAGCGCCCTATTCGCTGCTTAACCTGACCGCAACCCGATCGATCGCGCGAGACTGGCAACTGCTGGCCCGGGTGAGCAACCTGGCCGACAAGGACTATGTGCTGGCCAATGGTTATGCCACAGCCGGACGTACCGTGTATCTGGGCTTGACCTGGTCACCCAAGTAAACGAGCGTCTTGATGAACCACCGCACCTGCCCCGCCCTTCTCGTCGCAGCACCCGCCTCAGGCCAGGGCAAAACCACGATCGTTTCTGCCCTGGCACGGTTGCATGCCCGCCAAGGCAGAAAAGTGCGGGTGTTCAAGTGCGGGCCTGATTTTCTGGATCCGGTCTGGCATGAACTCGCCAGCGGCGCACCGGTCTATCAGCTTGATTTGTGGATCAATGGCGAGGCCGACTGCCGCGCGCGGCTGGCCGCGGCAGCACGTGAGGCGGACCTGATCCTGGTCGAAGGGGTCATGGGCCTGTTTGACGGAACACCCAGCGCGGCCGATCTGGCACAGCGTTTTGGCTTGCCGGTGCTGGCGGTGATTGATGCCGGGGCCATGGCGGGCACGTTTGGCGCGCTGGCGTTTGGCTTGCAGCATTACCAGCCAGATGTACCTTGGGCTGGCGTGCTGGCCAACCGGGTCGCCAGTGAGCGTCACGCGGAGATGTTGCGCTCAAGTGTGCGGGAGCCAGAACAGTGGCTGGGCGCCGTCATACGCAATCCGGCCATGGTCCTGCCCGAGCGGCATTTGGGCCTGACGGTGGCCAGCGAGGTGGTGGACGCCCTGGATCGACTCGATGCAGCGGCAGATGCGCTGGCCGCAACGCCGCTAGGGAAGATGACGCTGGACGATTGGCAACGGTGGCGGGTGGATTTCACCGCCGCGCCGCCCGTGCAGCGGATCCAGCCGTTGTTGCAAGGCCAAACCATCGCCGTGGCGCGCGATGCGGCGTTTTGCTTCATTTACGCGGCCAACCTGGATTGCTTGCGCGACCTGGGCGCTGACGTGGTGTTTTTCTCGCCCTTGAACGACTCTGCCTTGCCACCCTGCGACGCGGTTTGGTTGCCCGGCGGTTATCCAGAATTGCACGCGGCGCAACTGGCCGCGAACACGGCGCTGCGTGACAGCCTGGCGGCGCATGTGGCGCAACACAAACCGGTGTGGGCCGAGTGCGGCGGCATGATGACGCTGTTTGACACCTTGGTCACTTCCGGCTGTGAATCGTACCCGTTGTGGGGCTTGTTGCCCGGAGTGGTCACCATGCACAAGCGCCTGGCTGCCCTGGGGCCGCAGCAGCTCGCGCTTGCCAGTGGCACGCTGCGCGGCCACACTTTTCATTACTCCACCACCGAGACGACGTTGCACAACGTGGTCCGCACCGCGCGCCCGGACACCGATCCGTTGCCCGATGCGGGTGAGCCGCTATGGCAGCATGGCAGTGTGCGCGCCAGCTACTTCCATGCGTGGTTTGACTCCTGTCCGGATGCCGTGGTGGAACTGTTTTCGCCGCCCGCTGTGTCTGTTACTGCGCAGGTGCGGGTATGAGTCTGTTGTTCATGCCCCAAGGCCCGAAGCGCATCGTCTGCCTGACCGAGGAAACCACCGAGTGGCTCTACCTGCTGGGGCAGGAAAGCCGCATTGTGGGCATCTCGGGCTACACCGTGCGGCCGCGGCGGGCGCGCGATGAAAAGCCGCGGGTGAGCGCGTTCACCAGCGCCAAGATCGACAAGATCCTGGCGCTGGAGCCTGACTGCGTGCTGGGCTTTTCCGACATGCAGGCCGATATTGCTGCCGCGCTGATCCGTGCCGGGGTGCCGGTCACGGTGTTCAACCAGCGCAGCGTGGCGCAGATTTTTGATATGCTCCTTCAGGTGGCAGCCATGGTCGGGCAGGGCGCACAGGGCCTGGCGCTGATTGCGAACATGCAGCAGCAGTTGGCAGCGCTTGCTGAGGCGGCCACTGCTTTGCCGCGCCGCCCAAAAATTTACTTTGAAGAGTGGGATGTGCCGCACATCAGCGCCATCCAGTGGGTGTCGGAACTCATTGGCATCGCCGGGGGCGACGATATTTTTCCTGAGCTGGCGGCACAGTCGTTGGGCAAGAACCGCATCATCGCAGAGGGCGCCGAGATCGTGCGGCGCAACCCCGACATCATCATTGGTTCGTGGTGCGGCAAGAAGTTTCGTCCCGAGTCGGTTGCGGCGCGGCCCGGCTGGGGCGATGTCACGGCGGTGAAAACAGGGCAGATTTTTGAGATCAAGTCGGCTGACATCCTGCAGCCCGGCCCGGCTGCACTGACTGACGGCGTCGCGGCCTTGCACCGCATCGTGATGGCCTGGCATCAGGCCCATGGGTAAGCAGATGGACATCGCCCGCAGCGAACTCATTCTGGGTGGCCAGAAAAGCGGCAAATCGCGCCGTGCCGAAAATCTGGCGCAAAGCTGGCTGGCGCAATCTGGCAGCCACCGCGCGGTGATGATTGCCACCGCGCAAGCCTGGGACGACGAGATGACGCAGCGGATTGCACGCCACCAGGCAGATCGTGCGCAGCGCGTGCCAGACATGACGACGGTGGAAGCGCCCTTGCACTTGGCACAGGCCATCCAGCGCCACAGCAGCCCTGACACCCTGATCGTGGTCGATTGCCTGACGCTGTGGCTGACCAACTGGCTCATGCCGGTGCATGCCAATGCGGCGGATCGCGCACAAGCGTTGTCCATTGAAACGGGGCAGCTGTTGCAGTCGATCACCGACGCCCCCGGGCCACTGGTGCTGGTGGGCAACGAGATTGGCCTGGGCGTGATCCCGCTGGGGCGCGAGGTGCGCGTGTTTGTCGATGCGCTGGGCCTGCTCAACCAGCAGGTGGCCGCCGCCTGCGCGCGCGCCACGCTGATGGCTGCAGGCCTGCCCCTGACGTTGAAGGACTTGTCATGAAGCGTTTGATATGCCTGACCCTGACGTTTTTTGCCGCACTGGCCCACGCGTACGAGGTCACCGATGACGCCGGGGTGGTGGTGCATTTTGAGCAGCCGCCGCAACGCATCGTCAGCCTGTTGCCCTCCTTGGCCGAGACCGTGTGCGCGCTGGGCCAGTGTGCCAGGCTGGTGGGGGTGGATCGTTATTCGGATTACCCGGTCAGCCTTAAGAAGCTGCCGCAAGTGGGCGGCGGACTCGACCCGAACATCGAGGCCATTGTCGCCCTGCGCCCCGACGTGGTGTTGATGGCCACCTCTTCGCGTGCCAGCGAGCGGCTGCGCACGCTGGGCATCCGGGTGCTGTCGCTGGAGCCCAAAACCCATGCCGACGTGCAGCGGGTGATGCTCAAAATTGGTCAGGTGCTGGCTGTGGCGGACGCCGCCAGCATCTGGCGCACCATCGACGCGGCGGTGTCGGCGGCGGCGCAGTCGCTGTCAGCCAGCGCTCGTGCGACGCGGGTCTACTTTGAGGTCAACCAGGGCCCCTACGCGGCGGGCGAGTCGTCCTTCATTGGTGAAACCCTGGCGCGCCTAGGGGTGAAAAACATCGTGCCCGCCGCGCTCGGGCCGTTTCCCAAGCTCAACCCCGAATTCATCGTGCGCGCCAATCCGGACGTGATCATGATCGGCGAGCGCAGCGCGGGCGGCCTGACGCAGCGCCCCGGCTGGCACAGCATGCGCGCCGTGCGCGAGAACCGGCTGTGCATTTTCTCCACCGAGCAGGCCAACGCGCTGGTGCGTCCGGGTCCGCGCATGGCTGAAGGTGCGCGGCTGATGGCGCAGTGCCTGGCAGACAAAGCGCCGCCGGCGGCCAGCAAGGGGATGCCGTGACCTTACAGCGTCTGTCACCGCTGGTGGGGGCTTTGCTGGCCCTGAGCCTGGGGCTGCTGGCACTGGGCGTGTGCGTGGGCAGCACCGGCTTTGAGAATCTGCTGGCGCCCCTTTGGCATACGGAGATTGACCCGTCCGCCACCGCCATGGCGCAACAAATTGTGGGTCAGATCCGCCTGCCGCGCACCCTCGGGGCGTGGACCGCGGGCGCCTTGCTGGGGTTGGCCGGGGCGGTGGCGCAGGGGCTGTTTCGCAATCCGCTGGCCGACCCGTATTTGCTTGGTAGCGCTTCCGGCGCGTCGCTGGGCGTGGCGCTGGCCCTGGCTGTGCTGGGCGGCGGCGTGGGCATGCTGGGTGGCAACATGATGAATGGCGGCGCGGTGGTCAGCGTGTTTTCCGGCAGCGTGCTGGTGCGCCTGGGCCTGACCGGTGCGGCCTTTGCCGGTGCGGTGTTGGCGGTGCTGTTGACGCTGGCCTTGTCACGCGGGGTGCAGCATACGCTGCGCCTGTTGCTGGCCGGCGTGGTGGTGGGCGTGGTGCTGGGTGCGACCACCCAATTGGTGCTGCTGGCCTCGCCCGATTCGCTGCAGGCCATGCAGGCCTTCATGCTGGGTTCCACCGCCTTTGTCGGCTGGACGGCCTGCGCGCTGATGCTGGGGGTGCTGGGCTTGTGTGTGCTCTGCGCCGGCTTGCTGGGGCGGGTGCTGGATGGACTGAGCCTGGGCGAGGCCACCGCGCACAGCCTGGGCCTGCCGCTGGCCCCGTTGCGCCTGGCCCTGGTGGCGGTGCTGGCGCTGGCCACCGGCACGGCGGTGGCGCAAACGGGGCTGATCGCCTTTGTTGGCTTGGCCGCGCCGCACCTGGTGCGCTCGGTCATCAAAACCACGCATGGCCGGCTGATGGGCTTGTCCAGCCTCGTGGGCGGCGTGTTGCTGACGAGCGCAGACATTCTGGCGCGCGGCCTGCTGGCCCCGCAAGAACTGCCGGTCGGGGTATTGACCGCGGTGCTGGGCGGCGGTTACCTGCTGTGGCTGATGCGCCGCAACAGCCGCATCACAGCCGGAGGTGGTCTGTGAAAAACGTGACACCTTCAATCGCTATTCAGGCAGAAAACATCAGGGCCAGTATCGGCGATACCCGGATACTGCACGGGATCACGCTGGGCTTGCCGCAAGGCCGCTGGACCAGCATCGTCGGGCCCAACGGGGCGGGCAAGTCGACCCTGCTCAAGGTGTTGGCGGGCTTGCTGGCGCACACAGGCAGCGTCACGTTGCTGGGTCAGCCCTTGCAACGCTTGCCAGGCCGGGTCCGTGCGCGCCAGCTGGCCTGGCTGGGCCAGAACGAAGCCGCTGGCGACGATCTGACGGTGTGGGATGTGGCCATGCTCGGTCGCCTGCCGCACCAGGCCTGGTTGGCCGCGCCCAGCGAGGCCGATCGCGCGGCGGTGGAAATCGCCCTCAAATCCACCGGCGCCTGGGACTGGCGGCAACGAGCCCTGGGTCAGCTCTCGGGCGGCGAGCGTCAGCGCGTGCTGCTGGCCCGAGCGCTGGCGGTGCAGGCGCAGGTGCTGCTGATGGACGAGCCGCTGGCCAATCTGGACCCGCCGCACCAGGCCGACTGGCTGGGCGTGGTGCGTTGCCTGCTGGAGAGCGGGGTCACCGTGGTCAGCGTGTTGCATGAAATCTCGATGGCGCTGCACTCGGACGAGTTGGTCATCATGGCCGCAGGCCGAGTCACCCATCAAGGCCCGTGTGCCGACCCCGTGACCCACCGGGCGCTGGAAGACGTGTTTGACCAGCGCATCAGCATTTACCCGATTGCCGATCAATGGATCGCCCTGCCCAATTAAATTTTTTTTATTCAACCCATGCAAATCGAAACACCCCCCACTGACAAACCTTATGACAAACCCGAAGGCGAGCGCCGCGGCCTCGTTATCGTCAACACCGGCGACGGCAAAGGCAAAAGCACCGCGGCCTTTGGCCTGGCGCTGCGTGCGCACGGGCGTGGCAAAGCGGTCAAGATTTTCCAGTTCATGAAAGTGCCCAGCGCACGCTTTGGCGAACACCGCATGTTTGAGCAACTCGGCATTCCCATTGAAGGTCTGGGAGATGGCTTCAGCTGGAAAAGCCAGGACCTGGAGCATTCTGCCCAACTGGCGCGTGAGGGTTGGCAAAAGGCCAAAGCGGCCATTCTGGGTGGCGACCACTTCATGGTGACGCTGGACGAAATCACCTACCCGCTGATCTACGGCTGGATGCCGCTCGACGACGTGCTGGAAACCCTCAAAGGCCGCCCCAGCCACGTGCATGTGGTGCTCACCGGGCGGCGTTGTCCATCCGAAATCATCGAACTCGCCGACACGGTGACCGAGATGACGCTGATCAAGCACGCCTTCAAGGCCGGCATTCCGGCCCAGCGCGGCATTGAAGATTGAGACAGGGTCTTGCACCACCGTTTTGTTGACCTTTTTTTGTACGAAAAACCAATGATGACTGAACACACTGTCGATCCATCGACTACCCATCCCTTGCACTTTCATGCCTGCCTCGATACGCACACCAAACGCCCCGCTGCGGGTCAGCGCGTCTGGTTGGTTGAAGCGGTTCTGGCCCTGCTGGAGCTGCCTTTTTCAGACCTGATGTTCCAGGCGCAGACCGTGCACCGCAGCCACTTTGACCCGAATCTGGTGGAGCTGGCCACGCTCTTGTCGGTGAAGACCGGTGGCTGCCCGGAGGACTGCGGTTACTGCCCGCAAAGCGTGCACTTTGACACCGGTGTTGACGCCGGCAAGCTCATGGCGGTGGCTGCGGTGCGCGACGCCGCGCTGCAAGCCAAAGCCGCCGGCGCCACGCGCTTTTGCATGGGCGCTGCCTGGCGCGCGCCCAAGGACCGTGATATCGAAGCCGTGGCCGAACTGGTCAGGGCCGTGAAGGACACCGGGCTGCAAGCCTGTGCCACGCTGGGCATGCTCGCCGACGGCCACGCCGAAACCCTGCGCGACGCCGGACTGGACTACTACAACCACAACCTGGACAGTGCGCCCGACTTTTATGGCGACATCATCACCACGCGCGATTACCAGGACCGGCTCGATACCTTGGCGCGCGTGCGCAACGCCGGGGTCAGCGTGTGCTGCGGCGGCATTGTGGGCCTGGGCGAGTCGCGCCTGCAGCGCGCCGGGCTGATTGCCGAGCTGGCGAATCTGGCGCCGTACCCGGAGTCGGTGCCCATCAACCATCTGGTCAAAGTGGCTGGCACCCCGTTGGCCGAGCAGCCCGACCTGGACCCGCTGGAATTTGTGCGCACCATTGCGGTCGCGCGCATCACCATGCCACTGGCGCGCGTGCGCCTGTCAGCCGGGCGCCAGAGCATGAGTGATGCGGTACAGGCGCTGTGCTTTGTAGCCGGTGCCAATTCCATTTTTTATGGCGAGAAACTGCTCACCACCCCCAATCCGCAAGGCAACGACGACCTGGCGCTGCTGGCGCGTTTGGGCCTGCGCACCGGGCAGCCGGTGGCGCGGCCTTGAAGGATGCCTCTTGTTTGACGCATTGACCCTGCTCCCCGGGCAGGCCAGCGCGCAGGCGTTGGCTGCGGCCCTGTTGGTCGCCTTGCTGATTGACCATGTCCTGGGTGAGCCGCCCGCGCGTCTGCACCCTGTGGTGTGGATGGGTAATTACCTGAGCTGGGCAGGGCGCAGGGTGCAACGCGTGGCCTGGCAGCCGTCTTCCATGGAGACCGGAGCGGCGGCCGTGCCGACCCCCAAAGACGTCAAGGTGTTTTGGCTTGCAGCCATCTATTGGATGGTGGGAGCCGTGGGTTGTTTGCTGGCGCTTGACGCGTTGCAACGCTTGGTGATGCAACTGCCTGCGTGGCTGGCGGCGCTGTTGTTGGGGTTGTTGCTCAAACCTTTATTGGCCTGGACCATGCTCAAAAGCGAGGTGCGGGCGGTGGACGTTGCGCTCGGGCAATCGCTCGAAGTGGGTCGGGAACGGCTGGGCTGGCTGGTGAGCCGTGACGTGTCAGTCCTGAGTGAAGCGCAGGTGCGGGAAAGCGCCATCGAGTCGCTGGCCGAAAACCTCAACGACTCGGTGGTTGCGCCCATTTTTTGGTTTGTGCTGCTGGGTCTGCCCGGCGCGGCCTTGTACCGCTTTGCCAACACGGCCGATGCCATGTGGGGCTACCAGGGTGTTTACAAGGGGCAAAATTGGCAATGGGCCGGCAAGTGGGCGGCGCGTGCGGACGACGTGCTTTCCTGGCTGCCCGCGCGCTTGACGGCGCTGCTGCTGGCGTTGGTCAGTCGGACGCACTGGAAGCCGGTGTGCCGCGAGGCGGCCAAAACCCCGTCGCCCAACAGTGGCTGGCCGATGGCGACGATGGCGTTGGCGCTGGACATCCGGCTCGGCAAGCCCGGTGTGTATGTGCTCAACCCGGCAGGTCGCCAGCCCACCCGGATGGATACGGCACGTGCCCTGATGTATGCAGAAAAAGTGATTGTTACCCTCACAGCCATGGCATTGATGGCGCTTGTTTTGAGATCGGTGGTGGTGTCATGACCGCGCAAGCGCTCTCAAGCTGGGTCCATGGCGGTGTCGATGCACTGGGTGCAGCGCGCGTGGATTTTTCCACCAACAGCAATGCCTGTGGCCCCTGCCCGCCAGCCTTGGCTGCCGTGCAAGCGGCTGATGCCACGCTTTACCCCGATCCGTTGTACAGCGCGTTGCGCCAGCGTCTGGCTGCGTTCCACCGGGTCAGGCCAGAGCGCGTGCTGTTGGCGGGCAGTGCCAGCGAATTCATCTTTCGCATCACCGCCTGGGCTTGGCAGCAGGGCGTGCGCCGCGTGCAGTTGCCCGCCCACCACTACGGCGACAATGCCCGCGCCGCGCAGGCTTGGGGGCTGCAGCGTGCTGCCGATGGCGCTGGTGCGCTGGTCTGGGGCTGCGAGCCGTCAAGTCCGCTGGGGCAGGCCCACCAGCCGTGGTGCCTGGATGCTGCGCATACCGTGGTGTTGGACCGCGCCTACGCACCCTTGCGCCTGAGCGGCGCGCCGTCCCTGAGTGACGCTCAACTCGACCTCGTCTGGCAGCTGTTCACACCCAACAAAGCGCTCGGTTTGACAGGTGTGCGTGCGGCGTATGTGATCGCGCCAGCCGGGGCATCCACAAGCCAGCAAGGTCAAATTGATGCTGCGGTGGCAGGCCTCAACCTGATCGCCCCGTCGTGGCCGCTGGGCGCGCATGGGGTGGCGCTGTTGCAAGCCTGGGTGATGCCAGAGGTGCAAGCCTGGCTGTTTGCGTACCTGCCGACGCTGCGCGATTGGAAAGCGCGCCAGATCGACATGCTGCAAAACTTGGGCTGGACCTGCCTGCCCAGCGAGGCGAATTTTTTCTGCGCCCAGCCGCCGCAGCCGCTCGATTTGGCAGCGCTGCGCGCAGCGCACGGCATCAAGCTGCGCGACTGTGCCTCGTTTGGCCTGCCAGGCTGGGTGCGGCTGGGGGTGTTGGGACCGCAGGCGCAAGCGCTGCTGGCCTGCGGACTGCAAGAAAACAAGTTGATCCCAGCACATGTGGAGCATTTTCAATGACCGCTACCTGCATCATGGTGCTGGGCACCACCAGCGGCGCGGGCAAGAGCTGGCTGACCACTGCGCTGTGCCGTTACTTTGCGCGTCAGGGCCTGAAAGTGGCGCCGTTCAAGGCGCAAAACATGAGCAACAACGCCAGGGTTGTTGCCTCTCAAGATGGCCAGGGCGAAATCGGCAGCGCCCAATACTTTCAGGCCTTGGCCGCCAAGGCCGAGCCCGAGGTACGCATGAACCCGCTGCTGTTGAAACCCGAGGCCGACACCCACAGCCAGGTGGTGCTGATGGGGCAGGTCAGTGACGCGCTGACGGTCATGCCCTGGCGCACCCGCAGCAACCACGTCTGGCCCCAGGTCGCCGCGGCGCTCGATGAACTGCGAGCCGCCAACGACGTGGTGGTGATCGAAGGCGCGGGCTCGCCCGCCGAGATCAATTTGTCGGGCAGCGACATCGTCAACATGCGCGTGGCGCGCCACTGCGCCGCCGCCTGTCTGCTGGTGACCGACATTGACCGGGGCGGCGCGTTTGCCCATCTGTACGGTACCTGGGCGCTGCTGCCCGCGGATGAGCGTGCGCTGATCAAGGGTTTTGTGCTGAACAAGTTTCGCGGCGATGCCAGCCTGCTGGCCCCCGCGCCGCAGAGGCTGCAGGATTTGACGGGCATCCCCACCGTGGCGACCTTGCCAATGTGGTGGCAGCATGGGCTGCCCGAGGAGGATGGCGTTTTCGATGACAGAAGCACCAGCCAGGGCGCTGTCAATCTGACCGTGGCGGTGGTGGCTTATCCGCGCATCAGCAACCTGGACGAGTTCCAGCCGCTGAAAAACATCCCCGGTGTGCGGCTGATGTGGGTGCGCTCACCCGCCGATCTGGCGGCGCTGACGGCAAGGGATTGGGTGGTCTTGCCCGGCTCCAAAGCCACCAGCGCCGATCTGGCCTGGCTGCGCGCGCAGGGGCTGGATGCCGCAGTGGCGCGCCACGCGGCGCGGGGTGGGGCGGTGCTGGGCGTGTGTGGTGGTCTGCAAATGCTGGGCGAGGCGCTGATTGACCCGCACAACATCGAAGGCAATGCCCCGGGCCTGGGTCTGCTGCCGCTGGTGACCGTGTTTGAGGCGGTTAAAACAGTATGCCGCACGCAGACTTGCTTTGATACCGCGATGGCGGAGGGCGCCGGCCTGCCCCCGGCCGGTGCTGCGACGGCGTTAGCCTCACCCTGGGCCGCGCTGGCTGGCGTGCCGCTCAGTGGCTACGAAATCCACCAGGGTCAGACCGCGCAGCACGCTGCCATGGCCCAAGCCGGTGACGTGGCGCGTGCCGTGTTGCCGGGTGGTTTGGGCTGGCTCAATGCCTCTGGCAACGTGCTGGGCATTTACCTCCACGGCCTGTTTGAAGACCCTGCGGCTCTGCAGGCGCTGTTTGGCACGCGCCTGAGCGGCCCGGTGCCGACGCTGGAAACCGTGTTTGAGCGCATGGCCGACTTTGTTGAAAGCCATTTCGAACCAGGCGTGCTCAATGGCTTGCTGGCCCATGCGCCGCCCGGCGCTGGCGCTTCATGAACCTGTATTCCCCTTCATTGTTGACAGAACCATTGATCCAGAGACCTTATGAACACCCATTTCCCCCAACTGACCGACATCCGCAGCCCCACCTTCACCCAGGCGCTGCAGCACAAAATTGACACCAAGACCAAGCCGCTGGGCGCGCTGGGCCGACTGGAAACCCTGGCCCTGCAGTTGGGCGAAATTCTGGGCTCTCATTGTCCCGAGTTGAAAGACCCGCAACTGGTGGTGTTTGCCGGTGACCACGGGTTGGTGCGGCGCGGTGTCTCGGCTTTTCCGCAGGACGTGAGCTGGCAGATGGTGGAAAACTTTCTGGCTGGTGGTGCGGCGGTGAGTGTGTTTGCGCGGCTCAACCAGATTGCCCTGACGGTAGTGGACTGTGGTGTCAACCACGATTTTCTGGCTGGTTTGCCTGCCGGTGCCGGGCGTCCGGGCCTGCAGGTGCGCAAGGTTCCCGGCGCTGAACAGGGTACGGCCGACGCGTCTGAACAGGCGGCGATGACCCCGCTGCAATGCCAGCAGGCCCTACAAAACGGCATCGAGCTGGTCAAGGCGCTGCCCGGCAATGCGCTGCTGCTGGGTGAAATGGGCATTGGCAACACCTCGGCGGCATCGCTGCTGCTGGCGCGCCTGGGCGGACTCGATGTTGAACTGTGCACCGGGGCGGGAACGGGTCTGGATGCGCCTGCCGTGCAGCGCAAGACCGCCGTCCTGCGCGACGTGCTGGCACGCCACCCGCAGGCACAGGCACCGCTGGAGGCCTTGGCCGCTTTTGGCGGTTTCGAGATTGCCACCATGGTGGGTGCGGTACTGCAGGCGGCCCATGAGCGCCGGGTGATTGTGGTCGATGGTTTCATCGCCAGCAGTGCCGTGCTGGTGGCCCACGCGCTGCAACCGCTGGTGCTGCAGCGATGCGTGTTTGCCCACCGTTCGGGCGAGCGCGGCCATGAGTTCATGCTGCAACATCTGGGCGTGCAGGCATTGCTGGACCTGGGCTTGCGTCTCGGCGAAGGTTCGGGTGCGGCGCTGGCCTGGCCGCTGTTGCAATCGGCCTGCGCCATGCTGCGCGAGATGGCCAGTTTTGCGTCGGCGGGGGTATCAGAAAAGGCCTCGGAGCCAGTCGAATCGGTGTAATGTTCGGCGCTGACGCTGCTATTGAAAACCATGCCCTTCTTTTTTCTTCAATTCATTCGCCACTATTTGCTGAGCCTGCAATTTTTCACCCGCATACCGGTTAGCGGGCGGCTGGCTGATTGGGTGGGTTTCAGTCCGGCCATGTTGCGCGCCAGCGCCGGCCATTTTCCGGGGGTGGGCGTGTTGATCGGTGGCCTGCTGGCACTGTTGACTGCTGGCTTGCTGGCCTGGTTGCCGCCCACCGGCTCAGCACCGCTGGTGGCGGCGGCGCTGGGCACGGCCCTGGGGGTGTTGCTGACCGGCGCGTTTCACGAAGACGGCTTGGCAGATGTGGCCGATGGGCTGGGCGGCAGTGCCGACCGCGACCGGGCTTTGGTCATCATGAAAGACTCGCGGGTGGGTGCTTTTGGCGCCATCGCCGTGGTGCTGGTGTTGCTGTGCAAAGTGGCCTTGCTGGCGCTGCTGGGTGACATTGGTGCGCCGCTGATGGTGGCTGCGCTGTTTGTCGCCCATGTGGTGTCGCGCACCTGGCCGCTGCTGACCATTCGTTTGCTGCCGCATGTGGGTGATGCGGCAGGTTCCAAATCAAAGCCCTTGGCCGATCAGATCAGTATCTTGGCTTTGTGCGCCGGCTTGCTCTGGTGCGGTCTGGCGCTGGCCTGGGTGGTCTATGTGCAGTCAGAAACAGCTTACATTGCCATCGATGTTGCCGACGAGGGTTTGCTGCAGGCTTTGTTCAACGCGATGCTGGCCTCTGGCCTCGCCTGGGCCGTGATGACGCGCTGGTTTTGGCGGCGTCTGGGCGGTTTCACCGGCGACTGCCTGGGGGCCACGCAGCAGGTCTGCGAAGTCGCGTTTTACCTGGGGCTGGGGTTGAGCCTGTGATCTGGCTGGTGCGCCATGCGCAGCCCCTGATTGCGCCCGGCGTTTGTTACGGCGCGCTGGATGTCCCGGCCGACGCGCAAGCCACGCAGCAAGCGGCCCAAGGCCTGGCCCAGCGCCTGCCGCCCGGGGTTCGGGTGCAAGCGTCGCCGCTGCTGCGCTGCCAGCAACTGGCCCAGGCCCTGCAGGTTTTGCGGCCTGATGTGTGCCTCCACACCGAGGTGCGGTTGGCTGAGATGAACTTTGGCAGCTGGGAGGGCCAGCGCTGGGACGCGTTGCCGCCTGCTGCCTTGGCGGCCTGGACCAGCGATTTTTGGCGCCACCGTGCAGGTGGTGGGGAATGTGTGGCCGACTTCATGGGCCGTGTTGCCGAGGTCTGGGATGGCGCCATGGCGGCTGGTCTGGCATACAGGCCGCAGGTGTGGCTGACCCATGCCGGCGTGATGCGTGCCGCGCGCTTGATCGCGTCGGGCCAACGCGAGCTGCGTTCGGCGGGGGATTGGCCAACGGCTGCGCCTGGTTTCGGGCAGTGTTGGCGTTACCAGGCGTCGTCTGGCTGGCTGGAAGATGCTCTTTGACGCAGGGTGAGGCGCTTGTTGCCGGGGCCGCAGCGCGCATTGGGTATCTGACTGCGCTCATGTCCCCCGGTTCGGGCTGAGGCCCGAACCTCCTCCTTGACTTCGCTCCGTCAGACACCCAACGCACGCTGCTCGGTTGGTGGCGCCAGGGGCTTGTGAGGGTATTGGATTATGCTGCCAGGTCATGCGGGCCAAGGCAGGTGGCCGATGTCGCAAAGCGAAGCGCGTCTGAGGCCGCCTGCCTTGGCCCGCATGGCCCATCACCGATCAGTTCTTTGGCTGCGGCGTTTTGTCTTTGAAGTCGCAATACGGCGCCACCGCACAGTGCCAGCATTGCGGCTTGCGTGCCTGGCACACGTAGCGTCCCAGCAAGATCAGCCAGTGGTGGGCGTGTACCTGGTAGGCCTTTGGGATGCGTTTGAGCAGTTTGAGCTCCACGGCCAGCGGCGTTTTGCCCGGCGCCAGACCGGTGCGGTTGCTGACCCGAAAGATGTGTGTGTCGACCGCCATGGTGGGCTCGCCAAAGGCCACGTTGAGCACCACATTGGCCGTTTTGCGGCCCACGCCGGGCAGCGTTTCAAGTGTCTCACGCGTGCGCGGTACCTCACCGTTGTAGCGTTCCACCAGGATCTGGCAGGTTTGCAGCAGGTGTCTAGCTTTGCTGTGGTACAGGCCAATGGTCTTGATGTAGTCCTCCAGCCCGTCCAGGCCCAACGCCAGCATTTTTTGCGGTGTGTTGGCCACCAGGAACAGGCGTTCGGTGGCTTTGTTAACACCCACGTCAGTGGCCTGGGCCGACAGCAGCACGGCAGCCAGCAGTTCGAACACGCTGCTGTATTTCAGCTCGGTTTGTGGCTGCGGGTTGGCGGCGGCCAAAGTGGCAAAGAATTTTTCAACGGCGTTGGTGTTCATGGGTTCCATCAAGAGGTGCGGTCAACAAAGCTTGGGCAGGGGCCAATCATCGGTGACAATTTGGCCTCCACTTATCCGAGCTTATCCCATGCAATTTGCCTCCCGACTCGACGCCATTGAAACCTCTGCCATCCGTGAGCTCTTCAAGTTGCTGGGCAAGCCCGGCATCATCAGCTTTGCCGGTGGCTTTCCCGATCCGGCACTGTTTGATGCCGAGGGCATTGCGCAGTCCAGCCACGCGGTGCTGACGCAGAACCCCGGCCCGGTGCTGCAATACGGCGCTACCGAAGGCTTTCAGCCACTGCGCGAAGGCATCAGCCAATTCATGGCAGGCAAGGGCAGCACGGTGACACCCGAGGGCCTGATCGTCACCACCGGCAGCCAGCAGGCGCTTGACCTGATCGGCAAAACCATGATCTCGCCCGGTGACAAGGTCATTGTCGAGGCGCCCACTTTCCTGGCCACCATCCAGTGTTTCCGGCTTTACGGCGCGCACATCATCGGCGCGCCGATTGATGCCGATGGCGTCGATGTGGACAAGCTCCAAGCCCTGATTGAAGAACACCAGCCTAAACTGGTTTACCTGATCCCCACCTTTGGCAACCCGAGTGGTGCCACCCTGAGCCTGGCGCGGCGCCAGCGCATTCTGGAAATTGCGGCGCGCACGCAGACGCTGATTGTCGAGGACGACCCTTATGGCGAGCTGTACTTTGATACGCCGCCGCCAGCCAGCCTGCTGGCCCTCAGCGACAGTGTGCCCGGCAGCCGCGACTGGCTTGCGCATTGCGGCAGTTTCAGCAAGATACTGAGCCCCGGTTTGCGGGTGGGCTGGATGATTGCCCCGCCCGAACTGCTGGCCAAGGCGACCATGTGCAAGCAGTTCAGCGACGCCCATACCAGCAATCTGACGCAGGCCATTTGTGCCCATTACCTGACGCTGAACCGCTTGAACGACACGCTTGGCCTGGTGCGCCGCACCTACGCCGAGCGCGCCCGGGTCATGGCCGAGTCATTGCGTCGTGAGCTCGGTGATGCGATCACGTTCAACCAGCCCAAGGGGGGCATGTTCTTCTGGGCCAGGCTCACCGGAGCCAACGGCAGCAACCCCAGCGCGCCGGAGTTTGCCAAACGCGCCATCGACAAACTGGTCGCCTTTGTGCCAGGTGCACCGTTTTATGCCCATGACCCGGATATGGCCACGCTGCGCCTGAGCTTTGCCACCGCCGATGTGGCCAGGATCGAAGAGGGCATTGGTCGCCTGGGTCGTGCCCTGTAGTTCAAAGTTTTCAGTTTAATTAATGATGGAACAGACGCACCCGGTTTCGTCCCTCGTCCTTGGCTTGGTACATGGCGACATCGGCCCACTTGAAAATATCTTCCTGGTGGGCCTGCTCGCTGGAAAAAACCGCCACACCCATGCTGACCGTCGATTGGTGTGTGATGCTGGATCCAGCGTTGGCAGCTTGCTGCGCCTGAAGTACGTAGGGACGTGACAGCGCCTGACGGATTTTTTCAGCAATAGCTAGGGCCTGTTCTGTCGATTCAGTCTGTGTGTTGCCGAGTTCTGATATCAGGATGACAAACTCATCGCCACCAAAGCGGGCCACGGTGTCCATCTCACGAACGCACTTCTTGAGTCGGGCGGCGGCATCGACCAGCAAGGCATCGCCCAGAGCGTGGCCATAGGAGTCATTCAGGGATTTGAAATTGTCGAGATCAAGAAACATCAGGGCGCTGTAGCCGCCGTGGCGTTTGCTGGTTGACAGAACCTGGTGCAGACGGTCATCCAGCAGGCGCCGGTTGGGCAGATGCGTCAAAACATCGTAAAACGCCAGTTGCCGGATTTCGTTTTCCAGTTTTTTACGCTCGGTGATGTCGTGAATGGAGACCTGAATGGCCGGTTCGCCGTCGTAGTCGATGGCTGTGCCTTGAACCTGGACGTCGATCACCGTGCCGTCGAATTTGAGAAACCTGGATTCGGTGGCAGGGGGAATGGCTTCCCGGTTGATGATGCTTTTCATGCGCGCTGCTTGCGTGGCCCGGTTGTCCGGATGGATCAGGTCGGTTGTTTGTGTGGCCAGCAGTGTTGCCGCATCCGGTGCGCCAAACAGCTTGATGACAGCCGGATTGGCGTAAACAATTTTTCCCTGGCGATGCACCAGAATGGCTTCTGGCGACCATTCAATCAGGGTTCGGTAACGGTCCTCACTTTTTTCAAGGGCCAGCGCATGCTGCTTCAGATTGTTTTTGGTTTCCTGAAGTTGTTCCAGCCGGAGCTTGAAGGTCTGCATCACAAAAACGATCAAAACAGCTGATAACAAGGTCATGATGATTTGATTGATCGCATACACGGCGGTGGGCGGCGCAAGCTGAACCGGTAACCATTGCAGCTGTTCAGCCAGCCACAAACCGAGCGTGACGGTGATCGACAGTCCGGTTATCAATTTTGCGGAACGGGCGCTGTCGAGCCATCCTGTCAGCACTACCAAAATGGGATAGATCACCATCACGGGCGAACGCAAGCCGCCAGAAAAAATGGCGATACCTGTGATCGTGATCCAGACGCCGGCTGTCATCAACTTGATGGCGGCGCTGATTTTGCCGACTGAAATCAGGTACCAGCTGGCCAGGCCCATCGTGAAAAAAGCGGGTGGTCCCAATAAATTGGCCGGTGAATCAGTGAGCACCGAGCGCAAAACCAGCAGGGTGATGGGCGAGCCCAGCAGCAAGGCGGCGACCATGTAGCGCAGCAAGGGCACCAGGGAGTGATGGGTGTTCAGCTCGTCATTCATGTGGGTCCACATGCACTTGCAGCCACCATTCCAGCAAAGCCAGGTGCCATAGCTTGCTGCCGTTGATGCGGGTGAAATGCTCGGGTGCCTCGGGGGCTGCCAACAGTTGATTGACGTAGTCGCGCTGGTACAAGCCACGTCGGATACAGGCCTCTGAGGTCAAAATGCTGCGCATCATTTCCAGGAACGGGCCACGGACATACTTGAGTGCCGGCACGGGAAAGTAACCCTTGGGCCGGTCGATGACCGAGTCGGGAATCAATCCGCGTGAAATTGCCTTGAGTGGAAACTTGCCGCCTGCCTTGAGCTTGAGTTCCGGCGGCATGCGCGCGGCCAGTTCGACCAGTTCGTGATCCAGAAACGGCGTGCGCACCTCCAGACCCCAGGCCATCGGCATGTTGTCAACGCGCTTGACCGGATCATCGACGATCAGCGTGGTGACATCAAGCCGCCAGACCTGGTCCAGAAATTCATCGGCTTGCGGCTGATTGAGCGCATCCGCAATCAGCGCCGAGGTGACATCACCCACCTGAAACGCCGGGGCGATCATCTGCAGGTATTCCGCGTGGTCGCGGTCAAAGTAATGCTGGCTGAAGCGCTCCAGTGGCGTGCCACTGGCGGCATCCATGTTGGGGTACCAGAAATAGCCGCCAAACACCTCGTCAGCACCCTGGCCCGACATCACCACCTTGACATCCTTTGACACCCGCTCGGCCAGCAGGTAGAACGCGATCACGTCATGGCTGACCATGGGCTCGGTCATTTGTGCGACGGCCTCCGGCAAGCGGGCCATGACCTCGCTGTTGGGGATGCTGTACTTGTGGTGGCGCGTGTTGAAGTGGGCGGCAATCTGGTCGGAGAACTCAAATTCGTCGGCCTTCTCGGCGCCCGCGCCCAGGTCTTCGAAACCGATGGAAAAGGTGCGCAAATCCGGAATCTCGTCCGCCAGCAAGCCCACCAGCAAACTCGAGTCGAGCCCGCCTGACAGCAACACGCCAACTGGCACGTCGGCTGCCAGCAGGCGGCGCTTGACGCTCTGTGTCAGTTGCTCGCGGGTCGCCTCCAGCCATTCGGCCTCGGATAGGGTGGTTTCCGGTCGTGTGGCGTCCAGTGTCCAGTACACCTGTTCGGCCACCCTGCCATCCGGGTCAAAACGCAGGGTGGTAGCGGGGGGCAGTTTGCGCACGCCCTTGAGCACGGTGCGCGGTGCCGGTACCACGGTATGCAGGGTGAAGTGGTGGTGCAGCGCCACCGCATCCAGCGCGGTGTCGACGCCGCCACCGGCCAGCAATGCTGGCAGAGTCGAAGCAAAGCGAAGCCGGTGGCTGGTCTGGTTCAGGTACAGCGGTTTGATGCCAAAGCGGTCCCGTGCCAGAAACAACTGCTTGCTGCGCTGGTCCCAGATGGCAAAGGCAAACATGCCATGGAAGCGGGTGACGCACTGGTCGCCCCAGGCATGGTAGCTTTTAAGAATGACTTCGCTGTCGCCTTCAGAGAAAAATTGGTACCCCTTGGCTTGCAACTCGGCGCGCAACTCGCGGTAGTTGTAGATCGTGCCGTTGAAAACCAGGCTGAGTTGCAGCACCGCATCAACCATGGGTTGGTGGGCATGGGCAGACAGGTCAATGATGGAGAGGCGTCGGTGGCCGAAAGCCAGCGGACCGTCCTGGTAGGTGCCCGCGTGATCCGGGCCGCGGCGTGCCAGTTGGTCCGACATCCGGCTGATGACCGCCATGTCGGGCGCGGCGCCGTCAAATCGCAACTCACCGCAAATTCCGCACATCAACAGCTTCCTGTGGCAAGCGTTGCGGACGGCACCACAATCACTGGGGCAAAACCACCGCCCTGGGTGCGGAAGTTGGTGGTTTGACCGGCATACATGCGCGCTGCCAGCAGTTGCACCTGGCCGGCATAGCTGTAGGCGCGGATGTCAAATTTGAGGTCGGTCTGGACCCCGTCAACCTCGATCATGCGTCCGCTCGGCGGCACCAGCGCTTGCGCGACAAAGTCGCTTTTCAGAATCTCGGACCAGACGCGGCGGGTCAGTTTGTCGCCGCGGTATGCGGCTTTGGCACCATAACCCGCCACTGGTTTGAAGAACAGTTGGCGCCGTTGTGCCCAGAGTTCCTCGGCGCGCTCCGGTGTGACCAGGCGCGTGACGGGAACGCTGTCGGACAGTATTTTTCTGTCGGTGGCAGAAGCACCCCAGGCCAGCAAGAGTTCGTTCTGGCTCAGTGCAATCAGGTTGCGCTTGTCGGCCAGCAGCGCGTGGGCACGTGGGTGCGGTGTCAGCACCACGGCATCGGCTTCATGCGCCTGGCGCAGGGGCTGGTGGATTGGTTCAGTCAGGTAAAAGTCGGTCAGACGGTTATAGACCATGTCGACGGCCATGTTCTGGTGCATCAGACGGCCGTTTTGCCAGAGCAGCTCTGACGGGTCGGCGATGGTGGCGTGGATGCCATATTGGTTGAACAACTGACGAAACAACTCAAATTCGGGTGCCAGATATTGCGCCTGCGGGGCATCATCCACAATTACCATGGTGCGCCAGGGTTCAGTACCGCGCTGCAATTGCCATTCGGCGGCAAACATGTCAAAAATGTTCTTTTTCAAGGTGTCGCGCCTTGCGCTGGACGGGAAAGCCCAGTCCAGCTCAATGCAACAGGCCTCTTGTGCACGCGCCAGTGCCACGTTGAGCAGCAGGCCACCGGCATTGGTGTTGATCTCGATGAGTTGGGGGCCATTGGCGCTCAAGTGAAAGTCGTAGCCCATGCAGGCGCCTAGCGGACCGAAGTCATGTTGCGCCGAGGCATCTGCTCTTGAAAGCGCCTGTATCTGGTAGCCGGGCAGGGCGGCGACACGCTCGATGGTCGCAATGGTGGCACTGATTTGCTGCTGCACCTCTTGCGAGATAAACACTACCGTCGATGAAAACAGATTGGGCCGGGTCTGTGTGATGTTGGTCATCATGCCCCTCAGGCTGGGCTCGCTTTCCAGCTGCTCACGCAAACGCGCCAAGTTCAAGGTGCGGCAAAAACAGTCGCGGTTCAAGGACTCGGCACAAGACCGGACGGTGGCAATGGCAGGGTTAGGATTCATACAGACCGGAATTCTGCCTCAGTCAGCTTGCTCTTTTCTGGCACAGGAACGCAACTCGGTGTGAAGGGTATTTTGACCACCTGCAAGGTCACATGGGTAATTTCAAAGCGGTCATGAAGTTGTTCGGTAGCCTCATTCAAAAAGGCATCGTCGGCCTGGCTTTGCGGCATGACCAGATGGGCGGTGAGCGCCACCTGCGAGGTGCCCGTGGCCCAGATGTGCAGGTCGTGCACTTGGGCCACGCCGGGCAGAGCGGCCAGGCAGTCGTGCACCGCAGCTGGGTCGATGCGCGCGGGTACGCCGTCAAACAGCATGTGCAGGGACTGTTTGAACAGATCCCAGGTACCCCAGAAAATCACCGCAGCAATAGCCAGACTTACCACCGGATCCAGCCAGGTCCAGCCCTGCCACAGGGTCAGGGCACCTGCGACCACCACACCGGCTGACACCAGTGCGTCGGCTGCCATGTGCAAAAAGGCGCCGCGTATATTCAAATCATGTTCCCTTCCGCGCATGAACAGCAGCGCGGTGGCAGTGTTGACAACGATGCCGATACCGGCTACCACCATGATGGTCATGCCTTGCTCCTGCAGCGCCACTTCTTTGGACATAAGCCGCCCGATGGCCTCCCAGGCCAGACCGCCCATGGCCACCAGCAGCAGCAAGGCATTGGCGAAGGCTGCCAGAATGGTGGCGCGTTTCCAGCCGTAGGTGTGACGTGCGTCAGGGGTCAGTTTGATGGCCAGGGCACCGCCCCAGGCCAGCACCAGGCCGGCCACGTCACTCAGGTTATGCCCGGCATCGGCCAGCAAGGCCAGCGAGTTGACGCGCCATCCATAAAATGCCTCGATGCCGACAAATGCGAGGTTGAGGACGATGCCAATGGCAAAGGCATGGTTGAAGTTGGCTGGCGCGTGGTCGTGACTCATGGGTTTCCTGGGGTGTGCGCAGTCATATGAACAAAGGTGAGTATGGTACCGTCCACTTGAGTCATGAATTCGTCGAGTGAGTGGAGGGCTTCCTGCTGGCCCAGGGAATCTGTTTCATTTGATTTAGATCAATCGTTTCGGAATGCCCCGGGGGCTAGAATAAACACAAAATTATTGTGTGTTTCATCTTGAATACACTGTTTTCGTGTTTTCCCTTTCACTTCAGGAGTTAAGCAATGTTCAAATCCTCTATCGCCCTCGCCAGTGCATCCGCTGTATTGGCGCTTGCCTTTTTGAGCCCCGCGCACGCTGCGCCCGATGAAGAAGCTGCGAAAGCCTTGATGAAAGCCAACGACTGCACCAAATGCCACGCTGTTGACAAGACCAAGAAAGGCCCGGCCTTGAAGAAGATTGCTGAAAAATATAAGGGCAAGGCCGATGCACAGTCCAAGATCTTGACCAGCATCACCACTGGCCCGACGGTCAAGCTGGCTGACGGAACCGAAGAAAAGCACAAAATCATCGATACCAAAGACCAAAAAGAGCTGAAAAATCTCGCCGACTGGATCCTGGCTCAGTAATTCCAGCACGTATTTCGACAAGCTCGTGGCCACCGTCCTGAAAGACCGTGGCCATTTTCATTTGTTAATCTGTATTGAAACATGCGACTCAAATCTTCATTACTTTTAGGTGGTCTAGCCTGGCTGCTGGGCGCTTGCCTGAGCTTGCCGGCGCTCGCGGCCAGCACTGCGGCTGAAGCTGCGCCGCCCAAGCTCGACAACGCCACCTGCCTGAGTTGCCACGATGGCAAAAAGGGCAAGCTGGAAATTGCGGGTGCCGAAGGCAAGGCACGTGAGTTGCATGCCGTCATGCCGGACCAATTTGGCAAGAGCGTGCACGCCAACTTGACTTGCGTGTCATGTCACGCCGATATCAAGGACAACGCAGAAAAAGCCAACGCCCATACCAAAGACCCGGCGCTCAAACTCGCCAAGGTGGATTGCGCTGGTTGCCACCAAAATTTATGGGACGAAGCCCAGAAATCCGGCAACGCCAAAGACAAGCCACGGCTTGAATTGGTGGCAAAAAACATTGAGGCCTACAAAGCCTCGTTCCATGCCCGACCCAATGCGGACGACAAAACCAAACCCAATGCCTCATGCGACAACTGCCATGACACGCACAGCTTCAATGTGCCTGCCAAGAACACGCCGCAGTATGACCAATGGCGCTTGAGTATCTCTAACAGTTGCGGCAGTTGCCATGAGGATCAGCTTGATTCCTATGCCGGCTCGATTCACGGTCAGGAAGTTTTGGAAAAGAAAAATGTCAAGGCTGCTGTTTGCACCGACTGCCATTCCACACACGCCATTACCAGTTCGAGTGCCGATCCTTTCAAACTGGCAGTCACTGAACAATGCGGTACTTGCCATGAAAAAAATCTGAAATCCTACATGGGCACCTACCATGGACAGATCAGCACGCTGGGTTATACCTACACAGCCAAGTGCTATGACTGCCATGGCAGCCACACGATTTTGAAGGCCGACAACCCGAAATCCATGGTGCATATCAACAATCGCCTGAAAACCTGCCAGTCCTGCCACAGCGGCAAGAAAGAGCTGGCTTTGGCGCCGGAAGGTTTTGCTACTTACCAACCCCACGGTCACGCGGATGATTTCGACAAGTACCCCCAGATCTGGGTGGCTTGGCAAATCATGCTGCAACTGCTGGTAGGTACTTTTGCCTTCTTCTGGCTGCACACCTTGTTGTGGTTCTATCGTGAATTCAAAGAACGGCGGGAAAAAGCAGGGCAGCCCCATATCAAAATGGACAATGTTCCTGAGAAGTACAAAGGCAAACATGTGCGTCGCTTCAGCCCGATCTGGCGCCTGGCCCACATCACCTTTGCCTTGAGTCTGATGGTGTTGACCCTGACAGGTATTCCGCTGTTCTATCCGAGTTCACCGTGGGCGGTGCCGCTCATGACAGCGCTTGGTGGCCCGCACACAGCAGGCATCATTCACCGTACCGCTGCGGTGCTGTTTGCCGGCGTATTCTTCTGGCACCTGTTCTACATCACCTGGCGCATTGCGAAGAACTGGAGCACCTTCAAGTTCTTTGGGCCGGATTCTCTGGTGCCCAACCTGCAGGACGGCAAAGACATGATTGCCATGTTCAAGTGGTTCTTTGGCATGGGTCCGCGTCCCAAGTTCGACCGCTGGACCTACTGGGAGAAGTTTGACTACTGGGCTCCGTTCTGGGGGGTGACCATCATTGGTGTCAGTGGTCTGATCATGTGGCTGCCCAATGTCTTTGGTGCCTTCCTGCCGGGCTGGGTTTTCAACGTGGCGGCCATCTTCCATGCCGAGGAAGCCTTCCTGGCGGTGGTGTTCTTGTTCACCGTGCATTTCTTCAACAACCATTTCCGGCCCGACAAGTTCCCGGTCGAGGTGGTGATGTTCACCGGCACGTTCTCACTCGAAGAGTTCAAGCATGAACATGCGCTGGAATATGAACGCCTGGTCAAGAGTGGAGAATTGGAGAAGTACTTGGTGGATGCCCCATCACCCGCCAAGTTGACTGCGGCCAAGGCGCTCGCCTTCGTGTTGATCGCCTGTGGCTTGACACTGTTGACACTGGTAGGGATCGGGTTCTTCACGCAAGTCTGATCGTTATCAGGGTTCTATGAAACTAAATGGCCCTGCCGGAATTTCCGGCAGGGCCATTTCAATTGACTTAGGCGAAGCTCTTGACACCTGAAACGGCAGCAAGTTGTCAGATATCGTCACGGATCTGACAGCGTCATCAAAACATCATTACGGTTCATTTCGGCAATAGTGCCTGTCGCTCTTGCGCAAGTCTGAAGCTAACGCGCTGTGGCGTTGGCTGAAGTCACCTGATTTACGGATGCGTCGGCTTTCGCAATGCCACGTTCAACTGGTCGGCCAGTCCAGCCCAGTCAGCATCCTGCACGCAGGCTTCACGCAGGAAGGTCGCTTGTGCAGACGTCCAGAAGGAGGCTTCGGGTAGCTTGACTTCTGGTGCCAGCGGCGAATGCGATCCGATGAACTGTTCAATGCTCACGTTATCGTACGGCAGACCCAATTGGGCGAAGAGATCATGGAAATGGTGGATGGTATTGTCCATGGTTGCGCTCACCGTATGTCCAGCGCTACAGCAACCCCAGTGTGCATCGGGGTGTAGATCAGACTTTGACTTGCTGTCATTGCGTTACTCCTTGAACAACCAGATGAATACACACCATGTTTGTTGTATGGCATGCTGACGAGCAGATATCTAGATTAAGGGGAGCTAACTCGCCGGACGGTCATTGTGGTTGGCATCACAGGTGTTGTCAATTCTCAAGCCTGAATTGGGTGATTGCTTTTGCCGGGATGCAGATTGAGGCTGGCATTGGCTCAGGTACGTTCAAGCCGATCCCCGGCCCGGTTCACCAGCCACACCAATGACAGCATGACTGGCACTTCTACCAGAACACCCACCACGGTGGCCAGAGCGGCACCGGAATTGAGTCCAAAGAGGGAAATGGCCACAGCCACGGCCAGCTCAAAAAAGTTGGAGGTGCCGATCAGGCAGGCCGGTCCGGCGATCTGGTGCGGCAGCTTGAGCAGCCGCGCGCCCCACCAGCTGATAAAGAAAATGCCATAGGTTTGCAGAATCAGCGGGATCGCAATCAGGCCGATGATGAGTGGCTTGGCCACGATGGTTTGTGCCTGGAAACCAAACAGCAGCACCACGGTGGCAATCAGGCCAACGACCGACCAGGGTTTCAGTCGCGCCACGAATTCACCCAGGGCGTGGTCAGAGCGATGCGTCAACATGCTGCGCGTGGCCATGCCCGCCGCCAGCGGCAGCACCACGTAGAGCACGGTCGAAAGCAGCAGCGTTTGCCAAGGCACGGTGAGGTCGGTCACGCCCAGCAAAAAAGCGGCGATGGGCGCAAAGGCAAAGACCATGATCAGGTCGTTGACCGAGACCTGCACCAGGGTGTAGTTGGCATCGCCCCTGACCAGCTGGCTCCAGACAAACACCATGGCGGTGCACGGAGCCACGCCCAGCAAAATCATGCCGGCAATGTATTCGCTGGCCGACTGCGGATCGACCCAGGGCGCAAACAGGTAGTGGAAGAACAGCACGCCCAGAGCGGCCATCGTGAAAGGCTTGATGAGCCAGTTCACCACCAGCGTCAACGCCAGGCCGCGCGGTTTTTTGCCTACGTCTTTCATCGCCGACCAGTCGATCTGGATCATCATCGGGTAAATCATGACCCAGATGAGTACCGCCACCACCAGGTTGACATGGGCGATTTCCAGCGCAGCAATGACCTCAAAGGTGCCAGGCATCAGCAGCCCAAGGCCCACTCCTGCAGCGATACCCAGTGCCACCCAAACTGTCAGATAACGTTCAAATAAGCCCATGTCATTGTTCCTTGGTCATGTCGCGGACGGTACTTTGCAACATGGTTTTTTCCAGTTTGGTGGCGGGCAGGCTCACCATCAGCTCCAGCCGGCGCTTCAGGGCCAGCATCGTTTGCCGGAAGGCTTCGAGCTTGTGGGCATCGTCAGCATCGCCTGCAGACGGGTCAGGGTAGCCCCAGTGCGCCGTGGCCGGCTGGCCAGGCCAATAGGGGCAGACCTCACCGGCAGCGTTGTCGCAAACGGTGATCACCAGGTCCATGTGCGGCGCATCCGCACGGCCAAATTCATCCCAGCTTTTGCTGTACAGCCCCGCAGTGGCAATGCCTGCGTTTTGCAAGACCTGCAGGCCCAGCGGGTTGGGTTGCTGGTTGTCACGCGGGCTGCTGCCGGCCGAGTACGCCTTGAAGCGCCCACGGCCAATGTGGTTCAGGATGGCCTCGGCAAGTATGCTGCGCGCCGAGTTGTGGGTGCACAAAAAAAGCACATTGAGTGGTTGATGCGTCATGTCAGAGGTCTTTGGAGGGGAAGCTTGAAGTGCGTGGTGAAACAGGTTCGCGGCGCGTGACGCGTGGCGATGGATTGAATTTTTTCATGCTGATTTCTTCAGATAATCAGTGAACTTAAACAGCTCTCACGGCGCCAGATTCAAGCGCAAACAGGTGCCGGGCAGGTTTCAATACACTGCTCAGGGTGACCCGCGCAGCACTCGGCGGTCAAGTAAACAATCAGGTCCTGCATCAGCGCCAGATTGGCGCGGTAGCGCTGGTAGCGACCTTCTTGCACCACTGACACAAGCTGTGCATGCGTCAAGGCTTTTAAATGGAATGACAGATTGGTCGGCGGCACATCCAGTGCAGTGCCTATTTCTCCTGCCACCAACCCTTGCGGCCCGGCTTTGACCAGCAAGCGGTAAACATCCAGACGTAAGCCTGAGGCGAGAGATTCAAAAACGGAGGAAGCCAATAATTTATCCATAGGTTTAATCATACAACTATTATTGAATAGTTGAATAAATAATTTCAACTTGATTTGGCATTGGCATGAGCCCTGCTGGAAAATCAGAGCGATGGAAATATTGGCAGAGAGGTCACAGCGCAACACCAAACAACCAGCCGACGCCTGCTGTACAGGCCATTGCCAGCGCGCCCCAGAATGTCACACGCAAAATGCCTTTGCCGATGCCGGCACCACCCATGTGGGCTGCCAGGCCACCCAGAATCACCAAAAACAGCAGCGAGGTGGCTGCTACCACGGGTGTCAGATAGAGATAGGGCGCGAGCCAGGCGGTCAGCAGGGGCAAGCCAGCGCCGACGACAAACGACAATGCCGACACAAGCGCGGCTTGCAACGGGTTGGCACTGGTGGTGTCAGAAATACCGAGTTCGTCGCGGGTGTGGGCTTGCAGTGCATCTTTGGCTGTCAATTGTGTTGCCACCTGTTGCGCAAGGTTGGCGTCCAGCCCACGCCGCTCGTAAATAGCCGCCAGTTCGGCCAGTTCACGCGCACCATCGGTGGCCAATTCGTGTCGCTCGCGGGCAATGTCGGCCTGTTCGGTATCCGACTGCGAACTGACCGACACATATTCGCCTGCCGCCATCGACATGGCCCCGGCCACCAGACCCGCCACGCCGGCTACCAGAACGGCACTCTGGGTGACGCTGGCAGCTGCTACGCCCAGGATCAGGCTGGCGGTGGAGACGATGCCGTCATTGGCGCCCAGCACGGCGGCACGCAGCCAGCCGATGTGCTGCGTTCGATGGTATTCAGACTGAATGCCGGCCATGGTTTGCCTGCGCGTCAAGCGGGAGAGACGCCCAACAGCCGGCCTGTCAATTTGCGCGCCACCGGTGCCAGGAAAAAGATCACCGGCACGCCCACCACATAGGCAATGCCAAAAGCTTTCATCCACAGCCTGAAAAAGTTATCCGTCAGTCCGACATTGATGAAAGTGATGACCAGCGTCATCAGGAAAATCATCATGGCGCCCATGATCAATGAAAAAATCAGGTGGAATTTTTTTTGCGGATGCATGTCGTTGTTCCTTGTGTTTGATCAGGCTGCTGCCAGCCACTGCTCAATCTTGTCGCGGGTGGGAATGCCACCGGCATGAACCACTTTGCCATTGATGACCACGCCGGGCGTGCTCATCACGCCAAAGTTCATGATATCGCGCAGTTCTTCCACTTTTTCAAGTTTGATCGCCACGCCTTTGGCTTGGGCGATCTGGTCGATGAGCGTCACGGTGGCTTTGCAGTTGGCACAACCGGTGCCGAGAATCTTGATGTTCATGAGATTTCCTTGAAATTTGAGTTTAAAAATGTTCGGCTACAGCACCGCGTTAAAGACACAACCGACCAGCAGGATGCCGCCGGCCACAACCGCGGCAAAGGTGGCGATCAGCCGAAGCTTGAGCACCTTGCGCAGAATGATCATCTCGGGCAGTGACAGGGCAATCACGCTCATCATGAAAGCCAGCACGGTACCCAGCGCCGCACCCTTGGCCAGCAGGGCCTGCACGATCGGGATCACTCCGGCCGCGTTGGTGTACATCGGTACCCCCATGATCACGGCTAATGGCACGCTCCACCAGACCTCTTTTCCCATGAAGCTGGCCATGAAGTCTTCGGGCACATAACCGTGAATCAGCGCGCCCAGCGCGATCCCGATCAGGATGTAGGGCCAGACTTTGCCGACTATTTCCTTCACGGCCTGAAAACCACCTTCAATGCGTTCACCCAGCGTCATGCCGGTGACTTCAAATTCGGCGGACGTTTTGGGCATGTCGCGCACCCAGTCTTCCAGGTACGCTTCCATCTTCAGGCGGCCAATGATCCAGCCGGCAATAATGGCCACACCCAACCCCAGGCCCAAATAGAGCAGGGCGACTTTCCAGCCAAACATGCCAAACAACAGCGTCAGCGCCACCTCATTGACCATTGGTGCCGAAATCAGGAACGAGAACGTGACTCCCAGCGGGACACCGGCTTGTACAAAACCAATGAACAGCGGTACCGCCGAGCAGGAGCAGAACGGTGTCACGATGCCCAATGACGCAGCCATCACATTGGCAGCGCCTTCACTACGCCCAGCCAGCAACGCGCGGGTGCGCTCCGGCGAGAAGTAACTGTTAACCATGCCCATGACAAAGACCACGGCGGTCAGCAGCAGCAGCACCTTGGGCGTGTCGTAAAAGAAAAACTGCAGCGCGCCACCCAGATGGCTGGTTCGGTCCACCGGCAACATGGCAACCAGCGCCTCGGAGGCTGGAATCAGCGTGTTGTAGAGTGCCAACCAAGCGATGGCGGCCATGACCAGAAACGTCACGGGCTGGCGCGTGGGCCAGGATTTGCGGGAGATGGTCAGGGTGTTCATGCCAGTGGAGACGGCAGACGGTGCAAAAAGACGCAGGACATTTGAAGATTGAACGAAAATTTATTCATCCATCTCGTCCAGCTTGCAGACAATCAGACTTTTGAGGAGCCACCAGGTGATGAAGCGTGTTTTGTTGCTGTTCTTCTTTCTTTTTGCTGCACCTGTCTTTGCCAGCGAGGTCGAGACCGTGCTGATGGTTTCGATTGATGCTTTGCATCCTGCCGCACTGGGTGAAAAGACCTCTCCCACCCTTGACCGATTGATGCGCTCGGGCCGTTTTACATTGCAAGGTCAAAGCGTCACGCCGCCGCAGACGTTGATTGCGCACACCGCCATGATGACCGGGCTGACGCCTGAGCAAAGTGGCAAGCAGGACAACGACTGGAAGCTGGGCCAGGTGCAGGTTGCTCGGGAAACCTTGTTTGACCTTGCCAAACAGCGCGGTTTTCGCACCGCTTATTTTTATGCCAAGCCGAAACTGGGCTATCTGATCAGTGCTGCGGTGGACGAGCACGCGCTGGCCAGGGATGACGGCATTGACCGGGCACGGACTTTTTTTGGCAAGCCTGGCAGGCGGTTTGTCTTTCTTCACATCAGCGGGCTCGAAGACGAAGGTGCAGACGCCGGCTGGCTGTCGGAAGACTATCTGGATGAACTGACCTACATCGACACGATGCTGGCCCCGCTACTGGACGATGTTGCCAAACGTGGCCGTTACTTGGTGCTGGTCACCAGCGACCACGCCGGACACGAGCGACAGCATGGCACCCTTCATCCGGAAGACTTCAAGTTGCCGCTGATCATTGCCGCCAGTCAGAGTTTGCCCCCGCTGGCACCAGGTGTGTTCAATATCACCGAACTCAAGCAGCTTCTACAAAAGACCCTCGACGCGACTGAACGGTAGGATAAGGGTCGAAAATTCCGGGTTAAGGGCGCGGCACGAAGTCGTTCACGCGCCCACCCTCGTCCATTTGCACCTGGCAGGCCTGGCTCATGTGCGCGCGCAACCGGACCCGGGCGCGCTGCACGCGCGACTTGGCGGCGCTCGAGCTCATCCCCTTGAGTTGGGCAAAGTCAGCTTGTGCCATGCCCTGCAGGTCGCACAGGGTGATGGCTTCGCGATCTTCTGGGCTAAGTTCCGAGAGCACCCGCGGCAGGCAGGCGGTCAGGGTATCGACGGTGTCGGTATCGTCCGTTGGTGCGGTCAAGTCTTCGGGGAGCTCCACCATGTGGTGTGCCACGCGCAGGTAGTCAGCCAGCAGGTTGCGCGCCACTTCAAACAGCCAGGCACGCGCGTTGTGCAGGTCACAAAACCGCTCGCCCTGGCGCAGAGCTTTCAAAAACAGGTCTTGCAACAGATCATCGGCCAGCGCCGGGTCGCCCACGCGGTGGCGCAGCCAGCCACGCAGTTCAGCGGCATGCAGGGTCCAGGCGGTGGTGAGGCAGTTCATGAAGGGTGACAAGAACGGATCATTGACTCTTGAACAAAGGTTTTCTTGAAGAAAAAATAGGGTTGGACCCCGGTTTTATCAATAACGCCCATCAGCGAATGCTCAAAATTATCACGCAAAGACAACAGGAGCGTTCTCAATGGAATTCGCACTGAAATTGCTCAACGGCGGCGCCGGTAGCTTGGCAGCCTATCTGGCGGCGCATGTGCTGCTGTGCCTGTTGCCGGCTTTTTTCATTGCCGGTGCCATGGCCGCGCTGATTCCCAAGGCCAGCATCACGCGCTGGCTCGGGCGCAACACCCCCGTTTATGTGTCTTACCCGGCCGCCGCCGCAGCGGGTTCGCTGATTGCCGTTTGTTCGTGCACCATCGTGCCGCTTTTTGCCGGCATTTACCGCAAGGGCGCGGGCATCGGTCCGGCCACCACTTTTCTGTTTTTTGCGCCGGCGGGCAACATCATGGCACTGGCTTACACCGGCAGCATCCTGGGCCCGGAATTTGCCATTGCACGACTGCTGCTGTGCCTGCTGTTCGGTGTCGGCATCGGCATGCTGCTGGCCCTGATTTTCTGGCGCGACGATGCCAGCCATGACGCCGCAACAGACACCCTGTTTGCCGCGCAAGCCAGCGTGGCACCCGCTGCGCTGGGGTTGCTGTTGTCGCTGGTGGCGTTGTTGATTGCCGGTACCCTGAAGCTGTGGCCGCTAACGGCCACTGTTTTCAGCCTGGACTTGCCCTTGCCGTGGGCGCAAGCGTGGCAGAGCACGCTGTTTTCCTGGGTGCCATTTGACGCAGCCAAAGGAGAAGAGGGGGTGAGCTTTCAGGGTTCGGTGTTGATTGGCTTGCTGCTGCTGATTGCGGCCACCGCCTGGCAGGGGCTGGAAAATATCGTCGAAGGTGCCAACCGCTGGACCTGGGTAGCACTCGGGCTGTCAGCCACCACGCTGGCCGTGGCTGCCATGCGGCTGACGCCGGGTCCGGGCACGCTCCAAGTCGCTTTCACCGGGCGTGTCTTCGGTGTGGCGCTGGCCTTGTGGGCTGTATGGCATTTCGCGCACCGGCTCGACGCTGACGACTGGCGCGCCTGGCTCTGGGAAGCCTGGCGTTTTGTGAAGCAAATCTTTGTCCTGCTGGTGGTGGGCGTTTTTATCGTGGGCATGGTGCGCCAGGTCATTCGACCGGAATGGGTTGAGAGCCTGGCGGGCCGCAACACCGTGCCGGCGAATGCCGTGGCCGTGGGCTTTGGCGTCTTCATGTATTTCCCCACCCTGGTTGAGGTGCCGGTGGCGCGCATGTTTCTTGACCTCGGCATGCACCCCGGCCCGCTGCTGGCCTACCTGATGGCCGACCCCGAGCTCAGCCTGCAAAGCATGCTGATGGTGGCCGCCGTGATCGCCTGGACCAAAACCCTGGCCTATGTGGGCCTGGTGGCCGTGTTCAGCGTCTGTGCGGGTTTGCTCTATGGCGCCTGGGTGGATGGGCTGGGCTGGCTGCCGTCGCTCATGGGACTGGGTGGGTTTGTGACTGTGCTGGCGGGCACGATGTGCTGGCTTGGGCGCCGCCAGACGACCCAGGTGCCAGTCTGAGGCAGGTTTATTTTCAAATCACTCCAAGGAGAAACGCATGGTCATCATCAAAATTCTCGGTCCGGGATGTGCGAACTGCAGAAAGCTCGAAGCGATCGCCCGGGAGGCCGCCGCGGTCGCCCATGTGCCGGCTGAAATCGTCAAGGTATCCGACATGAAGCAAATCATGCAATACGACCTGCTGTCGACGCCGGGACTGGTCGTCAATGACAAACTGGTCAGCAGCGGGCGCATTCCTACCTTGGCTGAAGTACAGAAGTGGCTCATTGCTTGAACCTTTCCCGGAATAAGGCACACTTGCGGGCGAGCACTCAGGAATTACCCCATGGATTTACCCACCAGCTTTGAATTTTCGGAATTTGCCAAGGCACTGATTCATTCGCGCCAGCACGTGGCGCCGCGCCGCCTGGTCGATCCGGGGCCGTCCGGGCCGCAAGTGCTGGAGATTCTCGGCACGGCGGCGGCGGCCCCCGACCACGGTCAGATGCTGCCCTGGCGTTTTGTGCTGGTGCCTGCGGACAGACGCGCGCTGCTGGCCGAGGTGTTCGGCCTGGCGCTGCAAGACCGAGACCCCACGGCCACGCCCGAACAAATCGACAACGCGCGTGACAAGGCCCACCGTGCGCCATTTCTGATGCTGGCCATTGCCAGACTGGCCGGCAGCACACCTGAGCGCGACGCCCTGCGTCAGGAGTCGGGTGAACTGGCGGTCAGCGATGCCGAGCGCCTGGTGTCGCTGGGCTGTGCCATTCAAAACGTGCTGTTGGCAGCGCATGCCATGGGCTTTGGCTCGGGGCTCACCAGTGGCCAGGCACTGGCGTCGCCCAGGTTGCGCGCCCTGTTTGGCATGCATGCGCATGAGCAGGCCGTTTGCTGCATCAACATCGGCACCGTGGCCAAGGGCAAACCGGCGCGTTTGCGCCCGGACGTCGCGGCGTTTGTCAGCAGCCTGTGATATTTTGATCAACAGAACCCCGGCAAAATAGCACTCATGCAAATCGCCACCCCAGCTGATTCAGTGCCTCCCGTGCTTCAATGTTTGCCGCCCAATGACTGGCAGCGCACGGCCTTGCACAATGAGGTGCATGCCCGACCGTCGGCGCGCATCCGCTTGCCGGCGCTGATTGTTTATGTGGCGGTGCTCAACGAGGGCGTGAGCCGCGAGGCCGAATGCGCCCATTTGAACCGCTTGCCCGGCCTGGCCGAACTGCTGCCTGACAGTTTGCAGAATAATTTTTTGCGTTTGCGACTGGACGGTTTGACCGTCAGGTGGGAGCGCCACACTGAATTTACCCGCTATTCCATCGTTCAGCCGCTGCCAACCGAAGCTTTGCTGGGCGCCTCCGAGCCTCCCTTGCTGCACAGTCTGGCGGTGCCGCCGCAATGGCTGGCGCAGATTCCCGGTCGTACCGTGGCCGCAGTGCAGTTGGCCATGCTGAATGCCCCGCTCGATGATGCCACCGCCTTGATGACGGAAGCGGTGAACTGGCTGGGTGGGCACACCGTGGTGGCCTCCTTGCTGGGCAGCAATGCCGCCAACGGGGCGGGACAGGGGACAGAGCCTGCCAACCGCCACGGTTATGAACACCCCTTGGGCCATTCCTGGGCGTTGACGCAGTTCCGCCTGCAGCCAGACGGCTTCGAGCGCATGCTGGTGATCGCACCCGAAGGCACCAGCCAGACCCGTGCTGGTCGCATTGCCGCGCGCCTGCTGGAGCTGGAAACCTACCGGCTGATGGCGCTGCGTGGCCTGCCGGTGGCCAAGACCCTCGGGCCGATGCTGGCGCAGGCCGAAAGTGACCTGGTGCGCATCACCGCCCAGCTTGAAGACAAATCGGCCTCCGACCAGGAACTGCTCGACACTCTGGTGTCATTGGCCGCCAGTGTGGAGCGTGCCACTGCCGCCCACAGTTACCGTTTTGCCGCCACACAGGCTTATTACGCGCTGGTCAATCAGCGCATCAAAGAGTTGCGCGAGAAAGCCATTCCCGGCACGCAAACCATTGGTGAGTTCATGCAACGCCGCTTGTCGCCGGCCATGGCCACCGTGGCGGCCACCGGGCAAAGGCTGGTTTCGTTGTCGGAGCGGGTGGCGCGTGCCAGTGACTTGCTGCGCACCCGGGTTGACATTGCCACCGAGGTGCAAAACCAGCAGCTGCTGGAAAAGCTCACGCGGGGCCAGGAACTGCAACTGCGCCTGCAAAGCACGGTTGAAGGCCTGTCGATTGCCGCCATCTCTTATTACGTGATCAGCCTGCTGTTGTACGGCGGCAAGGCGCTCAAGGCGGCGGGACTGCCGATCCATCCGGAAATGGCCGCCGGCGCCCTGGTGCCGGTGGTGTTGTGGGCAGTCTGGCGCACCACGCGGCGTATCCATGCCAAGCTGCAGGTAGGCCACTAAAAGTCTGAAAATTGACAAATGTCAGCCTTCTTGGTCTGGGACTGATGCGTAATAAGAAGCTTTAACAAGACTTGATTCACTGACTAGGAGACATGCGTGAAAGCCTTTCAGGACTATTACCCCGAGAACCTGTCGCACTGTTATGGCTGCGGCGCTAAAAATGACCACGGCCATCGCATCAAAACGTATTGGGACGGCGATGACACCGTGACCCGTTTCACACCCGAGCCGTTTCACACTGCGATACCAGGATTCACCTATGGTGGCCTGCTGGCGTCGCTGATCGATTGTCACAGCACCGGCACCGCTGCGGCGGCCATGTACCGGCAGGAAGGGCGTGCCATGGACACGCTACCCGCGTTTCGGTTTGTCACCGGTTCGCTGCATGTCGATTATTTGAAACCCACCCCGATTTCAGAGACACTGGAAATTCGCGGCCGGGTGAAGGAGATAAAAGGTCGCAAGGTCGTCATCGAGTCCACCGTCTATGCCGGCGGTATTGCCACCGCGCGTGGCGAGGTGGTGGCGATCCAGATGCCCGAGAACTTTGGCGTGGCTGCAGCCTGAGCACCACCGTTTTGTGTGTTCATGACAACGTGTGAGTGCCATCATGGCAAGCGATCAAGATATGGAGGTGAGTGAGTGCAAAGCGCAGGACCCGCGTTTTGTCAGCCAGCTGACACGTAATACCTTCGCGCTGATTCTGGCGGGTGGCCGTGGCAGCCGGTTGCATGAGTTGACCGATTTTCGCGCCAAGCCGGCGGTGCCGTTTGGTGGCAAGTTCCGCATCATCGACTTTACCCTGTCCAACTGCGTCAATTCAGGTGTGCGCCGGGTTGGCGTGGCCACGCAGTACAAGGCGCAAAGCCTGATCCGGCATTTGCAACTGGGCTGGAGTTTTCTGGACGGGCGCCTCAACGAGTTCATCGAGATCATGCCGGCGCAACAGCAGTCTGACGAAGTGCACTGGTACCAGGGTACGGCCGATGCGGTGTTTCAGAACCTGCGGGAAATTCGCCATGCCCGGCCCGAGTACGTGCTGGTCCTGTCCGGCGATCATATTTACCACATGGATTATGGCCGGGTGCTCGCCGCCCACGTGGCACGCAAGGCGGACTTGACCGTGGCTTGCATTGAGGTGCCGCTGGTCGAAGCCAGCAGCTTAGGCGTGATGTCGGTGGATGAGGCAGGGCGGGTGCTTGAGTTCACCGAAAAGCCCGCCCTGCCGCAAGCCATGCCGGGTGATCCATCCCGAGCGCTGGCCAGCATGGGCATTTATGTCTTCAACACCCACTTTTTGATTGAGCAACTGGTGCGCGATGCGGACGACCCCAGGTCGACCCACGATTTCGGCAAGGACGTCATTCCGCACTGTGTCAAACGCTACCGCACCTTCGCCCAGAACTTTGCCGAGAGCTGTGTCAGCGAGCCAGGCAAGCCTGCGTATTGGCGTGATGTCGGCACACTCGACGCGTACTGGGCGGCCAATATGGACCTGGTGCAGGTCACACCCGACCTCAATCTGTATTCCGACCACTGGCCGATCTGGACCTGGCAGCCGCAAACGCCACCGGCCAAGTTCGTTTTTGACGACGACGCCCGGCGCGGTTATGCGGTCGACTCGATGGTTTCGGGCGGCAGCATTGTCAGCGGTGCCACAGTACGCCGGTCCATGCTGTTCTCCGGGGTGCATGTGCACAGTTACGCCGTCATCGAAGACTCGATGGTGCTGCCTAATGTTCAGATCGGTCGGCATTGCATTCTGAAGAAATGCATCATTGACAAAAATTGCGTGCTGCCCGAGGGCACCGTGATTGGCATGGACCCGGTGCAGGACAAAAAACGCTTTCGGGTCACCGACTCGGGCATCACGCTGGTCACCAAGAAGATGTTGGGGTAGGACCTGAAGGGGATCCGCTGAGCTTGTCCACGCAGCGGCTATTTCAGAACCCCTGTACCCGTAGATACTTAAGAAACTACGGATACTATTCGGAGTCTCTCAACTCCCGACTGGAAACTGCCTGATGAAAACTGCCCACGACCTGGTTGCTGCTGCCAAAACCCGCGTAGACGAAATCACTGTGGCTGATGCCGAGCAAGCCATCCGTGAAGCCGATGTGCTGGTGGATGTGCGCGAAGCTGATGAATTTGCCGCCGGTCATCTGGCGGGTGCCGTGCATATTTCGCGCGGCATGCTCGAATTCAAATTCAGCGCCAACCCGGCACTGCAGGCGCGTGACCTGAACCTTTTGCTGTATTGCAAAACCAGCGGCCGTGCCGCGCTGGCTGCGACAGCCCTGCACGACATGGGCTACCTGAATGTGCGCTCCATCGCCGGTGGTTTTGATGCCTGGGTGGCTGCGGGCAAACCCGTGGCCAAGCCCGAGATACCCTCGTTCGAGTAAAACGCCACTAAGCCAGCGAGCGGCCTTCGCCGGCTTCTTCAACGGTTTGGCCGTCGCGGATATGGTAGATCCGCTTGAAGGTGGGAATGATTTTTTCGTCGTGCGTCACCACGATGATCGCGGTATGGGCCTGCACCGCCATCTGGTTCAGGATGCGCATCACGCCCAGGGCACGTTCGCTGTCGAGCGGCGCAGTGGGTTCGTCGGCCAGGATCACCGGCGGACGGTTGGCCAATGCCCGTGCTATGGAAACCCGTTGCTGCTCGCCCCCCGAGAGTTGTGAGGGTTCGGCTTTGGCGCGGTGCTGCACATCGAGCGCGGTGAGCAATTCCAGCGCCCGGGCTCGGGCTTGCGGGTTGGCCTGACCGGCCAGCATGGGCAGCAGCGCCACGTTGTCGGTCACATCCAGAAACGGGATCAGATAGGGCGCCTGAAAAATGAAGCCAATGCGGTCCCGCCGCAGCGCGCGCAGGTCGGGCACCTTCCAGCCGTTGTCGTAAATCACGTCGCTGCCCAGGGTCATGCGCCCCGAGGTTGGTTCGATGATGGCGCCCAGGCATTTAAGCAGTGTGCTCTTGCCCGAACCAGAGGGTCCAACCAGTCCCACCACCTCGCCAGGCGCCACCACCAGGTTGACGTTTTTCAGGGCCTCGACGGCGCTGTCACCCTTGCCGTAGACCTTGCGCAGGCCTTCAATGCGGATGCCGCCCGTGCTTGTTTGTTGTGTGTTCATGGTGCTCATCCAATCGCCTCGGCGGGGTCGACCTTGAGCGCCACGCGAATCGCCAGTGTGCTGGCCAGGGCGCAAATGAGCAGGGTGGCGAGCAGGCCGATGACCGCATCGCGCGGCATCAGCAGCACGTATTTGGGGAAAATCGGCGCCCAGACCGTGGCCGAGATCTTGCCCACCATGAAGCCGATCAGCCCGAGCCCCATGGCCTGTTGCAGGATCATGCTGGCAATCGTCGTGTTGCGCGTGCCAATCAGCTTGAGCACCGCAATTTCGCGGATTTTGCCCAGCGTCATGGTGTAAATGATGAAGGCCACAATGGCCGCGCTCACCACCGCCAGGATCGCCAGAAACATGCCGATTTGGCGGGCCGAGGTGGCAATCAACTTGGCCACCAGGATGTCTTCCATACCAGCGCGGGTGTAAACCTGCACATGCTTCCAGCGCTTCAGGGCATCGGCCACCTCATCGGCCTGCCAGCCCGGTTGCAACTGCACCAGCACGGCGTTGACGTTGTGGCTGCTGGTTTGCAGGTTTTGTACCGCATCGAGCAATCCCGGCACGCCGGGGCGGTTGAAAGCCGGGTTGGCCGCGGTGCGGGTGCGGTCATTGACGATGCTGTCGTTGTCCTTTAAAAACTGCGCTTCCTGCGCGTCCTTGAGCGGCACAAACAGCATCGGGTCACCGCCCGAGGACACCATGCGTGCGGTGAGCCCGACCACGGTGTAGTTGTGGCGGCGCACGCGCACCGCGTCGCCCAGCTTGAGGCCGGTCTTGACATCGGCCACGGCTTCATAGTGGTTGCGGGTAAGCTGGCGCCCGGCCACCAGGTAAGCCGGCGCACCGGGTTTGCCGGGCTCCACGCCCACCACCATGGTGCGGGCTTCCTCGCCACCGGGGCGCTGCACCTGCATGGTGAGGTAGGTCACGTTGGCGGCTTGCGCTACGCCTGGCATGCCGCGCACGCTGCGCACCACGTCGTCCTTGATGCTGGACGACTCCGCATACGGGCCCTGGGTGTCTTTTTGCACCACCCACAGCTCAGCCTGGCTGTTGCTCAGCAGGGCCTGCGCATCATCCACCATGCCGCGGTAGATACCAGCCATCGAAAGCGTCACGCCAATCAGCAAGCCCAGCCCCAGGCCGGTGAGGGCAAACTTGCCCCAACCATGCAGGATGTCGCGGCCGGCCAGGCTGATCATTGGGATGCCTCGGGCTTCACCAAGGCGTCTACCACCGAGATGCGCGAGCCGCTGCTCAGGGCTTTCTGGCTGTAGACCACCACCTGGTCGCTTTTATCCAGTCCCTTGAGCACCTGCACCTGGCCGTCCAGGCTCTGGATGCCGAGCTCCACCGAAGTGAATTCAGGCTTGCCACTGGTCACGCGCCAGACACCGCTCTGGCCTTGTTGATACTGGATGGCGGCGTTGGGTAACAGCAGTGCCGGCGTGGTGGTGGGCAGTTGCAAGGTGACTTCGGCCATTTCCCCCACCGACACGGCAGTCGGCGGCGCATCAAACGCCACCTGGGCCAGGCGCTCTTCGGTCACGCTGTCGGCCAACAGTTCCAGCCGTGCCACCTGGCCGCTCAAGGGCGTTTGTGGTCGGGAACGCAGCACGATGCTGGCCTTGACACCGTTGGCCAGACCGGCCGAGCGGCCCTGGTCAACACGCAGCCTGATCCACAGGCTGGCCGGGTCCATCAGGCGCAGCACGGGTTGTCCCGCCACCACCGTGCTGCCCGCCTCGGCGTCACGCGTGGTCACCACCGCGTCGGCCGGGGCGAACAGGCGTAAGTTGTCATGCTGCTGTGCCAATGCTGCGCGCTCTGCTTTGAGGCGCGTCAGGTCCTGGCCGGTGCCTGCCAGATTGGCTTGCGCCGCCTGTACTGCCGCGCTGGCCGAAGCCTGGCTCTGCAGGACGGCATCCAGCGCGCCGGGGCTGATGAAGTTTTGCCGTGCCAGGTCCTGGTTGCGTTGGGTCGTGCTGGCAGCTAACGCGCTGCGTGCTTTGGAGTCCAGCAACTGTGCCTGCGCGGCAGCCTGGGCACTGCCAGCCCGCGCCAATGAGGCATCCAATGCGGCCAGGCGCTCACTCAAGTCCACCGGGTCCATTTCGGCCAGCAGTTGCCCGGCCTTGACCTGGTCGCCCACATCTACCTTGACGCTCAACACGCGCCCGGCCACGGTCGGACCGACCATCCAGCTGCGCCGCGCTTCGACCGTGCCGATGCCAAAAATGGACGGGTTCAGACTGCCCTCGACGGGGCTGGCCACTGTGACCTTGATGGGCGCCAGCGGGCCGGTGCGCAGCGACACATAGGCCATGCCGGCGACGAGGGCCAGGGCAATGGCACCCAGCATCAGGCGGCGTTTGAGTAAGGCTGTGGCGTTCATGGTCTTCCTTCAAGGTCATTGGGCGGGCATTGCAGCCCCTGTTGGAGAATGGCAAAAACGCCAGGAGCCTGTCTGGCAATGGCGGGCACATCGTCAGCCAGCATGGCTTGCATCACCAGGCCCTGGATTGAACCGATGAACAGCACGGCGGCGGCGGAAAGGTCGATGCCTGGGCGCAGTGCCTGCTGTGTTTGGGCCTGCTGCAAGACGCCCAGCAGCAACTGTCGATAGTGCAGCAGCAACTCACGCACCCGGTTTTTCAGCGCGGTGTCGCCCGGACGCTGTAGCTCCTGAAAGATCAGCCGGGGCACGCCGGGGTAGTGCATGACGAAGTCCACATGGGCCAGAAAGACCGCTCGCAGGGCCGGCAAGGCGACGTTTTCTGCACCCTTGGCCGCCAGTTGCAGACGCGCCATCAAGGTGTCGGCCATCCAGTCGAGCACGGCCAGCCAGATGGCTTCCTTGCTGGCGAAGTGCTTGAACACTGCACCTTGCGATATGCCGACCGCATGCGCCAGGTCAGCTGTGGTGATGTCTGCCGGGCTGCGTTGCGCAGCCAGCATCAGTGCGGCGTCCACCAACCCGGCTTGACGCACCTCGGTGCGCTGTTTGGCTGTCTTGTCCAGAACTTGCATGTTGCCTGAAGTAATTAATCAATTACCTATTCTAGGGCTTGAAGCTGAAATGGGGTGTGAAGGCTGGGTAAAGTTTTTTGTGCTGCGAGGGGCAAACGACGGGGTTGGTCGCTCTGTGCTGCACTGCTTGGGGTAGCTTGTTTTGTGCTGCGCGCGGCAACCGGTAGGGGCGGCCACCTCTCAACTGGGGTACCAGAAATCGGTGACCACCCCTGCCGGTTGCCACGCGAGGCGGTGGATATGCAAAGGTGGTAAAAAAACCGAGTTACCAATCTTTATTTTTTCACCAGCGTCAGTGCAGTGGCTGGCTTTGGGGGCTGACGATTTCTGGTACTCCAGTATGAGGAAGCCGCCAAAGCCAGCCACTGCGCGGTTTAGCGTTAACAATATCTTTAAAGTATCAGAGGCAGCGCCTAAGCCAAAAATTCGTCAAGGTCAGAAGTTTTCCAAACGAATCACGGTAATAACACCACAGGCTCCAGCGCCTCGCCCTGCGCCAGGATGCGCCCAATGATGGCTGTGTTGCTATAACCAGCTGCCTGCAATGCCGCCACACAGCCTTGAGCCCGGTCAGCCGGTACGCTGGCCAGCAGGCCACCGGCAGTTTGTGGGTCGAACAGCAGCGGGTAACGCGGGTGAATGACAAATTCTTCCTGATTGCGCAGCGCCCGGCGCAGGCGCACATTGGCGGGTTGCAGCGAGCTCACGATGCCCGCCGCTACGGTTTCCTGCGCACCTTCCAGCAGCGGCAGCGCTGACAACACCAGTTCGGCATCTACCTCTGAGGCCCGGGTCATCTCGACGAGGTGGCCCAGCAGGCCAAAGCCGGTCAGGTCGGTGCAGGCGGTGGCGCCAAAGTCGCGCAGGCACTGGGCACCTTGCCGGTTGGACAGCACCATGGACTGCAGCGCGGCGTCGATCCAGCGCCCCTTGGCCGCCAGCCGGGCGTGGGCGGCAAACAGTGTGCCGGTGCCAATCGGCTTGGTCAGAATCAGCACATCGCCGGGCTGCATGCCACCTTTGCGCGTGACACCTGCCAGCTGCTCGTCCATCAGGCCGTTCACCGCAAAGCCCAGTGCCAGTTCAGACCCTTCCCCGGTGTGACCGCCCACCAGCGCACAGCCGGCGTCGTTGAGCACCTCGACCGCGCCGCTCATCATCTGGAACAGCAGGTCTTCGACCTTGGCCTCCAGCCCCGGGGGCACGGTGGCAATGGCGGTGGCCGACTGCGGCTCGGCGCCCATGGCAAAAATGTCACCCAGGGCGTGGTTGGCGGCAACCTTGCCGAACAGGTAGGGGTCGTCGACAAAGGCGCGGAAAAAGTCCACTGAATGCACCAGTGCCATGCCGGGCGGCACGCGCACCACCGCCGCGTCGTCGGGGTCTTTGAGGCCGATGAGTACATCGTCGCGCTGCACCACTTGCAAGGACGCGAGCGCCCTTGACAGTACTGTGGCTCCCACCTTGGCACCACAGCCACCGCAGCGCATGGCGATGGCCGAAATCGCCTGCAGGGCTTCGTCCGGGTTCAGCGCCAGTTGTGACGTTGTGCTGCGCGCCGGTGCCTCCGTTTTGGCTTGCATGTCGGGAAATTCGGAAAAATTGCGCATGAAACGCCGGTCGATCCCGTCTTTCCAGCGCCACACCCAGTCACCCCAGAAACCCAAAGCGCCGCGCGAGGCCACGGCATAACGGTCGCCGGTGCTGATCAGGGCGAGCCAGCGCGATTGCGGCCGGTAGCTCCGCAAGGCGCGACCCTGCACGCTCAGGCGCAGGTTGTCGGCCAGCGGCCGGCCCATGCGAACGGCAAACACGCCGGCCTTTTCCAGCGGGAAATTGTCCATGGCGGCAATGTCGCCGGCGGCAAAAATGGTCGGATCGGTGACGGTTTGCAGCTGGTCGTTCACCCGCACAAAGCCGCCGGCATCGAGCGCCAGGCCGGTATCTTGCAGCCAGGGCGCACCGCCCGCTTGCGTGACCCACATGATCTCGTCGGCCTCGACCACCTGGCCGCCAGCACAGAGCAGCCGACCGGGTTCGACCCGCGTGACCTCCGCATTCAGGAGCACCTGCACACCACGCTCGGCCAGCACGCTGGCAAACTTGCGGCGCACCCGCGTGTTGTGGGTCGGCAGGATGCTGTCTGTCGCTGTGAGCAGGTGAAACTGCAGCAGTGCGGGGTCGTGCCCGCGAGACATCAGTTCCTGGCGCAGGCGATACTGCATTGACAACAGCAGCTCAACCCCGCCAGCCCCGGCGCCAACCACCGCAATGCGCAGTAGCCCCTGGGTGTGCTCTTGCACCCTGGCCAGCAGCGCCAGCCAGCGCTGGTTGAAGCGGGTGATGGGCTTGACCGGCGTGCTGAAGGCATCGGCCCCGGTGACACCGTTCAGGCGCGGCGTCGAGCCGATGTTGATCGACAAGCAGTCGTAAGGCACCGGCGGGCGATGGCGGCACAGCACTTTTTGGGCCGCGCGGTCAATGCCCACCACCTCGTCGCGGTAAAGCCGGGCACCGGCAAACACGGCCAGCCCTGCTAGGTCGATATGCACCTCGTCATAAGCGTAGTGGCCCGACACGTAGCCTGGCAACATGCCAGAGTAGGGCGTATGGACATCGGTGCAGATCACGGTCAGGCGCACGCCGGTTTCGGGCTGCATGCCAAAGCGTTTGAGCACGCCCACATGGCTGTGGCCGCCGCCAATCAGCACGATGTCTCTGGCAATGGGTTGACTGGGGTGTTGCATCAGGAGAAAAGCTTCAGAAAAAACAAAAAAGAGCGGTGGCTGTCAGCGGCAGGCGGGCGGTGCGGTGAGTCCGGTCACCAGCTGTTGCAGCGCCAATTGCTCGGCCTCTGGCGCAAACAGCGGTGCACGCGCTGCGCACTGGGCTTGCAAAAGCGCCAAAAAAGCTGGTTCGTGGCGGCAGCGCCGCAGCAGATCGACCAGCTGGTGTGCATTGTCCCAGTCAAAGTAGCCCGCGTAATCGGTCCCCAGCATGCCCACATTGCCGTCAATGCGCGAGGCCAGCACCGGTGTGCCGCAGCGCACCGCCTCCATCACCACATGGGCGCCGCCTTCCATGCGGCTGGTGTGCACCAGCACATGGGCGCGCTGGATGCGCCGGCGCGTGGCCTCGTGCGGCAAGGCGCCCAGCCAGCGGTAGCCAGGGCAGGCGGTGGCCGTGGCCTGCGCCTGGGCCGCCAGGGCGGCGTCCAGTGGCGCGCCAATGTGGTCGATGTGAATGGCATCAAAGGGCTCTAGCAGTCGGGCGGCGGCAAACAGGGTCTGTGGCGACTTCTCGTCGCGCAGGTGGCCGACCATCACCGCCCTGAGCAAGCGCGCCGATTTGGCCAGGCTCTGGCGCGCCGACGTGGACTGATAAATCACTTGGGTGCGGGGGTGTAGCGCCGTCGGCAAGCGCGCCAAGCCCAGGTCTTGCAACACCACCAGGCGCTGTGCCAACTGCAGCGAACGCTGGGCCTGCACATCCGTCTGGATGTCGCGGTACAGGTCGGTGCCGGTCAGCACCACGGCCAGGCCGGCCACCGGCTGCAAGTCTGTGTCACACCACTGGCTTTGCGCCCAGGCGTTGACCGACGCCGCCGAGCGCCGCGCGTGCAAGGCGATCATGGCGCTGTCGTGTGCGGCAGCCGGGCCATCAGGCCACTGGGTCACGATGCGCACCTGGAATCCGGGGTGGCTGGCTGTGGGTGTCTGCAGAAATTTTTGCCAACGCCTGGCGGTTTGCCAATTGCCGTTGTTGGCATCGGCCAGCGCCGGGCTCACAATCACCACTTGTTTTTTGATGGAGGTCATCAGCCATGCTCCCCGAGTCGACTCCACCCTGGCACCGCTGGCAACCCGCCCAGGCGGCGCGCAGCGCAGACCCGCAGGCGTTGGCGCAGCTGCTGCAGGCCAGCCGCGCCCGCACGCTGGCCTTGCTGAATGCCTACGAGGCAGCGCTGGGGCCGGGGCTGGCCGTGCCGTGCAGCCCACAACTTAACCCGCCGCTGTGGGAAGCAGGTCACATCGCCTGGTTTCAGGAATTCTGGCTGGCGCGCAACCCGCAGCGCCGTTTGGGGGTGCAGGCGGATCCGCTGGTGGCACGCGTGCCCGCGTTGTTGCCGCAAGCCGATGCACTGTACAACTCCAGTGTGGTGGCGCACGACAGCCGTTGGCATTTGCCGCTGCCTGACTTGCAGGCCACCCGGGCGTATCTGCAGGCCACGCTGGCGCAGACCCTGGCCTTGCTGGCGGCTGAACCCACCGACGATGCCGCGCTGTATTTCTACCGCCTGGCCTTGTTCCATGAAGACATGCACGGCGAGGCGGCCGTCTATATGGCGCAGTCCCTGGCCTTGGCGCTGCCGCCAGCGCTTATCCACGACCAGACCCCGCGAACCCGTGGCTCGGCGCAGTTGCTCAAACTGGCGGCGGGTGACTGGACGCTGGGCTACACAGGCCAGGGCTTTGCCTTTGACAACGAACTGGGGCCGCACAGCGTGCCGCTGGACGCCTATGCCATCGACGACCGACCGGTGTCGTGGCGGCGCTATTTGCCCTTTGTCGAGGCAGGTGGCTATACCGACGCCCAGTGGTGGTCCGGGCCGGGCTGGCAGTGGCTGCAAGCCGGGCAGGGCGCTGCGGTTGTGGCCAGTCCGCGTTATTTGCGCCAGGTCAGCCTGGGCCAGGGCGCGCCGCTGTGGGAACAATGCCGCTTTGGTCAGTGGCACGCGCTGGACCTGGAAGCCCCCGCCTGTCACCTGAGTTATTTCGAGGCCGAGGCCTGGTGCCGTTGGGCCGGCCGCCAGTTGCCCACCGAAGCACAGTGGGAACAGGCCGCCATGACCCAGGCTGATTTTCACTGGGGCGAGGTCTGGGAATGGACCGCCAGCAGGTTTAGCCCGTACCCCGGTTTTGTGGCACACCCTTACCTTGACTACTCGGCCCCCTGGTTTGGCGACCGGCCGGTGCTGCGCGGTGCCAGTTGGGCCAGCGCCGAGCGCATGGTGCACCCGCGCTACCGCAATTACTTCACGCCCGAGCGCAACGACATGCATGCGGGGTTCAGAAGCTGCACCGGGTAAAAAAGTCATGGCTCAGGCACCCGCCCACATCACGGCAAAGCGACCCGCATCGGCGCTCGGCGCATCGGTCCACACCAGCGGCTCGGCAAAACCCGCCTCGCGCAGCAACTGCGAAAAACCAGCCACTGTCCATTTGTAAGAATTTTCAGTATGGATGCGCTCACCCTGGCTGAAGGCGCGCTGGCCGCCCGGCCACTGCACCATCAGGTCGCGCTGTGCCACCAGATGCATTTCAATGCGCGACGCCATGGGGTTGAACAAGGCGTGGTGCGCCCAGTCGGGCAGCCGCATGTCGGTGCCCACCAGTCGGTTCACGTTGGAGATCAGGTTGCGGTTGAAAGCGGCGGTGACACCCAGGGCATCGTCATAGGCGGCTTCCAGTTCAGTGGCGTCTTTCACCAGATCCACCCCGATCAGCAGCCCGCTGCCCGCCACCGGACCACAGGCCGCGCGCACCTGGCGCAAGAAGACCAGGGCCTGGGTCGGGGTGAAGTTGCCAATGCTCGAGCCCGGGTAAAACAGCAGCCTTGGGCCCGCGCCAGGTTCACCGGCCTGAGGTGGCAACTCCAGCGTTTGAGAAAAATCGAGCCCGATGCCGACCAGGTCCATGGCCGGGTACTGACGCTGCAACAGGTTCAGGGTGGCGCGCAAAAAATCGACCGAGATGTCCACCGCCACATAGCGACTGGGGCGCAGCACGTCAAAGAGCCCGGTAGCCTTGCCGCAGTTGCCCGCGCCCAGGTCAATCAGCGTGGCCCCTGGCGGCATGGCCCGGGCCATGGCCTGGGCATGCGTCTTGAAGATCGCCGCCTCGGTGCGCGTCGGGTAGTACTCGGGCAGCTCGGTGATGGCTTCGAACAGGCGCGAGCCCAGCGCGTCGTACAAAAACTTCGGGCTCACCGTGGCGCCGCCGGGCTGCGGGTTGGCCGTCAGGCCCTGCACAAGCTCGTGGCGAATGTGCTCGGCGCTGTCGTGGTGCAGTTGGACAAAGTCAGGCGTTTTCATGGCTTGCTGTGAGTGGCTGGGGCCTGATCGTAGCGCTCCTGACAGCCATCGACATTTTTGATTACCATTGCCCCCCGGCTTTGGCGCACCTTGACATGCGTCAACCGCATTTATTCATTCACAGAAAGCACTTTAAGCTCATGACCTCACGCCGTTTCACCCTCAACACCCTGCTGGCTTGCGCCGTCCTTGGCATCAGTGGCCAAAGCGTCGCGCAACAGGTTTTCAAGATCACCGCCATCCCCGACGAATCGCCCACCGAACTGGCGCGCAAGGCGGCCCCGCTGGTGAGCTACCTGTCGCAAAAACTGGGTATGAAGGTGGAATTCACCCCGGTGTCCGATTACGCTGCCGCCGTGGAAACACTGGTGAACAAACAGGTCGACATGGCCTGGTTTGGCGGCTTCACTTTTGTTCAGGCCAACGTGCGTTCGGGCGGCAAGGTACTGCCGCTGGTGCAACGCGCCGAAGACGCTAACTTCAAATCGGTTTTCATCACCTCGCAGCCGGGCATCTTGGCGCTGGCCGACCTGAAAGGCAAAACCCTGAGCTTTGGCTCGGCGTCGAGCACCTCCGGCCACCTGATGCCGCGCAACTATCTGTTGGAGGCCAGGATCAACCCCGACACCGACCTCAAGCGCGTGGCGTTCTCGGGTGCCCATGACGCCACCATTGCCGCCGTGGCGGCAGGCAAGGTCGACGCCGGTGCGCTCAATATTTCGGTTTGGGACAAGTTTGTGGCCGACAAAAAAGTCGACACCGCCAAGGTCCGGGTGTTTTACACCACGCCGGCTTATTTTGACTACAACTGGACCGTGCACGCCGACATGGCACCGGCCTTGCGCACCAAGCTCACGCAAGCCTTTCTGGACCTGAACAACAGCACGCCCGAAGGCAAGGCCTTGCTGGAGTTGCAACGTGCCAGCCGTTTCATCCCGACCCAGGCCGCCAATTACCAGGGCATCGAGGCGGCAGCCCGCAGTGCCGGCCTGCTCAAGTAAGCCAGGCGGCTTGTTGCGATGCACATAGCCTTGCAGGGCTGCTCGGCGCAGCACCCGTCGGCACCCGCATCAGCTGCGCCAGCGCTCAAGGCCATGGACCTGAGCCTGGCGCAGGGCGAGCAGGTGGCCATCATCGGCCCCTCGGGTGCGGGCAAAACCACGCTGCTGCAGGTGATGGCCTGCGCCCTCAAGCCGAGCGCAGGCCAATTGCTGCTCGATGGGCGCGATCCGTGGGCCTTGCGCACGGCAGACTTGCAGCGCCTGCGCGGTCAACTCTGTCTTGCCCCGCAGGTGCCACCGTTGCCGCCGCGCCAGCGGGTCATCACGGCCGTACTGGCCGGCCTGCTGCCGGGCATGGGGTTGTGGGCCAGCCTGGGCAACTTGCTCTACCCACGGCAGATCGAACTGGCCGAAGCGGCACTGGCGCGCTTTGACCTGGCTGAAAAATTGTTCGAGCGCGTCGACCGACTCTCAGGCGGCGAGCGCCAGCGGGTCGGGCTGGCGCGGCTGGCCGTGGCCAACGCGCGCCTGTTGCTGGTCGATGAGCCGCTGTCGGCGCTCGACCCCGAGCGCGCCCGCCAGGCCTGTGCGTCGATCACCGCAGTGGCGCGTGACCAGCAGGCCACGCTGGTCGCTACCTTGCACCATGTCGACATGGCGCTGCAGCACTTCCCGCGCATCGTGGGTTTGCGTGATGGCGAAGTGGTGTTTGACCTGCCGACCTCTGATGTGACCCCTGAGCGCCTGACCGATCTGTACGCGCGCCACCTGGACGAGTTGACCGGGCCGGCCACGCCGCTTGAGCTGTCGCCAGCCGCTGTCCCGGCCGTGGCCTTGACCTGCCGCTGACATGGGAATCCTGCGCACACCGGCTGCGGCACGACGCGACCCCGCCTGGATCGGCCGGCTGTTTGCGCTGCTCGTCACGGGCGTGGTGGCCTGGCCGCTGCTGGTGCTGGCTGAATTCAAGCCCTGGACGCTCTTTAGCCCCGAGAGCCTGCGCCCCACATTGAGCTTTCTGGGGGACTTTTTCCCACCCAAGCTGGAACCGGAGTTTTTGCTACTGGTGGCGCGCGAGACCTGGCGCACCGTGGCCATCGCCACGGCGGGCATCGTGCTGGCGCTGGGCTGGGCCATCCCGCTGGCGTTGATCGCGGCGCGCCCCCTCTCGGTGTCTGCCCTGTCGGGTCGCATGGCCTTGTTGCCCGCTACCGTCCGCCAGGCGGTGCGCTGGCTGCTGATGTTGCTCAGAAGTGTGCCCGAGCTGATTTGGGCGCTGATTTTTGTCCGCGTCGTCGGCTTGGGCCCGACCTCGGGCGTGTTGGCCATTGCGCTCACTTACGCCGGCATGCTGGGCAAGGTCTACGCCGAGATTCTGGAATCCAGCGATGGACAACCCACACAAACCCTGTTGCGTAACGGCAGTGGCCGCTTGCAGGCCTTTTGCTACGGCTTGCTGCCGCAAAGCGCTACTGAGCTCACCAGCTACACGGTCTACCGCTGGGAGTGCGCCATCCGCTCGTCGACGGTGCTGGGCTTTGTCGGTGCCGGCGGTCTGGGTCAGCAGATGGACGCCTCGATGAAGATGTTTAATGGCAGCGAAGTGGCCACCATGTTGCTGGTGTTCATGGCGCTGGTCTGGCTGGCCGACCGGGCCAGTGGCCTGCTGAGGAAGGCGCTGGCATGAGCCCCGTGCGTCCACCGCCGCTGTGGCACTGGCGCTGCAAGGCCTGCTGGCTCAACCTTGGGCTGCTGGTCCTGGTGCTGGCCAGCTTCATGTCGCTGGACTTGCAGTGGGGCAGGTTTTGGTCGCTGGACGCGCTGGCTTCCATGGGGCGTTTTGTCAGTGAGTTGCTGGTGCCGCAAACCGCCCCGGCGTTTCTGCACAAAGTGCTGTGGGCCAGCCTGGAGACCCTGGCCATGTCGGCGCTGGGTACGGCGCTGGCGGCTGTGGCCGGTTTGGCGCTGGCCCTGCCTGCGGCCCGAACCCACGCCGGTGACGCGGCACGCTGGCGTGGCCCGACCCGGCTGCTGCTCAATGCACTGCGCAGTATTCCCGAACTGGTCTGGGCCGCGCTGCTGCTGATCTCGGCCGGGCTGGGTCCATTGGCAGGCACGCTGGCGCTGGCGCTGCACACCACGGGGGTGCTGGGTCGCCTGTTTGCCGAGAGTTTCGAGAACCAGCCGCAGGGTCCGGCCGAGGCCCTGCGCGTGCGTGGTCTATCCAAGGCCAAGGTGTTCTGGTACGCCGATTTCCCCCAGGCCTTGCCGCAACTGGTGAGCTACACCCTGTACCGCTGGGAAAACAACATCCGTGCGGCGGCCGTGCTGGGTGTCGTTGGCGCCGGTGGTCTGGGGCAGATGCTGGCCTTTCACATGGGCTTGTTCCAGATGATGGAAACCAGTTCGGTACTGATCGCCATGATGCTGCTGGTGGCCGTGGTCGACGCTTTGAGTTACTTTGCCCGCTGGGCCATGCAGCGCTGACCAATTGAGGGTCGGATGCCAATTCATGTTGCTTTTGTAGGTTGGAGTCCGGTGTTTTTGGGGGTGCGATTCAAAATGATGTGCGGGCTTCAGATGAATTCTTCTTTTCCGAAGCACGCAGGTAGGTCTATCGGGTCGGGGCAGAAAACACGGTCATGGGCGAATCAGCCGGGCAATACGCTTTGCTACGTGTCCCCCGCCCGCTACGCGGGCTCCTCCTTGACCTTCGCAAAACGTATCGCCCGACTGATTTTGCGAGCGGTGGGGTTGCCACAAAAATGCTAACTTCGACAGCGTCAGGCACGGTGATTGGGCTATGCGACCGGGCTTTGGGGTGGAAGGCGCGCGACGACGAGCGCTTGCATACAGCCGCTTCAATTTCGCGTGTGTTTTCACCCCAAAACCGCATGCGCATGGCCCAGTCGCCGGGCCGGGTATCACGTGATGCCATGATTTCTTCAGGGTGCCACATCACTTTGAATCGCACCCGGTTTTGGGTGACCCAGTGACTTGCATTTACAATAATTCCAGCATGACTTATGTAATCATGGCGTGATGCAAACAGGCCCTGGGTTCAACAACACAAGGCTTGCCATCGTGACGGCATACGGCAACTGATTGCTGAAGTTGGTAGATTTTCAAAAGCAAGGAGTGTGATGAGTACCTTTGATTCCATTGGCCTGATGAAGAGCATCAATGACAAGCTCGGTCCCTTTCGCAAATCGCAAGGCGAAGCCATGCAGGGTTTTGCCCAGTTGGCCAAGGCCTCGATGGCCGAGGGGCTGGTCAGCGCCAAACACAAGGAGCTGATTGCCCTGGCCATCGGCATCACCCAGCACTGCGCTGGCTGCATTGCGTTTCACGTCAAGGCTTTGCACCGCCTGGGTTGCACCCGCGGCGAGCTCGAAGAGGCGCTGGCGGTCTGTGTCTACATGGGCGGCGGCCCCGGCCTGATGCTGGTGGCCGAGGCGCTGGCGGCCTGGGATGCGATGGCACCAGCCAACCCATCCTGAGACTTTGCGGGTCAGACCACTCACGCAGTGATGTGCTCTGACCCCAACTAATTAAGTAGCATGCCGGCAAGCAGTTGCGTCAGGTTGTGCTGCATCATTTTGAGGTAACTTGAACCCGGCTCAGCCGGCCCGGACAGCGCGTCGGAGTACAGGGTGCCGCCCAGCGTGGCGCCAGCGTCTTTGCTGAGTTGCGCGATCAATTTGGGGTTGCTCATGTTCTCGACAAAGACGGCCCTGATTTTTTCGCGCTTCATTTGCCGGATCAACCCGGCCACATGTTTCGCGCTGGGCGTGGCATCGGCGTTGACACCCTCAGGCGACAGAAACTTGATCTGGTAATGCGCCGCAAAGTAGCCAAAAGCATCGTGTGAGGTGATCACCTTGCGTTTGGCTGCGGGCAGGGCGGCAATTTGCGCCCTGGCTTGCGCATCAAACTCTTGCAGCTGTTGGGCATAACGCGCTGCATTGGCCTGGTAGCTGCTCGCACCCGCAGGGTCCACTTTGGACAGGCTGGCAGCAATATTTTGTACGTACAGCACCACGTTGTTGGGGTTTTGCCAGGCGTGCGGGTCGGCATCATGGTGGCCGTGACCGTGGCCAGCGGCTTCCAGCTGAAGCGGCTTGACGCCACGCGAGGCCACCACCATGCTGCCCTGGTAAGCGGCCGATTTGGCCAGTTTTTCGGCCCAGGGTTCAAAGTTGAGCCCATTGATCACAAACAGCCGTGCTTTCAAAATGGTCCTCGCGTCGGCGGGTCTGGGCTCGAAGCTGTGGGCGTCGGCATCGGGCCCCACCAGGGTCGTGACCTGCACACGCTCGCCACCCACCACCTGCACCAGGTCGCCGAGGATGCTGAACGAGGCCACCACCGGAACCGGCTCTGTGGCATGGCCGACTGGCATGAAGAGCACGCCAAAAAGCAGTGCCGGGATCGCGAGGATGTTGATCATGGTGTGGTTTTCTTGTCTATTGGGGGTAAATTCAGCCGACCCGGTGCGGGCGCTTGAGCGCGCGGGGCAGCCAGCCGCCGGGCGATACCGCCAGGGACAGGCCGTAAAGCAGCCCGGCGCAGCCAATGATGGTCGGCCCGCTGGGTGTGTCGAGGTGGTAGGACAGCAGCAGCCCGACGCTGCCGGCTAAGGCGGCCTGGACGCTGGCGTTGACCAGTTGAGCGCTCAAGGAATCGTGCCAGAGCCGGGCCGATACCGCTGGCAGCATCATCAGACCCACCGCCATCAGCGTGCCCAGGGTCTGAAAGCCGGCCACCAGGTTGACCACGACCAGCATCAGAAAAGCCTGCTGCCAGATCCAGCCGCGACGGCCCCAGCCGCAGCCCGCGGCAGCCAGAAATACCGGGTCAAAGCTCTCCAGTACCAGTCCGCGGTACAGCGCCGCCAGGGCGATCACGCTGACACTGGCGACGCTGACCACCAGCAGCAATCCGGAGCCATCCACCCCCAGGGCACTGCCGAACAAAATGTGCAGCAGGTCGAGCTGTGTACCTTGCCGCGATAACAGGGTCACCCCCAGGGCCAGCGCCACCAGGTAAATTGCGGCCAGGCTGGCGTCTTCTTTCAGCGTGGTGAAGCGGCTGATGAAGCCGGCCAGGCCGGCGGCCAGCATGCCCGAGATCACGCCACCGGCGGCCATGGCGGTCAGTGACAGGCCAGAAAACATGAAACCAATCGCCACACCGGGCAGCACAGCGTGGCTGATGGCATCACCCAGCAGACTCATGCGGCGCAGCGTCAGGAAGACACCAAGCGGGGCGGCGCTCACGGCGAGCGCCAGCGTGGCCACCAGCGCACGGCGCATGAAGGCGAATTCGGCAAACGGGCCGACCACAAAGTCCCACAGCGCCATCATGCGGTGACCTCGTCGGTGTGGCAAATGTCGGCGCTATCGTCCCAGGCTTCGGCCAGGGCGCGGGCACGCAGCAAATTGGCATCTGTCAGCACCGCCGCTGTATCGCCCCAGGCCACCAGTTCGCGCGCCAGCAGCACCGTCTGATCAAAGTGGGCGCGCACCTGGGCGTCGTCATGCAGCACGGCAATCACGGTGCGGCCCTGGGCGTGCCACTGTTTGATCAGGTCGAGCAGCGTGGCCGTGGTGCGCGAGTCCATCGCGTTGAAGGGTTCGTCGAGCAGAATCAGATCGGCGTCCTGCATCAGCAGACGGGCAAACAGCACGCGCTGAAACTGTCCGCTCGACAGCGAGCCCACCGTGCGCTCCTCAAAACCCTCCAGCCCGACGTTGTGAATGGCGGCATCGGCACAGGCCAGCATGTCGGCAGTGACGCCGCCCCAGGCTCCCAAGGCGCTCCAGCAACCCAGCAGCACGCAATCGCGCACCGGCATCGGAAAGCTGCGGTCGATCTCGGTCATTTGCGGCAGGTAGGCGATGCGTGCACGCGGCGTATTCACCTGAACACGTCCACCAGAGCTTGTCAGCAGGCCCATGATGCTTTTGAGCAGCGTACTCTTGCCCGAGCCATTGGGACCGATCACGGCGGTGAGGGAGCCATTGGCAAATTCGCCGCTGACGTGGTGCAGGGCAGGGTGCTGGCGGTAGCTCACCGTCAGGTTGTCAATCCTTACCACGGGACCGCTCCCATGTTGGCCCACCAAACAGCCAGCCAGAGCGTGATCACCAGCGGCAGGATGACCAGGATTCTTCGCCATGCAGGCCAGGCCAGTACGCTCAGGCGCCTGCTGATTCTGGCCTGGGGGAGGCTGGCATGGGTGGGTGCACGCGCGTGATCGTGCAGGTGTATGGGAGCTGGATGCGTCATGGCATGATGAAAATCGGTAAATTGCTGCAATAATGCAACTGAATTGCAATATAGTTTATCGCAACTCAATTGCAATAAAATGCTTCCGAAGCAAATTCATAGCCACAAATTCCGTCCGATGCCTGTCGCGTCCCCTTTATCTCTCGTCGATCCCATCGATGCCTTGCTGTCTGCCCATGGCTTGCGGCGCACCGATGCGGCCCGGCGTGTGCTGGGCTGGCTGCTGGCGCACCCGGACACCAGCTATACCCACGCCCAGTTGCAAACGGCGCTGCAAAACGACACCGCCACAGAAGCCCAGGGCGAAACAGGCAGCACGCTCGACCGCGTCACCCTTTATCGCCTGATTGATCGCCTGACGCAAGTGGGCCTGCTGCTGTGCCGGGTTGATGCCAGGCGGGTGCGGCGCTACCAGGCCATGCCCGCCAGCGTGCATGCCTTGCCGCACTTCGAATGCCAGAACTGCCATCGCGACCAACCTTTGCAGGGTGCCTTGCAGGGCAATGCGCTTGATCTGGAAGTGGCTGCGCAAAACGCCTTGCAAGCGCTCAAGGCGCTGGGCTATCAGGGTTTGAGTCTGGATCTGGCGGTACGAGGTGTCTGTGCCGACTGCGCCACGGCGGCCCAGACCACCAACCAGACGCCATAACCCGGGCGCGGTCACGACTTATTTTCCTGAAATTTGATGTAGGTCAGATTTTCAAGGCATGCGACGTCGCATAGTTCAGCGACGCCCGTTTGGGCTCGGTGATTGATATTTTTAAGGACGCGCACCATGAAAGCTCTACAAGACCTTTTTTCCACCGACTACGGCATCATGAGCTTTGTGGTGATCGCCGCGATCGTCGTTGGCTTGGGAATTGCTTACGGTGTGTTGAGGTCAAAAATGGCTGAAAGTGCCAAGAGCGCTGGCAAGTAGCGCACGATCAGGGACAATCAGACCCCACTCAATCTGATTGCCTGACGTGAATCACCCGGTTTTTTCTGCCCTGCTGCCTGTCGTTTTATTGATCGCCATTGGGTTCATTGCGGGTCGTGCCGGCTGGATCAGGGCGGAAGCCATCAAGGACTTGTCCAACCTGGTGTTCATGGTGCTCACGCCAGCACTGCTGTTTCGTACCATGAGCACGGTGCATGTGGAGCAGCTCAATTTCAAGCCGGTGGCCATGTATTTTGTGGCTGCCCTGCTGCTGTTTGCCGGCATGCTGGCGTGGCGGGGCTGGAGCCGGCGCACGGCCGTACTGGCGCTGGCCGCCACCTTCAGCAACACCGTGATGATCGGCATCCCGCTGATTGGCCTGGCTTACGGCCAAGCCGGTCTGGTGACACTCTTTACCCTGATCTCCGTGCACTCCCTGGTGCTGCTGACGCTGGCCACCGTGGTGCTTGAGCTGGTGTCCGCCCGGGAGGAGCGCGCCACCGGGCAGGGTGGTCAAAGGCACATGGCGCTCACGGTGCTGGCGGCCGTGAAAAGCGGCGTCATTCACCCGGTGCCATTGCCCATCATCGTGGGCCTGTTATTTGCCCAGACTGGCTTGGTGCTGCCAGAGGTAGTGGACAAGCCCCTGCACCTGCTTGGCAGTGCCTTTGGTCCTGTGGCTTTGGTGTTGGTTGGCGTGACGTTGACACAGGTCCAGGTGGGCCCGTATCTGAAGAGTGCTTTGGGCATCAGTTTGCTCAAAAACCTGGTGCTGCCCAGCCTGGTGGCGGCGTTGGGACTGGCCTTGGGCATGTCGGGTTTGCCGTTGACCGTGATGATCGTCACTGCCTCGCTGCCCATGGGCGCCAATGTGTTTTTGTTTGCGCAGCGCTACGAAGTGGCGCAGGATCTTGTAACCGCCAGCATGACGGTGTCCACTGTCATCGGGTTGGCGACCACCACTCTGGTGATGCCGTTGGTGGCGCTGCTGCCCTAAGGTGCCAGCCGCTCCCGGACCCAGGACAGGTCGGCGCTGTCTGACGGATGCACCAAACGGTATTGCAGCCGGTCATGCAAGCGGCTTTTGCGCCCCTGCCAGAACTGCCAGTTGTCAGGCTTGAGCCGGTAGCCGCCCCAGTGCGGCGGCCGTGGCGGGTTCAATAAAAACTGGGCACCATAACGTGCCGCATTGGCTACCAGCACACCACGCCCACTGATCACCTGGCTTTGTGGACTGGCCCAGGCGCCAATGCGCGAATCCAGCGGACGGCTGTGAAAGTAGGTGTCGCTCTCTTCGGCACTGACCTTTTCCACGATGCCCTCGATGCGCACCACGCGTTCCAGTTCGACCCAATGGAACTGCAGGGCCGCATAGGGGTTGCCGGCCAGTTCCTGGCCCTTGCGGCTGTCATAGTTGGTGTACCAGACAATGCCGCGTTCGTCATAATCCTTGATCAGCACCACGCGCGTGCTGGGACGCAGGTTGCTGGCCACCGTGGCCACGGTCATGGCGTTGGGCTCGGGCACTTCGGCTGCCATGGCCTCTTTGAGCCATTGTTCAAACTGTTTCAGGGGATCGGCATGCGAGGCGTCTTCGCTGAGTTCGGCGCGTTCGTAACTTTTTCGGAGATTGGCAATATGGGTCATGCCGGAAGTATAGGGAATTCGTTCTGGCGGGATCGGTTGCGGAATTGGTAACCCATTGGTAACTATGCAGTCCTGCTGGATTCAATTTAGCGGGTAAGATTGCGTATGTAACTTAGTTACCAACTTTTATGAAAACCATGAAACTCAACGACACCGTGGCTTTGGTCACCGAACGCATCGCCCAGCGCAGTTTGCCCACACGCACGGCGTATCTGGCCCGGCTTGAGACTGCGCTGCAGCGGCCACCGGGTGCCCAACGCCTGGGTTGCGCCAACGTGGCACACGCGTTTGCTGCGTTACCTGGTAACGACAAATTGCGCGTGGTCGCAGAAAAAGCGCCCAACATCGGCATCGTCACCGCTTACAACGACATGCTGTCGGCCCATGCGCCGCTGCAGCATTACCCCGACCTGATCAAGGCCGAGGCGCGCAGACACGGTGCCACGGCACAGGTGGCCGGCGGCGTGCCTGCCATGTGCGACGGCGTCACGCAGGGCACGCCGGGCATGGAGCTGAGCCTGTTTTCGCGCGACGTGATTGCCATGGCCACGGCCGTTTCGCTGAGCCACGACGTCTTTGCCGGTGCGCTGATGCTGGGCGTGTGCGACAAGATCGTGCCTGGCCTGCTGATTGGCGCGCTGCAATTTGGTCATTTGCCCACCGTCTTTGTGCCGGCCGGACCCATGACTTCCGGCTTGTCCAACAATGAAAAATCCAAGATACGTGAACGAGCCGCCCAGGGCCTGGTCGGGCGCACAGAATTGCTGGCGGCTGAATCTGCGGCCTACCATGGCGCCGGCACCTGCACCTTTTATGGTACCGCCAACAGCAACCAGATGCTGCTTGAAGCCATGGGCCTGCATGTACCGGGCACCGCCTTCATCAACCCCGGCGCTGACGTGCGCAACGAACTCACCCGCGAGGCGCTGCGCACCGTGCTGGGCAGCGCCAATTACAAATGCCCACCCATTGGCCGTGTGGTCGATGAACGCTGCATCGTCAACGCCATGGTCGCCTTGCTGGCCACCGGGGGCTCCACCAACCACCTGATCCACTGGGTGGCAGTGGCGCGCGCCGCCGGTATCGTGATCGACTGGGATGACTTCTCGGCGCTGTCCGATGTCGTGCCGCTGCTGAGTCGCGTCTATCCCAACGGCAGCGCCGACGTCAACCAATTCCAGGCGGCCGGTGGTCCCGGCTTCATCATCCGCGAACTGCTCGATGGCGGCTTCATGCACGCTGATGTGCTGACCAACCGGCCTGGTGGCCTGCGTGAGTACACCGGTATCCCGCGCGCTGCCGAAGACGGCCGCCTGCAATGGGATATCGCAGCGGCCAGCCTGGACGAATCGGTGGTGCGCCCGGCAAGCAGCCCGTTCAGCCCCAGCGGCGGTCTGAAACTGCTGCAGGGCAACCTGGGTCGCAGCGTGATCAAGATTTCGGCCGTCCCCGATGACCGCCATGTGATCGAGGCACCCTGCCGCGTCTTTGACTCGCAGGACGCCTTGCACCAAGCCTTTGCTGCTGATGAACTCAACCGCGATGTGATCTGCGTGGTGCGCTGGCAGGGTCCGCAGGCCAATGGCATGCCCGAACTGCACAAGCTGACGCCGCCGCTGGCCGTGCTGCAAGGCAAGGGCTACCGGGTTGCGCTGGTCACTGACGGCCGCATGAGCGGTGCCTCGGGCAAGGTGCCTGCTGCCATTCATGTCTCGCCCGAGGCTGCTGCCGGGGGCCCGCTGGCGCGAGTGCGCGACGGCGATATGATCCGGCTGGACGCCAATGCGGGCACACTGCAGGTGTTGCTGACGGATGCTGAATGGAGCGCACGCGACGTTTTGCCCATGCCGGAGACGCTACGCCAGGCCAATGGCCAGGGCATGGGTCGCGAGCTGTTTGCCAGCATGCGCAGAAATGCCCTGAGCGCCGAAGAGGGCGCTTGCAGCTGGCTCTGACCAGGCGCATGGATTGCCGCGCTGGTCGTCATTGCGAGGAACGCAGCGACGCAGCAATCGAAATGACTGTTACTCCTTTTATTGAAAGATCCCATGACAAATCAAACGCCCTTGACCGCCTTGCAGGTCATGCAAGATGCCCCGGTGATCCCGGTGATTGTTCTCAACGACGTGGCGCACGCAGTGCCGATGGCGCGCGCTCTGCTGGCGGGCGGCATTCGCATGCTCGAAGTCACACTGCGCACGCCCCAGGCGCTGGCCTGCATCGAGGCCATCGCCCGCGAAGTCCCCGAGGCAGTAGTGGGTGCCGGCACGGTGCGCAGCCGGGCTGACGCCCAGGCCGCCGCCAATGCCGGAGCGCGTTTTGCGGTCAGTCCGGGCTACACCTCCACGGTGGGGCAGGCCTGCCGCGACATGGGTCTGGCACTCTTGCCTGGCGTGGCGACGGGTGGCGAGATCATGGCCGCCTGCGAAGACGGCTTCACCGAACTCAAGTTTTTCCCGGCAGTGCAAGCCGGCGGCGTGGCCATGCTCAAGGCCTGGGCGGGCCCATTTTTTGACGTCAGGTTTTGCCCCACGGGCGGTGTCACCCTGCAAAACGCCCCCGACTTTTTAGCCTTGGGCAACGTCGTGTGTGTCGGCGGCTCCTGGCTGGTGCCAGCGAGCACCGCTGAACAGGGTGACTGGGGTCGTGTGACCCGTCTGGCTGGTGAAACGGCAAATCTGAGGAATCTGGCGCGCTAAGCTTGGGCCCGCGGGGCGCTCAAGCGGACTCTGGTCGCTGGATCAACTCTATTTTGTAGCCATCCGGGTCGGTGACAAAGGCAATCACCGTGCTGCCGCCCTTGACCGGGCCGGCCTCGCGCGTCACGTTGCCGCCCGCCAGGCGAATCCTGTCGCAGGCGGCTACAGCGTCGGGTACGGCCAGCGCAATATGGCCGTAAGCGGTACCCAGCTCATAGTGGTCCACGCCCCAGTTGTAGGTGAGTTCCAGTTCGGCATGTTCCGGGTTGCTGCCGTAACCGACAAAGGCCAGCGTGTACTTGTACTCAGGATTTTCCGAGGTACGCAGCAGTGTCATACCCAGCACCTGGGTGTAAAAATCGATGGCACGTTGCAAGTTGCCAACGCGCAGCATGGTGTGCAGCAGTCGCATGGTTTGGGTTCCTTCAAGTTGGGTGCGCCTTGACTTGGCAGGCAATAATCAAGGCCATTGTTCATCACGGAGTCAACATGACCCAGTTCACGAAAGTTATTTTATTTACCGACAGCGACGGTTATGCGCGCTTCAGGGAAGAACCGGTGGCTCTCGACCAGGGTTCACCGCTTTCGGCCTTGTCGGCCCTGATGCCGTCGGGAGGGTACCAGTTGCGCGCCAGTCCGGTGGGTTTTCGCAGCAGCTTCCACTGCACCACCGACCCGCAATGGGTCTTCATTTTGGGCGGTCAGATGGAAATCGGCCTGCAGGACGGCAGCTCACGCATCTTCAAGCCGGGCGAGCATTTCTACTCGGCCGACCTGTTGCCGGCAGGTCAGGTTTTTGATGCCAAGCGCCACGGCCACTGGAGTCGCCAGGTGGGGCCGGAGCCCCTGCAAACGCTGTTTGTGCGCGGCTAGCCTAGCGGCCTGACTGACCGCGGGTGCCGCTGGCATTGCGCGGGCGGTTGCCGCCCGGCCGGCCGGCTCCACCGCTGGGGCGACCGCCGCCCCCAAAACCACCGCCGCCACCGGCGTTGCGGTTACCGCCACCGAAACCACCGCGACGTGGACCGCGGTCGGTCATCATGTCAACGCTGGTGCGCATCGGGTCGGGCTGACCACCGGCGCCGGAGCGCGAGGTGCCCGCGCCGGCATCGACCGGACCACCGTAACCACCGCCATTGCCGCCGCCGTAGCCGCGGGCCTGGCGTTGACCAGGGCCACGCGCCGCTTGCTCGGCTGCGCTCAGGTGGCTGCGTGGCTCCGCCTCACGGCCTTCGCCGGCAAAACCGGTGCCTGCTGCGTTGCCGCGGCCGCCACGGCTGCCGCCGCGACCACCGGGGGCCGGGCCTCTGCCGCCACCGCCATTGCCACTTCGGGCCGCGCCCGGGCCCCTGCTCTCGCGCACCCGGGTCAGCATTTCGGTGCGAGCCGCCTTGGCCGCAGCCTGCATCACATCACGGCTTGGCGGCTTGCCGGCACCGCCCCAGATCGTCTGGCGCCCCATGGCAATGGGCTCGGCTTTTTCACCAGGCTCGGGCATGAACTCAGGGATGATTTGCACCGGGATGTCTTGTTTGGTAAAGCGCTCAATGGCTTGCATGAAGCCTTCTTCGTCCAGACTCACCAGGTTCACCGCCGTACCGTCGGCACCGGCGCGGCCTGTGCGGCCAATGCGGTGCACGTAGTCTTCGGTCACATTGGGAATGTCGTAATTGACCACATGCGGCAGGTCGTCGATGTCAATGCCGCGGGCGGCAATGTCGGTGGCCACCAGCGCGCGCATCTCGCCGCTCTTGAAGCCCGCCAGCGCCTGGGTGCGGGCCGACTGGCTCTTGTTGCCGTGCAGGGCCATGGCCGTGATGCCATTTTTTTCCAGGAACTCGGCCACGTTGTTGGCACCAAACTTGGTTCGGGTGAACACCAGCACCTGGCTCCAGTTTTTTTCCTGGATGATGTGTGCCAGCAGTGCTTTTTTCTTGCCGCGACCCACCGGGTGAATCAATTGCGTGATGCGTTGCACCGTGGTGTTACGCGGCGTCACTTGCACGCTTTGCGGATTTTTCAGCAGTGTGGCGGCGAGTTCGCGGATCTCATCGCTGAAGGTGGCCGAAAACAGCAGGCTCTGCTTTTCCCTGGGCACCGCAGCCAGCACTTTTTTCACGTCGTGGATAAACCCCATGTCAAGCATGCGGTCGGCCTCGTCGAGCACCAGGATCTGCACCTGGCTCAGGTCAACCATGCCTTGCTGCATCAGGTCGAGCAGGCGCCCGGGTGTGGCCACCAGGATGTCGACGCCTTTTTTCAGGCGGCTGATCTGCGGGTTCATGCCGACGCCGCCAAAAATCGCGACCGAGGTCAATGCCAGGTACTTGCCGTAGGTTTGCACCGATTCTTCCACCTGTGCCGCCAGCTCGCGGGTCGGGGTCAGCACCAGGGCGCGGGTGGCGACGCCACCAAATTTGTTACGCGGGGCTTCGGTGGCACTCAGCTTGTTGAGCATGGGCAGCACAAAGGCGGCCGTTTTGCCGGTGCCGGTCTGGGCACCACCAAGCAGATCATGGCCTTCGAGCACGACCGGAATGGCCTGTGCCTGAATTGGCGTGGGAGTTTCGTAGCCTTGCTCAAGCACGGCCTTGATGATGGCCGGAGCCAGATTTAGTTCTTCAAATTTCATTTAGAGGTGCACCCCATCCAGGGCGCCAGGGCATCGGCCTGTTCTGTGCGGGTAGCAGCAGTTCAGTCAAAGGCAGATGGGATCAAAAATGGAACCGCGGTGCTGTACCTGGGTTCCCAGCAAGGTGCTGGTCTTGCAGGCAACTGAAGCCCCACAAGCCCGCGTATTGTCGCATGCTCTGGCACCCCCCCGTTTTTTTTAGCTTGAGTACACCGATAATGCTGTCTTTATCTCTTATGTGAATGCAATAGACCCATGGCTCAATACGTATTTTCAATGAACCGCGTCGGCAAGATCGTGCCGCCCAAGCGGCACATTCTGAAAGACATTTCTCTCAGCTTCTTCCCCGGTGCCAAGATTGGCGTGCTCGGCACCAACGGCTCCGGCAAATCCACCCTGCTCAAGATCATGGCCGGGCTCGACAAGGAAATTGAGGGCGAAGCCATCCCGATGCCGGGCCTGAACATCGGCTACCTGCCGCAGGAACCGCAACTCGATCCCGACAAGACCGTGCGCGAAACCGTGGAAGAGGCCATGGGCAAGGTGTTGAAAGCCAAGGCTCGCCTTGAAGAGGTCTACATCGCCTATGGCGACGAAGACGCCGACTTTGACAAGCTGGCTGCCGAGCAGGCCGAGCTGGAAGCCATCATTGCTACTGCCGGCACCGACTCCGAACACCAGCTCGAAATTGCCGCCGACGCCCTGCGCCTGCCGCCGTGGGAGGCCCGGGTAGGCGTGTTGTCGGGCGGTGAGAAGCGCCGCGTGGCCTTGTGCCGCCTGCTGCTGGAGCACCCCGACATGCTCCTGCTGGACGAGCCGACCAACCACCTTGACGCTGAATCGGTGGACTGGCTGGAGCAATTCCTGCAGCGCTACAGCGGCACCGTGGTCGCCATCACCCACGACCGCTACTTCCTGGACAACGCCGCCGAGTGGATTCTGGAGCTCGACCGTGGCAACGGCATCCCGTACAAGGGTAATTACAGCTCCTGGATGGAACAAAAGCAGGCCCGTCTGGAGCAGGAGCAAAAGGGCGAAGAGTCCCGCGCCAAGGCGCTCAAAAAAGAGCTTGAATGGTCGCGCCAGAACCCCAAGGCGCGCCAGGCCAAGAGCAAGGCCCGCCTGGCCCGCTTCGAGGAACTGTCCGACTTCGAGTACCAGAAGCGCAACGAAACCAACGAGATCTTCATTCCCGTGGCCGACCGCCTGGGCAACGAAGTCATCGAATTCGTCAACGTCAGCAAATCCTTTGGCGACCGCCTGCTCATCGACAACCTGAGCTTCAAGGTGCCTGCGGGTGCCATCGTCGGTATCATCGGCCCCAATGGCGCCGGTAAGTCGACGCTGTTTCGCATGATCGCGGGCAAGGAAAAACCCGACAGCGGCGAGGTCAAGGTCGGCGCCACCGTCAAGATGGCCTTTGTCGACCAGAGCCGCGACGACCTGAGCAATGACAAGACCGTCTGGGAAGACGTTTCGGGCGGGCTCGACATGCTCAACATCGGCAAGTTCACCATGGCCAGCCGTGCCTATTGCGGGCGCTTCAATTTCAATGGTGCCGACCAGCAAAAACGTGTCGGCACGCTTTCTGGCGGTGAGCGCGGGCGCCTGCACCTGGCCAAGACGCTGATTGCCGGCGGCAACGTGCTGATGCTCGACGAACCCTCCAACGACCTCGACGTGGAAACCCTGCGCGCCCTCGAAGACGCCTTGCTCGAATTTGCCGGCTCGGTCATGGTCATCAGCCATGACCGCTGGTTTCTGGACCGCATTGCCACCCACATCCTGGCTTGCGAAGGCGACAGCCAATGGTGCTTTTTTGATGGCAACTATCAGGAATACGAAGCCGACAAGAAAAAACGGTTGGGCGAGGAGGGCGCACGGCCGCACCGCATGCGTTTCAAGGCGCTGCGTTAACGGACCGGTAAGCGAGTACCCCAGTGAATTCAGCCAGTCGATCCGAGCAATACCTCACGCTGTTTCGTGCCGCATTGGCACAGTCGGCACGCCATGGCGAGGCTTTGCTGAGCCATGTGTTTCTGGTGACGCGTCGATCGCTTGCGCAGGAATTCAACCGTGCCACCGGGCAACACGAGCACGCCCAACTCGGTCTGTGCATCAAGCTGCTGGATGAAAAAGCTGCAGCTTTGTGTGCCCGCTTTCCAGTCTTGTTGCGTCAGGCATTTGAGGACAAACAAGCGGTCAGCTCCCAGTTTGGCGAGCTGACCCTGGGTGAGCTAAGCCATAGGCAGCTGGAGAACATGGATGAAAGCCAGGTGCAGGAGCGCGTTGAATTCGCCCGTGCATTGCAGTTGGTCCAAAGCATCGCACAACAAAGCTTGAGTGAACTCAACGGATGCATCGGAACCTTGTTGGGCCTGGCACATGTCCAACCCGAGCGCAATCCCTTGCGACCGCAAACTTACCTGACTGTTTTGCAGGAGGTGCTGCTGCAGGCGGCAGTGCCGATCCAAGTGCGAATCACCTGGACCCAGCACCTGGCCTCTGGTTTGGGGGATGCCTTGAAATCCTCCTACAGTGCGTTGGCGCAGAAAATCAAATCTTATGGTGTGCTGCCGCTGCCAGCAGGCGAACCGGAGAAGCCGCTTGTGGCGGCCCGCGGCCAAGCAGCTGTGCACTGGAAAAATGGGGCTGACGAAACATCACAGCAGCCCAGTGTGTTGACCCTGAACCGCTTGCGTGAATTATTGGCAGATCAGACCGACTCTCAACAAGAGGTTGCCCCTGATGAAGCGGTGACCCAGTTCGCGGGAGCATTGGACTGGAACGTGGCGGACACCGCGGATGCTTCGCCAACGCCAGACTTCGCGCAGGCGACCACTGATTTCGCCTCGACGGTCCCAGCCGCCTTTGAGGCGCTGCAAAACATGAACCAGGCAGACGAAGAAGTGGTACCTTTGTCGCAGCGCCAGGACACCTTGATGGACAAGGCCGGGCAAGCCGAATCCACACGGCAGATGTTGCGCAAAAGCTGTCAAAGTTCTGCCCAGGTTCTCAGTTTTGAGGTGATGGTGCAGATGATTGACAACCTGGTCAAAGACACCCGGTTGCTCAAGCCCATTCGCGATGTCATCGCCAACCTTGAACCCGCCCTGTTGCGGCTGGTATTGGTCGATCCCCGGTTTTTCAATAACAAGCAACATCCGGCGCGACGCATGTTGCAGGAAATCACCCAGCGTGGCCTGGTTTTTGGTTCGGCAGATACACCTGAATGCGCACGCTTCATCCGCTCATTGCACCGCTACGTGAATCCCCTGTCGCGCATCCAGATCGACAGCGCCGAGCCTTTCGATCTGGCGCTTTTCAACCTCAACAACATGTGGTCGGAGCAAGTGATCCAGTCACAGCAGACCGTGCAACAGGCCATGCGCGTCCTCAACCGCGTGGAAGAACGAAACCTGCTGGCCGAAAAGATCAGTGCCAACCTCGACCTTATCCCCGAGATGCGGCAGGTGCCCGCCTCGGTCGCCGAATTTCTTTGCGGACCATGGGCTCAAGTGATTGCAACCGCAGAACTCAACAACAAAACCGGGGGCACCGAAGATCCCGGCGGGTATAAAAATCTGGTCAATCTCCTGTTGTGGAGCGCCCAGCCTGAGTTGACCCGAAAGGATCTGGGCCAGCTCACCAAACTGGTATCCAAGCTCCTGGCGAAATTACGTGAAGGGCTGGGCCTGATTGATTATCCGGCCGTGAAAACAAGCCTGTTTTTCGACGCTCTCATGAAACTGCATCAGCAGGCTTTCCGGCCTGCGCCCGATGCATCCACTGTTGCGCCCAGAATTGACAAGACCAATTTGCCGGGCAACCACAGGCACTGGCTGGCACCTGAAGAAGCCAAGGTTTCAGGATTCATGGAAATGCCTGACGATTTTCCGGTAAATCGGCCAGTGCCGCCACCAACCCAGGGTGCTTCTGCACCGTCATTGCCGTCGCTTGAAAAATTGGTGGTCGGTTCCTGGGTGGAAATTGCCATCCAGGGAAACTGGCAGCGTAGCCAGCTCAGCTGGATCAGTCCGCAACGCACCATGTACCTGTTTACCGGCGTGCAAGGCCAGACCCAGTCCATGACACGGCCCTCGCTTGAACATCTTGTGCATACCCAGGCGCTGCGCCTGGTGTCCGAGCACTCCATGGTCGACAGCGCACTCGACGAGGTGGTACACACCGCCATGCGCAACAGCCTCGAAAGAGGCCAGACCTGACTCAGTTGGCCAGTGCCGCCTTGACGGCTTGTGACACCATGGCCATGTCCGCCTTGCCGGCCAGTTGTGTTTTGACGGCGGCCATGACCTTGCCCATGTCACCCGGGCCCTTGGCGCCCAGGCCGGCCACAATGGCCTGTACCGCCGCGCTGACTTCTTCAGCGCTGAGGCGCTGCGGCAAATAGGCTTGCAGTACCACGATCTCGGCACTTTCCTTGTCTGCCAGATCCATCCGGCTGGCCTGGGTGTAGGCGGCCACCGAATCCTTGCGCTGCTTGATGAGCTTGTCCACAATCGCGATCATGGCGGCATCGTCCAGCACCACACGCTCGTCCACTTCCTTTTGCTTGGCCGCGGCAAGCAGCAGGCGGATGGTCCCCAGACGCGCGCTGTCCTTGGCCCGCATGGCGGTTTTCATGTCTTCGGTAATTTGGTCTTTGAGGGACATTTTGGTGGCTCCTGTGATTGGATTGGGCATAAAAAAAGCCCGCCTGAGCGTCCCCGGCGAGCTTGTTCAAGAGGCTGCAGCAGCCCTGTCAGAACGACAGGCTCAATACAGTTTCTTGGGCAATTGCATGGCGCGGATGCGCTTGTAATTGCGTTTGACGGCAGCAGCCTTCTTGCGCTTACGCTCAGAGGTGGGCTTTTCGTAGAACTCGCGTGCACGCAAGTCGGTCAAAAGGCCCAGTTTTTCAATGGTGCGTTTGAAGCGGCGCAGTGCGACGTCAAAGGGTTCGTTGTCTTTAACACGGATGGTTGTCATTACGTCAAGAGATCCTAAATGTGTAAACGTCCAGTTTCGGGAAGATCGGGCCTAAAACCTGACTGTTTACGATTTTCTCCGCTTAAAAGTTGATCAGGCAGCGGAGTTTTGCCAGCAAAGCCTAGGATTATAGCGAGCAAGTTTCTGCTTTGCAGCATTGACATGAAAGATTGGCCGGGATCAGTGTAGTTTTTCCAGCAACCACCGGATCACCCGACCATCCAGACACAGCTCCAGATGACCCAGCCCGCTGAATTCGGTGACCTTGGCATCCGTCAGCACCTGTTCGCGCTGCGGGTAGACGATATTGTCGTGCTGCGTCAGGGCGATGTGCATCAGTTGCCGGCTTGCCGGCGTTTCCTCGGCTTGCAGGTTCTGCAGCCACGGGCTGTGCCATGCCATTTGGGCTGCGTTGGTAGTTGGCGACCAACTGGCCATTTTGGTCCCCTGATGTGGGGTTCCCAGCGTGATGATCCGGGCCGCATTGGCACTGCCATATTGACGTAGCCAGGCCCGAATGATCAGGCCGCCCATGCTGTGTCCGACCAGCGCCACCTGCCCGGCACCGGTGGCCTGTTGCAACTGCCGCACGGCCTGCTCGATTTGAGGGGCGTAATCATCAATCAAGGTAAAGAGAGGCTCCAGCGTGATCGCAAGTACCGGGTGGCCTGCCTGGTGTAGCGCCTTGACGGTCTTGTCCCATACCCGGTAGTTACAGATGTAGCCATGCACCAGCAGCACCGGCATTCGCCAGGGCTGTGTTTGCCGGGGCAGATCCGGGAATCGGACCTCTGTTTTTGTTGCAGCCCATGGCAATTGCAACCAGAAAATACGCAAGGCAGCTAAAAATTCACCGCCAAAAGCCCGCCACCAGAGGGCGCCGGCCAGCTTGGGGCGTGATTGCACCATGCTCACGCAGATGACACCAAATTGCAGCAACAGGGGCAACAACAGGGTGCACAACAACACCAGCGGTAGCGCATTGACACCGCTTTGGCCGAGTTGGGTGGCGGCATAGGCGCCCAGCAAAGCACCGCAGAACAGCTGAATCAGGTAAATGCAACGCAGTAATCTTGCAAGCATGAAGCCTTCTTTGTTTATTGAACTAAATCAATATTTTATTAGTGATTGTTAAAGTAATTTATTGGTTTTTATGGGCCTGAAGCCTGTCCAGCAGGGCATCCTTGTCAGTCCACAACTGGTTGATCCAGGCCTGACACAGTTCCCGCCAGGCCTGCGAGAGGTCACCCGCTGCATTGGCGGCAAGCCGTGGCACTGCCAGGGTGCGGGCCTGCACAATCACCCGAGGCACGCGACCCTGCAAAAATTGCCAGAAATTGGGCGTACCATCCGGGTAGGCGATGGTGATGTCGAGCACCGCGCCAAATTTTTCGCCCATGGCATCCAGCGCCAGGCTGATGCCGCCCGCCTTGGGCTTGAGCAGGTGCCGGTAGGGCGACTGCTGGCGTTGCTGTTTGGCGCGGGTGAAGCGGGTGCCCTCGACAAAATTCATCACACTGGTCGGTACCAGCGCGTATTTTTCGCAGGCCGCACGCGTGGTCGCGGCGTCCTTGCCACGCTCTTCGGGGTGCTTTTGCAGAAAAGCTTCGCTGTGCCGACGCATGAACGGGAACTCCAGTGCCCACCAGGCCAGTCCCATGATGGGCACCCAGATCAATTGTTTTTTGAGAAAAAACTTGAGCAGCGGAATACGCCGGTTCAGCACATGCTGCAACACCAGAATATCGACCCATGACTGGTGGTTGCAAATGACCAGGTACCACTGGCGTCGGTCCAGATCCTGAATGCCCGTCACTTGCCATTGCAGCGGCTGCGTCAGCCGCATCCAGGCACTGTTGCCTGCAATCCAGGCTTCGGCAATCTGCAGCAGCAGCGGGTCAATGGCCAGACGCACCCGCCTGAACGGCAGCAGCAGCTTGACGGTGGCGGCGAGCAGCAAAACAGGTACCCAAAACAAAATGTTGAGCAACATCAGTGTGCTGGCAATGGCACCGTTGATCGGCGCTGGCAAAAATTGAAGCATGGCCAAATTGTGCGCGATTTAAGTCTTGGTCACGTGTGGGTCTTCCCCTGGCTGCATTTTCGGTGATGATCCGGGTATGAAACCTGCGCCATCAGCCCCACCTCCTGCCCAATACCCGCCACTGCAAGTTGCCCTGATCGGTTATGGCGGTGCCGGTCGCATCTTTCATGCGCCGCTCATCGCCGGCGTGCCCGGTCTGCAACTGGCCTGCATTGTCACGCGCCAGACGGACGCGGTGCAACGCGACTGGCCGGCCGTGTCCTGCGTGGCTTCCGTCAGCGCTGCCCTGGCTGACCCCGCCATTGATCTGGTGGTGATCGCCACCCCCAACGCCAGCCATTTCGAATTGGCACAAGCTGCGCTGCAAGCGGGCAAACATGTGGTGATGGACAAACCCTGCACCGTGACCCTGACCGAAACTGAAACGCTGCTTGATCTGGCGTGCCAGCAGGGCAGGGTGCTCACGGTATTTCAGAACCGGCGCTTCGACAGTGATTTTCTGGCGCTGCAGCAAGTGATCCAAAGCGGCCAGTTGGGCCGAGTGGTGCAGCTTGATTCGCACTTTGACCGCTACCGCCCCACTGTGCCGACGCGCTGGCGCGAGCAAAACCTGCCCGGCTCCGGCCTCTGGTTCGACCTTGGGCCGCACCTGGTGGACCAGTCGCTGGTCTTGTTTGGCCGGCCGGATGCCCTGCTGCTGGAGCAGGCCAGCGTGCGCGACGACGCCCTGGTGAACGACTGGTTTCATGCCGTGCTGCGTTACGACACCCGGCATGGCAGTCTGCGCGTGATCCTGCATGCCAGCACACTGGTGGCTGAGCCGGGGCCGCGCTGGGTGGTCCATGGCACCCGGGGCAGCTTGACCAAGTTCGGGCTGGACGTGCAGGAAGACGCCCTCAAGACAGGTCAGCGGCCGCAACTGGATGCACTTGATAACTGGGGTCAAGACCCGCAACCGGGTCAATTGCTGCGCATGGAAAACATCCCCGGCGTGACGACCCCGGTGTCGGTGCGCATGGCGGCCCCCAATCCGGCGGGCAACTACCTGGCCTATTACGCCCAGCTGCGCGACCACCTGTGGGGACTGCAGCCCGAGCCCGGTGTGACACCGGCGCAGGTGCATGCGGTGATGCAACTCCTGACGCTGGGCGAACAAAGCGCGGCATCGGGCCGGTTTGTGGTGGTGCCTCCGGCCAAGCCTTGAATGATTGACAGCTTGAATGCCTTTGCTTGGTATTACAAGCGTTATAACTTTTAGGAGATTTTTTATGTACACGCTCAAACTCACACAAATCGGGAACTCGGTGGGCGCGGTTTTCCCCAAAGAATTGTTGGCCCAGCTCAAATTGGAAAAAGGGGACACGTTTTATGTCACAGAGTCACCAGATGGGCTGCGCATAACTCCAAACGACCCGGTCTTCGAGGCTTAAATGCGTTTGGCGCGTGAGGTGATGAAAGAGCGACGCAATGTCTTGCACGAGTTGGCAAAATGAACGCCTGGATCTGGATTGAGCGTGCCGTCATTCTGGCGATTCACGATATGCAACTGGCCGAGCACGGCGGAGGCAGTGGTGTCCGGGATGACAACTTGTTGGAGTCTGCAATGGCACGCCCTATCAATTTGGCGGCTTACGGTAACCCCGATGCAGCCGCTCTGGCCGCTGTCTATGGCTACGGGCTTTCTCGCAATGACGCTTTTATCGATGGCAACAAGCGAACGGGTTTTGTCGCTGCCGAGCTATTTTTGCGGCTCAATGGCTACCAATTGGTGGCTGATGATGCTGACTGTGTACTCACCATGCTCGCCGTCGCTTCGGACGACTTGTCTGAAGACGCCTTTGCTGACTGGTTGCGTGCACATATCGCCAGGCGCACGCCGTAAACCCTGGCCTGCTTGTCCGGGCTTCCCTGTGTATCCGTCATAATTCGCAGCGCTAGAGGTGCCGCCCGGTCGGGTGGCTGAGAAAAACTCTTTGAACCTGATCTGGGTCGTGCCAGCGTAGGAAAGCGTTCACCCCAGGCGTTGCGCTGAACGGCCCCGGATCACTTGCTGGAATCTGTCATGGCCAAGCCACTTTTACCTTCCGATCTCTGGGCCGATGTGCTGGCGGTGCGCGCGCAGCGCCCGCTGGTGCACTCCATCACCAACCTGGTGGTGATGAACTTCAACGCCAATGTGCTGCTGGCCATGGGCGCCTCACCGGTGATGGCGCACGCCCACGAAGAGGTGGCCGACATGGCCGCCATCGCCCAGGCGCTGGTGCTCAACATCGGCACGCTGGAGCCCTACTGGATCAACAGCATGTGCCAGGCGCTGGACGTGGCCTCGGCGCGCGCCATTCCCACCGTGCTCGACCCGGTGGGTGCTGGCGCCACCCCTTATCGGAACGACAGCATTAAGGCTATCCTGCGCCAGGCCATGCCAACGGTCATTCGTGGCAACGCCTCGGAAATCATGAGCGTGGCGGGCATGGCCGCGCAAACGCGTGGTGTGGACAGCAGCGCGGCCGTGGCCGATGCGCTGCAGGGCGCGCGTGCGCTGTCTGAGCGCAGTGGCGGTGTGGTCTGCGTCAGCGGCCCACTCGACCACGTGCTGGATGCCCATGGTCGCCATGCCAGCCTGGCCAACGGCCATGAATGGATGACGCGCATCACCGGCGTGGGTTGCTCGGCCACGGCGTTGGTGGGGGCGTTCTGTGCGGTCCAGCCCGACGCCTGGCGCGCCACCGTCGCGGCCATGGCCTACCTGGGCGTGGTCGGCGAAGTGGCCACCCAGGCGGTGCAGGCACAAGGCCAGGGCGTGGGCAGCTTGCAAATGGCACTGCTCGACCATTTGCAGTTGCTCGACGAGACCACGTTTTTGAGCCGCCTCAAGCTCACCGTCAGCCCATAAACGATGCACCAGGCATTGACCGGGGCGCTGCACCTCTATCTGGTTACCGATCAGGCCAGCCTGCGCGGCCGCACCCTCACCGACGTGCTGCTGTCGGCGGTGCAGGGCGGTGTGAGCTGTGTCCAGTTGCGCGAAAAAGCCCTGGCCACGCGCGACTTTGTGGCACTGGCGCTGACCGTCAGGAACCTGCTGGCCCCGTTGGGCGTGCCCCTGGTCATCAACGACCGCCTGGATGTGGCGCTGGCCTGTGGCGCCCAGGGCGTGCACCTGGGCCAGTCCGACATGCCGGTGGCGCTGGCACGGCAACTGCTGCCGCCCGAGGTGTTCATCGGCCTGTCGGTGGAAAACCTCGACGATGTGGCGCGTGCCGCCGGTCAGCCGGTGGATTACCTGGGCATCAGCCCGGTCTATGCCACGCCCACCAAAACCGATACTGCCCCGCCCTGGGGCCTGGCGGGCGTCCGCCAAGTGCGCGCCTTGACCGCGCTGCCGCTGGTCGCCATTGGCGGCATCCACCACGGCAACGCGGCGGAGCTGCTGCAGGCTGGTGCCGACGGCCTGGCCGTGGTCAGCGCCATCTGTTCAGCGCCGGATCCTGGCCAGGCCGCCCAATCTTTCACAGAAATTTTCAAATCACAAAGGCTCCCATGAACACGGAATGCATTCACCAGTACCCCCGCGTCCTGTCGATCGCCGGCTCGGACAGCGGTGGCGGCGCCGGCATCCAGGCCGACCTCAAAACCTTTGCCGCGCTGGGCTGCTTCGGCATGACGGCCATCACCGCGCTGACCGCCCAAAACACCTGCGGCGTGCGCGCCATCCATGCCGTGCCGCCCGACATGCTGCGCGCCCAGATCGACGCGGTGCTCGAAGACATCGGTGCCGACGCCGTCAAGGTCGGCATGCTGCATTCCCCCGAAATCGTGCGCACCGTGGCGCAGGCCATCGACCGCCACCAGCTCAGCCGCGTGGTGTTCGACCCGGTGATGGTCGCCACCAGCGGCGCCAAGCTGATCGACGACCCGGCCATCGCCGTGCTGGTGGCCGAGTTGTTCCCGCGCGCTGCGCTGATCACGCCCAACCTCGACGAAGCCGCGCTGCTGGTCGGGCGACCGCTGACCAGTGTGCACGACATGGCACAGGCGGCGGCTGAACTGCTGGCGCGCGGCGCCCGCGCCGTGCTGCTCAAGGGCGGGCATCTGGCGGGGGACGTGGTCACCGACCTGCTGCTGCAAGCGTCAGGCGATCCGCTCTGGATGGAAGCCTCGCGCATCGACACCGGCAACACCCACGGCACCGGCTGCACGCTGTCAAGCGCCATTGCGGCGCATCTGGCGCTGGGTGCCACGCTCACGCAAGCCGTGCAACAGGCCCGCGAATTTGTGCGCCACGCGCTGCAGGCCGGGGCCTCGGTCAAAACCGGTCAGGGCGAGGGCCCGCTCAACCACGGTTTTGCACCGCTGCCCATGCAACTGCGCGACCTTTAAAACATGGCCTGCAACGCGGCCACCTGTGCCTCGGGCTGATCGGCGGCTACCAGCGCCCGCACCACCGCCACGGAACCCACGCCGCAGGCCAGCACCTCGGGCAGCCGCGCGGCGTCAATACCGCCAATTGCGACCGTCGGTGTGTCACGCAGCAATGCGGCATACATGGTGAGACGCGCCAGCCCTTGCGGCGGTGTCGCCATGCGCTTGAGCGTGGTGGCATATACAGCCCCCATGGCGATGTAGCTGGGCCGCACGCTTGCCGCGCGCAGCATCTCGGCATAACCGTGGCTGCTCAGTCCCAGGCGCAGACCCGCCGCGCGAATGGCGTTCAGGTCAGCACCGCCCAGCGCCTCAAGGTCTTCCTGCCCCAAATGCACGCCATAGGCGCCGGCCGCGATGGCCGCCTGCCAGTGGTCGTTGATGAACAGCAGCGCGCCCGTGCCTTGCACCGCCTGCACAGCGGCGTGTACCTCACGCATGATGGCGCCTTGGTCGTCCGACTTGAAGCGCAACTGTACCGTCGGCACCCCGGCCCGCGCCATGCGTCCGACCCAGGCCGCATCGGGCAACACCGCGTAAAGCCCCAACCGATGCGGGCAGGGGGCAAAGCTTGCTTGTGGGAGCGGCGCCCTCGCCGCGATGGCGTTTGATTCATGGACCTTGACATTCAAATCAAAATCTTGCGGGTCGGTGGGCCAGGCGCCGGGATCGAATTGGCCGGTACGCCTGGTCTGGCGTTGCCAGGCAGCGGTCAAACAGCGGGCATCGGCATCGATGAAATCGAGTGCGCGACAAGCGGCATAGACCGCTTGCGGGACCAGTCCGGTCACGGTGGTGGGCAGTGCTGCCAGGTAGGTCGGCAGCCGCTCCAGTGCATCGGCTTGCAGTGCCAACGGGCCGTGCTGGCGCACGATCTCATGGGCCAGGGTGTCAAGTTCGTTGAAAGCGTTCATCTGAAACGTGGTGTGGGTGGTGCCTGGTCCGGCGTTCAGGCCTGGTGCCAGAACGGCGTGCCCAGCACCGGCGTGCTGGGTTGTGCGCTGTCGTGCTCGGGCATGACCCCCGACAAAAACGCAGCGCGACCCGCCTGGGTGGCGCTGGCAAAGGCGCCGGCCATGCGCACCGGGTCTTGCGCCAGCGCCACGGCGGTGTTGAGCAGCACGCCGTCAAAGCCCCACTCCATCACTTGGGCAGCGTGCGAGGGCAAACCCAAGCCGGCGTCCACCAGCATGGGCACGTCCAGGCGTTCGCGCAGGGTGCGCAGCGCGTAAGGGTTGAGCGGGCCCTTGCCGGTGCCGATCGGCGCGGCCCACGGCATGATGGCCTGGCAGCCCACATCGACCAGACGCTGGCACAGCACCAGGTCTTCGGTGCAATAGGGCAGCACCTGAAAACCATCCTTGATCAGCCGGCTGGCGGCGTCGACCAGGTTCAGGGTGTCGGGCTGCAGCGTGTAGTCGTCGCCAATCAGTTCCAGCTTGAGCCAGGGCGTGCCAAACACCTCGCGCGCCATCTGCGCCGTGGTAATGACTTCCTGCACGCTGTGGCAACCCGCGGTGTTGGGCAGCACCGGCACCTTCAGCTCGGCCAGCATGGCCCAGAAGGTGTTCGGCGCAGTCTCGGCGGCCTGCAGATTTTGCCGGCGCAGGGACGCGGTCAGCATGGCCGGCTGCGCCAGCCTGACGGCCGCCTGCAGCACGCCGGGCGACGGGTAGCGCGAGGTGCCCAGCAGCAGGCGGCTGGCAAAGGCCTGGCCGTAAAGCACCAGGGTGTCGGCAGTGGTGGTGTCCGGGAACATGTTCATGGTGGTCAATCCTCAGCCCCCGGTCACCGGCGCAATCAGGTCGATCTGATCGGCGTCGTTCAATGGGGTGTGGTGGTATTGGGTATTGGGGATGAATTGCAGGTTGATGGCGGCGGCGAAAGGCGGCTTCAGCTCCAGCTGCGCCACGGCATCGGCCAGCGTGGCGGGGGCTGGCAACTCAAGGGCCTGGCCGTTGATCAGCACCTTGATGCGTGTCGTCATCTTGCAGGCTCCCGGAAGCCGGAATTCATTCGCGGCGAGGGCGCCGCTCCCACAGGGTCACCAGCCGGGGTCAGAGGGATGTCTGGATTTTGTAGGAGGCCCGCCTCGGGCCGAAGGCTGTTGGAATTCATTCGCGGCGAGGGCGCCGCTCCCACAGGGTCAGCCGCCATCACGGCCAGGTCAAACTCAGCGGCCAGTGCCGAATGTCCCTTATCTATCAATTGCAAGACCACATCCAGCATGGCCGGGGCGATCAGGTAGCCGTGGCGGTACAGGCCGTTGACTTGCAGGCAGCGCGCGCCCAGGCGGCGCACCGCCGGCAGGTTGTCGGGCAGGGTGGGGCGGCATTGGGCCACCAGGTCCAGGATGCGTGCCTCGCCAAAGCCGCTGTCCACGGTGTAGGCAGCACTGAGTAACTCCAGCGCCGAGCGCACACTCATCGGCGAGCGGTCTTCAGACTCGATTTCGGTGGCACCCACCAGAAAATAGCCGTCCTGTTTGGGCGCGATGTAGATCGGATAACGCGGGTGAATCAGCCGGGTCGGGCGCGACAGCGTCACGTTCGGGGCGTGCAGGGTAATGATCTCGCCGCGCACACCGCGCACGCCTGGCCATTGGGGTTTTGCGCCCAGGCCACGACAGTCCAGCAGCCAGTCAGGCTGGCCGGCCTGACCCGGTGCAAAGTCGTCCGGGCTGCGCGGGCTGCCCCAGTGCAGGGTGACCTGCAGACGCTGCAATTGCGCCAGCAGGGCATCCATCAGCTGGTGGTTGTCCAGCTGGCCTTCGCCGGGCAGGTACAGGCCCTGTGCAAAACGCGCGCCCATGCCGGGTTCCAGTTGGTCCAGGCCAGCCGCATCCAGCGTTTTTGGCGCGGGCAGGTCAGGCTGTCGTTGGCCGGTGGCGCTCAGCAGGTGTGCAAAGCGCTGTGCATCAGCCGTGTCCTGGCGGTGCCATACCACCAGGGTGCCTTGTTGCTGAAAAAAAACCGGCGTGTCGAGGGCCGCAATCAGCTCGGGCCAGCGTGTCAGGCCATACTGCCCCATGCGCACCACTGGGTCTTCAGCCACCGCCGACTCGGCCAGCGGTGCCAGCATGGCCGCAGCGGCAAAGGCGGCGGCGCGACGGTCCGTGGCCTCGGCGGCTTCATGGACGGTGACGGTGTGCCCGGCGCGCGCCAGCGAACACGCCAGCAGCCGCCCCATCAGGCCGGCGCCCAAAATGACGATGTTCATGCGCGCACCTCCTGCACACGGACAACGCCGGGGCGCGTGAGCCAGGCCAGCACAAAAGTGGCGGCCAGCGTGGGCAGCGCCGCCCCCCACTGCGGCGCCCATTGCGCCAGCGCGTGGTAGCAGCCAATGCCGCCCAGCCACAGCAGCGCCGCTGACCAGTCAACCGCTTTGCCGTGGCTGACCACGGCCCCACCCGACAGCGCCAGTCGGCCCAGAATCACACCGTACAGCGGCACAAACACCGAACTCAGCATCAGCAAAAACGGCTCCAGACTGTGCATCGGCAACACCAGCGCCAGACCGGTGCACAACACCGCCAGGCCCAGGCCCCACTGGCGCACGCTCCAGCCCGGCTTGATGCTGTGGCCCGACACCGCGCCCGAGTACACGTCACCATAAGCGTTGTCCACCTCGTCCACCAGAATCAGCGTCAGGGCCAGCAGGCCGCCCTGCGCCAACAGCAGCGCACTGACCAGGTCGGTGCCCGGGGCGGCCACCGTGACCACCATCACGCCCAGGCCGTAACACCAGATATTGGCCAGCGCATAGCCGAGCCAGGTGCCGCGCAAGGCGCTTTTGCCGGAGGTGCCATAACGCGCATAGTCGGCCACCAGCGGCAGCCACGACACCGGCATCGCCATCACCAGGTCCATGGCCGACAGCATTCCCATGCTGCCGTCGCCCGGGCGCGCCCAGAACGCGGCCAGCCCCAGCGCCTGCACCTGGCCACCAAACTGCCAGGTCAGCCACAGCAGCGAGGCAATCACCAGCGGCAGCGCCACCCGGCTGACAATCTTGCGCACCAGTTGCGTCATCGGGCGCGACAGCAACCACACCAGCACGCCGCCCCACAGCAGCGTGGTCAGCACCCGGCCCCAGGTGCCGTCAAGCCCCAGGCCAAACGATTGCTGGCCAATGGCCGCCGTGCCGTCGCGCATGATGACCAGCTCAAAGGTGGTCCAGCCAATCAGTTGCGCCATGTTCAGCAGCACCGGCAACCTGGCAAAAGCGCTGCCATAGGTGGCATGCATCAGCGCCGCGCTCGACAAGCCGGTCTGGCAGCCCAGCCGCGCGGTCCAGGCCAGCAGGCCGGCGCCAACCAGCGAGCCCAGCACAATCGCAATGGCCGCATCGCGGCTGCCCACGGCCGGCACCAGGTAGGCGCCCACCTGCATCACCAGCAGACCCACGCCCAGGCTGAACCACAGTGAGGCGTGGTTGTGCCAGTTGAAAACCCGCTCGGACGCGGGCACGGCTGACAGTGCCGTGTTCGGCGCGGCGGTCTGGCTGGAATCAGAAGTAGCTGTAGTTGCCATCCGTTTGCTCCATGCAAAAGTTGGCAGGTCGGCGGTATCGACCGGGTTTTGAATCTCGCCAGAGAAGGCTGCGAGCACCGGTTTTTAACCTGCTTCCCTGCGCGAGGATTACCTCAATCAGGTTCAAAGGGACTTTCTCAGTCGTCCTGCCAGCCCCGCTGACAGCACAACACCCCTAGCGAATGCGTCGTGAAACGCAGGCCGGATTCTATCGCCACGCGGGCACAAGTCATGTTGGCAATGACCTTGATGGCAACGTTTAAAGCGCCTAAACCTTACACTCGGCGCCTTCCCCTGATCCTGAGTGCCCATGAACGCCCCTGTTGACGTCTCCTTTTTCCCGCGCGCCGCCAAGCCGCTGTCGAGCTACCGCAAGTTCTGGGCGGCCCGTTTCGGCACGGCGCCGTTTTTGCCGATGAGCCGCGCCGAGATGGAGCAACTGGGCTGGGACAGCTGCGACGTGGTGCTGGTCACGGGTGACGCTTATGTCGATCACCCGAGCTTCGGCATGGCGGTGATTGGCCGCATGCTGGAGGCGCAGGGCTTTCGCGTCGGCATCATCGCCCAACCCGACTGGCAAAGCGCCGAACCCTTCAAGGCGCTGGGCAAACCCAACCTGTTCTGGGGCGTCACGGCGGGCAACATGGACAGCATGATCAACCGCTACACCGCCGACCGCAAGATCCGCACCGACGACGCCTACACCCCCGGCGACATCGGCGGCAAGCGGCCCGACCGCGCGGCCATTGTTTATAGCCAGCGCTGCCGCGAAGCGTTCAAGGACGTGCCCATCATTCTGGGCGGCATCGAAGGCAGCCTGCGCCGCATCGCGCACTACGACTACTGGAGTGACAAGGTGCGTCGCAGCATCGTGGTGGACGCCAAATGCGACCTGCTGCTGTACGGCAACGCCGAGCGCGCGCTGGTAGAAATTGCCCACCGCCTGAGCCGGCGCGAGCCAGTGGAACAGATCACCGATGTGCGCGGCACCGCCTTTGTGCGCCGCACCGACGACGACACCCGCCTGGGCTGGTTCGAACTCGATTCCACCGAAGTCGATGTGCCAGGCCCGGTCGAATCCCACATCAACCCCTACCAGACCACCAGCGAACAGGCAGCCGGGCAGGGCAGCAGCTGCGCCAAGGAAAATGCGACCCCCGTCGAAGAAGGCGTCAAGCCCCTCAGCTTCATGCCCAACCCGGCGCTGCCCCAGCGCAACGGCAAACACACCCTGCCGCCGCGCGAGCGCACCGTCATCCGCCTGCCGAGCTACGAGCAGGTCCGGTCCGACGCCGTGCTGTACGCCCACGCCAACCGCGTGCTGCACCTGGAAACCAACCCCGGCAACGCTCGCGCCCTGGTGCAGGCGCACGGCGAGGGCGCTACCGCACGAGACGTCTGGCTGAACCCGCCGCCCATTCCGCTCACCACCGCCGAGATGGACTTCGTCTTTGGCCTGCCTTACGCGCGCAGCCCGCACCCCAGTTACGCGGATGAGAACGGCAGCCATGACCACGCCACCAAAATCCCGGCCTGGGAAATGATCCGCTTTTCCATCAACATCATGCGCGGCTGCTTTGGCGGCTGCACCTTTTGCTCGATCACCGAGCACGAGGGCCGCATCATCCAGAGCCGCTCCGAAGAATCGATCATCAAGGAAATCGAGGACGTCCGCGACAAGGTCAAGGGCTTCACCGGCACCATCTCCGACCTTGGTGGCCCCACCGCCAACATGTACCGGCTGGGCTGCACAAGCCCCGAGATCGAAGCCGCCTGCCGCAAGCCCAGTTGCGTCTTTCCGGGCATCTGCCAAAACCTGGGCACCGACCACCAGCCGCTCGTCAACATCTACCGCCGCGGCCGCGCCCTCAAAGGCGTTAAGAAGATTTTGATCGGCTCCGGCGTGCGTTACGACCTGGCGGTGCAAAGCCCCGAATACGTCAAGGAACTGGTGCAGCACCACGTGGGCGGCTACCTCAAGATTGCGCCCGAGCACACCGAACAAGGGCCCTTGTCCAAGATGATGAAGCCTGGCATCGGCACCTACGAAAAGTTCAAGACCCTGTTTGACAAGTTCACGCTGGAGGCCGGCAAAAAGCAGTTTTTGATCCCGTACTTCATCGCCGCCCACCCCGGCACCAGCGACGAAGACATGATGAACCTGGCGGTCTGGCTCAAGAAAAACGGCTTCCGCGCCGACCAGGTGCAAACCTTCTACCCCAGCCCCATGGCCACCGCCACCGCCATGTACCACACCGACCTGAACCCGCTCAAGGGCATTCACCGCGATGACCGGGGCGAGCGCGTTGACGTGGTGCGCGGTGAAAAACGCCGCCGCCTGCACAAGGCCTTTTTGCGCTACCACGACCCCAACAACTGGCCCTTGCTGCGCGACGCGCTCAAGGCCATGGGCCGCGCCGACCTGATCGGCAACGGCAAGCACCATCTGATTCCCACGTTCCAGCCCATGACCGACGGCAGCTACACCAGCGCCCGACGCAAAAACTCCACCACCGTGGCAAGCAAAACGCCCAAGCCAGGCCAGCTGCTGACCCAGCACACCGGCCTGCCGCCGCGCGACAAAGGCAATCGCTGACTTTGAGGGAGGCCTGCCTTTGTGGGAGGCCCGCCTCGGGCCGAAGGCTGGCTATTAACCTGCGTCAGCGCGCTGCAGGCGAATGTTGACGCACAGGCCGCCGCTGCTGGCATTGCTGAGTTCCAGCGTGCCGCCCATGTGCGAGACGATTTTTTGCACAATCGACAGCCCCAGTCCGGTGCCGTTGGCGGCAGTACGTGCCGCCTCGCCCCGAAAAAATGGTGTCGTCAATTGCTTGAGCTGGTCAGCGGGCACGCCCAGGCCATGATCGCGAATGCGCAGCAGCACCGTGCTGTCCATCCTGCGGGCTGACACCTCCACCTGCGCCATCCCGGTATCCACCGATTTGCCGTAGCGCGCCGCGTTTTCTATCAAGTTGGTGATCACGCGCTGCAGCTCCACCGCGTCGGCCTGCACCATCAGATTGGGTTCCAGCGCCACATTGAGCTCAAGCTCAGGGCGGCTGCGCAGGTTGCTCAGGCACTGCTCCATCAGCGGGTTCAGTGCCACCGGGCTGAATTTGATCTGGCTTGGCCGGGCGTAATCCAGAAACTTGTTGATGATGGCATCGAGCTGTGCAATGTCATTGACCATGTTCTCGCGGGCCGTGCCATCATTCACGCTGAGCTCGGTTTCCAGCCGCAGGCGCGCCAGTGGTGTGCGCAGGTCGTGCGAAATGCCGGCCAGCATCACGGCGCGTTCTTCTTCGATCTTGGCCAGTTTCTGGGTCATGCTGTTAAAGCCGATATTGACCGCCCGGATCTCGCTGGTGCTCACAGACTCATCGAGCTGGCTGGCTTCAAAATCACCATCGCGCACCCGTTTGGCGGCAAACGACAGGTCTTTCAGCGGGCGGTTGATCAGCCCGGCAATCCAGGCCGCGCCCAGCAGCGACAGTACGGCCGCAGTGGTCAGCCAGACCAGCCAGGTCTTGGCTTCGGGTTTGTCAAAGCGGGACAGATCCGTTTGCAGCCAGAAATGGTCCTTGTTGATGTCAAAACCAATCCACAAACCGTCCACCCCGTTGACGCGTTCCGCCACCGGCGTGTTCGGACCCAGCCGCAACTTCAGTTCTGTTTCGATGTAGCCGTTCAGCTCATCATTTTTCAGCGCCTGAACTTGGTCATTGGGCTCGCGCGGCATGATCACCACATGCTCCTGGTCTTTCATCGTTTTGAACAACGACACCTGGGTAATGCTGTCGGTGTGCATCACCGCGGCACGGCTCAGGTTGACCAGTGAAGCAATTTGCCGCGCGGTCTGGATGGCACGCGGTTCCGATTCGAGTTCGTTCAGGGTTCTGGTCCAGGCGAACACGCTACCCAGCAGCAGCAGCACCAGCAGTACAAAAGTTCGCCAGAACAGGCTCAAGCCGTGTCTAGTTGCCATCGGGGACAAAAACATAGCCGACACCCCACACGGTCTGGATGTACCGCGGCACGGTGGCATCAACCTCCACCAGCTTGCGCAGGCGCGACACCTGCACATCCAGACTGCGGTCGAACGGTTCAAAATCGCGGCCTCTGGCCAGATGCGCCAGTTTTTCACGCGACAAGGGTTGTCGCGGGTGCCGAACCAGCGCCTTGAGCATGGCAAATTCGCCGGTGGTCAGGTTGATTTCCTCATCCCCTTTGCGCAAAATGCGCACCCCCAGGTCGAAACTGAAAGGGCCAAAAGTCACCGTTTCATTGTCCGCCGACGGCGAACCCGGCGCTTCAACCTGCGGTCGCCGGCGCAGGACCGCATGAATGCGGGCCAGCAGTTCGCGCGGATTGAACGGCTTGCCAAGGTAGTCGTCGGCACCCACTTCCAGCCCCACGATGCGGTCAATATCCTCGCCCTTGGCTGTGAGCATGATGATGGGCGTGCGGTCATTGGCAGCGCGCAGGCGCCGGCACACCGACAAACCGTCCTCGCCGGGCATCATCAGGTCGAGCACGATCAGATCGACCGGCTCGCGCAAAAGCACCCGCGTCAGCGCCTTGCCGTCTTCGGCCTGCAGCACATCGAAGCCTTCTTGTGTCAGGTAGCGGCGCAACAGGTCGCGAATACGGGCGTCGTCGTCAACCACCAAAATTTTGTCAACACGGTCAGAATTTGGGGACATACTTCGTTCCAGGGCTATTTGTAACAAACGCGATTTTGCGTGTTTGAAAGCAGGTTTTGTGATTTTTTTGAGCGCGTTGACATGATGTTACAAAATTCTTGCCTGTCATGGGCACCCATTCACCAGGAGTCAAAAATGAAAATTCATAGCCAATGGCTGGCTGCAGGCGTCATGCTCGCCGCATCCCAAGCCGTTTTTTCACAAAACCAGGCACAAGCCCTGCCGACACAACGCGTCAGCCTATCGGCCAGTGCCACGGTCCAGGTGCCGCAGGACGAGCTGACCCTGACCCTGAGCACCCAGCGCGAAGGCAGCAACGCGCCAGAAGTGCAAAACCAGCTCAAGTCCGCACTCGATACCGCGCTGGGCCTGGCCCGGCGCCAGGCCCAAAGCCCCCAGATGAGCGTCAGCACCGGGCGTTTCGGGCTCTCGCCGCGGCACGACCGCAACGGCAAACTGGTCGGCTGGCAAGGCACCGCCGAACTGGTGCTACAGGGCAGCGATTTCGTGCGCATCAGTCAGACCGCGGCGCAACTCCAGACCCTGAGCGTGGCCAGCGTCGTCTTTGGTCTGAGTGCGCAGCAGCGCCAGGACGCGCAGGCACAAGCCCAGAGCCAGGCCATCGCGCAGTTCCAAAAAAGCGCCTTGGAGATTGCCAAAAGCTTCGGCTTTGGCGGCTACACACTCGGTGACATCCAGGTCAACGCCAACCAGCCGGGCCCGGTGCGACCCTACATGATGGCAGCCAGCATCCGGACCACGGCTGACGAGGCATCACCGGTGCCGCTCGAAGCCGGTGTCAGCCAAGTCAACGTCAACGTATCGGGCTCGGTGCAGTTGAAATGATTTGAGTCGCTTGTTACTGCGAGCAAAGCAATGACGGTGGGGCTGATGCTTGTCAGGGGGCCGGGGTCGGGTCCTTGCGGAAGAAGCATTCGGGCAGGATGGCACCCGAGACGTGTTCTATGGAGCGCTCCTCCACTTGGTGCCTTGCGAACAACTCGCGCCAGTCTTTGACCACCTCCACCATCTTGTCGATGATTACCTGAGCCTCCTCAAGCTTGAGGCCAAAGCTGGCGCAGCCCGACAAGAGGTTGTAGACGCTCGCCACGCGGCCATAGCGCCCAGCCTCCAGCGCCAGGTCCCGACGCTCCTGGGACAGGAGCGCAACCGGCACGATGTCGTAGGCAGGTGACAGGCGCCAGCCGCCTGGAGTGCGGAGCATGGCGTGGTTGCGTGGGTGGTCATCGTTATTGGTGACCATGGCGTTGAAGACCATCCGGCGAAATAACTCCATCCTGTCAGCGTCGGGCTTGATGGACCAGCGACGGATTTCGTCGGCCAGCAGCAGGTACGACCAACGGCCACGGCCGGTGTAGCCATCTTCGGCATCCAGCACGGTGAGCCCCGACACCAGTGCATGGCGTGCATAGGCGTTGGCATCCGGATTCCATTCACGGTCAAAGCGCTGCAGCATCAACACGTCTGTCTGGCCAATCGACTCCAGCCGTGTGCCGCACACCTGCAGTCCTGCCGCGCGGGCGAGTTCGAGTGTGGCGTACTCGATGCGTTGCATGTTGTGCTTGTCCTGCTTCTCGGGAAGCTTTGCGAGGTAGATGCGGTGGTTGTCTTCAACCGTGACCTTGGGGCGTGCGCCACCCATGCTGGTGCCGGGCTCCAAGCTTTCCAGCACCTCGAAAGGCAGCTTGCCTGTTTCTTCGAGCTGCTGAGCCGCCCTGGACAAGGCCTGGAGCTGGTGGGTGCGGTTGAATGGCTTGCTCGGGCCCGGTGGCTGTGCCGAGAGGCCAAAGCGCAAGTTGCCTGCCCCGTCATCAGGGCCGTTGAGCAAGTAGTCCATTTCAGACAGGTCTGCCTCTTCGCGCGCAAGACGAGCCTGGATGACGCGGCGGCCCCATGCGTCCGGGCTGGCGTCGCGCAAGGCACTGGGGATGCCCTTGAGCTTGGTGAACAGTATGGGTTTGTCGGTCAGCTTGAGATGGTACGGGTCAAGCTCGACGACGTTTGTTCGCGCCAGATAGCGCTTGCCGTAGGTGAATGTGCCCTGGAATGCGCCAGCACCCACTTGCCGGACTTTCAGCGACGCGCAGGGCACCCATTCGAAGGTGCCTGGCAACTGGGTGTAAACGTAGCAGAGGTTTTCTTTGCCGGTCATGGGATACTTTAAAAGTCGTTGTCCGGAACATGCGCGCGCACACGCTGCGGGCGGGAGGCTGCTTCGAGAATCTTGCCGTGGTCGTCGGTATCTGGGTTGGCGATACCGGCAATGCTGTCCAGGAGTCCGAGTTTCCAGAGCACGCTCATGAATGTTCCCAGGGCGATGCCGGGCTCGCCGCTTTCGATGCGGTACAGGGTGCGCCGCCCAATGCCGCAGGCCTGTGCCAGGTCCTCTGTGCTCATGCGGCGGCGCACGCGCGCAGTGCGCACGCGCTGCCCAAGCTCCTCAAGGTGCCTGAGAACTTCGCGTGGAAGTTGTTCTGTATTTTTTTGAGCCATATATGACCCGTTAAATTATTTATGGGGTCATATTAGATAATAAGCAAACGCTTGTCAAGCCATTAATCAGCTTTGGAAGCGCTGGCAAGCAGCCTTTGCACTAGGGGTCATTCGCGGCGAGGGCGCCGCTCCTACAAAAGCACATCCCTATTCAGTGGCCCTGACTTTGAGGAAGCCCAGCCTCTGTGGTGATCCTGCCTCTGTGGGAGCTCTGCCTCTGTGGGAGCGGCGCCCTCGCCGCGAAGGCTATTGGTATTGAAATTAATTGGAATCTGACCCCAATTATTGCTGCTACTGCGCGGCCCAGCCGCCGTCCATGTTCCAGGCTACGCCGCGCACGTTGTTGCCGGCGGGGGAGCAGAAAAACACGGCCAGCGCGCCCAGTTCTTCGGGGGTGGTGAATTGCATGGACGGCTCTTTTTCGCCCAGCAGCAGCTTTTTGGCGTCATCATTTGACAAGCCCAGTGCGGCGGCCTTGGCATCCACCTGTTTCTGCACCAGCGGCGTCAGCACCCAGCCGGGGCAAATCGCGTTGCAGGTGATGCCGCTGGTGGCGTTTTCCAGCGCGGTCACCTTGGTCAGGCCGACCACGCCGTGCTTGGCCGTGACATAGGCCGATTTTTCTGCTGAAGCCACCAAGCCATGCACCGACGCCACGTTGATGATGCGGCCCCAGCCCGCCGCCTGCATGGCCGGCAGCGCCAGCCGCGTGGCATGGAACGCACTGCTCAGATTGATGGCGATGATGGCGTCCCAGCGCTCGGGCGGAAAGTTTTCGACCCGCGCCACATGCTGGATGCCGGCGTTGTTCACCAGAATGTCAACCCGGCCAAACCGTTCGGCGGCATAGGTCATCATGGCGGCAATTTCATCCGGCTTGCTCATATCGGCGCCGTGGTAGGCCACCTGCACGCCCAGCGCAGCCACCTCGGCCTGGGCGCCTGCCACATCGCCAAAGCCGTTCATGACGATGTTGGCACCCTGGGCCGCCAGTGCTTTGGCAATGCCCAGGCCGATGCCGCTGGTGGACCCGGTGACAAGCGCTGTTTTACCTTTGAGCATGGTGTATTTCTCCGAAAAAAATAATTGAATAGTGCCGCACCAAACGTGATGGCACCGAGTTTGAATTAGGATGCTACACGGTCATTATCCAGCCTCCTTTTAGATTGCAGACATCGCCATGCCGGAACCCACCCTCCAATTTGTCACCTGCCCCGATGCCCAGGGCGGCCACCGCATGGCCTATTGGCAGTGGGGCCAGCCCGACAGCGGCCATGTGGTGTTGTGTGTGCATGGTCTGACACGCCAGGGGCGCGATTTCGACGTGCTGGCGCAAGCCCTGTGCGCGCATGCTGCCAGCACCGGCCACAGCCTGCGTGTGGTCTGCCCGGACGTGGTCGGGCGTGGCAAAAGCGACTGGCTCAAAGACCCCAGCGGCTACCAGATTCCCTGCTACGCGGCCGACATGCTGGCGCTGTTGCAGCAACTGCAACCCGCCACCCTCGACTGGGTCGGCACCAGCATGGGCGGCCTGATCGGCATGGCGGTGGCGGGCCTGCCCAATGCCCCGGCCTTTGCCAAAGTGCGCCGTTTGGTGCTCAACGATGTCGGTCCGGCCATCGAGTGGCAGGCCTTGCAACGCATTGGCCAGTATCTGGGCAACACCGGCGCCTTTGCCACCGAACAGCAGGCCGCTGACGCGATGTGGACCGTTTCCAGCACCTTCGGCCCGCACACACCGGCCGAATGGTTGGCGCTGTGCCGGCCCATGCTCAAACCGCTGGGCGACGGCAGCGGCCGCCTCACGCTGCACTACGACCCGGCACTGGCCCAGCCCTTTGCCGCCGTCACACCCGAATCCGCGGCCCAGGGCGAGGCCTTGTTGTGGCAAGCCTATGACCACATCAGCGCCCCCACGCTGCTGGTTCGTGGCGCCGACTCCGATCTGCTGTCGCGCCAGACCGCGCAGGCCATGACCCAGCGCGGCCCCAGGGCCCAATTGCTCGAATTTGTCGGCGTCGGCCACGCGCCCACGTTTATCGCCGCCGACCAGGTACAAGCCGTGGTCTCATTTTTGCTGGATCACCCATGAAATCCGTGGCCACTGTGGGAGTTGCACTTGTGGGAGCAGGGCTTTGTGGGAGCGGCGCCCTCGCCGCGAATGCCCCCAGGACAGCCTTCGGCCCGAGGGCGGGCCTCCTACAACTGCAGGGCCTCCCACACAATTCGCCATGACGATCAACACCAACTATATTGATGAAAAGCCAAGCCACAGCCAACCCTGATCCCGCCGCCAAACCGGTCCTGCCGGTGGTGGCCGCCACTGCTGACAGCTTGCCGGAGCAGGCCCATGCGTTGGCGCGCGCGCGTGCTTTTGCCGAACCCCTGCTGGTCACCGAACTGCTCGACACCGGTGAAAACATTCTGGCCCACGCCGACGCCGTGGCGGCCATCCTGCGCAGCATTGGCGGCTCCGAAGCCATGCAGGCCGCCAGTTACCTGGTCTATACCTGCGACCACCTGAACCGTCCGCAAGAGGTGATCGCCAAGGCCTTTGGCGACAATTTTGCCGCGCTCGCCATGGAAACCACCAAGCTGGTTCGGGTACAGCGCCAGGCCCGGCTGGTGCGCGCGCGCGGCCACAGCGCCGGCCTGCAGCCCGCTGCCATGCAAACCGAAAACGTGCGCAAGATGCTGCTGGCGTTTTCGCGCGACCTGCGCGTGGTCATGCTGCGCCTGGCGTCGCGTTTGCAAACCCTGCGCTTTTTTGCCGCCTCCAAATTACCTATCCCCGAAGGCATCGCCGCCGAGGCCCTGCAGGTTTTTGCGCCGCTGGCCAACCGCCTGGGCATCTGGGAAATCAAGTGGGAAATGGAAGACCTGGCGTTTCGCTTCCAGGAGCCCGACACCTACCGCCAGGTGGCCAAATGGCTCGATGAAAAGCGCGCCGAGCGCGAGGCCTACGTCGAACGCCTGCGCGCCCGGCTCGAGGCCGACCTGAATGCCAACGGCATCAATGCCAGCGTTTCGGGCCGACCCAAGCACATCTACAGCATCGTCAAGAAAATGCGCGGCAAGGGGCTGGACTTCGAGCATGTGTACGACGTGCGCGCGCTGCGCATCGTGGTCGCCAGCGTGCCCGAGTGCTACGCCGCCCTGAGCTGGGTGCACAGCCACTTCACACCCATCGCCGAAGAATTCGACGACTACATCGCCAAGCCCAAGGTCAACGGCTACCAGTCGCTGCACACCGTGGTGCGCGACAGCGGCGGCCAGGTCTGCGAGATCCAGATCCGCACCCAGGCCATGCACGACCACGCCGAAAACGGCGTTGCCGCCCACTGGGCCTACAAGGAAGCCGGTGCCAAAGGCTATGCCGGCGTCTCGGCCAGCGGCGCCTACGACGCCAAAATTGCCGTGCTGCGCCAGCTGCTGGAATGGGAACGCGACCTCTCGGGCATCCAGACGCAAGGCGCTTTTGACGACCTCATCTACGTGCTCACCCCCGAGGCCGCCATCGTCGAGTTGCCGCAGGGCGCCACCGCGGTGGACTTCGCCTACAGCGTGCACACCAGCCTGGGCCACCGCTGCCGGGGCGCGCGCGTTGACGGCGCCATGGTGCCGCTCAACACGCCGCTCAAGAACGGCCAGACCGTCGAGATCATCACGGTCAAAGAGGGCGGCCCCTCGCGCGACTGGCTCAACCCCGAGCAGGGCTACCTGGTCAGCCACCGCGCGCGCACCAAGGTACGGGCCTGGTTCAACGCCCTGGCTTTGGCCGAAACCACCGCCAAAGGCCGCGAAGCCGTCGAAAAACTGCTGCAGCGCGAGGGCAAAACCGCCCTCAAGCTCGACGACCTGGCCTCCCAGCTCGGCTTCACCTCGGCCGACGCCCTGTTTGAAGTGGTCGGCAAGGAAGAGTTTTCATTGCGCACCATCGAGCAGCTGCTGCGCCCGGACGAACCCCCTCAGCACGACCTGGAGGCGCCGCTCATCCGCAAACCCCGCAGCGACAGCAACCCGAGCAAAGGCGGCTTGCTGGTGGTTGGCGTGGACTCGCTCATGACCCAAATGGCCAAATGCTGCAAACCGGCGCCGCCCGACGCCATCTGCGGTTTTGTCACCCGCGGCAAGGGCGTCAGCGTGCACCGCACCGACTGCCCCAACCTGAAGGAAATGGTCGCCAAAAATGGCGAACGCCTGATCGACGTCGAATGGGGTCTGAGCCAAGCCGGCGGCGGCTCGGTGTTCCCGGTCGACGTGGCGGTGCAAGCGCAAGACCGGCAAGGTCTGCTGCGTGACATTTCCGAGGTCTTCACCAAGGAAAAAATGAATGTCATCGGCGTGCAGACCCAGTCCATCAAAGGCACCGCGTGGATGACCTTCACGGTCGAGGTCGCCGACACTGGCCGCCTGCACAAAGTACTCGGCCTGGTCGCCGAACTCTCCGGCGTGCGCTCGGCCAGGCGAAGGTAAGTCAATTCAACTGGGGGCATTCGCGGCGAGGGCGCCGCTCCTACAGGGGGCGGGGGGTGTTATTGCGTCTTGGCCAACTCGGCCACGGCTTCGCGCACGGCGGCTTTGTCGCCGGCGCCGGCAAATTTGCTGTATTTGCCAAGAATGGCCACCATCTGGCCGTAGATGCGCGGGTTGGCGGCCATGCATTCTTTTTGTTCCAGAAAATTGGCGTCGCCCGAGAAATTGCCGACCAGGCCGCCGGCCTCGGTGATCAGCAGCGAGCCAGCGGCCATGTCCCAGGGTTGCAGGCCGAGTTCAAAAAAGCCGTCGGTAAAGCCGGCTGCCACGTAGGCCAGATCGAGCGCGGCGGCACCGGGGCGGCGCAGGCCGGCGGTGCGTTGCATCATGTCGCCCATCAGGCGCAGGTAGGTGTTGAGGTCGTCTTCCGGGCGGTAGGGGAAGCCGGTGGAGAGCAGGCATTCCTGCAGGCGGGTGCGTTTGGCGACGCGGATGCGGCGGTTGTTGAGGTAGGCGCCGCGGCCTTTGGTGGCGGTAAACAGGTCGTTGCGGCTGGGGTCGTAAATGACCGCCTGCTCGACCTTGCCCTTGACTGCCAGCGCAATGCTGACGCAATAAATCGGCAGGCCGTGGATGAAGTTGGTGGTGCCGTCGAGCGGGTCGATGATCCAGACAAATTCGGAGTCTTGCGCGCCATGCATGCGGCCTGATTCTTCGGCCCAGATGGCGTGGCCGGGGTAGGCGCCCAGCAGGGTTTCGATGATGATGGCTTCGGATGCGTGGTCCACCTCGGTGACAAAGTCATTGACCTGCTTTTGGGACACGCGGACCGATTCGACGTCGAGCGCGGCGCGGTTGATGATGGCGCCGGCAGCGCGGGCAGCTTTGACGGCCACGTTGACCATGGGGTGCAAGTTTGAAGTTGTCATATGAATTGTGTAAGACGGACGGATCGGGCCTGGGTCTGTATGATGAAAGAGCGGAGCGCTGAACGGCGATGCGGACAGCGACAATAGCGTTATTTTAACGGGCCACCATGCAGACGCGTTTTATTCTGATCCATACCAGTCATGCCGGCAATGTCGGCGCTGCCGCACGCGCCATGAAAACCATGGGTTTTGACGATCTGGTGCTGGTGGCGCCGCGCTGGGCCAATGTGCTCAACCGCGAAGAAACCATCCAGCGCGCCAGCGGTGCCCTTGACGTGCTCAAGAACGCCCGCATTGTGGCCACGCTCGATGAAGCGCTGGATGGCATGACGCACCTGTGTGCTACCGCCATGACACCGCGCGACTTCGGCCCGCCCACGGTGGCACCGCGGGCGCACTTTGAGGCGCTGCTGAAAGCCCCCGATGTCAGCCAGACCGGCGTGGCTTTTTTGTTTGGTTCCGAGCGTTTCGGCATGGCCAACGAAGACGTTTACCGCTGCCATGCCTGCCTGAGCATTCCGAGCAACCCCAGGTTTGGCTCGCTCAATCTGGCGGCGGCGCTGCAGGTGATTGCTTATGACTGGCGTGAGGCGCTGGGCGGCTACCCAGTGCAGCCGGCCACCACAGAGCCGGTGCTGGCGGACGCGGCGCAGGTGGCCGGCATGCTGGCGCACCTGGAGCAGGGGCTCACCAGCATCGGGTTTCTGGACCCGCAATCGCCCAAGAAACTCATGCCGCGCCTGAACCAGTTGTTCAACCGCGCTGCGGTGACCCAGGAAGAAATCCACATCCTGCGCGGCATTGCCAAGATGATGCTGAAGCAGCAGTGAAGCCGGACAACCCATAAAGAGGGCGGCCCTGCCTTTGTGGGAGGCCTTGCCTTTGTAGGAGGCCCGCCCTCGGGCCGAAGGCTGTTCTGGGGGCATTCGCGGCGAGGGCGCCGCTCCTGCAGGGCGCCGATGCCACATTAGCAGACGCCTTTGCGAGCGAATAAACTCACCCCATGTATTCAAGACTCAAATCCGACGTTCAATGCATTCTGGAGCGCGACCCGGCGGCCCGCACTGCCTGGGAAGTGCTCACCTGTTACCCCGGCGTGCACGCCGTGTTGCTGCACCGGCTGGCGCACGCCTGCTGGACGCATGACTTCAAATGGCTGGGGCGGTTTATTTCGCATCTGGCGCGCTTTTTCACCGGCATCGAGATTCACCCCGGCGCCAAAATTGGCGAGCGCGTGTTTTTTGACCATGCCATGGGCGTGGTGGTGGGCGAGACCGCTGAAATTGGCGACGGCTGCACCATTTACCAAGGTGTGACGCTGGGCGGCACCTCGCTTTACAAAGGCACCAAGCGTCACCCCACGCTGGGCCGTGGCGTGGTGGTGGGGGCAGGCGCGCAGGTGCTGGGCGGCTTTACCGTGGGCGATGGCGCCAAGGTAGGCTCGAACGCGGTGGTCACCAAGCCGGTGCCCGCAGGCGCCACCGCCGTGGGCAACCCGGCGCGCATCATCCAGGCCGAGCAGGATGCGAAGCGCGAGGAGGCGGCTTCCAAAATGGGCTTTTCAGCCTATGGTGTCACGCAAAGCGACGATCCCCTGAGCCAGGCCATGCGCGGCCTGATCGACAACGCGGCCACGCAGGAGCACCAGATTTCCATGCTGTGGCAAGCCCTGGAAAAGCTGAGCTGCCAGCGCAACGAAAGCACCGTGGTGCCGGGCGACGCTGCCATGCAGGAGCATTTCCAGGCCGACAAGCTCAATCAGCTAGTGGGGAAGTAATCAGGCTGAAGCCGCGTTGGTTTCAACGCCCAGCCGCTGCTGCAACAGCGCACTGCTGGTGGTGTATTGCAGCACGCCCGAGGCTTGCGGGTTGAGGTAACTGGCCGCGGCAAAGGCGGCCAGCGTGGCTTCGTGAAAACCGCAGACGATCAGTTTCTTTTTGCCGGGGTAGCTGTTGACATCGCCCACGGCATAAATCCCGGCTTCGCTGGTGGCAAACGTGGCCGGGTCCACGCTGAGTTGTTTGCGCTCCATGGTCAGGCCCCATTCGGAGATTGGCCCCAGTTTGGGGCTGATGCCCTGGCACACCAGCAGCGCATCCAGTGGCAGGTTCAGGGTCTGGTCTTCGGGGGTGTTTACCGCCACCGACGTGAGCCGGTCGCCCTGCGTTGCGATGCTGGTGATTTGCCCGGTGATAAATTGGATGCGGCCATTGGTACGCAATTCGGCCAGCTTTTCCAGCGCCTGCGGGCTGGCTTGCAGCACGTCGCGCCGGTGCATCAGGGTCACGCTGGCGGCCTGGTGGGGTCCTTCAGCGACCAGGGCGATGGCGTTGTCCACCGCGTTTTCTTCGCCGCCGACCACCACCACATGCCGGCCCTTGCGTTGTTCAGGGCGGGGCAGGCGGTAAAACAACTGGCTGCCGGCAAAAGTTGCCAGCCCGTCAATTTTGAGTTCCTTGGGCACAAAGGCGCCTACACCTGCGGCAATGAACACGGTACGGGTCAGAAATTGCTGTTCCGGCGTGGCAACAAGCCAGCGGCCATCGGCCTGACGCTTGAGCTGGCTGACCTGCTGGTTGAAATGAAACGTGGGTTTGAAGGGGGCCACTTGTTGCAGCAGCCGCTGTGTCAACTCGCGGCCGGTGCTGTAAGGCAGGCCGGGAATGTCGTAGAGGGGCTTGTCGGGGTAGAGTTCGATGCACTGGCCGCCAGCCTGCTCCAGCACATCGACCACCTGGGCGTGGATGCCCTGCAGACCCAGTTGAAACACCTGGAACAAGCCCACCGGCCCGGCCCCGATGACCAGGGCGTCGGTGGGGATGGGGGTGGGGTCAGTCATGGGGTGCGGGGGTCAAAGACCTTCGCGGCGAGGGCGCCGCTCCTACAGAGCAGTGTTCCCACAGGATGCTGCTCCCACAGGGTGCCGACATGGGAATCGATTTCGGGTTCAGCGGATCAACTCGGACAGTTTGCCGGTCTTGTCTTTCCATTCTTCGGCTTCGGGCAGCGCTGGTTTGCGCTTGGTGATGCTTTTCCAGGTGGGCAGCTTGGCCAGCTCGGCGTTGAGCTTGGTCATGTGGCGCTGGTCCTTGGGCACATCTTCTTCGGCGTAAATGGCGTTGACCGGGCATTCGGGGATGCAGACTGCGCAGTCAATACATTCATCGGGGTCGATGGTCAAGAAGTTGGGACCTTCGCGAAAACAGTCCACGGGGCAGACATCGACACAATCGGTGTACTTGCACTTGATGCAGGCTTCGGTGACGGTATGGGTCATGTTGGTATTTCTTCGGTTGTAAGCAAAAGAGAGATTTTAAAGGCTCGGGTTCAAGGGCTGCGGTATCGTGTCAATTCACCAGGGCCGCCCCTGCGGTTCTGTGGCTGGCGGTATCGACCAGCACCAAAGCGCCCAGCACGCGCGAGGTGTTGAACGACTGCACGGCAAGGGGCTCCTGCAACAGCAGTTCGACGTGGCCGATGCTGTTGGCTGGGAGCGCGCTTGCGTCCTCCTCGGCCAGCGTGTTGATGTCGAGCCGGTGCACCACGCGTTTGACGCGCGCTTTCACCCAGCGGTGGCCGTGCAGCGCCCAGTAGGTGCGCCCGGCGACCAGCGGTTCGTCATCCATCCAGGCCACCGTGACCGTGATTTCACGGCTGGCGGGCGCGGCATCAGTGGCCAGCAGCCAGTCGCCGCGCGACACGTCCACTTCGCGGTCGAGCACGATACCGGCGCTGTGACCGGCTGGTACCGTGCGCGGCTGGCGGGTGTGGCCCAGCACCTGGGCGATGGTGGCGGTTTGTCCGCTGGGCAGCACCTTGACGGTCTGGCCGACCTGGGCAACGCCCGCACCGACCCGGCCCCAGAACACCCGGCGACCTTGCGAGGTGTCGGCGCTGGCAGAAAATTTTTCGACCCATTGCACCGGAAATGCCAGTGGCAACGCCGTATCGGCGGGGGTCACCGGCAGTTCTTCCAGAATGTCGAGCAGGCTCAGGCCGTTGTAGCCGCACCAGCCGTCGTCGGTCGATTCGACCACGTTGTGGCCCTTGAGCGCCGAGATCGGCACGATGGCGGTGACTTCAATGCCAGCCTCGGCTGAGAACTTTTCCAGTGCTGCGCGGATATGGACAAATGCCTTTTCGGCATCGGCACCCAGAGCGTCGAGCTTGTTGACGGCAAAGACGATGCTGGGCACGCGCAGCAAGTGGCACAGCAGCGAATGGCGGCGGGTCTGTGGCAGCAGATTCAAATCCGCGTCCTGCCATTGCAGCTTGGTGGCATCGACCAGCACCACGGCGGCATCGGCGCTGCTGGCGGCGGTGACCATGTTGCGGGTGTATTGCTCGTGGCCGGGCGCGTCGCCAATGATGAACTTGCGGTTGGCGGTGTTGAAGTAGCGGTAGGCGACGTCGATGGTAATGCCTTGCTCGCGCTCGGCGGAGAGGCCGTCGGTGAATTGCGCCAGGTCGGCTTCGCCGCTTTTGGAGACGTTGGCCAACTGGTCTTGCAGCACCGAGCGGCTGTCAACGAGCAGGCGGCCGATCAAGGTGCTTTTGCCGTCATCCACGCTGCCGCAAGTGATGAATTTGAGGGCCGTGCTGGTGTCGGACTGGCCTGGCGTCGCGGTCTGTGCAGTTGGCGCAGCGGAATTATTCGTGGTCATCATGGTGAGGGTGATTGAGTTAACGGGTCAATGGCTGTTCGGGGGCATTCGCGGCGAGGGCGCCGCTCCCACAGGGTGCTGGCCCTGCCTTTGTGGGAGGCCCGCCCTCGGGCCGAAGGCTGCTAGAAATAGCCATCTTTTTTGCGCTTCTCCATCGAAGCTTCCGAGGTTTTGTCGTCCATGCGGGTGGCGCCGCGTTCGCTCACGTCGGCGGCCAGGGTCTCCATGACGATTTGTTCCGGCGTGGCGGCCAAGCTTTCGACTGGGCAGGTGCAGGTGATGTCGCCCACGGTGCGAAAACGCACGTCGCGCATTTCTGCCACTTCGCCGGGTTTCAGGGGCGTGAGTTCGGTCACCGGCACCAGCAGGCCCTTGCGTTCGACCACTTCGCGCTGGTGGCTGTAGTAGAGCGCGGGCAGGGCAATGGCTTCGCGCGCAATGTATTGCCAGACGTCGAGCTCGGTCCAGTTGCTGATCGGGAACACGCGGAAGTGCTCGCCGGGCTGCAGTTTGGTGTTGAACAGCGTCCACAGCTCGGGCCGTTGGTCTTTGGGTTGCCACTGGCCAAAGCTGTCGCGGTGGCTGAAGATGCGCTCCTTGGCGCGGGCTTTTTCTTCGTCGCGGCGGGCGCCGCCAATGAGTGCGTCAAAACGAAATTCTTCGATCGCTTCGAGCAGCGTGACCGATTGGTGCACGTTGCGTGACTCACCCGGATGCGCCAGGCGCACGGTGCCGCGCGCCATCGAGTCTTCAACGCTGCGCACGATCAGTTCGGCGCCCAGTTCCTTGGCGCGGGCGTCGCGGAAGTCAGTGACCTCGTGGAAGTTGTGGCCGGTGTCGATCATCAGCAGCGGGTAGGGAATCCGGCCGCCGGTGGCCGGCGTGCCAAAGGCTTTCTCGGCGCACTTGAGCATCACCAGCGAGTCTTTGCCGCCTGAAAACAGCAGGGTCGGTCGCTCAAAGGCGGCGGCCACTTCGCGCAGGATGAAGATGGTTTCTTCTTCGAGTGCGTCAAGGTGGGCGTTGCTTAAATGGTCGGGGCGAGGGTGGTGCGTCATGGTTTGCAGCAGTTCTGATGGGGTAGGTGCGTTCATTTTTCAGCTTTTTATGTTCGGCAGCGGGCTGGCTTTGACGTGCAGGCCGCATTCCTTGGCAGTTTCGTCTTCCCACCACCAGCGTCCGGCGCGGAAGTCTTCGCCCAGGCTGATGGCACGGGTGCAGGGGGCACAGCCGATGCTGGGGTAGAACTGGTCGTGCAGCGGGTTGTAGTCGACCTTGTTTTGGGCGATGTAAAACCACACGTCGCCCCAGGTCCAGTCGGCCAGCGGGTTATATTTGACTTTGGCTGCATCGCTGCGGTCGATTGAGGGCACTTCGGCGCGGGCACCTGATTGCTCACGGCGCAGGCCGGTGATCCAGGCGTCCTTGCCAGCCAGGGCGCGGCCCAGCGGCTCCATCTTGCGAATGCCGCAGCAGGCCTTGCGCAGGGCAATGCTCTTGTACATGGCGTCTTTGCCTTCGCGTTCCACGAATTGGATGGCGACTTCCTGGACCGGCTTGAACACCTGCACTGGTGCCCGCGAGCTGGCCTGCAGCCGCTCCAGCAGCGCCAGTGTTTCGGCGTGAAGTTGGCCGGTTTCCAGCACAAAGATGCCGATGTTGAGCTGCAGGTTGTTGATCAGGTGCGCCAGCACCATGTCTTCGGCGCCCAGACTGCAGGCCAGCGTGATGCGCGGCGCGTCGCCGCTCTGTCGCGGGGTGTAATCTTGCGCGGCCTGCTGCAGCAGTGCCTGGGTGTCGGCGAGCTTTTGCGCGAAGGTGCTGGAGGCGCGGGCGTTGAGGTCGATCGCACTCATGGGGTGGCTTTCTGGCGGGTGAACAGGGCCTGCGGGCTGGCGGAATCACCCTGGTAAAACTCCGGGTAACGCTGCAATTGACGCTCGGCATGCGCCAGATTCTGGTCGGCGCGCAACACGGCCGAGCTGAAACCGCTGCGCTGCATTTGCAGCACCTGGTCCACCAGGACGTCGCCGGTGGCGCGGATGTCGCCCTTGAAATCGAGGCGTCGGCGCAGCAGGTAGGCCTGGCTGAAGGCGCGCCCGTCGGTGAACTTGGGGAAATGCAGGTTGATGCGTGTGACGCCATCGAGCGTCAGGGTGCGGGGATCGACGTCATTGGCCAGGTCGATCACCTGGCCGTCAGTCGGCGCCTCGGCATGGGCGGCTGAAGAAATCAGTTCAAGCGTGTTCATGTTCAGGAGCTTCCAGGTTTCAGTCGGTTGCGGCATCGGCCGTGGCGAGGTGGATGTGCAGCACTTTGCCACCGTCGCGGGTTTCGTGGCGGACGGCGTTGGCTGCCAGCTTGAACGGCTCCAGGCCGAGGCGGCGCACGCAGGCAATGAAGGTTTCACCGGTCAGGCGCTGGGCGCTGTAGGTGTCGAGCAGCGCTTCCACCACGTCGGTCACTTCCGAGGCGGCAAAGGATGGGCCGATGACCTTGCCGGCCACGGGCAGGCCGCTGAGCGTGCTGCCGTCGGAGCCGCCCAGCGAGATCTGGTACCACTCGCGACCATCCTTGTCCACGCCCAGGATGCCGATGTGGCCGGTGTGGTGGTGGCCGCAGGAGTTCATGCAGCCGCTGATGTGCAGGTCAACGGCGCCCAGGTCGAGCAGTTCGTCCAGGTCCTGGTAGCGCTCGGTGATGGCTTGCGCCAGTGGAATGGAGCGGGCATTGGCCAGCGCGCACAGGTCGCCGCCGGGGCAGGTGATCATGTCGGTGAGCAGGCCAATGTTGGCTTTGGCCACGCCCAGAGCGCGGGCGGCTTGCCACAGGGCGGGCAGTTCGGCGGCAGCGACCCAGGGCAGCAGCAGGTTTTGTTCGTGTGTGACGCGCACTTCGCCGGCGCTGAAGCGGTCTGCCAGATCGGCGGCGGCATCGAGCTGTTCTGCCGTGGCATCACCGGGCGCAAAACCGAGGCGTTTGAAGGACAGCGTGACCGCGCGCAGCGCCGGGTTTTTGTGCGCGCGCACGTTTTGGTTAAGCCAGCGCTGGTATTCGGCGCTTTCCTTGTCAGTGAACTGTATCGCCTCGGGCTGGGCGGCCGGTTTTGTCAGCGCGGGCGCCACGAACGAGGCGGTCACGCGGTCCAGCTCGGCCTGGGGTATGGCGTGTGCCGCGCCATCGTGCGACAAAATCTGCTCGTACTCGGCGTCCACTTCGTCGATGAAGCGCTGGCCTTCGGCTTTCACCAGGATCTTGATGCGGGCCTTGAAGAGGTTGTCGCGCCGGCCAAAACGGTTGTAGACGCGCACCACGGCTTCGAGGTAGTTCAGGATCTGGTTCCAGGGCAGGAACTCGCGCAGGGTGCTGGCGATCATCGGGGTGCGGCCCATGCCGCCACCGACCAGCACCTTGAAGCCGATCTCGCCGGCGGCGTTGCGCACCAGGTGCAGGCCCACGTCATGCCAGGAAACGGCGGCGCGGTCTTCGCGTGCACCGTTGATGGCGATCTTGAATTTGCGCGGCAGGAAGGCAAATTCAGGGTGCAGCGTGCTCCACTGGCGCATGATTTCGGCATAGGGCCGGGGATCAATAAGCTCGTCGGGGGCGATGCCGGCCAGAGCGTCGCTGGTGATGTTGCGGATGCAGTTGCCGCTGGTCTGGATGCCGTGCATGTCGACCGTGGCCAGCAGGTCCATGACATCGGCGCTCTTGTCCAGCGGGATCCAGTTGAACTGCACGTTTTGGCGGGTGGTGAAGTGACCATAACCCACCGGCAGGTGCGGCGTACCCAGTTCGGCCTGGATTTTGCTGGCGTGTTGGTAGACGGCTGCGCTGGGTTGGTCGTATTGGCGGGCAATTTGTGCCAGTACCCGCAATTGCCGGCTGGCCAGTTCGCCGTAAGGCACGGCCACACGCAGCATGGGCGCGTAGCGCTGGATGTACCAGCCGTTTTGCAATCGCAACGGACGAAATTCGTCGTCGCTGAGTTCACCCTTCAGGTTGCGCTCCAGCTGGTCACGATGCTGGGCCGCACGTTGACGGATGAATTGACGGTCAAAATCTGTGTATTGGTACATGTTTCTTGGATACTAAAGCGAAGCCGATGGGTTTGGAATACGAAGGAATCAGAGCGCGATCAGTTTGGTGCCGGCATAGGCCAGCAGCACCGACAACAGCGAGCGGATCACGCGCTCGGACACACGGGTCATGAAGTGCGAACCGAGCCAGATGCCAGGCAGCGAGCCTGCCAGCAGCAGGCTCAGCATGGACCAGTCGACCGAGCCCAGCGTGGCGTGGCCGGCACCCGCCACCAGGGTGAGTGGCACGGCGTAGGCGATGTCGGCGGCCACGATGCGTGGCAGCGGCAGCATGGGGTAGAGCAACATCAGCGCGGTGACGCCAATGGCACCGGCGCCCACCGAAGTCAGCGACACCAGGGTACCGATCAGGGCGCCCAGCAGCAGGGGCAGGCTCCAGTGGCGCGGCGTGGTGGCTTGTGCCTCCTGGCCAGCGGCGATGCGTGTCGGGGCGGCCTTGCCGCGCAGTGCCTTGTACAGGGTGGCGGCTGCCGTGAGCAGCAGGGCTACGCCCAGTGTCGAGGTCATCAGGTGTTGAATGGCCGCATCAGCCGGACCCACGGTTTTCAGCATCCACAGTGTGATGAGGGCCGCCGGAATGCTGCCCGCGCTCAGGTGCAGCACCACGCGCCAGGGCACCAGGCCGGAGCGCGCCATCTTGACCGTGCCGCCCATTTTGGTGAAGGCGGCAAACAGCAGGTCGGTGCCGACCGCCATATAGGGTTTGACGCCGAAGACAAAGATCAGGATGGGCGTCATCAGCGAGCCGCCGCCGACGCCGGTCAAACCGACCACGATCCCGACAAAAAACCCGGCAAAAATGAAAGCAATGTCATGCATGGGGGTGGACTGTACGGGCCAACCCATATATTTCAAACTACATTTTGATGATTACCATATATGTAGAAAGAATATGATGGATTTGTTCAAACCCAGCCCATAGCCCCGAGCAATGCGCCGGCGCCGAGCAACCACAACAAATGCAGCCGGGTGCGCCACACCAGCACCGCCACCACGGCGGTCAGCAGCCACAACGGCCAATGTGCCAGGTCGGCGCCGTGGGCGGCAGTGAGAATCCAGCCAGTGGCGATCAACAGGGCGACCACCACCGGCGCCATGCCCTGTTTGAAGGCCCGCACGGCACGCAGTTCGCGGTTTTGATGGCCCCAGCGCGAAGCCACAAAAGTGAGCGTGGTGCTGGGCAGCAAAATACCCAGCATGGCCAGCAGCATGCCCAGCAAGGCGCTGCCCCAGCCGATCCAGCCTGCCGTCAGACCGCCGCCCGCGTTCAGGCCCACATGCCAGCCCATCAGGGCAACAAACAGCACGTTGGGGCCGGGCGCCGCCTGGGCGATGGCAATCGAGGCGTTGAATTGCCCGTCGGTGAGCCAATGGTTCTGGTACACCAGGGTGCGGTGCATGTCGGGTACGGTGGTGATGGCCCCCCCCACCGCCAGCAGCGACAGCGACAAAAAATGCGTCAGCAGTGCCAGCCAGTCGGCCGCGCCCAGGGTGATCAGGGTGTGGTTCATGGCGCGCCTTTCCCGAGCCGCCCCAACTGGTGGTAAGCCCACAGCGCGGCCAGGCCGCCCAAGCCCAGCAACACCCAGATCAGCGGCAGCTTGAGCAGGGCAATGGCGACAAAAGTGGCCGCCGCCAGCGTCCAGCTGATGGTGGTTCCGAGCACGTTGTCTTTCAGGGCAGACAACAGCCGCAGGCCGGTGGCCACGATCATGCCGGCCGCCACCGCACCCATGCCGCGCAACGCGCCCTGCACCATAGGCGAATCGGAGACACCCGAGAACAAGGCCGCCAGGATCAACACAATGACCAGCGGAAAGCTCAACATGCCCGCCAGCGCCACCATGCCGCCGCGCACGCCAAAGTAGCGGTCGCCAATCATCAGCGACAGGTTCACCACATTGGGACCGGGCAGCACCTGGGCCACCGCCCAGTCTTCGACAAACTGGGCCTGGGTGAGCCATTGCTTCTTGTCCACCAGTTCGCGTTGGGCAATGGCGACCACGCCGCCAAAGCCTTGCAGTGCCAAACCCGTGAAGGCCCAGAAGAGCGCGCCCAATGAGTTGGGGCCGGGGGACGGTGAAGCGGGAGGCAAAGGTTCTTGCCTGGGGTGGAGTTGGCTTGTTTTGGGCATGAGGCAATTATCCGTGCTGGCCCGGATGAAGCACGGCGCAAACCGGGACATCTGTCTTGACAACTACCGTCTGGGGCGAATCAGCCGGGCAATGCGCCTTGCTGCGTGTCACCCGCCCGCTGCGCGGGCTCCTTCTTTACCTTCGCAAAGCGCATTGCCCGGCTGATTTTGCGAGTGATTGGGCAGGCTGGCAGCAAGTTATCATGGCACCTCGTTTTCTTTGACCCGGCTGTGGGCCGGGTTGCTTCCTCCCATTTGCCGTTTTTACCGATTCCTGTGCGCCTCAATTCCATCAAGTTATCAGGCTTCAAGTCATTCGCCGAGCCGACCAATTTTTTGCTTCCAGGGCAACTGGTGGGGGTGGTCGGGCCCAATGGCTGCGGCAAATCGAACATCATGGACGCGGTGCGCTGGGTGCTGGGCGAGAGCAAGGCCTCGGAGTTGCGTGGCGAGTCGATGCAGGACGTGATTTTCAACGGCACCACCACACGCAAGCCGGCCAGCCGCGCCAGCGTGGAGCTGGTGTTTGACAACGACGACCACCGCGCCGGCGGTCAGTGGAACCAGTTTGGCGAGATCGCCGTCAAGCGGGTGCTGACGCGCGACGGCAACAGCAGCTACCTGATCAACAACCAGGTGGTGCGCCGGCGCGATGTGCAGGATGTGTTTCTGGGCACCGGGCTGGGGCCGCGCGCCTACGCCATCATTGGCCAGGGCACCATCAGCCGCATCATCGAGAGCAAGCCCGAGGAGCTTCGGCTGTTCCTGGAAGAGGCGGCGGGCGTATCGAAGTACAAGGAACGCCGCCGTGAGACCGAAAACCGCCTGGGCGATACGCGGGAAAACCTGACCCGCGTTGAAGATATCCTGCGCGAACTCAACGCCAACCTCGACAAGCTGGAAAAACAGGCCGAGGTAGCGCAAAAATTCAACGCCCTGACGGCTGCCGGCACGCTCAAACAGCACCAGCTCTGGTATTTGAAGCGCGGCGAATCACAGGCCGAGCAGGACCGGATCCAGACAGAAGGCCTGGCTGCGGTGAATGCGCTGGAGGCTCGCATGGCGGACCTGCGTCACGTCGAGGCCGAGCTGGAAACCGTGCGCCAGGCCCATTACGCCGCTGGCGACCAGGTCAACCAGGCGCAGGGCCGCTTGTATGAAGCCAGTGCCGAAGTGGGGCGACTGGAAGCTGAAATCCGTTTTGTGGTGGAAGGGCGCCAGCGCGTTGAACTGCGGATGCGCACCCTGGCTGAGCAGGGCACCGAATGGGCCACACGCCGCCAGGACGCCGAGGCTGCCCTGGAAGATTTGGCAGAACTCGAACTGCTGGGCGAGGACAAAAACGAGGTGCTGGCCGCCCAATTGGAGGAGCAAGCGCAACACCTGCCGACGCTGGAAGAGGCGCTGCGCCAGGCCCAGCGCGCTGCCGGCGACCAGCGTGCCAGCGTGGGTCAGGTGCAGCAACAGATTGGCGTGCTGGCCGCCGAGCAGCGCAGCATTGAAGAACAGTCGCGCCAGCTGGGCTCACGCCGTGAGCGCCTGCTGGCCGACCGCAACAGCCTGGTGGCGCCGGATGAGCTTAAATTAACCGAACTGCAGCGCCAGCTGGATCTGGCGCAGGAGGCCTCCAGTGTGGCGCAGGCCCGGCTCGAGACGTTGAGCGACAGCGCCCCGGAGCTGGACGAGCGGCGCCGCAACCAGCAGCAGAGCGTGAACCGCGAGTCGGCGCAGCTGGCCGAGCTGTCAGCCCGGCTCGAAGCGCTCAAGGCGCTGCAGGAAAAGGTCAGGACCGACGGCAAGTTGCAGCCCTGGCTGCAAAAACACGGCCTTGACCACTTGCAGGGCCTGTGGAGTCGCTTGCATATTGAGCAAGGTTGGGAGAACGCCCTGGAAGGCGCTTTGCGTGAACGCCTGGGTGCCCTGGAGGTGAGCCGGCTGGAACTGGTGCGCGCCTTTGCGCAGGACGCGCCACCGGCCAAGCTGGCGTTTTACAGCCCGCCGCCCGCTGCCCCGGCGCCGGCCCACGGCGCGATGCCCAGGCTGTCTGACTTGCTGCGGCTGCACGATGCCGGTCAAAAAGCGGTACTGGACGACTGGTTGCAGGGCTGCTTTACCGCGAACAGTCTTGAAGACGCCTTGGGCAGCCGCGACAAGTTGCAAGCGGGTGAGTTCATTTACGTCAGGACCGGCCATGCGGTCGGCCGCCACAGCGTCGGCTTTTACGCGCCCGACTCCGAGCAGGCGGGCCTGCTGGCGCGCGCCCAGGAAATTGAAAACCTGGAAAAGGAGCTGCGCGCCCAGGTGCTGATCAGCGACGAGGCGCGTGCCTTGCTGGTGCGTGCCGAGGCCGCCTATGCCGATGTCGCACAGCGCCTGGCCATGACCCGAAAGGAAGCGGCCGAGACACAGCAGAACACCCACACGCTGCAGGTGCAGACGTTGCAGTTGAGCCAGCAGGCCGAGCAGGCCCGCAGTCGCAGTGCCCAGCTTGCCAGTGACCTGGCGGAGGTGGAGGGCCAGCTTGACGAATTGCAGGAGCGCCGTGTTACCGCCGAGGCGCGCTTCGAGGAACTCGACATGCAGCTTGCCGACGCCCAGCAGCGCCATGCTGAGCTTGATGACCAGGTGATGGCGGCCGAGCGCAAACTGGGCGCCAGCCGCGAGCAGTTGCGCAGCCTGGAGCGTGAAAAACAGGAGGCCACTTTCAGCTTGCGCAGCCTGGACGCGCGCAAGGCCGAGTTGTCGCGCGGCATCGAGACCGCGGTGGCGCAAGCGGCAGCGGTGGCGTCGGAAACGCAACGGGCACAGGATGAACTGGCGCGCCTCAACGACGCCGCCGCGCAGGGCGGACTGCAGCAGGCCCTGGCCGTCAAGCTGGAACGTGAACAAGCGCTGGGCGCCCAGCGCAGCCAGTACGACGACCTGACGGCCAAACTGCGCGCCAGCGACGAGCGCAGGCTGCAATTTGAGCGTGACCTGGACCCTTTGCGCGCCCGCATCACCGAATTCCAGCTCAAGGAACAAGCGGCCCGGCTGGGTTTTGAGCAATACAGCCAGCTCCTGAGCGACGCCCAGGCCGACCTGCAGGCGGTGGCACTGTCGATTGCTCAGGACAACGTGCGCCTGGCTGGTTTGCAGGGCGAGATAGACCGCATCAACCGCGACATTGCCACCCTTGGCGCGGTCAATCTGGCGGCCCTGGATGAGCTGGTCGCTGCGCGCGAACGCAAGCAGTTTCTGGATGCCCAGATGGCTGACCTGATGGCGGCCATGACCACGCTCGAAGACGCCATCAGGAAAATCGATGGCGAAACCCGTGAGCTGTTGTCGGGTACCTTCAACAAGGTCAATGAACACTTTGGCAAGATGTTTCCGGAGCTGTTTGGCGGGGGCAATGCGCGCCTGGTGATCACCGGCGACGAAATCCTGGACTCGGGGGTGCAGGTGGTGGCACAACCGCCGGGCAAGAAAAACCAGAGCATTGCCCTGCTTTCGGGGGGGGAAAAGGCACTGACCGCGATTGCGCTGGTGTTTGCCATTTTCCAGCTCAATCCGGCGCCTTTCTGCCTGCTTGACGAAGTCGATGCGCCGCTGGACGATGCCAACACAGAGCGTTATGCCAAACTCGTGACCAGCATGAGCAAAGACACCCAGTTTTTGTTCATCAGCCACAACAAGATCGCCATGGAAATGGCCAGACAGCTGATCGGTGTCACCATGCAGGAACAAGGCGTGTCACGCATTGTGGCGGTGGACATGGACGTGGCGCTGTCGATGACAGAATGGAGTGAATGATGTCTTTGCAATTGGGTTTGCTGGTATTGGGGGTACTGGTGTTGCTGGCCATGGCGGCTTATTACGCCTGGCTGGCCAGAAAAAACAAACCGCGCCAGGCGGAACCGGTAGCGTCGCGGTTGCCGGAATCCCTGGAAGGGCGCATTGAGCCCCATTTGAGCGACCACCCGCTTGACGGCGACACGTTTGCCGCGCCAGCCCCGGAAAAAAAGCCGGCGCTCGATTTGCTGATTGATGCCGTGGCGCCGATTGCACTGGAGGCGCCAGTGTCTGGCGAAGCCGTGCTGGCAGCATTGCCATTGACGCGACGGGTGGGCAGCAAACCTTTTGCCATCGAGGGCCTGAATGCCCTGAGCCAGCGCTGGGAGCCACCGATGGCAGGCCAAACATACGTCCAGTTGCAAGCCGGTGTGCAACTGGCCAACCGCTCCGGCCCGCTCAACGACATCGAGTTTTCCGAATTTGTCATGAAAACCCAGGATTTCTGCGATGCCATCAATGGCACGCCCGATTTGCCCGTGATGCGCAATGAGGTCAACCGGGCGCGCGAGCTGGACCAGTTCGCCAGCGGCCACGATGCCCAGCTGGTGCTGGTGGTGCAGGCGCGCCGGGCGGCCTGGAGCCCCAGCTATATCCAGCAAACAGCGGCAAAATTCGGTTTTGTCATGGGTTCCATCGCTGGCCGGATGGTGATTCCGGCCAGAACGAGCGGCCTGCCGCCGGTGGTGAGCCTGAACTTTGACACGCTCACCGCCCTGGCTGACGACCCCACCCAGTCGGCCTTGCGCCAGATCACGCTGGGGCTGGATGTGGCGCAGGTGGACCGCACTGAAAACCCGTTTGAGCGCATGCGTGAAGTGGCCGATGCGCTGGCGCAAGAGATGGACGGCATGGTCACCGACGACCAGGGCGCCGCCTTGTCGCCCGAGGGCATGGCTGTGATCGCATCTGAGCTGGAACAGCTCTATGACATGCTGGCCCAGCGTGAGCTGGCGGCGGGTTCGCCGCTGGCGCGCCGGCTTTTTTCCTGACCCTGGTCGTGCATGACCACCGCTGATTTATTTGCCTCCGGGCCCGACGACGCCGCGCTGATGGCGCAACTGCGCCAGACCCTGCATGAACATGGGCACCGCTATTACGTGCTGGATGCGCCCACCCTGCCGGATGCCGAATACGACCGCTTGTTCCGCGAATTGCAGGCACTGGAGGCGCGCCACCCCGAGCTGATCACGCCAGATTCGCCCACCCGGCGTGTGGGCGGCAAGCCGCTGGAGCAGTTTGCCGCCGTGCGCCATGCGGTGCCGATGCTCAGCATTCGCACCGAAACCGACACCCAGTCCAGTGGCGCCGAACTGTTTGATGCGCGCATCCGCCGTGAACTGGGGCTGGGTCCGGACGACCCGGCCATCGACTATGTGGCCGAGCCCAAGTTTGACGGTCTGGCCATGAACCTGCGCTATGAGCAGGGGGTGCTGGTGCAGGCCGCGACCCGCGGTGATGGCGAGGTGGGTGAGGACGTGACGCAAAATATCCGCACCATCGGCCAGATTCCATTACGCCTGCCCGCTGCGGCCCCTGCGGTGCTGGAGGTGCGCGGCGAGGTCTACATGCGCCGCGACGACTTCGAGGTGCTCAATGACAAGCAGCGCGCCGCCGGGCAAAAAACCTTTGTCAACCCGCGCAATGCGGCGGCTGGCGCGGTGCGTCAGCTGGACTCGGCCATTGCGGCGCAACGGCCCTTGAGCTTTTACGCCTATGGTCTCGGTGCGGTGACGCCGCCAGACGCTGGCGGGCCGGTCTGGCAAACCCATTTCGAGATGATGCAGACCCTGAAAAGCTGGGGTTTCCCGGTGTCTGAACTGGCCGGACGCGCCCAGGGGGCGGCCGAACTGGTGGCCTATTACGACACCATTGGCCGGCAGCGTGATGCCCTGGGCTTCGATATCGATGGCGTGGTTTACAAGGTCAACAGTCTGGCGCTGCAGCGCCAACTGGGCTTTGTCACGCGCGAGCCGCGCTGGGCGGTGGCGCACAAGTTTCCGGCGCAGGAGATGCTGACCACCGTGCTGGCCATTGATGTGCAGGTGGGGCGCACCGGCAAGTTGACGCCGGTGGCCAAGCTGGCGCCAGTGTTTGTCGGCGGCGTCACCGTGACCAACGCCACCCTGCACAACGAGGACGAGGCCCGCCGCAAGGACGTGCGGGTCGGCGACACGGTGGTCGTGCGCCGCGCCGGTGACGTGATTCCCGAAGTGGTGAGTGTGCTGCTGGACAAGCGTGTCGGCGACCCGGCCATGTTTACCATGCCGCGCCAGTGCCCGGTATGCGGCAGTGCCGCGGTGCGCGAGGAGGGCGAGGCCGACTACCGCTGCACCGGCGGCCTGTTTTGCAGCGCCCAGCGCAAGCAGGCCATATTGCACTTTGCCCAGCGCCGTGCGGTGGAGGTCGAGGGTCTGGGCGACAAGCTGGTGGACCAGCTAGTGGACGCGGGCATTATCAACACCCTGGCAGACCTGTACCGGCTGGGCTTCACGGCGCTGGCCAATCTGGCGCGCATGGCCGACAAGTCGGCACAGAACATTCTGGACGCGCTGGAAAAATCCAAACAGACCACGCTGCCGCGGTTTTTGTTCGGCCTGGGCATCCGCCATGTGGGCGAGGCCACGGCCAAGGCACTGGCAAGACACTTCGGCAAGCTCGACGCCATCATGGACGCCAGCGAAGAAGCCTTGCTGGCGGTGGCTGACGTCGGCCCGATCGTGGCCAAAAGCATTCGCACCTTTTTTGACCAGGCGCACAACCGCGAGGTGGTCGAGCAACTGCGCGCCTGTGGCGTCACCTGGCCGGAAGGTGAACCCGCGCCGGTGGCGGCACAGCCCCTGAGCGGCCAGATCTTTGTGCTGACAGGCACCCTGCCGACGCTGGGCCGGGAAGAGGCGAAAGCCCTGATCGAGGCTGCCGGCGGCAAGGTAGCGGGCTCGGTCAGCAAGAAAACCAGTTTTGTCGTGGCCGGCGCCGAGGCCGGCAGCAAGCTCGACAAGGCACGCGAACTGGGTGTGGCCGTGCTCGATGAAACCCAGTTGAAGGAGTTGCTCGATGGCGGTGCGTGAGATCCTGAAAATGGGCGACACGCGCCTGCTGCGCGTGGCGCAGGCCGTGACGGCATTTGATACCGATGAACTCCACTTGCTGATCACCGACCTGCTCGACACCATGCGCGCCTTTGAGGGCGCCGGGCTGGCCGCACCGCAGATTGGGGTGGACTTGCAAGTGGTGATTTTTGGCACCGACCGCGCCAATCCGCGCTACCCGCAGGCCCCTGTGGTGCCCCGCACGGTGCTGATCAACCCGGTCATCACGCCGCTGGCGGCCAACGAAGTGGCAGACTGGGAAGGTTGCCTGTCGGTGCCCGGATTGCGCGGCATGGTGCCGCGGTTTGAGCGGATTCGCTACGCCGGTTTTGACCCGTACGGTGACCCCATCGAGCGCACCGTGGAAGGTTTTCATGCCCGCGTGGTACAGCACGAATGCGACCACCTGATCGGCAAGCTGTACCCGATGCGGATGCGTGACTTCACACAGTTCGGTTTTACGTCGGTGCTGTTCCCGGGGCTGGACAGCATCGCAGACGATTAGGCCAGGGCTTCGAGCAGCTCGGTTTCGATGGCGATCTGGGCCTTGTTTTCCTGCAACTCCGGCCCATCGATCAAAAAGGTGTCGTCAACGCGCTCACCCAGGGTGTTGATCTTGGCCAGCTGCACGTTGACCTTGTGCCCGGCCAGCACCCGGGCCACGCTGTACAGCAGGCCGACGCGGTCGCTGGCCGAGATGTTGAGCAGCCAGCGCTGGCCTTTTTCATCGGGTTGCAAACTCACACGGGGTGCAATCGGAAAACTCTTGACACGTCGCGAAACCCGTCCCTTGCCAGGCGCAGGCAGCGGCCCGGTTTGCATGATGGCACGGGCCAGTTCGGCCTCCATCATGCTGGCAAGCTCATGGTAGAGCTCGGGCATGGTCTGGGCAGTAACCTGAAAGGTGTCGAGCGCGTAGCGGTTGTTGGCGGTATGCACGCGCGCGTCCAGAATGCTGAAGCCCCGGTGTTCGAAGTAGCCGCAGATGCGGGCAAACAGATCGGCCTGGTCGGGGGTGTAGACCAGCACTTGCAGGCCTTCGCCCAGCGGCGACAGGCGGGCCCGCACAATCGACTTGCCGGAATTGACATGGCGCGAGAGTTGGCGCGTGTGCCAGGCAATGTCGGAGGCGTCGTGGCGCATGAAATAGCCCACATCCATGGTGTCCCACAAGGCCTTGTGCCCCTCGAAGGGTTGGGCGTGCAAGGCCAGCTGGATCAGGGCCTCGCGCTTGCGGGTTTCGACTTCGACATGCGGGTCGGCCGTGTGCCCGCCGAGCACGCGCAACGTCAGACGGTAGAGGTCTTCAAGCAACTTGCCTTTCCAGGCGTTCCAGACCTTGGGCGAGGTACCACGAATGTCGGCCACGGTGAACAGGTAAAGCGCAGTCAGGTGGCGCTCGTTGCCAACCCGTTGCGCAAAGGTTGCAATCACATCGGGGTCGCTGAGGTCGGTTTTCTGGGCCACGCGGCTCATGGTCAGGTGTTCACGCACGATAAACGCGATCAGGTCGGTGCTTTCCCGGTTCACGTTGTGCTGTTTGCAAAAGCGCCGTGCCTCAATTTCGCCCAGTTGGGAGTGGTCACCGCCGCGGCCTTTGGCAATATCGTGGAACAGGGCCGCCACATACAGCACCCAGGGTCGGTCCCAGCCGCTGGCCAGTTGCGAGCAAAACGGGTACTCGTGGGCGTGTTCGACAATGAAAAAACGCCGAACGTTGCGCAGCACCATCAGCACATGCTGGTCTACCGTGTAGACATGGAACAGGTCGTGCTGCATCTGCCCGACGATTTTGCGGAAGGCCCATAAATAGCGCCCCAGGACCGAGGTCTGGTTCATCAGCCGCATGGCGTGGGTAATGCCGCTGCGCTGCTGCAGAATCTGCATGAAGGTGGCGTGGTTGACCGGGTCATTGCGGAACTGGCCATTCATCAGGTCGCGGGCGTTGTACAGCGCCCGCAGCGTCCGCGCCGACAAACCATTCATGCCGGCGGTCTGGAACACCAGGAACGTTTCGAGAATGGCCTGTGGTTCACGCCGGTAAAGGTCGTCGCTGACCACTTCGACCATGCCCGCCTTGTCGGAAAAACGGGCATTGATGGGGCGCGGCGCATGGGTGCTGGGGCTCAGGCGCTCTTCAATGTTGAGCAACAAGATCTGGTTGAGCTGGGTCACGGCCTTGGCAGCCCAGTAGTAGCGTTTCATGAGCGCCTCGCTGGGGCGAACAAATGAACGCTTGTCAGTTGTCATAGGCGGCGCTTGAAAGCCAAAGGCTTGCGCCACGGCGTTTTGCATGTCGAAAATCAGCCGGTCTTCGCGCCGTTTGGCGATCAGGTGCAAACGGGTACGAATGAGCCAGAGCAGGGCTTCATTGCGTTTGATCTGCTGGACTTCAAAGGCCGTGGCCAGGCCATTTTGGGCGAGTTCGTTCCAGTTGTTGCCAAAACCCGCCGCTTTGGCCACCCACAGAATTACTTGCAGATCACGCAGGCCGCCGGGCGACTCCTTGCAGTTGGGTTCCAGCGCGTAAGGGGTGTTGTCAAACTTGCTGTGGCGCTGGTGCAGTTCCAGGGTTTTGGCGACAAAAAAAGCCTGCGGGTCGATGGCTGCGACAAATTGCTGTCTGAACTGCTCATAGACGCTTCCATTGCCGGTGATCAGGCGCGACTCCAGCAAGGACGTTTGGACGGTGACATCCTGACGCGCCTCACGCAGGCAGTCGGCCACCGAGCGCACACTGGAGCCGATCTCAAGGCCGGTGTCCCAGCAACTGCCAATGAAACCCTCAAGGCGGGTCTTGAGGTCAGCGTCATGCTCCAGCACGATGGCATCAGGCAGCAGGACCAGCACATCCACATCCGAATGCGGGAACAATTCGCCGCGACCGTAGCCGCCCACGGCGGCCAGGGTCAGCGACGGCGGAAATGCCGCGCGCTGCCAAAGGCTGACCAGGGTCTGATCGGCCAGTTTTGTCAGCTTGCCCAGTGTGCTGCCGACCCCGCGCGCGCTGCGACTGCCTTCTGCCAACGGTTGCAACAGCGCCGCTTTTTTGGCACGGAATTCTTCACGCAGCGCTTTGAAGTCCGTCATGGGTAGGCCCTGGAGCGCGCCAATCAGGCGGCGGATAATATGACCGCGGGTACTGTGGGTTTGACAAATTCCGGAATCGCCGGGCTGTTGGCAGACAGGGTCAGGACCTCATAACCCGTGGCGGTGACCAGCACCGTGTGCTCCCATTGTGCCGACAGCGAGTGGTCTTTGGTGACGATGGTCCAGCCGTCACCGAGTGCCTTGATCTCCTTGCGACCGACATTGAGCATGGGCTCGATGGTGATGGTCATGCCGGCCTTGAGTTGCTCCAGGGTACCTGGCTTGCCGTAGTGCAGGATCTGCGGATCTTCGTGAAAGTTCTGGCCAATGCCGTGGCCGCAATATTCGCGCACGACACTCAGGCCTTGCCCCTCGGCAAAACTCTGGATGGCATGGCCGATGTCGCCCAGGTAGGCGCCATCGCGCACTTTCATGATGCCCTTCCACATGGCTTCATAGGTCAGTTTGCAGAGTCGCCGGGCTGCCACCGACACCTCACCCACCATGTACATGCGGCTGGAGTCGCCGTGCCAGCCGTTCTTGATGACGGTGACATCGATGTTGATGATGTCGCCTTTTTTGAGCGGCTTGTCGTTGGGAATGCCGTGGCAGACCTGGTGATTGATCGAGGTACAGATGGATTTGGGGTAGGGGTTGTGGCCGCCTGGCGCATAGTTCAGGGGTGCTGAAATGGCCCCCAGCACTTGCGTGGTGTAGTCTTCGGCCAGACGGTCGAGTTCGTTGGTGGTGACACCGGGTTTCACAAATGAGGCCAGATAGTCCAGCAGTTCGGCGGCCAGGCGGCCGGCGACGCGCATGCCGGCAATGCCTTCGGGGTCTTTGATGGTGATCGTCATGGTGCAAATTATCCCATTGCGAACAAGAACCGTTTTTTATAAGTGTTTCAGGCCGATGCCGTGCTTTGCTGGCCGCAAGCAGGGGAAAATCGTGCCCCCTGAACCCAACCATTGAAACTTCTGTGATCAGCCACAAAATCTGCGTTGCCCCCATGCTCGACTGGACCGACAGGCATTGTCGTTACCTGCATCGCCTGCTGTCGCGTCATGCCCTGCTGTACAGCGAGATGGTGACCACCGGCGCCCTGATTCACGGCGACCGGGCGCGCCACCTGGATTTCAACGCGGCTGAGTTGCCGCTGGCGCTGCAGCTGGGCGGCAGTGAGCCTGCCGACCTGGCGCAGTGCGCACGAATGGCCCAGGAATGGGGCTACAGCGAGGTGAACCTGAATTGCGGTTGTCCCAGCGAGCGGGTGCAGCGCGGCGCCTTCGGTGCCTGTCTGATGCGCGAGCCGGCTTTGGTGGCTGACGGCGTGAAGGCCATGCTGGACGCGGTGTCGATTCCGGTCACGGTGAAGCACCGCATTGGCATTGACAAAACGGAAAGTTATGAGTTTGTGCGCGACTTTGTCGGAATGCTCAGCCTGGCTGGATGCCGCACCTTCATCGTCCATGCGCGCAACGCCTGGCTGCAGGGCTTGAGTCCGAAAGACAACCGCGAGATACCGCCGCTGCGCTATGCAGCGGTGTACCGGCTCAAACAGGACTTTCCGGCGCTTGAATTTGTCATCAATGGCGGTATCACCCGGACTGCCCAGATCGAGGAGCACCTGCAGCAGGTGGATGGCGTCATGCTGGGCCGGGAGGCCTACCACAACCCGTGGTGGCTCGCCGAGTGGGACCAGCTGTTTTTTGCCGATGCCGGTCAGGTCGGCCAGACGCGCGAAGCCATCGAACTGCGGATGGTGGCCTACATGAACCAGCAGGCGGCCCGCTTCGGCACGCCTTGGCAAGCCATTGCCCGGCACATGCTGGGCTTGCGTCATGGGTTGCCCGGTGCCCGGCGTTGGCGTCAGGTCTGGAGCGACCACAAGCTCAAGGCACTGCCGCCTGAGCAGGTGATGGCTCTGGCACACCAGCAGGAAGCCCGTGCCTGAGGACCTGGCTCAGTGGGAAGAGGAGGCGGGCGCGTGCGACATCAGCCGGTCAGTGAAGGCGATGGCAATGGCCGACAGTAAAAACGTGATGTGAATGACGGTCTGGGCGATCAGCACCTTGTCGTCGTAATTGGCGGCGTTGATGAAGGTCTTGAGCAGGTGGATCGAGCTGATGCCGATGATGGCGGTGGCCAGCTTGACCTTGAGCACCGAAGCATTCACATGGTCGAGCCACTCGGGCTGGTCCTGATGGCCTTCGAGGTTCAATCGGCTCACAAAGGTCTCATAACCGCCCACGATCACCATGATCAGCAGGTTGGAGATCATGACCACATCGATCAGCGCCAGCACCACCAGCATGATGACGGTTTCATTGAGCTGGGTGATGGGCGCGTCGGATTTGTAACCAATGCCGCTGATGAGTGCCTGCAATGCCGTCTCGCTACCGAAAGCGGCTTCAAGCAGGTGCACCAGTTCCACCCAGAAGTGGAACACGTAGACGCCCTGCGCGGCGATCAGCCCCAGGTAAAGTGGCAACTGCAGCCAGCGACTGGCAAAAATGAGGCGGGGAATGGGGCGCAAGGGCCGAATCTCGGGCAGGGACATTTTGATTGAATTAAAGTTTGATCGGCTTGATTTTAGGAGGGCAATATGTCAAGGTCGCGTAAGTCAGTGGCCTGTAAGTGCCAGCCATGACATTATCGGGCGAACTTTGTTTAACTAGAGGAGACTTATCCGTGACTACACCCGCAACTGCTGTTGAATCCATGTTGGTTGAAAACCGTGTTTTCCCGCCCAGCGAGGCCACCGTCAAGGCGGCCCGTATTTCGGGCATGGAAGGGTACAACGCCTTGTGCGCTGAAGCTGAAAAAGACTTTGAGGGCTTTTGGGCCCGTTTGGCACGTGAAAACGTGGTCTGGAACAAGCCTTTTACAAAAACGCTGGATGAATCCAATGCGCCTTTCTACAAGTGGTTTGAAGATGGTGAGCTCAATGCCTCGGCCAATTGCCTTGACAAGCACATGGGGACGCCCAACGAAAACAAGGTTGCCGTGATTTTTGAGGCAGATGATGGCACAGTCACCAAGACCACCTACAAGGAACTGCTGGCCAAAGTCTCCCAGTTCGCCAATGCGCTCAAGGCCCGTGGCATCCAGAAGGGTGACCGTGTCCTGATCTACATGCCCATGACCCTGGAAGGCGTGATTGCCATGCAGGCCTGCGCCCGTATTGGCGCAACCCACAGCGTGGTGTTCGGCGGTTTTTCCGCCAAGGCCCTGCAGGAGCGCATCATGGATGCCGGCGCAGTGGCCGTGGTGACCGCCAATTTCCAGATGCGTGGTGGCAAGCAGTTGCCGCTCAAGGGCATTGTGGACGAGGGTCTGGCCCTGGGTGGCTGCGAGTCGATCAAGACCGTGCTGGTGTTCGAGCGCACCACCAGCCCCTGCAACATGGTGGCTGGCCGTGACATCACCTTCACTGAGGCGCTGGCAGGGCAAAGCACCGAGTGCGCACCGGTCATGGTGGGTGCCGAGCACCCCTTGTTCATCTTGTTTACTTCGGGTTCCACTGGCAAACCCAAGGGCGTGCAGCACGCCACCGGTGGCTTTGTGCTGTGGTCCAAGCTCACCATGGACTGGACCTTTGACTTGCGCGCCGACGACATTTTCTGGTGCACCGCCGACATTGGCTGGATCACCGGCCACGCCTATGTGGCTTACGGCCCGCTGGCGGCAGGTGCCACCCAGATCATCTTTGAAGGCATCCCGACCTACCCGAATGCCGGCCGTTTCTGGCAAATGATCGAGCGCCACAAGTGCAGCATTTTCTACACCGCACCCACGGCCATCCGATCACTGATCAAGTCGGCCGAGAGTGATGAAAAAGTGCATCCTGACCGCTCGGATCTGTCAAGCCTGCGGATTCTTGGCACCGTGGGTGAGCCGATCAACCCGGAAGCCTGGATGTGGTACTACAAGAACGTCGGCAAGGAGCGTTGCCCGATTGTCGACACCTTCTGGCAGACCGAAACCGGTGGCCACATGATCACCCCGCTGCCTGGCGCGACACCGCTGGTGCCCGGCAGCTGCACGCTGCCACTGCCCGGCATCATGGCCGCCATCGTGGACGAAGCCGGCAACGACATGCCCAACGGTTCGGGCGGCATCCTGGTGGTCAAGCGCCCGTGGCCGAGCATGATCCGCACCATCTGGAACGACCCCGAGCGTTTCAAGAAGAGCTACTTCCCCGATGAGCTCAAAGGTTATTACCTGGCCGGCGACGGGGCCGTGCGCAGCGCCGACCGTGGCTACTTCCGAATCACCGGCCGGATCGACGACGTGCTCAACGTCTCGGGCCACCGCATGGGCACGATGGAAATCGAATCGGCACTGGTGGCCAAGACCGACCTGGTGGCTGAAGCCGCCGTGGTGGGACGCCCCGACGACCTGACGGGCGAAGCCATCTGTGCCTTTGTGGTGCTCAAGCGCGGTGTGCCGACGGGAGATGAAGCCAAGCAAATCGCCAAGGAACTGCGTGACTGGGTTGCCAAGGAAATTGGCCCGATTGCCAAGCCCAAGGACATCCGTTTTGGCGAGAACCTGCCCAAGACCCGTTCTGGCAAGATCATGCGCCGTCTGCTGCGCTCACTGGCCAAGGGGGAAGACATCACCCAGGATACGTCGACCCTGGAAAATCCGGCCATCCTGGGTCAGTTGGGTCAAGCTTACTGAGCCAGCCAGGCTTGCATGAAAAAAGCCCGCCATGGCGGGCTTTTTCAATGATGGAAGATGGGGTTTATTTGAGCGACAAGACCCAGGATGCCAATTGTTTTGCCTCGGCGTCGCTGACCTGAGGATTGGCTGGCATGGGAATGGCGCCCCAGACACCTGAGCCGCCCTGTTTGATCTTGGTTGCCAGTTTGGCTGACACGTCCTGGCCGGAATATTTTTTGGCGACATCCTTGTAAGCGGGGCCGACGACCTTTTTTTCAATCGCGTGGCAAGCCATGCAGTTTTTCTTTTGTGCCAGGGCCTGATCTGCCAAAGCGGGTAGCGCTACAACGGCGGTGGCAAGTAAGGCAAAAAGAGTGCGCTTCATGCAGAAGTCCTTTGAAAAGATGGGTTAGAGTCTGATGCGTGCCATTGTAGTTAGCATGGTTAGACCGTGCTGCAATGGGTTTAATCTCTCGGTACGAAAGGCGACTATGTATTTGCTGGGTTTGGGTATCGTTTTAATGCTGCTGAAGTATCTGGCCATCGGGCCGGTTGCCGATTGGTCCTGGTGGTGGGTGCTGTCGCCGTTTGCCTTGGCTGTTGCCTGGTGGGCCTGGGCCGATGCCACAGGCTACACCAAACGCAAGGCGATGGAGATAGAAGACAAAAGAGTCGCCGAGCGCCGTCAGCGTACCAAGGACGCGCTGAACTCACACTCGCAAAAAAGACACCGTTGAAATCTTGTGACATCGCGAGTTGATCGCAACATTTCGGCTATTGCGGGTATACACCCCCTCCTTGATGCCTGGCGTAACGGTGGTAGATAATTCCCAGCCTGTTATTGCATTGCCTCCATTCATTCACCGACACCGAACACCATGCCTGCATACCTTTCCAAAACATCCACCGCTGGTCGCAACATGGCTGGAGCGCGCTCGCTCTGGCGTGCCACCGGCATGAAGGACGATGATTTCAGCAAGCCCATCATCGCCGTGGTCAACTCGTTCACGCAATTTGTACCGGGCCATGTGCACCTGAAAGATTTGGGGCAGCTGGTGGCGCGCGAGATCGAGGCTGCTGGCGGCGTCGCCAAGGAGTTCAATACCATCGCCGTTGATGATGGTATTGCCATGGGCCACGACGGCATGCTGTATTCGTTGCCGAGCCGGGAGATCATTGCCGACTCGGTCGAGTACATGGTGAACGCGCATTGTGCCGACGCCATGGTGTGCATCTCCAATTGCGACAAGATCACTCCCGGCATGCTGATGGCTGCCATGCGGCTGAACATTCCGGTGGTATTTGTTTCTGGCGGCCCGATGGAGGCGGGGAAAACCAAGCTTGGTGTGATCAAGCTCGACCTGATTGATGCCATGGTGATGGCGGCCGACCCCAATGTGTCAGACGAAGAAGTGGCCGAAGTGGAGCGCTCCGCCTGCCCGACCTGTGGTTCCTGCTCGGGCATGTTCACGGCCAACTCCATGAATTGTTTGACCGAGGCGCTTGGCCTGTCGCTCCCAGGCAATGGCACTGTGGTTGCGACCCATGCCGACCGTGAACAACTTTTCAAACGCGCCGGCCATGTGATCGTGAACCTTGCCAAACGCTACTATGAACAGGACGATGCTTCGGTATTGCCGCGCGCGATTGGCCTGAAGGCCTTTGAGAACGCCATCACGCTGGACATTGCCATGGGTGGTTCGACCAACACCATCCTGCATCTGCTGGCGATTGCCCAAGAGGCCGGGATCGACTTCACCATGAAGGATATTGACCGTCTCTCTCGGCTGGTGCCGCAGTTGTGCAAAGTGGCGCCCAACACGCCCAAATACCATATTGAAGACGTGCATCGCGCCGGTGGCATCATGGCCATTCTGGGCGAACTGGACCGCGCCGGAAAACTGCACACTGATGTTCCGACCATCCACACCCCGACCCTGAGGGATGCGCTGGACCAGTGGGACATCATGCGTACCCAGTCGCCCGAGGTGCACAAGTTTTACATGGCGGGCCCTGCCGGCAAGCCGAGCCAGGTCGCTTTCAGCCAGGCGACACGCTGGCCGAGCCTGGATACCGACCGGGCCGAAGGCTGCATCCGCTCCAGTGCGCACGCGTTCTCGCAAGAAGGCGGGCTGGCGGTGCTGGTGGGCAATATTGCGCTGGATGGCTGCGTGGTCAAAACGGCCGGTGTGGACGACAGCCTGCTGGTATTCGAAGGACCGGCACGGGTGTTTGAGTCGCAGGACGAAGCGGTGGAACAGATCCTGGGCGATCAGGTCCATGCTGGTGATGTGGTCATCATCCGCTACGAAGGTCCCAAGGGTGGTCCGGGCATGCAGGAGATGCTGTATCCCACCTCTTACATCAAGTCCAAGGGGCTCGGCAAAGCCTGTGCCTTGCTCACCGATGGCCGTTTTTCGGGCGGCACGTCAGGTCTGTCCATTGGCCACGCCTCGCCCGAAGCGGCGGCGGGTGGCGCCATCGGACTGGTGCGCAATGGCGACCGCATCCACATTGACATTCCCAAGCGCAGCATCAATGTGCTGCTCTCCGACGAGGAATTGGCAAAACGCCGTGCGGAACAGGATGCCAAGGGATGGAAACCCGCATTGCCCCGCAAGCGCAAGGTGTCGGCCGCTCTCAAGGCCTACGCCAAGCTGGTGATGTCGGCTGACAAGGGTGCCGTGCGCGATCTGTCGCTGCTCGAAGACTGATTCAGTCGCGACAGCTTGCGCCACTGCAACCCATGCTGATTCATCCTGAAATAAATCCTGTTGCCCTGCAACTCGGCCCGCTGGCCGTTCACTGGTATGGCCTGACCTACCTGGCCGCCTTTGGCTTGTTCGTGTGGCTGGGTCGGTTGCGGTTGCACCATCCGCCCTTTGCTTCCATCAGGGGCGCACATGCCTGGAAAACTCAGGATGTGGAAGACATACTGTTTCTTGGCGTGGTTGGCGTCGTTCTGGGCGGTCGCCTCGGTTATTGCCTTTTTTACAAGCCGCTGTATTACGCCGCCCATCCGCTGGAAATTTTTGCGGTGTGGCAAGGAGGTATGAGTTTTCATGGCGGCATGCTGGGTGTGGTTGTGGCCATGCTCTGGTTTGCGCGTTCACGTAGCCGGCCCTGGTTGCAGGTGGCTGATTTTGTGGCCCCCTGTGTTCCCACGGGACTGGCAGCAGGGCGCGTGGGCAATTTCATCAATGGTGAATTATGGGGCAGGGTGGCCAGCCCGGATTTGCCTTGGGGCATGGTGTTCAGGGGCGCTGGTGATCTGCCGCGCCATCCGTCGCAGGTGTACCAGTTTTTGCTGGAAGGCCTGCTGCTGTTTGTTTTGCTTTGGTTGTATGCCCGTAAAGAGCGTGTCCAGGGGCAGGTGGCCGCCATGTTCCTGTTGGGGTATGGCGTGTTCAGGTTTATTGCCGAATTTTTCCGCGAACCAGACGCCCATCTGGGCTTGTTGTCACTCGGGATGAGTATGGGACAGTGGCTGTGCGTGCCGATGATCGTCGGCGGTCTGGGCCTGTGGTGGTGGGCTGGCGCGCGGTCTCGTGAATAAGGCAAAAGCAGCGTTTTACGCTGAACAACGCGTAGCGATTCACGCAACAACCAGCATGCCGGCAAAAATCAGGCTTGAACAATGTGATGGCGTGGTGCACGTCACACTCTGCAATCCGAAGCGTTTCAATGCCATGTCACGCGCCATGTGGCGCGATTTAAAAGTCGTGTTTGAGCGTATCCAGGGCATGGCCAGCGTACGCTGTGTGCTGGTTACAGGGGCGGGTGCCCATTTTTGTGCGGGCGGCGATATTTCGGAATACGCCAGCTTCAGGTTCCAGGAAACCTCTTTGCGTGAGTTCCATGAGGTCGAAGTGTGGGGCGCATTGGGTGCGATGCTGGCTTGTGATGTGCCGATGGTGGCGCAAATCGAAGGCAACTGCATGGGTGCCGGGGTCGAGATTGCCAGTTGTTGTGATATCCGTCTGGCGGCACAATCAGCCCGTTTTGGGGCGCCCATTGCCAGGTTGGGGTTTCCAATGGCACCGCGTGAAGCGGCTCTGGTCGCCCGTGAAACGGGTCTGGCAACGGCCCGTCAGATGCTGCTCGAAGCATCGGTTTTCAGTGCAACAGACATGCTGCAGCGCGGTTTTTTGAGTGGTGTCGTCGCTGATGCGGATGTCAGCGCAGTCGCGCAAGCGACAGTGGGGCGTATTTGCGAGTTGGCGCCGCAGGCCGCACGCCTGAACAAGCAGACCCTTCGTGCCCTTGTTCCGGAGCCGCCATCAAGCTTGCTGGCCACGGCCTATGACTATGCTGACAGTGCCGAGCAGCGCGAGGGGATCAGCGCTTTTCTGGAAAAAAGACCGCCGATGTTTTGACGCCCTTGTGCAACCCATCCCGATTGACCGCTACCCAGGAAGAAATCAACGTGTCTGAAGCTTCTGCCAATCTTTATGCGCATTTGCGCCAGGCCTTTCCTGCTGACCTTGACGCAACCGCCATTGAAACCGATGCGGGTCAGTGCTACAGCTGGCGTGATCTGGACCGCAGCACCGCCATGCTGGCCAATTTTCTGCAGTCGCTGGATTTGCCAGCGGGTTCCCGCATTGCGGTGCAGGTTGAAAAGTCGGTGGAGGCGCTGATGCTCTACCTGGCCACGCTGCGCGCCGGTTATGTTTTTTTGCCGCTCAATACCGCTTACCAGAGCGCTGAAATTGACTATTTTCTTGGCAACGCCGAACCTGCCGTGGTGGTATGTGATGCCCGCAATTTCGGCTGGGTCAGTACCTTGGCGTTCAAGACCGGCACGCCTTGGGTTTTCACCCTGAACGACGACCGCTCGGGCTCCCTGCTGGAGCGCGCTGCCCATGCCTCGGAGCAGCATGCCGTGGTAGCCAGAAAATCCGATGACTTGGCCGTCATCATTTACACCAGTGGCACCACGGGTCGCTCCAAAGGCGCCATGCTGACGCACGGCAATATGCTCAGCAATGCCCTGGTGTTGAAGGATTTCTGGGGCTGGCGTAGTCCGCAGCAAGGCGGCGATGTGCTGATCCACGCCCTGCCCATTTTTCATGTACATGGCTTGTTTGTGGCGATTCATGGTGCGCTCATCAACGGCAGCAAGATGATCTGGCTGGCCAAATTCGACCCCAAAGTGGTGTTGCAGCATCTGCCGCACGCCACGGTGTTCATGGGTGTGCCTACTTTGTATGTGCGCCTGCTGGCTGAACCGAAGTTGAACCCTAGTGCAGCGCGGCACATGCGGCTGTTCATTTCGGGCTCGGCACCTTTGCTGCTGGACACTTTCAAGGCCTGGCAGGAACGTACCGGCCACACCATCCTGGAGCGCTACGGCATAAGTGAGACCATCATGCTGACCTCCAATCCCTACCTGGGCGAGCGCCGTGGTGGTACGGTTGGCTTAGCGCTGCCGGGAGTGAGTTTGCGGGTGGTGGACGGGCAGGGTGCCGCGCTGGGCGCCGGTGAGATCGGCGATATCCAGGTGAAGGGGCTCAATGTGTTTGCCGGTTATTGGCGCATGCCGGAGAAAACGGCAGAAGAGTTCACGGCCGACGGATTTTTTAAAACCGGGGATGTGGGTCAAATGGATGCGGCGGGTTATGTGACCATTGTGGGTCGCAGCAAGGACCTGATCATCAGCGGCGGCTACAACGTTTATCCGGCAGAGCTGGAAGGTTTCATCAACGACTTGCCCGGTGTCTCCGAGAGTGCGGTGGTGGGCGTGCCGCATGCTGATTTTGGTGAGGTGGGTGTCGCCGTGGTGGTGCCAGAACCCGGGGCACAGCTGGATGCAGGACAGATTCTGGCCACGCTCAAAGCACGTCTGGCCAATTACAAAGTTCCCAAGCAGTGCCATGTGGTGGCGGATTTGCCGCGCAATGCCATGGGCAAGGTGCAGAAGAATCTGTTACGCGCGCAATACAGCTGAAGCCGCCATGCCATCCGGCCAGCTCGATGGCATGGATCGGGCCGGCGCTTATCGCAATACCAGTACAGGGATGTGCGAATGGGTCAGTACCTGTTGGGTCTCGCTGCCCAGCAGCAGGCGCTTGACGCCTTTGCGGCCATGTGACGCCATCACGATCAGGTCGCATTTGTGCTTGCGTGCCGTGGCAATGATGGCATCTGACACCACATCGGACTTGATAGTCAGGGCGCGTGTTTTGACGCCTTGTGATTCTGCAATTTTCTTGACCTCGTCCACCACGGCCTGGCCCTCTTCAGACCACTGTTTTTCAATGCGACCAACTTCTGCTGCCTGCAATGCCAGTCCCCCTTCAAAATAACTCTGGGGATAACGGGGAACCACTTTCAACGCAACCAGGCTCGCGCCAGTGAGGGCCGCGAGCGATATGGCACTGGTGACAGCTTTCTTGGACAAGGTCGAGCCGTCGGTGGCCAGAAGAATTTTGTCGTACATGATGGTCTCTCCAGCAAGTTGAAAGCGCCAGCATACACCCTCTCACGATCCCTTGAAATTGATAAATGTCAGGTAAATTACAGCTTCGTCAGTTACCCTCACTCTCATGCCTCTTTTGATGTCCAGTCTCCCTGCTTTTGATCAACCCAAGTTGGAAATAACAAAAGCAGATGCCGCGCTGGCGCTGCTTGATGACGAACAGGAATGGACTGCCTTTAGTCGACCTGTGGCGCAGCAGCCCGGCTGCTGGGAGTCCAATGTCATGATTGAAGGCATGCACTGCGCTGCCTGTGCCCTGACCATAGAAGATGCCCTGCAGAAAGTGCCGGGCGTGCGCAATGTCGAGGTCAGCGCAGGCAGTCACCGCGCCAAGGTGGTCTGGGAGTCGCAGGCAGTGTCTCCCTCAGGCTGGATGCAGGCGGTGCACCAAGCTGGTTACCGTGCGCTGCCTGCCAATGATGCCTTTGCCCGCGAGCGCCGACTGGCCGGGTCGCGCAAAGCACTGTGGCGCATGATGGTCGCCGGCTTGTGCATGATGCAGGTCATGATGTATGCCTATCCGGCCTATGTGGCCCAGCCCGGTGATTTGACCCCGGAAATGGAGCAATTGTTGCGCTGGGCCTCCTGGGTGCTGACCTTGCCGGTGATTCTTTTCTCATGCGGGCCTTTTTTCAGCAATGCCTGGCAGGATGTGCTGCATCGACGCGTCAGCATGGACCTGCCAGTGGCGCTGGGCATGTTGATTACTTTTTTGGTCAGCAGTGCCGGGACCTTTGACCCCGCCGGCATTTTTGGCCACGAGGTGTTCTTTGATTCGCTGACCATGTTTGTGTTTTTCCTGCTGGCGGGGCGCTGGCTTGAATTGCGCCTGCGTGACAGGACGGCAGGCGCACTTGAAACCCTGATGAACCGTTTGCCGGACAGTGTGCTGCGGTTCAAGTCCGATGGGCAGTATGAACGCGTGCCTGTGAGACGGCTGCAAGCCGGTGATGTGGTGCGTGTCTTGCCTGGTGAAGCTTTTCCTGCTGATGGCGTGTTGTTGCAAGGACATACCTCGGTCGATGAGGCCTTGTTGACCGGTGAATCGCGACCGTTGACACGCCAGGTCGGCGATGAGGTCATCTCAGGCAGTCATAACCTGTCTGCCATGGTGCAGATGCGGGTTGATCGGGTGGGTGAGCAAACGCGTTTTGCCCAAATCGTCAATTTGATGGAAAGTGCCTCTACCAGCAAACCCGCTTTGGCACGGCTGGCCGATACCATCGCCAAGCCTTTTTTGATCGGAGTGTTGGTGGCTGCCGGCCTGGCCTGCGCCTACTGGTGGCAGTCTGATCCCGAGCGTGCGTTGATGGTGGCCGTCTCCGTGCTGATTGTCACTTGCCCTTGTGCGCTGTCTTTGGCAACGCCCGCCGCCATGCTCTCAGCTGCAGGGGCTCTGGCCAGGCGTGGCGTGTTGGTGCGACGCTTGGATGCCTTCGAGTCTTTGGCGGCAGTGGATACCGTGATGTTTGACAAAACCGGCACCCTGACGCGCGATGCGATGGTGGTGAATCAAATCCATGTGCGTCAAGGAATGACGCAGCAACAAGCGCTGGCTCAGGCGGCTGTGCTGGCGCAGCATTCATTGCATCCGCTCTCCAGGGCTTTGGTTGCCGCTGCCAGCCAGGCTGATGCCACAGAACACTGGCTCGCGACCCAGGTGACAGAACAGGCGGGACAGGGGGTGCGCGCCGAGGTGTGTGCGGCGCATGGGGCTGGGGCGCCGGTTGTCCTGCGCCTTGGGTCCGCCACTTTTTGTGATGTCGTACCGGTCAATACCAAGGCCTTGCAGGTTCACCTGAGTGACGATGCGGGCTGGCTGGCCAGCTTTGAGTTTCAGGAGGATATCCGTCAAGATGCCCAGGCAACCGTGGCGGCCTTGCAGCGCGCGGGTATCAGCGTGTATTTGTTGTCTGGCGATGCCAGTGACGCAGCCCTGCGGGTGGCTGAAAAAGTAGGCATCAGTGAAGTTCGGGGGAACTGTTCGCCACAGGACAAGCTTGATTTCTTACGTGAATCCCAAGTGCAGGGCCATAAAGTCGCTGTCGTCGGCGATGGTTTAAACGACGGTCCGGTGCTGGCGGGTGCGCATGTTTCTTTTGCCTTTGGTCAGGCCGTACCTCTGGCACAAGCCCAGGCAGATTTTTTGGTTTCAGGCGGCCGCCTGACGAATGTGGCCGATGCACTTTTACTGTCTCGGCGTACGCTGGCCATTGTGAGGCAAAATTTAAGCTGGGCAGCCCTCTATAACGCGGTTTGCGTGCCACTGGCTGTTTTGGGTCTGCTTCCGGCATGGCTGGCTGGCCTGGGTATGGCCAGCAGTTCCCTGTTGGTGGTTATCAATGCCTTGCGTTTGTCCAAAGACGCACAGTTTGGACGGGGATTTTGATGGATATTCTCTATTTTTTGGTGCCTCTGTCGGTTGTCTTGGTGTTTTTTATCATCGGCGGCATCTGGTGGGCCATCTACAGTGGACAATTTGATGATATGGAGAAAGAAGGTGAACGGATTCTTAAGGATGGTTAAGAATTTCTGTAACAACTTGATATGAGTCAAATAGTGCCAGTCATGCTTCATGCATACTGCAATCGCTAAAATTGAAAAGAGGTGAACATGGAATATGCAAATTCGCAGGCAACAACATACAACGACAAAGTTGTAAGGCAGTTTGCCATCATGACGGTGGTGTGGGGGGTGGTGGGTATGCTGGTTGGCGTGATCATTGCCGCCCAACTGGCTTGGCCCGAGCTCAACATGGGTATTTCGTTCTTGTCATTTGGACGATTGCGTCCTTTGCACACCAATGCGGTCATTTTTGCATTTGGCGGTTGTGGCCTCTTTGCTACATCCTACTATGTGGTACAGCGGACCTGCCAGGTGCGCCTCTTCAGTGACAAATTGGCAGCTTTTACCTTTTGGGGCTGGCAGCTGGTCATTTTGCTCGCCGCGATTTCGCTGCCTCTGGGTTACACCTCGGGTAAGGAGTATGCAGAGCTGGAATGGCCCATTGACATTCTGATCACGCTGGTATGGGTGACCTATGCCCTGGTTTTCTTCGGCACGGTGGGAACCCGTAAGGTCAAACACATTTATGTGGCCAACTGGTTCTTTGGTGCATTTATTCTGGCCGTTGCGCTTCTGCACCTGGTCAACAGCGCGGCGATTCCGGTAGCGTTCCTGGGCATGAAGTCTTACTCGGCCTATGCGGGTGTGCAGGATGCCATGGTGCAATGGTGGTACGGCCACAACGCGGTGGGCTTCTTCCTGACCGCGGGCTTCCTGGGGATGATGTACTACTTTATTCCCAAGCAGGCCGGTCGCCCGGTTTATTCTTATCGCCTTTCGATCGTTCACTTCTGGGCACTGATTTTTACTTACATGTGGGCGGGTCCGCACCATCTGCATTACACCGCCCTGCCTGACTGGACGCAGTCTGTCGGCATGGTGTTTTCCCTGATTTTGCTGGCGCCGAGCTGGGGTGGCATGATCAACGGGATCATGACCCTGTCCGGTGCCTGGCACAAGCTGCGCGATGACCCGATCCTGCGTTTCCTGATCGTGTCACTGTCGTTTTACGGCATGTCCACGTTCGAAGGCCCGATGATGGCGATCAAGACCGTGAATGCCTTGTCGCATTACACCGACTGGACCGTGGGCCATGTGCACTCTGGCGCTCTGGGCTGGGTGGGTCTGGTCACCATGGGTTCCATGTACTACCTGATTCCGCGCCTGTTTGGCCAAAAACAGATGTTCAGTGCGAAGGCCATTGAGGTGCACTTCTACATGGCCACCATCGGCATTGTGCTTTACATTGCGGCGCTCTGGATTGCCGGCGTGATGCAAGGCCTGATGTGGCGCTCCATCAATCCGGACGGCACCCTGACTTACACCTTCGTGGAATCAGTCAAGGCCAGTTATCCGTTCTATGTGCTTCGTTTGGCAGGTGGCCTGCTCTACCTGACGGGTATGGTCATCATGTTGTGGAACACGATCAAGACAGCCACTGCAGGCCGTTCTGTCACGGTCAACATTCCGGCTGCTGCTGCACACGCTTGAGGTATAAAAACTATGTCTAATTCAAATCAAAGCGGCGGCCTGTCGCACTCAACGATTGAAACCAACAACGGATTGATGATCGTTTTGATCCTGATCGTGTTGTTGTTTGGCGGTCTGGTTGAAATTGTGCCCCTGTTCTTCCAGAAATCAACCACCGTTGCCGCGCCGGGTCTCAAGCCTTACAACGCGCTTCAGTTGGCCGGTCGTGATATCTATACCCGTGAGGGCTGCTACAACTGCCATTCACAGATGATCAGGCCGTTCCGCGCCGAGACACTGCGCTATGGTCCTTATTCCAAGGCGAATGAGTTTGTCTATGACCATCCGTTCCAGTGGGGCAGCAAACGCACCGGTCCAGACCTGCATCGGGTGGGCGGCAAGTACAGCGACCAATGGCAGATTACTCACCTGAACAATCCGCGTGACCTGGTTCCGGAGTCCATCATGCCCGCTTATCCCTGGTTGATGAACACACCGGTCGATGCGGCCAGCATGCCATCGCATATGACGGCGCTGCGTAAATTGGGCGTGCCCTACACCGATGCCGAAATCGCTGCTTCAGTCGAAGAACTCAAGGGCAAGACCGAGATGGATGCCATCGTGGCCTACCTCCAGATTCTTGGCACGACTTCGAAGTAAAGAGGAGCACTGCATGGAGCTTGATGTCAACACACTGCGCTCATTGATCACCGTGGTCAGTTTTTTGACTTTCATCGGGATCATTGTCTGGGCTTACTCACGCAAAAATTCTGCTGACTTTGACAAAGCTGCCAACCTGCCTTTTGAGCAGGACTGACCCGTTCACCTGATTGGAAAAAAAATGAGCGATTTCACAAGTAATTTTTGGGAAATATATATTGCTGGCATTACCTTGGTCGGCATCATTGCCTGCCTGGTTTTGTTGATCATCACTGGAAAAATGAAAGCATCTACGGCCAGTGACAACACCACCGGCCATGTCTGGGACGGCGATTTGCGGGAGATGAACAATCCGCTGCCGCGCTGGTGGAGTTACATGTTTGTGATCACTGTCGTGTTTTCACTGGCTTACCTGGTCCTTTATCCGGGGCTGGGAAGCTATCCGGGGACCCTGGGCTGGACCTCTGCCAAGTTGCACGCCGATGAGGTGGCCAAGGGCAATGCCGAAACCGCACCGATCTACGCGAAGTTTATGTCAATGCCCCCTGAAGAGGTAGCCAAGGACGCACAAGCCATGGCCATTGGCGAACGTCTGTACGGCAATAATTGCGCCCAATGTCACGCGTCGGATGCCCGTGGCAACAAGGGTTTCCCCAATTTGACAGATGGTGACTGGTTGCATGGTGGTACACCAGAAAAAATCAAGGAAACCCTGACCGGTGGCCGAAACGGCAACATGCCACCCATGGCTGCTGCCGTGGGTTCTTCCGACGATATCAAGAACCTGGCCCAATACGTTCTGAGCTTGTCAGGCAGCCCGCATGACTCGGCCCGCGCCGCTTTGGGCAAAGACAAGTTTGGTGTCTGTGCAGCCTGTCATGGCCCTGACGGCAAGGGTATGCAGGCCCTTGGCTCGGCCAACCTCACTGACAACATCTGGTTGCACGGTTTTGGTGAAAAAGCCATTGTCGAGATGATCAACAATGGCAAGGTTAACGTGATGCCAGCCCAAAAGGAAAAGTTGACTGAAGCACAGATTCATGTCCTGACTTCTTACATTTGGGGCTTGTCGAACAAGTAAGCGCTGAACGAACGTTTCAAGACCTGGTCATCCGCATAGAGGTGACCGGGTCTTTTGTTTTTGGTCTGTCAAATATTTTTATTCCCGGGATACTGATTTCACTCATGAATGAACCAGCCGAAATTTCAAGTGCACCTTGGTGGAAACATGGTTTTGTCTGGATGATCATCGCCGGCCCAGCCATCGTGGTGGTCGCCGGATTTGTCACACTCTATCTGGCGATGAGTCGCCCCAATGAAATTGTCAGTGATGACAGTTACCAGCCATCCCGGCAGTCAGATCAGTCGATAGAGGCACGCCGCAAGGAAAGCAGTCAGGCCCCGGCTATGCTGGGACGCAACCATGCGGCAACGGGGATCGTGCCACCTGCCAAGTAATGGCGCGAAAGACCAGGCTATTTGGGATTCACGATGTCCTGGAGTGCTTGCGTATCGAGAATGTGAACGTGACGTTGTTTGACGTCGACGATGCCATCTTCAGCGAATCTTGAGAAAGTACGGCTGATCGTTTCCAGTTTCAGCCCCAGATAACTGCCGATTTCTTCCCTGGTCATCCGCAGGATCAATTCAGACTTCGAGAAGCCGCGCGCGTGCAGACGTTGCGCCAAATTCAGTAAAAAGGCTGCAAGACGTTCTTCGGCGCGCATGCTACCGAGCAACAGCATGACACCATGCTCTCGTACGATCTCACGGCTCATGATTTTGTGGACATGGTGCTGCAAAGCGTTCACTTCACGCGACAGGTCTTCAATTTGTGCAAAAGGCATGGCACAGATTTCAGCGTCTTCCAGCGCCACTGCATCACAGGTGTGGTGGTCATTGACGATGCCATCCAGGCCGATGACTTCCCCCGCCATTTGAAATCCGGTTACCTGATCGCGGCCATCTTCGGAGGTAATGCAGGTTTTGAAAAAACCGGTTCGAATGGCGTAGAGGTTATTGAATCTATCGCCGTTGTGGTACAGCGATTCACCACGCTTGATTTTTTTCCGGACACCAATAATGGCATCAATGCGATCAAGGTCTCCATCACTCAAGCTGATGGGCATGCACAATTCACGCATGTTGCAATTGGAACAGGCGATTTTGATGGTCTGATGATTCATTGGACTGATTTTGACACTCTTTCGCTTTGATCTGTGATGTACATCAATTTTAAGCAGCTGGCGCGAGTTCCAGTTATTTTTAAATTATTTGACCAAGATCAAGAAAAAAACCAATTTTTGCAGGCATATTCTAAACAACCCCATAAGGATAAAGAATGAGTGAAAGTGTCGCTGAGCCAATCTCTGAAAGCCTGATTCGCCAATATGATGTGTCTGGTCCACGGTACACGTCCTATCCAACGGCTGATCGCTTTGTAGAGGCCTTTACATCGCAGGACTACATCCAGGCTCTGGAGCAAAGGCGCTCCGGTGCGGCTGCACTGGTGTTGCCATTGTCGCTTTACGTGCATATTCCATTCTGTGAGTCGCTCTGCTATTACTGCGCCTGCAACAAGATCATTACAAAACACCATGATCGGGCAACGGCCTATCTGAGGTACCTGAATCGCGAGGTCGATCTGCACGTCAAGCACATGGGCCAGGGACAGGCTGTTTCCCAATTGCACCTGGGCGGCGGCTCGCCAACTTTCCTCTCAGACAACGAGTTGCGCGAACTGATGCATATGCTTGGGCGCAATTTTTCACTGGTACCTGGGGGTGAATATTCCATCGAGATCGACCCTCGGACCATCGACGAAAAGCGGCTCGACACCCTGGCCGAACTCGGTTTCAACCGTTTGAGTTTTGGTGTTCAGGACTTTGATCCGGCAGTGCAAAAAGCGGTCCACCGTATTCAACCCGCTGAGCAGGTTTTTGCGCTGGTGGCGGCTGCCCGCCAAAAGGGTTTCGAGTCTGTCAATGCCGATCTGATCTATGGACTGCCGGAGCAAACGCCTGAGTCGTTTGAGCGAACGATCCGTCAAATCATTGAACTCAGGCCTGATCGTATTGCCTTGTATGCCTATGCGCATTTGCCAGAACGCTTCAAGCCCCAAAGGCGAATCTCTTCGGTTGAAATTCCAACAGGCGCTGCCAAAGTATCCATGCTGGCGCAATCCATGGCCGCATTTTTGGCGGCTGGCTATGTCTACATTGGCATGGATCATTTCGCTTTGCCTGAAGATTCGCTCGCTGTGGCCAAACGGCAGGGGCGTTTGCACCGAAATTTCCAGGGTTACAGCACGCAACCCGACTGCGATATGGTTGGCCTGGGCGTATCGTCCATTGGACGCGTGGGTGCAACTTACAGCCAGAATGCCAAAACGCTGGAGGAGTATTACGACTTCCTCGATCAAGGTCAATTTCCGGTCGTACGTGGTTTGGCCTTGACGCGCGATGATTTGGTCCGCCGCGCCGTGATCATGGCCCTGATGTGCCAGGGTCGCCTGTCTTTCGAATCGATAGAACTGGGGCACCTGATTGATTTCAGGCAATACTTCCACAAGGAACTTGAAACGCTCCAAACCCAAGTAGAGCAGGGCTTGGTGACCCTGGACGATACCGGCATTCAAGTGACAGCGAAGGGGTGGTTTTTTGTCCGGGCTGTCGCCATGGTTTTTGATCGTTACCTTCAAACTGACCGTACCCGCGCCAAGTTTTCCAAAATCCTCTAAATTGGCGGGATGCAAACCACGCTCGCGACAACAGCGCTACTCATGGGTTTGGCCGGTGGGCCGCATTGCATTGCCATGTGCGGCGCAGCTTGTGCGGGCATTGGCAGTGCGGCAGGCGCACGATCCACATCAGCCATGTGGACCTTTCAGTTTGGCAGGGTACTTGGTTACGCCAGCCTGGGAGCCCTTGGGGCGGCCTCCATGCAGGGACTGGGTTGGCTAACGGTCCAGTCCAGCGCGCTGCGACCGGTCTGGTCGATGTTTCATGTTGCAATGATCGTGCTGGGCCTGTTGCTACTTTGGCAAGCACGGCAACCGGTCTGGATGGAGCAGGCGGGCAGAAAAATATGGGGGAACGTCAGAGGCTTGGTGTCCAGAAAAGGTGCCAGTGCCCCCTTGCTGATTGGCGCTGTCTGGACGTTTCTGCCATGTGGTTTGTTGTATTCAGCTTTGCTGGTGGCCGCACTGGCAGGCAGTGTGCTCGACGGGGCTTTGGTGATGGCCTTGTTTGCCTTGGGCACCAGTGTTTCGATGATGCTCGGGCCCTGGCTCTTGCTGCGCTTGCGTGGCAACCGCAATGGCGACTGGGGGGTTCGTCTGGCCGGGCTGGCGTTGGCGTTGAGCTCTTCCTGGGCGCTCTGGATGGCCTTGGCGCACAACACTGCGCCCTGGTGTACGACAACACCTTGAACGCAGGGCGGGAGTCAAACCTTCAGGACAAACGACCCAGCAACAGGAATTCCATCAGCGCTTTTTGTACGTGCATGCGGTTTTCGGCCTCGTCCCAGACCACGCTCTGCCCGCCATCGATCACGTCTGCATCAACTTCCTCGCCGCGGTGGGCAGGCAGGCAATGCATGAACAGGGCGTTGGCTTGCGCCACTGCCATCATGTCGGCGCTGACCCGCCAGGCTGCAAAGGCTTCTTTGCGGATTTCGTTTTCAGCCTCGTAGCCCATGCTGGTCCAGACATCGGTGGTGACCAGGTCTGCGCCCCGGCAAGCATCCATTGGGTTGTTGTAAGTCTGGTAGTGTCTCGGACTGATCTTGCCCGTGATGGATGCTATTTTTTCATCGACTTCATAACCGCTTGGGGTGCTCACGTTGACCTTGAAGTCCAGCACCTCCGCTGCCTGCAGCCAGGTGTTGGCCATGTTGTTGCCGTCACCGACCCAGGCCACGGTTTTGCCCTGGATCAAGCCACGGTGTTCAATGAATGTGAAAATATCTGCCAGGATCTGGCAGGGGTGAAATTCATTGGTCAAGCCGTTGATCACCGGCACACGTGAATACTTGGCAAAACGCGCAATCTTGGCTTGTTCAAAGGTGCGGATCATCACCAGATCCACCATGCGGCTGATGACTCTGGCGCTGTCTTCAATTGGCTCGGCACGACCCAACTGGCTGTCGCCAGTGGTCAAATGCACCACGCTGCCGCCCAATTGGTACATGCCGGCTTCAAAACTGACGCGCGTGCGGGTGGATGCCTTCTCGAAAATCATGGCCAGGGTGCGGTCCACCAGCGGTTGGTGTTTTTCGTAAGCCTTGAACTTCTTTTTGATCAGCGAGGCGCGGTCAAACAGGTAGGCATACTGGCTGGCGTTGAGGTCGGTGAATTGCAGGTAGTGGTTGATTGCAGTCATTTTGTCAGCATTCAAGAGTAGGGTGGGGCGGCTCAATGCGCTTGCAACAGTTGTTTGATCAGCGGACACAAGATGCGGACCACATCATCGGCTTCGACTTCCGTCATGATCAAGGGCGGCACCAATCTGATCACGGTGTCGGCGGTCACGCTGATCAGTAACCCGTGATCGGCACACTGCTGTACCAGTGCGCCACAGGGCTTTGCCAATTCCACCCCAATCATCAATCCCTGCCCACGGATCTGGCGTACCGCGCCGCTGGTCAATTCGGCCGAGAGCGCGTTCGCCAGGCCCTGACTCAGGTGGGTGCCGACCCGTGAAGCGTTTTCCAACAAGCCATCCTGTTCCATGATGCGGATGGTTTCAACCCCCGCGCGCATGGCCAGCGGGTTGCCACCAAAGGTCGTACCATGGTTGCCGGGTTGAAAGATATGCGCGGCTTTAGGGCCAGCCACCACGGCCCCCACTGGTACACCCGAGCCCAAACCCTTGGCCAGCGGCATCACGTCCGGCACAATGCCGGCCCATTGGTGGGCAAACCACTTGCCGGTGCGGCCCATGCCGCATTGGACCTCATCGACCATCATCAACCAGTCATTGGCGTCACACAGGGCGCGCACCTCACGCAAATAATCCAGGTGCATGGGATTCACACCGCCTTCACCCTGTATGGCCTCAAGAAAGACTGCCACCACATTGGAATTGCCTGCAGTGGCTTGTTTCAGGCTGTCGATGTCATTGATCGGCACTCGGATGAATCCTTCCACCAGCGGGCCAAAACCCACTTGCACCTTGGGATTCCCGGTGGCACTCAGCGTCGCAATGGAGCGCCCGTGAAAGGCCTTTTCATAAACCACGATTTCCGGGCGTTCAATGCCCTTGTCATGACCAAACTTGCGCGCCAGCTTGAGTGCCGCTTCATTTGCTTCGAGCCCTGTGGAGCAGAAAAACACATTGCTCATACCCGACAGTTCCACCAGTTTTTTTGCCAGAATTTCCTGGTTCAGGACATGGTAGTAGTTGCAGCTGTGGATGATTTTGCTGATCTGGTCTTGCAGCGCCGGCACCAGTTTGGCGTGGTTATGACCCAGCGTATTCACGGCAATGCCACCCAATGCATCCAGATAACGCTTGCCATTCACATCCCAAACATGGCAACCCTGTCCGTGACTGAGCGCAATGGGTAGACGACCATAGGTATTCATCACATGTGGTGAGCTGGCTTCTATTTTTGGGCTGGCATCGGTCATGAGGCAGGTCTCCAGGGTATGGCAATAAACAAAACGGCCCAATGCAGATTGGGCCATTGGAAAGTGATTTTAGACCGATCAAACAGGCGACCAAGTCCGACTGTCCAATCTTTCTGAAGCTTGTGTTGTGTCAACCGACGTCGACATTCAAGTCTTGTATAAGACATAAGATTCAGCTAGAATCGACAAGCGTTGTAGCAAACCGCACACAACCTCATTAAGACCTCTACCCGATGGTTTCTCACAGTTCAAAAAAAGTCTATATTTTGGGCATCACAGGTACTGGACGCGCTTTTCGTCCCAGTGACTGGGCTGAACGTCTGGCTGGCGTGATGAGTCAATTTCGCCCGGGCGGTGTGCCAACCGGTCGCCATCTGGCCTATTCGCCCTGGTGTGTTCCCAGCAGCGTCAACAATGTGCGCTGTGTTGTGGTGCACGAGGACTTGCGTGCGCACAATGTCATGGCCTGGGACTTCGTGATGGGTTTTGCCAAGGACAATGAACTGCAGGTGCACCATGGTGCACCACCCCACAGCGCGCACCAGTCGCATCACGATCATCACCCAAAACACTGAAAATTAGCGTGGACGCGGGCCCAGTTCCTGGCGCAAATAGGACAAAAGCAAAAAAGCCGTCACGAAGACGGCTTTTTTGCTTTTGCTGACAGCGCACCCGTTACAAACGGCGAGTTTGCTTTCCTTACAGGTTTGGCAAACTCGTGCGAATTGCCTAAAGTTTAGGCGGCGATTGCTAGGGCTTTCACCTTGGCAGACAGACGGCTCTTGTCACGAGCGGCCTTGTTCTTGTGGAAGATGCCCTTGTCGGCCACGGTATCAACCACAGCTTGCATTTTGGCAAATAGTTCTGTGGCTTTGGCTTTGTCACCACCCAGAACAGCTTTTTCCACGTTTTTCACCGCAGTGCGGTATTTGGAACGCAGCGAGGTATTGGCTGCGTTGATTTTGACGTCCTGGCGGACGCGTTTACGGCCCGACGCCAGGCGCGGGTTCTTTTTCTTTGGTTTTCCAGATGCCATGATATGTGTTCCTTGAGTCTGTGGATGTTGTCAGCAAACCGCAGATTGTAACAGCGCTGTGCCGTGTCGTCATATCACCGATGCCGGTCTTTCATGGCCCGTTCCACCTCGCGTTTACCTTCACGGTCCTTGATGGTGTCCCGCTTGTCGTGTTCGGCCTTTCCCTTGGCCAGGGCAATTTCACACTTGACCTTGCCATTTTTCCAGTGCAGATTGATGGGCACCAGGGTGTAGCCCTTTTGCTCCACCTTGCCGATGAGTCGTTTGATTTCTTCCTTGTGCATCAGCAGTTTTTTGGTGCGCTGTTTGTCCGGACTGATATGGGTGGACGCTGTGCCCAGTGGGTTGATCTGTAGGCCAATGATGAACAGTTCACCGTTGCGCACCACCACATAGCCGTCAGTGAGTTGGACTTTGCCTTCACGCAGCGACTTGACCTCCCAGCCCTCCAATACGATGCCGGCCTCGAAGCGATCCTCGAAAAAATAGTTGAATGCCGCTTTTTTGTTGTCTGCGATGCGTGAAGAAGTGTCGGGTTTTTTGGCCATGAGCTGAGTTTGAAGATTGAAAGAGGCCAGTCAGGCTTGACTGAAATCCTGTTCATAATCGCATTCTATGAAAACTGTCAAAAAATCCGTTTTAATTTGGTACAGCCCGGCCGAGATGTACCGGCTTGTTACCGATGTGGACCAGTACCCACAGTTTTTACCCTGGTGCGACAAAGCGCGTGTCGTGGCGCATGAGGAAAACGGCATGCTGGCTGAAATTGGGATCGCCTTTTCTGGAATCCATCAAAGCTTCAGCACCCGCAATGTGCACGTTGTTGATCGCCAGGTCACCATTAATCTGGTGAACGGGCCATTTTCCAAGCTTGAGGGCGAATGGAATTTTTTGCCTCTTGGCGATGCCAGCGAGCGCGCCTGTAAAGTCGAATTGATCCTGACCTACAGTTTCGAGAGTGCCATCGGAAGATTGGTCAGCCCGGTGTTTGACAAGATTGCGACCAGTATGGTCGATGCTTTTGTCAATCGTGCCAAACAGACTTATGGTGAGTGAGTCCCTGCTGCACCTGACTGTCGTTTACGCGGCGAAAGCGCGCGAGCTTGTCGAAGTCAAGCTGCTGCTGGCGCAGCCTTGTACGGTCTTGCAGGCTTTGCAACAAAGCGGATTGTTGCTGCAATTCACCGACATCGATCTCCAGCACGTGCTCGTCGGGGTGTGGGGTCGGCGGGTCAAACTCGACCAGCGCCTGCGAGAACTTGATCGTGTAGAAATTTATCGGCCTTTGCGAGTTGATCCAAAGGTAGCGCGTCGTGAACGTTTTGCCCGACAGGGAAGTCGGGGTGCTGGCTTGTTTGTCAAGAAACGGGCAGGCGCAAAAGCTGGTTATTGATTGCAGTCACTGGCCATGATGGACTGAAGGCGTTTGGCTTCGGCAGCCCGGGCTGCGTCATCCAATATTTCCCGCTCTCCCTGGGCATTGGTGTGCGCAATGCGAACCCCTGAATCCAGCGTTTTTTGAGCTAATCTGGCACGTTCGCAGTTGTCAGCCTTCAGTTTGCTGATGCGCTCTTCTTCAAACTTGCGTTGTTCCGCCTGTGCTTGCTCGGTTTTTTTCTTGCGTTCTGCCAACTCTTTGTCCAGTCCTGTGGATTGAGGCGTGCTTGCCGCCGCTTGGGCAGAATTCGCCGTTCTGGCGTTTGCCGCGTCAGCGCCCGTGTTTGGCGTCTGTTCCTGGTTCGGAGTCAACCTGGCAGGGCTGGGGCGCTTGAAAATACGCTTGTCCGGCACGTTGGTGGATGGGGGGAGGTCACTGAAAATTGCGCGGCCCTCCTCGTCCGTCCAGGCCCACTGCGCTATCGCACTGCAAGACAGCAAACTGAAAACAACTAAAAAGACACGTTGGCTTTGTTTCATAACGCGTGAGTTTATGCCAGCTGACATATTCATCGCCAGATACAATTGACGATTTGGAGCTTTGAACATGCGCCTGATCGGTAAAGCACTCACCTTTGACGATGTCTTATTGGTGCCAGCCTATTCCCAAGTCCTGCCCAAGGACACCTCCCTCGCCACCCGTTTCACCCGCAACATTGCACTCAATCTGCCCCTGGTCTCAGCGGCCATGGACACAGTGACAGAATCCCGTCTGGCCATCGCCATCGCCCAGGAAGGCGGCATTGGTATTGTGCACAAAAACATGACGGCACAGCAGCAGGCAGCCAAGGTCGCCAAAGTCAAACGCTACGAGTCCGGCGTGTTGCGCGATCCGGTGGTGATCACGCCGCAACACACCGTGCGCCAGGTGATGGATTTGTCTGCGCAATTGGGCGTGTCTGGTTTTCCGGTATGCGATGGTGGCAAGGTGGTTGGCCTGGTGACAGGGCGCGATTTGCGCTTCGAAACCCGTCTGGACCTACCCGTGAGTCACATCATGACACCGCGTGACAAGCTGGTTACCGTGCCCGATGGCACCACCATCACCCAGGCCAAAGTGTTGTTGAACCAGTACAAGATCGAACGTTTACTGGTGGTCAATGACGCTTTTGAGCTCAAGGGGTTGATCACCGTCAAGGACATCACCAAGCAGACCAGCTTTCCCAATGCGGCGCGCGACGCCCAGGGTAAATTGCGCGTGGGTGCGGCGGTGGGCGTGGGTGAGGGCACTGAAGAACGTGTGGAGTTGCTGGCCCGTGCAGGGGTCGATGCCATCGTGGTTGATACCGCGCACGGTCATAGCAAGGGCGTACTGGAGCGGGTACGCTGGGTCAAGCAGAATTTTCCGAATGTCGAGGTGATTGGCGGCAACATTGCCACGGGGGCGGCTGCACTGGCTTTGGTAGAAGCCGGCGCTGATGCTGTGAAAGTGGGTATTGGTCCTGGCTCCATTTGTACCACCCGCATCGTCGCCGGAGTCGGCGTGCCTCAGATCATGGCCATTGACAGCGTGGCCACTGCACTCAAGGGAACCGGTGTACCCTTGATCGCCGATGGCGGCATCCGGTTTAGCGGCGACATCTCCAAGGCGATTGCCGCTGGCGCCAGTACGGTCATGATGGGCGGCATGTTTGCCGGCACCGAAGAAGCACCGGGTGAAGTGATCCTTTTCCAGGGCCGCAGCTACAAGAGTTACCGTGGCATGGGCAGCATTGGTGCCATGCAGCAGGGCAGTGCGGACCGTTATTTTCAGGAGTCCAGCACCGGCAATCCGAATGCCGACAAACTGGTGCCCGAAGGCATTGAAGGCCGCGTACCCTACAAGGGATCGATGGTTGCCATCATCTATCAAATGTCGGGCGGCTTGCGCGCCAGCATGGGCTATTGCGGCTGCGCCACCATTGAAGAAATGCAGGATAAAGCGGAGTTTGTCGAAATTACCACCGCCGGCATCCGCGAAAGCCATGTGCACGATGTGCAAATCACCAAAGAAGCGCCGAATTACCGGGCGGAATAAGGATTTTCATGCATCAAAAAATCCTCATTCTTGACTTTGGTTCACAAGTCACCCAACTCATTGCCCGGCGCATCCGTGAGGCGCATGTCTTTTGTGAAGTCCATCCCTGTGATGTGTCCGACGAGTGGATTCGTGCCTACGCGCGCGACGGCAAGCTCAAGGGCATCATCCTGTCAGGCAGCCACGCCAGTGTGTACGAAGACAGCACCGACAAGGCGCCGCAAGTGGTATTTGAACTGGGCATCCCGGTGCTGGGGATCTGCTATGGCATGCAGACCATGGCGCATCAGTTGGGCGGTATCGTTACCAGTGGTCACCAGCGCGAGTTTGGTCATGCCAACGTGCGCGCACACGGCCATACTGCATTGCTCAATGGTATACAGGACTTCACCACGCCCGAAGGCCATGGCATGTTGCAGGTGTGGATGAGCCATGGCGACAAGGTCACCGAGCTGCCGCCCGGCTTCAAGCTCATGGCAAGTACCGACAGTTGCCCCATTGCCGGCATGGCTGATGAAGCGCGCCGCTTTTATGCCGTGCAGTTTCATCCGGAGGTGACCCATACCAAGCGTGGTGCAGCCATTCTGGAGCGCTTTGTGCTCGATATTTGTGGCGCCCGAGCCGACTGGATCATGGGCGACTACATCAGTGAGGCTGTTGAAGCCATTCGCGCACAAGTGGGCGATGATGAAGTCATCCTGGGGTTGTCCGGTGGCGTCGATTCATCGGTAGCCGCTGCCCTGATTCACCGCGCCATCGGTGACCAGCTCACCTGTGTTTTTGTCGACCATGGCTTGTTGCGCCTGCACGAAGGCGACATGGTGATGGACATGTTTGTTGGCAAGCTGCACGCCAAGGTCATTCGCGTCGATGCAGCCGACCAATTCTTGGGGCATCTGGCGGGCGTGAGCGATCCGGAAGCCAAACGCAAAATCATTGGCCGTGAATTTGTTGAAGTCTTTAAGGCGCAAGCTGCCGCACTGACAGCCTCTGATGCAAGCAAAAATGGAGCCAAGTGGCTGGCGCAAGGCACCATTTATCCCGATGTGATCGAGTCCGGCGGTGCCAAAAACAAAAAAGCAGTGGTCATCAAGAGCCACCACAACGTGGGTGGCCTGCCTGAGCAATTGGGTCTGAAATTGCTGGAGCCTCTGCGTGAATTGTTCAAGGACGAGGTGCGCGAACTCGGCGTGGCGCTGGGTTTGCCCTACCACATGGTCTATCGCCACCCGTTCCCTGGACCGGGGCTGGGCGTGCGGATCCTCGGTGAGGTCAAAAAAGACTACGCCGATCTGCTGCGCCGCGCCGATGCGATCTTTATTGAAGAGCTGAACAACTTTATCGATGAAGCCACTGGCAAGAGCTGGTACGAATTGACCAGTCAGGCCTTCACCGTATTTTTGCCGGTGAAAAGTGTGGGCGTGATGGGCGACGGGCGTACCTACGACTACGTGGTGGCACTACGCGCAGTGCAAACCAGCGACTTCATGACCGCCGACTGGGCTGAGCTGCCCTATGCCTTGTTGAAAAAGGTGTCGAGCCGGATCATCAATGAAGTCCGCGGCATCAACCGGGTCACCTATGATGTGAGCTCCAAGCCACCCGCCACCATTGAGTGGGAATAACTGCCGATTCCAATGACTGACGAGCAAGCCATGCAACTGGCATTGGCACAAGCCGCCCTGGCCGGGGCTGCAGGTGAGGTGCCCGTGGGTGCCGTGGTGATCAGGGACGGCGTGGTCATTGCTTGTGGCCACAACGCCCCTATCGCCAATCATGACCCCAGTGCCCATGCAGAAATGCAGGCGCTGCGCGCCGCAGCCCGGATTCTGGGCAACTATCGACTGCCTGAATGTGAGCTCTTTGTAACCCTGGAGCCCTGCGCCATGTGCGCGGGCGCCATGCTGCATGCGCGTCTCAAGCGGGTGGTTTTTGGTGCCTCCGACCCCAAAACAGGTGCTGCTGGCTCTGTGGTCGATCTATTTGCACAAGCCAGACTTAACCACCAAACAGCAGTGCAGGGCGGTGTTCTGGCGCAATCATGCGCTGCTGTTCTGCAGGATTTCTTCAAACAGCGGCGCACGCAAAAAACCACTTTCCAGTTGTCATGACAAAGCACATTTATATTTATTCTCCTTCCGGAGCAGTGCGTGACAAGGCAGCCTTCAAACGCGGTGTTGCCCGACTACAAGCCATGGGGCACGACGTCGAGCTTGACCCGACGGCGCTGACCAGTCACCAGCGCTTTGCTGGCGATGATGAGACCCGCCTTGCCGCCATCCACCGTGCTGCCGCCAGCAAGGCGGATGTCGCGTTGATCTCTCGTGGCGGCTATGGTTTGACGCGGATCCTGCCCGGCATTCAGTACAAAAAAATTGCCAAGGCCATTGACCAGGGCATGCTGTTTGTCGGTATCAGCGACTTCACCGCCTTTCAAAGTGCGGTGCTGGCGCGCACCGGGGCCATCACCTGGGCTGGCCCGGCGCTGTGTGAAGGTTTTGGTGTTGCTGACGAACCCGATGACATCATGACAGCCTGTTTTGATGATTTGCTACTGGGGCAAGGGGAGGGTGCAGGCTGGCGCCAGCACCGTGAGAACGCTTTGCACACGGATTCTCTGGCCGCTAAAACGGCAGATGTTCGAGTCAAAGCCCTGAAGAATGTGACAAATGCCAAATTATGGGGCGGCAATCTGACGGTCCTGAGTTCCCTTTTGGGTACCCCTTATTTTCCGGACATCAAGGGTGGCATTCTGTTCTTGGAAGATGTGGCGGAACATCCGTACCGCATCGAGCGCATGCTCACACAACTCTTGTATTCTGGGGTTTTGGCACGTCAAAAAGCCATTGTCTTGGGACAATTCACTGAATTCAAACTGGTGTCCCATGACCGGGGATTCAAGTTGCAAAGCGTCGTGGATTGGTTGCGAACACAAATCAAGGTCCCGGTTTTGACCAATATGCCGTATGGGCATGTTGCCACCAAGGTACTGCTCCCTGTTGGTGCCAGTACTAACCTGACAATCGAAGGGCGTGATGCCCTGTTGTTTTGGGGTCATCAATGATGGCAACGCGTGCAGATTCACCTAAACTCAAGCCATAGGACGAAGGATTGACCATTAATGGGTGTTCACACAACTGTTGTTTTTGCCGATCTGTTTGGAAGCACAGGAGTGTTTGAAACGCTTGGCAATGCTAAAGCCACAGATGCTGTGACACAGGCGACCAATTGGGTTGCTGAAAAATTTGCCGCCAAGGGTGGGAAGGTCGTCAAGTTATTGGGTGACGGCGTTTTGGCTACCTTCAAAAAAAGCCCGGATGCAATCGCAGCGGTGGTCGAGATACAGCGCAGTTACCAGCACCGTCTGGCAAGCTTGTCTCCACAACTTTACATGCCCTTACGAATCGGTGTGGTCCGGGGCAGCGTGGTCGTGGTGGACGATGATTGTTATGGCGATGCTGTCAACACGGCTTCCCGTTTAAGCGAGCTAGCAGGCCCGCATCAGATATGGGTCAATGACAAGACCATTGAAAACAGTCCGAAGTTAAATGATGTCCATTTCCGATTTTTGGGCCCGATTGCCATACGTGGTCGCACGGAACCTTGTAACGTCTATCAGATTGAATGGCAAGAAGACCAGAATTCAGAATACTTTACGGTTCAAGCACCTGTCAATGTGATCTCCACAACCCCCTTTGTTGATGCATTGGGCGGCCAGATTGAATTGACCCACCACGAAAGCCAACAGACCTTCCAGGCATTTGAATTACCGATTCACATCGGACGCTTTCGCAAAGTCGACTTTATTGTCAATGACCCGCGTGTCTCGCGCACGCATGCAAAAATCGAATGGCGTAACGGAAGTTTCATGATGGTCGATGAAAGCTCTTATGGGAGCTGGGTCCGTTTTGCTGGCAGCGGTACGGATCTGATGCTCAGACGCGATGAATGCGTTTTGCATGGTCATGGCCAAATTGCTTTGGGTACATCTTTTATCGATCCGAGTGCACCTGTCATTTCCTTTGTAGTTCGCTAATTTGTTGCTATACAACATATAAATTTAACATAATATACATCGTATAAAGTACGATTCGATCTCATCAATGTCCCTTGGTTTGCTTTCCGCGTACAAACGCAGAGATGATTTCAGCGGAATCCATACGTTGCGCACGAACTGCAAAATCGAAGGCACTTAACCCCAAATCGTTTCTAAGCATGGGGTCTGCCCCAGCTTCCAGCAGCAGTTGGACAGCTGCCGGTGTGCCGTAATGAGCGGCCATCATCAATGGCGTTGTGTTGTTGGGTGATGCGGCGTCAATGTAAGCGTGTTCTTCCAGGAGCAGGCTCAGCACCTCCAGGTGCCCATGGGTCGCGGCGTAATGCAAAGGTGTCCAACCGGGTTTGTTGATATCGCCACCTTTTTGGATCATCAACCGACACAATTGGAGTTCGCCTTTGAGCGCAGCCAACATCAATGGACTTTCGTCGGCCGTATTGCGAACCTCAACCTTGATCCGGGGGTGACTGACCAGGACACTCGCTACTTTTAAAGCGTCATTTTTCAAAGCCAGTATCAAGCCCGGGAGACCTGTGGCGTCCAGGGTGTTGGGGTCAAAACCGCGATTCAGGAGCGCGCTGAGAGCATCCGGATTGTCTTGTTTGATGGCTTTGAAAAAATCGTCATAAGAACCTGCATTAACAACATTTAAACCAATTAAAACAAATAGATAAACAAACTTTTTAAAGTAATTTATTAAACTTAAAAATGGATATTTCATGCCCTTACTCCTTTGAAAAGGGCGTCAAAGTTGTCACTGGTGATCCTGCCGATCTCTTCCATGGGCAATTGCTTGATCTCTGCCAGCTGCCTGGCTACCCAGGGCACATAGGATGGGTTGTTGGTTTTCCCCCGGTGCGGCATCGGGGCCAGATAGGGGCTGTCGGTTTCGATCAGGAGCCGCTCCAGCGGCACCATGGCCGCCACCTCGCGCAGACTTTTGGCACTTTTGAACGTCAGGATGCCGGAAAAAGAAATATAGAACCCGAGGTCGAGCGCCTGGCGGGCCGTACTTTCGTCTTCGGTAAAGCAGTGAAATACGCCTCCGGCACTGCCCGAAGACCCATCCTCACCCTCATCGCGCAAAATCGCCAAGGTGTCTTCCGAGGCCTGCCGGGTGTGAATCACCAGCGGTTTTTGCAACTGCCGCGCAGCCCGGATGTGGGTGCGAAAACGCGAGCGTTGCCAGGCCATGTCAGCCACTGAGCGGCCATTGAGCCGATAGTAGTCCAGCCCGGTCTCGCCAATGCCGACCACCCGCGGCAACATGCCCAGGGTCAGTAAATCATCCAGCGTGGGTTCCCTGACTCCTTCGTTATCAGGATGGACGCCCACCGTGGCCCAAAAATTATCGAACTCCAGCGCAAGCTGGTGCACAAGGCCAAATTCTTCCAGTGTGGTGCTGATGCACAAGGCACGATCGACCTGCGCATCGGCCATCGCCTGGCGTATCGCCGGCAATTCGGAGATCAATTCGGGAAAATTCAAATGGCAATGGGAATCTGTGAACATCATGTATGGGCGTTAAGGGCCAACTGGGCCTCGCTGATCAAGGCCTCCTGCATCAAGCCTGGATTGAACGGATGTTCCACAGCGCGCATGGTGTCAGACAAACTTTTGGCCCAATGACTCAGGCTTTGCCAGCTTCCTGCTTTTGGCAAATCGGCCTGTTCAAAAAATCGGGGCACTGCGCCACTGTGAACTGCCAGCAAATCGTGACACAACTTGTGCAAGGCGTCCACGGTTTGTGCCGGTGTCCAGTCCTTGAAGACACTGACATCACCCGCCTGCACTGCGCGCGGCAAGCGCGGCCACAATGTCGCAATCGGGGCATATTGCAGCGCGTCCTGCGGTCGCCCCCCTGCGGCGCGCAGCATGACGTTGGCCTGAGTTGCTGGCACGCCCTGCCCTTGCAACCAGGCCATGGCGCTTGCCTGATCGGGCCAGGTCATGGCGTGACCCAAGCATCGGCTACGGATGGTGGGCAGCAACTGGTGGGCGGCATCAGAAGCCAGTACGAATTTGACGTCGCCGGCGGGCTCTTCCAGGGTTTTGAGCAAGGCGTTCGCGGTGTAGACATTCATGCGTTCGGCCGGAAATACCAGTACCGCCTTGCCGCGGTCGCGGGCGCTGGTGCGCTGGGCAAACTCCACCGCGTCGCGCATCGCATCGACCCGGATTTCCTTGCTGGGCTTGCGTTTCTTGCTGTCAATCTCGTCTTGTGCCTTTTCACTGAGTGGCCAGCTCAGGGCCAGCATCACCGTCTCGGGCATGAGCACACACAGGTCTGCATGAGCGCGCACGCCAATCGCATGACAACTGCCACAGGTACCACAGGCCCCCTGCGCTGCGGGACGTTCACACAGCCAGGCACGCACCAGCGCCAGCGCCAGCTCGTACTGACCCAGACCAGATGGCCCGGACAGCAACCAGGCGTGACCGCGTTGTGCCAGCAGTGCTTGCGTTTGAGCGGCAATCCAGGGCGCCGCTGGAGCCACCGTGACCGATAGATCGCTCATATCAGCCAACCCCGTTGCGTGACGCTGGCGAGCACGTCTTGCCACACGGTGTCACGGCTTTGTTCTGCGGCAACGCGGACAAAACGTTGCGGGGCAGCATCAAAACGTGCCTGGTAACCAGCCCGGACACGCGCAAAAAACGCCACAGGCTGCGCTTCAAACTTGTCGGGCACGCGCACACCCGCCAGCCGCGCGGCGGCAATCTCGGGACCCAGATCAAACCATACCGTCAGATCCGGTTGACGCAAAAAATCGGCCTCCTGCAGCTTAACAGTCTGCACCAACTGCTCTAAAAATGTGAGTATGGTCAGGTCAAAACCACGTCCACCGCCCTGGTAAGCAAAGGTGGCATCGGTAAAGCGGTCACACAGCACCACCTCACCGCGCGCCAGCGCCGGCTCGATAACCTGCTGCAAGTGATCACGCCGGGCCGCAAAAACCAGCAAGGCTTCGGTCATGGCGTCCATTGCCTCATTGAGTACCAGTGTGCGCAGCTTTTCCGCCAATGGCGTGCCGCCCGGTTCACGGGTCAACGTGACCGCCCTGCCCTGCGCCTTGAAAGCTTGCGCCAGACCGTCGATATGGGTCGATTTTCCGGCGCCATCAATGCCTTCAAAACTGATGAAAAGTCCGCTTGCCATGTTTGTTATTGTCCACGTTGGAATTTGTTTACCGCACGATTGTGCGCGTCCAGGCTGTCACTGAACTGGCTGCTGCCATCACCCCGCGCCACAAAGTACAACGCCCGGCTGTTTGCAGGTTGCGCCGCGGCCATGAGCGAGGCTTTGCCGGGCATAGCAATGGGCGTTGGTGGCAGGCCGGCTCGGGTGTAGGTATTCCAGGGCGTATCGGCGAGCAAATCTCGCCGCCGCAAATTGCCGTCAAAACGCTCGCCCAGGCCATAAATCACCGTGGGGTCGGTTTGCAGCAACATGCCCAGGCGCAAACGGTTGCTGAAAACAGAGGCCACCATCGACCTGTCACTGGCCTGGCCGGTTTCCTTTTCGACAATGCTGGCCAGAATCAGCAATTCATCAGCGCTTTTAAGGGGGGTATCAGTGGCCCGTGCTTGCCATGCCACCAAGAGATGCTTGTCCATGGCGTGCATGGCACGCAACAGCAGCTTGAGATCGCTGCTGCCTTTGGCATAGGTGTAAGTATCCGGGTAAAAACGGCCTTCGGGCTGGCGCCCGGGCTGCCCCAGCTTTTCCATGATCACGGTGTCTTCGAGGCCTTTTGAATCCGGCTTCAAATGCTCTTCCTTGAGCAGAGCAGCTCGAAACTGTTTGAATGTCCAGCCTTCCACCAAGGTGACCGAACGCAACGCTTCTTCACCGCGTGTCAGCTTGGCCAGCAGGCTGTAGGGCGTCAGGCCTGTTTCAAGCTCGTAACTTCCGGCCTTGATCACGCGAGCCTGACCCGACAGGCGAAACCACCAGTAAAGCATATCAGCGGAGGTTTGCACCCCGCTGTCTACGGCAGCCTGCGCCACGCCCCGCGGCGTCATGCCCGGCTCAACCGAGAGGTCCAGCGTTGGCGCCGTCAGCGGCAAGCTGTGGCTGACCCACCACAAGGCCCAGCCGCCCAGGGCCAGCGCGAACACCAGCAAAAATTTAATGATTACGCGCACAACCCTATTACCTTCTACAAAATTGAGTGCGCATGATAATTCACCCATGCACACACCATTCCAAGGCGTCGCCCCGCTGACACATACAGGGCTGATCCGCGCACAAGGCACCGATGCCGCCAAATTTCTGCACAACCAACTGACCAGCGATTTTTCGCTGCTGGGTCTGTCGGAGGCCCGGCTGGCTGGTTTTTGCAATGCCAAAGGGCGCCTGCAGGCCAGTTTCATTGGCTTCAAACGCAGCCATACTGATATTTTGTTGTTATGCAGCCCGGATCTGCTCGCCACGACCATGAAACGTCTGGCCATGTTTGTGCTGCGTTCCCAAGTGAAGTTGGTCGATGCCAGTGCTGACTTTGTTATTTACGGGCTGGCTGGTTCAGCCGTTTCAGAGGCGACCAAAAGCATTGCTGATGACCAAGGTAAGGTCTGGCACAAAACCGATCTCGATGCTATTTCTGTGATCCATCTCTACCCCGCCGATGGCGTACCCCGTGCGCTGTGGGTGGCCCCGGCTGGCACCCCTGCTCCTGCCGGTCCAGTCTTGACGCCCGAACTTTGGGCCTGGGGCGAGGTGCGCAGTGGCATTGCCACCGTCACGCAGCCCATTTTTGAAGCTTTTGTGCCGCAAATGCTCAATTACGAGTCAGTAGGTGGTGTCAATTTCAAAAAAGGCTGCTACCCGGGTCAGGAAGTGGTGGCACGCAGCCAGTTCCGCGGCACGCTCAAACGGCGAGCCTACCTGGCGCATGCAGATGCTGCACTGAAAGCGGGGGATGAATTGTTTGCTCCGGAAGATGCCAGCCAGCCCTGTGGCCTGGTGGTGCAGGCGGCAGCGGCGCCAGAGGGTGGTTTCGATGCCATCGTGTCGATGCAGATCAGCGCCTTTGAGGCGGGAGGTGTGCGTGCGCTGGGTGCCGATGGCCCATTGTTAAGCCTGCAGCCGGCACCCTACCCTTTGCTGGCGGATATTTAATCTTCAGACCCGGCGCGCCCAAGGGCCCAGGGTCAGTTTTTCCAACAGGTCAAGCTGACGCTCAAATCTGGCCCAGCGCAGCATGGAGCGTTCGATCAGTCCCACCTGCACGGCTTTGGCATATTGCTCACGTGCCATGTCAAAAGGCAAGCCTTGCCACAGAGCCAGAGTGCGCTTGAAACTGTCGGTGGTCGCACTCAGGTTTTGAGAGTTGTGCATTTCAAGCCCTACCTTAATGCATCATGGTGCCATAAACCAAGCCACGTGCGCCATCGCGTGCGGCGTTGTCAATCAAGCGCATGCGACGCTCAAGGTCGTATACATCGGTTGATTCTGATAAAAATGCTTCCTCAATGTCGTGTTGACTTTTGAAGTCCGGGAAAAAAGATTTGAAAATCTCAATCAATCTGGACATGTAGCGTCCTTGTAAAGTTAACGTCAGCAAATTATAAGGGTTTACCCTAGTATTGATTTGGATGTGGGATTGATTGAGTGATTGAGGCAGTTGCCTTCCGCATCAGTGAAGGTGGTTGGTTTCAAACGGGATCGGTGGCGTCATACTGTTCAGCTAAACGCGTGTTTCAAAGCCCGTGCTGCGTCCATGTGGGCCCGGCGAGCCTCGGGAATGGCGCGACCCATCTTGATGAATTCATGGGTCACACCGCGGTAAATGTCGAGGTCGACCGGTACTCCGGCCGCACGCAGCTTGTCGGCGTACTGAAGACCTTCATCGACCAGCGGGTCACATTCGGCCAGACCCAGCCAGGCCGGTGCCGCGCCTTCCACGTCGTCGGCAAGCAACGGGGCAAAACGCCAGTCTTCGCGGTCTTTCCGGTTGGGAATGTAGTGGTCGAAAAAATAATCAATGTGCGCATTCTCCAGCACAAAGCCATGGGCGAAAGTCTTGTGCGACGGCGTGTCCTGGTGCGCGCAGCAACCCGGATAAATCAGCAGTTGCAGTTTCAGGGCGAGCCCGGCGTCTCGCGCCTGCAGGGCACAGGCGGCAGCCAGTGTGCCGCCAGCGCTGTCACCACCCACCGCCATGCGCGTGGTGTCCAGACCCTTGTTCCGCCCGTGTTCTGCCACCCAGGTCAAGGCATCCCAGGTATCTTCAAACGCCACCGGAAAACGATGTTCGGGGGCCAGGCGGTAAGCCACCGACAGCACCGCACAGTGGGCCAGGTGGCTTAAATGGCGGCACAGTACATCGTGGGTGGCAATACTGCCAATGGTAAAGCCGCCGCCGTGAAAGTACACCAGCACCGGCAGCGGTTCGTCACTAGGTGCCACCAGGCGCACCGGCAAATCAAAGCCGTCGCGCGTGGGCAACGTGAAGTTTTCTACCCGATGCAGTTTCACCGGCGCCAGGTCGAGCACGCCGGCGTTGACCTCATAGGCGGCACGCGCCTGCAGTGGCGTCAGGGCGTGCAAGGGAACCTGGCCGGCACGTGCCATGCGTTCGAGCACGCCATGCATGGCAGGGGTTAGCATGGCGCGCGGGTTGCGGTGACTCATAGTGCGATGTGATCTTGTTACAGTGCAGGCGCTGATGCTAACAAGCAGGAGTCAGCCATGGCACCTCAACCCACCCCTTTTTCCGGATGCAACTGGCACCAACATTGCTTGCTCCTGTCCGTTCACACGACGCCCCACTTTTAAATTTCAGAGTCCCCGCATGTCCATCCACGCTGCACTGAACCACGTTACCCACTACACCTATGATCGGTTGGTTGCCCTGGGGCCGCAAGTGGTTCGCCTGCGACCAGCCCCGCATTGCCGCAGCAAAATCATTTCGTATTCGCTCAGGATCGAACCCGAGGGCCATTTCATCAATTGGCAGCAGGACCCGTTTGCCAATTACCAGGCACGCCTGGTGTTCCCCGGAAAAACCAGGGAATTCAAGGTCACCGTCGATCTGGTGATGGACATGGCGGTCTACAACCCGTTTGATTTTTTCCTGGAGCCCACGGCGGAAGAGTTTCCCTTTGACTACGCAGACCTGCTCAAACAAGAGCTTGCGCCCTACCTGATCACCGAGCCTTTGACCGAAAAGTTCAAAGCCTGCCTGGATAGCATTGATCGCAAAAAACGCCGCACCATCGATTTTTTGGTCGATGTCAACCAGATGGTGCACCACGCCGTCAGCTACACCATCCGTATGGAGCCGGGGGTGCAAACCCCCGAAGAAACGCTCACGCTGGGCTCCGGTTCGTGCCGCGACTCCGCATGGCTGATGGTCAACCTGCTGCGCCACTGCGGTCTGGCGGCACGTTTTGTGTCGGGCTATCTGATTCAGCTCAAGCCCGACGTGAAAGCACTTGACGGCCCCAGCGGTACCGAAGTCGACTTTACCGACCTGCACGCCTGGTGCGAGGTCTATTTGCCTGGTGCCGGTTGGGTCGGACTCGATGCCACCTCGGGCCTGCTCGCCGGCGAGGGCCATATTCCGCTGGCCTGCACGCCCCAACCCTCCGGGGCCGCGCCGATCGAGGGGGGTGTTGACGAGTCTGAAGTTACCTTTGCCCACCACATGCAGGTGACCCGCATTTACGAGTCGCCTCGCGTCACCAAGCCCTACACGGAAGACCAGTGGGCAGCCATCATGGCGCTGGGCGATGCCGTGGACGCCGAACTGGTGGCAGGTGATGTGCGCCTGACCATGGGCGGAGAACCCACCTTTGTAGCCAACAGTGACCGCGATGCACCAGAGTGGAACACCGATGCACTGGGCCCGACCAAGCGTGGGTTTGCCACCGAATTGGTGCACAAACTGCGCCATGAATACGGCCAGGGCGGCTTTTTGCATTATGGCCAGGGCAAGTGGTACCCGGGTGAGCAACTGCCGCGCTGGGCGCTCAACATTTACTGGCGTACCGACCACGAGCCCGTCTGGTGCAACCCGGCCCTGTTCACCGACGAACGCACGCCCACGCACTACACCAGCGCCGATGCCCAACGCTTCACTGCGCTGCTCGCCAGCAAGCTGGGTGTCACCGGGAAATACATTCAGACTGCCTATGAAGACAGTTGGTATTACCTGTGGCGTGAACGCCGCCTGCCGGTCAATGTCGACCCCTTCAACTCCAGACTTGACGACGAAATGGAGCGCGCTCGCCTGCGCCGAGTTTTCGAACAAAAGCTCGACACACCGGTCGGTTATGTGCTGCCGGTCAGGGTCGCGGGTTACGACGCACAGTTTGGCGCCGCCTGGACCACCGGCCCCTGGTTTCTGCGCGACGAACGCATGTACCTGATGCCCGGTGACTCGCCCATGGGCTTGCGCCTGCCGCTGGACTCGCTCCCCTGGGTCAGCGAGGCCGATTTTCCTTACCTGATCGAACAGGACCCGTCGATTCTGGTGGCCGCCCTGCCCGGTTATGGCACGGTGGCTACCAAATATGCGCCGGGCACGACGGGTCTGGCCCCGGGTGCTGCGGCACGCGCAGCAGCCGTTGTCGCCACGGGCAAGGCATCTGCAGGCAACAGCTACCTGGCAGGCGGCAACCCGCAACCCGAAGCGGCGCGTAAATGGCAATCCACCACGGGTCCGCAATCAACGTCGTCTGCCAGTGCCCAAAGTGCGGCACAAACCGAGCCCGCCGACTTTGCCCGGGCACCACACGCGCAGGAGTCTGCCCACTGGATCACCCGCACCGCGCTGTGCGTCGAGGTGCGTGACCCGCGTCGCGCCAGCGGACCCAGGGCCGAGGCGGTGGGTGAAAAATCGGGGGTGCTGTATGTTTTCATGCCGCCATTGGAAAAACTCGAGCACTACCTCGACTTGCTGGCTGCCATCGAGGCCAGCGCCGAAGAACTCGGCATGCAACTGGTGCTGGAGGGCTACCCACCGCCACGCGACCCGCGTCTGAAGCTGCTCAGCGTCACGCCCGACCCGGGTGTGATCGAGGTCAACATCCACCCGGCGAGCCATTGGAAAGAGCTCGTTGCCAATACCGAGTTCCTGTACAACGCCGCCTTCGAGTCGCGCCTGAGCGCTGAAAAATTCATGACTGACGGCCGCCACACCGGCACCGGCGGTGGCAACCACTTTGTGATGGGCGGCGCCACACCGGCCGATAGCCCGTTTTTGCGTAGACCTGAGTTACTGGCCAGCCTGCTGCTGTACTGGCACAACCACCCGTCTTTGAGCTATTTGTTCAGCGGCATGTTTGTCGGCCCCACCAGCCAGGCACCGCGGGTTGACGAAGCGCGCAACGACCAGCTCTACGAGCTTGAAATTGCCATTGAGCAAATTTACAAAAATCGCGAAATCCATGGCCAGTCCATGCCGCCGTGGCTGGTGGACCGCACGCTGCGCAACATCCTGATCGACGCCACCGGCAACACCCACCGCAGCGAAATCTCGATCGACAAGATGTACTCGCCTGACTCGGCCACCGGTCGGCTGGGTTTGCTGGAGCTGCGCGCCTTCGAGATGCCGCCGCACCCGCACATGAGCAGCGTGCAGCAGCTGCTGCTGCGTGCGCTGATTGCCCGCTTCTGGAAAACGCCCTACCGCGCACCCGCTACACGCTGGGGTACTGAGCTGCACGACCGTTTCATGCTGCCCAAATTCATCCAGCTCGACTTTGACGATGTCATGGCTGAAATGCGCCAGGCTGGTTATGCCTTTGACGAGAGCTGGTTTGCGCCACACATCGAGTTCCGCTTCCCGCGGATCGGCTCGGTCTGCTCGGCCGGCGTTGAACTCACGCTGCGCAATGCCCTGGAGCCCTGGCATGTGATGGGAGAAGAAGGCGCGCCGGGTGGCACGGCACGTTATGTCGATTCATCGCTGGAGCGCATCGAGGTGCGCGTGACCGGCCTCAACGAGAGCCGTTACGTGGTCACCTGCAACGGCCGCGCCCTGTCCTTGCAACCCACCGGCGTGGTGGGCGAGTTTGTCGCCGGTGTGCGCTACAAGGCCTGGAACCCGCCAAGCAGCCTGCACCCCAGCATTGGCGTGCATGCGCCCTTGACCTTTGACATCGTTGACACCTGGATGAAGCGCTCGCTGGGGGGGTGCCAGTACCACGTATCGCACCCAGGCGGCCTGAGTTATGAGTCGCTGCCGGTCAACGCCTTTGAGGCCGAGAGCCGACGCCTGTCACGCTTTGCCGCCATGGGTCACACTCCGGGTGTGATGCAGGTACCGCCTGCCACCATCAACGTGCCTGCCAGCCGCGAGTTTCCGTTCACCCTGGATCTGCGGCGGGCTTGATCAAGGCATCCTAACGCACACGCTTCCCGGACGAATCCCCGGGCGTCGGTGCGGGTCGCCTTATTTGAGCGCGGCCTGCACCTCGCCCACGCGCATGCCCAGCGCGTCGGCAAAGGCTTCCACCGTTTGGCCGCTGGCGTCAAAGGCTTTTTTCAAGGCTGCCTGGCGGGCGCGTTGCTGTTCAACCTCGGTCAGTACCTCGTCAAGCAAGGCCTGAATGGCCTCGGTCGGCGTACCGATGCGGGCCAGATAGTCCTGTCGGGTCAGCCCCGACTTTTCAAACGCCGTCAGTAACTGCTTGCGCAACTTGGGACGCAGGTCCTCGCTGCTGCGCGCCTGGCGGCGCTGAAACAGCTCAACGATGGACAGGAAAATGTGCTCTGGCGCCACCTCATCAACGGGCTTGCCCTGCAGGTCATGGCGCTTTTGGCCGGTGGCCACGCTTTGCAGATAGCGCGTGGACCGGGTGTGCACACCCAAAGCTGCCTTCAGCGACTCGCGCTTGAAGACATCAGGATGGGCCGCCAGCAGCTCCTGGAAAATACCCAGCTTGAGCGGCAGAAAACGCTCGCCAAAGAGCTGCGGGTACAACTCAAACAGTTTTTCCAGCACCGGCTGCACCGAGGCAAACCGGTTTTTGGATTTGGTGGAAGCATCAACGGCAGCGGGTGCCTGCGTACTTTCAGGTGTGACAGGCACATGCGCATCCTGCGGCAATTGGTTGGCAGGCTCGGCTGGCTCTTGAAGGATATCGGTCATGGCATGAATCAAATTGAACAACCCGTGATTGTCAACCAAAGCGCCGCTTCACTGGCATACTCTGATAAATGAACGAAGCCATGCCAGCGCAGCCCCATTCCACCAAATCAGAGTCACTCAGTGTGGCGGCACTGGCTCGGGCAGCCCAGGCATCGGTAGGGCACTTTGATGAATTGCGTGCGGCAGTATCGGGAAACACCCACTTACGGCCCTCCAATGCACCTGAATCGACAGCGAACCAGGCCGAGATGACCGACATCTGGCGTCAATTCTTTGCCATGTTGGAGAACGATTCCGCAGCCGACATGGACCAACGTGCTGCCAATCTGGCGCGTCAGGTCCGCGACAACGGCATCACCTACAACGTCTATGCCGATGAAAACGGGCCGCAACGTCCCTGGTCGCTCGACCTGTTTCCGCTAATTGTCGACCCGCAAAATTGGCAACATATCGAAGCCGGCGTGCTGCAACGCATGCGCCTGCTGGAGCGGGTGATGGCCGATGTGTATGGGCCTCAAACCTTATTGCATGACGGTTTGTTGCCATCGGCCCTGGTGCATGCCCACCCCGGCTACCTGCGCGCCATGCACGGCGTGGAGCCGGTAGGCGGGCGCTACCTGCACATTGCCGCTTTTGACTTGGCGCGCGGACCGAACGGTAACTGGTGGCTGGAGGCGCAGCGCAGTCAGGCCCCCTCGGGACTGGGTTACCTGCTGGAAAACCGCCTGGCCATCTCGGCGCAATTCCCGAAAGCCTTCCAAACCCTTGGCGTGCAGCGCCTGGCCAGTACCTACCGCGCCCTGATGGATAGCCTCAAGGCCATGAGTCCGGCCGGACCCGATGCGCACCTGGCACTGCTCACCCCTGGGCCCTACAACGAAACCTACTTTGAGCATGCCTATCTGGCGCGTTACTTGGGGCTCACCCTGGTCGAAGGCAGTGACCTGCTGGTGCGCGACGAGTGTCTGTTCCTGAAAACGCTCAAGGGCCTGGTACCGGTGCACGGACTGCTCAAGCGCGTGGATGACCAGTACCTTGACCCGCTGGAGCTGCGCGCCGACTCCACGCTGGGGGTGCCCGGGCTCTTGCAAGCCATTCGTGCCGGCAACGTGCTGGTGGCCAATGCACCGGGTTCGGCGTTTCTGGAATCGCCGGCCCTGCTGGGCTTTTTGCCGGCCCTGTCGCGTCAGTTGTTGGGTGAAGAACTCAGCCTGCCAGCCCTGCCCACCTGGTGGTGTGGCGAGCGCAGTGCCATGGAAGAAGCTCTGCCGCGCCTGGCAGACTGTGCCATCAAACCCACCGCCCCCGGCTCCCTTGACCATGGCAGTTTCGATCCAGTGCTGGGTGGCAAGTTGGATGCCCGGGCGCTCGATGAATGGGCCGGGCGCATTGTGCGGCAAGCCGAAGAGCACACCGTGCAAGGCTACACCCCGCTGTCGCAAATGCCCACTTGGCAAGCTTCGGGAGCAATGGCCCCGGGCGAATCCGGCAAGTTGTTGGCGCGTTCGGTGATGCTGCGGGTGTTTGTGGTATCTGACGGCGCCCAGGGTTGGCGTGTGTTGCCCGGCGGCCTCGCACGGGTGGCCGGTGCCGGTCAGGAGATCACCTCGATGCAGCGCGGCGGCAGCAGCGCTGACGTGTGGGCGCTGACCGGTGGCGAGGTCGATCACGCCACCCTGCTGGCGCCGCACATGACGCCCGAATCGTTGATGCAACGCAAGCGGCTCATCACCAGCCGCGCAGCCGAAAACCTGTTCTGGCTGGGCCGCTACACCGAGCGCGCTGAAAATGCCATCCGGCTGGCGCGCCTGACGCTGGAGTGCCTGCATGGCGAAGAGCAATCGTCTGTGCCTCTGCTGACCTGGCTCAGCCAGATGGCGGTGGCCAACACCCTGGTGCTTCCCGGCGTGCCGTCAGCACTACAGGCACCGCGTGTGTTTGAGCGCAGCCTGATCGACAGCCTGGGCAGCAGCAGCGGCGCCACCAGCGTGGGCTACTACCTGCGCGCCATCAAAATGGCAGGATCCAGTGTGCGTGAGCGGCTCTCTCCGGAGCACTGGCGCATCATCATCCGCTGCGAAGAAGAGTTGTTTGAGCGCTGCGCGGCGCAGCGCCAACGTGCCGATTTTTCTGCCCTGCAAGCCCTGCAGATCCTCAAGGACAGCAGCGACCAGATGGCCGCCATCACCGGTGCCCAAACCGACCGCATGACGCGTGATGACGGTTGGCGCCTGCTCAGCATTGGCCGTCATATTGAGCGGCTGGCCTTTTTGTCGTCGGCCCTGATGCGTGGCATCAACACCGGCAGCCTGCACACCGATGGCGGTTTTGATGCCATGATTGAACTGTTTGACAGCGCCCTCACCTTTCACGCCCAGTTTCAGCAAAGCCGTGACATGGCCGCGCTGGTGGACCTGCTCGTGATTGACCGGGACAACCCGCGTTCCATTTCCTGGATCGCCCACACACTGCGGGGTCGCCTGGCCCGACTCGCTGGCAGCGAGCCCAACCAGCTCTGTCCCCTGTCGCTCAAGGTACCCAACCCGAGGACTTGGGGACTGGCCCAATTGTGTGATGAGGCCCCCGATCTGGTGACACCGGCGCACGGCTCTAACAGCGTCGCTGACCCTATCGCACCTACAGCACGGTATGCGCTGCTCAAGGACGTTCTGATCCAGTGCAGCAACGCCAGTTTTCAGGTGTCGGATGAAATCAGTGCCACTTATTTCACCCACAGTGGCCTGGCCAACCAAAGCCTGGGGGCTGCATGAGGCTGCAGATTACCCACGAGACGGTTTACCACTACGTGCCAGCGGTTGAAACGGCGCAACACATGGCTTACCTGACACCGCGGGACAACGCCAACCAGACCTTGCTGGAGCACAGCCTGCAGGTAAACCCCAGGCCGGCGCAAATCGACAGCACCCTGGACGTGTTTGGCAACAGCCGCAGTTTTTTCTCGTTGCAGATGGCGCATACCGAGTTGCAGGTGCTGGCGACCAGCCAGGTGATCACGCAGGCGGTGCGCCTGCCTCGCAGTGAGCTGGCCTGGGAGGCCGTGCGCGAACGCTTTCGGTACCAGGCCGGCGTTCCCTTTGATGCGGCCAACGAATTCATTTTTGTTTCGCCCATGGTGCCGCGCCATGCTGAATTTACCGCCTATGCACGCCCCAGCTTCAGTGCCGGGACAGGACTGCTGGCGGCTGCCATCGACCTGATGTACCGGATTCACAACGACTTCACCTACGAGAGCCAAAGCACCCATGTCAATACACCGGCGCTCGAAGCGCTGGCGCAGCGCAAGGGTGTGTGCCAGGACTTTGCCCATATTCTGATTGCCTGCCTGCGCAGCATGGGGCTGCCCGCGCGTTATGTCAGCGGTTATTTGCTCACCGAGCCGGCATCGGGTAGCGTCAAGCTCAAAGGCAGCGATGCCTCGCACGCCTGGGCCGCGGTGTACCTGCCCGATTTACCCGACGGTGCGCGTTGGGTCGATCTGGACCCCACCAATGACCGCGCCGGCTGGCCATCGCCAGGTGAAGACTATGTGACGCTGGCCATTGGCCGTGACTTTTCCGACGTGTCGCCGATACGCGGCGTCATCCACGGCGGTACCAGCCACACGCTGCAGGTCGGCGTCACCGTCGAGCCGGTGACGGAGTCCCAGGTTCAAGCGCGTCAGACACAGAACCAAGGCCAGGGCTTTGGACAAAGTCAAAATTCAAGTTATGACAACCCCTAAAAACACAGGAAAAACCATGGACATTTACACCAAACTCTCTGAACTCAGCATCACCCTGCCCCCGGTGGCAGCCCCAGCGGCCGCCTACGTGCCCTTTGTCCAGACCGGCAACCTGGTCTTTTTAAGCGGTCACCTGGCCAAGAAAGACGGCAAGGTTTGGGTCGGTCAATTCGGCAAGAACATGAGTGTCGAAGAAGGCAAGGCCGCGGCCCGCGCGGTAGCCATTGACCTGATGGGTACGCTGCACGCTGCAGTGGGCGACCTGAACCGCATCAAACGCATCGTCAAGCTGATGTCCCTCGTCAACTCCACCGGTGACTTCACCGAGCAGCATCTGGTCACCAACGGCGCCAGCGAATTGTTGGGCGAAGTCTTTGGTGCCCAAGGCGCCCACGCCCGCAGCGCATTTGGCGTAGCACAAATCCCGCTGGGTGCCTGCGTCGAAATCGAGCTGGTTGCCGAACTGGCTTGAGCCGGTTCAGGGCGCTGTTGCAGCCAGGCGTTCAATCGCCTGGAAGGCCAGCGCGCCGAGCTGCTCCGGACGTACTTTGTCCGGAGCAATTTCGGCCAGCGGCACCAGCACAAAGGCCCGCTCATGCATGCGCGGATGTGGTAGCCGTAGCGCGGGGCTGTTCATGCTGGCATCGCCATACAGCAAGATATCCAGATCCAGCGTGCGCGGTGCGTTGCGGTAGGGACGCAAGCGCCCTGCCTGGTTTTCAATGTTCTGCAGGCCTTGCAGCAATTCAGGCGCACTGAGCCGGGTTGCCACAGCGACCACGGCATTGATGAAGTCTGGCCCGGTGGCCGCAACCGGCGCCGTGCGGTACAGGCTCGAAGAACGGATGAGTCGGGTGCCAGGCAGACTGGCAACGCGTTGTATCGCCACCAGCACACTTGCCTGCGCATTGCCCAGATTGGCGCCCAGGGCGATGTAGGCCAAGACCTCAGGCCGTCCCGATTGACTCACAACAGTGCTCAGGCCTGCGGCTCTTGCGCCGGTGCATCGCCTGCGCCGCGACCCGATGGGCGCCGGCGACGGCGGCGTTTTTTGGGGGCCTCGGAACCATCACCCGGTACCGCGTCAGGCGGCAAGTCTGACCGCGCAGGTGCGGAGGCGGTTGGCAATGCTGCATCCGGGTTGGCGCGACCGGGCACCGAATGCACCCGGGGTGCGCGGGGTGCACGGGCGGTTTTAGCGCGCTGTTGTTGCTGTTCCAGCTTGACTTCATCGACCATGTCGTTGCGCAAGTCGTCATTGGCCATGCTGAAGGCTTCCCACCAATCGGACAGCACCATGTCGAGTTCGCCGATTTCAGCGCGCAGGCGCATGAAGTCAAAGGCTGCCCGAAAGCGCGGCTGCTCGACCAGACCAAAGGGGGCGCTGCCCACGCGCTTCTCGAAACGCGGTTGCATCAGCCAGATTTCACGCATGTCACCGGCCAGCTTGCCGCGCCCTGAAACATCGCCAATGCGGGCACTGAACACGTCTTCGATGGCATCCTGCAAAGCCGGGTGGGAATGCTGCTGATTTCTGATGCGTGCCGCCCAGCCATCGCGCACATCGGCCCACAACACGCAGGCCAGCAAAAAGCTGGGGGCCACGGGTTTGCCCTCGCCGACCCGGCGATCGGTGTCCTGCAGTGCGGACTTGACAAAGGGTGACTCGGCACGCTCCACCACCACGTCGAGCAGCGGGTAAATGCCGTGCGCCATGCCCAACGCCTTGAGCTGCTCAATGGAAGCCAACGCGTGACCAGTTTGCAGCAATTTGAGCATTTCGTCGAACAGACGGCTTTGCGGCACCTCGGCCAACAGCGTCTTCGACTTGACCAGCGGTGACGCCGTTTTGGGCTCCAGCTTGAAGCCCAGCCCATTGAGCTTGGCGGCAAAGCGGATGGCGCGGATGATGCGCACCGGGTCCTCCCGGTAGCGTGCCACTGGGTCGCCAATCATGCGGATGACGCGGTTTTTGGAATCTTTGATGCCGTGGTGGTAGTCGACCACGATCTGCGTCTCGGGATCGTAGTACATGGCGTTGATGGTGAAGTCGCGGCGCACCGCGTCTTCTTCCTGCGGACCCCAGACGTTGTCGCGCAACACCCGGCCGGAGCTGTCCACGGCATGGGTCATGCCCGCCAGCTCACTCTTGCTGGTTTTTTCGTTACCTGCCACCTGCTCGGCGGCCACATTGTCAAGGTAGGCCCGGAAGGTGGAGACCTCGATCACTTCATGCTCGCGGCCCCGGCCATACACCACATGCACAATGCGAAAGCGCCGGCCAATGATGAAAGCGCGCCGGAACAGGCCCTTGACCTGCTCTGGCGTGGCGTTGGTGGCTACGTCGAAGTCTTTCGGCGCCAGGCCCAGCATCAGGTCGCGCACGGCGCCACCGACGATGTAAGCCTCAAAACCGGCCTGTTTCAGGGTGCGCACCACGTTGAGCGCGCGCTCATCCACCAGTTTGGGATTGATACCGTGCGCTTGCGGGCCAATTTCTGCACGCTTGCCAAATGGGTGTTTGTTGTCTGGGGCGGATTTGCCCAAAAGCCTGTTGATTAATTTTTTGATCATTGTTATTGGAGTTTTTAAAAAAGCTCAAGTATGCGCCAGCCACGTTCCTGGGCAATCGCACGCAGCCGGTCTTCGGGGTTGGTGGCTACCGGATGGGTCACTTTCTCCAGCAATGGCAAGTCGTTTATGGAGTCGCTGTAAAAGGTGCTTTCCACCTGGTCCCAGCGCAAGCCGCGTTCCGTCAGCCACTGTTCCACCCGCGTCACCTTGCCTTCGCGAAACGACGGTATGCCGGCAATCTCGCCATTGAACCAGCCACTTTGCGGGTCGCGTGCCAGCTCAATGGCAATCAGCTCGGGCACGCCAAAGGCCTGCGCAATGGGGCGCGTGACAAATTCATTGGTGGCGGTCACGATCAGCACCGCATCGCCGGCGGCCTGGTGCTGTTGCACCAACGCCAGAGCCTGGGGCTGAATGGCTTGTTGCACCACCGACGCCATGAACTTGGCATGCGCAGCTTCTGCTTTTACCGCACCTTGTGCGCGCAGGGCTTGCGTGGCAAAGTGCACATACTCAGAAATATCGAGTGTGCCCGCCTTGTACTGTTCGTAAAAAGCGTCGTTGCGCCGGTTGAATTCAACCGGGTCGTGCCAGCCCAGCGTGGTGGTAAAGGCATTCCACTCGTAGTCGGAATCCATCGGGATCAGGGTGTGATCCAGGTCAAACAGGGTCAATTTTTGGGTCATGTGTTGTCCATCATGGCTTTGATCAGGGGAATCGTGATGGCGCGCTGGGTTTGCAAGGCGTAGCCGTCCATCAGGTCGAGCAACTCCATCAGTGACCCCAGATCGCGGGAAAACCGCGTCAGCATGAAATCCATGACCTCGTTGCTCAGCACGATACCGCGTTCATCGGCGGCCAGACGCAACACGGCGCGCCGCTCTGGCTCGCTCAAGGCGTGCAGCGCAAAAACATGGCCGCCCCCCAGTCGGGTACGCAGGTCATCGCGCAACTTCAGATCAGCGGGCGGCAGGCTGCCGCTGGCCAGCACCGCAATTTGCAGGGTCTGGGCGTGGACAAACCAGTTGAAGGCCAGTTGCTGTTGTGCCGTGCTGAAGGCATGCACGTCATCCATCAGCACGCAGGCCCAGGACTCGTCAAATTCCGGGGCCATCTGGCTGCCGGCATCAAGCCAGCCAACGCTGGCGCCCTGCGCATGCAGCGCCACCCGCATGGCTTGCAGCAAATGGGTTTTGCCACAGGCGTTACCGCCCCAAAGGTAAGTGGGAACGGGTGAACGCCGGGTGGTACCGTCTTGACCCAACCAAAGTTTGAGATGCGCCACGACGGCTTGATTCGAGCCAACGCAAAAATTCTTCAGGCTCGGCCCCGTAGGCAAGCCCATGTCCAGCACCAGTTGTTGCATCATGCGTCGTGACGGTCCTGGTAAAGCGCGCTGTCCAGATAAGCCATGCGCAGCCGGCGGATCGCGACCAGCATCACCGCGCTCAGCGGCAGGGCGATCAACACGCCGACAAAACCCAGCAAATGGCCAAACGCCAACAAGGCAAAGATAACTGCCAGCGGATGCAGCCCGACGCGCTCCCCCACCAGGCGCGGTGTCAAAAAGAAACTCTCCACCAACTGGCCCAGACCATACACCACGGCCACCATCACTAGGGCGCTGACGTGACCTGCCTGTGCCGAGAATTCCAGAAAACTCGCCAGTGTGGCCAGAATTAGTCCCAGCCCGAAACCCAGGTAAGGAATCGCCACCGCCAGGCCGGTAAAAACGCCAATGGGCAGCGCCAGATCCAGGCCAAACAACGCCAGCCCGGCGCTGTAATACACCGCCAGCACCACCATCACCAGCATCTGGCCGCGCAGGTACTGGCCCAGCACGGCATCCGCCTCACCCGTGAAACTGTCGACCGCAGTGCGCAGCCGGGGTGGTACCAACACCAGCAGCAGATCGACAAAACGACGCCACTCCATCAGCAGGTAAAACAGCACCACCGGAATCAGCACCGCATTGCCCACCAGTGACAAGGCGACGCTGCCGCCCAGTTTGGCTGAAGCCAGCAAGCGACCCAGCAAGTCTTCAAAATTGGCGTTCAGGTGCTCCATGGCAAAAGCCTTGAGCCCGGCCACGTCAAACGACACATGCAGACCAAATTGCGACAAAAAAGGTTGCAGAAACGTATTGAAACGGTCCAGCATCGGCGGCACCTGCTCGCGCAACAGCGGCAGCTGCTTGATCAGGATGGGCACCACCAGCAGCATCAACGCCAACAGCAACAGCAGGAAAACAATTTCCACCGCCACCACCGCCAGCAAACGGGGCATGCGGCCGCGGCCCAGCCGGTCCAGCCAATCCACCACGGGCGTCAGCGCGTAGGCCAGAATGGCCGCCACCACAAACGGTGTCAACACCGGTGCCAGCAGCCAAAGCACGGCCAGCGTGCCCAGCAGCAGCGCAAACCAGGCAGAAGCTCTTTTTTGTGTGGAAGTAAATTGCATTGAAATGGCCAACGGGCCAACCCCTTAAAATCAGGCCAAATTCTATCGGCTTACGGCTTGCCGCCTGAGCCACCCCTTTGCCTTACCTGCACACTGCCATGACCCAATCCTCCACCCCTCTTTCCTACAAAGCCGCCGGCGTTGATATTGACGCGGGTGACGCGCTGGTGGAACGCATCAAGCCACTGGCCAAGAAAACCATGCGCGAAGGCGTGCTGGCCGGTATTGGCGGCTTTGGCGCACTGTTTGAAGTGCCCAAGCGCTACCAGGAACCGGTACTGGTGAGCGGCACCGACGGCGTCGGCACCAAGCTGAAACTGGCGTTCGAGTGGAACATGCACGACACTGTGGGCATTGATCTGGTGGCCATGAGCGTCAACGACGTGCTGGTGCAGGGCGCCGAGCCGCTGTTCTTCCTGGACTACTTTGCCTGCGGCAAGCTCGACGTCGATACCGCCGCCGCCGTGGTCGGTGGCATTGCCAGGGGTTGCGAGTTGTCCGGCTGCGCGTTGATCGGCGGCGAAACCGCTGAAATGCCCGGCATGTACCCGGCCGGTGAATACGACCTGGCCGGTTTTGCCGTGGGCGCGGTTGAAAAGTCCAAAATTTTGACGGGTGCAACGGTCCAGCCCGGCGACGTGGTGCTGGGCCTGGCCTCCAGCGGCGTCCATTCCAACGGTTTCAGCTTGGTGCGCAAGTGCATCGAACGTTCTGAGGGCGCTGGCACCGTACCTGCCACACTGGATGGCAAGCCCTTCAGGCAAGCGTTGATGGAGCCCACCCGCCTTTATGTCAAGAATGTGCTGGCGGCGCTGGCGGCCCACCCCATCAAGGCGCTGGCCCACATCACCGGTGGTGGCTTGCTGGAAAACATCCCGCGCGTGCTGCCCGAAGGTACAGCCGCCCATCTGACCAAGGGCAGCTGGCCGCAGACCGAACTCTTTGCCTGGCTGCAGGCCACCGCCGGCATTGACGACATCGAGATGAACCGCACTTTCAACAACGGCATTGGCATGGTGGTGGTCATCGACGCCGCCAACGCCACCGCTTGTGCCGCCACGCTGCGTGCTGCGGGTGAAACGGTGTTTGAGATTGGCACGATTGCCCCACGCGGCGACAGCGCCGCCGTGCTGGTGCGCTGATTAACCATGCCCCCACCGACCCAGCCCTTGCGCAAACTGCCCGCAAGCATCTGGGCGCTGGGCTTCGTCAGCCTGCTGATGGATGTGTCGAGCGAGCTGATTCACAGCCTGTTGCCGGTGTTCATGGTGACCACCTTGGGCATCAGCGTTTTTGTGGTCGGACTGATCGAAGGCGCGGCCGAGGCCACGGCGCTCATCGTCAAGGTGTTCTCCGGCGCCTTGAGCGACTACTGGGGCAAGCGCAAACCACTCGCCGTGCTGGGCTACGGCCTGGGCGCTCTTTCCAAACCGCTGTTTGCACTGGCTACGTCCAGCGGCTGGATCATCACCGCCCGGATGGCGGACCGGGTTGGCAAAGGCATCCGTGGCGCACCGCGTGATGCGCTGGTGGCTGACATCGCGCCGCCCGAACTGCGCGGCGCCGCCTTTGGCCTGCGCCAGTCGCTCGACACCGTGGGCGCCTTTTTGGGGCCGCTGCTGGCCATTGGTTTCATGCTGCTGTGGCAAAACGACTTTCGCGCCGTGTTCTGGGTGGCCACGGTGCCGGCTGTCCTGTGTGTGGCGCTGCTGGTGTGGGGCGTGCAGGAACCCGATCGGCCCCACGCCCACAAGCGTGTCAACCCGATCAGCCGCGCCAACCTGGCGCGATTGAGTCCTGCCTATTGGTGGGTGGTGAGTGTCGGTGCGGTTTTCACGCTGGCACGGTTCAGCGAAGCCTTTCTGGTGCTGCGGGCACAGCAAGGCGGCCTGGCGCTGGCCTGGACGCCGGTGGTGCTGATCGGCATGAACATCATTTATGCTGCTTGCGCCTATCCATTTGGCAAACTCGCCGACACATTGAGCCATACCAAATTACTTGCTTGGGGCTTGTTGCTGTTGATCGGTGCCGATGCCCTGCTGGCCTACAGTAACAGTGGTTTGTTTTTTTGGGCCGGTGTGGCGCTGTGGGGTCTGCACATGGCCATGACGCAGGGCCTGCTGGCGGCCATGGTGGCCGACACCGCGCCGGCTGACTTGCGCGGCACCGCCTATGGTTTTTTCAACCTGCTCAGCGGCGTGGCGCTCTTGCTGGCCAGCGGTTTGGCCGGCGGCCTATGGCAATTTTTTGGCGCCTCGTTCACCTTCATGGCAGGCATAGGCTTTGCCGCCGTGGCGCTGGTTTTGCTGGCGCTGCAACCGCGCGGTTTGCCGCGCTAGATTCTCACGCCACCGCATCACCTTGTGCCATGTCCTGCAGGAACGACTGGTCCTGTTGCACAAAAGCCAACAGCAAGGTGGCCAGGGCGGGATAGACGTCGAAACGGGTTTCGACCTGCTGACATTTGTCAACAAATAGCGCCAGCCAGCTCATCAAACCATCCTGCAAAAACGCGGCCTGGTCGAGGGCCTGGACCGGGGTGGGCATGCCGCTGGTGTCGGCTTGTTCGATCAGCTTGACCATCACGGCCAGGTAGATCGCCAAATGGTCGGCGGGCTCCTTGAACTCCTCTTGCAGCGCCAGGGCGGACTGTTCCAAAAACGAGCGCATGCGTTGTTCCGCTTCACCAAAGAACTCCTGCGTTTTGCCGGTGTAGCAGGACGCGTAAGGCAAGGCGCCGGCCTTGGCGTCGAGCAGAAAGACGTGGGCAAAGTCGGCGGCCAGTTCCAGGTGGGCATGCGGCACCTCGCGTAAACTGTCAAAGGCCTGTTGCAGGCGCTGGCTCGGGCTCTCCAGGCCAATACTGCACAGGCCCTCCAGCAAGGTCACCAACTCGCCGGCTTCATAGGCGGCCAGCGTAGCGGCTGGTAACTCTTTGGCGTAAAGGCTTGAGAACCAGCCGTACACCGCGGCGCGCTGCTGGCAGGCCTGCTGCCACTCGGCGGCCGTGAGCTCGCCTCGGTCAGCGGCCATCATGACTGGCGCACCAGTTTGCCGCTGCTGTCGACTTCGGTCGGACCGCCAAAGGCCGTCACCGCGGGCACCGTACCAGTGTATTTTTCCATCTGCACCAGACAGGTGTTGGCACTGGTGGCCTGGGCCAGGCTGGATGTGCCGATGTCCAGCGTCAGGGTGTTCGGGTCACCGTAGGTGTCGATCGCACCAATTTCGGGGCCGGTAGGGCCGTACCACGCACCTTCTTGAATACGCACCACGCCGCTGGGGAAATTGTCCGACACATGGGCGCCCGCCAGCAACTGGCCGCGGTCATTGAAGACGCGCACCAGGTCACCATGGGCAATACCGCGTGCCTGGGCATCGGCGGGGCTCAGGAACACCGGCTCGCGGCCCTTGATGGCGTAGCTGGAGCGCAGCGGTTCCGATTCGCACAGCTGCGAGTGCAGGCGCTTGTCCGGGTGTACCGACTGCAGCCACAGCGGAAAGCGCTTGGAGTTGGGGCCGCCGTGCGAACGCTCGGTTTTTTCCATCCACACCGGATGGCCCTTGCAGTCCTTGTAGCCAAAACGTTCGATCTTGCGACTGAAGATCTCGATGAAGCCCGACGGTGTGCCCAGCGCGTTGACTTCAGCATCGTCGCGGAAGTCGGCGTGGCGCACCCAGGGTTTGCCTTCGGGGAACAGCACGTAACCTTTTTTCCAGAATTCGGCAAACGGCGGCATCGGGAATTCTTTCAGGCCGTTTTCCTTGCGGCAGTCTTCGTAGAGCTTTTCAACCCATTGCATTTCGTTCATGCCGCGGGTGTACTCCTCCTCACGGTCAAAGCGACGGCACAGGCCCTTGAAAATCTCAAAGTCTGGCCGTGAATGGAACAGCGGATCCACCAGCTTGTGCATCGCCAGCACACCGCGGTTGCTGTAGGAGCCGTAGGCGTCGATGTCATTGCGCTCGAAATGCGTGCAGGCGGGCAGCACGATGTCGGCGAAACGGCAGGTGGCCGTCCAGTTGTAGTCGATCGCCACCACGGTTTCCAGCTTGCGGTAGGCCAGCTTCATGCGGTTGCGCTGTGGTTGGCGGTGCCATTGGTTGCAGCCGCTGAAGATCGCCATCTTGTAGGGGGCCAGCTTGACCTTGCTGCCATTGAAGTCGATCTCCTTGCCAGGCTCCAGCAGTGCGTCAATGACACGGGCAATCGGCATGGTCGGGCTGTAGCCCTTGAAATCGGTGTTGTCGTATTTTGGTTTGCGCCCTGGGTCGAGGTTGAGCGGGAAAGCGCCTGGCATGGCCGCCCCCGACGACGACACGCCGACCGAGCTGTAATGGTGCGCGTAGCTGATGCCGCCACCCGGCAGGCCGATCTGGCCCAACATGGCCGCCAGCACGGCACCCATCCAGTAGGGCTGTTCACCGTGCTGCTGGCGCTGGATAGACCAGCCAAAGATCAGCTGGGTGCGGTTTTTGGCCATCAGGCGCGCCAACTGGCGAATGCGCTGTGCCGGCACGCCGCAAATGGCCGCTGCCCATTCCGGGGTTTTCTCAATCTTGTCTTCGGTCTTGCCTTGCAGGTAGGGCAGGAAACGATCGAAGCCCAGGGTATGGGTCTTGAGGAAGGCCTTGTCGTAGAGGTCTTCCTTGACCAGCACATGAGCCATGGCCAGCATCATGGCCACGTCAGTCATCGGGTTGATGTACTGGTGCGCGCAGCCCAGGTAATTTTGCGTTTTGCTCTTGACCGGGTCCAGGCAAATGACCTCGATTTCCTTGGCGGCGACCTTTTTTTTCAGTTGCTCAAAGTAGGCATAAGACTCGTGGGTCTCGGTGTTCCAGCCGACCTGCAGGTTTTTGATCGGGTCGTTGGCCCAGAAGATGATGGTTTTGCTTTCCTTCAGGATCAGCTCCCAGGAGGTGCCTTGCGAGTAGACCTCGGTCGAACCCAGCACATAGGGCAGGATAGTCTGACCGGCGCCGGTGGAGTAATCGCCCACCGTGCCGACGCTGCGGCCATGCATGCCGATGGCGCGGATCATGTGGTTACCGCAACTGTGCATCTGGCCCACCGTGCGCCAACCGACGCCGGCCGTGTGCAAGGCCCAGGGGCCGTAGGTCTTCTGGACACGCTCGAGTTCTTCGTAGAACAAGTCGATGGCTTCGTCCCAGCTGACGCGCACAAAACGGTTGTCACCGCGTTGTGTGGTGTCGCTGTTGTGCCGTTTTTTGTACCAGTCCAGCCGAACCATGGGGTAACGGATCCGCGATGAGCTGTAGATCAGGCCGGGAATGCCTTTGATCATCTCGGTCGGGTGTTTGTCGTACTCGAACGGACGCACTTCCATCACCCGGTCATTGACCACCTTGGCGCGGATGGCCCCGAAATGGGAACCCGTGATCTTCCAGCCTGTCAACGCGTTACCGGCTGCACCGGCCAAGCCTGTAACTGAAGCCGCGCCGCCCTCGGCAACGGCCGCTTCGGCTGGGCGTGCGGTCAATAAGGTGGGGGCCACCAGCGTGGTGCCGGAGAAGGCCGCCAGCCCTTTTAAAAAATTGCGACGTGAATAAGTCATGTTAATCATCCTGTTAAACCTGGATTTAAGGCCGGGCCGTTTGCAACGAAGTGTCGGCAGCATCTGCACCATGCGGCGTCTTGCTGAAATCGGACGAATTGGACTGCAGGTATTTCAGCACCACCTGGGCGGTGTCGGTGTCCATGCTGGTGAAGCCCACCATGCCGCCAAACAAGCCGGGCCAGGCGTTGGCGTCAAAGTGCGACTCTTGTGGCTGACGATGGCAGACGCTGCAGCTCTGGGTGTAAGAGGCGCGTGCCACCGTCCAGATCGGTTCGACGCTGTCGATCAGGCCGCCCTTCTTGATCCAGACCTTGGCTTGAACCTGCTGCCACTCCAGACCCGTGACGGGATCTTCCTTGGCCGCGAGCACCTGCACCAGCGCCTTGTCTTGCGCCACTTCCTTGCTGAACACGGCGTTGGTGATGTTCAGGCCAAACTGGCTGTACCAAACCCGGCCGTAGCCTTTGTTTTTGCGCCACAGCGCCAACTCGACCCGTTGCGCATCACCCTTGACCTCAAGCACCTTGACCTTGGTGGCCACTTCCAGCTTGCCGATCTTGTTTTTCAAGCCGGCATCGGTGAACATGTCCTGCGGCAGGACCGTGAAATAGTCCTTGCCACCCGACACGCTTTGGCCGGAAGCGCTGGATACCAAGGTATCAAAGGCCGGATTGCGCGCGCCTTTCATGTCGGGCAGCTGGTGGGCAATGCCCTTGTGGCAATCCATGCAGCTCTGGTCGCGTGCGGCGGCATTGCGCATGGCCACTTGCGAGGTCGGGCGCATCTTGTTGAAATCCATGTCCTTGTAATCATGGCAGCTGCGGCATTCGCGCGACCCATTGGCGGCAAAGCGCGCCCACTCACGCTGGGCCAGCACAATGCGGTGTTCCTTGAACTTTTCGCGGGTGCCGATCTGACCTGTGAACTGCGCCAGCACTTCACGGCTGGCCTGCATTTTGCGCGCCAGCTTGTCGGTGAAATTGTGCGGTACATGGCAGTCCGGGCAGGTTGCCCGCACACCAGATCGGTTGCTCCAGTGCACGGTTTTCTGCAGCTCCGGCAACAAGTTGTCATGCATGGTGTGGCAGTTCAGACAGAACTCTTCCTTGTTGGTCAAGTCCATGGCGGTATTGAAACCCTGCCAAGCCAGAGCACCGGCGATAAAGCCGCCGGTGACGAGCGCACCCAGACCGATCCGCACCGAAGGTCGCAGGAACAGCTGGGCGATAAATCCAAATATTTTTTTCATGGTCTTTTGCTTTCGAATCAAAAACACAGGTTGGTGCGGCTTCGATCGCTTCAGGCCGGTGGTCCAAAAAACAGCAACTGCGAGAACCAAACAAGAAATCCGTAAACAACCATCAAGGCGCCCATCGTGGCGGGCAGTCCGACGCACGCGAGCAGTAAAAACTTTCTCCATTCGGATTGCGAAGCAAGCGTGCTTGCAGTGGTGCCTGAAAAATCATCCGGCTTGTTGTTCATGCTGATACCTTGGCTAAAAAGTTGAATTCAAGGGATGCGATCACGTCAAGTTCTGGTGTTGCCTGACCAGCAAAAGCATCTTCCTGCCATGACTGATTTTGATAAGCGGGAATTAACTGGGTGCAGAAAATTGTCAACAGTCCGTGCTTTTGTGTTAACCGCGTTAACACACAGAACGCCCTCATGGCGCAGGAAGTGCAGCCGTCCGACACCTTCGCACGTGCTGGACCCCGCGCGCTGAAACGCGCGCTTTATCCGGCAAAATCTCCCCCTGATGACGCCCACCCCAACGCTCCAACGCCCTCACCTCGGTCAAGCCCGTGGAAAATAGCCCGATCAAACTTCTGGTCGTCGACGACGACCCCATCACCTGCAAGCGCCTGGAAGCCTATTTCATGGCCGAAGGCTACGTCGTGTTCCTAGCTCACAACGGGCAGGAGATGTGGAAGGTGCTGAACCAGCAAGACATTGCGGTGCTGTTGCTCGACGTCGGCCTGCCTGGTAAGGATGGTCTGGAACTCGCGCGCGAGCTGCGCGCCCGGGACGATGTGCTGGGCATTATTTTGGTCAGCGGACGCGACGACGATGTCGACAAGATCGTCGGCCTGGAGTCGGGCGCCGATGATTACGTCACAAAACCGTTCAACGCACGCGAATTGCTGGCCCGGGTCAAAATCGTGCTGCGTGGCGCGCGCCGACAAGCGCACAGGCACGTGCACCAAGGCGTGAGTTTTGGCCGCTGGAAGTTTGACATCAACCACCGCCGCTTGTCGGACCAGCAGGGCCAGCAGGAGGTGCTGACGCGCGGCGAACTTGAAGTCCTCGCTGCCCTGGCCACCCATGCGGGCGAGGTACTCAGCCGGGAAAGGCTGATGCAGAATGTCAGTCACCGCAGTTGGGACCCGAGCGACCGCACCATCGATGTGCTGATTTCGAGGCTACGCGACAAGCTCGAAGAAGATCCCAAAAAACCCCGACTGATCGTGACCGTGCGCAGCGAAGGTTATGTTCTGATGAACGAGGTCAGCGCAACTTAAGTCGGCCCGGGCTGCAAGTGCTGGCGCAGGCGTTGGCAACTGTGCAGGGCATGCGCCTTGAGTCGGGTCAACTGCTCTTGTAGTTTCCCGTGATCTGGTGTCTCGCTGGCAGCAGCCAATTCAAGTTCGCGCGTCCCGGCCATCAGCTGGCGCAAGCCCAAATTGGCGGCCGAGCCGCGCAAGCGGTGCGCCAGTTTGCCGAGCTGCTGCCATTGACAATCTTGCAAGGCGGTTTCCATCGGCGCAAAAACGTCGGGCAAGCTGGCACTGAAAAGCTCCAACAGCTCGGTCAGCATGGTGACGCCCAGTGTCTCGGTTTCTTTGGCCAGAAAGACCTCATCGAGCCAGCCCTCATCGACCACCGCCCCCGAGGGAACGGCCACACCTAAGGCGCCGGCCAGGGCGTCCAGGCTGAACGGCTTGCTCAAAAAACCCGCCAAACCAGCCGCCGCTTGCGCGTCCTGGGTCTGGGCGGCCAGATGGGCGGACATCACGATGACCGGCACCTTGGCCCAGCGCCCCTGCGCCAGGACACGAATGTCCTTGACCACCTCGAGGCCCGACTTGCCCGGCAGACTGATGTCCATCAGGATGGCATCAATCAGCCCCTGATGTTGCGCCAGCAGGGCCATGGCCGCTGCGCCGTGTGCGGCCACCAGGGCGTGGTGCCCCAGCAGTTCAAGGTACCGGACACAAACCAGCCGGTTGATGTCATCGTCCTCAACGACGAGCACGGTCAATGGCCGCGGGGCCGCAAGCGTACGCGGCGGCTGAGGCCCGAGATCGGCAGCCAGCGCATCGGCCGTCTCAAGTTCGAGACTGAAGTGGACACAGGTGCCGCGGTTCTCCTCGGATTCCAGGCCAATCTCGCCACCCATGGCCAGCACCAGGCGCTGGCAAATTGCCAGGCCCAGACCGGTTCCGCCGTGGCGCCGGTGCGCCGTGTCTTCCACCTGAACGAAAGGCTTGAAAACCTCGGTGCATTTGGATGGTGGTATGCCGATACCGGTGTCGGTAATGGCGAAACGGATTCGTTGACGGTTTGCTTGCGCCGCAGCCTGCGCCCGGATCGACACCGTCACGCTGCCCAGATCGGTGAATTTAATGGCGTTGCCGATGATGTTGAGCAGCAACTGGTTGATTTTTGGTCGGTCACCAAACACCACCTCTGGCACCTCGGGTCCCACCTCCAGACGCAGGGCAATCCCCTTGTGCTGCGCCGGAACCGATTGCAGGGACAACATGGCTTCGACGCTTTTGCGTAAGCTGAAAGGCTCCAGCTGAAGGTCAAGCTTGCCCGCCTCGATGCGGGAAAAACTAAGCATGTCCTCCAGAATTTCCAGCAAGGTCCGGTTGGCGTAGCCAATCATGTGGATGTATTCAAGTTGCCGTGCGTCGGGCGCAGTTTCCTCCAGCAGGCGCACGGCACCGCTCACACCGCTCAGGGGTGTGCGCAGTTCATGACTCAAGCTGCCCAGAAAAACGTTCTTGGCCTTGTTGGCATCTTCCGCCGCCTGGCGTGCCACGGCATGCTCGGCCACCTCACGCTCCAGCAAGGTATTGGTCTCTTTCAGCTCCGCCGTGCGTTCGGCCACCTGGCTCTCCAGGGCTTCCTGATGCAGGCGCAGTTGGCGCTCCAGGTTTTCGCGCGCGCGTACGTTGTCCCGGACCTGCTCCAGCGCGCGTCCCAGTGGCGCCAGTGGATCCTGATCAGAAGTGGTCAAGTTGACGTCGTAATTGCCGGTGCTGAGCGCGCGCACGGCGGTTTCCATGCCCTTGAGACGCGTCAGAACATGGTGTCTGAAGACGGCCCACAGGCTTGCGAAGAAGGCGATACCGAACAAAGCGGCGACCAGCAAAAAGCCCACCAGCACACGGTCGACTGCGCTCTTGTTTTGTATGCGGGCGCTGTCAATTGCCTTGCCGCCCGAAGTGGCCAGGGCGCTGGCTTGTTCGTTGAGTTGGGAAATCAGCGCACTGCCCTGACTGCCCAGCTGCTGCATCTCAAGGACCTGCGCCAGGCGCTGGCGGCGAATGGCAAAAGGTCCCATGGTTTCAGGCCCGGCCAGCACCTTGTAATGCGTCAGGCTATTTTGCTGCAGGCTCGGGTCTCGCAAGTCGTCAATGCGCCGCTTCAAGGTCGCCAAGCCCGCCACAAAGCCTGCTTGAAGCTGCGTAATCTGATCGACTTGTTGCGCATTTTGCAGTTGGTCGAGCAAGGTTTTCAGGTTGGCGCACAAAAGCTGGAGCTCGGACATGCGCTCTATGGCGTCCACGTCGACCTCAATCAATCGGTCGAGCGTGCGAAACAGTTGCTCGCGCTGGCTGTTACCGTCCACCAGTCGGTAAAGGTTGGCAATATTGGCCGTGGTGGTGGTCGATGCGTTGGCAACCAAAAACTCGGACAGGCCCAGCAAGGCGTCCAGCGCCAGGTGCTGACGGGACAAGGCCGCGTGTTCGGCCTGTTCGGTCTCGACCCGCGCCTGGGTCTGCTCAATCTGGCGTCTGAAATTTTCTGCCATTGCCGCCACGGTCAGACGCACCTCGGTACTTTGGGTGTGGGCGAAATTTTGCTGCTTCAAGCGGTCCAAAATCTGCCCCATGTCCTGGAGTTGCACATCGATGCCGGCCGCAATCCGTTGGGTCTCTGGCGAACTTTGCACCCGCGGTAATTGTTCAACCCAGGCGGAAATGCGGGAATTGCTGTTGACCAGACCCTGCACCGCCTCCATGGCCGGAATGGCTTCATTGACAATTCTTTCGTGACTGGAGATGACCTGCTGGAAACTGAGCCAGGCCAGCGTGGCCAGCACCAGCACCAGCACAGCCGCCACGCCAAACACTGCCATCAGCTTGCCAACCAATCCCGTGCGCAGGCCCGGATCGTTCGCTTTGACCTGCGACCACCAGCGGAAAAAACCGTCGTAACGACGTAAGATGTGCAAGACTGTCCTCACTGCCTGATGAAAAATGATGATGCCGAAAGCATACTGCAAGCCTTTCCCGAGTTGCTTTGCGCAGTTGGTTGCCAGCCTGGTGTTTTTGTGTGCCAGCGCTCATCTGACAGCCACCGAGCTGTACCGATGGGAACCACCCTACGCCTACACCGGCCGTGCCATACCGCTGCCCTATCAGCCCGCGGCCTTGGCCAGCAAGCCATGGAGTTTGTGTATCGTCTTCCCCCATGTCAAGGACGCCTATTGGCTGGCGGTGGATTATGGAATGGTTGACGAAGCCCGCCGACTCGGTGTCAAACTGCGCATTCTCGAAGCCTGGGGCTATGCCAACCTGCAACGCCAGCGCAGCCTGTTGCAGGACTGTGCCGCCATGGCGGATGTGGACGCCATCATTCTTGGCAGTGTTTCCTTTGCCGGACTTACCGAGACCATCAAGTCTGTCAGCCGGAAAAAGCCGGTCTTTGCCACCGTCAACGACATCGCCAATGACGGCCTGAGCGGCAAGGTGGGCGTGCCTTGGTATGACATGGGGAATCTGATTGGTCGCCACCTGGTCAAGTTGCACCAAAACTCGGACACGCCGGTCCCGATTGCCTGGTTTCCCGGACCCCACGCCGCCGGCTGGGTACCCTTTGTCGACCGTGGCTTTCGCGATGCCATCCGTAACACACCCATACGCATCGTCACCACCGGATGGGGCGACACCGACAAGTCTGTGCAGCGCAATCTGGTTCAGGTGGCCCTGGGCGACTACCCCCATATTCGTTACCTGGTAGGTAATGCCATGATGGCCGAAGCGGCGGTCAGTATCCTGCGTGAAAAAGGGCTTGAACAGAAAAAAGGCATTCTCTCGACCTATTTCACGCCAGGGGTGTACCGCGGCATTGTGCGACGCAAAATTCTGGCCGCTCCCACCGATTTACCCGTGCTGCAAGGCCGTCTGTCCATTGCACAGGCGGTCGACATGCTGGAAGGCCGGAACTACGCGCGCCACGTGGGCCCCGTCATCCAGGTCGTTGACCATGAAACGCTTCAAACCCTGGACCTCGAAGAATCCATTTCACCCCCCACCTTTTCACCGCAATTCGAATACCGGCCCTGAATTGTTCACCCCCGAGTTGAAATAGCTCAAACTGACGCTCATGCGCCAAGCTCAGTGACCCTCAATCAGTTCCCCGAACAATTCTTTGACCTTCGTCCGCGCCTGTGCAAGCGCAACCCGGCCTTGCTCGGTGATCTCGTAGACGCGCCGCGCCCGCCGTCCAGTACGCTCGTGACGCGAAGTCAGATAGCCTTTTTTTTCGAGCCCATGCAGCATCGGATACAGGGTTCCGGCGCTTATCTCGTATCCGTGATGCCGTAGCTCTTCAATGATGCCAAGTCCGAAGATCGGTTCCTCGGCGGCATGGTGCAGGATGTGCAGGCGGATCAGGCCACCATAGAGGTCTTTATCGGTCATTGCTACAGCCTCACAGAACGGCACTCAACAGCCAGCCCACCACGCCGCTACCGATGACGACCAACCAGGGCGGGAGTTTCCAGAACATCAGTGCGACAAGGGCCACCAGAGCCAGCCCGAAGTCTTGCGGCTGGTGAATGGCGCTCGTCCATACTGGCTGATAGAGCGCAGCCAGCAGAAGACCGACCACGGCAGCATTGACCCCGGCTAGCGCCGCTTGCGTGCGCATGCTATGGCGCAGCCGCTCCCAAAACGGCAAGGCACCGACGACCAGCAGAAATGACGGCGCAAAGATCGCCAAAAGGCAGATCAGTCCGCCGAGCCAGCCCGAAGGCGTGGTGCTCATGGAAGCACCGAGGAACGAGGCGAAAGTGAACAAAGGGCCGGGCACCGCCTGCACAGCACCGTACCCGGTAAGGAAGGCTTCATTGCTGACCCAACCAGAGGGCACGACCTCAGCTTGCAGCAAGGGCAGCACGACGTGGCCCCCGCCAAAAACCAGTGACCCGGCACGGAAGAAGGCGTCCACCATGGCCATGGTTTGACTCGGCATCAGTTGCACCCAAACCGGCAGACCGATCAGCAGAGCAAAAAACAGTGTCAACCAGATCACACCGGCACGATGACTCACCGTCAGCGGCAGTTGATCGTGTGCGCCGTTCTGAATCGGCTTGAACAACAGCAGTCCAGCGATCCCAGCGGCAGCAATGATGCCGACCTGCCCCCATGCAGATGGCACAAGCAGAACGACACAGGCCGTAATCGCCATGATGGTGACACGCGGCACGTCAGTACAGAGGTTGCGTGCCATGCCCCATACCGCTTGGACGACGACTGCGACGGCCACCACTTTCAGACCGTACAGCGCTCCGGGCGATATGGCATCGCCGAAATTGGAAATGCCCAGCGCGAACAGGATCAGGACAACCGCTGAAGGCAGTGTGAAGCCTGCCCAGGCAGCCAGTGCCCCGGCGTAGCCCGACCGGGACAGACCCAAGGCGATGCCGACCTGGCTGCTTGCAGGCCCCGGCAGGAATTGGCACAGCGCGACCAAATCCGCATAGCTGCGCTCGGACAACCAGCGCCGCCGGGTGACGAACTCATCGCGAAAGTAGCCCAAGTGCGCGATGGGGCCGCCGAAAGAGGTCAGCCCGAGGCGCAGAAAGATGAAAAAAACAGACCAGGGGCTGCAGTTGCCAGTGTGCGGGTTGGTCATGGTTTTTTTTGATTTCAATTGGGATCGGTTGATAATAATCGAATGTCGATACTGAAATTCGATTATTTGATGAAGGATCACAAATGGAACTTGTCTTGATTGGCGTCTCGGCCCTATTGGTCTCTGGCCTGACACTTTTTTCAGGCTTTGGCCTTGGGACAGTTCTGATGCCGGTTTTCGCGCTGTTCTTCCCCTTGTCACTGGCTATCGCAGCCACCGCTGTCGTGCATTTCGCCAACAACATTTTCAAGTTCGGCTTGATGGCCAAGCAGGCTGACTGGCGGGTCGTAGCCCGCTTCAGTGGGCCTGCCGCTATCGCCGCCTTGGCGGGGGCAAGTCTCATTCCTCTGTTTGACAAGATGCCGGTCATTGCGAGTTACACCGTTGACGGATCGACGTTCGAGATCACCATGATCAAGGCCGTCATAGGCGCCCTGATCGTGGCATTCGCCCTCCTGGAGTTGTCACCCCGCTTTCAAGCGCTGGCGTTCCCGCCGAGTTGGCTGCCGCTGGGAGGCGCGCTGTCCGGTTTCTTCGGCGGCCTGTCAGGGAACCAAGGTGCACTGCGCTCAGCCTTCCTGTTGAAAAGTGGCCTATCGAAAGAGGCGTTCGTCGCTACAGGCGTGGTTTCAGCTGTCATCGTTGATGCTGCGCGACTGGTGGTTTATAGCGCTAGTTTCATGGCGAGCAACTTGGCCCAGTCACAGGAACTACTTGTGCCAGTTGCGGTGGGCACAATCTGCGCTTTCATTGGTTCCTTCATGGGCAAGCGCATGCTTCAAAAAGTGACCCTGCGCACGGTGCAGATCGTGGTGGCTGTGGCAATGCTGCTGATCGGTGTTGGTTTGATGGCCGGCCTGGTCTGACGCTGTTCAAGAGCAACGGTTTTTTGGGCTTGGCGTGCTTTATTTTCCGTTTTCTGAGACAGCCCCTCTCTGAATGCCCCTCGCTTTGGACGAGGGTCGTTCAGGGCATTTGAGCAAGGCGCTGCGAATAATCAGGCAAGTGACGAGTTCTTTACCACAGAATTTGTATTGTTTTGTGCTCAGCCAACCCAATATGACGAAGCAAGAAAGTCATCTTTGGCCAAAGGAAATTCAAATGCACCAAGTCCGTCCCCCCGCCGTCGCCGTGGCCTTTTACCCGGGCCGCAGCCAGACCCTGTTGCACGACGTGCTGGCCATGCTGGCTGCTGCCAAACCGGGCGCTGCAAGTGCTGACGCTGCCGCGTCCGCCCCCAAAGCCCTGATCGTGCCCCACGCGGGCTACATCTACTCCGGTGCCACCGCGGCGCAGGCCTATGCCCAACTTGCCAGCATGCGTCAGAAAATCCGGCGTGTGGTCTTGCTGGGGCCGGTACACCGGGTGCCGGTACGCGGTCTGGCTTTGCCTGGCGCCGATTTTTTTGCCACGCCTTTGGGTGAGATAGAAATCGACCAGGACGCGGTAGCGGCCATCCGCCCGCTGTCCCAGGTGGTGGTGAGCCCGGCTGCCCACGCGCAGGAACACTCGCTGGAGGTGCAATTGCCTTTTTTGCAATTGGCGCTGGATGACTTCAAACTGCTGCCGCTGGCGGTGGGCGACGCCACGCCAGCAGAGGTGGCCCAGGTGCTGGAGGCGCTCTGGGGCGGCGACGAGACAGTGATCGTGATCAGCTCCGACCTGTCGCACTTCTTGCCTTACGCCACAGCGCAGGCGATGGATAGCTCGACGGTGCAGGCCGTGCTGCAGCTGGTGCCCACACTGAACCACCAGCAGGCTTGTGGCGCCACTCCGGTCAATGGCCTGCTGCTGGCAGCCCGACACCATCACTTGCAGCCGCATCTGCTGGGGCTGTGCAATTCGGGTGACACCGCGGGTGACAAGGGGCGCGTGGTGGGTTATGCGGCGCTGGCCTTCACTCCGGCAGAACGACATGCGCACTGAACCCGCGTTAGCAAGTCTGCCCGGCCAATTGCTGCTGCAGATCGCCCGCGCGGCCATCGCAAACGAGCTGGGGCAAGCGGTGGCACAGCCTGAGCCAGCCGGCCAGGCGACCGATGTGCTGCAAGCCCCAGGGGCCAGTTTTGTCACCCTGAACCAGCAGGGGCAACTGCGCGGCTGTATCGGCTCGCTGCAGGCGCACCGGCCGCTCATGGCCGACATCCAGGCCAACGCCATTGCCGCCGCCCTGCATGATCCGCGCTTTGCCCCGCTGACCCGGATGGAGCTTGAGATCACCACTGTGGATGTCTCGGTGCTGTCTGAGATGCAGCCCCTGCCGTTTGCCTCCGAATCCGATGCGCTGGCGCAGCTGCGACCGGGCGTGGATGGCTTGGTGTTTGAGTTCGGACGTTACCGCAGCACGTTTTTGCCACAGGTCTGGAAGCAATTGCCCGACACCCGCCAATTCATGGCCCACCTCAAACACAAGGCCGGGCTGGCGCCCGATTTCTGGGCAGCCGAGGTCCGGCTGCAGCGCTACACGGTAAGCAAGTTCAAGGAAAGCGAGCCAACATCATGAAAGTGCGTGCCTCCGACTACCCTGCCCGCTATTGGCACCGGATTGACGACGGTCGCCTGCAATGCGACCTGTGTCCGCGCGACTGCAAACTGCACGAGGGCCAGCGCGGCGCCTGTTTTGTGCGCATGCGCCAGGGCGAGCAGATGATTTTGACCACTTACGGGCGCTCGTCGGGCTTTTGTATTGACCCGATCGAGAAGAAGCCGCTCAACAACTTCTACCCGGGCAGCAGCGTGTTTTCGTTTGGCACGGCGGGCTGCAACCTGGCCTGCAAGTTCTGCCAGAATTGGGACATCAGCAAGTCGCACGACATGGACAGCCTGATGGACCAGGCCTCACCCGAGGCCATCGCCAAGGCCGCGCGCGATCATGGCTGCAAGAGCGTGGCCTTCACCTACAACGACCCGGTCATTTTTGCCGAGTACGCGATGGACACGGCCGACGCCTGCCACGCGCTCGGCATCCATACCGTGGCGGTGACGGCGGGCTACATCCACGAGCAGCCGCGGCGTGAGTTTTTCGCCAGGATGGACGCCGCCAATGTGGACCTGAAGGCGTTCACCGAAGATTTTTACTTCAAGCTCACCAGTGCGCACCTGCAGCCGGTGCTTGACACCCTGCGCTACCTCAAGCACGAAACCAGGGTCTGGCTAGAGCTCACCACCTTGCTGATTCCGGGACGCAACGACTCTGACGAAGAATTGACGGCCATGTGCGCCTGGATCAAAAAGGAACTCGGAGCCGACGTACCGCTGCATTTTTTGGCGTTCCACCCCGACTACAAAATGGCGGACGTGCCAGCCACGCCTGTGGCCACGCTGGTGCGTGCCCGCAACATTGCACTCAAGCAGGGCTTGCATTACGTCTATACCGGCAACGTGCACAACATTGAGGGCGACACCACCTTCTGCCCCAACTGCAAGGCGCCGCTGATCGTGCGCGACTGGTACCAGATCAATGACTACCGGCTCACCGTCTCAGGCCACTGCCCGGACTGCGGTAGCGCAGTGGCCGGCCGTTTTGATGCGAAAGGCGGCCATTTTGGCCGCCACCGCATACCGGTCATGCTGGGCTGATGAGTTGACCGTGTCATCTGATCAGCCCTCCCTGTGGGAGCGGGGCCTTCGCCGCGAATGAATTCAAACAGCCATCTTCGCGAGGGCGCGACTCCTACAGAGGAGCCCGTTCAATAACTTGCCAGCGGCACCAAAGTTGCGTTTTTGAAGGTGTAGACCGTGATCGGGGCCTGCTTCATATTGCCTTTGTCGTCATAGGCATAGGTGCCCATGATGCCCTTGTAACTGCCTTTGTAGATGACGGCGCCCACTTTGTCCGGGTCCAGTGAGCCGGCTTTCTGGATCGACTCCCCGATGAACATGGTCTGGTCATAAAACGGCGCGGCATACACGTCGGCATCCTGGTTGTAACGTTGCTTGTACTTGGCTTTGAAAGCCGGGCCAGCGGCCGTCTTTTCCAGGATGGAGCCGCCCTGCGCACAGAACACCACGTCATTGACTGCATCGCCCGCGAGCTTGCCCATTTCGGGGCTGCACAGGGTGTCACCGCCGAGCAACTTGGCTTTGACAGCGAGTTGCTTCATCTGCCGTGTCATGGGTGCAGCTTGAGGGGCGTAGCCGCCAAAGAAAATGGCGTCCGGATTTTTGGCCTTGAGGGTGGTCAGGATGGAGGTGAAGTCCGTCGCCTTGTCCGTGGTGAACTCCTGTCCGACGACATTGAGTCCCAAGCGCTTGGCTTCCTTGGTGAACTCCTGAGCCACGCCCTGGCCAAAAGCGGTGCGGTCGTCAATCACCGCCACTGATTTGACCTTCAGCACATTGGCTGCATAGCTGGCCATGCCGGTGCCAATCTGGTTGTCGCTGGCAATGATTCGAAACAGATTTTTGTAGCCACCCAGGGTGACTTTGGGGTTGGTGCCAACGGTGGACATCATGGCGCCACCCTCGTTATAAATCCGCGAGGCCGGAACCGCCACACCCGAGCAATAGGGGCCCATGACGAACTTGACGCCGCCATCGACAAATTTTTGCGCAACCTGCACACCGGCTTTGGGGTCGCATTGGTCATCTTCGGATTGCAGTACAAATTTAAGCGTTTTGCCGCCGACCGTGATCTTCTTGCTGTTGAGGTCATCAACGGCCAGGCGCACGCCGTTCTCGTTGTCCTTGCCGGCAAAGGCGTTGGAGCCCGACAAGGGACCGGTCAGGCCGATCACGACGGTTTGTTCCTGGGCATAAGCCTGGCTGGCAAAGGCCAGGGTCAGCGCGCCCATCAAGGGCAAAAGGGTGGAGGTAAGTTTCATAGGGGTTTCCTGAAAAGGTGAATGTTTGTGAGCCAGCTTGCGGTTAAACCCATGCCTCATGGCGGTGTCTTGAAAGTCATCAATGTCTCCTTTTTTATAAAAATCAGCCCATGGTCATCAGCTGCGCATTACCGCCGGCCGCCGCCGTGTTGGTACTGATGCTTTGTTCGTGCATCAAGGCACTCAGATCATAGTTTGCACCCGCAGCCAATTGCGCGGATGACAGGCTTTCAATGCGCACGATGGCGCCTACCCGTTGCGCCACCTGAAGCGACAGGGCCTGCAAGGCATCGCCATCACCTTCGAACAACAAGGCACTCAAATGGACTTCACCGTGCAATTGCCCGGCGCTGCATAACCGCACAAACGATTTGACCTCAGCAGGCAGTGTGTTGAGCAAACGCGCCACAGCGCTGTCCGCGGCCGGGGTCTCAAGCCAGCAGGTGTTGCCGCTGGCCAGGGTCGCCGCCAATTGATTGACAAATCCAAGCGCGGTGCGCGGGACGACCCAGACCGCGCCGCGCGGCTGCAGTTGGTAACGGTTTGATTCACCCGTCGGACCTGGCAGCCGGAAAGATTGACCCAGCACGGTGCAGGCCAGGTAGGCTTCACAGGCGGCGGTAGCTTGCACCGCTTCAAAATGGCCTAACTCGCCCAAAGGCGCCACCAGGGCCAGTCCCTGCAGGCTTTCCAATAAAAACGCCAGGGCTTGCAGGCTGGCGGGCTCGGCTTGTTGGCGCTCGGTGCTTGCGGGGACCAGCAGGCGGCAAGCGGGCGAGTCTGCCAGTGCGGTGAGCGCCGGGTTGTTCTGCGCCTCGTCGGCCTGCAACAAACGGTACAAATACAGCGGTCCACCCGCCTTGGGTCCGGTGCCAGACAGGCCCATGCCGCCAAACGGCTGCACGCCCACCACGGCCCCGATGACGTTGCGGTTCACGTAAATATTGCCAGCCAGCACCTTTTTGGTCACCTGGGCAATGGTTTCATCAATGCGGCTGTGCACGCCAAAGGTCAGGCCGTAGCCGGTGGCGTTGATGGCATCGAGCACCTTGTCAAGCTCGTCACGCTGGTAGCGCAGCACATGCAGTACCGGGCCGAACACCTCGCGCTGCAGGCGTTCAATACCGTCAATTTCAATCAACGTGGGCATCACAAAATGGCCTTGACCGGCGCTTTCGTCGCGCGCCATGCGTGTCACGACCTGGCCGTCGGCCTGCATGCGGGCAATATGCCGTTCAATTTGTACCCGTGCGTCTTCGTTGATCACTGGTCCGATGTCGGTGTGCATGCGGTCCGGGTTACCCATCACCCACTCGCGCATGGCCTGTTTGATCATGTCCAGCACCCGCTCGGCCACGTCTTCCTGAACGCACAACAGGCGCAAGGCCGAGCAGCGCTGGCCGGCCGAATCAAAGGCCGACGACAACACGTCGCCCACCACCTGCTCGGCCAGCGCCGATGAATCGACCACCATGGCATTCTGGCCACCGGTCTCGGCAATCAGCGGAATGTTGCGGCCCTGCAGGCTCAGACGCTGTGACAGAGTTTGCGCAATCAGGCGCGCCACCTCGGTCGAGCCGGTAAACATCACACCCGCCACCAGCGGGTGCGCCACCAGCGCGGCGCCCACCACATCGCCGGTGCCGGGCACCAGTTGCACCGCATCCTGTGGCACGCCGGCTTCGTGCAGCAGCTTGACCATCACATCAGCCACCAGCGGCGTTTGTTCGGCCGGTTTGGCCAGCACGCAGTTGCCGCTGGCCAGCGCTGCCGCCACCTGACCGGCAAAAATGGCCAGCGGAAAATTCCACGGACTGATGCACAGTACCACGCCCAGGGGCCGATGCGTCTGGTTGTCAAATGTGGCTTCAGCCTGGGCCGCGTAATAACGCAGGAAGTCCACTGCCTCGCGCACTTCGGACACCGCGTTGGGCAAAGATTTGCCCGCCTCGCGCACGATCAGGCCCAGAATGCTTTGCATGCGTTGCGCAAGCAAGTCAGCCGCACGCTTCAGACAGGCGGCGCGCTCCTGCGGCGGTGTGACCTGCCAGATTTGCGTGGCATGGTCTGCCCGGCTCGCTGCCAGGTTCACCTCGCTGGCGCTGGCCGGGCGCACCCAGCCCACCACATCGCGCGTGTCTGCCGGGTTGAGCACGGCTTGCCAGCCGTCAGTCTCAGCCGTTTGCGGATTCACGGGCGCCACCTCAGCCACGGTGGCCGCAGCGGCGTAGCTGGTTTGCGTGCTGCGCAGCAAGCCAGCAGCCAGTGAGGCCAGTTGCTGTTCATTGGCCAGGTTCAGACCGGAAGAGTTCAGCCGTGACTGGGCACCCAACTCGGCAAACATCTGCCGTGGCAGGGCAATTTTGGGATGCGGTGCGCCAAGCTGGCCGGTCTGCGCCTCGATGGCCTGCGCTTCACCCACCGGGTCGGCCACCAGTTCATCGACTTTGATCTTGGGGTCGCCAATGCGGTTGACAAAGGAAGAGTTGGAACCGTTTTCCAGCAATCGGCGCACCAGGTAGGCAAGCAGCGTCTCATGCGTTCCCACCGGCGCATAAATGCGGCACGGGCGGCCCAGTTTGCCGTTTGCCACGGTACCTGTCACCTGTTCGTAGAGCGGCTCGCCCATGCCGTGCAGGCACTGGAACTCGTACTGACCGGCGTAATAGTTTTGACCTGCCATTTGGTAGATGGAGGCCACGGTCTGCGCATTGTGGGTGGCAAATTGCGGGTACACCGCATCCGGAACGGCCAGCAATTTACGCGCGCAGGCCAGGTAAGCCACGTCGGTATGGGCCTTGCGCGTGTACACCGGATAGCCGTCCAGGCCATCGAGTTGCGCACGTTTGATTTCGGCATCCCAATACGCACCCTTGACCAGCCGGATCATCAGCCGATGGCCGCTACGCCGGGCCAGATCGATCACATGGTCGATCACGAAGGGGCAACGCTTGAGGTAAGCCTGCACCACAAAGCCAATGCCGTTCCAGCCTTTGAGCCGGGGGTCAAAACACAGGCTTTCCAGCAGGTCCAGCGACAGCTCCAGCCGGTCGGATTCTTCAGCGTCGATGTTGATGGCAATGTCGTACTGGCGCGCCAGCAGGGCCAGTTTGGTCAGGCGCGGCAGCAATTCGCCCATGACGCGGTCGCGCTGGGCGCGGCTGTAGCGTGTATGCAAGGCGGAGAGTTTGACCGAAATACCCGGCCCTTCAAAAATACCGCGGCCGTTCGAGGCCATGCCAATGGCGCGAATCGACTGCTCGTAGGACGCCACATAGCGCTCGGCGTCCAGCTCGGTGGTGGCCGCTTCGCCCAACATGTCGTAGGAGTAGCGAAAGCCCTTTTTCTCCAGCGGTCGGCTGTTGGCCAGCGCTTCGGAGATGGTTTGTCCGGTGACAAATTGCTCGCCCATGAGCTTCATGGCACGGTGCACACCCTGGCGGATCAACGGCTCGCCACCCTTGCCGATCAGACGCGTCAGTGCGCTGGCCATGCTTTTTTCGCTGGCGGTGGCGGTGAGTTTGCCAGTCAACATCAGGCCCCAGACGGCAGCATTGACGAACATCGAGGGTGAGTTGCCCAGATGCGAATGCCAGTCGCCATGGCTGATCTTGTCGCGAATCAGCGCGTCGCGGGTGGCGTTGTCCGGGATGCGCAACAGCGCTTCGGCCATGCACATCAGCGCCACGCCTTCCTGGCTGGAGAGTGAAAACTCCTGCACCAGCGCCTCCACCCCGCCGCTGTCCTTGTTGCTGCGCAGGCCTTCCACCAGCCGGGCCGCCACGGTTTCTATGGCTTTGCGCTGGACCGGGTCGGACACATGGGCCAGTTGCACCAGCATCGGCAAACACTCGGGTTCGGGGCGGTGCCAGGCAGCGGTGATGGCGGCGCGCATGTCGGTCTGCGGCAGCACGTTTTGTGCCCAGTCCAGAAAGGGTTGCGGCGCAGAAAATGGGGTTGCGACGGGTGTGGTCGGCTCGTCGGTTTCATCCGGCTCAGGGGCATCAGCAGGGTGGGTTGCACCTAAACCTGCAAGCGCTGGCAACGGGCCCCGCTCGACGCTCTCCACGTACTGCATGACCGCCTGCTTGATGAGCCAGTGCGGAGTTTTTCCCTGCACGCTGGCGGCTTCCTTGATGCGTGTTCGGAGAGATTCATCGACCTTGATGCCAAGTGTGACTGTAGCCATGGGTGCAACTCATTTTAGGATTGGTTGCACCAATTCTATTAAAGGTACAACCCATTAAAATCAGGGATAACCCTTGGGTTGCACATTGGACCCTGGACAGCCTTCGGCCCGAGGGCGGGCCTCCTACAAGATACCCGCACCCTGCGAGATCTGCACTCTGTGGGATATGCACTCTATGGGAGCGGCGCCCTCGCCGCGAATGCCCCTCAGGTTTTCACACAATCCGCATAGTAATGCACCTGGCCGTCGGCGCCCTGCTCTTCCACCAGACCGTGGATGTCGGTTTCGAAGCCCGGGCACTGGCGATTGAACTCGCGGGAAAACTTGAGGTAATCCACAATCTTCCGGTTGAACACCTCGCCCGGAATCAGCAGCGGAATACCCGGTGGGTAAGGCGTCACCAGGCCGACGGTAATGCGGCCTTCGAGCTGGTCAATCTCCACGCGCTCGGTTTTGCGCAAGGCGATGTGGGCATAGGCATCGCTGGGCTTCATGGCCGGCGTCAGGTCGCTCAGGTACATCTCGGTGGTGAGCCGCGCAATGTCGTACTTGGCGTAGAGCTGGTGAATGTGCTGGCACAGGTCGGCCAGGCCCATGTCCTCATATTGGGGGTACTTCTGGCAAAACTCGGGCAGGATGCGCCACATCGCCTGGTTCTTGGCGTAATCATCCTTGAACTGCTGCAAAGCGGTCAACATGCTGTTCCAGCGGCCCTTGGTGATACCGATGGTGAACATGATGAAAAAGCTGTACAGCCCGGTTTTTTCCACCACCACGCCGTGCTCGGCCAGGAACTTGGTGACGATGCTGGCCGGTATGCCTCTTTTCGCAAATTTTCCGTTCAGGTCCATGCCAGGCGTCACCACGGTGGATTTGATCGGGTCGAGCATGTTGAAGCCGGTGGCCATCTTGCCAAAACCGTGCCAGTTCACGCCGGCCTTGATGGTGCGCGACTCACCCTTGATGATCCAGTCGTCGGCGCGGCCAATGCCCTCCTCCACCAGCTTGTCCGGGCCCCAGACCTTGAACCACCAGTCCGAACCATAGTCGTCGTCAATTTGGCGCATGGCACGGCGGAAGTCCAGTGCCTCGGCAATGCTTTCTTCCACCAGCGCGGTGCCGCCGGGCGGTTCCATCATGGCCGCCGCCACGTCGCAACTGGCAATGATGCTGTACTGCGGACTGGTGCTGGTGTGCATCAGGTAGGCTTCGTTGAACAGGTGTTTGTCGAGCTTGACGGTTTGCGAATCCTGCACCAGCACATGGCTGGCCTGGCTGATACCGGCCAGCAGTTTGTGGATCGACTGGGTCGCATAAACCATGGCCTTTTTGGGCCGTGCCCGGTCCTTGCCCATGGCGTGGTAGGTACCGTAAAACGGATGGAATGCCGCGTGCGGCAACCAGGCTTCGTCAAAGTGGATGTTTTCCACATATCCGTCAAGCATGTTCTTGACTGTTTCGGTGTTGTACAGCACGCCGTCGTAGGTCGATTGCGTCAGCGTCAGCACGCGCGGCTTGATCTGGTTCACATCAATGGCGGGCAAATGCTCCTTGATCAGTGGATTGGCCCTGATCTTGGCCTTGATGGTGGCGGGCTCGAACTCGCTTTTCGGGATCGGGCCGATGATGCCGAAGTGGTTGCGCGTGGGCTTCAAAAACACCGGGATCGCGCCGGTCATGATGATCGCGTGCAGGATGGATTTGTGGCAATTGCGGTCCACCACCACCACATCGTTCGGCGCCACCGTGTGGTGCCAGACCATCTTGTTGCTGGTGCTGGTGCCGTTGGTGACAAAAAAGCAGTGGTCGGCATTGAAAATGCGCGCCGCATTGCGCTCGCTCTTGCCAATGGCGCCGTCATGGTCGAGCAACTGGCCCAGCTCTTCGACCGCATTGCAGACATCGGCGCGCAGCATGTTCTCACCATAAAACTGGTGGTACATCTGGCCTACCGGGCTTTTCAGAAAAGCCACGCCGCCGGAGTGACCCGGGCAATGCCACGAATACGAGCCATCTTCGGCATAGTCGAGCAAGGCCTTGAAAAACGGCGGTTGCACGCCTTCCAGATAACTTTTGGCTTCGCGGATGATGTGGCGTGCAACAAACTCGGGCGTGTCCTCGAACATGTGAATGAAGCCGTGCAACTCGCGCAAAATGTCATTGGGCAGGTGGCGACTGGTCTTGGTTTCACCGTAGATGTAGATCGGCACATCGAGGTTGCGCCGCCGCACCTCTTCAATGAAGTGGCGCAGGTTCACCACCGCCGGGTCCAGGTCCGGTCCGGGGGTGAATTCCTCGTCGTCGATCGACAAAATGAAGGTGCTGGCCCGGCTTTGTTGCTGGGCAAACTGGCTCAGGTCACCATAACTGGTGACACCCAGCACCTCAAAACCTTCGGTCTCAATGGCCTGCGCCAGCGCGCGAATGCCCAGCCCGGAGATGTTCTCGGAACGGTAGTCCTCGTCAATGATGACAATCGGAAAGCGGAATTTCATGGCAGGCTCCAGCGACACACGTAAAAAAGTAAATTGGCGCGAAGTGTAAGGACTTATCAAGACAGCACTGTTGCGAACACGCACTTTTACCGCAGAATGCGGCAGGACAAATCACAAATGGAAGCAAGCATGACTGAATCGACCATCTGGTGGCTACTGGCAGGGGGACTGATTGCGCTTGAACTGCTGACCGGCACCTTTTACCTGCTGATGCTGTCGCTGGGTGTGGCGGGTGCCGCCATCGCCGCCCACCTGGGGGCGTCGGTGACGGTGCAACTGGTGGTGGCTGCAGTGCTTGGTGGTGGCTGTGTGGTGGCCTGGCGCAGCTTCAAGAAGCACCAACCACCCGCCCTGCCGGCTGGCGCCAACCGCGATGTCAATCTGGACATCGGCGAAACCCTGCATATCGATGCCTGGAACGAGGATGGCACCAGCTCCGCCAGGTACCGCGGCGCCACCTGGAGCGTTTCCCTGCGCCCCGGTGCGGCATCAGGCCCCGGTCCGTACCGCATTGTCGAGGTGATCGGCAGTCGCCTGGTGGTCGAAAAATTGTGAATTTAAAGTGAAAAAAAGGCTGTCGTTGCGAACGAAGTGAAACAGTCCATGACTTCCAGCTGCATGGACTGTTTCACTTCGTTCGTCGTGACGGGATCATCGTCTAGCTAGTTTTTTGGAGTCATCAATGGAAGTCGCAGTCATCTTTTTTGTCATCGCGGTCATCTTCGTCACGCAATCGATCAAGGTTGTTCCCCAGCAACACGCCTGGGTCGTTGAGCGCTTGGGTAAATACACCGGCACCCTGATGCCTGGCCTCAATTTCTTGATCCCGTTCGTTGACAAGGTGGCCTACAAGCACCTGCTCAAGGAGGTCCCGCTGGACATCCCGAGCCAAGTCTGCATCACGCGCGACAACACCCAGTTGCAGGTTGATGGCATTCTGTATTTCCAGGTGACCGACGCCATGCGCGCCAGCTACGGCTCCAGCAACTACATCATGGCGATTTCGCAATTGGCGCAAACCTCATTGCGTTCGGTGATCGGCAAGCTTGAACTCGACAAGACCTTCGAGGAGCGCGACATCATCAACGCCCAGGTGGTGCAGGCCATTGACGAAGCCGCGCTGAACTGGGGCGTGAAAGTGTTGCGCTACGAAATCAAGGACCTGACGCCACCGAAGGAAATCCTGCACGCCATGCAGCAGCAGATCACTGCCGAGCGCGAAAAACGTGCCCTGATTGCCGCCTCTGAAGGCCGTCGCCAGGAACAGATCAACATTGCCACCGGTGAGCGGGAAGCCTTCATTGCCCGCTCCGAGGGTGAAAAACAGGCCATCATCAACAACGCTCAGGGCCAAGCTGCCTCCATTCTGGCGGTGGCCGAAGCCAACGCCCAGGCCATCGAGCGCGTGGCTGCCGCCATCCGCCAGCCCGGCGGTGAGCAGGCGGTGCAGCTCAAGGTGGCCGAAAAAGCCGTGGATGCCTACAGCAAGGTGGCCGCAGACGCCACCACCACGCTGATCGTGCCCAGCAACATGACCGAAGTCGCGGCCCTGGTGGGATCGGCCATGAAGATGGTGCAGGCGCAAAAATCGTCCGTCGGCTGAGTCGTCAGTCTGGCGTCGGGGCCGGATGGTTAAACTTGCCTTTTTTGAGGACACAACCATGAGCACCATCCGCCAGAACGACCTGATTGAATCCGTTGCCGCCGCCCTGCAGTACATCAGCTACTACCACCCGGCCGACTACATTGCCCACCTGGCACGCGCTTACGAGCGCGAGCAAAGCCCGGCCGCCAAGGATGCGATTGCCCAGATTCTCACCAACAGCAAGATGAGCGCTACCGGTCACCGCCCGATTTGCCAGGACACCGGCATCGTCAACGTGTTCCTCAAAGTCGGCATGGATGTGCGCTGGGAAGGTTTCACCGGCAGCCTGGACGACGCCATCAACGAAGGCGTGCGCCGCGCCTACAACGATCCCGCCAACACCTTGCGTGCCAGCGTCGTGGCAGACCCCGAGTTTTTGCGCAAAAACACCAAAGACAACACCCCCGCCGTGATCTTCTCCGAGATCGTTCCCGGCAACCAACTGGAGGTCACGGTGGCGGCCAAGGGCGGCGGCTCCGAGAACAAGAGCAAGATGTACATGCTCAACCCCGGCGACTCGGTGGTGGACTGGGTGCTCAAGACCGTGCCGACGATGGGCGCGGGCTGGTGCCCGCCCGGCATGCTGGGCATCGGGATTGGCGGCACCGCCGAAAAAGCCGTGCTGATGGCCAAGGAAAGCCTGATGGACGACCTTGACATGTACGAACTGCAGGCCAAGGCAGCCAGCGGCGCGGAGCTCTCCAAAGTTGAAAAGCTTCGCCTAGAGTTGTTCGACAAGGTCAACGCCCTGGGCATTGGGGCGCAAGGCCTGGGCGGCCTGACCACCGTGCTGGATGTCAAGATCAAGATGTACCCGACCCACGCCGCCAGCAAGCCCATCGCCATGATTCCCAACTGCGCCGCCACCCGGCACGCCCATTTTGTGATGGATGGCAGCGGCCCGGTCTACCTGACACCCCCGTCGTTGGACACCTGGCCCGACGTGGACTGGGCTCCCGACTACGTCAAAAGCAAAAAAGTTGACCTGAACACCTTGAGCAAGGAAGAAGTCGCCAGTTGGAAGCCCGGTGACACCCTGCTGCTCAATGGCAAGATGCTCACCGGCCGCGATGCCGCCCACAAACGCATCAAGGACATGCTGGCCAAGGGTGAACCGCTGCCGGTGGACTTCACCAACCGCGTGATTTACTACGTCGGTCCGGTCGATCCCATTGGCGACGAAGCCGTGGGCCCGGCCGGTCCCACCACGGCCACCCGCATGGACGGCTTCACCGAGATGATGCTGGCGCAGACCGGCCTGATCGCCATGATTGGCAAGGCCGAGCGCGGTCCGGTGGCCATTGAGGCTATCAAAAAACATCAAAGCGCCTACCTCATGGCGGTGGGCGGTGCGGCCTACCTGGTGTCCAAGGCCATCAAGACCGCCAAGGTGGTCGGCTTTGCCGACCTCGGCATGGAAGCCATCTACGAATTTGACGTGGTCGACATGCCCGTGACGGTGGCGGTGGACGCGGGCGGCACCAGCGCCCACATTACCGGCCCCCAAGAGTGGCAAAAACGCATCGCCACCGGTGAATTCAAAGGCATCTCGGTTTCTGCGGCCTGAAGCGGCTCTGGTCAAACATCCCATCGGGGTGTTTGACAGCGGCGTTGGGGGGATGAGTATCCTCAAGGCCCTGCGTGCCGAGTTGCCACATGAAGACTTCGTCTATGTGGCCGACAGCGGCTTTGCGCCCTATGGTGAGCGCGATGAAGGTTTTGTGCTTGAGCGGTCCCGCGTCATCACCCGCCATTTGCTCACGCAGCAACACCTGGCCATCAAAGCCCTGGTCATTGCCTGCAACACCGCTACTGCGGCGGCCATCCACCTGCTGCGCCAGGAACACCCCGATTTATCCATCATCGGCGTCGAGCCAGCTCTTAAGCCTGCCATCGTCCTGAGCCAGACCCGACACATCGGCGTCATGGCCACGCGTGGCACCTTGAACAGCCAGAAGTTCAAGACCTTGCTGGCCAGTCTGGCAGATCAGGCGCAATTCGTCTGCCAGCCCTGCGATGGTCTGGCCGACGCGATCGAACGCCACGATACGGGCAAAATCATCGGGCTGTGCGGCCAATACACCAGAGCCATGGGTCAGTTTGGCGCCATGGCGGGTGACATTGACACACTGGTCCTGGGCTGCACCCATTACCCCTTTGCCAGCACTTATTTACAAGCCCTGGTCGGGCCCAACGTGCGTCTGGTGGACAACGGCGAACCCGTGGCTCGTCAGACCCGCCGCATGCTGCCCAGTTTGTCCAGCCATTGCGCCCCGGGCCAATGCCTGCTGCTCTCAACCGGCGACCCAGCCACGCTGCACATCGCAGCCCGGCGCTGGCTGGGTCTTGATGTGCCGGTGAAGTGCTTGCTCATCTGACTGCGTCCAAATCCTAAAACCATCGGCCCGGGGGCGGTCCTCCCAGAAGATATCGCCCTGCGGGAGCGGTGCCCTCGCCGCGATTGAATGAATCCCATCGGCCCAAGGCGGGTCTCCTATAAAAAGGTTCCCGACAAGGGATAATCCCGCCCCATGAATCCATTGCTCTCCCTTTTACAGCCTTACCCGTTTGAACGCCTGCGCCAGCTTTTTGCCGGCGTCACACCCAACCCGGCCTATCGCCCCATCAGCCTGGGCATTGGTGAACCCAAACACGCCCCGCCAGCATTCATCCAGCAAGCCATGATGGCGTCGATCACCGGTACGCCCAGTGGTCTGGCCAGTTATCCCGCCACGGCAGGAGAACCGAAACTGCGGGAGGCTTTTGCGGCGTGGCTCCAGAAACGCTACGGCCTGAGTCTGAGCCCGGCCTTGCAGATACTGCCAGTGAACGGCTCGCGCGAAGCGCTGTTTTCACTCACACAAACCATCATCAACCCGGGCACGGCAACCAGCCTGAGTGAAAAACCGCTGGTGGTCTGCCCCAACCCGTTCTACCAGATTTACGAAGGCGCAGCCTTGCTGGCCGGCGCTGATGCCTACTATGTGGCCAGTGATCCGGCACGCAACTTTGCCCCTGACTGGGACAGCGTCCCGGAGGCGGTCTGGGCGCGCACGCAGCAGCTTTTTGTCTGCTCGCCCGGCAACCCAACCGGCGCAGTGATGCCTTTGTCGGAGTGGAAGAAGTTGTTCGTCTTGAGCGACCGCTTTGGCTTTGTGATTGCCTCAGACGAGTGTTACAGCGAAATTTATTTCCGCGACGAGCCACCCCTGGGGGGCCTGGAAGCAGCAGCCAAACTGGGCCGCAGCGACTTCAAAAACCTCATCATCCTGACCAGCCTGTCCAAACGCAGCAACGTGCCGGGCATGCGCAGTGGTTTTGTTGCTGGTGACGCGGCCCTCATCAAGCAATATCTGCTTTACCGCACCTACCACGGCTGTGCCATGAGTCCGGTGGTGCAGGCCGCCAGCATCGCTGCCTGGCATGACGAGGCACACGTGGTGGATAACCGCGCCCTGTACCGGACCAAGTTTGCCCAGGTGACGCCCCTGCTGGCGCAGGTCATGAACGTGGCCTTGCCTGACGCGGGCTTCTATTTGTGGGCGGATGTGGCCGGGGATGACACGGCTTTCGCCCGCGAACTGTACGCTCTTTACAATGTGACCGTGTTGCCCGGTTCATTTTTGGCGCGCGAAGCGCATGGCCATAACCCCGGTGCCGGGCGCATTCGCATGGCACTGGTGGCTGACACCGCCGAGTGCCTGGAAGCGGCCCAACGCATCGTCGAGTTTGTCCGCGCCCACCATTCTTAATTCCTGTTTCATCCAACCAATCTGCTGCCATGACCCAACAATTGCAAAACATCCTCAACGCCGCCTGGGAAGACCGTGCCAACATTTCAGTGGCCTCGGCCCCCAAAGAGCTGACCGATGCGGTCGAACACGTGATTCAAGGACTCAATACCGGTGCGCTGCGCGTGGCCACGCGCGATGGCGTGGGCCAGTGGACCACTCACCAGTGGATCAAAAAAGCCGTGCTGCTGAGCTTTCGTCTCAACGACAACGTTCTCATGAAGTCCGGCGACCTGGCTTTTTACGACAAGGTGCCGACCAAGTTTTCCCACATGGACGCCACCGGTCTGCAAGCCACCGGAGTGCGCATCGTGCCGCCCGCCGTGGCGCGCCGCGGCAGCTATCTGGCCAAAGGCGTGATCCTGATGCCCTCCTTTGTCAACATCGGTGCCTATGTGGATGAAGGCACCATGGTCGACACCTGGGCCGCCGTGGGCTCGTGCGCCCAGATTGGCAAAAACGTGCACCTGAGTGGCGGTGTCGGCATCGGTGGCGTGCTGGAGCCGATGCAGGCCAACCCCACCATCATCGAGGACAACTGCTTCATTGGTGCCCGCTCCGAGATTGTCGAAGGCGTCATCGTCGAGGAAAACTCGGTGATTTCCATGGGCGTCTACATCGGCCAGAGCACACCCATCTACGACCGGGCAACGGACACCGTGAGCTATGGCCGCATTCCGGCCGGCTCGGTCGTCATCAGCGGCAACCTGCCCAAGGAGAGTGGCAAATACAGCCTGTATGCCGCCATCATCGTCAAACATGTGGACGCACAAACCCGTGCCAAAACCAGTTTGAACGACCTGTTGCGCGACTAACCCTGAGTGGTATCCGATGGCAATGACCAGCAATGAAAGCAGCGCGCCCATGGGCACCATGGTGCGCATCCTGCGCTTGATGCCTGAAAAGCGCGCTTCCGACATTTATCTGTCAGCCAATGCACCTGCCACGATACGCATCAATGGTGAGTGCATTCCCATCAATAGCCAGATTCTGCCGCCCGATGCCCCGCTGACCCTTCTTGCCGAAGTATTGCCACCCGAGCGCATCCAGGAACTGCAAAAGAGCCATGAACTCAACATGGCCTTGTCACTGCCCGGTATCGGACGTTTTCGCATCAGTGCCATGGTGCAGCGCAGCAGCGTGGCGGTGGTGATCCGGCACATCAACAATGACATCCCGCCACTGGGCACCCTTGGCTTGCCGTCTGCGCTGGCCGAGTTGATGTTGCAGAAACGTGGCCTGATCCTGATGGTGGGTGCCACTGGCGCAGGCAAAAGCACCACACTGGCCGCCATGATCGACCACCGCAATGTCAACATGACGGGGCATATCCTCACAATCGAAGACCCGATTGAGTTCCTGTTCAGAAACAAGCGCTCCATCATCAACCAGCGCGAGGTCGGACCCGACACCCACAGCACCGACATCGCCCTCAAAAATGCCCTTCGCCAGGCCCCTGATGTGATCCTGATTGGCGAAGTGCGCGACCGTGAAACCATGACCGCCGCCATTGCCTATGCCCAAACCGGGCATTTGTGCCTGGCCACCATGCATGCCAACAACAGTTACCAGGCACTCAACCGCATCCTGAGCTTTTACCCGGCCGAGGTACGCATGACCATGCTGGGTGACCTGGCCGCCGCCATGAAGGCCATCATTTCGCAACGCTTGCTGCGGAACATCGCCGGTACCCGCAGCGCCGCGGTCGAAATCATGCTCAACACCAAATTGGTGGCCGAGTTGATTGAAAAAGGCGATTTTTCAGGCATTCAGGAGGCCATGGCGAAGTCCATGGCCGAGGGCAGTCAGACTTTCGAGGAAGACATCGCCCGTCTGATCACGACCGACGTTGTCGATCGCAAAGAAGGCCTGGCCTTTGCCGATTCGCCCACCAACCTGATGTGGCGCCTGCAAAACGACTTTAGCTCAAAAGCCAACGCCCAGGTGCCTGTTGACGATCCTGACGACGAACCCAGCTTTACCGAAATCACGCTCGACTTGAACCACTGAACCTGCCCATGAACCCTACCCTTGCCCTGGCCTGTGACCTGATCGCTTGCCCTTCCGAGACCCCAAGCGACGCCCACTGCCAGCAGATCATGGGCGCGCGTCTGCAAGCCATCGGTTTCCAGCTGGAAACCATCGTCAGTGGCCCGGCAGATTTTGAAGTCACCAACCTGTGGGCCAAACGCCCGGCCAAGCCCATACCGGGACAGCCAGGCGCAACCAGGTTGCTGGTGTTTGCCGGCCACACTGATGTCGTGCCTACCGGTCCGGTGAAACTCTGGGACAGTGACCCATTCAAGCCCACGCTGCGTGACGGCAAACTGTTTGGCAGAGGTGCTGCCGACATGAAAACTTCGCTGGCCGCCTTTATGGTGGCCACGGAAGAATTTGTGACAGCGCAGCCCGACTCCCCGCTGGCCATCGGTTTTCTGCTGACCAGTGACGAAGAGGGCCCGGCCCTGGACGGTACCGTCAAGGTCTGCGACATGCTGCAAGCCCGTGGCGAAGTGCTGGACTACTGCATTGTGGGTGAGCCTACTTCGGTCAAGTCCACCGGCGACATGATCAAAAACGGCCGCCGCGGCTCCTTGAATGGCAAGCTGACCGTCAAGGGCACCCAAGGCCACATTGCCTACCCGCAGCTGGCCAACAATCCCATTCACCTGTTGGCACCGGCGCTCGCCGAGCTGATCGGCATCGAATGGGACCGCGGCAACGCATTTTTCCCGCCCACCAGTTGGCAGGTCAGCAACATTCATGGCGGCACCGGTGCCACCAATGTCATTCCGGGCACGGTGGTGGTGGACTTCAACTTCCGGTTTTCAACGGAATCCACACCGGAAACCCTGCAAAGCCGCCTGCAAGCGGTGTTGGACCGCCATGACTTTGCCTATGACCTGGCCTGGACGCTCAGCGGCCTGCCTTTTTTGACGCCACCTGGCACCCTGGTCGATACCGTGGTGGCGGCTATTGGTGCCGAAACCGGCCTGACCCCGGAGCTTTCCACCAGCGGTGGCACCAGCGACGGCCGTTTCATTGCCAAGATCTGCCCACAAGTCATCGAGTTCGGCCCACCCAACGCCACCATCCACAAGATCAACGAGCACATTGCCCTGACCGACATTGAGCCGCTCAAAAACATTTACCGTCGGGTGCTGGAAAACCTGCATGCGCAGTTGCTGGCATGAAGCGGCATCTTCCTCACGGCGAAGACATCACACTGCTGGACTGTGTGACCCGTGCCGCGCAGCAATTGACCGAAGCCGGTGTGGTGTTTGGCCACGGCACCCAGAATGCTTTCGACGAAGCCGCCTGGCTGGTGTTGTGGCAACTCGAACTGCCGCTGGACACACCGCTTGAACCCACCCCCGACGCGGATGCCCCGGTGTCGACGCGGCTGGTCACGCCTGCCGAACAGGCGCAGGTAGCCGCTCTGTTGAAAACCCGCATTAAGACACGCAAACCAGCTGCCTACCTGACCCGCGAGGCCTGGCTGCAAGGCGTCTCGTTTTACGTGGACGAACGCGCCATCGTGCCACGCTCGCTGATAGCCGAAGTGCTGGTCGAAGGCAGTCTCGACTACTGGCTCAATGAATCGACCCACCGGGTGCTCGATTTGTGCACCGGCAACGGCAGCCTGGCCGTGCTGGCCGCGCTGGTTTACCCCGAGGTGATGGTGCAGGCATCGGACATCAGTGCCGATGCGCTCGAAGTGGCCCGCATCAACGTGGAGCACCATGGTCTGCATGAGCGCATCACCCTGCATCTGGGTGATGGCCTGCCGGATCACGGCGGCCCCTATGACCTGATTTTGTGCAACCCGCCCTATGTCAATGCCGCCAGCATGGCCACACTGCCACCAGAATTCAGGGCAGAGCCTGCGCTGGCGCTTGACGGCAACACGGCAGGCGGTGTCGATGGCATGGATTTTGTCCGCCGCCTGTTGCAGGCAGCGCCTGCCCACATGACAGAAAACGCCATCCTGGTGCTTGAAATCGGCAACGAGAATACCCACTTCGAAGCCGCTTTCCCCTCCCTCGGCGTGATCTGGCTGGCCACCAGCGCCGGCGAAGACCAGGTGTTGCTGGTGACGCGTGAGGCGATGTTGAAGTTGCCATGATCGATTGGAATGCAATCGCGGCGAGGGCGCCGCTCCTACAGGGTGGAGCTCCCACAGGGCGCCTTGCCTTTGTAGGAGGCCCGCCCTCGGGTCGACGCTTCCTAATATTCATCTAAAACATTAAAAATACAAAGCAACCCATTGATTACATTAAAAAACGTTAATTTGCGTCGCGGCGCCAAAGTGCTGCTTGACGGTGCCAGCGTCACCATCAACCCCGGCGAAAAGGTCGGCTTGGTGGGGCGCAACGGCGCCGGCAAGTCGTCGCTGTTTGCCCTCTTCAACGGCAATCTGCACGAGGACGGCGGCGAATACTACATCCCCACCCAGTGGCGCATGGGCCAGGTGGCGCAGGACATGCCCGAAACCGAGCAGAGCGCCACCGACTTTGTCGTCGACGGCGACACCACCCTGCTGGCCGCACAACAGGAAGTCACGGCTTCTGAGGCCACCGACGACTACGACCGCATGGCCCACGCCTACATGGCGTTGCAGGATGCCGGTGCCCACGACGCGCCGGCGCGCGCCCAAGCACTCATTCAAGGCCTGGGTTTCAAGACCACCGAGCTCGACAACCCGGTCAACAGCTTCTCGGGCGGCTGGCGCATGCGCCTGCAATTGGCCCGCGCGCTGATGTGCCCCAGCGACCTGCTGCTGCTGGACGAACCCACCAACCACCTGGACCTGGACGCATTGGTCTGGCTGGAGGCCTGGCTCAAGCGTTACGAAGGCACCATGATCGTCATCAGCCACGACCGCGAATTTCTCGATGCCGTGACCAATGTCACGCTGCACATTGACGCGGGCAAGCTGGTGCGCTACGGCGGCAACTACAGCAAGTTCGAGGACATGCGCGCCGAGCAGATGGAGTTGCAACAGAACGCCTTTGCCAAGCAGCAGGACAAGATTGCCCACCTGCAAAAGTTCATCGCCCGCTTCAAGGCCAAAGCCAGCAAGGCCAAGCAGGCGCAAAGCCGGGTCAAGGCACTGGACCGCATGGAAAAAATCGCCCCCCTGCTGTCCGAGGCCGACTTCACCTTTGAATTCAAGGAACCCGCCAACCTGCCCAACCCGATGCTGTCGATGAGCGGTGTCAGCTTTGGTTATCCGCCGCCGGAGGATGCGCCCGAGGGCACGCCGCCCACGGTGATCGTGCGCAACGTCAGCAAGTCGGTGCTGGCCGGTCAGCGCATCGGTATTCTGGGCGCCAACGGCCAGGGCAAATCGACCGTGGTGAAAACCATCGCGCGTGATCTGGCGCCCATCGGCGGCGAGATCACCGAAGGCAAGGGCCTCAACATTGGCTACTTTGCCCAGCAGGAGCTCGACGTGCTGCGACCTGCAGATACCCCGCTGGAGCACATGATCCGCCTGGTCAAGGACATGACGGCAGCCGGCAAGATCGTTGGCCAGCAGACGCGCGAGCAAGACCTGCGCAGTTTCCTGGGTACCTTCAACTTTGGTGGCGACATGGTCAAGCAGGCCGTGGGCAGCATGAGCGGCGGCGAAAAAGCGCGGCTGGTGCTGTGCATGATCGTCTGGCAGCGCCCCAACCTGCTGCTGCTTGACGAGCCGACCAACCACCTCGACCTGGCCACCCGCGAGGCGCTGGCCATGGCACTCAATGAATTCGAGGGCACCGTCATGCTGGTCAGCCACGACCGTGCCCTGCTCAGGTCGGTCTGTGACGAATTCTGGATGGTCTCGCATGGCGGCGTCGAACCCTTTGACGGCGACCTGGACGACTACCAGCGTTACCTGCTCGACGAGGCCAAGCGCCAGCGCGAACTCATCAAGGAAGCCAGCAGCGCCGCCGCCAAGGCCGAGCGCAAGGCACAGGCCGAAGCGGCGGCCGCTGCCAAGCTCAAGGCCAAACCCGCCCCCAGCAGCGCGCTCAAGCGCAAACTGGCCGACCTTGAAGCCCGCATGGCGACACTTCAGGCCGAGGGCACCCAGCTGGAAGGTCACCTGTGCCAATCGCCACCGCCCGCCGACTTTGCCAACCAGGGCAAACGCCTGAAAGCGGTCAACGAAGAATTGCAAAACCTCGAAGAGCAGTGGCTGGCCGTGTCGAGCGAAATGGAGTCCGCGGCTTGATGCACAATCAGTCCATCGCGGCGACGGTAGCCTCTAGGCGGCCTGCCCTCTGGCCGATGGCTGTTGGGGGCAATCGCGGCGAGGGCGCCGCTCCCACAGGGCGCTGTTTGGTCTGTGACAATCCCACCACATTCCCTGCTTTGTCCCCATTACACTTCTCAAACTGAATTAATGAGGGAAGAACAACATGATCCTGGTCACAGGCGGCGCTGGTTTTATTGGCGCCAATTTCGTCCTCGATTGGCTAGCGCAGAGCGACGAGCCGGTCATCAATCTCGACAAACTCACCTACGCCGGCAACCCCGAAACCCTGCAAAGCCTGCAAGGCGACACCCGCCACACGCTGGTACAGGGCGACATTGGCGATGTGGCACTGGTCAGCCAGCTGCTGGCCCGGTACCAGCCGCGTGCCGTGGTCAATTTTGCCGCCGAGAGCCATGTTGACCGCTCCATCCACGGCCCCGGTGAGTTCATCCAGACCAATATTGTGGGCACCTTCAACCTGCTGGAGTCGGTGCGCGGCTATTGGCAGAACCTGCCCCAGGAAAATCGCGACGGGGGCGTCGCTCCTACAAAAAACAGGTTCCGGTTTCTGCATGTCTCCACCGACGAGGTCTATGGGTCGCTTAAAAAGGACGATCCGGCCTTTACCGAGACCAGCCACATAGAACCCAACAGCCCGTATTCGGCCAGCAAAGCCGCTTCCGACCACCTGGTGCGTGCCTGGCACCACACCTATGGCCTGCCGGTGCTGACCACCAACTGCTCCAACAACTACGGCCCCTACCATTTCCCCGAAAAGTTGATCCCGCTGATGATTGTCAACGCGCTGGCTGGCAAGGCGCTGCCGGTGTATGGCGACGGCCAGCAAATACGCGACTGGCTGTACGTCAAGGACCACTGCAGCGCGATCCGCCGTGTGCTCGAAGCCGGCCGCCTGGGCGAGGTCTACAACGTCGGCGGCTGGAACGAAAAGGCCAACATCGACATTGTGCACACCGTTTGCGCCCTGCTCGACGAGCTGCGCCCGCGCGCCGACGGCAAGCCTTACAAAGACCAGATCACCTATGTGACCGACCGCCCCGGCCACGACCGCCGCTACGCCATCGACGCGCGCAAACTCGAAGCCGAACTGGGCTGGAAACCGGCCGAGACGTTTGAGTCCGGCATCCGCAAAACTGTGCAGTGGTACCTGGACAACCCGGACTGGGTGGCGCATGTGCAAAGCGGCGCCTACCGCGAGTGGGTGCAAAAGCAGTACGCATGAAAATCCTGCTCCTCGGTAAAAACGGCCAGGTCGGCTGGGAGTTGCAACGCAGCCTGGCGCCTTTGGGTGAACTTTTTGCACTCGATCGCCACAACACCGATTTCTGTGGTGACATCAGTCGCCTGGACGATCTTGCCACCACCGTGCGGGCCATCCAGCCTGATGTCATCGTCAATGCGGCGGCCCACACCGCGGTGGATAAGGCTGAGGGTGAACCCGAACTGGCCCGAACCCTCAACGCGATGGCACCCGGGGTGCTGGCCGCAGAGGCAGCCAAGCTCGGTGCCTGGCTGGTGCACTACAGCACCGACTACGTCTTTGACGGCAGCGGCATGTTGCCCTGGAGCGAAGGCGACGCCACCGGTCCGCTGAATGTTTATGGCAGCAGCAAGCTGGAAGGCGAAGCATTGATTGTTGGCAACAATCCACGCCATCTGATTTTCCGCACCAGCTGGGTTTACGCCGCACGTGGTGGCAACTTTGCAAAGACCATGTTGCGCCTGGCGCAGGAGCGCGAGTTGCTCACGGTCATCAACGACCAATGGGGTGCGCCCACGGGTGCCGAGCTGATTGCCGACATCACTGCCCACGCCATCCGCCAGGTCTGCCGTCAAGATGCATCGTCCGAAGCCCTGGCCGGCATTTACCACCTCGGTGCCGATGGCAGTACCACCTGGTTCGACTATGCCAAACACGTCATCGAACAGGCCCAGGACATCCTGCCTGATGTGAAGATCAAGGCGACCGAGGTCAAACCGGTACCCACCAGCGCCTTTCCGACACCGGCCAAGCGGCCGCTGAACTCACGCCTGGACACCCGCAAGCTGCAAACCACCTTTGGTTTGACCCTGCCGCCATGGCAAATGGGGGTAAACCGCATGCTGGCAGAGGTGCTGGGCAAATAAATTTCAAGGGAACAAAACAATGACACAGCGCAAAGGCATCATCCTCGCGGGCGGCTCCGGCACCCGGCTTTACCCGGTCACCCAGGCGGTCAGCAAACAGCTCATGCCGGTCTATGACAAGCCCATGATCTATTACCCCTTGAGCACTCTCATGTTGGCCGGGATGCGCGAGGTGCTGGTGATCTCGACCCCGCACGACACGCCGCGCTTTGCGGAATTGCTGGGTGACGGCAGCCAGTGGGGCATGACCATCAGCTACGCCGTGCAACCCAGCCCGGACGGTCTGGCGCAAGCTTTCATCATCGGCCGCGACTTCGTGGCCGGGCAGCCGAGCGCGCTGGTGCTGGGCGACAACATTTTTTATGGTCATGACCTGGTCAAACTGCTGGCCAACGCCAATGCCCACACCAGCGGCGCAAGCGTGTTTGCCTACCATGTGACCGACCCCGAACGTTATGGCGTGGTCGAGTTCGATGCGTACAAACGCGCCATCAGCATCGAGGAAAAGCCCAGGCAGCCCAAGAGCAATTACGCCGTCACCGGCCTGTACTTTTACGATCACCAGGTCTGCGACATCGCCGCCAGCATCAAGCCGTCGCCGCGCGGCGAGCTGGAAATCACCGATGTCAACCGGCGCTACCTGGAGCAGGGTCAGCTCAATGTCGAAATCATGGGTCGCGGTTACGCCTGGCTCGACACCGGCACCCACGACAGCCTGCTGGAGGCCACCAGCTTTATTGCCACGCTGCAAAAGCGTCAGGGCCTGCAAGTGGCCTGCCCCGAAGAAATTGCCTTTGCGCAAAACTGGATTGACGCTTCACAGATTCAAAAACTCGCCGCACCCCTGGCCAAGAATGGCTATGGCCAGTATTTGCTGAACCTGCTGAAATAAATCATGCCCTACACCGTCACCCCGACTGCCCTGCCCGGCGTGCTGATTCTTGAACCCAAGGTCTTTGGCGACGCCCGTGGCTTCTTTTTTGAGAGCTTCAACGCGCGCGACTTTGCCCAATGCACCGGGCTCGACGTGGCCTTTGTGCAGGACAACCACAGCAAGTCGGCCCAAGGTGTGCTGCGCGGCCTGCATTACCAGATCGAGCACGCCCAGGGCAAGCTGGTGCGTGTGACCCAAGGCGAGGTCTTTGACGTGGCGGTGGACATGCGCCGCAGCTCACCGCACTTTGGCCAATGGGAAGGCGTGTGCTTGTCCGCCGAGAACAAGCGCCAGCTCTGGATCCCGCCGGGTTTTGCCCATGGCTTTCTGGTGACCAGCGACAGTGCCGAGTTCCTGTACAAAACCACCGACTACTGGTACCCCGAGTTTGAGCGCAGCCTGTTGTGGAACGACCCCGCCGTGGGCGTGAACTGGCCTATGGAAGGCACGCCACTGCTGGCCGCCAAGGACCTGGCCGGATTGCCTTTGGCCAGCGCCTCTACGTTTGCGTAGGTGCTGCGCGCCCTGTGAGAGCAGCACCCTTGTGGGAGCGGCGCCCTCGCCGCGAATGCCCCTTGTCCCCTACAAAGACCGCTGACGCAGCGCCTCGTACAAGCAAACCCCGCTGGCCACTGACACATTCAGGCTCTCCACCGCACCGCGCATCGGGATGCTGATCAACTCGTCGCAGGTCTTGGCAGTGAGCTGGCGCATGCCGTCGCCCTCGGCACCCAGCACCAGCGCCACCGGGCCTTTCAGATCCGCCTGGTACAGTGTTCTGGTGGCCGCATCGCTGGTGCCAATGATCCAGATATTGCGTTCCTTCAGCTCATTGAGGGTGCGCGCCAGATTGGTCACCATGAAATACGGCACGGTCTCGGCGGCACCGCTGGCCACCTTGGCCACGGTGGCGTTGATGCCTGCAGCGTGGTCCTTGGGCGCAATCACGGCATGCACGCCGGCGCCGTCGGCCACGCGCAGGCAGGCGCCCAGGTTGTGTGGATCGGTCACACCGTCAAGCACCAGAATCAGCGGCTGCACGCGCTCGTTCACGGGCAGCGCCAGCTGGGTAGCTTCAAGTTGTTCGAGCAACTCATCGAGCGAAGTCACTTGCGTGAGTTCATGCACCCGCGCTGCCACGCCCTGATGCCCGTGACTGCCGCACAGCTTGGCCAGGCGCATGCCGTCGGCTTCGAGCAGGCGCACACCAGCCTCCTTGACCTTGTCGACAAACTGGCGCATACGCGCGTCGCGACGGGTCGGGTCGATGTAGATTTCGACGATGGATTTGGGCGCGGTCTTGAGACGCACGCCCACGGCATGAAAGCCGAACAGAACTTTGGGATTGGACATAGTGCACAATTATCGCGGCTGTGAGTCAATCGCGGCGAGGGCGCCGCTCCCACAGGGGTTCGCAATTTGTGGGAGGCCCGTCCTCGGGCCGATGGCTGTCCTTATCCCTTGAATCTGGCCGCCACTTCCGCTACGCGCTGGCCGAACAGGCGGGCGGTCTCCAGGTCACCGGGATTCATTTCAGCGCCGCCCGCATCGCCGGGGGTTTGCGCCATGGGGCCGGTACTGGAGGCCAGGTAGTTGATGTCATGGCGTTGCGCCGCCTTGGTGTTGTTGTAGTGCAGGCCCGTGCCTACCCAGATGCCGCCATGCTGCATGGCCAGGGTCATGAAGTAATGCAGCGTGGAGTGCTTGTCGCCGTTGACGTTGGCGCTGGCGGTAAAGCCACCAAAAATCTTGTCTTTCCAGGTTTGGCTGAACCAGGCCTTACTGGACGTGTCGGCAAATTTCTTGAACTGCCAACTCACGCTGCCCATGTAGGTGGGGCTGCCCATGATGATGGCATCGGCCTCATTGAGTGTTGCCCAGCCGTCTTCGGTCAGGTTGCCATCAGCGTCAATCGTCACCAGCTCGGCGTTGGCGCCATCAGCCACCGATTGCGCCATGCGCAGGGTGTGGCCGTAACCCGAATGAAAAACGACGGCAACTTTTGCCATGATGATGAAAGCTCCTTGGAAAAATTATAAGTAACGTCGCGATGACGGCGCGGGTTCAAGATCCGTATGTGGTATCGGACCGGATACGGCTGGCTCGCAAAGGCGATTCAGGCGCACAAATCAAAAACGAGCACCTCGGCATCCCGCGCGTCGGTCAGCACCACATGGGGCTCGTCGGCGAGCAGGGCGGCATCGCCGATGTGCAGGGGGACACCATTTACGGTCAGGGTGCCGCGTACCACATGCACATAGGCCTTTCGCCCCGGGTGCAGATCAAGCGAGTCCGTTTGCCCGGCGTCAAACAGCCCGGCATACATACGGGCATCGGCATTGAGCGTGACGGAGCCTTGTGCGCCGTCGGGGGATGCCACCAGACACAGGCGACCTTGCTTGTCCGACTTGGCAAAGGTCTTCTGCTCGTAGCTTGGCGTCACACCCAACACACTCGGCAGAAGCCATATTTGCAAAAAATGCGTGGTTTCATTGGGTGCGAAATTGAATTCGCTGTGCTGCACGCCGGTGCCCGCGCTCATGCGCTGCACGTCACCCGGCGGGATCGACTTGACATTGCCCATGCTGTCCTGGTGTGCCAGTGCGCCCTGCAACACGTAACTCACGATTTCCATGTCGCGGTGACCATGGGTGCCAAAACCTTTGCCAGGTGCCACGCGGTCTTCGTTGATCACACGCAGGTTACCCCAGCCCATGTGCGCGGGGTCGTAATATCCGGCAAATGAAAAGCTATGGAATGACTTGAGCCAGCCATGGTCTGCATAGCCGCGCTCTTGGGAAGGTCTCAGGGCCAACATCACGCATCTCCTTGAATAGCCTCTACTGTACGCGTTCAGCAGCGCTTGAATAAGCAGTCCTTTTGATGGCATCATTCAATCAGTTTGAACTTAATGAGCCACAACATGCAAACTTCCCGCAATGCACTGACCCCGGATGCCCTCGCTATGCTGCAAACCATTGCCGGTAACGGCAGTTTTGCCGCTGCCGCCCGGGAACTCGGGATGGTCCCCAGCGCCCTCACCTACCGCGTGCGCCAGCTTGAAGATGCCCTCGATGTGCTCCTGTTTGACCGCAGTTCGCGTCGCGCCCTGCCCACCGTCGCGGGCCAGGAGCTGTTACGCGAGAGTGAGCGCCTGCTGGAAGATCTGGAAGCGGTGGCCAACCGCGTCAAGCGGGTGGCCACCGGCTGGGAGCCGCAACTGACGCTGGCCGTGGACAGCATCATCGCCAAGGCCACGGTGATGGAACTGGTTGACAGTTTTTTTACCCTGAATCCGCCCACCCGCATTCGCCTGCGCGACGAAACCCTGTCAGGCACGCTGGAAGCCCTGACCAGCGGTGAAGCAGATCTGGCCCTGGGCGTGGCGGACCTGGTGCAAAACACCGCCATCCATGCCAAGCCGCTAGGCAATGTGGGCTTTGTCTATGCCGTAGCGCCGCACCACCCGCTGGCCCAGGCAGCCGAACCGCTCAGCGATGAAGCCATGCGCGCGCACCGCGCCGTGGCCGTGGCCGACACCATCAGCCGCGGTCGCGGTGTGACCTTTGGCCTGCTGGGCGGGCAGGACGTTTTTACCGTGGCCACCATGCAGGACAAACTGGACGCCCAGTTGCGCGGCCTGGGCTGCGGGTCTCTGCCTGAATGCATGGCCGGACCGTTCATTGACACCGGCCGCCTGGTGGTCAAGAAGACCGAACGTGCGCCCAGATCCATACAGGTCAATTACGCCTGGCGCGCCGCCAGCAACGCGCCGGGACGTGCTTTGCAATGGTGGCTCACCCAGTTGGAGAGCCCCACCACCCGCACTGCCCTGCTGGAGCGGCACCGGGGCATGTAGGGCAGGTGTACTGGTAAAGTCGGTCACATTCGTAGAGATAAGCAAATAGTCATCAACTGGAGAAAAATATGAGATCTGCACAGCGCGCACCCCAACACTTTGCTGTCATAGGCGCCGGCATGGCTGGCATCACCTGCGCTCGCACGCTGGTTCAGGCCGGCCATCAGGTCACTGTTTTTGAGAAAAGCCAAAGCACCAGCGGGCGCATGGCCACACGCAGCAGCGCTTTCGGCTCGTTTGACCACGGCGCCCAGTACTTCACCGCGCGCGATCCACGTTTCCTGAAAGCACTGGAGACCACGCCCAATCTGTGCAAGCGCTGGAGCGCCAACAGCGTGCAGGTGCTTGACGAGCTTGGTCATCTGGTGGGGCCCGGTTTGCCCAGCCACGATGCCCACTGGGTGGCGGTGCCGGGCATGAAATCATTGGTCAACGGCTGGGCTGAACCACTGGCGGCAGGTGGCCACATTGAGCTGCAAACCCGTGTCAACCGCATTGAAGCTGATGCGGTCAACGCCAAGAAATGGCAACTGCGCACCGAAGGACTTGACGGATCACAACATGTATTTTCCGGCTTTGATGGCGTGTTATTGGCCATACCCAGCGCCCAGGCACACAGCCTGATGCAAACGTCTGAACTGGCCAAACCCTGGGTCAGGCAACTGGAACAGGTCAAGGTGGCACCCTGCTGGACCCTGATGCTGGCTTTTCCGCAGGCCATGCAGCCTGGTTTGTCGGCGTTGGGGCCGCAATGGAATGCAGCGCGCAGCACACACCACCGCATTGCCTGGCTGGCACGTGAATCCAGCAAACCCAAGCGTGAACCGATTGAACGCTGGACCATCCAGGCCAGCCCCGCCTGGTCGCAGGAACACATCCACGACGACGCGCCGCGCATCGAAGCCAAGCTGCTGAAGGCCTTTTCCGAGGTCACTGGCATCCGGGCCGAGCCGGCCCATATTGACAGCCAGCGCTGGCTCTATGCCAAGACCGTCAAGCCGCTCGGCAAAAGTCACCTTTGGGATGCCAAAAAAGGCCTTGGCGTGTGCGGCGACTGGTGCCTGGGGCACCGGGTTGAAGATGCGTTTTTGTCGGGGCTGGAACTGGCCTTAGCGGTGGCTTAAAACAGCACCCTGTGGGAGCGGCGCCTTCGCCGCGATTGACCCCATGAACAACCATCGGCCCGAGGCGGGCCTCCCACAAATGCAGCCCCTTACCCCGGTGGGAGCAGCCCCCTGTGGGAGCGGCGCCCCCGCCGCGACGGACCCTGATTCAACAACCTACATTGGCCGTTTTGCGCCCTCGCCCACCGGACCGCTGCACGCGGGTTCACTGGTCGCGGCGCTGGCCAGTTGGCTTGATGCGCGTGCCCATGGCGGTCAATGGCTGGTGCGCATCGAAGACGTGGACAGTACGCGCTGCCTGCCCGGCATGGATCAGACCATCTTGCAACAACTGGCCGCCTGCGGTCTGCACAGCGACCAGCCGCCATGCTACCAATCCCGACGCTCGCAGCGCTACCAGCTGGTGCTGGCGCAACTGATTGCCAGCGGCTACGCCTACCCCTGCGGCTGCAGTCGCCGTGATATTCAACTAGCGCTACAGCACAGCGGCCAGGTCAAACCGCGCCATGGCGAGCTGGTTTATCCCGGCACCTGCCGCCATGGGCTGCATGGCAAGCCAGCGCGTGCCTGGCGCTTCAGAACAGACACCCAGCCATCACTGCATTGGCAAGATCGTCGCCTGGGAGAGCAGTCGCAGGATGTGGCTGCCGAAGTGGGTGATTTCATCCTGAAGCGTGCCGACGGCTGTTTTTCCTACCAGTTGGCGGTGGTGGTCGACGACGCTGGGCAAGGCATCACCGATGTCGTGCGGGGCCAGGACCTGGCCGACAACACGGCGCGCCAGATTTTGCTGCAACGCGCCCTGCACCGGCCTACCCCGCGCTACCTGCACACCCCGCTGGTGCTGGGGCCCAACGGCGAAAAGCTCAGTAAACAAAACGGTGCCCAGGCGCTTGACACCGCACACCCGCTAACTGCGCTGAATCACGCCGCGGCTGTGCTGGGACTGACCGGGCAGCACGCACTTGCCGATGCATTGCCCAACTGGGTGGCACAGTGGCGCAATCTCTACAATCTGCCCCCGTGAACGATACCCCAAATACCCCCAAAAAACCGCCCGAGCAGGCTCGCACGCCGCGCATCCGCCCGCAGTCGCTGGCCGATGTGGCATTCCCCAAGACCATCAAGAGCTTCGTCCGCCGCGCCGGCCGCACCACCAGCGGCCAGACCAAGGCGTTTGACGAGCTGGGGCCGACATTCCTGCTGCCCTACCAGCCAGCCCCGCTTGATTTTGCGGCGGCCTTTGCCGATGCTGTAGCCGCGGGTGACCCAGCAAACAGCAGCCGGCCGACGGTGCTGGAGATCGGTTTTGGCATGGGCGAGGCCACGGCCCACATTGCCGAGCTGCTGCCGGGCACCAATTTTTTGTGCTGCGAGGTGCACGAACCCGGTGTAGGGGCGTTGCTCAAGCGCATTGGCGCGCAGCGCCTGCGCAACATCCGCATCTGCGCACACGACGCGGTCGAGGTGATTGACCACATGCTGCCGCAGCAAAGCCTGGCTGGCGCGCACATTTTTTTCCCCGACCCCTGGCACAAGAAGAAACACAACAAGCGCCGCCTGATCCAGGCCCCTTTGATTGCCAAACTGGCGGCGCGCCTCAAGGTGGGCGCTTACCTGCACTGCGCCACCGACTGGCAGCCTTACGCCGAACAGATACTGGACGTATTGAATGCCGAGCCGCTGCTGAAAAACACCGCCTCCGAAAAACACCCTGAATTATTGGGCTACGCCCCCAAGCCGCATTACCGGCCGCTGACCAAGTTCGAAAACCGTGGCCTCAAGCTGGGCCATGGCGTGTGGGATCTGGTGTTTGAACGCGTTTAAACCACCGACGCGCCAGGGCGTTGGCCCCAGTTGCGTGGGATTACCCGCCGGACCGTGGCCGACCCTGCTGGACTTTCTGGGCGAACGTTTCCCCAACATCACGTCACAAACCTGGCTGGCGCGCATGGCCCGCGGCGACGTCATCGACGAGCTTGGCCAGCCCGTGTTGCCGGAACACGCCAGCCGGCGCCCCTACACAGCACATCAGCGCCTCTACTATTACCGCGAGGTGCCAGACGAACGGCACATTCCATTTGATGAAGTGGTACTGTTTGAAGACGCGCACCTGCTGGTGATCGACAAGCCGCATTTTTTGCCGGTCGTGCCTTCGGGCGGCTACCTGCAGGAAACGGTGCTGGTGCGGCTCAAGATGAAACGGGGTCTGGATGACCTGGTGCCGATTCACCGCATCGACCGCGACACCGCCGGGCTCGTGCTGTTTGCCAAGCAGCCCGCCACTCGTGCGGCCTACTGTGCGCTGTTCAGCCAGCACCTAGTGCACAAAACCTATGAGGCGATTGCACCCTGGCGGGCTGGTCTGAACTGGCCCATCACCCACAGCAGCCGGATTCAGGAGGCCGGGCACTTCATGCTGCAGCACGAAGTACCCGGCACGCCCAACGCCATCACACACATCGACGTGCTGGAGGTACATGGCGAATGGGCACGCTACCAGCTTCAGCCGGTCACCGGCCAGCGTCACCAATTACGGGTCCACATGCTGACGCTGGGCCTGCCGATTTTGAATGACGGTCTCTACCCCACCCTCACGCCCGAAGGCCAGCAGGATTACGCCAGGCCGCTGCAACTGCTGGCCAAACGGCTTGCGTTCACCGACCCGGTCAGTGGCGAACCGAGGCAATTCGAGAGCGGGCGGATGTTGAGCCTCCCTGCGCCATAATCACCCAGTTTTTTTCTTCAGTGGAGTTTCGATTTGTTTTCCATCCTACAAGCCGCAGGCTGGCCGATCTGGCCCTTGGTGGCCTGCTCGGTGCTGGCCATGGCGCTGATCATCGAGCGCTTCATCAGCCTGCAAACGCTTAAAGTGGCCCCGCCCAGGCTGCTTGACGAAGTCCTCACCGTCACTCGCCTGTCTGTGCCGGGCCCCGATGTGGTTTCAAAGCTGGAAAAAAACTCGGCACTGGGCGAGGTGCTGGCGGCCGGGCTGCGCGCGCTCAACACCAACCCCTTGTGCAATCAGGACGAATTGCGCGCCGGCATGGAGGCCAGCGGCCGCCTGGTTGCACACCGGCTGGAGCGTTACCTGAGCGCGCTGGCCACCATTGCCTCGGTGGCGCCGCTGATGGGCCTGTTTGGCACGGTGGTGGGCATGATCGAAATCTTTGGTTCGCAACCCGGCGGCACGGGCGGTAACCCGGGGCAACTGGCGCACGGCATCTCGGTGGCGCTTTACAACACCGCATTCGGGTTGATTGTGGCCATCCCATCGCTGATTTTCTGGCGCTACTTTCGCGCCCGCGTCGATGAATACCTGCTTACGCTGGAACTGGCCGCCGAGCGACTGGCGCGCCATCTCTACACCTTGCGCAAGTAGGCCCAGGCGTCATGAATTTCCGCGTCCGCACCAAGGAAGAGCCAGAGATCAACCTGATCCCGTTCATTGACGTGCTGTTGGTCATTCTGATCTTTTTGATGCTCTCCACCACCTACGCCAAGTTCACCGAGATGCAACTCAAACTGCCGGTGGCCGATGTCGACGCCCAGCGCGATCACGCCAAAGAAGTGCTGGTCTCGGTCAGTGCCGATGGCCAGTACAGCATCAACAAGCAGATGGTGAACGGGCGCAACGTGGCCGAACTGGCCAACGCCATGAAAGCTGGTGCCAAAGCCGGCCCCGAGTCGGTACTCATCATCCACGCCGATGCCAGCGCCAGGCACCAGGCTGTGATCAATGTGATGGAAGCCGCACGTCGGGCCGGACTGACCCAGATCACCTTTGCCACCGTGTCACCCACCCCGGGCAGCACACGCTGACGCATGACCCAGGCCACACGATTGCCAGGCCACATGTTGACCCGTGCCTGGTTGCAGCGGGGCTGGCTGGCCTGGCTGCTGTGGCCGCTGTCTGTGCTTTACGGTCTATTGGTGCGCCTGCGCAAAACGCTTTACAGCCGGGGCTGGCTGGCTTCCGAACGTCTGCCAGTGCCGGTGCTGGTGGTGGGCAACGTGGTGGCTGGCGGTGCTGGCAAAACTCCGGTGGTCATGGCCATCGTCAGGCATTTGCAGTCGCGCGGCATCCAGGTGGGTGTGATCTCACGCGGCTATGGACGCCGCAGCCAGGAATGCCTGGAGGTTCTGCCCGACAGCCCGGTGGCAGACGTCGGCGACGAGCCCGCGCTCATCCAGCGCTGCACCTCTGCACCGGTGTTTGTGGCGGTCCGGCGTGTCGATGCTGCCCGTGCGTTGCTGGATAACTATCCGCACATACAAGTCCTGGTCTGTGACGATGGCCTGCAGCACCTGCGCCTGCAGCGTGACCTCGAAATCGGCGTATTTGACGACCGGGGCGTAGGCAATGGTTTTTTGTTGCCCGCCGGACCCCTGCGCGAACCCTGGCCGCGCCCGCTCGACCTGCTGCTGCACACCGGCCAGCAGCCTGCTTTTGCCGGTTTCAGAGCCAGCCGAAGCCTGGCCAGTCATGCCCTGCGCGCCGATGGCAGCCAGGTCGCCCTGGCCGACCTGGTACCCGGTAAGCCCTTGTTGGCGCTGGCAGCCATTGCCCAACCCGAAGCTTTCTTCAGCATGTTGCGCGCCCAGGGGCTGCCGTTGGCCGACACGATAGCGCTGCCGGATCACCACGATTTCAGCCAGTGGGCTGGCAACGCTGACAGTGTCTACACCGTGCTTTGCACAGAAAAGGACGCCGTCAAGTTATGGACCAAAGAACCTCATGCGCTGGCCGTGCCACTCAATTTCGAGCCCGAGCCTGCCTTTTGGGCCGCCCTTGACCAGCGGGTCACACAACTCCTGGAGTTGTAGGGGTACAGCTTGCCCGGCACGCTATCATTGCGTTATGGACACACGACTACTTGAATTATTGGTTTGCCCCGTCACCAAGGGCCCCCTCACTTACAAGCACGAAACGCAGGAGCTGGTGTCGCGCAGCGCCCGGCTGGCCTACCCGGTGCGTGACGGCATACCGGTCTTACTCGAGAACGAGGCCAGGGTGCTGACCGACATCGAGCTCGAAGAAGGACGGCAACCTTGACTTTCACCGTCCTGATCCCAGCCCGGCTGGCCTCCGTACGCCTGCCCAACAAGCCGCTGGCCGACATTGCAGGTGTGCCCATGGTGGTACGCGTGGCGCAACAGGCCCAGCGCTCCGGAGCACAACGTGTGGTGGTGGCTGGCGACAGTTTTGAAATTGTGGCCGCCTGCCGGGCCCATGGCATCGAGTCCGTGCTCACCCGCACCGACCACCCATCGGGCAGCGACCGGCTGGCCGAGGCCTGCGATCTGCTGAACCTGCCAGACGACAGCATTGTGGTCAACGTACAGGGCGACGAGCCGTTGATGGAACCGCAACTGGTCACAGACGTCGCCCACCTGCTGGCCAGGCGCCCCCAAGCGGCCATGAGCACGGCCGCCCACATACTGGTCAGCGTTGCCGATTTTCACAACCCCAATGTGGTCAAGGTCGTGCTCGATGCCCAGCACATGGCGCTGTATTTCAGCCGCGCGCCCATTCCCTACCCGCGCGACACGCCAGAGCAGTTGCCCAGCCCGGCACCTTTGCGCCATATCGGTATTTACGCCTATCGGGTCAGTTTTTTGCGCCTGTTCCCGACACTGGCACAAGCACCGCTGGAGCGCACCGAATCGCTTGAACAATTGCGCGCCTTGTGGCACGGCCATCGCATTGCGGTGCACATCACACAGCACGCGCCCGGCCCCGGCGTGGACACCCCCGACGACTTGGAGCGGGTGCGGCGTTTGCTGGGTGACTAAAGTGTTTTAGCAAGAAGACATGTAAGCCATATCAAAGCTCTCGCATGCTATTCTCAACCATTGCTAAAAAGATTTTCAATAAATACAGAGGACAAGTATGAAGCTGATTTTGTTGGGCGCGCCTGGCGCAGGTAAAGGCACACAAGCCACATTCATTTGTCAAAAATATGGCATTCCGCAAATTTCCACCGGCGACATGCTGCGCGCCGCCGTCAAGGCCGGCACCCCGCTGGGCGTACAAGCCAAACAGGTGATGGATGCCGGTGGCCTGGTCAGTGACGACCTGATCATCAACCTGGTGAAAGAACGCATTGCCCAGTCCGATTGCGCCAACGGCTTCTTGTTCGACGGCTTTCCGCGCACCATTCCCCAGGCAGATGCCATGAAGGCCGCTGGGGTCAAGCTGGACTATGTGCTGGAAATTGATGTGCCTTTTGCAGCCATCATTGACCGCATGAGTGGCCGCCGCTCACATCCGGCATCGGGCCGCACCTACCACGTCACCTTCAACCCGCCCAAAGTGGCCGGGCTTGATGACGTGACCGGTGAGCCGCTGGTGCAACGCGCTGACGACCAGGAAGAAACCGTCAAAAAGCGTCTCGATGTCTACAGCGCACAAACCCGACCGTTGGTTGACTACTACTCCGCCTGGGCCAAGGCAGATCCCGCCCGTGCCCCCAAATACCGCGCCATCAGCGGCACCGGCAGCGTCGAAGAAATCACCGCCCGGGCGTTTGCCGCGCTGGCGGACTAAACACCCCGACATCCATCGGCCCTGTGGGAGCGGCGCCCTCGCCGCGATTGAATCCAAATAACCATCGGCCCGAGGTGGGCCCCTCACAATTCCAGGGCCTCCTACATCAAATCCAGCATCAGGGCCACCCGAGCCTTGACGGGTGAGAGTCCATCGCTGTCAGCAAACGCGCTTCCTGCCACCGGCAGCACACGACCCTCGCCGCATCGGCTGGCGCGGACAACCTTGACTCCCATCTGCTCGGCACGCTGCAGCGCAGCGGCAAGATCAAAATGCAGTGTGCCATTGCCAGTGCCTGCCACCACCAGGCCGCGCAGCGGCGCCACACCGGGCAAGGGCAGCAGCAGCGCGTCAACCACTGCCGCGCTGCCGCCTGCATAGTTCATCACGATCTCCACCCGTGGCCAGCTTGTCATGGCGGCAATTTTTTCAAGCAATATGGCCGCTTGATGGCTCAGCGTCAGCGGCCAGGATTTCACCAGGCGCAAACGTCCTTCTTCCATGAATCCCAGCGGCCCGGCATCCCCCGAACCAAAGGCATCTGTGCGGTACACATGCACTTTCTGCACCGTCAAGGCGTCATGCACCACACCGGCACACATTGCCACTACGCCACAGGCGCCTGGCGTGCGCGCCAATGCGACCGCATCAAGCACATTCTGCGGGCCGTCCGGGCTAAGAGCTGAAGCGGGCCGCATGGCACAGGTCAGCACCACAGGCTTGTGCAATTGCAGCGCAGCCGGCAGCACGGCATGCAGAAAAAATGCGGTTTCTTCGAGCGTGTCGGTGCCGTGTGTGATAACCACACCAGACACCTCGTGTTGGGCTAGATGCTGTTGCACGCGCAGCGCCAGCGCCGTCCAGATAGCAAAACTCATGTCCTTGCTATCGATTTGAGCCACCTGCTCCACCACCAGAGCATGGCCTTCGAGCAGATCCGCCATGCCCGGCACGTCCGCCAGCAATTCGGCCACGCCTAGCTGGGCGGCGCTGTAGCCAATATTGTCAGCAGCATGGGTAGCGGTGCCGGCAATGGTGCCACCTGTACCCAGTACCACAATTTTTTTCAAATTTTTATCCATACCACTTGCGGCTTTCTTTAAACTGGTTAAAAATACAGTTACTGGATAAGAAACCAGTACTTTCATCACCCAGCCATGCCAGGAGCCATCATGTTAACCAGACCCAAACTGACGGATCGCCAGCAACAGATCCTCGATCTTATCCAGCGCGCCATTGCCAGCACCGGGTCTCCGCCCACACGTGCAGAAATTGCCACCGAGCTCGGCTTCAAATCTGCCAACGCCGCCGAAGAGCATCTCCAGGCACTGGCACGCAAGGGCGCGATCGAGCTGGTCAGTGGCACCTCGCGCGGCATTCGTCTGAAAAGCGACACCTTGCAAGCCATCAACGCTTCACGTAGCAAAACGCTGGCGCAGTCGGTGGCTGATTTTGAGAGTCAGCTGGCGCTGCCCCTGGTCGGCCGGGTGGCAGCTGGCTCCCCCATTTTGGCGCAAGAGCACATCGACAAAACCTATTACGTGGAAGACAGCCTGTTCCAGCGCAAGCCAGACTACCTGCTCAAGGTGCGCGGCATGTCGATGCGCGATGCCGGCATCATGGATGGCGATCTGTTGGCGGTGCAAAGCACCCACGAAGCCAAAAATGGCCAGATTGTGGTGGCCCGACTTGGCGATGAAGTCACCGTGAAACGGTTCATGCGACACAACAACCTCATCGAGCTTCACCCCGAAAACCCCGACTACCAAACCATTGTGGTCGAGCCCGGTGAAGCCTTCGAGATTGAAGGCCTGGCGGTCGGCCTGATCCGCAACACCATGCTGATGTAAAACATTCAACTCCCTATGCCACCCTGTCTTAACTCATCCAGAGCACCCACCATGAACATTGCGTACCTGACACCCTCCTTGCTGCCCGGTCTGGCGCCCTTCAAGGCAGGCAGTCCACGGGCCTGCACCCGGGCCAATCCAAGTGTCAAAATCGTCGCAAATGACAATACGCTGCGGCCACTGCGCATCCTGCGTGTATTTGAGGCAGGACAAAAACCATCACAGGTCGGACGCATGGTGATTTCCGGGCGCCTGGCCGACGTCTGTGCCGAACTTGACCGCCTCGCCGCCTTCGAGCGCCCACACTAAAGTCCGTATTTTTAAAGTTATCTCTATCAGAGAGTGCCGCTCGCCAAGGCACAATCCGTGTCATGAACATTGTGATTCTCGACGACTATCAGGACGTAGTGCGCAAGTTGGCCTGCTCGGCCAAATTGGAAACATACCAAGCCAAGGTCTTTACCAACACTGTGAAGGGTTTGGGGCAACTCTCGGTGCGTCTCAAGGATGCCGATGTGATCGTGCTCAACCGTGAACGCACTCAGATATCCCGTGCACTGATCGACAAATTGCCCCGGCTCAAGCTGATTTCACAAACCGGTCGCGTCGGCAACCACATCGACGTCAACGCCTGCACCGAACGCGGCATTGCCGTGGCCGAAGGCACCGGCTCACCGATTGCACCGGCCGAATTGACCTGGGCACTCATCATGGCCGCAACGCGGCGTCTGCCCCAGTACATCGGCAACCTCAAGCACGGCGTCTGGCAACAATCCGGACTCAAGTCCAGCGGCATGCCGCCCAACTTTGGCCTCGGCACAGTGCTCAAGGGGCGCACCCTGGGTATTTGGGGATTTGGCCGCATTGGCCAATTGGTTGCCGGATACGGCAAGGCATTTGGCATGCGGGTATTGGTGTGGGGTCGCGCACCTAGCCGGGAACGGGCCATCCAGTCGGGTTACGAGGCTGCAGCAACCCGTGAAGAGTTTTTTGAACAGTCCGATGTCCTTGCACTGCATCTGCGCCTCAACGAGGAAACCCAGGGCATTGTCCGACTGGAAGACCTGACACGCATGAAGCCCACAGCCTTGCTGGTCAATACCTCACGCGCCGAACTGATCGAGCCGGACGCGCTGATCAGCGCGCTCAACCGCGGGCGCCCGGGTCTGGGCGCTGTGGATGTCTATGAGAGTGAACCCATTTTGCAGGGGCATGCCCTGTTGCGGCTGGAAAACTGCATTTGCACACCGCACATTGGGTATGTGGAGCAGGACAGCTACGAAATATATTTCAGCGCGGCCTTTGACAATGTGGTCAATTTCATCAAGGGCCGCCCCACCAACATCGTCAATCCAGGGGCCTTACAGGTTCGCCGTTAATGCAAATGCCTGGGCTTGCGGCCACCGCCGTGGCCCATACCACCAGAGCCACCTGATCCTCTGGGTGGTTTACCCAGTTGCAATGAACTCACCAATTCATTGAAACGCTGACTGAACAACTGATCAACAGCCGCCACGACACCGCCCAGTTCGGCACCATCAAAGTGGCGTTCCATCAGACTGATCACGTCCTGCACCAGCAAATCGCGTTGCACCTGCATGATGGCCGCTGGATCAGGACCGACAAACAGCATGATAAAATCGTCACGCGACTCGGCTTCGGGGTCGGCCTCTTCGTCCTCATCTTCGAACTCGGTGTCGTAAAACGTGACCTCGATGGCGGCACCGGTCAAGGCAACTTCATTCAGGTTCATGCACATCTCGTCCAGTGCCTGGCGAAAGTCGTCATCACCTTCGACGGTCCAGCACATTTGCAGCAAATGCTCGGCTGAGTCAAACCGAATGCCGGGTTCATCTTCGTAAAAACTGCCCGCCGCGTCGGCCAGCGAGCGCTCTCCGGCGTATTTCCAGAGCGGCTTCAGCGCATCCTGGATATTCTCAAAAGTCACATCACCACGCAGGCTCACCTGGCCATGCACGTGGATTTCAAAAGGGGTGTTGTAGCGTGCCATAGGCTTTAAGTGTACGAGACAATATTCACCCCTTAAAAGCCCAAGCAAGACTATATAAGGAATGATGCCCCGATGCCGGACAGCTACAACACGACCGCTTTAACCCATGTGCAGGCCACCGTTGACCGAGAACTCGGCACCGGTGGCATAGCCACCTTCATCAGACGCCAGCCAGGCAATGATGGAAGCAATTTCGGAGGGTTCGCCCAGACGTTTGACCGGCACTGTGGCAATGATCTTGTCAAGCACTTCCTGGCGGATGGCCTTGACCATATCAGTGCCAATGTAGCCGGGACTCACGGTATTGACAGTGACCCCCTTGGTTGCCAACTCTTGCGCCAAAGCCATGGAGAAACCGTGCATACCGGCTTTGGCAGCCGAGTAGTTGGTCTGACCGGCCTGACCTTTAACGCCATTCACGCTGCTGATGTTGATGATACGGCCCCAGCCATTTTCAACCATGTCGCCAACCACTTGCTTGGTCACATTGAACATGGAGTTGAGGTTGGTTTCGATCACGGCATCCCAGTCTTCGCGCGTCATTTTGACGAACATGCGGTCACGGGTAATGCCGGCGTTGTTGATCAACACGTCGATACTGCCGTGCTCGGCCTTGGCTTTGGTGAATGCCTCCACAGTGGAATTCCAGTTGCCGACGTTACCCGCCGAGGCGTAGAACGTGAAGCCCAGTGCTGCCTGTTCGGCCAGCCACTTGCCGTAATCACGAGTGGGGCCGCATCCGGCAATCACCTTGAAGCCTTCTTTACTCAGGCGCTGGCAGATGGCGGTACCGATGCCACCCATACCGCCGGTGACGTAAGCTACTTTTTGACTCATGAAATTACTCCTCTTTGCGAACACAAATGCTGATTAAAACGAGTAGTTGGCAAATTTAAAAAATGCCTAGCAACAAGCTTTTGAATTATCAAGGTTAAATCAACGCTCCAGGCAGAGGGAAACCCCCATGCCGCCGCCAATGCACAGCGCGGCCAGACCCTTTTGGGCATCACGGCGCTGCATTTCGTGCAGCAGGGTGACCAAAATGCGGCAACCGGATGCACCAATCGGGTGTCCCAAGGCAATAGCGCCACCGTTGACGTTGACTTTGGCGGTGTCCACAGCGAGCTCCTGATTGACAGCGCAGGCTTGGGCGGCAAAGGCCTCGTTCAATTCGAACAGGTCGACGTCAGCCACGTTCCAGCCAGCACGGGCCAGCGCCTTGCGCGAGGCAGAGACCGGGCCCATGCCCATGATGGCGGGGTCCAGACCGGTGGTACCAAAGCTCTTGATGGTGGCCATGGGTTTGAGGCCCAGGGCAGCCGCCTTGCTGGCTTTCATGACCATGACGGCAGCAGCGCCGTCATTGATGCCGGAGGCATTGCCAGCGGTGACGCTACCGGCTTTGTCAAAGGCGGGGCGCAGACCGGCGAGGCCTTCGGCATTGGTTTTCTTGTTGATGAATTCGTCGGCGTCAAACACCAGCGGGTCGCCTTTTTTCTGGGGGATGACAACAGGGACGATTTCGTCCTTGAATTTGCCAGCCGCCTGGGCGGCAGCCGCTTTTTGCTGGCTGGCCAAAGCCAGGGTGTCCTGCATTTCGCGGGTGATGCCTTGGGCTTTGGCGACGTTTTCAGCGGTGATGCCCATGTGGTATTTGTTGTAGACGTCCCACAAGCCGTCGTTAATCATGGTGTCAACCATTTTCCAGTCGCCCATGCGCTGGCCGTCGCGGCTGCCCATGAGAACGTGCGGCGAGGCGCTCATGTTTTCCTGGCCACCGGCAATGACGATTTCACTGTCGCCAAAGGCGATGGACTGGGCTGCCAGCATGACGGCCTTCAAACCAGAGCCGCAAACGGCGTTGATGGTGAGGGCTGGCGTTTCTTTGGCAATGCCGGCTTTGAGCATGGCTTGGCGGGCCGGGTTCTGGCCGGCACCTGCGGCTAGAACCTGACCCATGATGACTTCACCGATCTGGTCGGTGCTGACGCCAGTGCGCTCGAGCAGGGCCTTGATGACGATGGCACCCAGGTCGGGGGCTGCAACTTTGGCCAATGAACCACCAAATTTGCCAACGGCCGTACGGGCTGCTGCAACGATAACGATCTCTTCCATGATGTCTCCTGAGTCCTAGTTAAAAAATGGGATGAAAATTAAGCCTTGGCCTTGACGTAGCGGCCTGGCGCGGGCTCGATGGCCTTGTACTTGCCTTTGCCATAGGTCTTGGGCGCAGCGATTTCTTTGCCCGCCTGGGCGGCCAGCCAGTTGGACCAGTCGGTCCACCAACTGCCCTTGTGCTCGGTTGCGCCGGCGATCCACTGATCAACCGATTTGGGCAACTTGCCGTCTTCGCGGATCCAGTGACTGCGCTTGCCCTTGGCCGGTGGGTTGATGACACCGGCAATGTGGCCAGAGGCGCCCATGACAAAGCGTTTTTTTCCCGGCAGATATTGAGTGGAAGCATAGGCACCACCGATGGGCACGATGTGATCTTCGCGTGAGCCGTAGATGTAGACCGGCATGTCAACCAGATTGAGGTCAATCTTTTCACCGCAGACGGTGGCCGCGCCGGGTTTGGTGAGGTTGTTTTCGAGGTAGGTGTTGCGCAGGTACCATGCGTAGAACGGGCCTGGCAGGTTGGTGGAGTCGCTGTTCCAGTAGAGCAGGTCGAACGGTGGCGGCGTTTCGCCCTTGAGGTAGTTGCCCACCACATAGTTCCAGACCAGGTCATTGGGGCGCAGGAAGCTGAAGGTCATGGCCAGGTCCTTGCCCTTCATGAGGCCGCCCTTGCCCATTTCCTGTTCACGGTATTTGACAAAGCCTTCGTCAATGAAGACGTCGAGCACGCCAGTGTCGGCGAAGTCGAGCATGGAGGTGAGGAAGGTGGCGCTGGCCACCGGCTTTTCGCCGCGCGCTGCCAGTACCGCCAGGGCACTGCCCATCATGGTGCCGCCGACGCAAAAACCCAGCGTATTGATGGTTTTGGCGCCCGTGATGTCCTGCGTGACCTGGATGGCCTTGATGACCGCTTTTTCGATGTAGTCGTCCCAGCTGGCTTTGGCCAGCGAGGCATCGGGATTGCGCCAGCTCACGACAAAGGTACGGTGACCTTGGGCCACGGCGTAACGGATCAGTGAGTTTTCTGGCTGCAGATCAAGGATGTAAAACTTGTTGATCGACGGGGGAAACAACAGGAACGGCTTTTCAAAGACGGTTTCGGTCAGCGGTTTGTACTCAATGAGTTGGAACAGCTCGTTCTCAAAGACCACCGCACCTTCGGTAGTGGCGACGTTTTTACCGACTTCGAAAAGACTCTCGTCGGTCATCGACACATGGCCTTGCTGCATGTCGTGCAACAGGTTCTGGATACCCTTGGCAATGCTCTGGCCCTGGGTCTCGATGGCTTTTTTCTGCGCTTCGGCGTTGAGGGCCATGAAATTGCTGGGGGCCGAGGCCGCGGTGATCTGTTCCACAGCGAAGCGGATTCGGGCACGGGTTTTGGCATCGGTCTCTACCGCTTCTGCCATTTGGCTGAGCGTTTTGGCGTTGAGCAAATACGCAGCCGCCGAAAAGGCGGCTGTGGGATTGGCAGCCCAAGCTTCGTCGGCAAAGCGGCGGTCAGCGAGTTGGTGCTTGCCCTGGGCGCTGTTGGCCCACAATTCAGCGGCGTCGGCCAGAAACTGCTGTTGCAGTTGTTGCAATTTTTCGGCCGAAAATTTGATGTTGGGCGCTTTGACCGTGGGAGCCAGGAGTTTGGTACTGGCCTCGCCGAGGTCCATGTTCTGAAACGACTCAAATGCTTTGCTCAAGCTTTCGGCCATGGATTTCTGTAGATTCTGTGCCGATTGCAGCCAAACTTCCGAAGCGTTTTCGTTCATGCGTATCCCTATTTTGTTGTGGTCAAAAAATAATTTCGATAGTATCTTAGGTCAAGTCCTTCGAAATCCTGACATACCCCGATTTTCGTCAATAAATACCCTCTTCACCATGTACATCGTTGCAATTGCCTGGCTCTATGTGGCCATTCTCATGGCTGTGGCCGAAGCCACCCATACTGCAGGCACACTGCTCGGCGGCATCTTCACCTTTGTTTTGTATGGTGTGCTGCCCCTGGTATTGGTGTTGTATGTGATGGGAACTCCGGCACGCCGGCGTGCCATCAAGGCGCGGGAAGAAGCAGAACTCCGTGCCGCACAGGCCACCTCAGCCCTCGCGCCAGACGCTGGCGCAGAAGCGGCCGGTGACCCGGTCGCGCCGGTAGGAAAAGAAACATGACGCATTGCCAACTGTGCACCAGGACGGACTGCTGTCGTTGCCGTGAATCTGGCTGACGCCCAGAGCACGCAGTCGCAATCGCGCCAGGGCGGCCAGGTCCGCCAGCCATTTACCAGGGAGCAGCGGTTTAAAGCAGTCGGCCGCCAGTGGCTCGTTGGTGCTGAAGGCTGCGCGCACTTCATCTCCCACCTCGAACGCCTGCGGGCCAATACACGGACCAAGCCAGGCCAGAAGCTCATTGCCCTGCATCCGTTTAACCGTCGCCTCCAGAATACCAATCCCACCCTGCCCGGCCAAGCCGCGCCAGCCGGCGTGAGCCGCAGCCACCCGGTGACCATCGGCGGTGCTGAACAACACCGGCAGGCAGTCGGCCACCATCACGGTGCAGGCCACGCCAGACTGGTCGGTCACGCAGGCGTCTGCCACGGTGCCGTCCGGTGTGGAGGCATCCAGTGACACCACCTGAAGGCCGTGGACCTGGGTCAGGAATACCGGGCGTGCGCCAATGGCCTCTTGCAAGATGACCCGGTTGGCGGCCACATGGACGGGGTCGTCACCGACGTGGTCGCCCAAGTTCAGGCTGTCATAGGGCGCATCCGACACACCGCCCATGCGCGTGGTGCAAATCGCATGGACGCCGTCGGGCGCAGGCCAGTCAGGCGTCAGCATCTAAAAGGCCCTGCAGTTGTAGGAGGCCCGCCCTCGGGCCGAAGGCTGTTTGGGGGCATTCGCGGCGAGGGCGCCGCTCCCACAACAGCATCATCAAACTGCGGCATGGATCTTGTCATAGGCGGCCAGTAGTTTGTGGTGCATCTCGCACCCGTCCAGCGCCAGGCCGGGTGCGCCCAAGCCCATGAAACGATCTTCCTGCATGATGAGTGCATGCGCCTGCGCCAGCGGGCCGGCACCGTAGAGCAGCGCCAGGGTGTCAAGGTAGGGGCCGCTGTCGCCAATGTCAGCCAGGTTGATCAGGTTCTGGATGCAGGCATACACGCGCTTGCGTTGCGGGTTGACCTGGTCGAAGTTCAGAATCCATTCGCAACCTTCAAGGGTGGCGGCTTCGTCGCCCACCGCTAGAGCCAGCAGGGTCTTGAGTTCGCCCAGACGCAAGTCGCTCCAGAAAGATCCGGCATCGGCCGCCAAGCCAATCAAGCCAGCCACCGGACGGTGGTCCGCCAGACTGGATTCGTTAAGCGTTTCGAGCAGATCGGTACATTCTTCGTCATCCAGATCGGAGAGGTTCAAGACGGCTTCGCGGAACTGATTGGCGACGCTGTTGTTTTCAAACTCCAGGTCGTCCATTGGATAGATCTCGGACAAACCGGGCACCAGAACACGGCAGGCATAGACCCCGAGCTGGGTGAAGTCTGCAATGTAAACCTCATGGCCGTCTTGCTGCAAACGCGCCAAACTCCATGCGTAGTCTTCGGCCGTGGTATTGCTGAAGTTCCAGTCGACAAATTCGAAATCAGGCACATCCCCCAAGAACTTCCAGTGAATGACGCCGCTGGAGTCAACAAAATGGATCTCAATGTTGGTCGAACTCGCGGTTTCTTCCAGGTCAAAGCCGGGTGCCGGGAAGCCTGACAACGCGTCCAGTGCCCGACCCTGCAGCAATTCGGTGAGCGCACGCTCCAGCGCGACTTCAAAACGGGGGTGGGCGCCAAAGCTGGCAAAACAACCCTGATCCAGCGGATTCAGCAGCGTGACATTCATCACCGGGTACTGGCCGCCCAACGATGCGTCCTTGACCAGGATGCCAAAACCGGCTTCACGCAGCGCGGCGATGCCACGCGCAATGCGTGGGTAGCGGGCTATCACGGCCTCGGGCACGTCGGGCAGGCACAGGCCCTGGCTGATGATGCGGGCTTTGATGGCCCGCTCGAAAATCTCGGACAAGGCCTGGGTGCGCGCCTCCATCTGGGTATTGCCCGCCGACATGCCGTTGCTGACATACAGGTTGCCGATCAGGTTGACCGGGAAGTAGACCGTTTTGCCATCGCTCTGGCGCACATAAGGCAGGGCGCAGATGCCGCGCTCGGTGGCACCCGAGTTGAAATCGACCAAGCTACTGGCATCGATGTTGCCCTGCGGGTTGTACAGCGAGTGCAATTCGGGCGTGAGCAATTCGGCAGGCCACTGCTCGTCTGCGGGCACGTCGAACCAGCGCTCCTGCGGAAAATGCACATGGGCACGTCCGGTTACATCGGGTCCGAGGTAAAAATGGGTCCAGAAATAATGGGTGGACAGGCGTTCAAAGAACTCGCCCAAGGCGCTGGCCAGGCAGGCCAGGCGGCTGGCACCCTTGCCGTTGGCGAACAGCAGCGGACAGTCGCGGTCGCGGATATGCACTGACCAGATGCTGTCAACCGGGTTGAGCCAGCTGCGCTCTTCGATGTGGAAACCCAGGGCTTGCAGCTTGCCTTGCAGTGTGCTGATGGTGGATTCGAGGGCGGCATCTTTGCCGGGAATAAAGGTTGTATGGTTCATATCCCCAGCATACCTCATGGTTCAGCGGCTGCGGTCCAAGCGCTGGATTGAAAACGCTAGACTCGCAAGTTACAGAATTAACCCAACCCCAACGGAGACCTTCATGATTCTTGAACTTGCCGACTTCTCGATCCAGCCCGGCCAGAACGCTGCCTTTGAGGAGGCCATTCAACGCGGCCTGCAAACCGTCATTGCGCAGGCCAAAGGATTTGAAGGCTTCAAGGTCAACCGCTGCATTGAAAACCCGCAACGTTACATTTTGCAAATCTTCTGGACCACGCTGGAAGACCACACGGTAGGATTCCGTGGCTCCCCGGCGTTCACAGAATGGCGCGCCATCGTCGGGCCGTTTTTTGCCAGCCCACCGGTGGTTGAACACTTCGAGCTGGTCGCCAAATCGGCCTGAACCCTCTATTAAAAACCCGCCATGAACACCGTTTTTCCTCCCTCACCCACTGTGACCGTGCCTGTGGTCGGCACCGCCGCCTTGTTCCCGGTGCACCGCATCTACTGCGTGGGCCGTAATTACGTCGAGCACGCCCAGGAAATGGGTCATACCGGACGTGAACCTCCTTTTTTCTTCATGAAACCGGCCGATGCGGTGCTGGTGGCATCGCCTGGCACCAGCACACCACTGCCCTACCCCGGCCTGACCCAAAACCTGCACCATGAAATGGAACTGGTGGTGGCAATTGGCAAGGGTGGCAAAAATATTGCCGTGGCGCAGGCCGAGCAGCATATTTTTGGCTACGCCGTGGGCCTTGACATGACCCGGCGCGACCTGCAAAACGCGATGAAGGCGCAGGGCCGCCCGTGGTGCATCGGCAAAGGGTTCGACCACTCGGCGCCGATTGGTCCCATTACCCCCAAAGACGCCGCGGGTGACATCACACACGCCAGCATCAGCCTGCAAGTCAACAACGTTGTGCGCCAAAACAGCACAGTGGAGCAGCTGATCTGGAACATTGCCGAGACCATTGCCCAACTTTCAACCGCCTGGGAGTTGCAGCCCGGTGACCTGATCTACACCGGCACGCCAGCCGGCGTGGGTGCCGTGGTACCGGGCGACACGCTCAAGGGCAGCATCAGCGGCCTGACAGGCATTGAATTGAAGGTGGTGTAGATTCATGCACCGGGCCCCGATCAAACATTGCAAAAACTGCGGCACCGCCGTAGTTTACCGGTTGCCTGACGATGGCGACACCAGACATCGTGCGGTGTGTCCGGTCTGCCAGACCGTTCACTATGAAAACCCGCTCAATGTAGTGGGCACCATTCCGATCTGGGGCGACAAGGTCTTGCTGTGCAAACGCAACATTGAGCCACGCTGGGGCAAATGGACGCTGCCTGCGGGCTTCATGGAACTCAATGAAACCGTGAGCGAAGGCGCAGCACGCGAGACCCTGGAAGAAGCTGGTGCCCAGTTCGAGATGGGCGAGTTTTTTTCGCTGGTCAATATCCCACGCGTGGGGCAAGTCCACCTGTTCTACCGTGCCCACCTGCTGAGTGACCAGTTTGATCCTGGCATTGAAACCCTTGAGACGCGTTTGTTTGCCGAGGAAGAAATCCCATGGGATGAGATCGCCTTCAGGACCGTGGGTGAAACCCTGAAGCGTTTTTTTGCCGACCGCCGCCAGGGCAGTTATGCCATTCATGTCTTTGACATCATCTGAACTTCAATTTACAGAGGAACACGCATATGAACAGCACCACCATTTCAATTCCCAGCCACGATGGTCGACAGTTTGACGCCTATCTTTCACTGCCGCCAACAGGTCACGGACCGGGCTTGGTGATCATTCAGGAGATCTGGGGCGTCAACGATCATATCAAGGCGGTGGCCGATCAATACGCCATGGACGGCTATGTGGTGCTGGCCCCTGATGTGTTTTGGCGGCAGGAGGCCAATGTCAATTTGAAGTACGACGAGTCCGATACCCAAAAGGCGTTCCAGCTGATGACCAACCTGGACGAGGCCAAGGCCGTGGCCGACCTGGTGAGCACGGTCAAAGCCCTGCGTGCCCGGCCTGAAGTGAGTAGCAAGGTGGGCTCGATTGGCTTTTGCATGGGCGGGCGCCTGAGTTACCAGCTGGCGGCCAGCGCTGCGGTTGATGCGGCCGTGTGTTACTACGGCGGCGGCATCCAGAACCATCTGGACAAGGCGCCCGCTGTGCAAGGGCCCATCTTATTTCACTACGCCGCGTTGGACGGGTACATCCCGGCAACGGCGGTAGCCAACGTCAAGAAGGCCTTTGAAGGCCGTAGCAACGCGCAATTCCATGTGTACGAAGACGTTGACCACGGCTTCAACTGCTGGGGTCGCCCGATGTACCAGCAACGTGCCGCCGCGCTGGCGCGTGGCCGCACGCTGGCGTGGTTGTCAGAGCAGCTGGTCTGAAGTTGCTGTTGGCAAGCACGATGAACGCACTGCAAAACACCGCGCTGTCCATGCTGGATCTGGTCAACCTGCGCGCAGGTGGCACGGTGGCGCAGGCACTGGCCAATTCCTTGCGTACGGCGCAGCATGCGGAGGCGCTCGGTTTCACCCGGTACTGGCTGGCCGAGCACCACAACATGGCCAGCATTGCCAGTTCGGCCACGGCCGTTTTGGTTGGCTACATTGCCGGGGGCACACAACACATCCGGGTTGGCTCGGGCGGCATCATGCTGCCCAACCATGCGCCGCTGGTGGTGGCCGAAGCCTTTGGCACACTGGCCGAGTTGTACCCCAACCGGATTGACCTGGGCCTGGGCCGCGCGCCGGGCACAGACCGGGTCACCATGCAGGCGCTGCGCCGCGACCGGGTCGAGAGCGAGCAGGATTTTCCGCGCGACGTCGCCGAGCTGCAATATCTGCTGGGGCCGGTACAACCAGGCCAGCGCATCATCGCCATGCCTGGGGCCGGCACCGAGGTGCCGATCTGGCTGCTGGGTTCCAGCCTGTTTTCAGCCCAACTGGCAGCAGAACGCGGCCTGCCTTACGCCTTTGCCTCGCACTTTGCACCACGGATGATGCAGGCGGCCATTGACCTGTATCGCCGTTTATTCAGACCATCTAGGAGTTTGAGCAAGCCATTTGTCATGATCGGCGTGCCCTTGATCGCAGCATCCAGTGATGACGAGGCGGAATTTTTGGCCAGCAGCACCTACCAGCGTGTGCTGGGTATCCTGACCGGTGAGCGCAAACCCCTGCAGCCACCGGTCAAAGACTTCATGCAGCATCTGCATCCCCAGGAGCGCGCGGCCATCGCCGACTTTCTGGGTGCCGCTGTCATCGGTGGCCCTGACAAGGTCCGCGCCGGGCTGACGACCCTGGCACAACAGACGCAGGCCGATGAATTCATGCTAGTGTGCGACATTTTTGACCCTGCGCTGCGCCTGCTATCCCTGGACATCGCCGCTGGGGTTTGCGCCAGACCAGGCTAGCCGTCAGACAACAGCTCCCTCGCCCTGTTGACAGATTGCTCAGGTCTTGCGCGGCGCCATCAGGGCGATTGCCAGGGACCCGAAGAAGTACAGGCCCTGCAATTCCAACGCCCAGCCACCGCTCTTGCCCAGCGTGAAGAACTGGGAGGTGTGTACCAATGCCACTGCGACGACCATGTTGAAAGCCATAACGAGCGCTGCCGGAACCACCATGACGTTGGCCAGAACCAGCAACGGCGCGACCACTTCACCAAGCATTACCCCGTATGCCAGGAAAGCGGGCAGCCCTACGCTGACCAGCATGCCTTCAATGGGGCCCAGGCCATTCAACAACTTTGCGATACCGTGCAAGATTAACAGTCCAGCAACAGAGCAGCGAAGAAGAAAAAAACCGGCTACTGGCTGGTGAAACGCCGAGAAGAAACTTTTCATGGTTATCTCAAAGAGTTGGGTTGGGGCGTACATGATGTCAACGGGACAGAGAACTGAAAAGAAAAACCCCACTATCAATTAAATAGCGGGGTTTCTTGAATTACCTGGGGTGGCTGATGGGGCTCGAACCCACGACAACAGGAATCACAATCCTGGACTCTACCAACTGAGCTACAGCCACCGTAACTCGAATTATAACCGATGAAACCTTATCCTGGCCTCGAAATCGTCAGGATTTCAGCTTCAAAATCACACGGCTCCTTGCTGTTTTTTTACTGGATTGGGCACCAGGATTTCGGCTTTGAGCTTCTCTTTCAGCAAGGCGTAATAGGCTTGCGTTTCGGCACCAGTCCACCACTGTGCGTATTGGTTCCGGCTCTGACGCAATGTTGCCTCTGCCGTTGCATCCAGTGACACCACACGATTGACACGAACCAGCGCGTAGCCTTGCGGTCCCAAATCAACCCCTACCCAAGCAGGCAATTTGGTTGGGTCAACACGCAAAGCTGCAAGCAAGACTGGCGCCGACAAATTGAGCGCCTGATCGCGTGACACAACCTGGACGGCAGGCAGGCTGGCAGGTGCCGTACCTGCTTGCCAGAGCGCCAATTTTGCTGCGCCATCGTTTTTAGCCAACTCCGCGGCTCGGGCGGTAACGACCTGTGCGCGAACCTGAGATTGAACCTCGGCCAGCGGCAGCGTTCGGGCTGGTTGATACTGCACCACACGGCCCGCCACCAAATGATTGGCAGCTGTTTCAATGGCTTCGGTATTGCGCTTGCTGCTGATGGTGTCGGCAGCAAACAGCGAACTCAGAAATTTCTCGTTGGCAAGGACACCGGTCGTACCGGGCAAGGGTTGACGCAAGAGTTTGTCGACCGTTTTGATCTCGAGTTTGAGCTTGTCGGCAACGGGTTTCAGGCTGTCAGACTGTTCGTACACCATGTTGGTGAAAACCTCGGCCGTTTCTGCATATTTGCGCTGCGCCTGCTGGCCTTTCAGGTCAGACTCGATACTGGCCCGAAGCTCATCAAAAGAGCGCTTTTGGGGCAACTTGATGTCGGTGAGCTGAATGATGTGAAAACCGAAGTCAGACTCGACCACGTCGCTGATGGCCCCTTTTGCCATTGCAAAAGCAGCATCTTCAAACGGCTTGACCATGGCTCCGCGTGCAAAAAAACCCAGGTCACCGCCTTTGGCGGCAGAGCCAGGGTCCTGCGAATTCTTTCTGGCAATATCGGCAAAAGTGGCAGGGTTGGCGCGTACTGTCTTTAACAGTTCATCTGCCTTCAACCTGGCTTTGTTGCGCTCAGCTTCGGCAGCCTCTTTGGGCGCATTGATCAGGATATGGCTGGCACGGCGCTCTTCGACACCACTCAAACGTTGTGCATTTTGATCGTAATACGACTTCAGTTCAGCCTCTGGAATCTGAATGGACTTCTTGACGGCGTCAAGGTCCAGCACCACGTACTCAACCTGGGCTTGTTCAGGCGCCTGAAACAGGGATTGATTCTTTTGGTAGAAAGCATCCAGATCCGCCTCGGTGGGCTTGACCTCGGTCGCATAGTCTTTGGCCAACAAATTGATCACCTGGACTTCGCGTTTTTCAAAAAAGGACTTCAAGGCCACGTCAGCAAGCACCGGCGAGACCAAGCCTGTGGCGCTGACACCCGCTTCGACTTGTTGCCGTGCCAGATTAATGCGCACATTGTTCTCAAATCCTTCAGGCGTCAGACCCTGGCTGGCAGCCAACTGGCGATAACGCTCCATATCGATCTTGCCGTCTGCCTTGCGCAGCGAGGCGATCATGGGGTCTTCCTGTAAGAACCGTGCCAAACGCGCATCGCTGGTGGATAGTCTGGCCTGTTCTGCAGCCTGTGCCATCACTTGTTCATGCACCAGGCGTTCCAGAGTTGCATAACGGGCTTCAGGGGAGTCCAGTAATTTGGCATCGATATTGGGCATGGAGGCACGCAAACGGTCTGCTTCCGCGCGATGCGCCGCATCCCACTGGGCTTGCGTGATGTCCGTGCGACCAACACGCGCAACCGGCACATCAGACTCGTTCATACGGCTGTAACCATCAATACCCAACAGTACAAAAGAGGGAATGATGAGCAGGAACATCACCATCATCATGATTCTGGTGTGCTTCCGGAAAATATCGAACATGCGCAAACTCTCCTATGTGGAAACAAAAAAGGCGAACACGGTGTTCGCCTTTGCTTTGAGTAAGTGGTGGGTGATGACGGGCTCGAACCGCCGACCTACGCCGTGTAAAGGCGCCGCTCTACCAACTGAGCTAATCACCCCACCGATAACGGGTCAATTCAAGGCATCTTTCAAAGCCTTGCCTGGACGGAACTTGGGAACCTTGGCAGCCTTGATTTTAATCGAAGCGCCAGTACGAGGGTTACGACCGGTCCGGGCTGCACGTTTACCAACAGCGAAAGTACCAAAACCAACCAGGGCGACTGAGTCACCTTTTTTCAGGGTTGATTTGACAGCGTCAATGGTGGACTCGAGCGCTCGTGCCGCTACCGCTTTGGGAATGTCAGCATCTGTGGCAATGAAATCAATTAATTCAGTCTTGTTCACAATAAACCTCTCACGGGAGTTGTAGTCGAATGTCTCTTTAATCTTTTTTTGAGGGAACCTGGCCGCTCGAAGAGCACCAAATAAAACAACTATATTCAGATGATTTTTAACACGATAGCAAAATAGATTCTAGACGGGTTTGGCCCATAAGCCAGCTCCCCTATGGCAAATTTTTCATGACTGGATTGACCGGACGATCACAGATGCAAGAGCAGGTGCGCATGCTCGGCATCAGGTGAGTTTGGGCTGGCGTACCACCAGCGCCACCCCCAAAGCCGTTAACAGTGTGCCCACCACCGTGGTGAGCGTGATGGGTTCGGCAAACAGGATCCAGGCCATCAAGGCCGTCACGGGTGGCACCAGATACATCAGGCTGGTCACCGAAGCGGCTGCGCCTTTCTGGATCAGCAGGTATAGCAAGGAACTACCGCCCAGCGTCAACGCGAGCGCTGACCAGGCAATGGCGCCCAGCAACTCGGCGTGCCATCGGATGGCTTCCGATTCCAGCGCCGCCAGCGGCAGCGTGACCAGCAGCGCGGCGCCCAACTGAACCGTATTGGCGGTGCGCACATCGCACGATGTGACGAAGCGTTTTTGGTACAAGGTGCCAATCGTGATGCTGAACAAGGCGCCCACGATCAGCGACATATTGAGCCAATTAGCCTCGCCGCCAGTGCCAAACTTGCGTGACACCACCATCACCAGCCCGATAAAACCCAGCACCAGGCCAAGCCATTGACGCCTCAGAATCTTGCTCCCGGTAGCGGCCAGCCAGAGTGCTGTCAGCACAGGTTGCAAGCCCACAATCAAGGCTGACAGACCGGAGCCCATGCCGAGCTTGACCGCCGCCCACACGCCTCCCAGATAACCCGCATGCATAAACATGCCCGTGACTGCAAGATGCAGCCATTGCCTGCGCCCGTTTGGCCACTCGACCCGTGCCAACACAATCCAGAGCATGAAGCACGCGATGGACAGGGCATAACGCATCACCAGGAATTTAAAGGGGGGCGCATGGGGCATGCCGTAACGCGCCACAATGAAACCGGTGCTCCAGATCAGCACAAACACCGCTGGCATGGCCCGGATCAAGGGCCGCTCGATGGCTGCCGTCACTTCACACGCGACCTGATTTCAGGCAAGGCTTTTTGCAGGTAATAGACCATCGACCAGACGGTCATGATGGCGGCAATCCAGATCAGCCAGACACCCCACAGATGCGTGTCGATGGCACCGAACAACAGGCCGTCAAACAGCAGGAATGGAATTGCCACCATTTGTGCCGTGGTCTTGAGCTTGCCGATCATGTGCACGGCCACACTCTTGGCAGCGCCAATTTGCGCCATCCATTCGCGCAGAGCAGAGATGGCGATTTCCCGGCCGATGATGATCAGCGCCACAAAGACATCGGCACGCCCTAAATGCACCAGCACCAGCACACAGGCGCAGACGAGAAACTTGTCGGCCACCGGGTCCAGAAAGGCGCCAAAGGCAGACACCTGGTTGAGCTTGCGCGCCAGGAAACCGTCAAGCCAGTCAGTGGCGGCAAAGACCACAAACATGATGGTGGCGACCAGGTTGCGGGTGGCTGGCTCAATGGGCAAATAGAACACGCCCAGGATCAAGGGAATCGCCACAATGCGAGCCCAGGTCATGAGGGTGGGGATGGTCCAGAACATGCCTCAATTGTGGCACGCGTTACCTCGCAAAAAGGGGGCTTGTCAATGCAGGGCGCGGTAAATTTCTGCCGCCAGCTCGGTGGAAATGCCTTCGACCTGGGCAATGTCGGCTTCGGACGCCAGCGCCACGCCGCGCACACCGCCAAAGCGCTGCAGCAGGCGCGCGCGCCGTTTCGGACCAATACCCGGTATTTCTTCGAGCTTGCCGCCGTCCATGCGCACCTTGGCACGCGCTGCACGCATGCCGGTGATGGCGAAGCGGTGCGCCTCGTCCCGGATCTGTGCCACCAGCATCAGCGCGGCGGAATCCTTGCCCAAATAGACCTTGTCACGGCCATCGGCAAACACCAGTTCTTCCAGACCGATGCGCCGGCCCTCACCTTTTTCCACGCCCACGATCAGTGACAGGTCCAGCCCCAATTGTTCGAACACCTCGCGCGCCATCGACACCTGGCCCTTGCCACCATCGACCAGCACCAGGTCGGGCAAGCGGCCCGTGCCTGCGGGCAAGGTGCCGGATTGTTTGGCCTCTTGCATGGTTTCGGCCAGCTTGCCGTAGCGACGCAACAGCACCTGACGCATGGCGGCGTAGTCATCGCCCGGGGTGATGTCGTTGATTTTGAAGCGACGGTACTCGGCGCTCTGCATCTTGTGGTGATGAAATACCACGCATGAGGCCTGGGTCGACTCCCCTGCCGTGTGGGAAATATCAAAACATTCCACCCGCAGTTCGTCCAGATTGTCGAGCGCCAGATCGAGCGCCTCGACCAGCGCGCGGGTACGGGCTTGCTGCGAGCCCTCTTCGGCCAGCAGCCTGGCCAGTTGCAGCCCGGCATTGGTTTGGGCCATTTCCAGCCAGACCCGGCGTTGCTCCCGCGGATTGTGCACCGCACTGACCTTGACGCCAGTTTGTTCAGACAGCGCCTGCAACAGGCCCTTGTCCACCGGCACGCTCACCACCAGCGAGGGCGGTGCGGGCACGTTCAGGTAATGCTGGGCAATGAAGGCATCGAGCACCTGCATTTCCAGGCTGCGCACGGCGCCAATCGCCTCGCTGGCGTCACCCTCCTCCAGCGTCGCTGCGTCTTCGATATGGACCGGGAAATAGGGCCGGTCGCCCAGATGCCGCCCACCACGCACCATCGCCAGGTTGACGCAGGCGCGACCGCCCAGCACCTTGACCGCCAGAATGTCCACGTCACGATCTGACACGTTGTCCACTGATTGCTGGTGCAGTACGTTGGACAGTGCCGCCACCTGGTTGCGCAGCTCGGCGGCCTGCTCAAATTCGAGCTTCTCGGCATGCATCATCATGCGGGCTTCGAGCTCGCGCATCACTTCACGCGCGTCGCCATTCAAAAAGCGCTCGGCATCGGCCAGATCCTGCGCGTAGGCCTGCGGCGAAATATGTCCCACACACGGCCCCGAGCAACGCTTGATCTGGTACAGCAGGCAGGGCCGGGTGCGGTTGTTGAACACCGGGTCTTCGCAGGTGCGCAGCCGGAACACCTTTTGCATCAGCAAAATAGCCTCCTTGACCGCCCAGGCGCTTGGGTAGGGACCGAAATAATGGTGTTTTTTCTCAACCGCACCGCGGTAATACGCCACCCGGGGAAACTGCTCGCTGCCGGTCTTGCCGAGCGCCGTAATCTTGAGGTATGGGTAACTTTTGTCGTCCCGAAACAGAATGTTGTATTTGGGGTTGAGCGTCTTGATCAGGTTGTTTTCCAGCAGCAGCGCCTCGGCCTCGGAGCGCACCACGGTGGTTTCCAGCCGGGCAATCTTGCCGACCATGTGGCCAATGCGGGTGCCGCCATGGTTTTTCTGGAAATAGCTTGACACCCGTTTTTTCAGGTTGATGGCCTTGCCCACATAGAGCACGTTGCCTTGTGCGTCGAAGTAGCGATAAACCCCTGGCAAGGCCGGCAAGCTGGCCACATCGCTGAGCAATTGCTCGGGGTGGGCCGGTAAGGGGGCAATCTCAGTGACCACAGCGGTCGGAATGTTGGAAACGTTTTCAGACATAGGGGCGTATTGTGGACAATCTCGCCATGCAATGCCAATCACCCATCCCCAAACTGCGTTGGGACATTTTTTGCCGGGTCATCGACAACTTTGGCGACCTCGGGGTGTGCTGGAGACTGGCCTGCAATTTGGCCGGGCGCGGCCAAACGGTGCGCCTGTGGGCCGATGATGTGTCCGCCCTGGCCTGGATGGCGCCGCAAGGTGCGCCGGGGGTTGAGGTAAAGACCTGGACTGCGCCCATCAATATGACCGGCATCACGCCCGGCGAGGTCATGCTGGAAGCCTTTGGTTGCGAAATTGATGAGGAGTTCATTGCTGAATACGCAAAAAATTTAAGGAATAGCGGCCAGAAATGCGCCTGGATCAATCTGGAATACCTCAGCGCCGAAGACTTTTCAGCGCGTTGCCACGGCCTGCCCTCACCGGTCATGAGCGGCCCCGGGCGTGGCTTGACCAAGTATTTTTTCTACCCAGGTTTCACAGCCAGTACCGGTGGGCTGTTGCGCGAGCCTGATCTCCTGGCGCGACAAGCGCGGTTTGACCGTCAGGCATGGCTTGCCGAGCAGGGCGTGCCCTGGCGGGACGAGCGCCTGGTGTCGCTGTTTTGCTACGAACCCGCCGGTCTGGGTGAACTGCTGGTCACTTTGGCGAAAGACGTGCAACCGAGCCGCTTGCTGGTGACCCCAGGGCGTGCCAGTATGGCCGTGCGAGCCGAAGTGGCCAAAATGCACCGGCTTGATCCCTTATGGAACCAGCGTGCGGCGCTCTCATTCTTTTACCTTCCCCAATTCAGCCAGCATGATTTCGACCATTTGCTGTGGGCCAGCGACGTGAATTTTGTGCGCGGCGAAGACTCGTTGGTGCGCGCCCTGTGGGCCGGCAAACCCCTGGTGTGGCACATCTACCCACAACACGATGGCGTCCATGCGCACAAACTCGATGCGTTTCTGGACTGGTTGGGGGCTCCCGCTTCGTTGCACGCATTTCACCGCCGCTGGAATGGCCTGGATGCGTCAGACCCGACTTTGCCGGTCGCGCCCTTCCAACCCGACCGCTGGCAGGACTGCGTGACTCAGGCGAGGGCTCGGCTATTGGATCAACAGGACTTGATCACCCAGTTGCTCCGTTTTATTGCAAAAATCATTTAAAATAGCACGTTTTGCGGCATCGGCTTGGGTTCACTAAAGTCGTGACCGCCTTCGCCGCCTGATGCGCGGCCTACTCTCACTCTTTGGTTACGCTTTTTTATGAAAATCGCTCAAGAAATTCGCGCCGGCAATGTCATCATGCACGGCAAAGACCCCATGGTCGTCCTGAAAACCGAATACGCCCGTGGCGGCCGCGGTGCTGCCACTGTGCGCATGAAACTCAAAAGTCTGATCGCCAACTTCGGCACCGAAGTGGTGTTTCGGGCCGACGACAAAATCGACAACGTGATCCTCGACAAGAAGGATTGCACCTACTCGTACTTTGCCGATCCCATGTACATCTGCATGGACGAGGAATACAACCAGTACGAAGTCGAAGCCGAAAACATGGGCGACTCGCTCAGCTACCTTGAAGACGGCATGCCGCTTGAAGTGGTGTTTTACGACGGCAAGGCCATTTCGGTCGAGCTGCCCACCAGCGTGGTGCGTGAAATCACCTGGACCGAGCCAGCAGTCAAGGGCGACACATCAGGCAAGGTGCTCAAGCCCGCCAAACTGGCCACAGGCTTCGAAATCGGCGTGCCAATTTTTGTGGCGCAAGGTGACAAGGTCGAAATCGACACCCGTACCGGCGAATACCGCAAGCGCGTCTAAAGCACGTCCCAATAGGGATAACCGGACCCAAAGGCTTCTTCGGAAGCCTTTTTTTATTGGAATTTTCGGTGTAGGCTACGCCCATGAAACACACCCATGTGCAACAGCCCTCACCGGCTGGCCAGCTCCCCCAGGAGCAGGCAAGTTCCAGGCTCGCCTTGCGCCGGGTCGCCATCGATACCTACCGTGAAAACGTGGCTTACCTGCACCGCGACTGCGCGTTCTACCGGGCCGAGGGTTTTCAGGCACTTTCCAAAGTCGATGTCAGCGCCAACGGCCAGCATATTGTGGCCACGTTGAACGTGGTCGATGACGCCGCCATCGTGGGTTGCCATGAACTGGGACTGTCTGAAGATGCCTTTTTACAGCTTGCCGTACCGCAAGGCCATGTGGTGTCGGTGGCGCAGGCCGAGCCACCCGCCTCGATCGGCGCGCTCTACCGAAAAATTGCGGGCGAACGCCTGGGTCGTGAAGACTTTCAGTCCATCGTCAATGACATCGCCGAGCTTCACTACTCAAAAATCGAACTGACCGCTTTTGTAGTAGCTACCAACCGCGATGAACTGGACCGCGAGGAAGTCTATTTTTTGACCGAAGCGATGGCCGCCAGTGGCAGAAAACTCGACTGGCATGACACTCTGGTGGTGGACAAACACTGCATTGGCGGCATCCCTGGCAACCGCACCTCGATGCTGGTGGTACCGATCGTTGCCGCTCACGGCCTGCTCTGCCCCAAAACCTCGTCACGCGCCATCACATCGCCCGCCGGTACCGCCGACACCATGGAAGTGCTGGCCAATGTGGAACTGCCTTTCGAGCAATTGGCAGATATCGTGCGCGACCACCGCGCCTGCCTGGCCTGGGGCGGTACCGCCAAGCTGTCGCCGGCCGATGATGTGCTGATTGCGGTTGAGCGACCTCTGGCCATTGACTCACCCGGACAAATGGTGGCGTCCATCCTGTCGAAAAAAATCGCGGCCGGCTCGACCCATCTGGTGCTTGACATCCCGATTGGTCCAACCGCCAAAGTGCGTTCCATGCCCGAGGCACAGCGGCTGCGCAGGCTGTTCGAATATGTCGCCAGTCGCCTGCACCTGTCGCTTGATGTGGTCATCACCGACGGGAGACAACCGATCGGACGTGGCATTGGCCCCATGCTGGAGGCTCGCGACGTAATGCGCGTGCTGGAGAATGACCCGCAAGCCCCCAACGACCTGCGGCAAAAAGCCTTGCGTCTGGCCGGACGGCTGATTGAATGCCATCCCGATGTGCGAGGCGGCGATGGTTTTGCCATTGCCCGCGACATTCTGGATTCGGGCCGCGCGCTCGCAAAAATGAACGCCATTATTGCGGCCCAGGGCGCCAAGGATTTTGACTACAACAATCCACCCCTTGCGCTGCTGACCTTTGAGGTTTGCGCGCCCACAGACGGTGTGGTCACCAATATTGACAATTTTCAGGTAGCCCGTATAGCCCGCTTGGCCGGTGCGCCCAAAGTAGCCGGCGCGGGCATTGATCTGTTTCAGAAACTGGGGGATACCGTGGTGGCGGGAGACCTTTTGTACCGGGTCCATGCCAACTTTCAGAGCGATCTTGGCTTTGCGCGCCAGGCGAGTACGAAGTTCAGCGGCTACACCCTGGGCAAGGCCAGCGAAGTTCCGCATGTCTTTGTGGAGTTCTGATGCCATGCTGTTGTACTTCGAAGATGAGTTGAACAGCGCCACACGCCTGGCGCAGGCGGCCCAAAGGACAGCCAGCATGGTGGAGCGGCACCGTTTCCCCGATGGTGAAATCAAACTGCGCCTGCCCGCTGCATTGCCCGCACAGGTGTTGATTTTTCGCACGCTGAACAACCCAAACGACAAATTGATTGAATTGCTGCTGCTGGCGCAGACCGCGCGCGCACTCGGCGCAAAACACCTGACGCTGGTGGCTCCGTATCTGGCCTACATGCGTCAGGACATGGCCTTTCGCCCCGGCGAGGCCATCAGCCAACGCATTGTCGGAAAGTTCCTGGCAAGCTTGTTTGACGCGCTGATCACCGTCGACCCGCACCTGCACCGGGTGGCGACCCTGCAGCAAGCCGTGCCCGTGGCCCATGCAGTGGTTCTCAGCGGAGCCGCTTTGCTTTCCGACTGGATTGCAGCGCAGCGGCAGCAGCCTTTGCTCATCGGACCCGATGAAGAATCGGCGCAGTGGGTCGCGCGGGCGGCCGAACGCCACGCCTTCGATCACGCGGTATGCCGCAAAGTACGCCATGGTGACCGGGATGTCGAGGTCGCGCTGCCCGACATGGCGCTGGCAGGGCGACAGGTCGTTCTTCTTGATGATGTGGCCAGCACGGGGTATAGCGTCAGCCGCGCAGCCCAACTCCTGCTGGCAGCGGGTGCCACGTCAGTCGATGTGGCGGTCACCCACGCCCTGTTCTCGGACCAGGCCCTGCAAATGATGCAGGACGCGGGCATCGGTGAGGTCTGGAGCACTGACTGCGTTGCGCACTCCAGCAATGCAGTCAGCATGGCCAGTGCCCTTGCCAAGGCCCTGACCCAGCTTGAACCTACGTGCTCTATTCATCGGTGAAAATGGCTGTCATGAATCACGTCAAAAATACCCCCCAGCACCTGACCGAACGTCGCTTGGCAGATGCCTGGGCCGAACTGCAAAATTACGCCGACCAAGGTAACCCGCTGGAAGCTGATGCTTACCGCCTGGCTTTTGCTGACCCCGAGTTCCTGCTGCGCCGGGAAACCCGCGGTATCCGCTTTCAACTGGAAATGCTCAAACCTGATCTGGACCAGGCTGAACAAGGCATTGAAAATACGGTGGTGGTGTTTGGCAGCGCCCGCTTTCCAGCACCGGAAGATGCCAAGAACAGCCTCTACGAGGCTCAACTCAGCGGTGACGCCAGTGCCCTGGCTTTGGCGCATCGGTTGGTGCGTAACGCGCACTATTACGACCAGGCTCGTCTGTTTGCCCGGCTGGTGGCTGGTTACAGCATGCACCGCCGACCCGAGGAGCGCCTGTTTATTGCTACTGGCGGAGGCCCCGGCATCATGGAAGCAGCCAACCGTGGCGCGCATGAAATGGGCGCGCCAAGCGTGGGCCTGAACATCGCCCTGCCTCACGAACAAAAACACAATCCTTACGTCACGCCCACCCTCAGCTTCAAGTTTCACTACTTTGCCTTGCGCAAGATGCACTTCATGATGCGGGCCAAGGCGCTGGTGGCTTTTCCCGGCGGCTTTGGCACGCTCGACGAGTTGTTTGAGGTCATCACCCTGGTACAGACTCGCAAAGCCAAACCCGTACCCATCGTGCTCTATGGCACCGAATACTGGAAACGACTGCTCAATATCGATATCCTGGTCGAGGAAGGCGCGATCGCCGCAGAAGACCTCAAGCTTTTCCAGTATGCGGATGAACCCGAAGCCGCCTGGGCGGTCATCAAGAACTTCTACGGCTTGTGAGCGGGTGGGCGCAGGTGCCAGGCCGAGCGCGCACCGGCAGCCACGCTGGCACCCACAGTCCAGAACACCAGCGATACGCCCATGACGGCGCCGGCGCTGCCAAACAACAAGGGCATCAGTACGCTGGATGCGTTGATGGCCATCAAACGGAATCCCAAGGCTTCGCCATGGCGCGCCTCGGGTGTGATCTGGTGCAAGGTACTCATGATCATGGGCTGAACCGAGCCCAGTGACAGACCCAGTAAAACGGAGCACAGGCCCATCGTCAGCGCATCAGGCATGAACGGGTAAAGCGCAAACAACAATCCGGTGCTCAGCATCGCCGTGGACACCACCACCCATTCATGCACATGGGCCGCCAACAGCGGCAAGGCAACCCTGACTGCCGTGGCGGCCAGGGCAAAACTGCCCAGAATCGCGCCAATGGCCGAGGCGCTCAAACCCCGCTCGTGTCCCAGCACCGGGACCACAAAGGTGTGCACGTCCCAGCAGGACGACAGCAACCAGTTCACCAGCATCAGCCGGCGCATCATTGGCTCACGCAGCAAATCCCAGGCGCCCCCTTTGTCTGCACCGGTCCTGACCGGCACGGGCGGCAACTCCAGGGTGTGACGTACCCACAACCAGGTCATCAAGGGCAGGCAGGCCAGCGCAAAAAATGCCATCCGGAAGCCCGCCAGGTCAATCAGCAAGCCGGCCATCAGAGGACCGATGAAGTTCGATAGCGCCGGCCCAATTGAAAGCCAGCTGAACATGCGCTTGAGTTCGGTGTTGTTTTGCGCCGAACGCCCGACATGGCGCTGCAGGCTGATGGAGGCCACGCCGGTAGCACCGCCTGTCATCAGGGCGCTCAGGCACAGCACAGGAAAGATTGGAAATGCCACCGCCAGACCGCCCCCCGCACTGGCGGCCAGCACACATAAACCCACTGGCCGTTTGAATCCGTTGCGGTCCGCATAACGTCCAGCAGGCAATGCCAGAAATACCTGGGTCAGGGCAAATAGCGACAACAACAAACCCACCGCCAGCGCGCTGTGCCCTTCGCGCAGCGCCATCAGCGGCGCAGCCATGCGCATGCCGGCCATGCAGGCGTGCAAGCTGATGTGCCCGCCAATCAGGCGGGTTAGTGCCACCGACCCCAACGGAGCCACGGCGGTGGTCACGGCACCGCTGGCCCGTCCGGGCTGTCGAGATCAGCGTCGTGCACGATCAGGGCAGCGCTTTGGGTGTCGGACAGCGCCTCCACGTTCTTGAGTGCCCGCCCCATGGCGCGGCTGCGGTTTTGTGCACCGTCGATGGTCTTGAGCACGGTTTCGGTTTGTGACTTGACCTTGGCCAGCACGTCGCCAAACTTGCCGAATTCGGTTTTGACAGCGCCCAGCACCTGCCAAACTTCGCTGGAGCGCTTCTCCAGCGCCAGGGTTCTGAAGCCCATTTGCAACGAGCTCAGCATGGCCAGCAAGGTGGTGGGGCCCGCCAGCGTGACCCGGCTGTCACGCTGCAAGGATTCCATCAGACCGGGGCGGCGCAGCACTTCCGCGTACAGTCCTTCAGTGGGCAGGAACAAGATGGCAAAGTCGGTGGTGAACGGTGGCTCCAGGTATTTCTCAGCGATTGATTTGGCTTCCAGGCGGATCCGCTGCTCCAGAGCGCGCGCCGCCAGTTCTGCCGCCAATGCATCGGCGCGACCCTGGGCGTCGAGCAGACGTTCATAGTCTTCGTTGGGAAACTTGGCGTCGATCGGCAACCACAAGGGCGCACCTGATTCAGACCGGCCCGGCAGCTTGATGGCGAAGTCGACCACGTTCTTGCTGCCCGGGCGCGTTGCCACCTGCGCCGTGTACTGGTCGGGCACAAACACCTGTTCCAGCAGCGAAGCCAGTTGTGCCTCGCCAAAAATACCCCGCGTCTTGACGTTGGAGAGCAGATGCTTGAGGTCACCCACGCCCTGGGCCAGGGTCTGCATTTCACCCAGGCCCTTATGGACCTGCTCCAGGCGGTCGGCCACCTGCTTGAAGCTCTCACCCAGACGCGCCTGCAGTGTGCTTTGCAGTTTTTCGTCGACCGTGGCACGCATTTCATCGAGCTTGCCCGCATTGCTGGTCTGCAATTGCGCCAGCTGCTTTTCGAGTGTTTCACGGATTTCGTTCATGCGCCGGGCGTTGGACTCACTCAAACCCGAGAGCTGGCTGGCGAGCGTGTCGTGCAAGGTTTTTTGCAGCACGGCAAGCTGCTGGCCAAAGGCATCGATTTGCGTGTTTTGCGTGCGCGTGGCTTCCGCGCCCTGTTGCACCAGGGTTTGTTGAAAGGTGGACAGGGACAGCGCCAGTTCCTGGCGGCTCTCGCGCGAGGCATCCAGGATGTCGCGGCGCAGCTCACGCTCCAGCCGATCAGCGCTCTCCCTGACCTGTTGCATCAGTTGCTCTGCTTGGGGCGTGTCGGTGCGCGAGCTCCGCAAAAACACGCTGATCAGCAAGGCCAGATTGAACAGCCCCAGAACGAGCAAGGGCCAAACGAAAAAAGTGTTCACACTTCAAGCCTATGGCGCAGTAGACAGGGAAACGGGTGGCACATCACGCGCGGGCAGACGGCAGGTTCAGCGGCGTCAGGGCTTTGCCATGCACCAAGTAGCCAATCAGGTTGTCAGCAGCGAGTTGCGCCATGGCCAAGCGGGTCGGCATGGTGGCGCTGGCAATATGCGGGGTCAGCACCACATTGGGCACGGTCAACAAATCCGGATGCACTCTGGGCTCACCCTCGAACACGTCGAGCCCCGCAGCGGCAATGGTGCCTTGCTTCAAGGCGGCGGCCAGAGCGGCATCGTCAACGATGCCGCCGCGCGCAATGTTGATCAGCGTGGCGGTGGGTTTCATTTGCGCCAGTTCCGCTGCACCGATGGCGTGGTGGGCCTCGGGTGAATATGGCAGTACCAGTATCAAATGATCTGACTGTGCCAGAAGCTCCTGCTTGCTGACCAGTGTCGCGCCGCACGCCAGTTCAGTGGCCGCGTCCAGCCGTGAGCGATTGTGATAGATGACTTTCATGCCAAAGCCGTGGGCGCCGCGCCGGGCGATAGCCTGACCAATGCGTCCCATGCCCAGGATGCCCAGCGTGCTGCCGTGCACATCAGAGCCGGCAAACATGTCATAGCGCCAGCTGTTCCACAAACCGGCACGCAAAAAACGCTCGCTTTCCGCCATGCGCCGGGCTGTGGCCATGATCAAGGCAAAGCCAAAATCGGCGGTGGTTTCGGTCAGGACATCTGGGGTGTTCGTGGCCACCACACCGGCAGCGGTCATGGCATCGAGATCAAAGTTGTTGTAACCCACGGCCATATTGGCGCAAATTTTGAGTTCGGGACAAGCCGCCAGAAGGTCGGCATCAATGCGCTGGCTGCCGGTGGTGAAGGCGCCTTGTTTGCCTTGCAATTGCTCGATCAGTTGTGCCGGGGTCCAAAGCGCATCTTCCTGATTGGATGTGACCTGAAAATGCTGCTCCAGCAGCGTTAATATTTCCGGGAAAACAGCGCGCGCAACCAAAATATTCGGTTTCATCTTAAGACTCCTGACACGGTTAATAGGCGTGAAGCATGATTTTTAAAGTACCATTGTCCGCGATCAAATGGCTTATTTGGCACCATGCAGCCCTTCGCTGCGCAACAATTTTTCTGAATCTCTTGATTCGATTTTGACGGTATCAATACCATTTCATACTTGTCTACAATCGCGCAAATTTAAAATTTCTCAACTGCCATTCCCCGTGATTCGTTCATTCAGCCTGTTGATTTTTTTATACCTTTTCTGGCTTCTGCTGTCAGGCTTTTTTACGCCATTTCTGCTGGCCTCGGGTGTGGGTTGTGCGTTGGCTGTAACCTGGTTTGCACGACGCATGAACGTCGTTGACGATGAAGGGCACCCGATCCAGTTGGGGCCTCGTGCCTTGATCTATTGGGTCTGGCTCTTCAAGGAAATCATCAAATCGGCCTGGGATGTCAGCAAAATCATCGTGCATCCCAAACTGCCCATCAGTCCGACGCTGGTGCGCTTCACGCCTTCCCAAAAAACGGATGTCGGCTTGGTGTTGCACGCCAACTCCATCACACTGACACCCGGTACCATCACGATTGAAGCGCATGCCAAAGAATTTTTGGTGCACGGTTTGACCCGCGCCTCTGCGCAAGGGGTGGTCGACAGTGAAATGGATCGGCGCGTCACTGCCTGCGAGGGCAAGGCCTGATGTTCTCGGTCGCCGCCATTGCGCTGCTGGTCACACTGGCCCTGGCCCTGGCGCGTGCCACTTTGGGGCCAACTGTTTTCGACCGTGCGCAGGCCGCCAACACCATTGGTACGGTAGCCATGCTGTTGCTGGCGGTTCTGGGCTTCCTGAACGGACGTCCCGAGTTTCTGGATCTGGCCATCGTCTATGGTTTGCTCAACGTGATCGGCACGATTGCTGTCTTGAAGTATTTCCGGCGCGGGGATTTGGGCGACCCAGGGGATGACAAAGAAGAATCCACCAGCAAAGAGGAGCCCAGTGCATGAATTTACTCATCACGTCAGTGAGCTGGTTCAGTTTGACGCTTGGCGGTGTTTTTTGCATTGTGGGCGCCATTGGCTTGCTGCGCATGCCCGATTTTTACACCCGCATGCACGCTGCCAGCGTGATCGAAACACTGGGCGCTGGCCTGATCCTGTTGGGACTGATGTTGCAGGCAGGTCTCACCCTGGTGACCGTCAAACTCATCATGCTAGGTCTATTGATCCTGTTTGTCAGCCCGACAGCCACGCATGCATTGGCACGTGCCGCCATGGTGAGAGGGCTCAAACCGCTGCTGGCCATTGAGGAGAAAACACCATCGAAACCTTAATCATCAATGTGTTGATGCTGATGATGGCGGTGAGTGTTGTAGGCATCATCCGCAACCGCAACCTGTTTGGCGTGATTGTGCTCAGTGGCATCTACAGCTTCCTGATGGCTACCGTGCTGGTGGCGATGGACGCGGTGGACGTGGCCATGACCGAGGCCGCAGTGGGCGCGGGCATCTCGACTGTTCTTCTGCTGGGTGCGCTTTACCTGGGTAAAAGCGAAGAGGCGCACGCACCCAACAAACCATTGCTGCCACTGTTGGTCTCCATGTCTGTCGGCGGCATGTTGATCTATGGCACCCTTGGCCTACCTGAATTTTCAGACCCCAAGGCGCCGATTCACATGCATGTGGTGCCACGTTATCTCAATGAGCTCAAGCAGGAGGTTGACGTCCCCAATGTGGTCACTGCCGTATTGGCCAGTTACCGTGGCTATGACACTTTGGGTGAAACCACGGTGGTCTTCACCGCAGGCGCCGGTGTTGTCGCCCTGTTGCGACGTCGTCGCAAGGGGCGCAAGCTATGAAAAACGACCTGATCCTGCGGGTGATTGCCAAGCTGTTGATCCCGTTCATTTTGTTGTTTGCCCTGTATGTGCAGTTTCATGGCGATTTTGGTCCGGGTGGTGGTTTCCAGGCGGGTGTGATTCTGGCGGCGGCTGTTATTTTTTATGCCCTGATTTATGGTTTGGCCGATGCCCGCAAAGTGGTCCCCGAGCCCCTGGTGGAGTCCATGATGGCGATTGGTGTGCTGATTTATGCCGGGGTCGGCGTGGCGGGACTGCTGCTGGGCGGCAATTACCTTGATTACTTTGTGCTGGACCCTAACCCGGTACACGGCCAGCACCGCGGCATTTTCTGGGTCGAGGTGGGCGTGGCCACCACGGTGTCGGGCGTCATGCTGAAAATCTTTTACATGTTCGCGGATCGCGGCAAGGTGGACGAAGAATGACCGGCGCCACGACATCCATGACACTGGGCAGCCACTTCACCTATTTCATCACGATCTTTCTGATGGTGGCGGGCTTGTTCATTGTCACCTCGCGAACGAATCTGATCAAGAAACTGATCGGCCTCGGCATTTTTCAGACGTCGGTTTACCTGCTCTACATTGCACCGGCCAAACTGATTGGCGGCACGGCCCCCATCCTGAGTGACGCGTTCACGGTTTACTCCAACCCCCTGCCCCACGTCCTGATTCTGACGGCCATCGTGGTGGGGGTGGCGACCCTGGCCTTGGGTCTGGCCCTGGTGGTGCGCATTCGCGAAGCCTACGACACCATCGAAGAAGATGACATCCTGACCCAGGAAGCCCAATCAGAAGACAACGGTACCGCAACATGAATTTGGCCCAGCACCTGCCTGCACTGCAAGTTGTAGTTCCCCTGATTGCGGCACCACTCACGGTCTTGCTGCGCCGGCGCAGTGTGGCATTTGCCGTGGCGCTGGTGGCAAGCTGGATCGCCCTGGCGATTTCGGTCTTATTGTGCTTGCAGGTAGCCAGCAGCGGCGCCATCAGCTACGCCATCGGTAACTGGCCGGCACCCTGGGGCATCGAATACCGGATTGACCGTTTTAACTCTTTCATGCTGGTACTGGTGTCTGGCATTGCCGCCCTGGTGCTGCCTTTCAGTCGTGCCAGCATCGAAGCTGAAGTACCACCACCACAGCACTATCTTTTTTACACCATGTTTGTGCTGTGTCTGGCAGGACTACTCGGCATTGCGATCACCGGAGATGCTTTCAATATTTTTGTTTTCCTGGAAGTCTCCTCGCTGTCAGCCTATGTACTGATCGCACTCGGACGCGATCGCCGTGCGCTGTTTGCAGCTTACCAGTACCTGCTCATGGGTTCCATCGGTGCCACTTTTCTGGTCATCGGCATCGGTTTGCTTTACCTGATGACAGGCACACTGAACCTGGCTGACATGGGGCTGCGTATTGCCTCGGTACAGGGCACGCGGCCGGTATTGGCCGCATTGGCCTTCATTACCGTAGGTGTCTCGCTCAAGCTGGCCTTGTTCCCACTGCATCAGTGGTTGCCCAATGCCTATACCTATGCCCCCTCGGCAGTTTCGGCCTTTTTATCAGCAACGGCCACCAAGGTGGCGGTGTATGTGCTGCTGCGCTTCTATTTTTCGGTGTTTGGTGAATCTGCGGTATTTACCAAGCTGCCGATGGCAGAAATGATGTTGCTGCTGGCGCTGGCCGGCATGTTCGCGGCCTCCACCATCGCCATTTTCCAGACCGACCTGAAACGGCTGTTTGCTTATTCCAGCGTGGCGCAAATCGGCTACATCATCCTCGGCCTGTCTTTTAACTCGGTCAACGGCCTGACCGCCAGCATCGTGCACCTGTTCAACCATGGCGTGACCAAGGGCGCCATCTTCATGCTGCTGGGATGCGTTGCACTCGGCGTGGGAGGCACCAGCCTGGCACGGGTGCAGGGTCTGGGCAAACGCATGCCACTGGCCAGCTTCGGCATTGTGATCGGCGGACTGTCCCTGATGGGTGTTCCAGGCACGGCCGGTTTTATCAGCAAGTGGTACTTGCTGTTGGCGGCCTTGGAAAAAGGCCAGTGGTGGCTGGTCTTCATGATTGTCCTGTCGTCCCTGCTTGCCGCCGTTTATGTCTGGCGCTTTGTCGAAGCGGCGTATCTCCGTGAGCCGCGCCAGGACACAGCCAATGTCGCGCCGACACCCTGGTTGATGTCGGTACCCACGGCCATTTTGGTGCTGGCCATTGTGTATTTCGGACTCGACACTTCGTTCACGATTGGCTCCGCCTCGGAGGCTGCTGCGGCACTGATTGGAGAGTCTCGCTGATGCTGACACCTGAACAAGCCCTCTTGGCGTCCATGGCGCTGCCTTTGATCGGCGCTTTATTGATCTCATTGGCAAGGCGTCTGCCCAATTTGCGCGAGGCCATCACCTTGTTCACCGCCGCCATGCTGCTGGCGGTGGTGTCAACGCTGCTGCCGCTGGTGATGGCTGGCGCGCGGCCCAGCCTGGTACTGTTCAGCCTGCTGCCAGGCTTGGACATTGCCTTTCAGGTCGAGCCGCTCGGCATGCTGTTTGCACTCATTGCCTCCGGCTTGTGGATTGTCAACTCGCTGTATTCGATCGGCTACATGCGCGGCAACAAGGAGGCCCACCAGACGCGCTTTTTCGTCTGCTTTGCACTTTCCATTGCCGCCACCATGGGCATTGCTTTTTCGGGCAACCTGTTCACCCTGTTCATCTTCTACGAAGTGCTGACACTCAGCACCTACCCTCTGGTCACCCACGCCGGCACGGAAAAAGCGCGCGACGGCGGACGTGTTTACCTCGGTCTGCTGTTGAGCACGTCCACCCTTTTCCTGCTGCCGGCTCTGGTCTTCATCTGGTACATCGCGGGGTCCACCGACTTCACGGTGGGCGGCCTCCTGGCCGACAAGCTCAAACCCGGCGAACTGGCTGTGTTGCTGGGATTGTGCGTCTTCGGCATCGGCAAGGCAGCGCTGATGCCGTTTCACCGCTGGCTTCCCGCCGCCATGGTGGCACCTACACCAGTGTCGGCACTGCTGCATGCGGTGGCCGTGGTCAAGGCCGGCGTCTTCAGCATCGTCAAGGTGATGGTCTATGTGTTTGGTATTGACACCCTGGCCACGGCTGGCGCCACCAATTGGCTGGTGGCCGTGGCCGGCTTCACCATCATCGCAGCCTCTGTCGTGGCGCTGGCGGCCGACAACCTGAAACGCCGCCTGGCCTACTCCACGATCAGCCAGTTGTCTTATGTGACCATGGCCGCAGCCTTGCTGGCCCCGTTGTCGCTGGTGGGCGCGGTGCTGCATATTGCGGCGCATGCCGTGGGCAAGATCACGCTTTTCTTTGCCGCGGGCGCCATCTACACCGCAGCCCACAAAACCGAGGTGAGCCAGCTCGATGGTATCGGCCGGCGCATGCCCTGGACCATGGCAGCCTTTGCGATTGCGGCCTTGTCGATGATCGGCCTGCCCCCGGCAGCAGGTTTTATTTCCAAGTGGTACATGGTGTCGGGCGCCATGGCCAGTCAGCACTGGCTGGCAGTCGCGGTCATTGTGCTGAGCACACTGCTCAATGCAGGTTACTTCCTGCCCATTGTTTACCGTGCTTTCTTTGTTGCACCGCCTGCCGATCCGCATGGCCATCCACACGGAGAAGCCCCCTGGCCCATGGTGATTGCCCTGACGGCCACCGCCGCAGCAACGGTGCTGTTGTTTTTCTTTCCTGACGTGCCGTTGGCGCTGGCCCGTCAGATGATCAACCCGTGAGGACAAAACCCATGGATGAAAAACCCCATTGGCTGGATCAGCCCCGCAATATCAAACGCTTGTGGCGCGGTTTTCTGCTTGTGCTCGTGTTCACGGTACTGGCTGAGTTCGTGGTTTCCATGCACCCGCACTTTCCAATCGAGTCGATCTTTGGTTTTAACGCCGGGTACGGCTTTCTGCTGTGTGCCTTGATGATCGTGGTTGCCAAGGGTTTGGCGCTGGTACTGAAACGACCTGATACCTATTACGGCAAAGACAATGACTGAGGTCCTGATTCATCCCGGGCTGGCGCTCATTGTGGGCGCCCTGCTGCTGCCTTTGTTGCGCGGTGTACCGCGCTCGATAGCCATCGTGGCCTTGCCACTGGTGGTACTGGCGTTGGTATGGCAGGTGCCCGACGGACCCGCTTGGCAACTGCGTTTCCTGGATTACACCATCACGCCGTTGCAGGGCGACAAGCTGTCGCGCCTCTTTGCCACCATCTTCTCGCTGATGGCAGCCGGCGGTGGTTTGTTCGCCATGTCGCAAAAAAGTCGGCTTGAAGTGCCTGCTGCCTTTGTATATGCCGGGTCGGCCATCGGCGTGAGCCTGGCCGGCGACTTGGTCACGGTCTTCGTGTTTTGGGAACTGATGGCTGTAGGCTCAACCCTGGTGTTGTGGAGTCAGGGCAGCGAAGCGGCCTACAGCGCTGCAAAACGCTACCTGATGATCCACCTGCTGGGTGGCGTGGTGCTGTTTGCCGGCGTTACCGGTCACATCGTCAACACCGGTGATGTGACTTTCACGCGCATAGCGCTTGACTCGCCTGCACACTGGCTTATTCTGGCTGGTTTCCTGGTCAACGCCGGCGCACCACCACTGTCGGCCTGGTTGTCGGATGCCTACCCTGAGGCATCCTGGAGCGGTACCGTGTTTCTCTCAGCTTTCACCACAAAAACGGCGGTGTATGTGCTGATTCGTGGCTTTCCAGGCACCGAGCTGTTGATCTGGGTTGGCCTGTTCATGGCTTTCTACGGCATTATTTACGGTCTGCTTGAAAACGACATACGGCGTATCTTGGCCTACACCATCGTCAACCAAGGCGGTCTGATGATGGTCGGCATCGGCATTGGCACCGAGATGGCACTCAACGGTGCGTCCGCGCAGGCTTTTGCCGGTGTGATTTACGTTGCACTGTTGCTGATGTCGGCGGGCTCGGTCATGCGAATGACGGGCAAACGCAAGTGCACCGAACTGGGTGGTCTGGTGCGCACCATGCCCCTGACGGCGGCCTGCGGCATGATCGGTGCGCTGGCGATTTCAGCGTTCCCGCTCACCTCCGGCTTTGTCTCAAAATCCATGGTCTCGCAGGCGGCACTCGATGGTCATCTGATGTGGGTGTGGCTGCTGTTGACAGCCGCCTCGGCCGGCGTTTTTCTGCATGCCGGCATCAAGTTTCCCTGGTTTGTGTTCTTCCAGAAAGACTCGGGGCTGCGTCCGGCCGAACCGCCAGTGAGCATGCGCTGGGCCATGGTTGTTTTCTCGTTCCTTTGCATCGGCCTGGGGGCCTGGCCTGAACCACTGTACGTGCTGCTGCCCTACAGCGTGAATTATGTGCCCTATACCGGGGCGCATGTGGTGACACAGCTGCAGTTGCTGCTGTTCTCGGGCTTGGCATTCTTTGTCATGCTGCCCTACCTGAAACGCACGCTGACCATCACCCTCGATGCGGATTGGTTCTGGCGAATTTTGCTTCCTGCCCTGTTGCACAGGATCGGCATACCACTGATCAAAGTGTGGAACATGGCGGTTCACGCTGCCTATGTGCTGATCACGGAATCCACCGCACTGCTGCTGTACCAACACCGCCAGGATGGGCGCTTTGCGCGAACCTGGTCCACCAGGAGCATGGCCTTGTGGGTGCTGGTCCTGCTGTTGGGTTTCCTGATCCTCTATTACGTCTGAGCCCGGACGAAGAAGGCATCGACTCAGGCTCGTCGTTGAATAAGCGCGCTTGATCCAGCTGTCAAGCCTCAATAAAAAAGCCACCCGAAGGTGGCTTTTAAAGAAAAATTGCGGTGAATTATTTCTTGACTTCTTCAGAAGCAGGAGCAGCAGCTGCAGGAGCAGCAGCTTCAGAGGCTGCAGGAGCAGCTACAACGGCAGGAGCTGCAGGGGCTGCAGGAGCAGCTTCAACAGCCGGAGCGGGTGCAGGTGCAGGCGCTTCTTCTTTTTTGCCACAGGCAGCCAGAGCAGCAGCAGCGATCACAGCGATCAAAACGAGAGATTTATTCATATGTAGTACCTGATAAAAAAACAATTTCCGGAAATTGATTTGTGGTGCCCCACAAAACCAGGCCGGTGAATTGAATTTCAACCGGCTTGGAGGCAAATTATAGTTTGGAACTACTGGTTTTTACGCTTGACTGATAACTCAATATATGTTTGCAACAATCTATTACATTCGTAACGTAGCTTCAGATTGCGCCTCCAGCCAACCGGCAGAACACCATGAAGTTAACAAAACAAGCGCTTGCGCACTGAGCTTGGCCACATCCCGCCCCGTCAAATAGCGGGCATTTGCCAAAGCGCGCATCAAGGTGGCATCACCGCCCGAAGCACTGAAGCTTTCGCCATTGATGAAAATATGGTGTGCATCAAACATCATGCGGGTACGTCGGTCCAGACGGATCCCCTGTGCTTTCAAGGCCTTCGTATCATCAGCCGACTCGGCACGCGCTTCAAACCAGACATTGGGCTTGGGTTCAGTCATGTATTCACCCAATCCGCGTGCCAGTGCTTGACTATCCTGCAAGGCCGCTTGCAGCGCATCCTGGGCAAATTCCAGCATCCTGGCCGGAATTTCAGCGGGTTGGTCCACGGCGAGCTGATCTGGATCGCGGTACAAACGTACCCCCACTGCCTCCTCCGCCTCTTCGGCCAGACGTTGCAGCAGTTCACGCGCCAGCTCGGCCCGGTTCGGAATGCGGAAACCAATGGAATAGGTCATGCATTCACCTTCAGCAATGCCATCATGGGCATAACGCGGAGGCAAATACAGCAGGTCACCCGGCTCCAGCACGTATTCCACTTCAGGCTCAAAATGGGCCAGAATTTTCAAAGGGACATCAGGCTGCAAACTCAGGTCTTTCTGACGGCCAATGCGCCAGCGCCTTTTGCCCTGCGCCTGTAGCAAAAAAACGTCATAACTGTCAAAGTGCGGCCCCACGCCACCGCCATCGCTGGCATAGCTGATCATCAGGTCGTCCAGACGGGCATCCGGCACAAAACGAAACTGGTTCATCAAATCATGCACGCGCTCATGGTGTAAATCGACACCCTGCACCAATATCGTCCAACCCGGCTGTTTCAAGGGAGGCAAGGCACGGCGCTGAAACGGCCCATGCTTGAAGCGCCACCCGGGTTTCGAACCGGGCTCCTGGATCACCATGCGGGTCTGGGCATCTTCATTGGCTGCCAGTTCAAAGAGTTGTGCGCGGTCCAGCAGGGGTTTGAAGCCCGGAACGGCCTGCCTGACCAGCAAAGGCTTTTTTTGCCAGTAGCGTTTCATGAACACTTGAGGACTGATACCGCCTAATAATGGCAGCGCCTGGGTTACATCCATTGGGTTCTCCGTTGAGGTTTTGTCTGCGACAATTCTCGTATGGAAATCACACAACAATGCGTCGTCGCTTTAACTTGGACACTCAAGGACTCTTTGGGTGAGGAACTGGACGTGCTCGATGAGCCGGTTGAATTTTTGGTGGGGGGCGATGATTTGTTTGAAGTCATCGAAACCGCGCTGCAAGGCCACACAGTCGGAGCCACGTTGAATCTGCATATCGAACCCGAGCAGGGCTTTGGCGAATTCAACGACCAACTGATTTTTATGGAACCCCGCAAACTTTTTCCGCCCGAACTGGAAGAAGGCATGACGTTCGAGGGCACCGCCCTGCCCGCGGGCTGTACCCCTGAAATGCCGCAAGACGTGCTCTACACCGTGACCGACATTTATCCCGAGCACGTGGTGCTGGACGGCAACCATCCGCTCGCCGGAATTGCGCTGCATTTAACGATACAGGTGCGCGGGATACGTGAGGCCACAGAAGCCGAAATTGGCTGCGGCAGTGCGGGGACGGGTTTTTTCAAGATCACACCGATGCACAACCTGGCACCAGGCAACGATTTGCTGCAGTAGGTTTTTTTGACGGCTCAGGCTTTGCCGGTCGAACCGTAACCGCCTTCACCGCGCACGCTGGCCGGAAACTCGGTCACCACATTGAACTGCGCCTGCACCACCGGCACGATCACCAGCTGCGCAATGCGCTCCATGGGTTCGATGGTGAACGCGACATCGCTGCGGTTCCAGGCGCTCACCATCAACTGCCCCTGGTAATCGCTGTCGATCAAACCCACCAGATTGCCCAGCACGATGCCATGCTTGTGACCCAGGCCAGAGCGAGGCAGGATCATGGCGGCAAAACCGGGGTTCTGCAAATAAATTGCAATTCCTGTGGGCACCAGTTGCCAGGCATTGGCCGCCAACGTCAAGGGGGCTTCCAGACAGGCGCGCAAATCCAGGCCCGCACTGCCGGGCGTGGCATAGGCAGGCAGCAGGTTTGCCATGCGCGGATCGATCACTTTCACATCAATTTTCATCATGAGGAGGTTCCAGCACCCAGATGCAGGGCAATTTCAGCAATGAGTTTGCGTGCCAGCGAAAGTTTGGCGTCGCGCGACAGCTCGCGGGTACCGGATTCATCGACCAGCAACAAGGCGTTGTCATCCTGGCCAAAAGCATCCGGCCCAATGTTGCCGACCAGTAGCGGCACCCCCTTGCGCAGCCGTTTGGTCTGGGCATTGGCCAGCAGGTCGTGGCTTTCGGCAGCAAACCCCACACAGTACAGCGCGCGGCTGCGGCCCCGTTCGGACTGTGCCAGAGTCGCCAGAATGTCAGGGTTTTCAACAAACTGCAATTCCGGCGGCTGACCGCTGCCGTCTTTCTTGATTTTGGACGTAGCGGCGCTGGCGGGTCGCCAGTCTGCCACCGCCGAGGTGGCAACAAAGACCGTGGCCTGGGGCGCATGTGCCGTCACGGCTGCCAACATGTCCAGCGCAGAAGTCACATTGATCCGGCTGACACCACGCGGCGTTGGCAGGCTCACCGGCCCTGCCACCAGGGTCACCTCGGCACCGGCTTCGCGTGCAGCGCGGGCAATGGCAAAGCCCATCTTGCCGCTCGATAAATTGGTGATGCCACGCACCGGGTCAATGGCCTCAAAAGTGGGGCCCGCCGTCACCAGCACATGCTGACCGGTGAGCACTTTGGGTTGAAAAAAAGCGATCAACTCGTCCTGCAGTTCCATAGGTTCCAGCATACGGCCATCACCCATCTCACCGCAGGCCTGGTCGCCGTGGCCCACCCCTAGCACCAGAGCGCCATCAGCGCTGATCTGCGCCACATTGCGCCGGGTCGCGGGATGTTCCCACATTTCGCGGTTCATGGCCGGCGCGATCAACAGAGGCACCCTGTCTGCGGGACGTGCCAGACACATCAAACTTAACAAGTCATCGGCCTGGCCCTGTGCCAGCTTGGCAATGAGGTCGGCACTGGCAGGTGCGAGCAAACAGACATCAGCTTCCCTTGTCAGGTTGATGTGTGCCATGTTGTTGGCGGCACGGGTGTCCCATTGCGAGCCGTAGACCGGACGTTGGCTCAGGGCCTGCATGGTGATCGGGGTCATGAACTGCTCGGCCGCCTGCGTCATGACCACCTGCACAGTCGCACCGGCTTTGATCAGCAAACGGCACAATTCGGCCGATTTGTAGCAGGCAATGCCGCCCGAGAGGCCCAAAACAATGTGTTTTCCAGCTAAATCTTTCATGCGTCGCAATGTAACAGACCATGAAGAAGGTATGGAGGCGGCCCCTATAATCTCTTTTTACCAGCTTCCAGAGTTCATAGCTCACTCTGACATGACCAAATTTGTCTTCGTCACCGGCGGTGTAGTGTCATCCCTTGGCAAGGGGATTGCCTCCGCTTCCCTGGCTGCGATTCTCGAATCGCGCGGCCTCAAAGTCACCCTCATCAAACTCGACCCTTATCTGAATGTGGACCCCGGTACCATGTCGCCATTCCAGCATGGCGAGGTGTTTGTAACGGACGATGGCGCCGAAACTGATCTTGATCTGGGGCACTATGAGCGTTTCATTGAAACGCGCATGAAGAAAGCCAACAATTTCACCACCGGTCAAATCTACAAAAGCGTGCTCGAAAAAGAGCGCCGGGGTGACTACCTGGGCAAAACGGTGCAGGTCATCCCCCACGTGACCAATGAAATTCAGGACTTTATCAAGCGTGGTGCCGGTTTTGGCACCCCTGAAGCGGTCGATGTGGCCATTGTCGAAATTGGCGGTACCGTGGGTGACATTGAGTCATTGCCCTTTCTGGAGGCGGTACGCCAGCTCAGTCTGCAACTCGGCCCCAACAACAGCGCTTTCGTACATTTGAGTTATGTACCCTGGATTGCCGCAGCCGGTGAACTCAAAACCAAACCGACACAACACACCGCCAAGCAATTGCGTGAAATCGGCATCCAGGCCGACGCCCTGCTATGCCGTGCTGACCGCCCCATTCCTGAAGAAGAACGGCAGAAAATTTCACTGTTCTCCAACGTGCCGTTGTGGGGTGTGATCTCCATGTGGGACGTGGACACCATCTACAAGGTGCCACGCATGTTGCATGAACAAGGTCTGGATGGTCTGATCTGTGACAAGCTGCGCCTGAATACGCCACCGGCCAATCTCAAACGCTGGGACGATCTTGTGTATGAAACCGCCCATCCGAAAGGCGATGTCAACATTGTCATGGTCGGCAAATATGTGGAGTTGAGCGACAGCTACAAATCGCTCAACGAAGCGCTGCGACATGCCGGCATGAAGAATCATGTGCGCATCAAGATCGACTATCTCGATTCGGAAACCATCACCCCAGGCAACTTGGCACAACTGGCCAAATTCGATGCGATTCTGGTGCCGGGCGGGTTTGGCATTCGCGGCGTTGAAGGCAAAATATGTGCGGCCCGCTTTGCCCGTGAAAACAAGGTGCCCTATCTGGGCATCTGTTTGGGTATGCAGGTTGCCACCATTGAGTTTGCGCGCCACGTGGCCGGCCTCAAAGAGGCCAACAGCACCGAATTCAACCCCGGTACCCCCGAGCCGGTCATTGCCCTGATCACCGAGTGGAAAGATGCGGACGGGAGCATCAAGACGCGCAACGAAGATTCCGACCTGGGTGGCACCATGCGCCTGGGGGCGCAAAGTTCTGACGTTGCCAAAGGCACGCTGGCCCACAAAATCTATGGTGATGTGGTGACCGAGCGCCATCGCCATCGCTACGAAGCCAATGTGAATTACCTCGACACCTTGCGCCAGGCCGGCCTGGTGATATCAGCCCTGACACAGCGCGAGCACCTGACCGAAATCGTGGAACTGCCGCAAGACATCCATCCCTGGTATATGGGGGTGCAATTTCACCCCGAGTTCAAGTCCACCCCGTGGGATGGTCATCCCCTTTTCAATGCCTTTATACGGGCGGCCCTGGAACATCAGGACAGTTCCAGCAAGCTGAAGGCGGTGGCCTGATGAAACTCTGTGGTTTTGACGTTGGCTTGCAACAGCCGTTTTTTCTGATTGCCGGACCCTGTGTCATCGAGTCCGAGCAATTACAGATGGACACTGCTGGCACCCTGAAGGAAATCACGACAAGTCTCGGCATTCCCTTTATTTTCAAAAGCAGCTTTGACAAGGCCAACCGCTCAAGTGGCAGCACGTTTCGCGGCCCTGGCATCGACAAGGGCCTTGAAATTCTGACCAAAGTCAAACGTGAACTCAAGCTGCCTGTGCTCACCGACATTCACTCGGAAGACCAGATTGCCCAGGTAGCGGCCGTGGTCGATGTGCTGCAAACCCCGGCTTTTTTGTGCCGCCAGACTGACTTTATCCGCGCTGTGGCGCAGTCCGGCAAGCCTGTCAACATCAAAAAAGGACAGTTTCTGGCGCCTGGTGACATGAAGAATGTGATCGACAAGGCCCGCGCGGCTGCGCGTGAAAAAGGACTGCCTGAAGACAATTTCATGGCCTGCGAACGCGGCGTCAGCTTTGGCTACAACAACCTGGTGAGCGACATGCGCTCGCTGGCGATCATGCGCGACACCGGTGCGCCCGTGGTGTTCGATGCCACCCACTCGGTGCAATTGCCCGGTGGCCAGGGCGCCAGCAGCGGCGGCCAGCGCGAGATGGTTCCCGTGCTGGCGCGCGCGGCCGTTGCTGTGGGTGTGGCGGGTCTGTTTATGGAGACGCACCCGGATCCATCCAAAGCGCTGAGCGACGGCCCCAACGCCGTGCCGCTCAAACACATGAAAGCCTTGCTTGAAACCCTGTTGGCACTGGACCAAGTGACCAAGCGGCACGGATTTCTTGAGAATCATTTTGCGGCCTGAGCACATTGCGCAAGCTGTTGTCCACTTGAACCTTGTTTTTTAAAGAAAGAAACCCATGAGTGCAATCGTAGATATCGTCGGTCGTGAAATTCTGGACTCCCGCGGCAATCCCACGGTCGAGTGCGATGTGTTGCTGGAGTCCGGTACCATGGGCCGCGCTGCGGTACCGTCTGGTGCCTCCACTGGCAGCCGCGAAGCCATCGAACTACGTGATGGCGACAAAACCCGCTACCTGGGTAAAGGCGTTCTCAAAGCTGTCGAGTACATCAACACCGAAATTTCGGAGGCCGTGCTCGGGCTGGATGCATCCGAACAAGCCTTTCTGGACAAAACCCTCATTGAGCTGGATGGCACAGAGAACAAAAGCCGGCTGGGCGCCAACGCCATGCTGGCCGTGTCCATGGCGGTAGCACGCGCTGCCGCCGAAGAATCCGGCTTGCCCCTTTACCGCTACTTCGGCGGCATGGGTGGCATGCAATTGCCTGTGCCCATGATGAACGTCATTAACGGTGGTGCCCACGCCAATAACAGCCTCGACCTGCAGGAATTCATGATCATTCCGCTGGGCGCGCCCAGTTTTCGCGAAGCCCTGCGCTACGGTGCTGAAGTGTTCCATGCCCTGAAGAAAATCATTGACGAAAAAGGCATGAGCACAGCCGTGGGTGACGAAGGTGGTTTTACTCCCAGCGTGGAAAACCATGAAGCCGCCATCCAGTTGATCTTGCAGGCGATCGACAAGGCGGGTTACACCGCAGGTGAGCAGATTGCCATTGGCCTGGATTGCGCCGCCAGCGAGTTTTACAAAGACGGCCAGTACCACCTCAAGGGCGAAGGTCTGGTGTTGAGCGCGCAAGCCTGGACCGACATGCTGGCCACCTGGGTTGACAAATACCCGATCATCAGTATCGAAGACGGCATGGCCGAGGGTGATTGGGACGGCTGGAAGATCTTGACCGATCGACTGGGCAAACAGGTGCAAATTGTGGGTGACGACCTGTTTGTCACCAACACTAAAATCTTCAAGGAAGGTATTGACAAAGGCATCGCCAATTCGATCCTGATCAAGATCAATCAGATTGGTACCCTGACCGAAACCTTTGCTGCCATCGAAATGGCCAAAAAGGCAGGTTACACGGCAGTCATCAGTCACCGCTCAGGTGAAACCGAAGACGCCACCATTGCCGACATCGCTGTGGGTACCAATGCACTGCAAATCAAAACGGGCTCACTCAGCCGTTCCGACCGTATGGCCAAATACAACCAGTTGCTGCGCATTGAAGAAGACCTGGGTGAGATTGCCAGCTACCCCGGCCGTTCCGCCTTTTACAACCTTCGCTAAAGCCTGCCATGGGCTCACGTTCGGTGATGCTCTCCCTGATTGCGCTGCTCGTGATACTGCACGGGCAGTTGTGGTGGGGGCGCGGCAGCATTCCCAACGTGACCCAATTGCAGACGCAACTCAAGGCGCAGGCCGAGCTTAACCAACAAGCGGCTCAGACCAACCAGCAACTCGCTGCAGAAGTCCGAGATTTGAAAGAAGGACTTGAAATGGTTGAGGAAAAGGCGCGCATGGAGCTCGGCATGATCAAGGTCAATGAAATATACGTACTGATTGCACGACCTTGATCGATCCATCATTTTCATGAGTTTCTTGCCACGACAAGCCCTGACAACACTACAATCAATTGGCCTGCCGTGTATGCCGGGTTTTATATTTCCTTGAACCAATGCTCTTAGAGCTCGGGCTTGGAATATTGTCTTGTCAGCGTGATCGTCTCGCGTCAGATGAACCCAAGACACAGACTGACCTCGCCCACCTGAACCCCGGTTCAGGATGCGGATCCGGTGACATGCGCAGGCACCCTACTCACTGCGTTCCCCCATGCTCCTTGAACCCCTTTTAATTGCTGAATTAGCGACACTCGGCTTGTGTACAGGTTTTCTGGCTGGGCTCCTGGGCATTGGTGGCGGCATGATCATGGTGCCATTCGTTAGCATCATCCTGACCAACCGTGGCGTAGCGCCTGAGCTGACCATCAAGATGGCCATTGCCACCTCAATGGCGACCATAGTCTTCACGTCCATCTCCAGTGTTCGCGCCCATCACAAACGGAGGGCGGTGCGCTGGGATCTGGTGCAGAAATTGGTACCCGGCATTGTTCTGGGCGGCATGCTGGCCAGCGTTGGGGTTTTTGCCCTCCTCAAAGGCTCCTTACTGGCCATCTTGTTTGCACTGTTCGTCGGATTTTCTGCGACACAGATGTTTCTGGATAAAAAACCACCGCCAAGTCGGGATGTTCCTGGGACGGCCGGCTTGCTCGGTGCCGGTTCAGTGATCGGTTTTTTCTCCGGACTGGTAGGTGCCGGCGGTGGCTTTATCAGCGTGCCGTTCATGACTTGGGTGAATGTATCGATCCACAACGCCGTTGCCACTTCTGCCGCGCTGGGGTTTCCCATCGCCCTGGCCAACACTGCAGGCTACATTGTGAGCGGATTGAAGCTCGCGCATTTACCGGCTTACTCGATGGGTTATATCTGGTTGCCGGGTTTGCTTGTGATTGCCTGTTGCAGTGTATTGACTGCGCCATTGGGGGCCAAGGCAGCCCACAAGCTTCCGGTGAAACGCCTCAAACGCATCTTTGCCAGCATTTTGTATCTTCTGGCTACCTACATGCTGTTCAAAGGCCTGACAGCAACTTCATAGCAGCCCGCATCCATTCCGGCAAATCAAGCAAAAAAAAACCGCCAGTGGTAACACTGGCGGTTTTTTTTGAATACACCGGTATCAGGCAGTTTCGCCGTAAACCGAAACGGTGATGTCAACCACCACGTCCGTGTGCAGCGCCACACTGACCGTGCTGTCACTGACCGTCTTGATCGGCCCATTAGGCATGCGAACTTGGGACTTGGCGACAGCAAAGCCTGACTTTGTCAGCTCTTCTGCAATATCAGCGTTAGTCACAGAACCAAACAGGCGGCCATCCACACCTGCCTTTTGGGTCAGCTTGCAGGTAAAACCGGCCAGCTTTTCACCGATAGCCTGACACTCGGTCAATTTGGCTGCAGCGGCTTTTTCGAGTTCGGCACGGCGTGCTTCAAACTCTTGCTTGGCAGACTCGGTGGCGCGACGGGCGCGACCAGAAGGGATCAGGAAGTTGCGGGCATATCCGTCTTTAACACGGACAATTTCACCCAGGTTACCAAGGTTCACCACCTTGTCGAGCAGAATGATTTGCATGGTTGTGGTCCTTAGATCTTGTGCTGGTCGCTGTAAGGCAACATCGCCAAAAAGCGGGCGCGCTTGATAGCCGTGTTGAGTTGGCGCTGGAAAATAGCGCGTGTACCCGTCAAACGGGCGGGGATGATCTTGCCATTTTCAGCAATGAAATCACGCAGGGTATCGATGTCCTTGTAATCAATCTCTTCCACACCAGTCACCGTGAAACGGCAAAAGCGCTTGCGTTTGAAAAGCAGATTTTGTGCGGGGCGCTTGGGGCGCTTGTCTTTGTTATTGAAACGTTTTGGTCCGGCCATGATGGACTCCTTAATTTTTAAAAAACTTTAACTTTGAGTAAATTCTTGAACATGAAACACCAGTTGCTTTGTGCCACGCGGGGAAGCCAAAAAACCCTTGAAGAGCCAACTGCTTCCAATTTCCTGTTGAGCCAAACGTTCGGCCACAGAACCAAATGACACAGACTTCAGCAATGCTTTGACTTGTCTTGTCTGACTGGCTTCAACTGCTTCAGAGGCATGCTCCAACAGACAATTTAAAGCCGGCACACCAGAGGGCGTATAACGCATGGTGCTGGATTCGACAATTTTCGCCGTCAAAACAAATTGATTAACGACAGCGTTCTCAGCAGGTGTTGTCACTCAGGAAATTCAAGCCTGGTATTCGGCTTGTTGCGTTTTGCGGGCATCTTCCCGCTCAACGGTCTTCATCATGGAAGACGGGCCGGTTTCAGCCTTTTTCTTCAGAACGGTCAAATGACGCAACACGGCATCATTGAACTTGAAGGCATGCTCAAGTTCAGCCATGACCGCCTGGTCGGCTTCAATATTGACGCACAGGTAATGAGCTTTAGCCAATTTGTTGATCAGATAGACCAACTGGCGACGGCCCCAGTCCTCGACACGGTGCACTTTGCCACCGCCGGCAACAATCATGCCCTTGTAACGTTCCAGCATGGCTGGAACTTGCTCGCTCTGATCCGGATGAATCATGAGGATAATTTCATAATGACGCATTGAAACTCCTTCTGGATAAACCTCTTTGGAGGCAAAAAACCGCCCTCAGCGTCTAATTGAGGTGCGGTAAGGTAACATGAAATTATAGCTGATTATCGTCAGCCCTGGTTTATCTGGCAGCGGAGCCACGTGTCAGCCAGCTCAGGACAATTGTCACCAGCAATCCCGCACCAACACCGAAGACGCCGGCGGAGACAGGATCTATCTCAAACCAGAGGCCGGAGCCCTCTAAAGACAGCAACGTTCTGACCGGGATCATATTGATCAGCATGTAATAAAGCGTTAACAACAAACCTGCCAACATACCGGCCACAGCTGCAAAACGCGTCACCCCAGTCCAGAAAATACCCAGAATCATGACGGGAACAAAGGCTGAACCAGCCAGTGAAAAAGAGGCTGAAACCAGAAACAAGATATCCGCCGGGCGTTGAGCCGCAACATACGCAGCGATCAAGGCCACCAGCAAGAGCGCAAATTTTGACAGCATCACACGCCGGACTGTTCCGGCACGGTCAGTATTTTTCCAATAAAAGAGATCATGGGCCAACGCATTACCAATAGTCAGCAGCAGGCCATCCGCTGTGGACAAAGCTGCTGCCAAACCACCCGCAGCCACCAAACCCGACACCACATAAGGCAGACCGCCCAATTCAGGAGTAGCCAACATGACGATATCAGGCCCCAGTTTGAGCTCTGCAAACTGGAGGATGCGATCACCATTGATGTCACTTACTGAAATCAGGGCGGGATCAAGCTTGATCCATTGCGCAATCCAGACCGGCAAATCATCAAAGCGCATGCCCACCAGCTGGCTCATGACTTCATATTTCACCAAGACGGCCAAGGCCGGCGCAGAGAGGTACAACAGTGCAATAAAAAACAGTGACCAGGTGACTGAATTCCTGGCTTCAGCCACCGTGCGCGTGGTGTAAAACCGCGTCAACAAATGCGGTAAACCGGCAGTCCCAATCATGAGACAAAACATGAGGGCTAAAAAATTGCGGCGTGACACATCAAACATCTGTTGCTCATCAGGTGTGCCACCTGGGTCACCAGCGAAAGGCCGGGTATGTGCAGGCATACCAGCCAAAGGCTGGGCACGCGCCATATTTTCCTGTCTGGCCCGGGTCCAGCGCTCACGGGCAGCAGCTTCATCACGCGGCAGAGCGGCTAAAAGACGTCTGGCCGCCACAATCTCCGACTCTTCAGCGCGTGCCAGCAACAAACTTTGAACGCGCTCTTTTTGAACTCTTTTTTCCTGTTCCAGAGAGCCGGGCAATTGTGCAAGTTTGCGCTCATAGTCGCGTGCGCGCCGCAAATATTCCTCGATGACCTGCTGCTCCTGCGGTGCATTCTTCAAATGCATTTCAAGTTCTGTAATTTTTGGCAGTTGCTGGCCATATACAACTGCAGCCACCGGATTACCCAACTGTTTGTAGGCAAGCCAGGAAACCGGGATCAAAAATGCCAGAATCAACACCACGTACTGCGTGACCTGCGTCCATGTGACCGCACGCATGCCACCCAAAAATGAACAAACCAATACCCCCCCCAAACCCAACAGGATGCCAATCTCAAACTGGACACCAGTCAGGCGGGAGGTAATTAGGCCGACGCCATAAATTTGAGCTACAACATAAATAAAGGAACACAAGACCGCAGACCAAGCTGCAATGATGCGGGGCCAGCGACCACCAAAACGATGATCAAAATACTCTGGCAGGGTGTAGAGATTCAATTGCCTCAGGTAAGGCGCAACAAATAGCGCCAACAAACAAAATCCACCGGTCCAGCCCAGCACATAAACCAGTCCCCCAGCATGGGTACCTGATCCAGAGAAGCCCTGAAGATAGAGCCCACCCGCCATGCTGATGAAAGAGGCAGCACTCATCCAGTCAGCAGCCACTGCCATGCCGTTATATATGGCCGGGATACGCCGCCCCGCCACGTAATATTCCGCAGCGTTGGAAGTACGACCGTAAATGCCAATCAACGCATACAGGAATACCGTAGCGAAGAGAAATATGGCCCCCACCCAGATTTTCCGTAACCCACCCTGCTCAGCCAGGGTCAGGGCCAGGATGAACATGATGAGCAGCACCACAAACATGCCAAAACGGCGGTGTATACGGTAGTTATAGGCCTTGATTGCCGAAGGTACCTCAGGAACAGGCCCTTCCTGGCGATTGGCTACCCAGGCAAAAACAGCAACAATGCCAATAAAAACGAGCACACTCCCCTGCGCTGCAAACCAGTAGGAAACTGGCCAGCCAGCCACAATGAGCGTCAAATCGTGGGCAAAAAAAACAATGCCAAAAGATGCAGCAAACCAGACCAACAACAGCCAGCCATGCAAACGCGTCAGCGTTGCAACAGGCTGGCTCTGAGTCGAAGAATGCTTGGCGTCAGCCATCAGATGATGCAGTCATCCTCAGGTACTTGACACCAGGAGCGGCTTACTTGTCTTGCACAAGATTTTGCCAAGTTGCCACCACCGTATCCGGATTCAAGGAAATCGACGAGATACCCTGTGCCATCAACCAGCTGGCAAAGTCAGCATGATCGCTGGGCCCCTGCCCACAAATGCCAATGTATTTGCCTTCTGCCAGACAGGCCTTGATCACCTGACTGATCAAACTCGTGACAGCTGGGTCGCGCTCGTCGAAATCCTTTGCCAGCAACTCCAGACCGGAGTCACGGTCCAGCCCCAGTGTCAACTGCGTCAAGTCATTGGAGCCAATCGAAAAGCCGTCGAAATACTTCAAGAACTCCTTGGCCAGAATCGCATTGCTGGGAATCTCGCACATCATGATCAATTGGAGACCATCCACGCCGCGCTCTAGACCTTTTTGAGCCAACAACTCTGTCACCTTCTGAGCCTGGCCCAGCGTGCGCACAAATGGCACCATGACCTGCACATTAGTCAAACCCATCTCGTTGCGCACGCGCTTCAGTGCTTCGCACTCCATGGCAAACGCCTCGCCAAACTCAGCGCTGATGTAGCGTGCCGCACCACGGAAACCCAGCATCGGATTTTCTTCTTCAGGCTCATAACGGCTGCCACCAATAAGCTTGCGATACTCATTGCTCTTGAAGTCTGACAGGCGAACAATCACAGGCTTGGGCCAGAAAGCAGCAGCAATCGTGGCCACACCTTCTGCCACTCGATCGACATAAAAAGCCCGCGGTGAAGCATGCCCCCTGGCAACTGATTCCACCGCCTTTTTCAGGTCCAAATCAATATTGGGGTAATCCAGAATCGCCTTGGGATGCACGCCAATATTGTTGTTGATGATGAACTCCAGGCGTGCCAGGCCGACGCCGGCATTGGGCAGCTGGCAGAAATCAAAGGCGAGCTGAGGGTTGCCCACGTTCATCATGATCTTGACATCGATCTCGGGCATCTGCCCCCGTTGCACCTCGGTCACTTCGGTTTCCAGCAAGCCATCGTAAATGAAACCGGTATCACCCTCTGCGCAGCTCACTGTGACTAACATGCCGTCCTTGAGCACCTGGTCAGCATGACCACAGCCCACCACTGCAGGAATACCAAGCTCACGGGCAATAATGGCCGCGTGGCAGGTCCGTCCGCCACGGTTGGTGACAATGGCAGAGGCACGCTTCATCACCGGCTCCCAGTTGGGATCGGTCATGTCGGTCACCAAAATATCGCCTGGCTGCACACGGTCCATCTCGCTGAGGTTGTGTACCACCCGCACTGGGCCGGTGCCAATTTTTTGGCCAATGGCACGTCCCTCGACCAGTACAGTGCCCTTGCCTTTCAGCTTGTAGCGATGTTCGACCTTGCCAGCCGCCTGGCTCTTGACCGTTTCAGGACGCGCCTGCAGGATATACAACTCGCCGTCAATGCCGTCCTTGCCCCATTCAATATCCATCGGGCGCCCGTAATGGGCTTCAATCACCACGGCATAGGTCGCCAGCTTTTGCACATCGGCATCGGTCAAGGAATACCGGTTGCGCAACTCGGTGGGCACATCAGTCGTTTTGACCAGATGGCCGGTTGCAGCTTTTTCTTCAGGTGTGGAAAATTGCATCTGGATCAATTTGGAGCCCAGATTACGCCGGATCAACGCCAGTTTGCCGGCCTTGAGCATGGGCTTGTGGACATAGAACTCGTCCGGATTCACGGCACCCTGCACCACCGTTTCACCCAGGCCATAACTCGAAGTGATGAACACCACCTGGTCAAAGCCGGACTCGGTATCCAGGGTGAACATGACACCGGCAGCGCCCAGATCGGAACGCACCATGCGTTGAATGCCCGCACTCAACGCCACATGCTCGTGGGCAAAGCCCTTGTGCACGCGGTAGCTGATGGCGCGGTCGTTATAGAGCGAGGCAAAGACTTCCTTGATCTTATGCAGGATTTCTTCAATGCCTGTCACATTCAGGAAGGTCTCCTGCTGACCGGCAAAAGACGCATCGGGCAGATCTTCTGCCGTAGCCGACGAACGCACGGCAAAAGAGGCCTTGGCGTTGTCTCCATTCAGGGTGATGAAAGCCTTGCGGATTTCCTGTTCGAGATCGGCCGGAAATGGCTGCGACTCGATCATCGCGCGAATTTCGGCACCGGCAATGGCCAGTGCATTCACATCCTCGGTATCAAGCGTGCTCAAGCGCGCGTTGATTTTGGCCGTCAAGCCATCAAAAGCCAAAAACTCGCGGAACGCATGTGCGGTGGTGGCAAAACCCGTGGGCACTTTGACTCCGGTGGGCAAATTGGAGATCATTTCCCCCAAACTGGCATTTTTGCCGCCGACCGAATCAACGTCGGTCATTCTTAAATCTTCAAATGGAACGACCAGGGCGGTCGCTGCAAATCGTGCTGTCATGAAAAACTCCAGAAGTTAAAAAACCGGGCTTGATGAGGTGCAATCAAACTGCATCTCATGCTGAGGCAAACACATCTGTTTGTTGCTTGACTTGTTGATGTGTTTAACGCTCTGAATTTGGTCGGATAATTATTGTAGGCTTTGACTCGCTCAAAAATTGATCCTCAACCACGTCCATCATGCCCAATCGCACCGTTTTTTTTGTCTCGGATGGCACCGGCATTACCGCCGAAACCTTTGGCCATGCCATCCTGAACCAGTTTGAAGTTGACTTTCGTCGGATCCGACTGCCCTTTACCGATACGGTAGACAAGGCGCATCAGGCCGTGCGGCAAATCAACCAGGCAGGTGCACTTGAGGGCAAAAAACCACTGGTTTTCACCACCTTGGCCAACGAAGACGTCATGGCGGTCATCAACGAGGGGTGCCAGGGCATGCTGATGGACATGTTTGGCACCTTCGTGCACCCGCTTGAACAGGAGCTGGGCATCAAGTCCAACCATCGCATTGGCCGTTTCAGCGATGCCAGCAAAAGCAAAAAATACCAGTCACGCATTGATGCCATCAACTTTTCGCTGGACCATGATGATGGCCAGTCGCATCGCGACCTGGCCAGCTCTGACGTGATTCTGGTCGGAGTCAGCCGCAGCGGGAAGACGCCCACATCGCTCTACCTCGCCATGCAATACGGGCTCAAAGCCTCGAATTACCCGCTCATTCCGGAAGATTTTGAACGCCAGGATTTGCCGCCCGCGCTCAAGCCCCACCACAAAAAACTATTTGGTCTGACCATCCAACCTGAACGTTTGTGTGAAATTCGCAACGAACGCCGACCGCATTCCAAATACGCGTCTCTGGACAACTGTCGCCATGAAGTCAAGGAAGCCGAAGCCATGATGCGGCGTTCCGGAATCAAGTGGTTGTCCACCACGACCAAATCGATCGAAGAAATTGCAACCACCATTCTGCAAGAGCTGCGCATCGAGAACATGGCCTATTAAAAATTGGAGAATACAGTTTTGTGGCGCATTGTCTGTCTGGTCTTGAGCGTACTCGGTGGCCATCTGGCGCTGCTTGGATGGCTCCAGACAGTACCTGATCTCCATGCATCGAACGCCCCACCCTTACGCTTCAATCTAGCATCCAATGCCTTGCCCGCCCGGCCGCCAGTCACATCCAGCCTGCTACCAGCCAGCCCTCAAAAGCAGAATTCAAGCAAGATGCAGGCATCGACCCGGATAGCAGCGCCAATACGATCCAAGTCCGCAATGACTGGAGCAACTGAAGTAACGTCGTCAACCCCAAGCCCTTTGACAACGCCAGGTATGGAACTCAGTGCCGAAACCAGCGCCCCAGGCGCTCTGCCCGTCACGCATGCGGGAAGCGCGATACCTGACATGGCCACACCCACTTCTGCGGCAACATCAGCGGCAACGGTCTTGCCATCCAGCCATGCAGATTATTTAAACAACCCGGCACCGAGCTATCCGGCCATCAGCCACAGGTTGGGCGAACAGGGCAAGGTAGTGATCCGGGTGCTCATCAGCAAGGATGGCATCGCGCAACAAGGCGACATTCAGCAATCCAGCGGTTACGCTCGGCTGGACCAGGCGGCCCTGCGTGCCGTCATGGGCTGGCGCTATGTGCCAGGCCGGCGAGACGGCATGGCACAGGACATGTGGTTCAACGTGCCGATCAACTTTACGCTGAATTAATCCAGTCCCAGTGCGGCAATGCCGGCGCGGGCAATTTGGGCGTCTTCGATGGACTTGACGCCACTGACCCCGACAGCACCAAGGCAAACACCATCTTTCATGATTGGCACGCCGCCTTCGAGCATGCCTGAAATGGCTGGCACGCTCAGAAAAGAACTTCTGCCGCCATTGATCATATCTTCGTAGCCTTTGCTTTCGCGGCGACCCAGCGCAGCCGTATGCGCCTTGGCTGGAGCAATGTGCGCGGACAAGGCTGCTGAGCCATCCAGACGTTGCAGCCACAACAAATGGCCACCGTCATCGACTATGGCAATGGTCACTGCCCAATGGTTATCGAGTGCTTCGGCTTCGGCTGCAGCGGCAATACGTTTGACATCTGAAAGTTCAAGCGCAGGTTTGGTCTTCATGGCGTTTTACCTATATAAAAGTTCAGCAAGCATAACGCGGCTTGACCACTGATTTGCCTGTGTTACAGGTTAAAGTATCCTCACGAAAAGTAGGCATCCCGTTCGATACAGGTTTCTTGAAAAGAAGCTTGCCCCCTAAAATCCGCCACTATTGTTTTAACAGTAACCAAGTAAGGAACTTGACCATGACTGATAACGTCCATTCCATCGAACGTAGCCATGGCTTTGGTGCCCTGGCGCAAGAGCGCAACAAAGTCCTGCGCAACACCTATTGGCTGCTGGCGCTGAGCCTGATCCCGACCGTCCTGGGTGCCTGGCTTGGCGTTGCCACTGGCATCACCCAATCACTCACCGGCGGCATGGGCTTGGTGGTGTTTTTAGGCGGCGCGTTTGGCTTCATGTATGCGATCGAAAAAACCAAAAACTCAGCTGCCGGTGTGCCGGTGCTGCTGGGCTTCACCTTCTTCATGGGCCTCATGCTGTCGCGCATGATCGCCATGGTGCTGGGCTTCAAGAACGGTCCGGATTTGATCATGACTGCCTTTGGAGGTACTGCCGGTGTCTTTTTTGTCATGGCCAGTCTGTCCAGCGTCATCAAGCGCGACCTCTCTGGCATGGGCAAATGGCTGTTTGTGGGCGCACTGGCAATCGTGGTGGGCGGCATCATCAATGTGTTCGTCGGCTCGACCGCCGGCATGATGGCCATTTCGGTGGCCGCCATTGGTGTCTTCAGCGCCTACATGCTGTATGACCTGAAACGCATTGTGGACGGCGGTGAAACCAACTACATCAGCGCCACGCTGGCACTCTATCTGGACATCGTCAACGTGTTCCAGAGTTTGCTGGCACTGCTCGGCATATTTGGCGGCGAACGTGATTAAGGCTTTCTGCCCCAGAAAAAAGGCTCCTAGTGAGCCTTTTTTCATGGTGGGTGCCCAACCTCAGCGCACTAGACAATGAGGTCGAAAACGGCAATGCTTTCGACGTGGGCCGTATGCGGAAACATGTTGACGACACCAGCGCCACTGCATCGGTAACCCGCCTGATTCACCAGCAAACCGGCGTCACGGGCCAAGGTCGAAGGATTACAACTCACATAGACAATGCGTTTGGGAGGTGACCAGGTGTTGGCCCCTGGCGTGGCAGGCGCCTCCGAGAATCCCAACTTTTGCTGATGCAAACTGGCCAGCGCAAGCGCCAAGGCAAAAGCACCTTCGCGTGGCGGGTCCACCAGCCATTTATCTGCGACGCCATCGGCAATAAGCTGTTCAGGTTTCATCTCGAACAAATTCCTGGCGGCAAATTCAGTCCTTGCCAGAGATTTGCCAGAGTGGGCAAGCACCTTGTTCTTCTGGTAATTTTCGCGTGACCTGGCCACCAGCGTTTCACTACCCTCGATCCCCAAAACCTCACAGGCCTGGGTGGCCAAAGGCAGGGTGAAATTCCCCAAGCCGCAAAACCAGTCGATCACCCGCTCATCGGGTTGCACATCCAGCAGACGCAAGGCACGCGACACCAGCACCCGGTTGATCTGCGGATTGACCTGGGTGAAGTCGGTTGGCTTGAAGGGCATGGTGATGCCAAACTCGGGCAAGGCATAACTCAACACTTCGCCGCCTTCGTCCAGCAGGCACACGGTTTCCGGCCCCTTGGACTGCAACCACCACTGCACACCCGCATGCTGCTGGGCAAAGCCGCGCAACCGGGCCAAATCAGCGGCGCTCAAAGGCTCCAGATGGCGCAACACCAGAGCCGTCACGCTGTCACCGCAGGCCAATTCGATTTGCGGACAGGTCTCTACCGCATCCAGCGAGGCAATCAAAGCACGCAAGGGCATCAGCATGGTGCCCACATGCGGTGGCAACACGGGGCACACTTGCATGTCGGCCACATAGCGGCTCTTGCGCTCGTGAAAACCCACCAGCACCGTGCCTTTTTTCCGCACGTAACGTACCGACAACCGGGCCCGGTAACGGTAGCCCCAGGCCGGTCCTTCGATAGGCCGGAAAATAGTTTCGGGCCTGAGCTTGCCCAAATGCCATAAATTGTCTTCCAGCGCGCGTTGCTTGACGGCGACCTGCGTGCCCACATGCAAATGCTGCATCTTGCAACCACCGCAGGCGCCAGTGTGCAAACCAAAGTGCTGGCAATGGGGTTCCACCCGCTGGGAAGATTCCCGATGAATGGCTGTGAGCGTGCCCCGCTCCCAGTTGTTCTTGGTGCGGTTGATGTTGGCGCTGACGTACTCAAAAGGCAACGCACCTTCAATGAACACCACTTTGCCGTCAGCTTTGTGGGCCACCCCCTGTGCCTCCAGGTCCAGGGACTCCACATACAGCCAGTCGGCGGGCACGGCAGACTTGACGGCCGTGGGATCAGTCGGTTCAATCATTCAATTCAACTCTTGATGTCGCCCGGCCTGAATGCCGGGCGTGGGAGAAAGGCTTTAGCGGGCAGGCAAGTACTTGGCAGGATCTACCGGTTTACCCTGGCGGCGCACCTCAAAGTGCAACTTGACACGATCCGCATCGCTATTGCCCATCTCGGCAATTTTTTGCCCTTTAAGCACGGATTGGTCTTCCTTGACCAACAGGGTCTGGTTGTGGGCATAGGCCGTCAAATAAACATTGTTGTGCTTGAGAATGATGAGGTTGCCATAACCACGCAAACCGGCACCGACATAGACCACGCGACCATCCGCAGCCGCCAGCACCGGGTCACCGGCAACACCGCCAATGTCAATACCTTTGTTCTTGACATCGTCAAAGCCGGCCAGCACCACCCCATTGTTGGGCCAGACCCAATTGATTTCCGTGTCAGTTACCTGATTGGACTTGGTCTCGGCTGCCGCCGCCACATTGGCGCTTGAGGACGCGGAAGAAGGTGGTTGCGCCAGGCTCCCTGTGCTCACCGAGGGCCGCGACACGGGCTGAACCTGTACCTCCTGGCTTATTGGCGGGGCCACCCGCAAGACCTGACCGACTTCGATGCGGTTGGGGTTTTCAACCTGGCTCCAAGCCGCAATGTCACGCGGGCTTTGCCCGTTTTCGAGGGCAATACGCATCAGGGTATCGCCCGGCTTGACCGTGTAGTAACCCGGTTTGCCCGCATGCTCAAAGCCCTGTGGCTGTTTGACAATGGCAGCAACACCTACAGGATCGCCGACACGGGTCACCCGCTCCTCCACCGGTGCCCGATTGATACTTCTGGTACCGCACGCCACCAAAGTCAATAGCACACAGGCCGCAGCCAAAGACAAACCCAACCGTCGCTTCAAAACCGTCATATCAACCCCCATCATGCAATACCCGATTTTAAAGGGACAAAATAAACACCTTCCATGACCGACTGACGAATACCTTGTGGCGTTTTGTCAATCACCAGCAATACCTGTTTTCCTGCACTGGTAACACCCGCAGACACTGGCGCCACCAGCCTGCCGCCAACCGCCAACTGGTCGATCCAGGCCTGGGGCACAGCTTCGCCGCCAGCCGCCGCGATGATGCCGGCATATGGCGCGCCCTTGGCATATCCCGGCATGCCGTCACCAAACAACAGATGCACATTGGCCAGCCGCAAATGGCGTAGATTTTCACGCGCCTTGTCGTGCAGTCCACGCAAGCGCTCCATTGAATAAACCTCTTGACACAGCAGGCTCAGCACCGCGGCCTGGTAACCGCAGCCGGTGCCAATTTCCAGTACCCGCCCCAAATGGCCTGGACGACCCTGGCGCAACAGTTCCAGCATTCTGCAGACGACTCCGGGTTTTGAAATCGTTTGCCCCAAACCGATGGGCAGGCTGGTGTCTTCGTAGGCTTGATTCACCAGGGCAGTATCGACAAAACGGTGGCGCTCAATGCTACCCATCGCCTGCAATACTGCTGCATCCGTCAGCCCTTGCTGCGCCAGTTTCGTCACCATGTTCTGCCGCACCGCACTGGAATCCAGGCCGACGCCATGTTGTACCAGTGTGTTTTTATGTCCAGGTCCTGGTAAAGGTCGGAGCGTCATGGCAGGCCGGGCTGGCATGCCCGACGTTTTATGCAGGTCTAGCTTGGCCGGAAAACCGGGCCGAAGACTGGCTCCGCTCGAACTTGGCCGGGTCATCAGTTGTCCAAGCTGGTGAGCTTGGCCGCTGTTTGAGCCCAGTAACCCAGATGGTCGTGGTCTGTCAGATCGACTTTGAGCGGCGTCATGGCAATATGACCTTGCGAAGTTGCATGAAAATCAGTGCCATCGGCCTCATCCTTGGCCGGACCTGCCGCACCAATCCAGTACATGGTCTCTCCGCGCGGGCTTTGTTGGGTAATCACTTTTTCGGCGGAATGACGCCGGCCCAGGCGGCACAACTTCAAATGACCCAACTCAGCCAGCGGCAGATTGGGAATGTTGACATTGAGCAGCCAGGGCATATTGCCGATCAGGTTTTGCTGCCCCATTTGCAGCACCAGATCGCGTGCCTTGATCGCCGCCGCGTCGAGGTTGTGCCAATCCCGCTCAACCTGCGAAAAGGCAATGGCCGGGATACCAAACAGATAGCCTTCCATGGCTGCGCCCACGGTGCCGGAATAAATGGTGTCGTCCCCCATGTTGGCGCCGTTGTTGATGCCCGCCAGCACCAGGTCAGGCCGGTAGTCGAGCAAGCCTGTGAGGGCGATGTGGACACAATCGGCCGGCGTGCCATTGACATACCTGAAACCATTGGCGACGCGCTGCACATACAGCGGCGTATGCAGGGTCAGCGCATTGGATTTGGCGCTGTTGTTGTGCTCGGGAGCCACAACCTCGACCGTCGCAACGTCTTTGAGCGCCTCATACAGCGCCACAATGCCGGGTGCCTGAAAACCGTCGTCGTTGCAAATAAGAATTTTCATCATGATGCCCTATTAGACTTGAAGTATAGGGTGCCCAGGCGCTTTGAACAGCCGTCTTGCGTGGGGCAAATCTCGTCCTGTAGGACAATCCCGATACAACGACAAGGAGCGATTCATGGGTGCGATTTTCTGGATAGTGCTGGTGGTGGTTGTGGTGTACGCCATCACGCTTTACAACAGCCTGGTCAACGTCAAGAACGCAGTGGCCAAGGCATGGGCCAATATCGATGTGCTGCTCAAGCAGCGCCATGAAGAATTGCCCAAGCTGGTGGACACCTGCAAGCAGTACATGCAATACGAACAGAGCACCCTGGAAAAAGTGATCCAGGCCCGCTCCAGGGTGTCAGAGGCCCGTCAATCGCATGACATGGGGGCACTGGGCCTTGCCGAGGGGGCACTGCGCAGCGGACTGGGGCAGCTGTTCGCCCTGGCAGAGTCCTACCCCGAACTCAAATCCAATGAGCAGTTCCTGCACCTGCAGTCGCGCATCAGCGGGCTGGAAAACGCGATTGCGGACCGGCGCGAGTTCTACAATGAAAGCGTCAACATCAACAACGTGGCCATTGAGCAGTTTCCGGGGGTCGTTTTGGCGCGGTTGTTCAACTTCAAGGCATTTGAGCTGCTGAAGTTTGCTGCCCCGGAACTGGAAGACGTCAATATCGCGCAACGCTTCAAGGCATGAAGCCATGCTGGTGCGCGGCTTGCACGGTTTGCAGCACCTAGGGCTGAACCTCACTGGCCTTGTCAGCGGCCTGTATGCGGTCTTGATTGCCGCGGCTATGAAGTTTGGCCCCGGACCACAGACGCGCTGGTGTCTGGTGGGTATCGCCCTGCTGGCTGGGTTGGCCTGGCTGGGTTGCCTGCACCGCGCCCGCACCATTGCCGAATTGGCCACTTCGCGCATTGCCTCTGCCGCGCAAGGTTATGTCGAGCTCTTGGGCCGCGCCAGTAGCGACAAAAACCAGTTGATCTACACCCCACTGGGCGGCATCGCCTGCATCTGGTACCGCTACAAGTTGTATTCCAGAGACAACACCAAGCACGAGTGGCGTCAGATCGACAGCGGAACGAGCAGCACCACGTTTGACATCAGCGATGCGACAGGCGTCTGCACCGTCGATCCGGATCATGCCGAAGTGGTCGGTGCGGAGGTTCACACCAGCTATCCAGGCAATGACAAGCTGGTCGAAGAATGTCTGTTTGGTGGCAGCACCATCTATGTACTTGGCGACTTTTTGACTCTTGGCGGGTCCAGTTCTGCCTTGAGTGCAAGGGAAGACGTGAGCGCGCTGCTGACCCATTGGAAGCAGGACCGTGCCGGCTTGCACCAGCGCTTTGACCTGGACCGCAATGGCACCCTGGATCTGCAGGAATGGGAGTTGGCCCGGCAGTTGGCCACCCGGACGGTTGAGCGCCAGCACCGGGAAATTCGGCAGCAGCCGGGCGTGCACTTGCTGCGAGCACCCGAAGACGGGCGGCTGTTTCTGATTTCTGCCCTGTCGCCCAAGGCACTGCGCAATCATTTTTTGCGCTGGAGCGTTTTCCACCTGGCGATGGGGATGGCAGCCACCATGGGCTGGTTTTACCTTGCGTGAATGACTTGGTTTTAAATTCTGGCGTGACTCATCAACTTGTGAAAGATTTTCCATGAGAATCATTTTTGGCGTCTTGAGTCTTCTCATTGTTGCTGCTGTGGTGGGCACCCTGGCCAAAAAACAACTCACTGGGGGCTCTGCGATCAACGTCAGTCCGCAGAACGGCAGTGACATTACCGTACCCACACCCCTGCCCGGTGCAACTGCGCAGCAGCAAAGTCTGCAAATTCAGCAGCAGGTCAGACAATCGCTCGGAACTTCGATCCAGCAGGCCCGGCCTGCATCGGGCGAGCAATAACAATAACGCACGGACACCCAACATCCCTTCACCACCCCGCCAGCGCCAGACCCGGACCTAAGCACACCGGCATTTACTGCGGAATGATGAACTTGGATTCTTCCTTCAAGCGGCCCGGGCTGTCCAGGGATTCAATGATGAAGTGAATTTCATGCGCGCCGGGCTTGTCGGCTTCTGGCGGCACCTGTACCCGCACCGGCACCCAGCGCGCTTCGGTTGACGCAATGCTGTGGGTGTCTTCCGACATGATCCTGATTCCAGGCAAGCCTTCCACCGAAATTTTGTAGCGTTGCGATGCTTCCGTTGCGTTCATCACCTGAATGCTGTACACGTTCTCCACCTTGCCGGCCTCAACCACGCGCGCCATCACGCCACGGTCGCGCACCACATCGGCTTTGAAAGGCGTGCGCGTCGCCAGGCTGACAAAGATCGCCAGCACCATCGCTAGCAAGATGACGGTGTAAACCAATACCCTGGGCCTCAGCACACGGCGCACCGTCTGCTCTTTGGTCCAGTGATTTTTCATGGCGTTTTCGGTCGAGAACTTGATCAGACCACGCGGGTAGCCCACCTTGTCCATCACGGTGTCGCAAACATCAATACAGACGCCACAGCCAATGCATTCATATTGCAAGCCATTGCGGATGTCGATGCCGGTCGGACACACCTGCACGCACAAACTGCAGTTCACGCAAGCGCCCAGGTTCAAGGTCGTGAGGTCGGCTTTTCTGGAGCGGGCACCGCGCGGCTCACCACGCTCGGCGTCATAGGTCACGATCAACGTGTCCTTGTCGAACATGGCGCTTTGAAAGCGGGCGTAGGGACACATGTGTTTGCAGACCTGCTCGCGCATGAAACCGGCGTTGCCGTAGGTGGCAAAGCCATAAAAGAAGACCCAGAAAAATTCCCAGGCGGCAAGCTGACCGCTAAAAAATGCTCCCGCCATATCGCGCATGGGCACAAAGTAACCCACAAAGGTGAAGCCGGTCCAGAAGGCAAATGCAATCCACAGAGCTTGTTTGCCCGCCTTGCGAGCAAACTTCTCGGCCGTCATCGGGCCCTCGTCACGGCGTAGCCGTGCTGAACGGTCGCCTTCCAGCAATTTTTCGATCCAAAGGAAAATCTCGGTGTAAACCGTTTGCGGACAGGCATAACCGCACCACAAGCGGCCTGCCACGGCGGTGAACAAAAACAGCGACAGAGCCGAAATAATCATTAAACCGGTCAGGTAAATGAAATCCTGCGGGTACAGCACCAGACCGAAAATGTAAAAGCGGCGCACACTCAAATCAAACAGCACCGCCTGGCGCTGGCCCCATTCGAGCCAGGGCAGACCATAGAAAATAATTTGCGTCACCCAGACCATGATCCAGCGCCATTGCGTAAACACCCCGGAGACGCTGCGTGGGTAAATTTTTTGGTGTGCTGCGTAAAGTGACACCAATTCCTCGTCGGGTTCCGCAACGGCGATCGGTATCACCTTTTTAGGTTCTTTGTTTTGAAAGCTCATCAGGTTTCCTCAGAAGATAAAGACAGATCATTTTTTCAGGCAGCGCTGCCCTCTGCGCCAGGAATTCGTCACGCGTCAGGCCTGCAAAAAACAGGGGCCAGTGGCGCTGTTCCTGTACGCTGCTCACTGCGTGCGCTGTGTATGGCTGGCAAACAAAAATGTTTCATCAGGCAAAGTAAAGACACGTTGGGTCACAACGTCCCACAAGAGTTCAGGCTCAGCCGGAGGGGCTGGTGCGAACAGGCCGTCACGGCCAACAAGCCACCACAGAACAAGCGGTCATGCCATCCAAACCTCAGGCAGTTTGGCGCATGTCCGGCGTGCTCAGCACATGAACCCGTTCTTTTTCAAAAGGAAGTATAGAACCGTCCGCCAGTGATAACGCCACCCATCTGTCGCCTTGAACCAAGGAAGCGCCCAGACTTTCGAGTTGAAGTGACAAAAAGCATGGATACCATCACGGGCAGTCGCGCTGAACTGACCTCCCGACTGGGCATCAGTGAGCGCTCTTCTCTTTGTACCGCAAGCTCAACGCACTCAAACCGGGCTGATGACCCAGGTCTAACCAAGCCAGCCGATAATGAGCCCACCCACACTTTAATTAACTGCACAAGCGAGCAAAACAGGAGCACATCATGGCAAAAGGTCAACAGGGCAACAACAAAATGGTCAAGAAACCCAAGAAGGACACCTCGCCGCCCAAGCCCGTGTCGGCGGATGCGGTACGTCCCACCATCACCACCGTGGTGCCTGTGCGCGGCAAACTGAAAAACGCACCACGTTAAGCGGACCACGCCGCATACCTTTGCCTGACTTCAGTATTCTCTTTGCCGACGAAGCCTTGTTGGTGCTGGATAAACCAGCCGGCCTGTTATGTGTCCCCGGCAAGGGCGAAGACAAACAGGACTGTCTGAGCAGTCGGGTACAGCAGCATTTTGTCGATGCCCGGGTGGTGCACCGGCTCGACATGGCCACCTCGGGCCTACTGGTCATGGCGCGCGGGGCATTGGCGCAGCGCGTTTTGAACGATGCCTTTGCCAAGCGGCAGGTACACAAGCGTTATGTGGCCATCGTGGACGGTTTGCTGACGCCACCCGCCACAGACTGGGGCGTCATTGATTTGCCAATCTGGCTGGATTGGCCGAATCGGCCCAAGCGCATCATTGACGCGCAAGGCAAGCCCAGTCACACCCGCTGGCGTGTGCTCAGTCAAAACGTAAAAGAACAAACAACGCGGCTGGAACTCGAACCTGTCACCGGAAGATCGCACCAGTTGCGCGTGCACCTGCAAGCCCTGCAGCATCCGATCCTGGGTGACACCTTGTATGGCATGCCCGCAAGCTTATCCAAAGTCAATCGATTGCTGCTGCACGCCACCCGGCTTGAACTGACGCACCCCGTCAGTCTGCAAACCATGGTGTTTGTGAGCGATCCGCCGTTTTAAGAAATCAGACGCGTGCCGTGCGACCCAAGGTGTTTTCAATCAGACGCAGCAATTTGTCGGCGGCGCCATCGAGTGCCTGGTTCAGATTGGCAGCGTGGTGTTTGACGGCCAGCGGCTGATGCCCATCAAGCCGGGCCTCCAGCATGCACTGCTTGTTTTCAGGACTTGTTTTTTTGCCGCCGTTTTCATCACTCAGGTGGACTTCAACGCGGGAGATCTGGCCACTGAATCTGGCCAGTGCCTCCTGTACCGCACTGCTGACCCATTTGCTCATGGCGTCCGTACCTTCAATATGGTGATCGGTGTGAATTTGAACCTGCATTTTTTTCTCCTTGTCATGCAACCACATGGGTTGAGATTCATGATAGCCACCTTGATCTGGGAAAATTTGACCTCTATCAATTGAGCCGGCAATACATGACAACCCACTTATTTATCTTGACTGGCGCCTCCCGCGGCATGGGGCTGGCCATCGCTGAACAGTTGTTGGCCGGTGAACATCGTTTGCTGTGCATTTCACGCCGTCCGGACCCTGCCCTGGACGCGCTGGCAGTACAGCAAAATTGCCTGCTGGAACAATGGGCCCTGGACCTGTCGGAGTCGGAACACGCAGCAGCTTGCCTCAAAGTCTGGCTGAACAGCCTGGACCCACTGCAGCTCAAAAGTGCCACCCTGATCAACAACGCGGGTGTGATCCCTGCCATTGCGCCCTTAAGTGCCTCCGAGCCTGCCGAATTGACCCGTGCGTTGCGGGTCGGCCTGGAGGCTCCAATGCTGTTGACTGCGTCATTCCTGGGTGCCACCGCAAGCTGGTCCGTGCCGCGCAAGGTACTCAATATGTCATCGGGTCTGGGCCGCCGGCCGATGGCATCACAAGCAGCTTACTGCGCAGCCAAGGCCGGCATGGACCATTTCACGCGCTGTCTGGCGCTGGAAGAAGCCCGCCTGGCCAATGGGGCATTGGTTTGCTCGCTGGCACCCGGTGTCATCGATACCGACATGCAGGAGCAGCTGCGCAGCGCCGATGCCGCAAGCTTCCCGGATCAGGCCGGATTTGTGCAACTCAAGGCAACTGGCCAACTGACCACGCCTGGCGAAGCCGCCAGACGCGTGCTCGCATGGCTGGCGCGCCCCGATTTCGGCCAACAAGTGGTGGCCGATGTCCGCGACAACGCCTGAACGAGATTAACAAGGTGGTCTCTAAATTCGTTGGTTTTTTGTCAGTAATCGGCGCTAAGATGGCTTTGTAATTATTTATTAACCCGAGGAGATATGAGATGACCCGTGAAGTAGTGATCGTGAGTGGCGCCCGTTCTGCCATTGGTACCTATGGTGGCAGCCTGAAAGACATGGCACCGACCGAACTTGCGGGCCAGCTCGTGCGCGATGTCCTGACCCGCGCCCAGGTCAAGGGTGACGAAGTCGGCCACGTGGTCTTTGGCCATGTGGTCAATACCGAACCCAAGGATATGTATTTGTCGCGGGTGGCGGCCATCAACGGCGGTTGTGCCGAGGGTGTGCCCGCCTTCAACGTGAACCGCCTGTGCGGCTCGGGCCTGCAGGCCATTGTCTCGGCAGCCCAGTCCATCTTGCTCGGCGATGCCGACATTGCCATTGGCGGCGGTGCCGAAGCCATGAGCCGTGCGCCCTATGCCAGCCTGAACATGCGCTGGGGCGCACGCATGGGCGACACCAAGATGGTGGACATGGTGGTGGGTGCCTTGCACGACCCGTTCCAAACCATCCACATGGGCGTGACCGCAGAGAACATTGCCGCCAAATGGGGCATCACACGCGCCGACCAGGACGCGTTGGCCATGGAGAGCCACAACCGTGCCCAGCGCGCCGTTGAAGCCGGTTATTTCAAGAGCCAGATCATGCCGGTGACACTGAAAAGCCGCAAGGGCGACGTGGTTTTTGACACCGACGAGCACTACCGCCCCAACTGCACAATGGCCGATCTGGCCAAGCTCAAGCCTGCCTTTCTCAAGGAAAACGGCACGGTCACTGCCGGCAATGCATCGGGCATCAACGATGCTGCCGCGGCCGTGGTGTTGATGGAAGCAGCCACGGCTAAAGCCCGCGGCCTGAAACCGCTGGCCCGGTTGGTGGCCTATGCGCACGCTGGCGTTGACCCCAAGTACATGGGTATCGGCCCGGTACCGGCCACGCAAATGGCCCTGAAAAAAGCCGGCTTGACCGTCAATGATCTCGACGTGATCGAGGCCAACGAGGCTTTTGCCGCCCAGGCTTGCGCTGTCAGCCGCGACCTGGGCCTGGACCCCGCCAAGGTCAACCCCAACGGCTCAGGCATTTCACTGGGGCATCCGATTGGCGCCACCGGCGCGCTCATCACGGTGAAGGCTTTGTATGAACTGGAGCGCATTGGCGGACGCTACGCGCTGGTGACCATGTGCATTGGGGGTGGTCAGGGCATCGCTGCGATTTTTGAACGCCAGGCCTGAGGGTTTGACAAGGAGACCTTTGAGATTCCAAGTTTTTTTTGCGGTGTGTTAAGGTTGATTGACCAGGATCGCCGCCTAATGGCAAACTGGGTCTATTTTGCAAGCTGAACACATGGAATCTGTCCCGCTCCCCATTTTTTACGAAGTCAAGGCCGCCGCGCAAAAACCCAGGGGCTTGCCTTTTCTGCGTCTGGGTTTCCGGCCTTTTTATCTGGGCGGCACGCTGGTGGCGGCACTGGCGGTGCCGCTCTGGGTGGCCCTGTTCATGGGCGGTATCTCAAACAGCCCGGTTGTTCCCGCCCTGCTCTGGCACGCCCATGAAATGCTGTTTGGCTTTGCGGTGGCCATCATCATTGGCTTTTTGATGACGGCAGGCAAAAACTGGACCGGACTGTCCACGCCACGCGGCGCATCGCTGGCCGCTTTAGCATTACTCTGGCTCGGCGCGCGTATCGCCGCATTGACCGGACCTGGCGTGCTTTACGCTTTGCTGGACATGGCCTTGCTGCCGCTGGTGGCCGGCATTTTGGCTCGGCTGCTGCTGGGTGCCAAAAACTACCGCAACCTGCCACTGGCGCTGATCCTGGCCTTACTCGCCGCCGCCAACCTGATTTTTCATCTGGCCACCCTGGGTGTGCTCGACGTGCCGGCCATGACCCCGCTGCATGCTGCCTTGGGCCTGATCATCATGATCGAGAGTGTGATTGCCGGACGTGTGGTGCCCGCCTTCACCATGAGCGCCACACCCGGTTTGCGCATCCAGAGATCAGCCAACCAGGAACGTTTGACGCTCGGCCTGACCGCCCTGGGCTTGCTGCTCTGGGTATTCGCTCCGGCAGGAGTCTGGGGGTTGCTGGTCCTGCTGGCAGCGGCCGGCCTGCACGCCATACGGCTGTGGAGCTGGCGCCCCTTGCGCACACGCCACAAACCCATTTTGTGGATATTGCATGGCGCCTATGCCTGGATTGCACTGGGTTTGCTGCTGCTGGCGCTGGCCCAAATGGGCTGGATTCCGGTGTCTGCTGGCGTACACGCGTTGGCTGTCGGGGCCACGGGCGGCCTGATCATAGGCATGGTGACACGCACGGCGCGCGGCCATACCGGCAGGCCACTGGCGCTGTCGCGCCTCGAAGTGGCCGCTTATGCCCTGGTCATGGCAGCGGCCGCATTGCGCGTGCTGGTGCCACTGCTATGGCCCGGGCTCTACATGGCAACACTCATACTGGCTGCCGCCGCCTGGTGCGCGGCGTTTCTGATCTACCTGTGGATTTATAGCCCCTGGCTGTTGCAAACCCGACTCGACGGCAAGGACGGCTGAGTTCATGATGATCAAACGACACTGGAATTTGGGCACCAAACTGCTGATGGTGGGAGCACCGTTTTTGCTGTTGATCTTCATGGCAACTGTGGCCACGCTGTGGGTTTCCTGGCAATTGGATGGTGGTGCCGCGGCGGTCAACGAGGCAGGGCGGATGCGCATGCAGTCTTACCGCATGTCGCTGTCCATCGGTACCCGGGAAACTAGCCAACTCCCCGAACAAATCGCCGAATTCAACCGCAGCCTGATGACGCTCAGGCAAGGCGACCCTGAGCGTCCGCTGTTTGTGCCATGGGACACTGACACCAACCAGCACTTTGCCGTGGTAGAGAACAACTGGACAGCCTACCAGGCACGCTGGATCAACGCCAAGCAGACAAGCTTTGGCGACCTGCGGGCTGACACCGTCGCATTTGCATCCCACATTGATGCCTTCGTCAACAGCATCGAGGTGCACATTGCAAAATGGACCGCACTGCTGCACCTGCTGCAAATAAGCATGCTGGCTTCGGTGGTGGTGGGGGCCACGGTATTGCTCTATACCGGCTATCTGTTTGTGCTGGAGCCGGTGGGTCAACTGAAACAAGTCATTGAAAAAATACAGCAGGGAAATTTTGATGCACGCGTGGAGCGGGTCTCCAGCGATGAATTTGGCACCCTGGCCGATGGCTTCAATGGCATGGCCGAGCATTTGCAATCCATGTACAAAAACCTGGAAGCCAAGGTGGCTGAAAAAACCGTTTTGCTGAAAGAAAAATCGGATCGGCTGGAGAGCCTGTACGAGATCACGGCATTGGTGTCCAAAGCCACCTCGCTGGATGCACTGGCGCAGGATTTCGCCAAGAGTCTGGCCAAGATTTCTCATGCTGACGGCGTTGCGTTGCGCTGGTCCAATCAGGGCGGTCAGCGCCACCTGATGCTGGCTGCCCACGGTCTGTCTGCAGGCATGATCGACGACGAGCAGTGTATCAATACCGGCGATTGCCACTGCGGCTCAGCCACTTTGGATTCAGACTTTCGCGTCATTCCGATCCGTGATGACGCCAGCGCACCGTTAAAGCATTGCCACAAGGCGGGGTTCGAAACCGTCATCACCCTGCCGGTGCGCCTGCACCAGCACCTGATGGGCGAGGTCGATCTTTTTTACCACGCCCGTATCACGCCAACACCTGCAGAGCGCTCGCTGCTGGAGGCGCTGAACAGCCACCTGGCCAGCGGTATGGAAAACCTGCGCCTCAATGCCCTGGAAAAAGAAGCGGCCGTATCGCAGGAGCGTCACCTGTTGGCGCGCGAGTTGCATGACTCGATCGCCCAATCGCTGGCTTTCCTGAAAATCCAGGTGCAATTGATGCGCGACGCCATCAAGACCCGCAACGAAACCGAGATTGCCAAAATCCTGGAAGAAATCGACGCGGGAGTGCGTGAAAGTTATGGTGACGTGCGTGAACTGCTGCTGCACTTCAGAACCCGTACCAACACCGAAGATATTGAGCCCGCGCTGGCCACTACCTTGCAGAAATTTGAACATCAAAGCAGTATCAAAACCACGTTGACGATGCAAGGGCAGGGTCTGCCGCTGGCTCCCGACGTACAAATTCAGGTGCTGCACATTGTGCAGGAAGCGCTGTCCAACGTACGCAAACACGCCCATGCGTCGCAAGCCTGGCTGGATGTACAGCAACAACCCACCTGGCGCTTTGAAGTACGCGATGACGGCATCGGCTTTAATCCGGATACCGATCAATTCGACGAGACCCATGTTGGTTTACGCATCATGACCGAGCGGGCGCAGCGCATTGGCGCGCAAATCGAGGTGATGTCAACACCAACGCGTGGCAGTTCGGTCATATTGACCCTCACACCGCCATCACACCCGAGCACCACCAACGCTGCCCGCATGGACAACCTGAAAGCAGACATGACTGCAACCACCGCCTGAACATGCCCAACACATCCATCAAAAGCACGCCCATCCGGATTCTGGTGGTCGACGACCACACACTTTTTCGCCGCGGACTGACCGCCCTGCTGACACGCGACACGGGTCTGCAGGTGGTGGACGATGCAGCAGATGCCGGGCAAGCGCTACGAAAAGCCAGGGAACTGCAGCCCGATGTGATCCTGCTTGACAACCATCTGCCCGGTGTCAGCGGTGTCAAGGCCCTGCCTTCGCTCCTTGAAGCAGCACCCAACGCCTGTATTTTGATGCTAACTGTGAGCGAAGACGAAAACGATCTGGCTGCGGCCCTGCATGGTGGTGCCAGCGGCTACCTTCTCAAGAACATGGAAGGCGACGACCTGACAGCGGCAGTGCACCGTGCCGTCCAGGGGGACAGCATCATCGCGCCAGAAATGATGGGCAAGCTGATCTCTGCCTACAAAAACACCATCACTAGAACAGGTGCGGCCGCAGTGACTTCGACTGCACCCCCCTCTGTCAAAAGCAGCACTCCCACGGCGCAAGCCATGGCCAGCCTGTCACCACGCGAGCTTGACATCCTGCGCGGCATCGCCCGAGGCGCCAGCAACAAGGAAATCGCGCGCGAGCACGGCATTGTGGAAACCACTGTCAAAATTCACGTGCAACACGTATTGCGCAAATTGGGGGTGAGTTCACGGGTGCACGCTGCCGTGATGGCCACAGAACAAGGCTTGCTTTAAGCCAGCAACGGGTTTAACTCAAACAGATGTGCCCGGCAGACCTGGAATCAGCTGCAGGCGCCTTGTTTTTGGCATGTTGCCAACGCTGACAACCGGTGCCACCAAATCTGCCAGCGTGATGTTATCCAGCACTGCCAGAAAGCTTTGCGTCGCCTGATTCAGGGCCCCTTTGAGTCGGCAGTTCTGGTTCATCCGGCACTGGTTCAACGCCAGATCAAAGCACTCGACCACAGCAAAGTCAGTTTCAGTGGCGCGCACGACAGTGCCCAGACAAAGGTCTTTGGCGGGTACAGCCAAGCGCATGCCACCGCCTCGTCCACGGGTTGTTTCCAACCAGCCGCGCGCGGCGAGTTGCTGCACAATTTTGGTCAGGTGGCTACGCGAAATACCATGATTCTCGGCAATCTCGGTGATCGTTATCGGTTTGGTGCGATCCAGGCAGGCAGCGCAATACATCAAAACACGTAAGGTGTAGTCGGTCCATTGGGTGAGGCGCATAAGTCAGACCTGGGTAAAACAAAGATTCATTCAATGTATCTATTATCAGGATAAAATAACATTCATACAATACTCCTCTTAAAGAATTCCACCCATGCCAGTACCCAAACAAGCCCATACTGCGCAGAAGTAATGCAAAAACCTGCCACATCCAAAATCATCCCGATCCAGCCAGTCCCGCTTGATGCAGGTACGGGCATCGTTTTTTCGTTAAACGACGAGCAGGGCAAGATTTATCCGCGCACGGTAAGCGGGTTTTTTACCCGCTTGCGCTGGGTCATGGTCTGGGTTACCCAACTGGTTTTTTACGGCCTCCCCTGGCTGCAGTGGAACGGGCGACAGGCTGTTTTGTTCGATCTGGCCGGTAGCCGGTTTTTTATTTTTGGCCTGGTGCTGCATCCGCAAGATCTGATCTACCTGGCTGTTTTGCTGGTGCTGGCAGCCCTGACGCTTTTTTTCTTTACTGCGGTGGCGGGCCGGCTCTGGTGTGGCTACGCCTGCCCACAAACGGTCTATACCGAGATTTTTCTGTGGCTGGAACGTGTCACCGAAGGCGATCGTCTGGCCCGCATGCGTCTGGATGCAGGCCCCTGGCGCGCTGAAAAAATAGTTCGAAAGAGCGCCAAGCAGGTCCTGTGGATCGGCCTGGGTTTGTTCACCGGCTTTAGCTTTGTGGGCTATTTCACACCCATTCTTGATCTGGTGCAGCAACTGCTAACGCTGTCGTTTTCACCCTGGGAATGGTTCTGGGTCTTGTTTTACGGTTTGGCCACTTACGGCAACGCGGGTTATTTGCGCGAGCAAATCTGCAAACACATGTGCCCCTATGCCCGCATTCAGAGCGCCCTGACCGACATGGACTCGATGGTCATCGCCTACGATGCCGGGCGGGGTGAGGCCAGGGGCTCACGCGCACGCGCTGCCGACCCCAAGGCGCTGGGCCTGGGTGACTGCATTGACTGCACGCTGTGTGTGCAGGTCTGTCCGACTGGAATCGACATTCGCAACGGACTGCAAAACGAATGTATTGCCTGCGCCGCCTGTATTGATGTTTGCGACGAAGTCATGCTCAAAATGAATTACCCCACCGGCTTGATCCGCTATTCATCGGGCAAGGGTATCGCTGACAAGTTGACCGCCCGGCAGATGGTGAAACGGGTCTGGCGGCCACGCGTATGGCTTTACGGCGTGCTGTTTCTGCTGGTTGTGTCGCTCTTTGTGGGTGGTTTGTCCACGCGCAAGGGCTTTGCCGTGGACATCATCAAGGACCGCGGCAGCATGGCCCGCGAGCTTGGCAATGGTGATATTGAGAACATCTATCGCCTCAAGGTCATGAACACCACCGAACGCGCGCAAACCTATAGCGCCAGCGTGCAGGGCCTGCCGGGCTTGACGTTGGTGACCGACCCTGTGCTGCAGGTGCCGGCCACGGGCATTGGGGCGCTCACCATCCGCCTGACCCTGGCTGCTGACACTGCCCAAGCTTACCGAGGCAAAGCCAACCCGATCAGCTTCAGGGTTGAAGCCAAAAACCAGGGCAAGCTTGTGGCGATAGAGGAAAAATCCACCTTCATCATTCCGCGCTAACGAACCCACAAAAGTCTGATATGGCCAAGAAATTTCCCATCCATCCGGCCAACCCGGAGCGCATCTGCTGGGGTTGCGACCAGTTTTGCGCCATCAATGCCATGGCCTGCGCCAACGAGCGTTCGCCGCATCCGTCCGAATTGTTTGGCGAAGACTGGCTGGCCTGGGGTGAGCAGCAACTGGCACCAGCCAGCGCACCAACAGACCCAACCATAGCCTCAGAAAACAACACAAGAAAGTAAGCATGACAGACCTTGCATCAAACAAAACACCTGCCGCTCCCCTACCCCATGGCATGCCCTGGTTACGACTGGCTTTTCGCCCGTTTTATCTCGGTGCAGCTTTACTGGCGGCCTTGATCGTGCCACTTTGGATCGCGGCTTTTCTCGGTGCCGTCAGCTGGCTACCCACGCCGCCCACAGTGCTCTGGCACGCCCATGAGATGCTGTTTGGCTTTGCCATCGCGGTCATCGTGGGTTTTCTGATGACCGCAGGCAAGACCTGGACCGGACTGGCAACCCCGCGCGGCCCCACTTTGGGTTTCTTGATCTTGTTATGGTTGAGCGCACGCGTGGCCTCGCTGCTCGCTCCCTACGCGGTTTTTGCAGTGTTGGATTTGGCGCTGCTACCCATCGTCGGGCTCATTTTTCTGCGTTTACTGATCCGCTCGCGCAATTGGCGCAACGTGCCGCTGGCGCTCATTTTGCTGTTGCTGACACTGGTCAACCTGACCTTCCATTTGTCCGCCAATGGCCTGGTCGAGCTGGCACCAATGCGCAGCCTGTATGCCGCCCTCGGGTTCATCGTCATCATTGAATGCGTGATGGCCGGGCGCGTCGTGCCATTTTTCACCACCAGCGCGTTGCCGAACCTCAAAATTGTCACACTGCCCTGGCTGGATCGCGTTGCCCTGGCGGCCACCGCCCTTGGCATGGTGTTGTGGGTGACCGAATGGCACACTGGTCTGGCCACTGCCACGCTGGCTCTGGCCTTTGCGCTCAACCTGGTGCGCCAATGGCGCTGGCATCCGCTGGCCACCCTGGGCCGCCCCATTTTGTGGATATTGCACGCGTCGCATCTTTGGCTTACGCTGGGCCTGGGCTTGCTGGCACTGGCGCAGCTGGGCCTGATGCCAGCATCACTCGGGGTCCATGCGCTGGGCGTGGGCGCCACCGGTGGCTTGATCATTGGCATGATGACGCGCACGGCGCGGGGTCATACCGGCCGACCGCTGACGGCAGATGCACCCGAGCTTGCGGCCTATGTGCTGATCATGATCGCCGCGCTGCTGCGCGTGTTGTTGCCGATGTTGGCACCCTCCCTCTACAGCTACGCCCTGCTGGCATCAGCAAGTGCCTGGAGTGCGGCCTTCCTGATCTATCTGTGGCAGTACACGCCCTGGCTGGTGAGCGCACGACCCGATAACAAAGACGGCTAATAACCCATCCGTAAATAAAGGATAATCACCATCCAAGCGCGAGAACTGCGTTTGGAGTGATGATGACAAAGGCCAAATCCTGTGAAGTGACAGATGAATTCTGGCAGCGGGTGCAGACATTGATCCCGCAGCGCCAGCGTTTGGAAAATCAGAACTACACCCGAAAGGCTGGCGGTGGTCGCAAGCCCAAAGATCCTCGGCTCGTCTTCGAGGCAATCATTTACGTATTACGCACGGGATGCCAGTGGAAGGCGTTGCCTGCTGAGCCCTTTGGCAGCGCCAGCGCAATCCACGCCCGGTTTCTTGAATGGGAAAAGGCAGGTGTCTTTGAAAACCTATGGCGACTGGGCCTTGCCGAATACGATGACATGGAAGGTATCGCTTGGCGATGGCAAAGCATTGATGGTGCCATGATGAAAGCGCCCATGGCACGGCACAGCGTTGGCCTCAATCCAACAGATCGGGAGAAAAAATGGGAGCAAGCGTCATTTCCTGGTGGACGGTCGTGGCGTCCCGTTGTCGCTCGTCGTGACCGGGGCCAATCGTCATGATGCCTCGCAACTGGGCGCTGTGCTGGATGGCGTAATGGTCGACAGACCAAATCCACCGCGGCGAAGAAACAAACACCTTTGCGCCGACGCTGGCTACACCGGAGCACCTGCATTGAGGCTCATTGAGAAGCACGGTTACATCCCTCATGTCAAAGTGCGAGGACAAGAGGCTGACGAACTCAAGCGCAATCCCAAGAAGAAGGCCAGACGCTGGGTGGTTGAAGTCGCCCACAGCTGGTTCAACCAATTTCGCAAGCTGCTGGTGCGATACGAATAACTTGATCGAGCTTCATCGCCCTGAACCATCTGGCAGCGTCAATCATGGCGCTTCGAAAAATCAAATTGGACGTGAACATTATTTACGGATAGATTATTAGGATGATTGCTTATAGCCCCGTATTCATTAACGATTAGGGTAAACACCCATAAAACTCGTCATAAAAGATTCCACAAATGAAGCGCTTCATATTAAGATATGGCCTCACTTTATGCGTATTTATTTTTATTTCAAATAATAAATGAAACGCTTCATATTATTGAGCGACCTCTAAGGAGACCTTGAATGATCAAACATCTAAAACGACTGGCAACGACGCTGGGTTGCCTGACGGTCATGGCCTCAGCGCCTGCGCATGCCCAGGACCTCAAACTGGGCGCTCTTTATCCGTTCAGCGGTGGACTCGCCCTCTTGGGGGATGAAAGTTTTCGCGGAACCCAGATGGCCATCGACGAACGAAATGCGACTGGTGGCATCAACGGCAATAAAATCACACTGTTCAAAGCCGACGCGGTCGATGCAAACCAAGCGGTGGGTGAGGCGCGCCGACTGACCTCGGTCGAAAATGTCTCCGCCATTTTTGGCAGTTATGCATCGGGCATTTCCGCCGCAGCGACGCAGGTGACAGAGTTGGCCGGTGTGCCTTACTTCGAACTGGGTGCAGTGGCCGACACGATCACCAGCCGCGGCTTCAAGTACGTATTCCGCAGTAACGCTACGGCCAAAAGCTTTGCTGAACGCAGTGTCGATTCCGTCATCAATGTCATCGCACCCATGATGAAGGTGGACCCGAAGTCGCTGAAGATCGCGATCATTTACGAAGACGGTCCTTACGGCACCTTGGTGGGCGGTTTCCAGAAAGACGAAACCAAGCGGTTGGGTCTGAACGTTGTTGAAAGTCTGCCTTACTCCGCAAAAAGTGTTGACCTGTCCTCTCTGGTGCTGCGGATCAAAGGTGCCAACGCAGACGTGGTGCTTCAGACCTCCTACCAGAACGATACCCTGCTGTTTTTCCGTCAGTCAGCAAGTGCTGGCTACAAGCCCAAAGCGGTGATCGGTGCCGGTGGCGGCTACTCGCTGCAGGAAACATCACAGGCATTGGGGACAGCTATTGAAGGCGTGTTCAACGTTGACTTCCCCCAGGTCACCATGAAGGACTCTGGCGCGCCAGGTCTCAAGGAATTCGTAGTCGCCTATCAAAAGCGATTTGGCACACCACCCCGCTCGGGTCATAGCCTGGTGAACTACGTGGGAGCCAAAGCATTTCTGGATGCTCTGGCTCAGGCCAAGTCCACCGACAAGGACAAAATACGTGATGCTGTGCTGGCCTATCGCAAGCCAGTGGGCACAAGCGCTGCAGGTTGGGGGTTTCAGTTTGCAGACAACGGGCAGAACCAGTTGGCATCGACCAACCTGATGCAGTGGCAAGGCGGCAAGCTCGTCACAGTCTACCCCGAGGCTGTTTCGACGGCCAAGCCCATCGCCTTCAAATAACCCGTCAGGCGATGTTTCTTAAATCCATTGAGGTCGTGCAAGCGTATGCCTTGCTCGGCTCGAGGGGCTGCAGTGTCTATCTTCATACAACTTCTGGTTAATGGTCTGCTGCTAGGTGGTGCGTACGCAATCATCAGCATCGGACTAACACTCATTTTTGGTGTTGTGCGCGTCGTCAATTTTGCGCATGGCGAGTTTCTAATGGTTGGCATGTACGCGGTATGGCTGTTGGCCCAATACTTCGGACTCCACCCCTACACATCAGCGATGCTGGTGGCTGTGATGCTGTTTGTGATGGGTGCCCTGATGCAACGCTTGGTGATTCAACCCCTCCTGTCCGCCGACCCACACATTCAGATCTTTGCGACTGTAGGTGTATCGACGGCCTTGCTGAACCTGGCGTTGATGGTGTTCGGCGCGGACATAAGAAAAGCTGAAGTCTCCTTCGGTACCGAGCCCATGATGCTGGGTGGTTTCACTTTCGTCAGTGGACAGATCATCACCTTTGTCGTTGCCGTCGTCGTCGCTGCGGGCACGCATCTCTTTCTCAAACATACCTACACCGGCCGTGGTTTCCGGGCGCTGGCCCAAAACCGGATGTCTGCCGCCCTCATGGGCGTGGACGTCAACAAGGCCTACGTGCTGGCTTTTGGTATCGGAGCAGGCCTGGTTGGACTGGCGTCCGGTCTGCTGGCCGTGCAATACCCGGCCTTCCCGACGGTGGGGCAGTATTTCGTGCTGACGGCTTTTGTGATCGTGGTGCTGGGGGGCATGGGCAGTTTGCCGGGCGCCGTCATTGGCTCACTCTTCATCGGTTTGATTGACAGCCTGGCTGGTTACTACGTCGGCCCTGGATTGAAGGAGGTCGTGTACTTCCTTGTTTTCCTGGCCATCCTTATTGTTCGCCCCACCGGCTTGTTCGGTTTGGGTCGTGGCTCTGAATAAAGGACATCAACATGATGCCCCCTATCTTGAATCCCCGGGTCTATATCGGCCTGTTGGCCTTGTCTGCCATCCTATGGGTGCCGTTTGCCTCACAGTCGCCCTTTGTGTATCACTTGGCCATTCAGGTCTGCGTGTTTGCGGGTCTGGCAACGGCCTGGAACATCGTTGGCGGTTTCGCCGGGCAGCTGTCTCTGGGACATGCCGTGTTTTATGGCATAGGCAGCTATTCGGCAGGCCTGCTGGTCGCGCAGTTTGGGATCTCACCGTGGATCGGGATGTTTGCCGGCGCGGCGGTCTCATCTTTGGTGGCCTTGCTCATTGCGTACCCAACGCTGCGCCTGCGTGGTCCTTTCTTTTCGCTGGCCACCATTGCCTTCCTTGAAGTGGTGCGCCTCCTGGTCGTGCACCAAGAGGCTTGGACCGGTGGCTCTGCCGGTTTGAACGTGCCGCTGCAGGTGGGCCTGACCTGGATGATCTTCCGTGAAAAGTGGGCTTATCTGCTGGTGGCGTTTGGCTTCTTTGCACTCGCCCTCATCGTCAGCTGGTTGATCCGCCGATCGCGGTTTGGTTTCTACCTGATTGCCGTTCGGGAGCGTGAAGACGCGGCCAGAGCCGTGGGCGTGAACGCCGTGCGAGCCAAGATTGCGGCGGCGGTGATCTCCGCGGTGCTGACCAGCCTGATCGGCAGTTTTCACGGCATGTACCTGACCTTCCTGGAACCGTCTTCCGCCTTTTCGCTGGAGATGTCGATCCAGATCGCCATGTTTGCCCTGATTGGCGGCTTGGGGACCGTGGCAGGCCCGGTGATCGGAACCGTGGTGGTCCTGCCGGTTGCGGAACTGGCCCGCGGGTGGCTCAGCGCCTTTGGGAATGGCACCCACGGATTTGTGTACGGCATGCTGCTGATCTTTGTAGTGCTGTTTTTTCCACGCGGCCTGGTTGGGCATTTGAGTGGGCGCGTTCTTCGTCTGATCGATCGCCTGCCTAATGGCGCCAAGACACGGGACGCAGTCCTTCCCACCGCTTTTGTTCAGCAGGCTGTGGCCGGTCAAGGTCAACCCATCTTGCGTGCCGAGGGTCTGCACAAGCGATTTGGTGGACTCAAAGCCACTGACAACGTCTCGCTGACCTTGCACCAAGGAGAAATTCTCGGTGTTATCGGGCCCAACGGGGCAGGCAAGACCACGGTATTCAACCAGCTTTCAGGCTTCATCAAGCCGGACCAGGGCAGCATCAGTGTCCTGACCGGGAACGGCTGGGTCTCGCCGCGTTCACCTGAGACATTTGCTCACGCCGGTGTAGGTCGCACGTTCCAGATCGTCCAGCCGTTCGCAGGTTTGTCAGTCATGGAAAACATCATGCTGGGAGCCTTCATGCACACACGCAACCGCGAATCAGCCGAAGCGATTGCCCAAGAGGTCGCGCAGCTGACGGATCTCACCGCACTGCTGGACATCGAAGCGCGCAGCCTCACCGTGGGTGGCATGAAACGCCTTGAAGTGGCTCGGGCTTTGGCCACCCGGCCGCGCATTCTGCTGCTCGACGAAGTGTTGGCCGGTTTGAATCCATCCGATGTGGTTCGTGCCATCGCCATGATTCGGCGCATCCGGGATACAGGCGTATCGGTCCTGATGATCGAACACCTGATGCAAGCCACCATGGCGCTTTCCGATCGCATCGTGGTCATCAATCTTGGCCAGGTCTTGCGCGAAGGCAAACCGGCCGATGTGGTCAACGATCCTGCCGTTATCGAAGCCTATCTGGGAAAAGGGTACACCCATGCTGAAACTAAATGATGTGAAGGCCGGCTACGGCAAAAGTGAAGTCCTGCAAGGTGTGTCGATTGAGGTACACGTCGGTGAGGTGGTCACCCTGGTCGGCGCCAACGGGGCCGGCAAGACGACCACACTTAAAACCTTATGCGGCATTGTGAAAGCGCGCAGCGGCAGTATCGTGTTCGACAGCATTGAGCTCACCGCACATGCGCCTCACGAAATCGTTGAACTGGGCATCACGATGATCCCCGAAGGTAGGCAGCTGTTCCCTTTCTTCACGATTGAGGAAAACCTGTTGATGGGGGCCTACAAGCCTTCAGCCCGCAAGCTCCACAAGGAGCGCCTGGAGAGCGTGCTGGCCATATTCCCCCGTTTGAAAGAGCGCCTGAATCAATTGGCAGGCTCACTGTCGGGGGGCGAGCAGCAAATGGTGGCCATCGCGCGTGGAATGATGGCGGACCCACGACTACTCGTCTTTGATGAGCCTTCCCTGGGACTCTCGCCCCTCCTGGTGGATCAGATGTTTGAGGTAATTCGGACTGTGGCAGACAAGGGAACAACCGTCTTGCTGGTAGAGCAGAACGTTTTTCACACCTTGCAGATTGCCGACCGGGGATACGTCCTTGAAAACGGGTGCATCACGCTCAGCGGTACGGGCAAAGAATTGTTGGACAACCCACATGTGCGCCGCGCGTACCTCGGGCATTAACAAGGGCACGGCCAAGGGGATTGACATGGACGAAACACAGACACACAAGGACCGGGTGGTCTTGGTAACGGGTGGCGGTGGTGGTCTCGGCACAGCGATCACGGAGCAATATGTTCTGCAGGGAGCCGCCGTCGGCATCGTGGACTGCTCGCCGGACAACGCGGGTGCGCTGGCGTCCCGCCTGGCCGGGATGGGACACAAGGTTCACTTTGTCGCCGCGGATGTGGGGCGGTTTGATGACTGCGAGCGCGCCTGTCGCAGCATCGAGGCCGCTTTGGGGCCCATCGATACCGTTGTCAACAACGCCGGGATCTCACCCAAGCACCAGGGCCTGCCAGCCCCCATCTGGCAAATGGACTCGGCGGAGTGGCAGCAGGTGATGGATGTCAATCTGAACAGCGTTTTCCACTTTACCCGGCTGCTGGCACCGGGCATGGTGGAGCGGCGCTTTGGCCGGATCGTCAACATGTCCTCAGTGGCAGGCAAGGCTTATCTGGACATCGTTGCTGCGCACTACAGCACCACCAAGGCGGCGCTGATCGGCATGACCCGGCATCTGGCGGGAGAACTGGGGCCCTATGGCATCACGGTGAATGCCTTGGCGCCTGGACGTATCGACACACCCATGGTCGCAGGCGCACCCGTGGAGGCAAACGAAGCTGTTATTGCCGTGACGCCCTTGCGGCGCCTCGGAAAACCTGTCGAGGTGGCCGATGCCTGCCTGTTCCTGACCTCCGAACATTCCAACTTCATCACCGGACAGGTCATCGATGTCGCCGGTGGCTGGTTGATGACCTGAATCCAATTATTTGACTGAGAGAAATACACATCATGAGTACCAAGCTGCACAAAAATTTTATTGCTGGCGCATGGGTAGAAGGGGTCACCGTCGGGTTGAACCTCAACCCTTCGGACACCAACGACGTGATTGGGGAATACGCCCGCGCGGACGCGGCACAGGCTGAGCAGGCGATCAACGCGGCGTTTGAAGGGCAAAAGCGGTGGGGCCAGTCTACCGCAGAGCAACGCTCCGACGCGCTGGACAGGATCGGCACGGAAATTCTCGACCGCCGGGACGAGCTGGGTTTACTGCTGTCACGCGAAGAAGGCAAGACCCTACCCGAGGGTGTGGGCGAGGTGGTTCGGGCAGGCAGGGTTTTCAAGTTCTTCGCGGGTGAAGCCTTGCGCCTGGGCGGGGAAAAGCTACCGTCCATTCGCGCTGGCGTGGATGTGGAGGTGACCCGCGAGCCTGAAGGGGTGGTGGGCATCATCACACCCTGGAACTTCCCTATTGCCATCCCGGCCTGGAAGATTGCACCCGCGCTGGCGTTCGGCAATGCTGTGGTCTTCAAGCCGGCCGATCTGGTCCCGGGCAGCGCCTGGGCGCTCTCGGAAATCATTGTCCGCGCCGGGCAGTTACCTGAAGGTGCATTCAATCTGGTGATGGGTCCGGGTTCCAAGGTGGGACAGACGCTGGCGACCTCGCGCAAAGTGCGAGCCATCACCTTCACCGGTTCCGTACAGACGGGTCGCGCCATTGGCATCACTTGTATGGAGCGTGGTGCCAAGGTTCAGCTGGAAATGGGTGGCAAGAACCCGCTGGTTATCTTGAATGACGCAGACCTGGAACAGGCTGTGTTGGTGGCCATCAACGGATCGTTTTTTTCCACCGGGCAGCGGTGTACGGGCTCCAGTCGGCTCATTGTTGAAGACGGTATTCATGATGCGTTTGTGGCGGCAATGGCCCAACGCATGGCATCGCTCAAAGTCGATCACGCGCTCAAAGCTGGCACCGACATCGGTCCGGTCGCTTCACAGGACCAGCTGGACCAGGACCTGCATTACATCGAGTTGGGCACTAAAGAGGGGGGACGCTTGTTCGCGGGCGGCGAACTTCTGGTGCGCGAAACCCCTGGGTTTTACCTGTCACCCGCTCTAATCACCGAGACGCAAAACCACATGCGTATTAACCAGGAGGAGGTGTTTGGACCGGTAGCTTCTGTGATTCGTGCCAAAGATTACGAGGAGGCCGTCTCGATGGCCAATGACACCGACTTTGGTCTGTCCTCAGGCATCTGCACCACGTCCCTCAAGCATGCGACAGATTTCAAACGCCGCTCGGCTGCGGGCATGGTGATGGTCAATGTGCCTACCGCGGGGGTCGATTACCACGCGCCGTTTGGCGGCCGCAAAGCTTCAAGTCATGGTTCCCGCGAACAAGGCACTTATGCGCGCGAGTTCTACACAGCGGTCAAAACTGCCTACACCCTGGCCTGAGTCATGCAAGTCATTACTGGAAACACCCAAGTCTTCGGGATCCTGGCGGATCCGATTCATCACGTTAAAACACCCCAGCGGATCAACAGCTATTTCGAGGCAGAAGGATTCGACGGCGTGATGGTCCCCATTCACGTCAAAGCAGATGGCCTGCAAGCTGCTGTCAGCGGCCTTCGTGCCATGCACAACCTGGCCGGGTGCGTGGTCACGGTTCCGCACAAGACCGCCATGGTCGCCTTGTGCGACGAAGTGACTGCAGACGCAAGACTCGTCGGCGCTGTCAACGTGGTCCACCGAACGACCACAGGCAAGTTGATCGGGACCATACTGGATGGTGAGGGATTTGTTGCAGGACTGCGCCAAGCGGGCATTGAACCGGCAGGTCGTAGCGCGTATCTGGCAGGGGCCGGTGGCGCCGCCAGCGCCATTGCCTTTGCCCTGGCTAGGGCAGGCGTGAGTCGCCTGACGGTCGCCAACCGCACCAGCGAAAAAGTTCATCAGCTGTTTGCGCGCATTCACTCTGTGGCACCCCATTTAGAGTTGCTTGTCGGAACCGACGATCCTTCCGGCCATGATCTGGTGGTCAACGGGACCTCATTGGGCTTGGCCGCTGAAGACGCGCTGCCGCTGGATGTTTCGCGCTTGCAAGCGCACCAGGTGGTGGCGGAAATCATCATGCAGCCTGCTGAAACGGCATTACTCAAAGCCGCCCAGTCCAGTGGCTGCCGCGTCCACTATGGCGCTCCCATGTTGATCAGTCAGATTGCCTTGATGGCGAGTTTCATGCGCCATGCCCACACAAAAGGTGTCGACCATGCGTCGTGATGAGTTGGCATTCGCCCTGCGTCAAGTGGTTGGTGAGCGCGGCGTGCTTTCCGACGAAACCGATCTGGTCCCCTATGGCCATGACTGGCGACACATGTTCAAAGGTCGTCCCTGCTGTGTCGTATTGCCCCACACTACTCATGAAGTGGCCGAAGTGATGCGCCTGTGCGCTGCGGCGGGTGTCCCTGTGGTCCCGCACGGTGGAAACACAGGCTTGTCGGGCGGCGCGACGCCCGATGATTCCGGTCACCAAGTGGTGCTGTCGCTGGCCAAAATGAATGCCATCCGCAACATTGATGTGATTGGCGAGACCATCGAAGTGGAAGGCGGTTGCATTCTTCAGACCGCGCAGGAAGCCGTGGATGACAAGGGCCTGCTGCTGCCGATCACGCTTGCCGCAGAGGGTTCTGCACAAATCGGAGGCATTGTTTCTACCAACGCGGGGGGAACTAACGTGCTGCGTTATGGCATGGCCCGATCCCGAATCCTGGGCCTGGAGGTTGTCACATCAGAGGGTCAGATCATCAATGGTCTGCGCCGCTTGCGCAAAGACAACGCGGGCTACGACTGGAAGCAGTGGTTCATCGGCAGCGAAGGCACGCTGGGTATCATCACAGCCGCGGTCCTGCAACTGACACCCAAACCACGGCACCGGGTAACCGCGTTGCTTGCCGTGCCCTCACCTGCGGCTGCGCTGCAGGTGCTCTGCGCAGCCCGAGGTGCCATCGGCGAAACCCTCACGGGTTTTGAGTTGATGTCAGGTTCAGCCCTGGAGCTGGTTACCCGGCATCGGCAGCTCAAAGTGCCATTGGATGCCGCTGCCTGGTACGTGCTCCTGGAAGCCAGTTCCTCGTTACCCAGACTGCGGGACGCCACCGAATCATTGCTGGGTGATGTGCTCAAAAAAGAGATGGCCAACGACGGTGTTGTAGCGGAGTCACAGCAGCAAGAAGCGGATCTGTGGGCCTTGCGCGAATCGATCACCGAGGCCGAAGGCCGCGAAGGGCGTTCGATCAAGCACGATGTATCGGTGCCCATCTCCTCGATTCCGGACTTTCTGCGGACGGCCGACGAGGCCGTGATGCGTACCTTCCCTGGTACCCGGATCAACACATTCGGCCATGCCGGTGACGGCAACCTGCACTACAACGTGATTGTTCCGGCGTCGCTGGACGCCGCAGCGCTCAATCGCCTGGTGCACGACGTCGTGGTCTATTTCGGCGGCAGCATTTCGGCAGAACACGGAATCGGGCAATACCGGGTGGATGAACTCATGCGCTGTCGCTCACCGATCGAATTGGCCATCGCACGACGCATCAAGAACGCACTGGACCCCCAGAACCTTTTGAATCCGGGCAAGGTGCTCGCCCTTCGTTGATCCCATGGGATTTATCTTTGATGGAATTGAGATGAATATGGAAACTTTTGACTACGTCATTGTGGGTGGTGGAGCCGCAGGCTGCGTGCTGGCCGACCGCTTGTCCGCCTCTGGCAAGCACCGTGTGCTAGTGCTCGAAGCAGGTGGTGAGCCCACCAGCATGTGGATCCCGATTCCCGCCGGGTTTAGCAAACTGCTTACCAACAAGAAGTACAACTGGCTCTTCAAAACTACGCCGGAAGCGAATACCAAGGGACGCGCCATTTCCGTACCGCGAGGCAAGGGGCTTGGCGGATCCAGCTTGATCAACGGCATGATTTACGTCCGAGGTCAGCCCACTGACTACGACGCCTGGGCAGCTGCAGGTGCCACAGGCTGGGGTTATACAGATGTAGAGCCTTATTTCCGACGACTGGAAAACTACCAGCCCGGAGATGCAACACGCGGCAAGTCGGGGCCGTTTCATATCGAGCAAGTGCACGAACGTTTTCCGATCTCCAGCGCATTTTTGAAAGCCGCAGTGCAGGACGGCCAAGTTTTCAATGCGGACTACAACTCAAGCAGTCAGGAGGGTTTTGGTTACTACCAGGCTCACCAGCGCAACGGTCAACGCTGCAGTGCCTACGATGCGTACCTCAAGCCAGCGCGATCCAGGCCAAATCTGGTGGTCCAGACCGGCGCCCATGTACTTCGCCTTGAATTGCAAGGGCAACGTTGTACTGGCGTCACCTACCGACGCGAGGGACGCGACGTCACCGTGGCGACCTCGATCGAGGTCATCATGGCGGCTGGTGCGATTCAAACACCGCAAATTCTTGAGCTGTCAGGCATCGGACGGCCTGAACATCTTCAGTCGTTGGGGATTTCTGTCAAGCATGCTTTGGCGGGTGTAGGCGAAAACTACATCGACCACTTCGCCACGCGAATGAACTGGCGCGTAAAGAACACCGTCACGCTAAACGAAATGGCCCGTGGCTGGCGTTTGATGCGCGAGGTTGCCAAGTATTACACCACACGCAAAGGCATCTTGACCCTGGGGACAGGCTTGGTGCACGGCTTCGTCAAAACCCGTGCCGACTTGCCGTCGCCCGATGCCCAGTATTTCATGGTGCACGCCAGCTACGCCAATGCCGCTGAACGGATACTGGACCGCGCGCCCGGCATGACGATCGGTGTGTCCCAACTGCGGCCCGAATCCGTAGGAAGCATACACATCCGGTCCGCGGATCCATTTGATCAGCCGTCAATTGAACCGAATTTTCTGAGCAACGAGGTGGACCAACAGTGCATTGTGAACAGCATGAAAGTGGCGCGCCGCATCATGTCACAACCCGCCATGGCGGCCTTCATTGAGCACGAAATGAATCCGGGTGCTGCGGTCTATTCAGATGCAGACTGGCTGGAATTTGCGCGCAACGATGGCCAGACGATTTATCACCCGCTGGGGACCTGCCGCATGGGGACTGACGACAAGGCGGTGGTTGATCCGCAGCTGAGGGTGAAAGGGCTGACAGGGTTGCGCATCGTAGATGCTTCTGTGATGCCCAAGATGATCTCAGGCAATATTCAGGGTGCCGTCATCATGGTTGCCGAAAAAGGATCTGATCTGATCCTTGGTGAGCGCAGGGCTGATTGAATCGTGCACTCCCCTGCGAATTCAACATGGCACGGGTGGTACCAGTTGTGTTACCCGTGCGCTGATCCATGTGCGCCTCCATGTCGGAAAACAGGGTAAACCCCTAGTGATTTAGAACCAAAAATTACACAAATATGAAGCGCTTCAGTTTATTATTCATACGTCTTTAAAATGTCTAAGACATTTTTTTTGATATTAATTGAAGCGCTTCATATACGCAACTAACTAGGAGACATTAATGATCAAGACATTGAAACGACTTGCCACAGCGGCTGCTTGCCTTACGGCTTTGGCTGCTGTGCCCACCCAAGCGCAAGACATTAAGCTGGGCGCCTTGTACCCCTTCAGCGGCGGACTGGCCTTACTCGGAGACGAGAGCTTCCGCGGTACGCAAATGGCAGTGGATGAAAAAAACGCTGCTGGCGGAATCGATGGCAAGAAGGTTGTCTTGGTCAAGGCCGATGCGGTTGACGCGAATCAGGCCGTCGGAGAGGCCCGTCGACTGACCTCGGTGGAAGGTGTGTCCGCGATTTTTGGCAGCTTTGCATCTGGTGTTGCCACTGCAGCCACGCAGGTAACCGAATTGGCGGGTATTCCTTATTTCGAATTGGGCGCCGTTGCCGACACCATCACGGGGCGTGGCTTGAAGTATGTGTTTCGCAGCAACTCCACCGCTAAGAGCTTTGCTGAGCGCAGCATCGAATCCATCGTCAAGGTGATCGCGCCCACGCTCAAAGCCGACCCGAAAGCCCTGAAGATTGCGATCATCTACGAAGACGGCCCTTACGGAACCTTGGTCAGCGGCTTTCAAAAGGAAGAGGCCAAGCGCCTGGGCCTGAACGTGGTCGAGAGCCAGGCCTACTCAGCCAAGAGCGTTGACCTGTCGTCCCTGGTGCTGCGCATCAAAGGGTCGGGTGCGGACGTGGTGTTGCAGACTTCCTACCAGAACGACACCTTGCTGTTCTTCCGTCAAGCGGCCAGCGCCGACTACAAGCCCCGCGCCGTTGTTGGTGCCGGTGGAGGGTATTCCTTGCAGGAAACTGCGCAAGCCCTGGGTACTGGAATCGAAGCTGTCTATAACGTGGACTTCCCGCAGATCACTATGAAAGAGACCGGAGCACCCGGCTTGAAAGAGTTTGTGGCGGCTTACGAAAAACGCTTTGGCGCGAAGCCACGCTCCGGCCACAGCCTCGTCAACTACGTCGGTGCCAAGGCATTCCTGGAGATCATGGCGACGGCAAAATCCACAGACAAAGACAAGATCCGCCAAGCGGCTTTGGCCTATCGCAAGCCGGTCGGATCCAGTGCGGCCGGATGGGGATTCCAGTTTGCAGAAAACGGCCAGAACCAGTTCGCATCAACCAACCTGATGCAATGGCAAGGCGGCAAGTTGGTGACGGTCTATCCCGAAGCCGTAGCCAACGCCAAGCCCATCGCTGGCAAATAAGTCACCAAGCGTGACGCCTTATCCTAGAAGAACAGCCGTGCGATGGCCATCCACGCACGGCTGTTTTTTGGGCGTCTTGATGCAGCGCTACGTCATTCGGTCAATGCTGTCGGCAGATGCACGAATTCAAATTTTTGTCACGGTGGCTATGCGTAACGCCACATCCAATATTTAAACTTATGTCTCCATTACAGTTTGAAACCACACCACGCATCGTTTGCCATGCCGGTGGCGTTAAACAGTTAGGCCAATGGGCTTGTAAGCTCGGCGTCACCCATGTCCTGCTGGTGACCGACGCCGGGCTCCATGAGAACGGCTTGACGGCAACGGTGCTTGCCGCCCTGGACTCGGTTGCGGTCAAAGTGTCTGTGTTTGCCGAAGTGCAAGCCGATCCGCCCGAAACATGTGTTCAGCAGGCCGTTGAGATGGCCCGCTCCGTCGGCGCAAACGGCGTGGTTGGCTTTGGCGGTGGAAGCTCACTGGACACCGCAAAACTGGTAGCGTTGATGGCATGCACACCCCAGGCACTGGAAAGTATTTACGGAGTTGGACTGGCCCGTGGGCCGAGATTTCCGCTGATTCAGATGCCGACCACGGCTGGCACCGGCTCTGAGGTAACTGCGGTTTCGGTCATCACCACGCCGAGTCACGAGAAGAAAACCGTCGTGTCACCTTTATTATTGCCGGACCTAGCCCTGCTGGATGCGGAATTGACTATCGGCTTACCACCTTCAATTACGGCCATGACGGGGGTCGATGCGATGGTTCATGCGATCGAGGCATACACCACAAGGCTGAAAAAAAATCCCCTTTCCGACACCTTGGCCATCAAAGCCTTGCAGACGCTGTACACCCACCTGCCCACTGCGGTAGGTGACGGTCAAAACTTTGAGGCCCGCGAACAAATGTTGTTCGGCTCTTTGTTGGCAGGCATGGCGTTTGCCAACGCATCGGTCGGCGCAGTGCATGCCCTGGCTTACCCGCTCGGTGGGCATTACCACTTGCCGCACGGCTTATCTAATTCATTGGTGCTGCCCCATGTGCTTCGATTCAACCTGCCGGCCGCTCAGACCCTGTACGCAGCCATGGGCAGGGCAATCCTGCCCGAGCTGGCGACTGCCGACGACCCTCACGCCGCCGCCGCGTTTGTACAGGCGGTTGCGGACCGGGTAGCCAGCATGCCTTACGCCCAAACGTTGAACCAAGCCGGCATTCGCCAGGACGATTTGCCCATGCTGACCCAGGAGGCGATGAAAGTGCAACGCCTGTTGGACCACAACCCCAGAGCCCTCGGATACGACGATGTGCTGGCCATCTATCAGGCCGCCTTCTGATACCTGCGGCCTATCGGCCGACGCGCATGCCAAGTTTCAGCAACATCTGCGGGCTTGTGCCAGCGGTCGTGGAAAACGCTACAGACTGGGTCCGGTAATATCATTGAATTTAAAGTGTCGCGTGTCCGCATACCCAATTGGCTTTCTGACTATATGACCGCTCCCTCCCGCCCTACCCTCGAAGACGTTGCGCGACTTGCCGGTGTTTCCCTGGGCAGCGCATCGCGCGCATTGTCGGTACCTGATAACCTCAAGCCGGCTACTCTGGAACGGGTGTTACGTGCCGTGGATCAACTGGGATATGTTCGAAATGGTTCCGCTCGTGCGCTGGCCTCGCGCAAGACCAGAATGATTGCGGCGATTTACCCTACTCTGGAGAACCCGATTTTCGCGGTGTCGATCCAGTCGTTTCAACAGACACTGTGGAGCCTGGGGTACCAGCTGCTGGTTGCCAGTCACGAATACCGCCCCGAACGAGAACTGGGTCTGCTGCGTACCATTGTCGAGCGTGGCGTGGATGGCGTCGTATTGGTGGGAACCGATCACGACGATGCGGTGTTTGAATTGCTGGGCCAGTACCGGTTGCCCTATGTGCTGACTTGGTCGATCGACGAAGCGAGCAGTCGGCCGTGTGTGGGCATTTCCTATTACGAATCGGCCTTGAACATGGCGCAGGTGGTCATAGACCATGGCCATACGCAGATCGCGATTTGCCCCGGACTGTCTTACCGAAACGAGCGCGTCCGGGCGCGTATCGCTGGGGTCCAAGCTGCGCTGCAAAGGGTAGGACTCAAGTTAAAACCCGAGTGGATCATTGAGCAGCCTTTCACATTCGAAGGCGGTAGGCAGGCCCTGCACACGCTGATGGCAAGTCATGAGCGACCCTCTGTGTTGATCTGTGGCACAGACTTGCAAGCGGTGGGAGCTCTCGCTGAATGCCGGGCACTGAGCATCTCCGTGCCCGAGGACCTGTCCATCACGGGATCCGATGACATTGAATTGGCCAGCCTGGTCCAACCCCCACTGACCACCGTCCACGTTCCCAACCTTGAAATTGGGATTCACGCGGCCCGCAGCATTGTCAGCCTCATTGAAGGCGAGCAGATCCCAAACGCCACGACGCTACCCACAAAGTTGATTCTCAGAGGCAGCCTCAAGAACCTAGCGTCGCCGCATTGACATGAACCTCGCCGTGAGCTCGTTGTGTTCTCCACACACCATTCACGGCTGTATCAACGCAAGCCAATCCAGTAAGCCAGCAGGATCATGCTGGTGACAAAAACCAGCCAACCCAGCAGCATGTTGCGCCACAGCACGGGGGCATGGCGCAAGGCCATAAAGTCCATGATGACAGCCGCGCCCTTGAAAAACGAAAAGCCGAAAATGAGGAACACCGGCACCATGCTGGCGTGAGTCAACTGCCCGGACTCCCCCAGCCAATAAGTGAAACCGGTGGCGATCAGCAACAGCAGCCAGAGGGCATTGGTTGAAAATTTGAACATGTTGGTTTGGCTTCAGCGCATCACGTAAATCAAGGGGAACAACACGATCCACAGCAAGTCCACCATGTGCCAAAAGGCAGCACCCGTCTCCAGGGCATGGTGATTGTGTTTTCCGTAGCGGCCGGCACGGGTCTTGACCAGCAGGATTATCAAAAAGACCATGGCCGCCAGAACATGAAAAAAGTGGAACCCTGTCAACAAAATGTAGAACATGTAAAAGGTGTTCGTTGACAAATCAATGCCCGCCTGCGCCTTGGCAGAGAATTCCATCAGCTTGATGAGCACAAAACCACTGCCGCAGGCCAGGGCGGCCAGCAGCCAGCGCGCGCCCGCCGTTGACGCGTCATGCTTGACGGCCTCTACAGCGCGCACCACGCACCAGCTCCCGCTAATCAACAAAGCCGTGTTGATCGCGCCAGAATTCAAATCGAGCGTGCTTTGTGAGGCGTTGAACAGCGCCACATCAAACGTCCGGGCAAAGGCATAGGACAGGAAAAGAATCCCAAACGCCAGCAATTCGGCCAGAATGATCAGCCAGACTGCCAGATCACCCGCCAGATGGCGCGTGTCAGACACCTGGGCCGGCAATGGCCGGGCCAATGCACCTGGCATCACCGCTTGAGTTCCGCGCGCTTGTCCACCAGCTTGGCCCAATCGTCGGCATCGGGCAGTGCCGCCTTGGTTTTCGTGATCGGTTTCCATTGGGGCGCAAGTTCAGCATTGAGTGCAATGAAATCCTGCTGGCTGGCAGGCACGTCTTCTTCCGCATAAATGGCATTGACCGGGCACTCTGGTACACACACGGCGCAATCAATGCAATCGTCAGGATCAATCACCAGAAAATTGGTGCCTTCGCGAAAAGCATCCACCGGGCACACATCGACACAGTCGGTGTATTTACAGCGAATGCACGATTCAGTCACAACAAAAGTCATATCAATACTCCTGTATTTTTACCGTCATCATCTCTATCCTCACTGGCGTGACAGCGTGGCCCAGGCCTGCGTGAGTTGCCTGACCAGGTCTTGCGGCTGGCGTACCATGGCATAACCATTCTGGCCAAACAGCATGGGCAGGTAGTCATGTGCTTTTTCGTCAATGGTGACGCAAAACGGGATGAGTCCCGCCGCGTGCGCCTCGCGCACCGCCTGGCGCGTGTCTTCCAGACCGTAGCGGCCCTCGTAGACGTCCAGGTCGTTGGGTTTGCCGTCGGTGAGCAGCATCAGCAGTCGCTTGTGCTCGGGACGCTCGGCCAATTGCCCGGTGGCATGGCGAATGGCCGCGCCCATACGGGTGTAATAGCCGGGTTTGATGGCCCCAACCCGGGCACGACTTGCATCGCTCCAACGCTCATCAAAGGTTTTGAGGTGCTGCATGCGCACATGCTGCCGGCGCACCGAGCTGAAGCCCCAGATGGCGAATGGGTCACCTGCTGCGTTTAGCGCCTCACCAAACACAAACAGCGCGTCCCGAATCACATCAATGACACGTTCCTGGGCTGTGGCATAGGCGTCGGTGGACAAGGACAAGTCGGCCAGCAGCAGCGTGGCCAGGCTGCGGTCCAGCCGGGCCCGGCGGGTGTAGATGGGCGGCGTGTCGCTGCAAGCTGTGGTGTTGTCCAGCTGGTCGGCGTGAAAGCGCACCCAGGCGTCCAAATCAAGCGTATCACCGCTGTCCTGGCCATGCACCGCGCGTGGGGCATCGCGCAGGGTTTCCAGGCGGCGGCGCAAGCGCCGGGCCGTGAGTCGCAGGGCCGTTGAAGGGAGGAAGGGCCGGCAATGCTGCGCCTGCATCACCTGCACCAGGCAATGGTCTGGCTGCAGCACGGCGCGCCGATAGTCCCATTCGGGAAATTTCATGCCCTCGCCCAAAGGCGTGTCGTCGGCACTGCTGCTGGGCAAATCCAGGTCAAATTTAACGCGCGAGGCCAGCGTCTGCCCATCGGGAGCGACCGAGAGCTTGTCCATGTCGTTGGCCGCGTTGAGGGCATTGCCGTCTTCTTCGTCGTCAGAACTGCGGTTGACATGGACCATTTCGCTCCACGACATCAACGCCTCGGCGCGAAACGGCAACACCATGGCGTTGCGGCTTTGTTCGTGCGACGTGGCCTGAGTGCGGCGGCGTTGTTTGTTGGTGAGTGCAGCCGGGTGCTCCCGCGCCTCGGCTGCTTTGTCATTGGCTGGGCGATTTCCAGCCTGGGAGTCTGTCGCTGGCGCGCTGAGCCAGAGCCAGACCGCTGCGACATCCTGGGGCTGGCAGGCGAGCTGCGCACTGCCCTGCCCTTTCAAGGCGGCTTGCACGGCGGCTTCTGCCTGCGCGCCCGCACCCGTCATATGAACCGGATTGGGGCGTTGCGCCAGATGGGCTTGCAAGAGCGCCTGGTACCTGGCGGCAAAGCCCGGGAACTGCGCCAGGGCTGCCTGGCTGGCACGCTGGTTGTCGATGATCCAGTCACCGTTAGAGACGAAAAACGCCGACAGCATGGCCAGCCACAGGTACAGGTCACGATTGAGTTGCGCGTCATCAAACACGGCCAAGGTGGCGGGAAGCGCCAGGACATCCGACTCCATCTGGGCGGTATCCGCGCGTTGGCCGCTGCCTGCCAGTTTTTGCAGCCAGTGCCGCTGGCCGCCCACTGCCTGCATGGAGGCAGGGGAAAACCGCAGCGCGGCAGGGCCACCCGCTGCGCGGAAAAAAATGCCAATGGCTTTTTGCATGTCCTGCAACTGCACCGCCGCAGCCGGGTGATGCTGCCGCGTCACTCTGGTGATGGCCTGGTGCCACCAGTGGCCAACCATTTCTTCCATCAGGGGTGCTCCGCTTGTTCGCGCTGACGTTGGCGCAAGGTTTCACGCAAAGCGTCCACGCCCACTTGCCATTCCAGTGTGGGGGTGCGCTGCTGGGCTTGCTGGGTGCTGTCACATGCCGTCAAACACTGGCCGCATTGCACACAGGAAAACATCATGCGTTTGATGTTGCGCGGGTTCAGGCGCATCGGACAGGCGTTGTCACAGGCGGAACCGCGCGGTGCGTCGCAGGTTTTGCACTCGCGCGCCCGTTCCCGGGCAAAGGCCACCACCATGCCCTTGGGGTTGGCCATCCAGGCCAGGCTCTGGAACAAACCCACGGCACAGCCAAAACGGCAAAACAGGTGCCGGGCAAAGGCAAATTCCAGGGTAAAAAGCGTGCTGGCAATCAGCAGGAAACGGGTTTGATTGGGCGTCAATGTGCCTTCGATCAAACCACCCCAGATCACCGTGGGCGGCAGCAGATAGGTGAGCAGCGTGATGGCCCAGACAAAGCCCATCAGGGCACAGCTCAGGCCAAACAGCGGCCACCAGCGGGCATCGGATTTGGCGCCCGGTCTGGGTGTGGGGCTTTTGTCCCAGAGGCTCAATTTGCCGCAGGCCCGGTGCAGCAGCTTGTTGAGCCCCTCTACCATCGAGAAGTGCGGACACAGCCAGCCGCAGTACAGCCGACCATAACGGTAGGCCACGCCCAGAAACACGGCAACAACCAGCAATCCGGGCACAAAGGCACGCAGGACAATTTGCCATGCGGCGGCCGTCGCGTCGATTTCCCCATTGGCCAGCGCATCTATTCCAAGCGACCAGCGTTGCCCCAAAAACCAGAGCTGGGTGTCTGTTACGTCAAAACGCAACAGGTTGAGCGCGGGAGCCAGCACGAACAGGGCAAAAAACCCGGTCTGCGTCAGCAAGCGCCAGCGCTGCATTCTGGCTGGATTCATGCGGCTTCGCCAAACAAGGCACGCACCACTTCAGCCAGGGCCTGCGCCGTGGCAATGTCATCGGTGAGCGCATCAATGATGGCCGCCTGACAAGCGGTTTGCAGAGGAAGTCCGGACGCAATCAGGCGCCCTGCCGACACCAGCAAACGGGTGCTGGCCGTTTCTTCCAGGTCGTGCTCGGTCAGCGAACGCAAGGCCTTGGCCAACTGCACCAGCTGTTTGGCCTGCGCCTCGGAAATGCCGGTTTCATTGCGCACAATGTCCACCTCGACTTGCGGGGTGGGGTAGTTCATGCTCAGGCTGACAAAACGCTGGCGCGTGCTGGGCTTAAGCCCTTTGAGCAGATTCTGGTAGCCTGGGTTGTACGAGATCACCAGCATGAACTCGGGCGGCGCCGCCAGCTCTTCACCCGTGCGTTCGATCGGCAAAATGCGCCGGTCATCGGCCAGCGGGTGCAGCACCACCGTGGTGTCCTTGCGCGCTTCGACCACCTCATCAAGGTAACAAATGGCGCCCAGACGAACGGCACGGGCCAGCGGCCCGTCCGACCACTGCGTGCTGCCGTTACCAATCAGAAAGCGACCGACCAGATCGGCCGCACTCAGGTCATCATGGCATGACACGGTGACCAGCGGCCGCCCCAGACGCGCCGCCATGTGCTCGACAAAGCGGGTCTTGCCGCACCCCGTGGGGCCCTTGATGAGCAGTGGCAATTGCTTGCGCCAGGCATGCTCGAACAAGCTGCATTCACCGGCCTGCTCAGCATAAAACGGAAGTGTTGACATGCGCTCGGACTCAGGCGGCCTTGACCCGGCGGTGCATCATGCCGTTGGGCACCACCACTTCGTCTTCATTGGTGCCAGGGGCAGCAAAGAAACTGTACAGGTAAGTCAACAAGCCCAACAGGAAGCCAACACCACCCGCCACGCGCAGCCAGTAGAAAAAGCGCAGCTGGTCCTGGGCCTGCATGAACGGCATGGCACCTTCAGTGGGCATGCGTTGCAGCCAGATCTGCAGGATGCCCGCGCCCGTCAGGGCCAACACCATCAGGCCCATGCCGATGGTCATGATCCAGAACGACCACATCTCGAAACTCTGCGCACGCCGGCTATTGGCCACACGTCCACGCAAGGTGGGCATGGCGTAGCTGATCATGGCAATCACCACCAGCACATAGGCACCATAAAAGGCCAGGTGACCGTGAGCAGCCGTGATTTGCGTGCCATGGGTGTAGTAGTTGATCGGGCTCAAGGTGTGCATGAAGCCCCACAGGCCGGCACCCAGAAAACCCACCACCGAGCAACCCACGGCCCACAGCAGTGCAGCCTGATTGGCATGGTCACGGCGACGTCGTTGCACCATGTTGAAGGCAAACACCGTCATCATGAAGAACGGAATCGGTTCCATGGCCGAGAAAATACTGCCGACCCACAGCCAGTAGCCTGGCAGGCCGATAAAGAAGAAGTGGTGGCCGGTACCCAGGATACCGGTGATCAGGGCCATGGCAATGATGACGTACAACCATTTGTCGATCACTTCGCGGTCGACACCGGTGGTCTTGATCAGCACAAACGCCAGCAGTGCGCCCAGAATCAACTCCCAGGTGCCTTCCACCCACAGGTGCACCACAAACCACCAGTACATCTTGTCGCGGACCAGGTTGGCCGGATTGACAAAGCTGAACAGGAACATCAGCGCCAGGCCCCACAGGCCCATCAGCAACACCAGGGAAATACTGGTTTTTCGCCCTTTGAGCACGGTCATGCTGATGTTGAACAGAAAGGCCAGGCAGACCACCACGATGCCCAATTTGGTGGGCAGGGGTTGCTCCAGGAACTCGCGCCCCATGGTCGCCAGCAACTCATTGCCAGTGAGCTCTGCCAGCTTGGCATAAGGCACGGCCAGATAACCGACGATGGTCAGTGCGCCCGCTGCCAGAAACACCCAAAACAGCACCATGGCCAGTTTCGGGCTGTAAAGCTCGGTTTCGGCTTCCTCAGGCACCAGGTAATAGGCCGAGCCCATAAAACCAAACAGCAGCCAGACGATCAGCAGGTTGGTGTGCACCATGCGCGCCTGGTTGAACGGGATGTACGGAAAGGCCAGGTCGCCTATCACGTATTGCAATCCCAGCGTGATGCCGAAGATGATTTGCGCGGTAAAGAGGACCAGAGCGGCGATGAAGTAATACTTCGCCACCCCCTGGGATTTGTATTTGAGTGTGATCTCTTGCATTTTTTTGTTCCTAATGTGTTCAGAGCTGCGTGGCGCATCAGCCTTCGATGTTCGGTGGCCAGTTTTCGGTGTTCACGTTGTTGGTCCAGCGCAAAAATTCCACCATATCGTTGAGTTGCTCTTCGCTGAAGTTGAACTGCGGCATCTGGCGACGACCGGGAATGTGTGTAGGTTGCGAGGCGATCCAGGCCTTGATGAATTCCGGGCCGCGGCGCTTGTAGACATTGCCCAGCTCAGGCGCAAAGTACGCGCCTTCACCCAGCAGGGTGTGGCAACCGATGCAATTGCGCGTTTCCCAAAGTCCCTTGCCACGCTCGACCGCCGGCGTGATTGCCTCGGCATTGGAACGGAAGGGGATTTTGCGTTCGCTGTCAAAAATAAGCGCCGCAAAAACAAAGATAAAAAAGACCGACCCGCCATAAAACATGTTGCGGGCCATCTGCTTGGTAAAGCCACTGGCTTTGACTTTGTTCATCTTGTGAAAATCCTGAAATGGGTGGATGGAAAAGGGGACAAACCTGTTTGAAAATTCCTGGGTCTGCCTCGGTGTCGTCAATTTCGCGAAAAATCAATCACGATGGCACCAGGTTCGCGCTGCACGTACTGGATGGATACCGCCTCACCGTAACGGGCGCCCAGTTGATGCAACAAAGGAATCGGGTCATGGTCATTGCAAAAACGCATGGTTTCACCGGCTTGGAGCGCATCCAGCGCACCAAAAATCGCGGCATGACGGAAGCGTTTGGCAACACCGCGCGCGTCAAAAGGGTAAATCGCCTCAGGGGTCACATGACCGGTCGCACAAGAACTCATGGATGTCTCCAATTAAATTTAAAGATTCATTGTATATGAATCAATTAGCCTTTCAACAAAGAATAGCTCCAGAATCTTGCCAATAGTTCTTAAGAACTAGGGACGATGCCTCACCCATAGTTCCACTGAATGACGCAACAGGTTCCACAGAGGGATACCGCGAAGTCCCAACTAAATCTACAGTCTTGCCATTCAACAGGAGTCTTTGACATGACCAAGAAAGGGCAAGCCCTCTCCGTGCTGATCGTCAGCACCTTCGCCTTCACCGTGTGTTTCATGGTGTGGATGATGTTTGCCGTGATTGGCATTCCAATCAAGAAAACCCTCGGCCTCAACGCCACCGAATTCGGTTTGTTGACCGCCATGCCGGTACTGACCGGTTCGCTCATCCGGGTGCCGCTGGGCATCTGGACTGACAAGTTTGGCGGTCGTATCGTGATGACCTTGCTGATGGCCTCCACGGTGCCGGCCATCTGGCTGATGAGTTACGCCACCGCCTACTGGCATTTCCTGGTCATCGGCCTGTTTGTCGGCCTGGCAGGCGGATCGTTTTCAGTGGGCACCCCTTATGTAGCACGCTGGTTTCCCAAGAACCAGCAGGGTTTCGCCATGGGGATTTATGGTGCGGGCAATTCGGGCTCTGCCGTCAACAAATTTCTGGCGCCTGCCCTGGTGGTGGGTTTTGGCTGGACCATGGTGCCCCAGGTGTACGCCGCCATCATGCTGGGTACAGTTGGCCTGTTCTGGTTTTTCAGCCACAGCGATCCAACGCACCTGGTCCCCAGCCACGTCAAATTCAGCGACCAGCTCAAATCGCTGAAAGACCCCAAGGTCATCAAGTACTGCCAGTACTACAGCATCGTTTTTGGCGGCTATGTCGCCCTGTCACTCTGGATGGTGCAGTACTACGTGGGCGAGTTTGGTCTCGACATCCGCATCGCTGCACTGCTGGCCGCCTGTTTCTCTTTGCCAGGCGGTGTCCTGCGTGCTGTCGGTGGCTGGTTATCGGACAAATACGGCGCCCACAGCGTGACCTGGTGGGTGTTATGGGTGTGCTGGATCTGCCTGTTCCTGCTGAGCTACCCGCAGACCGATTTCACCATCATGACCGTGAATGGGCCGCAAAGTTTTCATCTCGGCCTGAACGTCTACATGTTCACCGGTTTGATGTTCATCCTGGGCATTGCCATGGCATTTGGTAAGGCCAGCGTCTTCAAATACATCAGCGACGACTATCCCGACAACATCGGCACCATCAGTGGCATCGTGGGTCTGGCGGGTGGCCTGGGGGGCTTCATTCTGCCCATCATGTTCGGTGCCCTGGTCGACCTGACCGGCATCCGTTCCAGTTCCTTCATGTTGATGTATGGCGTGGTCTGGGTGTCGTTGATCTGGATGTACCTGACTGAAGTGCGCGCCTCCGAGTACATGGCCCACAAAAGCCCGCCTGAGCTGCAGGCACAAATCATTTCCAACTGAAAGGACCTATGAGCAATTCACAAGCATCAGGCGTTGACATCGCCGACTGGCGCCCGGAAGACGCCCAGTTCTGGGAAACCACAGGCAAAAAAATCGCTTACCGAAATCTGTGGATTTCCGTTCCGGCGCTACTCTGTGGCTTTGCCGTGTGGGGCATGTGGGGCATCATCACCGTGCAGATGCTCAATCTGGGTTTTCCGTTTACCCAGGCCGAGTTGTTCACCCTCACCGCCATCTCCGGCATCTCCGGCGCCACCATGCGCATCCCGGCCTCCTTCCTGGTACGACTGGCCGGTGGTCGCAATACCATCTTCCTCACTACTGCCATGCTGCTGGCTCCGGCCATCGGCACCGGCATGGCCATGCAGCACCCCGAATGGCCTCTGTGGGTGTTCCAGATGTTGGCGCTGTGGTCTGGCGTGGGCGGCGGCAACTTTGCGTCATCCATGTCCAACATCAGCACCTTCTTCCCGAAGCGGCTGCAGGGCACGGCACTGGGCCTGAACGCCGGCCTGGGCAACTTCGGCGTGACCACCATGCAAATCGTCATCCCGCTGGTGATGACCTTGCCGCTGCTCGGCGCCTTTGGCGGTGAACCCATGACGCTTGTGAAAGACAGCGGCTGGATTTTCGGCAAGATCGCCGCCGGCACGCCGACCTGGATCCAGAACGCCGGATTCGCCTGGGTGATCTCGCTGGTGCCGCTGTCCATCCTGGCTTGGTTCGGCATGAACAATCTGAAGACGGTGTCGCCCGCCACCGGCAACCCCATCGTCGCGTTCGCCAAGGTCACCTACCTCTACACCCTGGCCTTCATCCCGGCCATCTTCATGCTCTACCTGTACCTGCCGGCCCCCACCGGTCTGGGCATCCTGAACATGTGGGTCGCGATCCCGCTGGACATCATCCTGGCACTCTTGATGATGAAGCTAGCGGCCTTCGGCCCCATGAAGGACGGCGTGACCAAGCAGTTCGCCATCTTCCACAACAAGCACACCTGGTCACTCACCGCGCTGTACATCGTCACCTTCGGTTCCTTCATCGGTTTTTCGATGGTTCTGCCGCTGGCCATCACCGTGATTTTCGGTTTCCAGCACATCCCCGACGCTGCCGGCGTCATGCAACACACGCTGAAGAACCCGAATGCACCCTCGGCCCTGACCTACGCCTGGATCGGCCCTTTCGTCGGCGCTGCGGTGCGCCCCATCGGCGGCTGGATCTCCGACAAGGTGGGCGGCTCCATCGTCACGCAGATCATCTCGGTGGTGATGGTGATTGCTTCCGGCGCGGTGGGCTATGTGATGATGCAGGCTTACGGCTCGGCCGCACCGGAGCAGTATTTCCCGACCTTCATCGGTCTGTTCATCGTGCTATTCTTTGCCAGCGGCATCGGCAACGGCTCAACCTTCCGCACCATCGGCGTCATCTTTGACCGCCAGCAGGCCGGCCCGGTGCTGGGCTGGACTTCGGCTGTGGCCGCTTACGGCGCTTTCATCGCGCCGGTGGTCATCGGTGCCCAGATCAAGGCCGGCACACCACAAACCGCCATGTACGGTTTTGCCATCTTCTACGCCTTCTGCCTGATTTTGAACTGGTGGTTTTATTTACGCAGCGGGTCGGAGATCAAAAACCCGTAGACAGGCTGGCAAGCATTAGTTTTGTACAAATTTTTTAAGAGGTAAACCATGAGCCACTTTCTTGATCGACTCACTTATTTCTCGCAACCCAAAGAGGCTTTCTCTGGCGAGCACGGCGTCACCACGGGTGAAGATCGCACCTGGGAAGACGCCTACCGCGACCGCTGGGCGCACGACAAGATCGTGCGCTCGACCCATGGCGTGAATTGCACGGGTTCCTGCTCGTGGAAGATTTACGTCAAGGGCGGCATCGTGACCTGGGAAACCCAGCAAACCGACTACCCACGCACGCGCTGGGACATGCCCAACCACGAGCCGCGCGGCTGTGCCCGCGGTGCCAGCTACAGCTGGTATCTGTACAGCGCCAACCGGGTCAAATACCCACTGGTGCGCGGCCGCCTGCTGAAGCTCTGGCGGGAAGCCCGTCTGTCAATGGACCCGGTGGACGCCTGGGCCTCGATTGCCCAGGACGACGCCAAGCGCAAGGATTACCAAAGCGTGCGCGGCCTCGGCGGCTTTGTGCGATCCGGCTGGGACGAGGTCAACGAAATGGTGGCTGCGGCCAACGTCTACACGATCAAGAAACACGGACCCGACCGCATCATCGGCTTCTCGCCAATCCCTGCCATGTCGATGATCTCGTACGCTGCCGGCAGCCGCTACCTGAGCCTGATCGGCGGCGTCTGCATGAGCTTTTACGACTGGTACTGCGACCTGCCGCCCAGCAGCCCGCAGATCTGGGGCGAACAAACCGACGTGCCCGAATCGGCCGACTGGTACAACAGCAGCTACATCATCGCCTGGGGCTCCAACGTGCCGCAAACCCGCACGCCCGACGCCCACTTCTTTACCGAAGTGCGCTACAAAGGCACCAAGACCGTGGCCGTCACGCCTGACTACTCGGAAGTGGCCAAGCTGTCCGACATCTGGATGAAACCGAAACAAGGCACCGACGCTGCCGTGGCCATGGCCATGGGCCATGTGATCCTTAAAGAGTTCTACTTTCCCGAAAAAGGCCAGCGCAGCGCCTACTTTGACGACTACGTGCGTCGCTACACCGACATGCCAATGCTGGTGATGCTGAAAGAGCAAACCCTGCCCAGCGGTGAAGTGGTGATGGTGCCGGACCGCTATGTGCGTGCCTCCGACTTCAATGGCAAACTCGGTGCTGCCAACAACCCCGAGTGGAAGACCGTGGCCCTCAACGAAGACGGCAAGGTGGTGCTGCCCAATGGTGCCATCGGTTTCCGCTGGGGTGCCGATGGCCGCGCCGATGAAGGCCAATGGAACCTGCAGGCCAAGGAAGCGCGCCACGGTACCGACGTCAAGCTCAAGCTCACGGTCATGGAAGGTGAAAACCCCAGTCTTGAGACCGCCAAGGTCGGCTTCCCCTACTTTGGTGGCATCGTCAGCGAAAATTTTCCCAACAACGCCACGGGTGCCGCTGCCAACAATGTGCTGGTACGCACCGTGCCGGTACAACGCATTGCACTGGGCAAGGAAGGCGACAAGCGCGAGGCGCTGGTTGCCACCGTGTTCGACCTGCAGGTGGCCAACTACGGTGTGGCGCGCGGCCTGCCCGGTGAACTGGCGGCCAGGGACTTCGACGACGACACCCCTTACACCCCGGCCTGGCAGGAGCGCATTACCGGCACACCGCGTGAGCAGCTCATCACCGTGGCGCGCCAGTTTGCCGAGAACGCTGACAAAACCCACGGCAAGTCCATGGTGATCATTGGCGCGGCCATGAACCACTGGTACCACGCCGACATGAACTACCGTGGTGTCATCAACATGCTGATGATGTGCGGTTGTATCGGCCAATCAGGTGGCGGCTGGGCACACTATGTGGGCCAGGAAAAACTCCGTCCCCAAACCGGCTGGACCGCGCTGGCCTTTGCACTCGACTGGATCCGTCCGCCCCGGCAGATGAATTCCACCAGCTTTTTCTATGCCCACACCGACCAGTGGCGCTACGAAAAGCTGGGTGTCGACGAAGTTTTGTCACCGCTGGCCGACAAGTCCAAGTTTGGCGGCAGCATGATCGACTACAACGTGCGCGCCGAACGCATGGGCTGGTTGCCATCGGCGCCCCAGCTCAAGACCAACCCGATGCAGTTGGTCAAAGATGCAGCGGCTGCGGGCATGGAGCCCAAGGACTATCTGGTCAAGGGCCTCAAAGACGGCAGCCAGGCCATGAGCTGCGAAGACCCGGACCACCCCGACAACTGGCCGCGCAACATGTTCGTCTGGCGCTCCAACATCCTGGGCTCCAGCGGCAAGGGTCACGAGTACTTCCTCAAGCACCTGCTGGGCACCAGCAACGGTGTGCAAGGCAAGGACCTGGGCGCCGACGAGGCCAAGCCCGAAGAAGTGGTCTGGCATGACAAGGCGCCCGAGGGCAAGCTTGACCTGCTGGTGACGCTGGACTTCCGCATGAGCACCACCTGCCTCTACTCCGACATCGTGCTACCCACCGCCACCTGGTACGAGAAGAACGACCTCAACACCAGCGACATGCACCCCTTCATCCACCCGCTGAGCACAGCGGTGGACCCGGCCTGGCAGTCCCGTAGCGACTGGGACATCTACAAAGGTTTTGCCAAGAAATTCAGCGAAATCTGTGTCGGTCATCTCGGGGTGGAGCGCGAAATGGTGCTGTCACCGTTGATGCACGACTCCCCGGCAGAACTGGCCCAGCCGTTTGGCGTGCAGGACTGGAAACGCGGCGAGATCGACCTGATCCCCGGCAAGACAGCCCCCAACATGATGGTGGTGGAACGCGACTACCCGAATCTGTACAAGCGCTTCACCGCCCTGGGGCCGCTGATGAACAAGGTCGGCAACGGCGGCAAGGGCATCGCCTGGGACACCAAAATCGAGGTCAAACAACTCGGCGAACTCAACGGCTTGGTGACCGATGCCGGCGTAACCTGCGGCATGCCCAAGATCGACACCGACATCGACGCCTGCGAGGTGGTGCTGCAACTGGCCCCCGAAACCAACGGCCATGTGGCGGTCAAGGCCTGGGAAGCACTGGGCAAACAGACCGGCATCGACCACACCCACCTGGCGCTGTACCGCGAAGACGAAAAAATCCGCTTCCGCGACATCCAGGCGCAGCCACGCAAGATCATCAGCTCGCCAACCTGGAGCGGCATCGAAAGTGAAACCGTGTCCTACAACGCCGGTTACACCAACGTGCACGAGATGATCCCATGGCGCACCCTGACCGGGCGCCAGCAGTTCTACATGGACCACCCGTGGATGACAGCATTTGGCGAAGGCTTCAGCAGCTACCGGCCACCGGTGGATCTGAAAACCACCGCAGGCATCCAGAACATCAAGCCCAATGGCAACAAGGAAATTGCGCTGAACTTCATCACGCCGCACCAGAAGTGGGGTATCCACTCCACCTACAGTGACAACCTGATAATGCTCACGCTCAACCGCGGCGGCAGCGTGGTCTGGCTCAGTGAAGACGATGCCAAGAGCGCTGGCATTGAGGACAACGACTGGGTCGAGGTCTTCAACATCAACGGTGCCATTGCGGCCCGTGCCGTGGTCAGCCAGCGGGTCAACCCGGGCATGACGCTGATGTACCACTCGCAGGAGAAGATCATCAACACCCCCGGCTCGGAGATCACCGGAGTGCGCGGCGGCATCCACAACTCGGTCACCCGGATTGTGCTCAAGCCCACTCACATGATCGGCGGCTACGCCCAGTTCAGCTACGGCTTCAACTACTACGGCACGATTGGCACCAATCGCGACGAATTCGTGGTGGTGCGCAAGATGGCCAAACTGGACTGGCTCGACGATGAAGGCTCGTCCACCGAAACCAACGCTGCCCACGCCTAAGGAAATCCAATATTTTTGCGGGACAGATCTTCAGCTCTGTCCCCAACCGGAGAAAATGATGAAAATTCGCGCACAAATCGGTATGGTGCTCAACTTGGACAAGTGCATTGGCTGCCACACTTGCTCCGTCACCTGCAAAAACGTCTGGACCAGCCGTCCCGGCATGGAATACGCCTGGTTCAACAATGTCGAGACCAAACCCGGCATTGGCTACCCCAAGGAATGGGAAAACCAGGACAAATGGAACGGTGGCTGGATCCGCAAGGCCGACGGCAAGATCGAACCGCGCCAGGGTGCCAAGTGGAAGCTGCTCATGCGCATCTTCGCCAACCCGAACCTGCCACAAATTGACGACTACTACGAGCCCTTCACCTTTGACTACGCGCACCTGCAATCGGCGCCCGAGTCCAAGGCGGCACCCACCGCCCGCCCGCGCAGTCTGATCACGGGCAAACGCATGGAAAAAATCGTCTGGGGTCCGAACTGGGAAGAAATTCTGGGTGGCGAGTTCTCCAAGCGCAGCAAGGACAAGAACTTCGACGATATCCAGAAGGACATCTACGGCCAGTTCGAAAACACCTTCATGATGTACCTGCCGCGCCTGTGCGAGCACTGCCTGAACCCGGCCTGTGTCGCATCCTGCCCGTCGGGCTCGATCTACAAGCGCGAGGAAGACGGCATTGTGCTGATCGACCAGGACAAGTGCCGCGGCTGGCGCATGTGCATCAGCGGCTGCCCCTACAAGAAGATCTACTACAACTGGAAATCCGGCAAGGCCGAAAAGTGCATCTTCTGCTACCCGCGCATCGAAGCCGGCCAACCCACGGTATGTTCGGAAACCTGCGTCGGCCGCATCCGTTACCTGGGCGTGCTGCTGTACGATGCCGACCGCATCCAGGAAGCCGCGAGCGTGGAACATGACCGCGACCTGTACCAGGCCCAGCTTGACATCTTCCTTGACCCGAACGACCCGAAAGTCATCGAGCAGGCGCGCCTTGACGGCATTCCTGACAAATGGATGGAAGCCGCCCGCAACAGCCCGGTCTACAAGATGGCCGTCGAGTGGAAAGTCGCCCTGCCCTTGCACCCCGAGTACCGCACACTGCCGATGGTCTGGTATGTGCCACCGCTCTCGCCCATCAGTGCCGCTGCCAACGCGGGCAACATTGGCATCAACGGCGAAATTCCCGATGTCAAGCAGCTACGCATTCCGGTCAAGTACCTGGCCAACCTGCTGACCGCTGGCGACACCTTTCCGGTGGAACGCGCGCTGGAGCGGATGCTGGCCATGCGCGCCTACCAGCGTGGCAAACATGTCGATGGCAAACCCAATATGGCGGCGCTGGCGCAAGTGCAGATGAGCACGCTGGAAGTCGAAGAGATGTACCAGGTGATGGCCATTGCCAACTACGAAGACCGTTTCGTCATCCCCAGCACGCACCGCGAGTACGCCGAAAACACCTTTGACGTGCGCGGTGGCTGCGGCTTCTCGTTCGGCAATGGTTGCTCGGATGGTGCCAGCGAAGCCAGCCTGTTCGGAGGCAGCAAACGCCGCACCATTCCTATCCAGGCGGAAGTCTGATCATGGCACTCTTTTCCAATCCACCCTCTGCGTCTGTCAGCCTACGCGTTCTGGCACGGCTGCTGGCCTATCCGGATGCGCAACTGCGCGGTGACCTGGGCGACATGCGTCAGGCCCTGCTGTCAGAAAAGGCCATTGCAGCACCTCGCCTGGAAGAGCTCAACGCACTCATCAACGGCCTGGCACGCGGCAATGCGCTCGACAACGAGGCCGAGTATGTCGAGGTCTTCGACCGTGGTCGCGCCACCTCCCTGCACCTGTTCGAGCATGTGCACGGCGACTCACGTGACCGTGGCCCGGCCATGATCGACCTGGCACAAACCTACGAAAAGGCCGGCCTGTTCCTGGGCCCCGACGAGATGCCGGACTACCTGCCGGTGGTGCTTGAATTTGTCTCGACCCAGCCCCCCAAGGAGGCGCGCGCATTTTTGGGCGAGATGGCGCACATCTTCAATGCCATTTTCAGCGCCCTGCAACAGCGCAACAGCCCTTACGCCAGTGTCTTGGGAGCGCTGCTGGAACTCAGCGGCGAAAAAGCACACCCGGTCAAGATCGTGGCCGAGGAGCCGCTCGACACCAGCTGGGAAGAACCGGTGGTATTTGATGGTTGCTCCGTCAAAGGGCAGACCAAGCCGGATCAACCCCAACCCATTCATTTTGTTAAAACCGATGCGGCAAAACCCCGTGCCAGCACGACCGCAACTGCAGGAGCCCCACTATGAACACCCTTGACTACATCCTGTTTGGCGTGTATCCCTACATCGCCTTTGCCGTCTTTTTGCTCGGCAGCCTGATCCGTTTCGACCGCGACCAGTACACCTGGAAAAGCGATTCGTCACAGATGCTGAAAATGGGACAACTGCGATGGGGCAGCAACCTGTTTCACATTGGTGTGCTGTTCCTGTTTTTTGGTCACACGATGGGCATGCTGACGCCGCACTTTGTTTATGAGCACTTCATCAGCGCCGGCGACAAGCAGCTCATGGCCATGATCAGTGGTGGCATTGCCGGATTGCTGGGCTTTATTGGCGTCACCATTCTGCTGCACCGCCGCCTGACCGAGCCACGCATTCGCATCAACTCCAAGACCAGTGACATTGTGTTGCTGGTTTTGCTATGGCTGCAGCTGGCGTTGGGTCTGGCCACCGTGCCGCTGTCGGGTCAGCACCTGGACGGCAGCATGATGATGAAACTGGCGGGCTGGGCGCAGGCGATCGTCACCTTCCAGCCCGGCGCGGTTGCGCTGCTGGCGGATGCGGGCTTTATCTTCAAGGCGCACATGTTCCTAGGCATGACGATCTTCTTCATCTTTCCGTTCACCCGCCTGGTCCATGTCTGGAGCGGCTTCGCCTCAGTGACTTACCTGATGCGCCCCTACCAGGTGGTGCGGAGCCGGCACCTGAATGTGCCTGCAGGTCAGAATCAACCGCGCCAGCCCGGCGCCGGTGTTTAAGGTGATGGCCATGCAAATAACAACCCAGATCGAAGTCGCTGTGGCCAGCATCAACGGCGTGGCGCTGCACGACGCCGGCGATACCCTGACAGCGGATGAACTGCGCCAACGTGCTTATGCCGAATTGCTGCGCCAGACGGCCATCCAGAAAGGTTTGCTTGACCCCAGCGACCAGCCAGGCACCGACGGTTTCTCCAGCGAAGCCGCCTCGGCTGCCATCGAGACCCTGCTGGAGCAGGAACTGCTCGTTCCCGAGCCATCTGAGGAAGCCTGCCGCCGCCACCACGCGGCCAACCAGGCCACCTACACCACGGGTGAACGCGTCAATGTGCGCCACATTTTGTTCGCGGTCACACCCGGAGTTGACCTGAATGCGCTGCGCAAACAGGCCGAAGGCACGCTGCTCAATGTGCGCTGCTTTGACAGCAAAAATCCGGAAGACGCCTTCTCCAAGGCGGCCAGCACCCTGTCCAACTGTCCCAGCGGCGCCGAGGGCGGCATGCTGGGCTGGCTGACAACGGCCGACTGCGCCCCTGAGTTTGCCAAGGAACTCTTTGGCCATGCCGAAGTGGGCGTCCTGCCGCGCCTGGTACATAGCCGTTTTGGTCTGCATGTGGTCGAAGTATTGGGGCGTGAGGCGGGCGTGGCCCAGCCTTTCGAGTCGGTACAGGGTGCAGTCGCCATGACACTCAAACAGCAGACCTTCGTAACGGCGCTGCGCCAGTATTTGAGCCTGCTGGCTGGCGAGGCAAGCGTCCAGGGCGTCGACCTGGAAGCCGCTGACACCCCGCTGGTTCAGTAGGATGGCCCCTGACGCAGTGCCTGATGAATTGCTGGCGCGCATTCGGCGCTTTCACGAGCACACCTTCCCGGGTGTGCAAGAGCAGTTCCAGACCCTGATTGCAGAGGGCCAGCACCCGACTATTCTTTTCATTGGTTGCTCGGACTCGCGCCTGGTGCCTTACATGCTGACCGGCATGGGCCCGGGTGAGTTGTTCCTGGTGCGCAACGTCGGTGCATTTGTGCCCCCCTACGACGGTTCGGCCGGTTTTCACGGGACCTCAGCCGCCATTGAATTTGCCGTACTGAACCTCAAGGTCTCGCGCATCGTGGTCTGCGGTCACAGCCATTGCGGCGGCATTCGGGCCCTGTATGAAGAAGTGCATCCACAGGCCAAAAACCTGGGTGCCTGGCTGGAACTCGGACGTGAGGCTGTGCTGCCGGTGCAAGTGACAGAGGAGGCACTGCGTCGCACCGAACAGCGGGCGGTGGTGCTGCAACTGGAGCGGCTCATGGGCTATCCCATGGTGCGCACCCAGGTTGAAGCCGGCCGAATGACCCTGCATGGCTGGCACTATGTCATAGAAGATGGTGAAATACATGTTTTTGATGTCAACAGCGGCCAATTTATTCCCGCTTCCGTGGCCTCCCACAGTGGCCACGGACCCTATGTTGAACATTTGTCCGAGCCCCTGTTCAACGAGATCGATTCCGCTTTCAACACCCATGCCACACCATGACCATTACCAACTTTGACGATTTGTTGCAAGTAGCACGCCAACAAGCGCAGCCGCAGCGCCTGCTGATGGTTTTCACCTGCGCCGAACTGCCCGACGACTGCACACCTGAACAACGCCGGGAATTTGAAGCCGGTGGCGGCGGTGCCCTGGTGCCTGCCATGTGCGCCGACAAGTCACCTGAAGATATCCAGAGCTTTGCGGCACTCAAACTGGAATCCGGCCAGTTTCAAAGCCAGTGGCATGTGGTGTTTGTGGCAGCCCTGTCTGGCCGGAATAACACCGCGCCCGGCAGCAAGGACATTGAGCAAACGCTGGACCGGATGGTGGAATCCATCAAACTTGGTGCACTTGACAACATGATTGCCTTTGACACATCGGGCAGTGCCATTGCGCTTGAATAGCCATGACCCTGGCCACCAATTTTTTTGACATGCCACGATTTCTGGCCACTTCGCCGCTGTTCAGTGGGCTGTCGCCTGATGAGCTGACACGCATTGCAAAGAGCAGTCAGATCAGAAGTTACGCCAAAGGCGAAATGATATTCAGCCTCGGTGAAGCCTGCGAGGCCTTTCACATCGTGGTCAGCGGACAGGTCAAACTGTTTGTGGTGTCGCCGGCCGGCCAGGAAAAGGTGATTGAGATCATCAGCCCCGGACAAAGTTTTGCCGAGGCACTGGTGTTCCTGAACAAACCCTATATCCTCAGTGCGCAGGCCCTGGTTGACACGGTGCTGGCCAACGTCAGCAAAAACGGCGTGGTCAGTGAAATCAAACAGGACCCCCACTTTGCCATGCACATGCTGGCCGGTGTGTCCAGAAGGCTGCATAGCCTGGTCCAGGACGTCGAAGCCTATTCACTGCAAAACGGCATGCAGCGCTTGATCGGTTACTTGCTGCGCGATGTCGAAATGGACGCGGCCACCGATCAAAAGACCCTGACCGTGTCCCTGCCCGCCAGCAAAGCCACCATCGCTTCGCGCCTGTCGCTCACCCCTGAATATTTTTCACGCGTGCTGCACGAGCTTGAAGCCCAACAACTCATCACCATTGACCGCCGCGAAATCCGGATTCTGGATGTCAAAAAACTGGTAGGTTACGGCGCACAATAAAGGCGGCGACGTGTCAGATGAACGCGTTCCCACTACACTCTTTGCTGGTAGTGAAGGTATGAACACCAGGAGATGGCCATGACCGATGACACCGTTCAATTAACAGCTGCTGCGGAAGACTACTTTCGCACGCTGGCAGGTTTGAAGTTCCCGCAAGCGCTGGCAGACAAATACCCACGCATTGCCCAAACGATCTTTGCGCTCAAGGACGACGCCAACCAACTCAGAGCCTGCTTTTCTGCATTGATTGAGGACGCACGCGGTGACCGCCAGGGTTTCCCGTTCGATGTCCTGCTGGATATCCAGGCCTTGCGCGAAATCATGCTTGGCGACGTCAACCAGTTCGTCGCCGACGACAACACAAAATGGGTGTCCTGACACCGTTTCAACATCACGCATGAGGGCACACTGGCTTGATTCTTGCGTCTTTTTGAGGCATGAACCCAAGTCTTCGCATTGTTGTTGTCGCGCCTGATCTGGACATCGCTGATCCGCAAGATGCCCAAGCCATTCACCAAGCCGATCGCTCGCGCAGCCTGCGGATCGGGTTACTTGAAAACGGCTTTAATCTGATCGCCAGTCTGCCCGCCGATGTCTTTCTGAGCGAGCGCATCGCCCAGTTGCAACCAGACCTGATCATTGTGGATGCCGAAAGCGATGCCCGTGACGCACTTGAGCATGTGGTGATGGCCACGCGCGACGAGCGGCGCCCGATCGTCATGTTCACCAACGACGATGACACCCGTCATGTCAAGGACGCAGTGGCCGCTGGCGTGTCTGCCTATATCGTGGCGGGCCTGTCAGCCGAGCGTATCCGGCCGATTCTGGATGTGGCGCTGGCACGTTTCCAACACGAACAGGCGCTCCTGCAAACCCTGGCCAGTACCCAGAACGAGCGTGACGAACTCAGCACCGAGCTCAAGGAGCGCAAACTGATCGACCGTGCCAAGGGTCTGCTGATGCAGCGCCAGAACTTGAGTGAAGACGAGGCTTTCAGGAAAATGCGCAAGACCGCGATGGACAAGGGCCTGAAACTCGCCGAGGTGGCGCAACGCATGCTCGACGTCGCCGATTTGCTGGGCTGAATTGGTGCATCGCACAATTACAGTGCGACTTTTCGCAAGCACAGAAAACTGAATGCTTGACGGCTCCAAACCCTATAAAACGGCACAAGAAACTCATGAATCGGTAGCATTTTTACACCCAGAAAAACCTGGCACACAGATTGCTTATAACAAACCAAGACCAGCGATGGTCGCTTGACTGAAGTCATCCAACGGCGGGTGAGCTTGGTCAGATCCGGACAAAGGCGTCCCCACAGGCTCGACACGTATGCAATGTTTTGAGCCATGTGAGGACGCCTTTTTTGTTGTCATTTTTTCAGGAGTTGCCTCATGACTGATTTTCTAAAACCCAGCCTCAGCCGCCGTGCGGTCTTGCAAACCGCAGCTGTCGGCGCGATTGGCATCAGCCCGGCATTGCGCGCTGCAGTTTATGCTGCAGGTTCCGACGCACCCGAAAAAACCGAAGTCAAGATCGGTTTCATCCCATTGACCGACTGCGCTAGCGTGGTGATGGCCGCAGAACTGGGACTTGACAAGAAATACGGTGTCAAGATCATTCCCACCAAAGAATCCAGTTGGGCCGGTGTGCGCGACAAACTGGTCAATGGCGAGCTGGACTTTGCCCACGTGTTGTACGGCCTGATTTACGGCGTGCATCTGGGTGTGGGCGGCGCCCAAAAAGACATGGCCATGTTGATGACACTCAACAACAACGGCCAAGGCTTGACACTGTCGAAAAAGCTGGCAGACAAGGGCGCGGGCACCCTGGAAGGGCTGGTGTCAATCATGAAAAAAGAGCCGCGCGAATATACCTTTGCCCAGACTTTCCCCACCGGCACCCATGCCATGTGGCTGTATTACTGGCTGGCCAGCGCCGGCATCAACCCGTTCAAGGATGTCAAGAGCATTGTCGTGCCTCCCCCACAAATGGTGGCCAATATGCGGGTCGGTAACATGGACGGCTTCAGCGTAGGCGAGCCCTGGAACCACCGTGCCATCATTGACGGCATTGGCGTGTCAGCGGCAACCAGCCAGGATGTCTGGAAAGACCACCCGGAAAAAGTGCTGGGAACCACGTCCGATTTTGTCAAGAAACATCCCAACACGGCACGTGCCGTGACCGCCGCCATCCTAGAAGCCAGCAAATGGATTGATGCGAGCTTGCAAAACAAGACCCGGATGGCAGAAACCATTGCAGCCAAGTCCTATGTGAACACCAGCGTGGACGCCATTAACCAGCGCATCCTGGGGCGCTACCAGAACGGCATGGGCAAGACCTGGGACGACCCCAACCACATGAAGTTTTTCAACGATGGCGCCGTCAACTTTCCCTACCTGAGTGACGGCATGTGGTTCCTGACGCAACACAAGCGTTGGGGCCTGCTCAAGGAACATCCGGACTATCTGACTGTTGCCAAGCAGATCAACCAGATCGACATCTACAAACAGGCCGCCACCGCCTCCAAAACGCCGCTGCCCAAAGATGTGATGCGCACCAGCAAACTGATCGATGGTGTGGTCTGGGACGGCAAGGACCCGAAGAAATACGCCGACGGTTTCAAGGTAAAGGTCTGAGCCTTCACATCCAATCATTCTGGAGTCACACCATGGTCAGTGCTGTTTTTAATCCCTCGCTGAAGCACGAAAGTGCCGAAGCGTCCAAAACGCCCGTCATTGCCACGGCAACGATTGACAAGGCGCTGGCTGTTGCTATCCCCGAAAAGACCAAAGCGCCAAGGCCGGCTTACGACTGGCGTGGCTTGTGGCTGGCAGTGTTGCCACCCGTGCTGGGGTTTGGGCTGTTGATCGGCATCTGGGCACTGGTATCGATCAGTACAGCCAGCAGCATTCCCACGCCGGCTGACACGTTCAGGCAGGCGGTGGTGATTTTCAGCGACCCGTTCTATAGCAATGGCCCCAACGATCAGGGTTTGGGTTGGAACATTTTGATGTCGCTGGAGCGCGTGGCGCTGGGCTTTGGACTGGCTGCAGCAGTCGGGATTCCGGCCGGGTTCGCGATTGGCCGGTTTGAATTTTTGAGTCGTATGTTCAACCCGCTGATCAGCCTGCTGCGCCCGGTATCGCCATTGGCCTGGCTGCCGATTGGACTGCTGGTGTTCAAGGGCGCTGACCCCGCCGCCATCTGGACCATATTCATCTGCAGCATCTGGCCGATGGTCATCAACACCGCCGTGGGTGTACAACGCGTGCCGCAGGACTACATGAACGTGGCGCGCGTGCTGAATTTGAGCGAATGGAAGATCGTCACCAAGATCCTTTTCCCCTCGGTGCTGCCCTACATGCTGACCGGCGTGCGCCTGGCCGTGGGCACTGCCTGGCTGGTGATTGTGGCGGCCGAGATGCTCACTGGCGGTGTCGGCATCGGCTTCTGGGTGTGGGACGAGTGGAACAACTTGAACGTCAAGAACATCATCATCGCGATTTTTGTCATCGGCATCGTCGGACTGATTCTGGAATACGCCCTGATCAGGATCGCTACGGCATTCACGTTTGAAGAGGTGAAAACCTGAGACCTTGCGGGACAGACCAAGAATTTACACGCAGTGAAATTTTGCTCTGTCCTCAACTGATTAAAAGCATCATTTTTTACGCCAAAGGATCACCATGCATGCCAACCAGACCAGCAAGTTCATCGACATTGTGAATGTCGAGCAAACTTTCAAGACCAAAAAAGGGCCGTTCTGTGCACTGCAGAACATCCAGCTGACGGTGGCCAAGGGCGAGTTTGTCGCCCTGATTGGCCACTCGGGTTGTGGCAAATCCACCCTGCTCAACCTGATCGCCGGCCTGACCACGCCCACACAGGGGCACCTGCTGTGCGATAACCGTGAAATTGCCGGCCCCGGCCCGGACCGCGCCGTGGTGTTTCAAAACCATTCGTTGCTGCCCTGGCTCACCTGTTTTGAAAATGTCTATCTGGGCGTTGAGCGGGTGTTTGGCGCAGCCAACAAAACCACGGGGGCGGCCAGCGAAAACAAGGCCCAGCTTATGGCCCGCACCGATGCTGCGCTGGCGCTGGTTGGCTTGACCCCCGCTACACAGAAGCGCCCCGGCGAAATCTCGGGTGGCATGAAGCAGCGCGTCGGTATCGCCCGCGCCCTGGCGATGGAGCCCAAAGTGCTGCTGATGGACGAACCCTTTGGCGCCCTCGACGCACTGACCCGCGCCAAGCTGCAGGACGAACTGCTGGAGATTGTGGCGCGCACCCACAGCACGGTGGTGATGGTGACACACGATGTCGACGAAGCCGTGCTGCTGAGTGACAAGATTGTCATGATGACCAACGGCCCGGCGGCCACCATTGGCGAAGTGCTCAACGTCGACCTGCCCCGCCCGCGCAAGCGGGTGCAACTGGCGGACAGCCCGCAGTACCTGAAGTACCGCAAAGCCGTGATCAACTTTTTGTACACCCGCCAGGTGCATGTGGAGAAGGCCGCCTGACCTGCTCCATCCACCTATCAGGTCAAACCCTGACCAAGTGAGGTCAGGGCTTTTGCATTTCAGCGGTCGTCCATCTGCAAGCAGTCATTTCCGTCCATAAACGCCTCGATCGTAACAACACACTGCCCTCCTGTGCTGTCTTGGCTCGCATTGCACTCGCAGCCCTGTGTGCCGGTTTTTATGCGTATCACGACATTGATACAATGATATTGATTCTCATTTACAAATTCCAGGAACCATACGGCAGGGCACCACAACAGAGGCCCTGATGAACAGCTACCCATGATGACCATGCAAAGACGACCTTTCCTCCGATCCGCAGCCCTTTTGCTAAGCACTTGTGTCTTGCCCGACCACACGCTCGCGCAAGCTGATCCCAGCCACCCCGTCCCAACAGCCAACCCGCTACCCAGCGCCCGGCTGGCGGCGGCATGGCGGGTCCAGTCTGGCACCGGCAACACCCCGACCACAGGTGACTTTGTCGGCATCCTTCAGCTGGACTGGGCGGCAGGAATGGTGCGCATGATCACCGAGGTGCCGGTGGCAGGCCGTGCCCATGGTCTGCTGGCAGAAACCGACGGCGGTTTCCTGGCCGTGTCCAGCCGTCCGGGCCGCTGGCTGCTGCGCTGCGATGCGCAGGGCCAGGTGACACACCGCCTGGCCATGGACGATGACACCCCCAACCGTACTCTGGATGGCCATGTGACACCCAGTGCCAACGGCCAATGGCTGTTCACTACGGAAACCGACCGCAGCACAGGCGAAGGCTGGGTCTCGGTGCGCGACCACCGCAACCTGGTCCGGGTCGCACAGTGGCGCACGCACGGCATCGATCCACACCAATGCCTGACCGACACCGACGGGACTCTGCTGGTGGCCAATGGTGGCATCCCTCGCACTTCCGATGGCCAGAAACGTGACCTGCACCGCATGGCACCATCGCTCGTGCGCATTGCTCCGGACAACGGCGAACTGCTGGGTCAGTGGCGCCTGGACGACCCACGCCTGAGCATCCGCCACATGGCCTGGAGCCGGCGTGCAGATGCCACACCCTTGTTGGGCATCGGCCTGCAGGCCGAGCATGACACGCTTGAACAACGCCGAGACGCCCCCGTGCTCGCCGTATGGAGCGGCAAGACACTGCGCATCCCTACCCGATCGGCTCTGGGCGGCGGCTATGCAGGTGACATCGCTCCTGGGCCCGGAGGCGGCTTCGTGTTAAGCGGACAGCGAGTGAACCGGGGTGTACTCTGGCACCCGGATGCCCCCAACGAACTGATGACCATAGCCGAGTTGCGCGAAGTTTGCGCGCTCAGCACATGGCCTCTCGAATCACAGCCGGGCGGTGTACTACTCGGCGCAGCGCGGGGCGTGGCGCGTTGGCATCCACGCCATGACCCGGCCATGCTGGCTTGGCCACGCGCGATGTCCCCCGACAACCACTGGGTCGTACTCTCCTGACACCCAGGCATGCCTGCTGCACCAGCAGTAGGCCAGCCAATGTCCCAGGCTGGTGCATGCTCCCCGCCCTGGTGCACCACCGGCATCGTGTCAACCTGAGCGCACAGCCGCCCCACGCAGACCAACACAACAAGACAGCTTGGCACGGAGATTGCATAACTCCAGGGAACGGCCGATGCAGGCCGCGCAGGCGGGGCTGGTGCAATGGCGCATGAGCCCCACAGGACGACGGCGTCCCCACGCAATACCGACCGCAGGTCGACACAGCGTGTGGACGCCTTTTTATTTTTTGGCGAATTGCCTTGGGAGGTATGATGAAAAAATCCAGGCTTGTAATGGTAGGCAACGGCATGGCCGGGGTACGAACGCTCGAAGAATTGCTCAAGATCGCGCCCGATTTGTACGACATCACCGTCTTTGGCGCCGAACCCCACCCCAACTACAACCGCATTTTGCTCAGTCCGGTGCTGGCCGGTGAACAGACCATCGATGAGATTGTGTTGAATCCCTTCGAGTGGTACCTTGACAACCACATCACCCTGCATGCGGGCTGGCGTGTCACCTCGGTGGACCGGGTCAAGCGCCTGGTGCACGCCCGAAACGCCGCCGGTGAGACGATCAGCACCGAATACGACCGCCTGCTGCTGTGCACCGGTTCCAACCCCTTCATGCTGCCCATTCCTGGCAAAGACCTGAACGGTGTGATTGCCTACCGCGACATTGCCGACACCAATGCCATGATCGAAGCCGCTACCACCTACCAACATGCGGTGGTGATCGGTGGCGGCCTGCTGGGTCTGGAAGCCGCCAACGGCCTGATGCGCCGTGGCATGACCGTCAGCGTGGTGCACGTCCAGCCAACGCTGATGGAGCGCCAGCTCGACGAAGTGGCTGGCAAGCTGCTGCAAAAATCGCTGGAAGAACGCGGTCTGCAATTTTTGATGGGCGCGCAAACCCAGGAACTGGTTGGCGGGCCAGATGGCCGGGTCACCACCATCAGGTTCAAGGATGGCACGCAAGTCCCCGCCGACCTGGTGGTGATGGCCGTCGGCATTCGCCCCAACGTGGAACTGGCACAAAGCATGCGGCTGCACTGCGACAAGGGCATTGTGGTCAACGACACCCTGCAAACCATCACCGACGCGCGCATTTACAGCGTGGGTGAATGCGCAGCCCATCGCGGCACTGCTTACGGGCTGGTGGCGCCGCTGTTCGAGCAGGCCAAGGTGGCAGCCAACCACCTGGCGCAAATCGGCATTGGCCGTTATGTCGGGTCTCTCACCTCGACCAAGCTCAAGGTCACCGGCATTGACCTTTTTTCAGCCGGCAATTTTGGCGGTGGCGAAGGCACGGAAGAAATTATCATGAGCGACCCCAAGGGCGGGGTCTACAAGAAGCTAGTGCTCAAGGACGACAAGCTGGTAGGCGCCTGCCTGTACGGCGACACGGTCGATGGCAGTTGGTACTTCAAGCTGCTGCGCGATGGGCGCCCGATTGCCGACATCCGTGACAAGCTGATGTTTGGCGAATCCAATATCGGCGACACCGGCCACGAGGGCCACAACAAGGCCGCGGCCATGAAAGACAGCGACGAAGTGTGCGGCTGCAACGGCGTGACCAAAGGCACGATCTGCAAGGTCATCAAGGAGAAGGGCCTGTTCACGCTGGACGAAGTGCGCAAACACACCAAGGCCAGCGCGTCCTGCGGCTCCTGCACCGGACTGGTCGAGCAGTTGCTGATGTTCACCGCCGGTGGCGACTATTCGGCCACACCCAAAACCAAGGCCATGTGCAGTTGCACCGAGCACGGCCACCAAGCAGTGCGCGATGCCATCAAAACCAACAAACTGCTCAAAATTGCCGATGTGTTCGCCTTTCTGGAGTGGAAAACGCCCAATGGCTGTGCCTCGTGTCGCCCGGCCATCAACTATTACCTGATCAGCAGCTGGCCCAAACTGGCCAGGGACGACCCGCAAAGCCGCTTCATCAACGAACGCAGCCACGCCAATATCCAGAAAGATGGCACCTATAGCGTGATCCCGCGCATGTGGGGTGGCGAGACCACGGCCAGCGAACTGCGTCGCATTGCCGATGTGGTCGACAAATACAGGATTCCGACCGTCAAGGTCACCGGTGGCCAGCGCATTGACCTGCTGGGCGTCAAAAAGGAAGACCTGCAGGCGGTCTGGAAGGACATAGGCATGCCTTCCGGTCACGCCTATGCCAAGGCCCTGCGCACCGTCAAGACCTGTGTGGGCAGCGAGTGGTGCCGCATGGGCACGCAGGACAGCACCCAGATGGGCAAGGACCTGGAGCGCGCCATGTGGCGCATGTACGCGCCGCACAAGGTCAAGTTCGCTGTTTCCGGCTGCCCGCGCAATTGCGCCGAGGCCGGCATCAAGGACGTCGGCATCATCGGTGTCGACAGCGGCTGGGAAATGTACGTAGCAGGCAACGGCGGCATCAAAACCGAGGTGGCACACTTTCTGGTCAAGGTCAAAACGGCGGCTGAGGTGCTTGAGTACACCGGCGCCTTTTGCGAGTTGTACCGGCAGGAAGGCTGGTACCTGGAGCGCACCGTGCATTACGTCAACCGCGTCGGTCTCGACCATGTGAAGAAACGCATTGTGGAAGACCACGCCGGCCGCAAGGCACTGTGGGAAAACCTGCAATTCGCCCTCGACGGCGAGCCCGATCCCTGGTTCGAGTTTGACAAGGCCGCCGTCGACACCCGCCAATTTGAAGCCGTGAGCGTTTAAGGAAAATCGAAATGAATGAATGGACCCCCATCTGCCACATCGACGACATTCCGGTGCTGGGCTCGCGCCGCGTGGCGCGCCCACAAGGTCTGGACGTGGCGGTGTTTCGCAACGACAAGGACGAGGTGTTTGCCCTGCTCGACCGCTGCCCGCACAAGGGCGGCCCTCTGAGCCAGGGCATCGTGTTTGGCACCAGCGTGGCCTGCCCCCTGCACAACTGGACGATTGGCCTGTGCACCGGTCAGGCCGCGGCCCCCGATGAAGGCTGCACACCACGCTTCGAGGTCAAGCTCAACGAAGGCCAGGTGTTCCTGAAAGCCGCCGAACTGGCCAGCCACGCCACCGACCTGACGCGCCCGCTGGCCGGCCCTCCGCGCCGCACAGCCTGCGCCTAAGAACGACCGCCCCAAGGAAGCCATGACCGAAACCCGATCCACCTGTCCTTATTGCGGCGTTGGCTGTGGCGTGATCATTGAGTCCCGTGGCAGCCAGATCACCGGCGTGCGTGGCGACCCGGACCACCCGGCCAACTTTGGACGCCTGTGCACCAAAGGCTCAACCCTGCACCTGACCGCAAGTGCTGACATCACAGCGCAGGCCCGGCTGCTCCATCCGATGCAGCGGCTTCAGCGCGGCGCACCGGCACAACGCACCGACTGGGACAGCGCACTCGATCTGGCCGCCAGCCGTTTTGCCGACATCATCGAGCAACATGGCCCCGACGCGGTGGGCTTTTATATCTCGGGCCAACTGCTGACCGAAGACTATTACGTCTTCAACAAACTCGCCAAAGGCTTGATTGGCAGCAACAACATCGACAGCAATTCGCGCCTGTGCATGAGCAGCGCCGTGGCGGGCTACAAGCAAAGTCTCGGCATGGACGCGCCGCCCGCGTGCTACGACGACATCCAGCACGCCGGCACCATATTCATCACCGGCAGCAACACCGCTTATGCCCACCCCATCCTGTTCCGACGCATCGAAGACGCCCGCCGCGCCAACCCGGCGCTGCAGCTGGTGGTGGTCGATCCGCGACGCACCGACACCGCTGGCACGGCTGACCTGTTTTTGCAGATCCAGCCTGGCACCGATGTCATGTTGCATCACGGCATGCTGCACCTGATGCTGTGGGAAGGCTGGACCGATGCGGCGTTCATCACTGCCCATACCAGCGGCTTCGATGCACTCAAAGCGCTGGTGCGCGACTGCACACCCGAGCTCGTGGCGCACACCTGCGGCATCAGCCAGGCTGCACTGTTGCAGGCCACACGCCTGTTTGCCGGTGTCCAGGCCAGCGGCCAGGTCCGCACACCCACGCTGAGTCTGTACTGCCAGGGCCTGAACCAGTCCAGCAGCGGAACCGCCAAGAACACGTCACTCATCAACCTGCATCTGGCCAGCGGACAAATCGGCAGGGCGGGTGCCGGACCGTTTTCCTTGACCGGGCAGCCCAACGCCATGGGCGGGCGCGAGGTCGGCGGCATGGCCAACCTGCTCAGCGGCCACCGCGACCTGGGCAAGGCCGCCGATCGCGCCGAAGTTGCCGCGCTCTGGGGCGTTCCCAGTGTGCCCGGGCAGCCCGGAAAAACGGCGGTGGAGATGTTTCAGGCGGCCGCCGATGGCGAGATCAAGGCGCTGTGGATTGCCTGCACCAACCCGGCGCAATCCATGCCCAACCAGACCCTGGTACGGCGGGCGCTGGAACGTGCCGAGTGGGTGGTGGTGCAGGAAGCTTATGCCGGTACCGCCACCTGTACTTATGCCGACCTGCTGCTGCCGGCCAGCACATGGGGTGAAAAAGAGGGCACGGTCACCAACAGCGAACGCCGCATCAGCCGGGTACGTGCCGCCGTCGAACCCGCAGGCGAGGCCCGCCCTGACTGGCATATTGCCACCGACTTTGCGCAGCGCCTCGAAGCCTTGCTGAACCCGCAACACGCGCTGGGCAATGCCGGCCTGACAACCCTGTTTCCCTACCCCACGCCGGAAGCCATCTGGCTTGAGCACCGCGAATCCACGCGCGGCCGCGACCTCGACATCAGCGGCATGAGTTACGCCCTGCTGGAGCAGGCACCCCGGCAATGGCCCATGGCACAAGGCCAGGCCGATGGCCAGGCACGGCTTTATGAGGACGGCATCTTCCCCACGGCTGACGGCAGGGCGCGTTTCATCAGCGTGACCTACCAGCCTGTCGCTGAGCCACGCAGCGCGCGCTATCCGTTTTCGCTCACCACCGGGCGCCTGCGCGACCAGTGGCACGGCATGAGCCGCACCGGCACGCTGGGCCATTTGTTTGGCCATGCAAGTGAACCCTCGGTACAGCTGCACCCGCAGGACATGGTTCAGCGCGGGCTCAAGGAAGGCGACCTGGTCCACCTCACGAGCACCCGTGGCTCGGTGCTGGTGCCGGTCCAGGCCAGCCGCGAGATCGGCCTGAACCAGGCTTTCATGGCGATGCACTGGGGCGAGGAGTTCCTGAGCGGCCAAAGCGCCCAGGGCGAACGCCTGGCAGGCGTCAATGCGCTGACCAGCGGTGCTTTTTGCCCCGACGCCAGGCAACCCGAGCTCAAACACACCCCCGTCAAGATCCTCAAGGCCGAGATGCCCTGGCAGCTGCTGGCGGTGGCCTGGCTGCCTGCATCACAGGGGATTGCGGTCCGGTTTGCGCTACAGGACCTGATGGCGCAGTTTGACTTTGCCACCTGTGTCCCGTTTGCCAGCGCAACCAGCAACGGTCAGGGCGAACGCAGCGGCGTGCTGTTTCGCGCCGCACGCCATGCCGCCCCGCAGTCTGGCCTGTTGGCAAAGATAGAACAGCTGCTGCAGCTCCAGGGTCCGGAGGTGTTGCGCTATTCAGATCACAAGCGCGGACAACAGCGTGCAGCCCGGCTCATCGAGACCGACACACACACCGTGCTGGAAGGCTTTTTGCTGGCGGGTGACACCCGCGCCCAGTGCTGGATGACCACCCTGCTCAAGGAATCCTTGCCGGCCCATTCCTATGGTCGGGCGCTGCTGATTCCCGGCGCCACGCCACCGATGCCGGTGGTGTCGCGCGGTCAGCAGGTCTGTGCCTGCTTCAGCGTGACCGATCTCGCCATTGAGGAACACCTGGCACACAGCACGGCAGCACCTGCGCAGCGTTTGGCCTCACTGCAAGCCAGTCTGAAATGCGGCACCAATTGCGGCTCGTGCCTGCCACAATTGCAGCGCATGCTGGCAAGCCATTTGATGACGGTGAGCGCATAAAACACCCTTGCACCCGCACATCGCGTCCTGTGGCGACAAGGCAGAGACAAAATCCCCGCACACCTGGCGTGTGTTCGGCCAGTTTGGTGTAATCCATGGTGCTTGTCCGCTACTGCCATGAAACCCTCATCCAACCGGTCCAACCGCGCCAGTCCATCTGCTGACGCACCCGCATGGCGCGCCAGCGTGCTCATGCGTGCGCCCCACCGCCTTGCATTTTTCATGGCAGCACTGATGCTGGCCTTTGCCGCCCTTTGGTGGGCCACCCAACTCACAGCGCGTGCGCTGCAATGGCCCATCGGCATGGTCATCCCGGTATCTTCCAGCCACGCCCTGCTGATGAGCCTGGGCTACATGCCGCTCTTCTTTTGCGGTTTTCTGTTCACCGCCGGACCCAAGTGGCTGCACTTGCCCGAAGTGTCAGCGCGCAGCCTGCTGCCGGCACTGGCAAGCATGGTGACCGGTTGGGTGATCACCCTGTTGGGTAGTCACACCCATGCCATTACCGCCGCAGCCGGCATGAGCCTGGTGGCCGCTGGCTGGACGGTGCTGAGTCTGAGGTTTGCGCGCATGGTGTATGCCAGTCGCATGAGCGACCGCACTCATCCCGCACTGGCCTCGGCCGCTTGCCTGGTCGGTATGGCCATGCTGTGGCTGGCAGCACTCGCGCTGGCGTTTGAGTCCCATCAGTGGTTGCGCACCATCGTCCAAATGGCGCTATGGTGGTTTATTGCCCCGGTTTTTGCCGTGGTGTCACACCGCATGATTCCATTTTTCAGCGCCAGTGCCATTCCCGCGCTGGACAGCAAACAACCCCTGTGGTTGTTATGGGTGTTGCTCGGCGCTCTTGGCCTGGAGGGTTTGATCAGCGTGGCGGAGCTGTGGTGGTGGCCGCAACCCGCCATGTGGCGCTGGCTGCAGGTGCTGATGGAGGCACCGGTCGCCTTGCTGCTGCTGTGGCTGGCCATCCGCTGGGGTCTGGTGCAAAGTCTCAGGATTCGCATGCTGGCCATGCTGCATGGCGGCTTTGTCTGGCTCGGAGCAGCTTTTGCGCTCAATGCCCTGTCGCATGGCCTCATGGCCGGGAGTGGTGATGCCGAATCGCTGGGACTGGCTCCTCTGCACGCCATGACCATGGGCTATTTGAGTGCCACCATGTTTGCCATGATCACCCGGGTCAGCAGCGGCCATGGCGGACGGAAGGAGCCAGCCGACCACATCGCCTGGACGCTGTATTGGGTGTTGCAGACGGCGGTTGTGCTGCGTGTCGTCGCTGGCCTATGGCCCACTTTTGCCACCGCCCTGACGCTGGCGGCCATCTACGCCTGGTGTCTCGCCATGGTGGGTTGGGCCATGCGTTACGGATGCTGGTTTGGCAAACCGCGACCGGATGGCAGACCGGGCTGAGGCACCTGAAAATCCTGGTTTGTTCGAGGCATTTGGAACAGGTTTTAAAAAATCAAATACACTACATCTAGATAAATAAATAGGTAAAAACACTAGCTATAGCGTTTTTTTATTTTTATTTAGTTCGCCATTTTTGTTCTGGATCAACGAAACTAGAACTTCCGCCTACTACCATGGCGACTCGTTTTGAGGAAAGAATTCATGTCACAGCACACCATCGCCCCCACCTTGACCACCTTGCAGGTCCAGCCCATCAGCATCGAAGTGCTGATTGAAAAATACAGCAAAGGCACTGAGAAAAGCATTGCCGACGTGAACCAGCGTGTCGCGCGCGCGCTGGCCAAAGTTGAAGCACCCGAACAACAAGCCCAATGGGAAACCCGATTTCTGGCCACCCTGGAAGCCGGCTTCTTGCCGGCTGGGCGCATCCAGTCGGCCGCCGGCACCGACCTGGCCGCCACCCTCATCAATTGTTTTGTGCAACCCGTGGGCGACTCGATTGCCCACGTCGAAGACGGCCACCCGGGCATCTACACGGCGCTGACCGAAGCCGCTGAAACCATGCGCCGTGGTGGCGGTGTGGGTTACGACTTTTCCCGCATCCGTCCGCGCGGCGCCTGGGTCGGCAGCACCCAAAGCAGTGCGTCCGGGCCGGTGAGCTACATGCGCGTGTTTGACCGCTCATGTGAAACAGTGGAGTCTGCCGGTGCCCGGCGCGGCGCCCAGATGGGGGTGCTGCGCTGCGACCATCCGGACATCGAGGAGTTCATCCACGCCAAGGACCAGGGTGACCTGAAAAACTTCAACATCTCGGTGGGTGTTTCCGACGAATTCATGAACGCCGTGCAAGCCGATGGCGACTTCTGTCTGGTGCACAAGGCCGAACCTGGCGCCGGACAAAAAGAAGCGGGTTCCTACCATGACGACAACCTGGGTGTGTGGGTCTACCGCAAAATCAAAGCCCGCGCCCTGTGGGACCAGATCATGCGCTCCACCTACGACCACGCCGAGCCCGGCGTGCTGTTCCTGGACCAGATGAACCGCGACAACAACCTGTCGTATTGTGAGACCATTGCCAGCACCAATCCCTGCGCCGAGCAACCGCTACCCCCTTACGGCTGCTGCTGCCTGGGTTCGATCGATCTGACGCGCTTTATCCGGGATCCATTCTCTGAGAGTGCCAGTTTCGACCGTAAAGCCTTTGCCGAGGTCGCCCGGGTGGCGGTGCGCATGCTCGACAACGTGCTGGACGCCACGGTCTGGCCGCTGCCGCAACAGCAGGCCGAGGCGGCTTCCAAGCGCCGTGTCGGCCTGGGCTATACCGGTCTGGGCGATGCGCTGGTGATGCTCAATTTGCGCTACGACACCGCCGCTGCGCGCGACATGGCACGGCATATTTCAGAGCTGCTGCGTGACACCGCCTACCAGGCATCAAGCGAGTTGGCGCAGGAGCGCGGCGCATTTCCGCTGTTCAACGCTGACCTCTACCTGAGCGGTCAGAATTTTGCTTCGCGCTTGCCCGCCGATCTGAAAAAACGCATTCACAAGCACGGCCTGCGCAATTCGCACCTGCTGTCGATTGCGCCCACGGGCACCATCAGCCTGGCTTTTGCCGACAACGCCAGCAATGGGATCGAGCCCGCCTTCAGCTGGACCTACAACCGCAAAAAGCGCATGCCCGATGGCAGCTTCAAGGAATACGCGGTGGAAGACCACGCCTGGCGCCTGTACCGGCACCTGTTCGGCGCCGATGCGCCCTTGACCGACGCCTTTGTCACGGCCCTGGAGATGAGCGCCCAGGCCCACGAGGAAATGGTGGCGGCCGTGGCGCCCTTCATTGACACCGCCATTTCCAAAACCGTCAATGTGCCCGCCGACTACCCCTATGAAGACTTTCAGGGGCTGTATACCCAGGCCTGGCAGTCCGGGCTCAAGGGCCTGGCCACTTACCGGCCCAACTCGGTACTGGGTTCGGTGCTGAGCGTGAGCGCTGCACCAGCACCCAGCAGCGCCAAACCCCTGCAGATTGACGCCACCAACCACCGACTGCTGCTGGATCGCCTGCCGGCGCCCGTACTCTCTTCTCTGCGCTGGCCCGGTCGGCCGGACCTGCCGGGCGGCAACCCGGCCTGGACCTTCATGGTGCACCACCCGTTTGGCGACTTTGCCTTGTTCATTGGCGAACTCTCATTGCAGGAAGGTAGCGCACCGCAGCCCTTTGAAGTGTGGGTGAACGGTGCCGAACAACCGCGCGGCCTGGGCGCCCTGGCCAAAACCCTGTCAATGGACTTGCGTGCGAACGACCCCGCCTGGCTACAGCTCAAGCTCGATGCACTGGCTACTGTCAGCGAAGAACACGCTTTCGAGATGCCGTTCCCGCCCCATGGCGAAAAGCGTTTATTTCCAGGCGTGGTGGCAGCCACAGCGGCCGTGATCCGCTGGCGCTGCGAACAAATTACGGCCCAGGCTTCGCAAAAATCAACCAGAATAACCCCGGTTTCGACACCGGTCATTGATGCCATGTTCAGCCGCAATGAACCCATCACCGGCCCGTCCGGCACTCTGGCCTGGGCCGTCGATGTGGACAACCCGGCCACCAGTGAAGCCTTTACCGTGACGCTCAAAGAGGTCAACCTGCCCGGCCCCGATGGCAACATGGTGACGCGCCCCTGCGCCGTGGGCTTCAGCGGCAACTACCCGAAAGCCATGGACGGCCTGGCGCGTCTGCTGTCACTTGACATGCGGGTGATTGATCCGGCCTGGATTGGCATGAAGCTGCGCAAGCTGCTCAATTACGCCGAGCCGCTGGGCCACTTCATGGCCTTTGTTCCGGGTTTGCCCAACGGTGAAAAACGGCAACAAACCTGGCCTTCGACCGTGGCCTACATTGCGCGCCTGATCATCCACCGTTACGCCATGCTGGGCATTCTGAATGAAGAAGGCTACCCGTTGCGTGACATGGGCGTACTGGACACACCAGAAGCCCGCGAGGCCAGCAAGACCATGGCGGGCAAAACATGCCCCGAGTGTGGCAACCCCACCGTGATCCACAAGGACGGCTGCGACTTCTGCACCGCTTGTGGCTACGTGGGGCAATGCGGCTGAGCCTATTTGACGTCGCGCACCACCAGCACCGGCAGCTTGGTGTGCGACAGCACGGCTTGCGCCACGCTGCCGAGCACCAGTTTCTCAAGGGCATTGCGGCCGTGTGAGCCCATCACGATCAGGTCGGCCTGCAATGACTCACCGGCTTCGACAATGCCGCGCCAGGCGGTGTGCGCCTCGACCACCGAAGTCTCCACATTGACACCGGCATCGGCAAAAGACTGTTTGGCAAGCTTGACAGCGGCATTGGCTTCGGCCGTGGCCGCGCTCAAGTATTCAGCCTGGCCATAGGCAAAGTCGGTGCCCACGCCGGTAAAGGGATAGGGATCAATCACATAAATCACCGTGACCCGGCTGGCAAACGCCTTGGCCAGGGCAGTTGCCTTGGCCACGGCCTTCTGTGCGGTATCGGAGCCATCGACAGGGACCAGGATATGTTTGAACATGACTTACTCCTTTTAAGTAAACAGACAAACACATTTTGAACCAGATCATCAGTCCAGAACTGACAAATCGCATGAAAAACGTGATCTGCACGGAGGCTCAAAGCGCACGCTCTGAGCCTCCGCGACAGGCGGCAGGTCAAATATCTTCAGGCACCATCTTGATCGATCCGCAAGGGCATTCCGAGACACAAATGCCGCAGCCTTTGCAGTAGTCGTAATTGAACTCAAAGCCTTTGCCGGGGCCGAGCTTGATGACGGCGTTGTCAGGGCACACGCCGTAACAGTTGTCACATTCGAAGCAATTCCCGCATGACAGGCAGCGCCTGGCTTCAAACAGCGCATTGCTTTCATCCAGGCCGCCCTGCACTTCTTCAAAGGTGGATTGGCGCCGAATGATGTCCAGCATGGGCCGAACCGTTTTTGGCGCATCGCTGTAGTACCACGTGTTGAGCAGATCAAAGCTGGCAACTTCATTTTTTGGCGCAGGCACATGAACCGTGCCACGAAGCCAGGCATCGATGTTGCGCGCTGCTTTTTTGCCGTGACCGATAGCGACGGTCGCATTGCGGTCGGCAGGCACCATGTCACCGCCGGCAAAAATGCCGTCGTGGCCGGTCATCATCTGCGCATTGACCTGCACCACACCATCTTGCACGATCATGCCCGGCACGCCCTCGATCAGCGACAAATCCACATCCTGGCCCAGCGCCAGCACCACCGAGTCGGCTTCCAGCGTCTCGAACTCGCCTGTAGGCTGAGGAAAGCCCTTGTCATCAAGCGCCATCTTTTCGACCATGATGGACGACTCGCCGGCCTGCTTGATGGTGGAGAGCCACTTGATCATGACGCCTTCTTGCAGCGCTTCTTCGACCTCGAAGTCATGCGCGGGCATCTTGTCGCGGTTGCGGCGGTAAACAATGATGGACTCGGTCGCGCCCAGCCGTTTCGCGGTGCGGGCCACGTCAATGGCGGTGTTGCCACCGCCATAAACCACCACGCGGCGCCCAAGCAAGGGCTTGTCTTCGCCCTCCATCGAACGCAGCACCGACACTGCATCCAGCACCTTGGCGGAATCACCCGCAGGAATGAAGGCACGCTTGGCAATGTGCGCACCCACGGCCAGAAAAACAGCATCGAAACCGCCAGCCTCTTTGGCTTGCAGCACGTTATCCACCTTGGTGTTGTATTCAATGCGCACACCCAAATCCACGATGCGCTGCACCTCGGCATCAAGCACCTGACGCGGCAGGCGGTATTGCGGTATGCCAAAACGCATCATGCCGCCCGGCAGCGGCCCGGCCTCGATCACGGTAACCGCATGACCCAGGCGCGCCAGCTGGTAAGCCGCCGACAAACCTGAAGGCCCGGCACCGACCACCATCACTTTTTTGCCTGAGCTGGCCGCCGTCGCAGGCAACTTCCAGCCCTTGGCGATGGCTTCATCACCCAAAAAGTGCTCGACCGAATTGATGCCGACAGGCGAATCAAGTTGGCCCCGGTTACACGAACCCTCACAGGTGTGGTAACACACGCGCCCCATGATGGCCGGAAACGGGTTGTCTTCCACCAGCGTGCGCCAGGCTTCCTGATAATTGCCCGACTCGGCATGGAACAGCCAGCCCTGGATGTTTTCCCCGGCGGGGCACTGGTGGTTGCACGGTGGTATGCGGCTCAGATACACCGGGCGCTCGGTGCGCCAAGAACCCGTGTGGTTGGCCAAAGAGCTGCCGACGTCAAGCGTGATGGCAAATGGTTTTTGCATGGTCATTCCCCTAACAAGCCAAAACGGCGAATATTGCGGTCAGCGCGCTCCTGCAAGCGGGCCAAAGTCGCCACATCGGGCTTTTTGCCAAACAGGTGGGCAAAGCGTTTTTGCGGCTTCAGGTAGTCTTCAACCGGCACCTGGCGACGGATCTTCAGCACACCAGTGACCTCGCCGCGTTCGGCCTCGAATACCGGAAAGACCCCGCTCTCAACCGCCAGCCTTGACAACTTGATGGTGTCATGTGAGGCCGCGCCCCAGCCCAGTGGACACGGCACAAAAATGTGGATGTAGCGCGCGCCATGCATCGACATGGCCTTGGTGACCTTGTATTCCAGATCGTGCAAATCGGCCACGGTGGCGGTGGCCACATAGGGGATTTCGTGCGCCATGGCGATTTGCGGAACGTTTTTGCCCTGGCCAAATTCATTGCCCGGATGCTGCCCCACGGCCATGGTGGTGGCGGTGCGCGCCGCCGGCGGTGTGGCACTGGAGCGTTGCACACCCGTGTTCATGTAGGCCTCGTTGTCGTAACAGATATAGAGCACATCGTCGTTGCGCTCGAACATGCCCGACAGGCAACCGAAGCCGATGTCGGTGGTGCCACCGTCGCCGCCTTGCGCCACCACCCGCACGTCGCTGCGGCCTTTGGCCTTCATGGCGGCAGCAATGCCGGTGGCAACCGCTGCGGTGTTGCCAAACAGTGAGTGAATCCAGGGCATTTGCCATGAGGTTTCGGGGTACGGTGTGGAAAACACCTCAAGACATCCGGTGGCGTTGGCGGCGATCAGCTGGCCCTTGGTGGCCGCCATGGCGGCATCAATCGCATAACGTGCGCCCAGCGCCTCACCACAGCCCTGGCAGGCACGGTGACCGGAATTAAGTGAATTGCTGCGTGCCGTACCCGACTGCACGCTGCGCTGCTCGGGGGCGAGCAGACGGTTACCGACAGTGAAAGTGCCGGTTTGGTAAAACTTGACCAATGACTGTTCCATGATGGTTCCTTCTTGTCAGTTGAGCATCAGGCGTTGGGCGACGGCACAGTGCCCATGTCGCGCAGGATGCCTTCGGCAACCGGACCGGAACGGCGTTGGGTTTTTTCGCGCTCCAGCACCCGGTTGACCACCGCCCAGTCCAGATCCAGAAAGGTCAGCAGTTCAAGCTTGTCGGCAATCGCGTCCAGCAGCAACTGATGCACCGAAGTCTTGGTGATGGCACGCCCGCCCAAACCCGCCACCACCGTCAGCACCGGCTGCGGGCGGTTGCGCACGGCGCTGCGCACGTCGCGCGAGACAATGCCGCCTATGCCCACGGCAAAACACTTCTCGATCACCACGATGCGCTTCGCCTTGGCGGTGGCATCGCGAATGGCTGAGATCGGGAACGGACGGTACGAGGTGATGCCCAGCACACCCACCTTGATTCCCTGGGCGCGCAAATCGTCCACGGTGTCCTTGATGGTGCCGAGCACCGAGCCCAGCGCGATCACGATGGTTTCGGCATCTTCTGTCTGGTAGGTTTTGATCAAACCACCTGAATCACGGCCAAACTCTTTTTTGAACTCGGCAGCAATTTGGGGGATCAGATCAAGCGCCTGCATCTGCTTGGCGTGGGCTAGGTAGCGCACTTCGGTGAAGGCCTCGGGCCCGACCATGGCACCGATCGTGACCGGGTCGTTGGGGTCCAGCACCTGGCGCGGTTCATAGGGTGGCAAAAACCGGTCGACCTGGGCCTGATCCGGCATGTCGACCCGCTCATAGGCGTGCGTCAGGATGAAGCCGTCCATGCACACCATCACCGGCAGCGACAGTTCTTCGGCAATCTTGAAGGCCTGAATGTGCAGGTCCAGTGCCTCCTGGTTGGTTTCGGCAAAAATCTGTAGCCAGCCGGCATCGCGCATCGACATGCTGTCGGTGTGGTCGTTCCAGATGTTGATGGGGGCACCAATGGCGCGGTTGGCCACTGTCATCACAATCGGCAAGCCCAGGCCGGAAGCGTTGTAAACCGCCTCGGCCATGAACAGCAAACCCTGACTGGCCGTGGCGGTATAGGCACGCGCGCCGGCCGCAGAGGCACCGATGGCCACGCTCAGGGCGGCAAACTCGGACTCCACATTGACGAACTCGCAGGAGGTCAGGTCACCCGACTTGACCAGCTCACCCAAGCCTTCCACGATATGGGTTTGCGGGGAAATGGGGTAGGCGCAAATCACTTCGGGGCGGCTCAGCGCCACGGCCTTGGCTACGGCATGCGAGCCTTCGCATTGTTCAAGCATGATGTGTCTCCTCGTCCTGTTTTGCGTGTCCCATGACGGACTTGTAAGCTTCTGCCGCGGCTGCCTTGTTACCCAGGGCAACCGGGCCTTTGAATTTGTCGTCAATGGCGCGCTGCACGGCATCCAGTGAAATCAGGCCGCACAGAGCGGCAAAGGCACCCAGCAAGGGCACATTGGGCACGGCGCGCCCCACATGCTTCATGGCCAATTCCGAAGCAGGCACCGTCAGCAAATGTGCTGGCTGGAAATCCTTGACAAACTCACCCAGCCCCAGTTCCGCAAACGTGCGCGTGGTGTTGATCAGGATGTAGCCGTCTTTCTTGAGACCGCTGAACACATCGACCTGGTGCAACAGGGTCGGGTCCTGGATGATGATGGCATCGGGCTGCATGATCGGTTCGCGCAGGCGAATCTCACGGTCATCCATGCGGCAAAAAGCCACCACCGGCGCGCCAGTGCGCTCAGAGCCAAAACTGGGAAAAGCCTGGGCATGGCGCCCCCCCAAAAACGCAGCGATGGACATCATCTCTGCACCCGTGACGACCCCTTGACCGCCGCGCCCGTGAATGCGAACCTGAAACATGGTGTGCTCCTCAAATGTTGCCAGGTCAAGCAGGCAAAGTGCCTGCGGCCTTTTTCAACAAGCCGGATCATGATCCGGCAAGGAATCGAATAGTTGATTTGGATCAAACTCTCCTACGATAAGGAACCGTATTTCACATTGCAGAAAAATGATCTGGGTCAAGGCCAAAAAATGGCGTTGTGGGTATGCTTCAATTTGCACTTTAAAAAGGATTCTTCGATGCCCGCGCTGCAATGGACAGACACCTTCGCTCTTGGCTTGCCCATGATGGATGAGACCCACCACGAATTTGTGGATTTGTTGGCAAAAGTAGTCAACGCCCCCGATGAAACTCTGCTGCCGCTCTGGCGCGAACTGGTGGCGCACACCGATGACCACTTTGCGCGCGAAGACCGCTGGATGCAAAGCACCGGTTTTTCCAGCAGCAACTGCCACAGCTCCCAGCACCGGGTGGTTCTGGAGGTGATGCGTGAGGGGGACAAACGCGGCAGCGCGGGCGAGCTGGCCGTGGTGCGCCAAATGGCCGATGAACTGGGCACCTGGTTCCCCATGCACGCCCAGGCCATGGATGCGGCTCTGGCACTGCACCTGCGCAATGTCGGTTATGACCCTGTCACCGATCAGGTCAACATGCCACAAGCCCTTCCGACCGAAGCCATTCATGGCTGTGGCGGTGCGAGTTGTTCGACGGATCAGGAAGTGACGCAGGAAAGTGCCGTCCCGGCTTGATCCAAGCTGTTAGTCAATCCATCAACGCCGCGTACACCATGTCACGAAACAGCATGCGGTAATACTCGCGCTGGTTGGGCGCTTGCAGCATCAGAATGCCAAACAGGTCCAGCGCCGGATCGACAAAAAATGTGGTGCCGGCCAGACCTCCCCAGAAATAGGTGCCGACCGAACCCGGCACCGGTGCCACACCCAGATGCTTGCGTACGGCAAAGCCCAGGCCAAAACCGTGACCGGCGGGCAGCAGTGAACGCGATCCGGCGCTGAACACCGGGATGTCACCAAGGTGATCGGTGGTCATGAAATCGACCGTGCGCGGACCCAGCAGGCGCACACCGGCAAGTTCGCCACGATTCAGCATGAATTGCAAAAAACGGGCATAGTCCATCGCGGTAGACGCCAGGCCGCCACCGCCTGAGGCCAGCGCCGCATCGGCGCGAACATCAATCACGCGCATCTGCACACCGCCATCGGGGTCGCGCGCAAAGGGTTCGGCAATCAGTTCGTGGTGTTGCTCGGCCACCGCAAAGGCGGTATGGTGCATGCCCAGCGGCTCGAAAATGCGCTCTGCCAGAAAGTCTGGCAGCGTTTGCCCCGAAATGACCTCGATGACCCGCCCCAGCACATCCGTGGCCCGGCTGTATTCAAATGCGCTGCCCGGCTCGAAAATCAGCGGCAGGCCAGCCAGTTGCTGGGTGAATTCAGCCAGACTGCGCTCGCGCGAACCAATGCGCAGCTGGGTGTACTGGCGCTGTACCGGCGTACTCCCCAGAAATTCATAGGTCATGCCAGCGGTGTGGCGCAGCAGATCATGCAGGGTGGCAGCGCGCCCAGCCGGCTGCAATTGCACGGTACCAGTCGCCATCGTGGCCACTTGCTGGGCCGCAAATTCTGGCAAGAATTTAGCCACTGGGTCATTCAGCAGCAAGCGGCCCTCTTCCATCAGCATCATGGCCGCCACCGAGACAATCGGTTTGGTCATGGAATAGATGCGAAAGTGGGCCTCTGGCGTCATGGCCACACCGGTGGCCGGGTTGAGCAGCCCGACACTGTCGAACAAGGCCACCTGGCCATGCCGTGCCACCACCGCCACCGCACCAGGCAGGCGTTTTCGATCTGTCTCGTCCTGCAACACGGTCATCAGCCGCTGCAGGCGCTGCGGGCACAGGCCCACTTTTTCAGGCTCAATTGTTTTTAACGTCATATCAAATCAGAAACAGTAAACACCCATAGTTTATGGGTCAGGCACCATCAAGCACCAGGTTCTTTGGCATAGTCAGGCAAACGGGCACCACAATGGCGACAAAAGTTGGCATCGGGCATGTGCCCCTCGGTCAAACACTCGTGGCAGGTGCGGGTGGTCACAGTGGCTCTGCGTGCATAGGTCATCTCGGCAGTCACAATGCCAGTAGGCACCGCGAGCGTGCCCCAGCCCAACAACATCATGGCCGATGAAATCAGCCGTCCAAGGTCTGTTTTGGGCGTGATGTCGCCAAAACCAACGGTGGTCATGGTGGTGATGGCCCAGTAAACCGACGTAGGGATACTGGTGTAGCCATTGGCAGGGCCTTCAACCACGTACATCAGCGTGCCCACCACCAGCACGATCATCAACACTGCGACCAAAAACACCATGATTTTGCGCTGGCTGGCGCGCAAAGCCTGACCAAGCACCTGGTATTCAGAAACATAAGCTGTCAGTTTGAATACCCGAAACACCCTGAGCAGACGCAGGACACGCACGTCAATCAGCACCCCAACTTCGGGTACCAGCAGTGCCAGATAAGTGGGTAATACCGCCAGCAGGTCAACCACGCCGTAAAAGCTCAGAACATAACGCCAGGGATGTCGAACGCAGATCAGGCGCGCTGCGTACTCCAGGGTGAACAACAGCGTAAAAAACCACTCTGCCAGCACCAGCCAGTCATGAAAGCGATCATTGATGTGGCCTACGCTGTCAGCCACCACCACCGCCACGCTGAACAGGATGACGGCAATCAGAACTTGATCAAATCGACGACCTGCACGCGTATCGGCTTCGAAAATAATGGTGTAAATCTGCAAACGCCATCCCGTCAGGGGCTTGCCAAGTGCGTCTACTTTTAAATTTGACATCCCGCGCCTTCCTTCCATGGCATGTTTACTGCTAGGACTTTGCAGTGATGCTTTTGTTTTGGTTGAATGAATCAGATTATGAATGTATTACATGAATCTCAAGCGTAAACCCGGATGCAGAGGCGATTGATGCACTGCTAAAGTGCAAATCCTGTTGATTAATGTTCTCATTGGATCAACATCACGCGTTTTTATTTTTAACTGGAGTCAATTTATGCACAACAGCAATCTTAAAAGCCTGGCAGTCGTTGCTGCCGTCCTGGGCACTCTGGCCGCTATTCCGGCTCACGCAGGCAAAACCCTGGACGGCATCAAGGCCCGTGGTCAGGTGGTTTGCGGTGTCAATACCGGTTTGGCAGGTTTCAGCGCCGCCGACTCCTCCGGCAAGTGGAGCGGGCTCGACGTGGATGTCTGCCGAGCTATCGCCGCAGCCACCCTGGGTGACGCTGAAAAAGTCAAATATGTGCCCCTCAATGCACAACAACGCTTTACGGCTCTGCAATCGGGCGAAGTCGACGTGCTGTCGCGTAACACCACTTTCACTCTGACGCGTGATGCGTCCTTGGGCTTGAACCTCACGGCAGTAACCTACTATGACGGTCAGGGTTTCATGGTGCCGACCAAGAGCAAGATCAAGAGCGCCAAACAGCTCAAGGGCCAAACCGTATGTGTACAGTCCGGCACCACGACCGAGAAAAACCTGACCGACTACTCCAAAGCCAACGACCTGAACATCAAACCCGTCGTTTTTGAGAAACTCGAAGCCGCTGAAAACGCTTATTTCACGGGTCGTTGCATTGCCTACACCACGGATGCATCGGGCTTGTCCTCCACCCGCAGCAAAGTCGCCAAAGATCCGAAAGAGCACATCATCCTGCCTGATCTGATCTCCAAAGAACCGCTCGGGCCCATGGTGCGTCGCGGTGACGACGAGTGGTTTGCAATTGTCAAGTGGACCATCTACGGTCTGCTGGAGTCCGAAGAATACGGCATTACCCAGGCCAATGTGGACGCTCTCAAGGCCACCAGCAAAGACCCCGTGGTGCAACGCATCCTGGGCGTTTCGGAAGACACCGGCAAGCTGCTGGGACTGGACAAGGAATGGATGGCTCGCACCATCAAGACCACCGGCAATTACGGTGAAATTTTTGAGCGCAACGTCGGCCCCAACTCACCTCTGGGACTGCCTCGCGCTCTCAACAACCAATGGAACAAGGGCGGCCTGATGTACGCCTACCCGGTTCGTTAATCGAGGCGCATAACGCACCAAGCGCCGCCTGATGTCGCCACCAGCGATTCATGCGGCGCTTTTTTTTGAAACATCGCAAGCGCTGCAAACCGTGTGTCTTATCCAGCCGCCCCATGGCACCCAAGCACAATGACCCCCAAAATACCGCCCAAAAAAAATAACTGGTCCTGGCGCAGTCAGGCCTTCCGGGGCCTGATTTACCAGGTACTCGCCATGGCGGTCATCGCTGGTGTGGTCTGGTTCCTGGCGCACAACACGCTGGTCAACATGCGGGTGCGCGGTATCCAGAGCGGCTTTGACTTTTTAAGTCAAACTGCCGGTTTTGACATTGGCGAAAGCCTGTACCCATTCGATTCTTCCCGGCCTTATTGGGAAGCCTTCCTGGTTGGTGTCAGCAACACGCTGCGCGTAGCGGTGCTGGGCATTATTCTGGCCACCGTGCTGGGTACTTTGCTCGGTGTCGGCCGTTTCTCGCGCAACGCGCTGGTGCGCGGGCTGTGCCTGTGTTATGTTGAGTGCTTCCGCAACATCCCGGTGCTGCTGCAACTGCTGATGTGGTATGTGATCCTGACCGAGGTCTTGCCCACCTCGGCTGATGCCTGGACACTGGGTCCCCTGTTCCTGAGCAAAGGTGGCTTGAACTACCCGATTCCGGTCTGGGGCACCGGGCAACTTTGGGCGGCTTATGGTCTGCTGCCCGGCTTGCTACTGGGTTGGGTCTACCGTCGCTGGGCCGTCAGGCAGTTTGAAGCCACGGGTCAGCCGCGCAGCATGGTCGTCCTGCCCCTGCTGATTGTGCTGCTGGCCAGCGTGACGGGCTGGTCTCTCGGCGGTGCACCGACTGAATTCAATCGCCCCTTCAAAGGCGATTTTTCGATTGAGAACGGCGGTGCCCTGACACCCGAATTCCTGGCGGTACTGATGGGCCTGACGCTCTATACGGCATCGTTCATTGCCGAAGTAGTACGTGGCGGCATTGCCTCGGTGGCGCGCGGACAGAGTGAAGCTGCCTCGGCCCTGGGTTTGAACCGCCACCAGGAAATGCGCCTGGTGATGCTGCCGCAAGCACTGCGCGTGATCATCCCGCCATTGACCAACCAGTATTTGAACTTGACCAAAAACTCGTCGCTGGCAGTGGCCATCGGCTACCCCGATGTGGTGTCGATTGCCAACACCGCGCTCAACCAGACCGGTCGCGCGGTGGAGTGCATTGCGCTGGTGATGCTGGTCTACCTGATCACCTCGCTGGGCACGTCCCTGTTGATGAACTGGTACAACAGCCGCGCCGCGATCAAGGAACGTTGAAAACGAAGACAGCATGAACACCACTACTTTTCAACCCATTGCGCCACGTCCGGCACCGGTCAATACCGAAGGTCCGCTGGCCTGGGTCAAGACCAATTTGCTGGCCGACTGGAAAACCTCGCTGGCCACCCTTCTCATTGGCGGTGTGCTGTTGTGGCTGGTCCCCCAGATTCTGAACTGGGCCATCATCAAGGCCGTCTGGGTGGCTGACTATGACGCCTGCCGGGTCGATAGGGTCGGCGCCTGCTGGGGCGTGATCACCGAGAAATACCGCATCATCATTTTTGGCCGCTACCCGTTCGAAGAACAATGGCGGCCACTGGTGGCCACCCTGCTGCTCACCGGCCTGCTGGTGGCCAGCTGCATGCGCATGTTCTGGCGGGTCTGGCTGCCGCTGTTATGGCTGGTCGTACTGGCGGTATTTTTTACCCTCATGTATGGCAACACGCTCGGTTTGAGCCGGGTCGAAACCGACCGCTGGGGCGGCCTGCCGCTGACCATTTTGCTGGCCTCGCTGTCACTGGTGCTGTCGTTTCCGATCGCGTTGCTGGTGGCACTGGGGCGACGTTCCAACCTACCCGCCATTCGCAGCTTTTGCACCATTTATGTGGAGCTGATCCGTGGCGTACCCTTGATTTCGGTGCTGTTCATGGCGTCGTTCATGTTTCCGCTGTTCATGCCGCCGGGCGTCAAGATTGATGTGCTGGTCCGGGTGCTGGTGGGCATCACGCTGTTTGCCGCCGCCTACTCGGCCGAGGTGATCCGCGGCGGTTTGCAGGCCGTCCCCAGTGGTCAGGTCGAGGCTGCCGCCACGCTGGGGCTGTCGTACTGGCAAACCCAGCGCAAGATCGTTTTGCCGCAAGCCTTGGCCATGGTGGTACCGGGCATCATGAACAATTTCATCTCCACCTTCAAGGACACCTCGCTGGTAACCATCGTGAGCCTGTACGAATTGACTGGCGCCATGAGCCTGGCGCTCAACTCGGATGCCAACTGGCGGCCCTTCACCATTGAAGGCTACATCTTCATTGCGCTGATCTACTTTGTGTTCTGCTTCTCCATGTCGCGCTACAGCCACTGGGTCGAAAAGCAGGTCAACAAGAGCAAACTTCGATAACTTGCGGGAAAAACCAGAATTTGCGCAGCAAATTTGCTCTGTCCTCGGCCAATCAAAGCAATTCAATCGAGCACTATCATGGTAGAAACTTCCCCCTCCCCCATCATCATCTTTGACAAAGTCAACAAATGGTATGGCAACAACTTTCATGTGCTGCGTGACATTGACCTGACGGTCGCCAAAGGTGAGCGCATCGTCATTTGCGGGCCATCAGGCTCGGGCAAATCGACGCTGATCCGCTGCATCAACCGGCTCGAAGAGCACCAGCAAGGTCTGCTGATCGTAGACGGCACCGAACTCAGCGACGACGTCAAGGCGATCGACCGCGTGCGGAAGGAGGTCGGCATGGTGTTCCAGCAGTTCAACCTGTTTCCGCACCTGACCGTGCTGGAAAACCTGACGCTGTCGCCAATGTGGGTCGGCAAGCTGCCCAAAAAAGAGGCTGAAGAAAAAGCCATGGTGCAACTCAACCGGGTGCGCATTGCCGAGCAGGCCAACAAGTACCCGCTACAGCTCTCGGGTGGCCAGCAGCAGCGCGTGGCGATTGCCCGTGCGCTGTGCCTCAAACCGAAGATCATGCTGTTTGACGAGCCCACCAGTGCGCTCGACCCCGAGATGATCAAGGAAGTGCTGGACGTGATGATTGCCATGGCTGACGAAGGCATTACCATGCTGTGCATCACCCACGAAATGGGTTTTGCCAAAGCCGTGGCCGACCGCGTGATCTTTATGGACCAGGGCCAGATCGTCGAGCAGAACAACCCGCACGACTTCTTCAACAATCCGCAGAGCGAGCGCAGCAAGGACTTTTTGTCAAAAATCCTGGGGCATTAAGACCATCGAACCCAGGTCAGTGCGCCTAGCCAGGTGGGCCCTCCGGGGGGCTGACGATTTCTGGTACCCCAGTATGAGGAAGCCGCCCAGACGGCCTGCCTCGCGGGTTAGCAAGCAAATCAGCTCCCCGCCACTTTCATCTTGTTGATGAGGATTGAGCCCACGGTTTTGGCGCCGTAGTTGTAGGCGTCGGCACCCACCGCCACGATCCCCTTGAGCATGGATTTCATGTTGCCGGCAATGGTGATCTCGTGCACCGGATACACAATGCGGCCGTTTTCCACCCAGAAGCCGCTGGCGCCGCGCGAATAGTCGCCGGTCACGTAGTTGACGCCGCTGCCCATGAGCTCGGTGACAAACAGGCCGGTGCCCAGACGCTGCAGCATGGCGTCGAGGTCATCGCCGGCACGGGTCAGGCGCGAGGTGAGCGTCAGGTTGTGCGAGCCACCGGCATTACCGGTGGTTTTCATGCCCAGTTTGCGCGCCGAGTAGCTGCCCAGAAAGTAGCCCTGCACCTTGCCCGCCTCAACCACGCTGCGCGGCTGCACACGCACGCCTTCGTCGTCAAACGGCGAGCTGCCCTTGCCGCGCTTGATGAACGGGTCTTCCAGAATGTCAATGTGCTTGGGAAACACCGGCTTGCCCAGGCTGTCAAGCAAAAAACTGCTGTTGCGGTACAAGGCACCGCCGCTGATGGCTTGCACAAAGCTGCCCAGCAGGCCAGCAGCCAGCGGCGACTCGAACAGCACAGGGCATTCGGTGGTGGCAATCTTGCGGGCACGCAGGCGGCTCAAGGCCCGCTCGGCGGCATAACGCCCCACAGCCTCGGGTGATGCCAGCTCCAGGGCGTCCCGTTGCGAGCTGTACCAGGCATCGCGCTGCATGTCCTTGCCCTTGCCGGCAATCGGTGACACCGACAGGGAATGCCGCGAGCTGGCATAACCACCGCGAAAACCATGCGTGTGGGCACTGAAAAAGTGCGACTGCTGGGCCGACACCCCGGCGCCCTCACTGTTGGCGATGCGCTTGTCCACGGCAAACGCGGCCGCTTCGGCCTGCAGCGCAATGTGCGCCGCCTGCTCGCTGGTGATGGCCCAGGGGAAAAACAGCTCCAGATCGGTACGTTGCTCCTGCGGTCGGGCAATATCAGCCTCGTCCGGCAAGGCGGCAAACGGGTCTTCGGCAGTGAAACGGGCAATGTCAAACGCGGCCTGTACCGTCTGCTCAATGGCAGCCTGGGAAAAATCGGACGTGCTGGCATTGCCACGGCGCTGGCCCAGGTGCACCGAAATGCTGAGCGATTTGTCGCGGTTGCGCTCCACGTTTTCCAGCTCGCCCAAGCGCGCCGACACGCTCAGGCCGCAGCCCTCTGACGCATGCGCAGCGGCATCGGTGGCGCCCAGTTTTTTGGCATGGGCAATGGCCGAATCCACCAGGCCTTCAAAAAAAGTGCGGCTGTAACTGAAGCCATCGGCCGGGACATCGGCGCCTTTGACGGAAGAGGGAGAGGCTGCGCGGCCTGACTTGGCGGCGCGCTGGGGCGTGTTGGATTTGTTCATAGCGCGGCTATGATACTTGTCTATGTCAAGAAAACTCAAAAAAGGCTATTTCGTGCGTGGTGAGTTCGTCGCCGAGGGCAGCGAACGCGACCTGGAGCTCAAAGCCGAGCTCAAGGGCACCGACGACCAAAGCCGCACCGACCTCAAACGCGAAAGCACCGAGCTGCAAAAGCTGGGCGCCGACCTGCTCGACCTGCGCGCCGATCTGCTGGCGCGCCTGGACCTGTCCGACAAGTTCAAGGACGCCATTGCCGACGCCAAACGCATCACCAACTTCGAGGGCAAACGCCGCCAGATGCAGTTCATCGGCAAGCTCATGCGCAAGCTGGAACCCGAGGTGCTCGAAGCCGTCAAACAGGCGCTTGACGTGCAAGCCAACGGCTCGGCTGCCGACAACCTGTTGCTGCACCAGGCCGAAATCTGGCGTGACCGGCTGATTGCCGAAGACGACGCTGCCGCCCAATGGATCACCCAGTACCCCGGCTGTGACAGCCAGGAACTGCGCGCCCTGATTCGTCAGGCGCGCAAGGACGCCACGCCATCCAAACCCGGCGCCCTGCCGCGCCATGGCCGTGCCTACCGTGAAATCTTTCAGCTGGTACGCGCGCAGCTCGGCGCCATCCCGCCCAACGACGACGGAGCTATCCCATTCAGTCCCGCCAAAGAAGCCTCATGAACACGCCCGTTGCCAACCCCTACCCGCCCGTCAAGATCGGTATCGTGTCGGTCAGCGACCGCGCATCCACAGGCATTTATGTCGACAAGGGCCTGCCCGCGCTGCAAGACTGGCTGGGCCGTGCCCTGAAGAATCCGCTGCAGTTCGAGCCGCGCCTGATCCCTGACGAACAAGCCGCTATTCAAGCGGCGCTGATTGAGCTGGTGGACGCGGGCTGTGCGCTGGTGCTCACCACCGGCGGCACCGGCCCGGCCCTGCGCGACGTCACGCCCGAGGCCACGCTGGCAGTGGCGCACAAGGAAATGCCCGGTTTTGGTGAACAGATGCGCCAGATCAGCCTGAACTTTGTGCCCACCGCCATTCTGTCGCGCCAGGTGGCGGTGATCCGCCAGCAGACCCTCATCATCAACCTGCCGGGCCAGCCCAAGTCCATCGCCGAAACGCTGGAAGGCCTGCGCGACGCCGACGGCAAATCCGTGGTGCCCGGCATCTTTGCCGCCGTGCCCTACTGCATCGACCTGATCGGCGGGCCGTATCTGGAAACCGATGAGGCGGTGTGCAAGGCGTTCCGGCCCAAAACCGCGATCCGGACTTTTCCCGCTACGAATTAACGAATGAAAATGCAGCGTCATTGCGAACGCAGTGAAGCAATCCATGACTTTCGACTACATGGACTGCCGCGCTACGCTTGCAGTAACGATCTCCGTTCTTGATTCATATCGACCTTGCCTCGGCAAGCACTTGGGATCTGAACCTGACAGGCAAATCATATAGTCGCCCGCGCTGCCCGGCGTGGGCACGCCCAGCAACTGGCACAGGTCGATGAAGTGCGCTTGCGCACCCTGGCGTTCGTTGAGGTCAAATCCGGAACCACCGGGGCCCCATTTGGCGATAAAGTCTTGCGGGGTCATCACAACGGTTTGCTTACGGTGGCGCCAGCCTATGCGCGCTGCGGTGCAATCTCGGAGGCGTAGTCGTACAGCGCGCCGAGGATGGCTTCGTCGCGCTCGCTGGCGTTGTCGGCCAGCTTGTCGAGTTCCTCAAACAGGGCGTCGAGCGTCAGCGCGCCACCCTCACCGTCAAACAGGCGTGCCGCGCGATGGGCTTCCCAGGCCTGGGCTTCTTCCGTACTGAGGCTCTGCGGGAAATTACGCGCCCGGTAGCGCCACAGCAATTCGGACAAACGCGCGTCCTCAAAAGCTGGCCGCGCGGTGGCCAGCTCGGTCGGGCTGCAGCGACGCAGGTCGTTGAGGCGGCGGCGATCGGCATTGCCGACAAAACCGCCGTACAGGTCTTCGTCAACATCCACCGGTGCCGCCTCTGGCCTGGCAAACACCTGCGCCCAGATGGCGCTCATGTCGGGCAAATCACGGGCGGCAGCCGCATGCTGTAGCTGGGCCGCCAGGTCGATGCCCCAGCGCTCAGTCATGGCCGGGCTCAGCACCTTGAGGTTGCTCATGACCATCGGCGACTTGTTGAGGTGCACCGACTTGACCGGCAGGCGGCGCATGCCTTCGGGCAGATCTACGGATTTGCTAAACAGGCGCAGGCGGATCTGCTCGGCATTCAAAGTTGCCAGCTCGGCCGGATCAAAGGCCAGGTCCCAGGCCAGCAGCTCATTTTTATTGGCCGGGTGCATGGCCAGCGGCCACATCAGTGCGACACAGCCGCGCTCGGGGGCAAACATGCCTGAAATATGCAAAAAGGGTTTGGCATGGGTCAGGCTGGTGGGCAAACCCAGCTCGGCCATGACCCGGTCTTTCTTGTGCAGCCCGAAACAGAAATCAAACAGCTTGGGCTGCGCCGTCTTGATGAGCCGCGCCAGAGCGATGGTGGCCTGCACGTCGCTCAGGGCATCGTGCGCAGCGGTGTGCAGCAAGCCGTTGGCAGCGCTCAGATCGGTCAATTTGAAGCTGGGCTTGCCGTCGGCTTTGACAGGCCACTGGATGCCGTCCGGGCGCAGCGCATAGGCGGTACGCACCACGTCGAGCAGGTCCCAGCGGCCGCAGTCGTTCTGCCACTCGCGCGCATAGGGGTCGATCAGGTTGCGCCAGAGCATGAAACGCGTGATCTCGTCGTCAAACCGGATGGTGTTGTAGCCAACACCCACGGTGCCAGGTTCGCTGAAGAGCTGCTCGATCTGCGCGGCAAACTGGTATTCGGGCAGGCCTTTTTCCAGGCACTCCTGGGGTGTGATGCCGGTGATCAGGCAGGCTTGCGGCTCCGGCAGGAAATCGTTGGCGGGCTGGCAGTACAGCATGACCGGCGCACCGATCGGATTGAGGTCTGCGTCGGTGCGAATGGCGGCAAACTGCGCCGGTCGCGTCTGCCGGGTGTTGGCCCCGAAGGTTTCGTAGTCGTGCCAGAGAAAAGTGTGCATCAGGGTGAGTTCCGGGTCAGTCGAGCTTGGGCTGGTCGCTGTGGGAGACGTCGAAACCATCGGCCACGTAGGCAGGCCCCTTCATCAACCAGACGATCACGCAGCCAAAGGACACCGTCACCACGGCCGTCCAGATCAGCACAGCCAGGCCAATCATGCCGAAATCGAACAACTGAATATGGCGCTCAACCTCGGCCGCCGTGCCCTGGGTGTAAAACAGCCGCGCCAGCCCCGACAACAGCAAGGGCAACAGCGTGCCCAGCAGCAGCACGCGCGGCATCATGCGCAGCAAACGCAACTCAAAACCGTAAGGAGTGCGCTGGTAACCGGGGAGTTTTTTGAGCCAGTTCATGGGGCAGCAGGATCAAAAAAATCAAAGCCACTTATGCATGAACTGCGCCTGACCCATGGCCGGGTCGAGCTGGTAGTTGTCAAAGCCCAGCCGCCGGTACAACTTTTGGGCGGGCGCATTGCCTTCCAGCACTTCAAGGGTGAGCTTGCAGGCACCGCGCGCACGCGCCAGTTGCTCAACCAGCCCCAGCATCTGCTCAGCCACACCCTGCCCCCGGTGCGACGCCACCACCACCACGTCATGCACGTTGACCAGCGGCTGGCAGGCAAAGGTGGAAAAGCCCTCGACGCAGTTGATCAGGCCCACCGGCAGGCCATCCGATGCCTCGTCAAAAGCCAGCACACTGAACATAAATGGCCGGGCCGCCAGCGCTTGGGGCAGGTTGGCCTTGGCAAAATCAGACAGGGGCTCAGCCCCGCCCATGGGGTCGCGGGCATAGCCGTCCAGCAAGTCCAGCAGGGCCTGCATGTGCTGCGGGTGGGCGTAATCGGCCTGGCACAGCGTCAACGAAGGTGTGTTTGTCATGGGCCCCTCAAACGCTGATGGTGTTGGCAATGCGCTGGGCACAGGCTTTGGCCTGGGCCGGGTCACGTGCCTCGACCATGACCCGCACCAGCGGTTCGGTGCCGCTGGCGCGAATCAGCACCCGGCCGTTCTGGCCCAGCTCGGCTTCCACGGCACGCGTTTCGGATTCCAGCATGGCGCTGTTTTGCCAGTCCTGCCCGGGTTTGAGCCGGATATTGATGAGCGTTTGCGGAAACAGCGTGACACCGCTGAGCAACTCGGCCAGCGGTTTGCCGCTGCGCACACTGGTTTGCAGTACCTGCAAGGCAGAAATCAACCCGTCGCCGGTGGTGTGCTGGTCCAGCGCCAGCAGGTGGCCCGAGCCCTCGCCGCCAAGCAGCCACTTGTTTTTTTCCAGTTCTTCGAGCACGTAACGGTCACCCACCTTGGCACGCACCAGGGGCACGCCGCGCGCCTGCAGAGCCAGCTCCACCGCCATGTTGGTCATGAGCGTGCCCACCACACCGGGCACCGCTTCGCCGCGGCGCAGCCGGTCATCAACCATCAGGTAAAGCACTTCATCGCCATTGAACAAGCGACCGTGGGCATCGACCATCTGCAAGCGGTCGGCATCGCCGTCCAGCGCAATGCCGACGTCGGCCCGGTGCGCCTTGACGGCTGCGATCAGCGCCTCGGGGTGGGTGGCACCAAAGCCCTTGTTGATGTTCAGGCCATCCGGTGAACAACCGATGGCGATCACCTCGGCACCCAGTTCATGAAACACCTTGGGGGCAATCTGGTAAGCGGCGCCATTGGCCGCATCGACCACGATGCGCAAACCCCTGAGCGTCAGGTTGTTGGCAAAGGTGCTTTTGCAAAATTCGATGTAGCGACCGGCAGCGTCGTCCAGGCGTCGTGATTTGCCCAGGTTGGCGGAATCCGCCCAGACCGGGTCCTGGCGCAGCGTGGCTTCCACGTCACGCTCCCAGGCATCGGGCAACTTGGTGCCCTGCGCGCTGAAAAACTTGATGCCATTGTCTTCAAACGGATTGTGGCTGGCGCTGATGACCACGCCCAGCGAGGCGCGTTGCGCCCGTGTCAGGTAAGCCACCCCCGGCGTCGGCAGCGGGCCGAGCAGCACCACATCGACACCGGCCGAGTTGAAGCCACTCTCCAGCGCGCTTTCCAGCATGTAGCCCGAAATACGGGTGTCCTTGCCAATCAGCACCGTGGGTTTGGCCTCATGGCGCTTGAGCACACGGCCGACAGCATGGGCCAGCTTGAGCGTGAAGTCTGCCGTGATGGGCGCTTGTCCGACGGTACCGCGAATGCCGTCGGTACCAAAATATTGCCTTGTCATTGTTATGCCTTCACCTGATTCAAAATTCAAACAGCGGCTATCTTATCGCCTCCAGCACCCGCAAAACTTGCACGGTTTCCTTGACGTCATGCACCCTGAGCACCGTAGCGCCACGCTCGGCGGCCAGCAGCGCCGCTGCCAGGCTGGGCGCCAGACGTTCGGTGGCCGACAGGCTGGCATCGGGATGACGGTGCGGCACCATGCCCGCCAGTGACGACTTGCGCGACCAGCCCGCCAGCACCGGGTAACCCGCTTGCAGCAACTCGGCCTGGCGTGCCAGCAAGGCAAAATTTTGGGCCACCGTCTTGCCAAAGCCAATGCCGGGGTCCAGCATGATTCTGGCCTTGTCCACACCCTGTGCGTGGAGGTCTTGCGCCGATTGCACCAGGAAGTCTCGCACCTGCGGCAGCACATCGCCTTGCATGGGCGCGACTTGCATGGTCTGGGGTTCGCGGTGCATGTGCATCAGACAGACACCGCAGTTGGGGTGCGCCGCCACGACCGCTGTGCCATCCAGACTCCCCGCCCCGCCTTCCTGCCAGCGCAGGGCCCAGATATCGTTGATGATGTCGGCGCCGAGGTCCAGCACGGCCTGCATGACCCGTGGTTTGTAGGTGTCCACCGAGACCGGAACACCCCATTGTGTCGCCTCGCGCAGCACCGGGATGACACGGGCCAGTTCGTCTTCGAGGCTGACCGGCGGCGCCCCGGGTCGGGTGGATTCGCCGCCAATGTCCAGAATGTCGGCACCGTCACGGATCAGTTGCTCGCAGTGTTTCAGTGCCGCCAGCGTGGCGTCATGCTGGCCACCGTCCGAGAACGAGTCGGGCGTGACGTTGACAATGCCCATGACTTGGGGTCGTGTCAGGTCAATTTGATAGCGGCTGGTCTGCCAATACATGGTCACATCCTTGTTGGATCGTTGATGGGTCAAAAAAAACGGGGCCGCAGCCCCGTTGTTGGTGTTTTCCGCTCAGGCCGCGTGAGGGGCTGCATCCGGATTGACGGCGGGTGTGCCGCCGCTGCCGGTATCCGAGTTTGAGGCTGGCATGCGTGGCGACCAGTCCTTGGGCGGCCGGGGTGGCTTGCCGGCCATGATGTCGTCCAGCTGGTCGCTGTCGATGGTTTCCCACTCCAGCAAGGCCTTCGCCATGGCGTGCATGTGTTCACTGTGTTCTTCGATCAGGCGGCGCGCCAGGGCGTATTGTTCGTCGATGATGCGCCGCACTTCGGCGTCGACCTTCTGCATGGTTTCTTCGCTCATGTTGGTGGTCTTGGTGACAGAGCGGCCAAGGAAGACTTCGCCCTCGTTCTCGGCATAGACCATCGGCCCGAGCGCTGCCGTCATGCCGTAGCGCATGACCATGTCGCGGGCGATGTGGGTGGCACGTTCGAAGTCGTTGCTGGCACCGGTGGTCATCTGGTTCATGAACACTTCTTCGGCAATGCGGCCACCAAACAGCATGCTGATCTGGTTCAGCATGTACTCCTTGTCGTAGCTGTAGCGGTCCTGTGCCGGCAAGCTCATGGTGACACCCAGCGCGCGGCCGCGCGGAATGATGGTGACTTTGTGCACCGGGTCGCACTTGGGCAGCAGCTTGCCGATCAGGGCATGGCCCGACTCGTGGTAAGCCGTGTTGCGCCGCTCGCTCTCGGGCATGACCATGCTCTTGCGTTCCGGTCCCATCAAAATCTTGTCCTTGGCTTTCTCGAAGTCCTGCATCTCCACGGTGCGGGCATTGCGCCGCGCTGCCATCAGGGCTGCTTCGTTGCACAGGTTGGCCAGGTCGGCACCCGACATGCCGGGTGTGCCACGGGCAATCACGGCGGCGTTGACGTCCGGGCTCAAGGGCACCTTGCGCATGTGCACGTTCAAAATCTGCTCGCGGCCACGGATGTCGGGCAGCGTCACATAGACCTGGCGGTCAAAACGACCCGGACGCAACAGGGCCGCATCCAGGATGTCAGGACGGTTGGTAGCAGCCACCACGATCACGCCAACATTGGTCTCGAAACCGTCCATCTCGACCAGCATCTGGTTGAGGGTTTGCTCGCGCTCGTCATTGCCTCCGCCCAAACCGGCACCGCGCTGGCGGCCGACCGCGTCAATTTCATCGATGAAGATGATGCAGGGCGCGTTTTTCTTGGCGTTGTCAAACATGTCACGCACCCGCGAGGCGCCAACACCGACAAACATTTCCACAAAGTCCGAACCCGAGATGCTGAAAAACGGCACCTTGGCCTCGCCGGCAATGCTCTTGGCCAGCAAGGTCTTGCCGGTACCCGGCGGGCCGACCAGCAGCAAACCACGTGGGATCCGGCCACCGAGCTTCTGGAATTTGGCGGGATCTTTCAGGAAGTCCACCACTTCCTTGACTTCTTCCTTGGCTTCGTCGCAGCCTGCCACATCGGCAAAGGTCACGGTGTTGGTGTTTTCATCAAGCAGGCGCGCCTTGCTCTTGCCAAAACTGAAGGCACCGCCCTTGCCGCCGCCCTGCATCTGGCGCATGAAGTACACCCAGACACCAATCAGCAGCAGCATCGGGCCCCAGCTGACCAGCAGGGTCATCAGGAGGGAGCTTTCTTCGCGCGGACGCACGTCGAATTTGACGTCGTTGGCAATCAGATCCCCGACCAGCCCGCGATCAAGGTAAGTGGCGGTGGTGCGGACCTTGCGGTCATCAACGGTGACCGCAATGATTTCGGTACCGCTTTGGCCTTCCTGGATAACGGCGCTTTTGATCCGGTTGCCGCGAACTTCTTCCAGAAAGTCGGAATAACCCAGATAGCCAGCCCCGGCCGCCGGACGCGTGTCAAATTGTTTGAAGACGGTGAACAACACCATCGCAATGACCATCCAGACCGCAATTTTTGAAAACCATGGATTGTTCAAGCAAAACTCCAGTAGAAATACATTCGATCAAATGCCATAAAAAGTGGCTCAATTCTAGGCTGTTCAGCCTGCCCTTTGGCAAGTCCCATCAGCAGCAGCCACAGCGACAACAAGGAATTCAGGGGTTTTTCAAAGTCAGACCGATCAAAAAGGTCTCCGCAGACTTGTCGCGCGAGGCTTTAGGCTTGATGCGCTTGACCGTGACGAAGGTGTCCCGAAAGCGCTGGTACAGCGTGTCGTAACTGCCGCCATGAAACACCTTGGCCACCAGCGCCCCTTCGGGTTTGAGGTGGTCTTGCGCAAATTCCAGCGCCAGTTCAATCAAATGCTCAATGCGCGCCGCGTCCGCCGAGCTGATGCCCGACAAATTGGGCGCCATGTCGGAAATCACCACATCGGCCAGTTGGCCCTGCATGTGCTCTGCCAATTGCGCCAACACGGCATCCTCGCGTATATCACCCTGGATGAACAGCACGCCTTCAATCGCCTCCATCGGCAACAAGTCAAGCGCAATGATGCGACCATTGAGCTCGCCCGCGGCCGCGCCGCCACCGGTGGCTGATTTGGGCGACAGCTTGCGCCGTACATACTGGCTCCAGGCCCCCGGGGCCGAACCCAGGTCCACCACCAACTGGCCCGGCTTGATCAGGTGCAGGGTGTCGTCAATTTCCTGCAGCTTGTAGGCTGCCCGCGCCCGGTAGCCGTCCTTTTTGGCGAGCTTGACGTAGGTGTCATTGACATGGTCATTGAGCCAGGCCCGGTTGACCTTGCTGCTTTTAACTGCTGATTTCATAGTTCTCACCGATAATACTGTTATGTCTCAAATTCAACTGACCCCTGCCGAACGCAAAGTTCATCGCGCCGAAGCCCACCACCTCGACCCCGTGGTCATGGTCGGTGGCGATGGCTTGACCGCTGCCGTCAAAAAAGAAGCCGACGCCGCGCTCAAGGCCCATGGCCTGATCAAGGTACGCGTTTTTTCTGACGATCGTGCCGCTCGCGAAGCCATGTTTCAAACCCTGGCCGACGAACTGAACGCCGCCCCAATCCAGCACATTGGCAAACTGCTGGTGCTGTGGCGGCCGCTGCCCGAGCGCGAAAAAACCGCTGACGAAGACCGCAAGCCCGGCCCGCGCGATGTCAAAGTGCTCAAGTACAGCACCCGCGGCGGCCAGCGTCCTGAAGTCAAAACCCTGCGCGTGCTGGGCAACCAGCGCCTGACCTCAGGCGGCCAGGTGAAACGCTCCAAGCCCAAGCAGGTCAGCATCAAGAAACGCAGCCAGGGCTGATAAGTTGCCCCTAGCCCTGCGTCCGGGTCATCTTCCAGAACGTCACCCCGGCGCACAGCCATTGCAGCGCAAACATCGCGCTGCCAACACTGTGCCAAAGACGTAAATTATCCCGGCTCACAATTCTGGGGGCAACCGCAAATTCCGACAGTAGCGCCAGCAACACCCCAAGCATGATGAACATCATGGCGGACTGCAAGCGTCCGGTCGTGGGCTGCCCCTGGCTCGACCGGCTCAGCAACAGCAAGAACAGGCCACAGCCGGTACCGAGCCAGGTTTGCGCGGTGAACAATTTGGCCGCCATGCCACCCGCCAATGCCGGGCTGGGCAAATGCACAAACAGCAAAGGCACGACCACTGCGCCCAAGGTGGTCAGACTGCCCCACCACAAGGCGGCCAGCCAGGGTGCCAAAGCCTGAAAACGCGCAGCCATTCCGATCAGATATAGCTGACCGCCACCACTTCGTAGTGGCGCAAGCCACCGGGCGCCTGCACCTCAGCCGTGTCGCCTTCAAGCTTGCCGATCAGGGCGCGTGCAATCGGGCTGTTAATGTTGATCAGACCAAGTTTGAGGTCCGCCTCGTCTTCGCCGACGATCTGGTAAGTGACTTTTTGGCCGGATTCTTCGTCTTCGAGCTCCACGGTGGCACCAAAAACCACTCGGCCATCGGCATGGAGCTCGGTCGGGTCGATGATTTGCGCCGCCGAAAGCTTGCCTTCGATTTCCTTGATGCGTCCTTCGACAAAACCCTGTTTGTCCTTGGCCGATTCGTATTCGGCGTTTTCGCTCAGATCACCCTGCGCGCGCGCCTCGGCGATGGCGTTGATGACCGCTGGGCGCTCAAATGCCTTGAGTTGATGCAACTCGGCTTTGAGTTTGTCAGCACCACGTTTGGTAAGGGGAAGGGTCGCCACGTCAAGCTCCGTGAAAATGAAAGGTCACAAAATGAAACCGCCGAACGTTGCCGTCCGGCGGTATGGATTGAATTATGCCGCGAATATGCGGCTGACAGGCAAAGGTTTACCCTGCGTTCAATTGCGCATGCATCTCCTGCACAGAAATCACATCGAGCGCATCCATGTAGCGCATGCCCTCCACCGCCGCCTCTGCGCCGGCAATGGTGGTGAACGTGGTGACCTGGGCCAACAGCGCCGAGGTGCGGATCTGGCGCGAATCGGCAATCGCGTTGCGACGCTCTTCGACCGTGTTGATGACCAGCACAATCTCGTTGTTTTTCAGCATGTCAACAATGTGCGGACGCCCTTCGGTGACCTTGTTGACGACGCCACAGGGCACACCGGCGGCATTGATGGCAGCAGCCGTTCCCTTGGTCGCCACCACGCTGAAATTCATCGCCACCAGCGACTTGGCAACGTCGATAGCCCGCAGCTTGTCATTGTTCTTGACCGACAAAAACACTTTGCCGGAAGGCTCGCCGTTGGCCATGAAAGGCCGTGGCAACTTGCTGCCCGCGCCCATTTGCGACTTGACGAAGGCTTCGCCGAAGGTCTTTCCGACGCCCATGACCTCACCGGTGGACTTCATCTCGGGCCCCAGAATGGTGTCCACACCCGGGAACTTGACGAACGGGAACACGGCTTCCTTGATGCTGAAATAAGGCGGATCCACCTCGCCACTGATGCCCTGCGAGGCCAGCGTCTGACCAACCATGCAGCGTGCCGCCACCTTGGCCAGTTGCACGCCCGTGGCCTTGGAGACAAAAGGCACGGTGCGCGAGGCCCGCGGGTTGACTTCAAGGACAAAAATCACATCCTTGCCGTCCAGGTGCTGAATGGCAAACTGCACGTTCATCAGACCTACCACGTTCAGGCCATGGGCCATGGCGGCGGTCTGGCGCTTGATCTCTCGCACTGTTTCGGCAGACAGGCTGTAGGGCGGCAGCGAGCAGGCTGAGTCGCCACTGTGCACGCCGGCCTGTTCAATGTGTTCCATGACACCGCCAATGTAGGTTTGCCCGGTGGCGTCGCGCACGCAGTCCACGTCGCACTCGATGGCATCGTTCAAGAATCGGTCCAGCAGCACCGGCGAATCGTTGCTGACCTTGACCGCCTCGCGCATGTAGCGCTCCAGGTCGCGCTGCTCGTGCACGATTTCCATGGCGCGGCCACCCAGCACGTAGCTCGGGCGCACCACCAGCGGGTAACCCAGAGCAGCGGCTTTCTCCAAGGCTTCGGCCTCGGTGCGCGCGGTGGCGTTGGGTGGCTGGCGCAATTGGAGTTCGTGCAACAGCTTCTGGAAACGCTCGCGGTCTTCTGCGGCATCGATCATGTCGGGGCTGGTGCCGATGATGGGCACGCCATTGGCTTCCAGGTCGAGCGCCAGCTTCAGAGGGGTCTGACCGCCGTACTGGACGATCACACCATAAGGCTTTTCCTTGTCGACAATTTCCAGCACGTCTTCGAGCGTCAGCGGCTCGAAGTAGAGGCGATCCGAGGTGTCGTAGTCGGTGGAAACGGTCTCGGGGTTGCAGTTGACCATGATGGTCTCGAAACCGTCTTCGCGCATGGCCAAGGCCGCGTGCACACAGCAGTAGTCAAATTCGATGCCCTGACCGATGCGGTTCGGGCCGCCACCAAGCACCATGATTTTCTTGTTGTTGGTGGGTGCCGCTTCGCACTCGGAGCCCTCGGCCTCATAAGTGGAGTAGAGGTAGGCCGTGTTGGTGGCGAATTCAGCCGCGCAGGTATCGACCCGTTTGTACACCGGGCGCACGCCCAGGGCGTGGCGGCGGGCACGCACCGCGGTGTCGCTGGTCTTGAACTGCTTGGCCAGGCGGCGGTCGGAAAAACCCTTTTGCTTCAAGGCGCGCAGCGTGGCTGCATCAATTGCATCCAATGCCGTACCCACGGCAGGCTGCGGCAGCTGCTCGATTTCAAGTTCGATTTTGACGATTTGTTCGATTTGCACCAAAAACCAGCGGTCGATCTTGGTGAGTTCAAACACCTCGTCCACGCTCCAGCCGGCAGCAAAGGCGTCGCCCACGTACCAGATGCGGTCGGGCCCGGGTTCGCCGAGTTCGCGCTCCAGGATTTCGCGGTCCTGGGTTTTTTCGTTCATGCCGTCGACGCCGACTTCAAGGCCACGCAGGGCTTTCTGGAACGACTCCTGGAAGGTCCGGCCCATGGCCATGACCTCACCCACGCTCTTCATCTGGGTGGTCAGGCGGCTGTCGGCAGCGGGGAATTTCTCGAAGGCAAAACGCGGAATCTTGGTGACCACGTAGTCGATGCTGGGCTCAAAGCTGGCCGGCGTGGCTCCCCCGGTGATCTCGTTCTTGAGTTCGTCCAGCGTGTAACCCACCGCCAGTTTGGCCGCCACCTTGGCAATCGGGAAACCCGTGGCCTTGGAAGCCAGCGCACTGGAGCGACTGACGCGTGGGTTCATCTCGATCACCACCATGCGCCCGTCCTTGGGGTTGATGGAGAACTGCACGTTGGAGCCACCGGTATCGACGCCAATCTCGCGCAGCACCGCCAGCGACGCGTTGCGCAGAATCTGGTATTCCTTGTCGGTGAGGGTCTGCGCCGGTGCGACCGTGATCGAGTCGCCAGTGTGCACACCCATCGGGTCCAGGTTTTCAATCGAGCAGACGATGATGCAGTTGTCGGCGGTATCGCGCACCACCTCCATCTCGTACTCTTTCCAGCCGAGCAGCGACTCTTCGATCAGCAACTCGTTGGTGGGCGAGGCTTCGAGGCCGCGCTTGCAGATCACGACAAATTCTTCGGGGTTGTAGGCAATGCCGCCGCCGGTGCCGCCGAGCGTGAAACTGGGGCGGATCACGGTCGGGAAGCCTACCGTTTTTTGCACTGCCCAGGCTTCGTCCATGCTGTGGGCGATGCCCGAACGCGCAGAGCCCAGACCAATCTTGGTCATCGCATCCTTGAACTTGAGGCGGTCTTCGGCCTTGTCAATCGCCTCCGGCTTGGCCCCGATCAACTCAACGGGCAAGCCGGTGGCCGCACCCGTGTACTTGGCAAGCACGCCGTTGTGCCAGAGGTCGAGCGCGCAGTTGAGCGCGGTCTGGCCACCCATGGTCGGCAAAATCGCATCCGGACGCTCCTTGGCGATGATTTTTTCGACCGTCTTCCAGGTAATCGGCTCGATATAGGTTACATCGGCCGTGGCCGGGTCGGTCATGATCGTGGCCGGATTGCTGTTGATCAGGATGACCTTGTAGCCTTCTTCACGCAGCGCCTTGCAGGCTTGCACGCCGGAGTAGTCAAATTCGCAGGCCTGGCCGATGATGATCGGACCTGCGCCAATGATGAGGATGCTTTTGATGTCAGTGCGTTTTGGCATGTTGAAGGACGACTCTTTTGATTTATTAATTCAGGCTGGCGGTGGCCAACTTGGCCCCAAACCACAGAAACAGGCCGCCCACCAGGCTTGACAGCCCGGCCGACAGCTTTTTACGCTGCGCAAAACCTTGTGCCAGTTTGGCCCCGGTGAAGATCAGCACCGACAGATACAGAGCGCTGAATGTCATCAGGATGGCGCTCAAAATCAAAAATGGCACTTCTGGATGGGCATAACTGGTGTCGATGAACTGGACAAAAAACGACAGCAAAAACAGAATTGCCTTCGGATTGAGCAGGCTGATGACAAGGGCGCGCCGAAACGGACGCTGTAAATGTGCGGTGTTGGCGGGGCTTGTGCGATGGGCGTCATTTCTCTCGCTGCCCATCAGCTCGGGCTGTGCACGCAAACCGGCAACGGCCGCGCGCAGCAGATTAAATCCGACCCACGCCAGATAAGCTGCGCCCACGTACTTGACCACCATGAACATGGCCGGGTAAGTGCGCAACACGCCGGCCGCGCCCAACGCGGTGCACAACAGCAAAATGGTGTCGCCCGCAAACACGCCGTAAGCGCCCTGGAATCCGGCGCGCACGCCGCGTGCAGTCGCCACCGACAGTACGTACAGTGAGTTGGGCCCGGGCAGCAAGACAATGCCAAAGGCACCAATCACATAGGTCCACAGGTCAGTGACACCGTAAAAACTCATCCGCGTGACTCCATGGCGGTGATGAAGCGATCGAACAGGTAGCCGATGTCATGCGGGCCGGGTGAGGCCTCGGGGTGGCCCTGGAAGCAGAAAGCCGGCTTGTCGGTGCGTTCCAGACCTTGCAAGGTGCCGTCGAACAGGCTGACATGGGTGGCACGCAGATGGGTCGGCAGGCTTGCTTCATCCACTGCAAATCCGTGGTTCTGGCTGGTGATGCTGACACGGCCGCTGTCCAGGTCTTTGACCGGATGGTTGGCGCCGTGGTGACCGAACTTCATCTTGAATGTCTTGGCGCCGGAGGCCAGCGCCATGATCTGGTGCCCCAGGCAAATACCGAAGGTCGGGATGCCGCTGTCGATCAACTCGGCAACGGCGGCAATGGCGTAGTCGCAAGGCTTGGGGTCACCGGGGCCATTGCTCAAAAAGATACCGTCGGGCTGGTGTTTGAGGGCGTCCTCTGCCGAGGTCTGCGCTGGCACCACGGTGACTTTGCAGCCACGCTGGGCCAACATGCGCAGGATGTTCTTTTTGACGCCAAAGTCATAAGCGACCACGTGAAAACGTGGCGCGGTTTGTTCGCCGTACCCAGCGCCGCCACCGAGCGCCGGGTTGAATAGCTCCCACTCGGTCTGCGTCCATTCATAACCCGCTTTGGCGCTGACCACCTTGGCCAGATCGGTACCCGCCATGTCCGGCGCCGACCTGGCCAGGGCAAGCGCCCGGTCGATCACCGCCTGCGTCACCACCTCACCGGCGGCCAGGGCCAGAATGCAGCCGTTTTGCGCGCCTTGTGTGCGCAGTTGGCGCGTCAACTGGCGAGTGTCAAGGTTGGCAATCGCCACCGTGCCCTGTTCACGCAAATACGCATCGAGCGCCTGACTGGAACGAAAGTTGGACGCCAGCAAAGGCAAGTCCTTGATGATCAGGCCAGCGGCATGGACGCGGTCAGACTCGACATCCTGCGCATTGACACCATAGTTGCCGATGTGCGGATAGGTCAAGGTGACAATTTGCTGGCAGTAACTGGGGTCGGTCAGGATTTCCTGGTAGCCGGACATGGAGGTGTTGAAAACCACCTCCCCCACCGTGGAACCCGTGGCCCCGATGGAATTACCAAGATAGAACGTGCCGTCTGCGAGCGCCAGAATGGCCGATGGGGTATTTCCCTTGAGAGACAAAAGCACTGGGTTCTCCGAAATAGTTGCGGGTACGCCCACGCACCCAGGAACGGTTCCTGAAGCGGCTGTTGACTGGGATGGGTGGACTGCTGCTGTGAGCGTACGCGGGTGCGAAATTGAGCTCGATTATAACCCAGGGGCAACCCTAGGCCAGGTGTACCGTGGCACTCGCATGCAGACAAATCGCAGCGGCAGTCGCCACATTGAGCGACTCCTCCCCACCCGGCTGGGCAATCCGCACATGGCCGGTGGCGCGTGCCTCCAGCTCGGCACTCACGCCCTGCCCTTCATGTCCCAAAGCCCAGGCACATGGCATAGGCAGCTCCTTTTTCAGGAGCGACTGGTGCAAAAAACTGCCGCGGTGCGAGCTGGTGACCAGCAGCGGCACAGTCATTCCATCCAGCCGATCAAGGGTTGCCCCCTCAATGAGCTGCAGCCCCCAATGGGCGCCCATGCCGGCGCGCAGTACCTTGGTACTCCAAAGCGCCGCCGTGCCTTTGAGCGCAATGACCTGCTTGAAACCAAAGGCCGAGGCACTGCGCAAAATGGCACCCACATTGCCGGCATCCTGCACCCGGTCCAGGATGACGGTTGCCACATCGGGCCGGAATTCCGGCGCTGCCGGCAAATCAAAGAGAAAGCCCATGCGGGCCGGCGACTCAAGCGTGCTGAGATCATCAAACAGCGGGTCGGTAAGGACAATATTTTTCAGCGCCGCCTGCACATAAACCGCCGGCGCAGACGGCCAATAGGAGGCCGCAAAAAGACCCAGTGCAGGCCGCACACCGCGCCCCAAGGCCGCAAGCAACAAATGGTCACCCTCGGCCCAGATGCGCTGCTGTTTGCGGTACTCGGTCGTTCCATGGGCCAGGCGTTTGAGGTCCTTGAGCAAGGCGTTGTCGCGCGAGCTGATGTGCAGCACCTGCGGCGAGGTCATGGCATGGCTCCGTTCAGCACCTCGGTCACCGGCCGGAAACTGGTGCGGTGCTCCGGACAGGCGCCATGCGCTTGCAGGGCCGCCAGATGTACCGAGGTGCCATAACCTTTGTGTCGGGCAAAGCCATAGGCCGGGTACAAGGGATCGACCTCCTGGCACCAGCGGTCACGTGTGACCTTGGCCAGAATCGATGCAGCCGAAATGGCCGCTACCAGGGCATCGCCCTTGACGATGGCCTCGGCGCGCATGGGTAACACCGGCAGGCGGTTGCCGTCGACCAGCACCAGTTTGGGGCTCAGGCGCAAGCCCTCGACGGCGCGGCGCATGGCCAGCAGGGTCGCCTGCAGGATGTTGATTGCATCAATTTCCTGCACGCTGGCTTGCGCCACAGAAAAACACAGGGCCTTGGCCCGGATCTCGTCAAACAGCGCCTCGCGTTTGCCTGCCGTGAGTTTTTTCGAGTCGGCCAAACCCCTGATCGGATGGAGTTCGTCCAGAATGACTGCAGCAGCCACGACCGGACCCGCCAACGGACCACGACCGGCCTCGTCGACCCCGGCGATCAGGCCGGTCACATCCCATTGCAGCGAGACCTGCTGCAGGTTGGCTGGCCGTTTGGTGCCAGACTTATGAGGAGAGGAGTTGCGCGATGGCATGGGCAGCAAGTTGGGGTGTGTCGCGCTGCAACTCGGCGTGCAGTGCGCAAAAGCGTTGTTCAAGAGCCTGTATTTTCTCAGGCTGACGGGCTTTTGCGTCAAGCCACTGCAAAACTTCATGCGCCAGCGCTTGCGGCGTGGCCGCATCCTGGAGCAGCTCCGGCACGACAAAATCCTGGCACAGGATATTGGGCAACCCGACCCACGCCTGCAGTTTCTTGCGCCGCATGATTTGCCACGACAACCAGCCCATACGGTAGGCGATGACCATCGGACGTTTGAACAGGGCGGCCTCCAGCGTGGCCGTGCCGCTGGCGATCAGGGTCACGTCGCAGGCAGCAAGCACCGTGTGGGACTGACCCGTTACCAGTTGCACCTGGTCAGCCATGCCGCTGCCCTGCAACGCCGCCTCGATTTGTGCCTGGCGTGCCGGCACCACAGGAACGATGAATTTGGTTTCAGGCCGTACCTGCCGGATCAGCCTGGCCGCCGCGAAGAAATGCGATGCCAGATGGGAAATTTCAGAATCGCGGCTGCCCGGCAAAATGGCTACCACCGTGTCCTGCTGGGTCAGACCGAGTCTGGCGCGCGCCGCAAGCTGATCAGGCTGCATCGGAATCACGTTGGCCAAAGGGTGACCGACATAGGTGGCGGCGATGCCATGAGCGGCCAGCAGCGCCGGCTCGAACGGAAAAATGCACAGCACATGGTCAACGCTGCGCTTGATCTTCTCAATCCGCTCGGGTCGCCAGGCCCAGATGGACGGGCAGACAAAATGCACGGTCTTGACGCCCTGGGCCCGCAAAGCCGCTTCCAGATCCAGATTGAAGTCGGGTGCATCCACGCCGATAAAAACGTCTGGAGGGTTTTGTGACAGGCGCGCTTTGAGCTGGCTGCGGATGCCCACAATCTCACGGTACCGGCGCAGCACCTCCCAGCCAAAGCCATGGACGGCGAGCTTGTCGTGCGGCCACCAGGCCTCAAAACCACGCTGTGCCATCTGCGGGCCACCAATGCCCACCGACTGCAAACCCGGCCAGCGCTGCTGCAAGCCAACCAGCAATAAACCGGCCAGCAAATCACCCGAGGTTTCACCAGCGACCAGGGCGACTTGCATGGGGTGGCGGTAAAAAAATCAGCGCACGATGCCGCGCTGGGACGACGTCTGATCCAGGAACGCGACCATCATCTGCACGTCTGGCAGGGATTCGGGATAAGTTTGCGTTAAATTTTCAATCCGCTCCCGGGCCGCCTGCAGCGTCAGGTCATCACGGTAAAGCGCTTTGTGCATGGCCTTGACGGCGCTGATGCGGTCAGGCGAAAAACCGCGGCGGCGCAAACCCTCAAAGTTCATCGAACGCGCCGCTGCCGGTTGCCCCTGGCACATGACAAAGGGCGGCAAGTCGGCAAACAGCAACGCGCACATGGCCGTCATGCTGTGCGCGCCGATGCGGACAAACTGGTGCACCACGGTAAAACCACCCAGAATCGCCCAGTCGCCCACGTGCACATGACCCGCCAATTGCGCGCTGTTGGCAAAAATGGTGTGGTTACCCACCTGGCAGTCATGCGCCAGATGCACATAAGCCATCAGCCAGTTGTCGTCACCGACGCGTGTCACGCCAACATCACCGGGCGAGCCGATGTTGAAGGTGCAAAACTCGCGGATGGTGTTGCGGTCGCCGATGACCAGCTCGCAGGGTTCACCGGCATACTTTTTGTCTTGCGGAATGGCACCCAGCGAGGCAAACTGGAAAATGCGGTTATCGCAACCAATGGTGGTGTGGCCTTCGATCACACAGTGCGGGCCAACGGTGGTGCCGGCGCCAATTTTGACGTGTGGGCCAATGACAGTGTAGGGTCCGACGGTGACCGAACTGTCAAGTTCGGCAGCGCTATCCACCAGGGCTGTGGCATGAATGGCGGTCAATTGCGCCTCCTCAGGCTATCTTGCGCATGGCGCAGGTGAGTTCGGCCTCAACGGCCAGCACACCGTCCACGGTGGCGCAGGTCTTGAACTTGAAAATACCGGCTTTCATGCGCAGCAATTCGACATCCAGGATCAGCTGGTCACCGGGTTCCACCGGACGCTTGAAACGAACCCCTTCCATGCCGGCAAAGTAGTAGACCATGTCGTCGGTGGCGCCAGAATCCATGGCATCAAAGGCCAGCAAGGCAGCTGCTTGTGCCAGCGCTTCGAGCATCAACACACCCGGCATCACCGGACGGTGCGGAAAATGCCCCTGGAAGAAGGGCTCATTGATGGTGACATTCTTCAGTGCCTTGATGGTTTTGCCCTTGTCAATCGCGAGCACCCGATCCACCAGCAAAAAGGGGTAGCGGTGTGGCAATTTGGTGAGAATCTTGTAAATGTCCATCGTGGGTCCTTGGTTCGAATTTTATTTATTGAGTTGCACCTCAAGCGCACGGATGCGCTCGCGCAGACTGGCCAATTGTTTGAGCGATGCGGCGTTTTTTTCCCAGGCTGCGTTGTCGTCGAGTGGAAACATGCCGGTGTAGTGACCCGGCTTGTGAATGGAACGCGTCGCCACTGAAGCGGCAGAAATGTGAACCCCGTCGGCCAGCGTCAGATGGCCCAGCACAATCGCCCCTCCGCCCACAGTGCAATGGGCTCCGATGATGGCACTGCCGGCGACGCCGGCGCAACCTGCCATGGCCGTGTGCTGGCCGATGTGCACGTTGTGGCCAATCTGGATCAGGTTGTCGAGTTTGACACCGTCCTCAATCACAGTGTCTTGCAGCGCACCCCGGTCAATGCAGGTGTTGGCACCAATTTCGACATCATTGCCAATGCGCACCGCACCAAGTTGCTCGATCTTTTCCCAGGTACCCGCGTTGGGGGCAAAGCCAAAGCCGTCGGCCCCGATCACCACCCCGGCGTGGATGATGCAGCGCTCACCCACCACACAGCGCTCACCCAGTGTCACGCGCGACTTGAGTACGGTCAGGGCACCAATCACCGCACCCGCCTCGACCACGCACAGTGGACCGATCTGCGCGCTAGGGTGCACACGGGCCAGGGGGTCGATCACGGCACTCGGATGAATTCGCGGCCCAACAGCAACGCCCAAGGTCTTTTTCCAGAGTTGGGTAACCCGGGCAAAGTACAAATAGGGCTGGTCGGTCACGATGCAGGCACCCCGCGCACAGGCGAGTTCCTGAAACTGCGGACTGACGATGACACAGGCTGCCCGTGAAGCTGCCAGCTGGTTCTGGTACTTGGGATGACTGAGAAAACTGAGTTGCCCTGACTGGGCACTTTCAAGAGGCGCCAGACCTTCGATCAGAAGGCTGGCGTCACCATGCAATTCGCCGCCCAGCGCTTCAACAATGGATGCCAATCGCAGGGTCACGCGCAACCAGACTTGAGGTCAGAATTACTTTGCCGCAGGCGTGTTGAGCGCCTTGATCACTTTGTCGGTCATGTCATGCTTGGGATTGACGTAAACCGCATCCTGAAAAATAAAGTCGTATTTTTCAGCCACGGCAATCTCCTTGATGACCTTGTTGGCACGCTGAATCACCACCTGCAATTCCTCATTTTTACGTGAATTCAGGTCTTCCTGAAACTCGCGTCGCTTTCTCTGAAAATCGCGGTCCTGCTCCAGCAATTGTTTTTGACGCGTCTGGCGCTGGGTTTCGGGCAAAGTGGGCGCTTCGCGCTCAAATTTATCAGCCAGTGCCTTGATGCTGGCACCCTGCTCAACCAGCTCTTTTTCACGCTTGGAAAACTCCTGTTCCAGCTTGGTCTGCGCTGCTTTGGCGGTGCCGGCTTCCTTGAGCACACGGTCGGTGCTGACAAAGCCCATGCGCAACTCCTGCGCCTGCAAGGACATGGCAGACAGGCCGCACAAACTCAAAGCACAAATATGACGTAAAAAATGATTCATTAGAAACTGGTCCCAATTTGAAATTGCATGCTTTGGATTTTATCGCCATCAAACTTGCGAATGGGTTTGGCAAACGCCAGACGCAATGGCCCCACCGGGGAAATCCAGCTGATCCCGACCCCCACCGACGAACGCAGGTCGTTGGCATTTGCGTTGACTGCGTTATCTCCCCCGACCATACCGATATCCCAGAAACCATACATCCGCAAGGTACGGTCATTGCCTGCCCCCGGGAACGGCGCCAACACTTCCATGTTGATATTGAGCTTGCGTGAGCCGCCGATCACGGTGTCCGTGGCATCCCGGGGCCCCAGGCTGCCCTGATCGAAACCGCGCACCGAACCCAGACCACCGCCATAAAAATTCTTGAATACCGGGTAAGAGCGGCTACCCGACGCGCTGCCCAGGCCAATTTCGGTATTGAAGGCAGCGGTGTACTGCTTGCTCAACGGGAAATACTGCTGGAACTGGTAGGTGGCGCGCAGGTACTTGGCATCGCCGGCGAAAGACCACTCGGCATTGGCCCGCTGGAAACGCCCGCTGGTGGGCGCCAGGGAGCTGTCGCGGCTATCGCGCGCCCAACCCGCAGTGAGTGGGAAGGCAGTACTTGAATAGCCGAATTCGTCAGCGTAACTCTGGTAGGAGGCGGGCAACAGGGTACCTGGAACAATGGTCGTTTTTTCAATGCCAGCGCCGAAAAACACGGTGTCGATTTCGGTAAACGGCACGCCAAAACGCAAACTGGCCCCCGAGGACTCCAGTTTGTAATAGTCCTCATCCTGGTAGGGGCTGCTGGTTTTGGAATAGAGGTCAAACGTGCGCGACACGCCATCTTCGGTGAAATATGGGTCGGTGGTGTTGAGCACGACCACCCGGTTGAATTTGCTGGTATTGATCTGAATACCCAGGGAATTGCCGGAACCAAAGGCATTTTCCTGTTTCAGACCAAACGACAGCCCCAGACCATCACCACTCGAATAACCGGCCCCCAGACTCAGGCTGCCGGTGGGCTTTTCCGTGACATTGACGGTCAGGTCAACCTGATCCGGGGTCCCTGGTACTTCCTGGGTTTCAATGGCCACATCACCAAAATAGCCCAGGCGGTCGACCCGATCGCGCGACAGGCGAATTTTGTCGCCGTCGTACCACGATGCTTCAAGCTGGCGGAATTCGCGGCGCACCACCACATCGCGTGTGCGGGTGTTACCTGCCACGTCAATCTTGCGCACATAGGCGCGGCGCGAGGGGGTGGCTTGCAGCACCAGGCTCACCCGGTTGTTGACGCGGTCAATTTCGGGTTTGGCCTCGACGCGCGCAAAGGCGTAACCAAAGTTGCCAAAATAGTCAGAGAATGCCTTGGTTGTTTTGGCGACATCGTCGGCGTTGTAGGCTTGACCCGGCCGGATCGTCACCATCGACTTGAATTCGTCTTCCTTGCCCAGGTACTCACCTGCCAGCTGGACGCTGCTGACAACGTAGCGTTCGCCCTCGGTGATATTGATGTTGATCCCGATATCGGTCTTGTTGGGCTGCATGGCGACCTGGGTCGAGTCAATCTTGAACTCCAGATAACCGCGACTCAGGTAATAGGAGCGCAGCGTTTCAAGGTCGGCATTGAGCTTGGCGCGCGAATAACGGTTGGACTTGGTGTACCAGCTCAACCAGCCTCCGGTATCGAGATCAAACAAATCACGTAAGGTGGATTCACTGAACGCCTTGTTGCCAACAATCCGGATTTCACTGATTTTGGCTGGCTCACCCTCAACAACGGTAAACGTCAGATTGACGCGGTTACGTTCGATCGGCGTCACGGTGGACACCACCTGGGCGGCATACAGACTGCGATTGATGTACTGGCGCTTGAGCTCCTGCTCGGCACGGTCCAGTTGCGCCTTGTCAAAAGGCCGGCCGTCCGCCAGGCCGATATCGCGCATCGACTTGACCAGCACATCCTTGTCAAACTCCTTGGTGCCGACAAACTCCACATTGGCCACCGTGGGGCGCTCTTCGACCACCACCACCAGCACATCACCTTTCACCTCTATGCGCACATCCTTGAACAAGCCCAGCGCAAACAGGCTCTGGATGGCGGTCGCACCCTTGTCATCGCTGTAAGTATCGCCCACCCGCACTGGCAAGGAGACAAACACGGTCCCTGGTTCGACCCGCTGCAAACCTTCGATCTGGATGTCACGCACCGTGAACGGATCAACAGCCCAGGCGGACTGGGCAACAAGAATCATGGAAGCCAGCGCGGCGCAGGTAGTAAGACGAAAACGATTGAGTTGCATAGTTGAATTCAGTAAATAAAGGGTGCTGGCAAATGAGGCAAGGGTCAGCCAAACAATCGGGAAATATCGTTAAAAAGAGCGACCGACATCATGAGCATCAGGATGGCAACACCCCCTTGTTGCAAACGTTCCATCCAGGCATCGGAGACAGGTCGACCCGTGACACCCTCCCAAAGATAATACATCAGGTGTCCGCCATCCAGCACCGGCACCGGCAGCAAATTCAAAACACCCAGACTGACACTGATGAGCGCCAGGAAAGCCAGATACTGGGTCAGGCCCAAACCCGCCGATTTACCGGCATAGTCGGCGATCGTCAGTGGACCGCTGATATTTTTGATGGAGGCTTCACCAATCAGCATCCGGCCCATCATCTTGAGTGTCAATACCGAAACATCCCAAGTTTTATCCAGTGCCTGCCAGCTGCCCTCGAACACGCCATAACGCACCAGCACCTGTTCAGGGGGTGCGCCCACATAGGCACCAATGCGGCCAATCGGCAGCTCCTGCTCCAGCACCACGCGTGGCGTCACCGTCAGTTGCAAACGCTGGCCATCGCGCAAAATGGTCCATATCTGGCTTGACACTACCTGATTCGTCACCGACTGGCGAATCAACATCCGCAGCTGTTGACCATCCACAATCAACTTGCCATCGACCTGAGTGACTTCGTCTCCTGCCAGCAAACCCGCCAGCGCAGCGGCTGAGTCCGGCATGACATCACCAATCACAGGGCGGGTCATGGGGCCTGTAACACCAATTTTCTGAAACAGCCGAGCATCAACCTCGTTGCTGTCCAGCCCCGAGAGTCCGAGCAGAAATTCACGCTCGGTACTGGCTTTCTCCCCTTGCACCCAAAGCCGAACATCCAGCCCCTCCAGCGCGCCGCGGGTCAATTGCCAGCGCAGATCGTCGAATGACAGCACCTCAAGCTCCGCCTCGCCGTCCAGAGCGGCACGCAACACCCGCTCGCCACCAACCAGCCCGGCTTTGGCGGCTAGGGACTCAGCCTGCGGCGGCGCCAGGATGGCTGCCGGGAGTTGCACTCCAATCCAGTTGACCACGCTGTACAACAGCACCGCCAACAGCAAATTGGCCGCGGGACCGGCCACCACAATCGCACTGCGCCGCATCAGGCTTTGGGTATTAAAGGCAAGATGGCGTTCAAGAGGTGCTACCGGAGCTTCGCGCTCATCGAGCATCCTGACGAAACCACCCAGGGGAAACAAGGCCAGCACAAATTCCGTACCACTGCTTTTGGACTGCCAACGCAACAATGGCTTGCCAAAACCAATCGAGAAACGCAACACCTTGACGCCACAGGCAATCGCCACCCGGTAGTGGCCGTACTCATGAACGGCAATCAGCAGGGCAATGGCGACGAGGAAGGAGATGACAGTCAACATGTGATCAGGCTGCCAGCCGGGCCACCACACGCGCCGCGGCATCACGGCTTTGCGCATCGAGTGCCAGCAAATCTTCGAGCGAACCCGGCGGCGCGGGTTGTACCTTGGCGAGTGTTTCGAGATTGACGGCATGCATCTGATCAAAGCGGATCTGGCCGGCCAGAAAAGCCGCAACGGCGATTTCATTGGCCGCGTTGAGCACAGCCGTACTGCCCTGAGGCGCGGCCAGCACCGCCCAGGCCAGGGCGAGGCCGGGAAAGCGCTGGCCATGGCCGTTGGCATCTGGCGACTCAAACGTCAAATCCGTCATGGCCCGGAAATCCAGCGCACTGGCGCCCGAGGTCATGCGCTGCGGCCAGGACAGGCCGTAAGCAATCGGCACCTTCATGTCGGGCGTGCCAAGCTGAGCCATCACGGAGTGGTCGCGGTACTGGACCATCGAATGGATGACGCTTTGCGGATGAATCACCACCTCGATCTGCCTGGGGGTCACGCCAAACAGATAGCGTGCCTCAATCACCTCCAGCGCCTTGTTCATCATGGTGGCAGAGTCCACCGAAATTTTGCGCCCCATGACCCAATTCGGGTGGGCACAGGCCTGCTCGGGCGTGATCTCGGCAAAGCTGGCCGGGTCACGCCGGCGAAACGGTCCGCCCGATGCCGTCAGAATGATCTTGTCAATCTGCGCAGCCCAGGTCGTGGCGTCTTCAGGCAGGGACTGAAAGACAGCGGAATGTTCGCTGTCAATTGGCAACAGCTTGGCACCACCTGCCATCACGGTTTGTAAAAAATAGTCTCCACCAACCACCAGGGCTTCCTTGTTGGCCAGCAACAGACGTTTTCCGGCCCGGGCCGCACCCAGGCATGAAGCCAGCCCGGCCGCGCCCACAATGGCCGCCATCACCACATCCACCTGTTCATGGCGGGCCATGTCGGTGATCGCGTCCGGACCGGACAACACCTGGGTCAACAAACCCAGGTCACGGCATTGACGCGCCAGTTCATCGCCATGTGTCTGGCTGGCCATGACTGCAAAGCTGGGTCGGAACTGCACACATTGCTGGAGCAATTTGTCAACCTGGGTTGAGGCGGTCAAAGCAAACACTTCAAAACGGTCCGGGTGCAGTGACAGCACCTCAAGGGTGCTGACGCCGATCGAGCCGGTCGAGCCCAAAACCGCGACCCGTTGTTTTTTCAAACCGGTTGAATCCAACATCGTCACTCTCAAAATGTGTAGAGCATCATGGCCAGCGGCAGGCTGGGCAACAAGGCATCGATGCGGTCGAGTACACCGCCATGTCCGGGCAGCAGGTTGCTGCTGTCCTTGACGCCGGCGCTGCGCTTGACCAAGGACTCGAACAGGTCGCCCACCACACTCATGGCCGCCATGAACAAACAGGCGATCACGACGAATGCCGCGCCACGCCCGGCCAGATGGCTGTAAAAACTGGGCGCCACGGGTTGCGCCCACAGATCAAACCGGGTCCAGATCCAGGCCAGCAGCAACACCGCCACCATGCCGCCCCAGACCCCTTCCCAGCTTTTGCCCGGACTGATGGAGGCCGCCAGTTTGCGCGAGACCAACCGCCCGCCCCAGGTGCGACCGGCGAAATAAGCGCCAATGTCGGCAACCCACACCAGCACGAACACCGACAGCAGGAAATTGGTGCCGATCAATCTGGCCTGGGCAACCGCCAGCCAGGTGAGTACCAGTGCCAGCAGACCCAGCCCCAGACGAAAACCGGAATGCAGCCGCCCCCAGGCCGGCACGCCCGCGTGCAACACCCAGCTTCCCAGCAGCACCCAGGCAGCGCCAGTCAAAAGCCAAAGTCGGGGCTGGGTGCTGGCCAGCCAGCCGGCCCACCACAAGCCGGCGCAAATCAAGCCACACACGGCACCCACCAAGTAGCTGGCGGACAAGCGATAGCCGTTCAAACGCGCCCATTCCCAGGCAGCTGCGGCCATGAACAGGAGTGCCAGAAAATTGAAAGGGGCCGGATCATGAAAAAAAAGCGCGGGCAACAACACCAGCAGCAACACCACAGCCGTGATCACACGTTGCTTGAGCATGACAGATATCCTCAATCGGGGCCAGTTGGCATGGTTGGCACATCACTCTGGCCTGGGACTTTGCCAAAGCGACGCTCACGCTGACCATAGGAATGAATCGCCAGATCGAGTGCAGCCTCATCAAAGTCCGGCCACAGTGTGTCACAGAAGAAGAATTCGGAATAAGCCGATTGCCACAGCAGGAAGTTGCTGATGCGCTGCTCGCCGCCGGTGCGGATCACCAGATCGGGGTCAGGCACATGGGCCAACGCCATCGTCTGGCTCAAATTCTGCTCAGTCATGGCCAAGCCCTGGGCAGCCACACGCGCAGCCGCCTGCACGATGTCCCAGCGGCCACCATAATTGAAACAGACATTCAGCACCAATTGCTGGTTGGCCGCAGTGGCGGCTTCAGCCTGCTCAATGCCATTGAGCACGCGGGCCGACAAGCCCTGGCGCTCGCCAATGAAGCGCAATTGCACCCCATCGGCATTCAGCTGCGGCACCTCGCGCCCCAGGGCCAAGGCAAACAAATCCATCAGACCGGAGACTTCCTCTTGCGGACGCTGCCAATTTTCAGAAGAAAAGGCAAACACCGTGAGCACCTTGATGCCGCGGGCCTCACAGGCCCGGGCACAACGCTTGAGGGCATCGACCCCCTGCTTGTGACCCGCAATGCGGGGTAAATACCGCTTTGACGCCCAGCGACCGTTGCCATCCATGACAATGGCCACATGGGTGGGCGTTGACTTGTTCGTCATGCCCGGTCAAACCGCCATGATGTCGTGTTCTTTGGCTGCCACCAGTTGATCAATGACACCAATGTGTTTATCGGTCACTTTTTGAATGTCGGTCTCACAGCGCTTTTGATCATCTTCGGATGCCAACTTGTCCTTGACCAGTTTCTTGACGCCCTCGTTGGCATCGCGGCGCAAATTGCGCACGGCAATTTTGGCGCCCTCGCCCTCGTTGCGCACCAGTTTGGTCAATTCCTTGCGACGTTCTTCGGACATCGGTGGCATCGGCACACGGATCAGGTCGCCCATGGAAGATGGGTTCAAACCGAGATCGCTGTCACGAATGGCTTTTTCAATTTTGGCACCCATGCCCTTTTCCCAGGGTTGCACACTGACGGTGCGGGAATCCAGCAGCGACACATTGGCCACCTGGCTGATCGGCACCAGGGAGCCGTAGTAATCGACGTGCACTGTGTCCAAAATGGCGGGGTTGGCGCGACCAGTACGGATCTTGGTCAAGTTATGTTTGAAAGCCTCAATGGATTGGTCCATCTTGGTTTCTGCAATATTTTTAATTTCGGCGACTGACATGGGTCATTCCTCACTCAGGGTTCAAAATAAAAAAACAGATGGGCTGTGGCGGTCAAGGCCGTCACGCTCAGGCATACACCAAGGTACCCTCATCTTCACCCAGCACCACGCGCTTGAGCGCGCCGTGCTTGAAAATCGAAAACACCTTGACCGGCAGTTTTTGATCGCGGCACAAGGCAAACGCCGTGGCATCCATGATGCCCAGGTTTTGCGAGATGGCCTCATCAAATGAAATCTTGCTGTAACGGGTTGCAGCGGCATCTTTTTTGGGGTCCGCACTGTAAACGCCGTCAACCTTGGTGGCCTTAAGCACAATCTCGGCGCCAATTTCGGCACCACGCAACGCGGCAGCGGTATCGGTGGTGAAAAACGGATTACCCGTGCCAGCCGCAAAAATCACCACCTTGCCCTCTTCGAGGTACTGCAAGGCCTTGGGGCGCACATAAGGTTCGACCACCTGCTCAATGGCGATGGCCGACATCACGCGCGCCGTCAAGCCAGCCTTGTTCATGGTATCGCCCAGCGCCAGTGAATTCATGACCGTTGCCAGCATGCCCATGTAGTCGGCCGTGGCACGGTCCATGCCAACCGACCCACCCGCCACACCACGAAAAATATTGCCTCCCCCAATGACCACAGCGACCTGAACACCGAGGGCAGTCACACCCACGATTTCATCGACCATGCGCACAATGGTGTCACGATTGATGCCAAACTGGTCATCACCCATCAGTGCCTCACCCGACAATTTGAGCAAAATTCGCTTGTAAGCCGGCTTGACATCTGACATGGGTGACTCCTTGGGTCTAGGGGAATTCAATAAAACGACAAGAGTCCGATCAGGCAGCCTGTTGCGCAGCAGCCACCTGGGCAGCCACCTCGGCGGCAAAATCGTCCACCTTTTTCTCAATGCCCTCACCCACCACATAGAGCGTGAATGACTTGACAGTGGTCGCTGTCGCCTTGAGCATTTGCTCGACCGTCTGCTTGTCGTTCTTGACAAACGTCTGGTTCAGCAAAGACACTTCTTTGAGGTATTTCTGCACGCCACCTTCAATCCGCTTGTTCACAATTTCAGCGGACTGGACAGGCTTGCCGGCAGCCGTTGCCACAGCCGCGTCTTCGGCTGCCTTGGCGGCTGCCACCGAGCGCTCGCGCGCCACCAGTTCGGCCGGCACATCGTCGCTCGACAATGCCACGGGCTTCATCGCGGCAATGTGCATGGCCACATCCTTGGCGGCAGTACCGTCACCTTCAAACTCGACCACCACACCAATGCGGGTGCCGTGCAGGTAAGAAGCCAGCTTGTTGCCGCCGGCAAAGCGTTTGAAACGACGGAAGCTCATGTTCTCGCCAATCTTGCCGATGAGTCCCTTGCGCACATCTTCCAGGGTCGGACCAAAACCGTCCTGCGTGTAAGCCAGGGCACCCAAAGCGGCCACATCAGCCGGGTTGTGCTTGGCGATCAGGGACGCAGCCGCATTGGCCAGCGCCAGGAAACTGTCGTTCTTGGTCACAAAGTCGGTTTCGCAGTTCACCTCAAGCAGGGCACCGACACCGGCGTCAACACCGTAGACCACCACGCCTTCGGCGGTGATCCGGCTGGCAGCCTTGCCAGCCTTGCTGCCCAATTTGACGCGCAACAACTCTTCGGCCTTGGCCATGTCGCCCTCGGCCTCGGTCAGGGCGCGCTTGCACTCCATCATCGGGGCATCGGTTTTGCCACGCAGTTCAGCCACCATGCTTGCGGTAATAACAGCCATTTTTTTCTCCGGAAATTGGTTCAGTTTATCAATTGAAATTAAAAAAAGGGGGCAACAAAGCCCCCCTTTGGATTGGGGTCGCCAACGAATCAGGCAGCAGCCTCATTGACCTCGACGAACTCATCGGCGCTGTCTTCAGCAACCGCCTTGACCACATCGTCCATCGCATTGGCGCGACCTTCAAGAATGGCATCAGCAATGCCACGGGCATACAGCGTCACAGCCTTGGAAGAGTCATCATTGCCAGGGATCACGTAGTCGATGCCTTCTGGCGAATGGTTGGTATCCACCACAGCAATCAGCGGAATCCCCAGCTTGCGGGCTTCGGCGATGGCAATCTTGTGGTAACCCACGTCAATCACAAAAATGGCATCAGGCAGGGTGCTCATATCCTGAATACCGCCAATGTCTTTTTCCAGCTTCTCGAGCTCACGGGCAAACATCAGCTGTTCTTTTTTGCTCATGCTGTCAAGGCCGGCTTCCTGCTGGATCTTCATGTCTTTCAGACGCTTGATCGAGGTCTTGACTGTTTTGAAGTTGGTCAACATGCCACCCAACCAACGCGAATCAACATAGGGAACACCGGCGCGCTGCGCTTCAGTGGCCACGGTTTCACGCGCCTGGCGCTTGGTACCAACCATCAGGACGGTGCCACGCTTGGCCGAAATCTGACGTGCAAATTTGGCGGCCTCCTGGAACATCGGCAACGACTTTTCCAGGTTGATAATGTGGATTTTGTTGCGATGGCCAAAAATGAAGGGAGCCATCTTGGGGTTCCAGAAGCGGGTTTGGTGACCAAAGTGGACACCGGCTTCCAGCATCTCGCGCATAGTAACTGCCATAAAAATACTCCAAAGGTTAGGTCTGAAATCCAGTTCGTTTTGCCAGGGAACTGACAACACCTTGATGAAACTGGTTTGCGGATTGACTCGGCGACAGGTTCTGATGAAACAGACCCAGCCGCAAAGCTTAATGAGTATACCACTGCGCCTATGCTGTCTCCTGCTCCTGGCAACGTCCCGCCCGGCTCACTGCAGTGGCGATGGCGGCAGCGGAAAATGGGAAGCCCTGAAAATCTGGGCCGTATCAACGGCGTCAAAGCGGTACTGCAGACCACAAAAATCACAACCCACTTCGATCACATCACGCTCCTGCAAAATGCTGTCAGCCTCAGCCTGCCCCAGGCCCAGCATCATTTTGGTAACGCGTTCACGACTGCAGGAACAGGCAAAACGGGGACCGGACTCGCCTTGCAAGGGTTCAAACCGCAGCAATTGTTCTTCCCAGAACAGCCGATGCAGGATAGTGTCAACATCCAGCGTCAACAACTCTTCGCGCTTGAGGCTTGCTGCCAGCAGGGCGATGCGGTTGTAGTGTTCGTTGAGACCAATCTGGTCTTCATCGGCCTGGCTGGACGCGCCGGCCAGATTGGCCGAGCCAGCCATGGGCAGGCGCTGAATCAACAGGCCGGCGGCCACCTTGTCGTCAGCGGCCAGCACCAGCGTGGTATCAAGCTGTTCGCTTTGCAGCATGTAGTGCTGCAGCACATCACTGAACTTTTCCAGCTTTTCACGTTTATCACCAAACAGCGGCACCACTCCCTGGTAAGGCTGCTGACCAGGCTGGCGGTCTTTGGGGTCAAGCGTGATCGCGCAGCGGCCCTCATTACCCGCATTGACCATCTGGCTCAAACTGGCGTCCGGACTGAGTGCGCCGTTGACCGTGGCGGTAGCGCGCAGGGAAAAATCGCTTTGCACCTCCACCACCGCCAGCTTGACCGGGCCATCGCCAAACACCTGCACGATCAGCGAGCCGTTGAATTTGATATTGGATTGCATCAGCACGGCAGCCGCGGTCATCTCACCGAGCAGGGCCTGCACCGGCGGCGGGTAGGCCCCATGGGTGGTATTGCTGGCGCGCCGGCGCAAGATCTCAACCCAGGCATCGGTCAGACGCACCACGGCACCGCGCACCGGCAGGCCCTCGAAGATAAATTTGTGAATTTCAGACAAACGTCGTTCCTGACTTATATTGAATGGTACGGTGCCATCAGGCAATTTTGTGCAAGCTGGACTTGAAGCGCCGTGCGTTGGCCACGTAATGCTGCGCGCTCAAACGCAAGCCCTGCAACTGCTCCGGGGTGAGTTGACGCACCACCCTGGCCGGACTGCCAATGATCATGGAGCCATCCGGAAATTCCTTGCCTTCGGTCACCAGCGCTCCCGCACCGACCAGACAACCCTTGCCAATTTTGGCACCATTGAGCACCACCGCGCCAATGCCGATCAGGCTGTCATCACCGATGGTGCAACCGTGCAGCATGGCCTTGTGACCCACCGTCACCCCGGCGCCAATGGTGAGCGGTAAGCCGACATCGGCGTGCAGCACGCTCAGGTCCTGGATATTGGTCTGCGCGCCAATCCGGATGGCCGCCGTGTCGCCCCGCGCCACCACGCCAAACCAGAGACTGACCTCCTCACCCAGCACCACGTCGCCCATCACCTCGGCACTGTCAGCCACCCAGGCAGATTCAGCAATTTGCGGGGACACCCCCTCAAGTTCATAGATTGCCATTGCGATCCTTCAGGTTCATATACCTAGAATTGTAGGTAAACCGAACACCACATGATTGCGCCCAACACCATTTCCCCTTCCGGCGACTTGCGCCAGACCTGTTTGCGCCTCTTGCAAATCAACGCGCCCCAGGACAAAGCGGTGCAGGTGCGCGGACTTGATGCAACCCGGTACGCACTGGACCCGGCAGAAACCTTCACGGAGCCAGACCGACTGCCCGGACGACCTGAGCGCCCACGGCTGGTCCACCCCTCCCAACTCAAGACCCGTGCCGTGGGCACCCGGGAAGGCCGCGCCGGGCTGATCCATGCCCTGACCCACATCGAGGCCAATGCCATCAACCTGGCACTCGACATCGTCTGGCGCTTCACTGACATGCCTGCCGACTTTTACCTGGATTGGTGGCGGGTGGCCCAGGAGGAAGCCCTGCATTTTGAGTTGCTCAACGCCCACCTCAACCAGATGGGCTTCGGCTACGGTGACTTTCCTGCACACGACGGCTTGTGGGACATGGCGGAGCGCACCCAAAACGACCTCCTGGCGCGCTTGGCGCTGGTGCCGCGCACGCTGGAGGCGCGCGGCCTGGATGCCACGCCGGCGGTACGAAACCGGCTTGTGTCAGTGGGCGACATGGCGGCAGCAAAAATACTGGACATCATCCTGCGCGACGAAATCGGCCATGTGGCCATTGGCAACCGCTGGTACAACTATCTTTGCGAGACGCGCCAACTCGACCCGGTCAGCACCTATGCGGCGCTGGCACAGCGCTACCAAGCACCGCAACTCAAAGGCCCGTTCAACCTGACAGCGCGCCGTGCCGCCGGTTTTACCGAAACCGAGCTCTCCGCACTGCAGATGCCAGGCGAGCTCGCCACCGGCTGAGTGCAACTGCGCGCTCAACCCCGCGGGTGGTGCTGGGCATGCAGGGTTTTCAGGCGTTCCCGTGCCACATGGGTGTAGATGGTGGTGGTGGAAATATCCACATGCCCGAGCAGCAACTGCACGGCCCGCAGGTCAGCGCCATGGTTGAGCAAATGGGTGGCAAAAGCATGGCGCAGCGTGTGCGGTGACAGCGGCGCCGTGATGCCTGCCAGCAGCGCGTATTTTTTGACGAGCATCCAGAACATGACCCGGCTCATGGCGGTACCAGGTGTGCTGCCGCGCTGGGTCACAAACAGCGCCTCACTGGCATGGCCGGCCAACAACTCGGCTCTGGGTTGCGCCAGATAATGTTTCAGCCACAGGCTGGCCACCTCGCCAAACGGCACGAGGCGTTCCTTGTTGCCCTTGCCAAACACCCGCAGCACGTTGTCGTTCAGGCTCACATTGAGCACTTTCAGGCCCACCAATTCACTCACCCGCAGACCGCTGGCGTACATCAACTCCAGCATGGTGCGATCGCGCATGCCCAACGCTTCGGAGGTATCCGGCGCGTTCAACAAGGCCTCCACCTGCGACTCGGTCAAGGTTTTTGGCATGCGCAAGGGCTGCTTGGCCGCCTGCAGCTTCAGCGTAGGGTCGGTGCCCAGCATGCGCTCGCGCAAAGCCCAGCGGTAAAAGCGCTTGAACACCGTCAGGCGACGGTTGGCGGTGGTGGCCTTGGTGGTGCCGTGCTGATCGGCAAAATAGCTGTTGAGCAGCAGTTCGGTTCCGCCCAGCAAGCTGCTGTTCTGGCGTGACAGCCAGTGGCCGAACAGCGTCAGGTCTCGCCGGTAAGCGGCCAGCGTATTGCCGGACAAGCCTTCTTCGAGCCATAAGGCGTCAATGAAGGTGTCGATCACCGGGTCGGGCGCTTTTTTGACGACCGGAACATTCGAATTGGCAGCGGGCTGGGGCATGGGTTGGGGTACAAACAGAAGACCGCTGATCTTATGCCGAGCTGCCCCCTGCGGTCAGGATCGACAATTTTCACCCGGCGGTCCTGCTATTCTCAGGGCGTGAACTACGCTCAACTTCTCTTTCCTGATTTCTCGCTGATTTTGATCGGCTACCTGATCTGCCGCTTTACGCCCTTGAACCGTGCCGTGTGGGCGCAGGTGGAGCAACTGGTGTATTTTTTGTTCTTTCCGGTGCTGCTGTTCCATTCCATCCTGAAAAGCCCACTCGACCTCAGCGCAGCCAGCAACTTGGTGGGAGCCGGCTGGGCGCTGGGTCTGGGCGGTATTGCCATGGCTTACTCGGTGCCCTACTGGCCGGGACTCAAAGGTCATGTGGCGGCACGCCAGCACGCCGCCAGCGCACAAATTGCCTTTCGATTCAACTCATTCATTGGCCTGGCACTGGCCGAGCGGCTGACTGGCCCCCCGGGCCTGCTGGTGATTGCGCTGCTCATTGGGATCAGCGTGCCGCTGATGAACATCGGCGCCGTGTGGCCGATGGCGCGTCACGCCAAGCGCGGTTTTCTCGGTGAATTGCTGCGCAACCCGCTGATCATTGGTACCGCCAGCGGCCTGGCGGCCAACCTGGCCGGTTTGTCGATCCCGAACTGGGCCGAGCCCACCGTGACGCGCATCGGTGGCGCCTCATTGACGCTCGGCCTGATGGCTGCCGGAGCTGGCCTGCAACTGGCGGCCCTGAACCATGCCAAGTTGCTGGGGCTCGCGGTGCTGTTGATTCGTCACTTGCTGATGCCGCTGTGGGCGCTGGCCCTGTGCCTGATGTTTGGCCTGAATCAGGTGCAAGCCACCATTCTGCTGATGTTCTCGGCCCTGCCGACGGCATCGAGCTGCTATGTTCTGGCCGCGCGCATGGGCTATGACGGCGCCTATGTGGCCGCCCTGGTGACTTTGTCCACCCTGCTCGGCATGCTGAGTTTGCCATTGGCGCTCGGGGTTTTGAGGGCGTTTGTTTAGTCTACGCAGGTTCAAACAGCGGTGACGTGCTTCGCCTGGCCACTTGCAAAGGATGGCCACCTCATTTGGCTGCGATCGAACTGCGGTGATGTGCTTCGCGTGGTAACCGGCAGGGGCGGCCACTGCGCGGGTAAGGTGAACCGACGGGAAATTTAGGTAGTTAATTGGGGTCAGATTCCAATTAATTCTTCTGATCCAGAGCCCAGGCCACGTGTTCGCGCACCAAGGCACTGGGATGTTCGGTTCGCGACGCAAGCGCAGTGACCAACGGCCTGGCTGACTCCGCATCAGCCACACGCAGCGCATTGCCGAGCGCCACCGCAATGTTGCGCAACCAGCGTTCATGGCCAATGCGCCGGATCGGACCACCTTCGGTGAAGCGCAAAAACGCTTCTTCGGTCCAGCCAAAGAGTTCAATCAGCTGGCTGCCTGCCAGCCCGGCACGGGCGTCAAAGTCGGGCAAGGCGCTGCGCTGGGCAAATTTGTTCCAGGGACAAACCAGCTGGCAATCGTCGCAACCGTAAATCCGGTTGCCCATCAAGGGGCGAAGCTCCAGCGGGATGGGCCCGGCGTGTTCTATCGTCAGGTAGGAGATGCAGCGCCGGGCATCAAGCCGGTACGGGGCCACGATGGCCCGGGTCGGGCAGATGTCCAGGCAGGCGCTGCAACTGCCGCAGTGGCTGACCACGGGCGCGGTCACGGGCAAAGCCATATCGACAAAAATCTCGCCCAGAAAAAACGTCGAACCTGCCTCGCGACTCAGCAGCAGTGTGTGCTTGCCGCGCCAGCCCTGCCCGCTTGAACTGGCCAGCTCGACTTCGAGCACTGGGGCCGAGTCAGTGAACACCCGGTAACCCAGCGGCCCCAAAGCAGCCGCCATCTGGTCGCTCAACCTTTGCAGGCGCTGGCGCATGACCTTGTGGTAATCGCGGCCACGGGCATAGACCGAGACAATGCCTTCTGCCGGCCGACTCAGTCGCGCCAGCTCCAGGGCCTGCCAGCCCTCGGGCGTGTCGATAGGCAAATAATCCATGCGGGCAGTGATCACACGCAAAGTGCCCGGCACCAGCTCGGCCGGGCGCGCACGCTTGAGGCCATGCGCCGCCATGTAAAACATGTCACCATGGAAACCGGCGGCCAGCCATGCCGATAATCCGGGTTCTGCATCGCTTAAATCGACACCCGCCACACCAATTTGTGAAAATCCCAATGCCCGCCCCCAATCCTGAATTCTGGAGACCCATTGACTGCCGTTGAGTTGCTGCATGGTGTTGATCACCTGCCGATTGTAAAAACCCTGCTGTGGCGCGATGAAAGCGCCACTGAGAAATTTGCCCGTGCGCTGGCGGCACTGCCCGAACTGCGCCAAGCCTACATTGAACTGCAGGGCGATCTGGGCGCGGGCAAGACCACGCTGGTGCGACATCTGCTGCGGGCCCTGGGCGTGCAGGGACGGATCAAAAGCCCGACTTACGCGGTGGTGGAGCCCTATGAACCGCCTGGCCTCAATGTCTGGCACTTTGACTTTTACCGTTTCAACGACCCGCGCGAGTGGGCCGACGCCGGCTTTCGCGACATCTTTGCCAGCTCCGGCCTGAAACTGGCCGAATGGCCCGAAAAAGCCGCCGGTTGCGTGCCACAGGCCGACCTGGTGGTGCGTCTCGAAGTGGATGATGATGCGTCGCGCCGGGTGAGGCTGACGGCACAAACAACGCTGGGGGCCCATTTGCTTCATCACCTCGAAGCTCCCAACCTTGCTAAAGTAGGCCCATGAAACGCCGCCATCTGTTGCAGTCGGGCACCTTGGTGCTGTTGCTGGGCGCACAGCATCTGGCCCGTGGCGCCACCATCGTGGCGGTGCGGGTGTGGCCGGCACCCGACTACTCACGCGTCACCATCGAATCCGACGCGCGCCTGAGTTTCAACCAGACTTTTGTGCCCAATCCGCCGCGACTGGCGGTGGATGTGCAAGGCATCGACCTGAATCCGGCGCTACGGGAACTGGTCGCCAAGGTCGGCCCCAACGACCCCACCATTTCCGGCATTCGCGTCGGCCAGTTTGGCCCCGGCGTGGTACGCTTGGTGTTCGATCTCAAACAGGCCATTGCACCGCAGGTATTCACGTTGACACCGGTCGCTGCCTACCAGCATCGGCTGGTGTTTGATTTGTACCCGACACAAGTGGCGGATCCACTGGAAGCCCTGATTGCCGAGCGTCTCATGGAGAGCACCAGCACGCGCATCGCAACACCGCCAGCGGCGGACCCGCTGGGCGAATTGATTGCACAAAAATCCCAGGTGCGCCCACCAGAAACGCCCGTACCGCAGAAAGAAGCCAAACGGCTCGCGCCGCAAAGCATGACCGCGCCGGCACCGGCAGCTACCGACCGGCTCATCATCATTGCGCTTGATGCCGGCCACGGCGGCGAAGACCCCGGCGCCATTGGCCCCGGCGGCACCCAGGAAAAGGACGTGGTGTTGCGCCTGGCCCACCGCCTGCGCGAACGCATCAACGCCGCCTCCAGCAATGGCAATCCGATGCGGGCTTTTTTAACGCGTGATGCCGATTTTTTCGTGCCGCTGCACACCCGGGTCGACAAGGCGCGCCGGGTCCAGGCCGACCTCTTCATCAGCCTGCATGCCGATGCTTTTTTCACGCCGCGCCCGCAGGGTGCCAGCGTCTTTGCCCTAAGCCAGGACGGCGCCTCCAGCAGCGCAGCCCGGTGGATGGCGGCCAAGGAAAACAAGGCCGACATAGTGGGTGGACTCAACGTCCGCGCCAGAGATGCCCAGGTCAAGCGCGCCCTGCTCGACATGAGCACGGCCGCTCAGATCAAGGACAGTCTGCAGTTGGGCGGCGCCATGCTCAAGGAGATTGGCCGCGTCGGGAAACTCCACAAGCCGCGCGTTGAACAGGCCGGCTTTGCTGTGCTCAAGGCACCCGATATTCCCAGTGTGCTGGTCGAAGCCGCCTTTATCAGCAACCCCGATGAAGAGGCCAAGCTCAACAGCGATGCTTACCAGGAACAACTGGCGGATGCCCTGATGCGCGGCATTGAAGCCTATTTCTCCAAAAACCCGCCGCTGGCACGCAACCGGTCAACCTGATTCAGACCCACGGCACGCAAACGTCTGCATACTGACGCGTCGCGGCAATCCGCATGGCATTGGGCTCGTCGGTGCGGGCAATCCAGTCCAGCGCCTGCGCACGACTGCGGCCAAACCGTATATGGCGCGCCAGCAGGCGCTCCAGGCGCAATTCGTCCGGCACATCCAGGTACCAGATTTCATCCACCACCTCACGCACCTCGACCCAGGGCGGTTCATCGAGCAGCAGGTAATTGCCTTCCGTGATGACCAGGGACGTGTCTGGCTCAATGGCGATCGCACCGGCAATGGCCTCTTCAATATCGCGGCTGAACTCGGGGGCATAAATGGTCTCAGAAGCTGACTGGTTCTTGAGGCGACGCAACAGATTGACAAAGCCCGCAGCATCAAAGGTATCGGGCGCACCCTTGCGCTGCTCGCGCCCAAGACGCACCAGTTCACTGTTGGCCAGGTGAAAACCATCCATCGGCACCCCTTGCACCTGTTGGGGGTGATGCGCCATCAGAGCCGCGGCCAGGGTGGATTTACCGGCCCCCGGCGGTGCCACCAGACCCAGAATTTTCCGAGTCCCGGAGACCATCAATTGCGCAACGCGCTGCTGACAAAGGGCGGGCAACCGATGTGCTGAAGACAACACGATAGACGGTTCTATCAGCAGCTCAACGGGTAAAGGAATAAGGCACTCCTGCCAGCCGCGCCAGCACCTCTGCGCGTGTCGGCGGCACGCAGCCACGGCGCATCACGCACAGACTGGCGCTGGCGATGGCACTGGTCAGCAATTGGCTGGCCACCTCGGCAGACACAGCACTGGCACCCCAGTTCGAGGGCAATTGGTGCGTCAGCATGGCCACCACCAGACCCGCCAGAAAACAGTCACCGGCACCCACCGTGTCCACCACCACAATCGGTTCCATTTCACGCGCTGCGAACACCTGGCCATGGCGTGTCAGCAAGACCGCCCCCTCCGGGCCCAGGGTCAGCGCCATGACGCTGGCACGGCTTCTTTGCAACAAGTGCTGCGCCTGGGCAAGGGCGCCGTCCCCCGGCAGTTCCAGACAAACCAGGTCTTCGTCGCTGGCCTTGATGACATCAGCGTATTGCAACGCAGCCAGTACATGGCGTCGGTATTTTTCAAGATCCGGCATGACCGAGGGGCGCAGATTGGCATCGATCACCACCGTGCGGCCGGCCTGGCGCTGGGCTGCCAGCCAGGGCAGGTAGATCTCGGCATCATCGGGCGACAGGGCCAGCGCGCCGGTGCAGACCAGTGACAAATTGTCCAGCGGCGCACAGGCTTGTGTCAGGGCGTCTGCCGAGGTGGCACGGTCGGCCACGCCTTCACGGTAAAAGGCGTAGTCGGGATGGCCCTGCGCGTTGACATTCACCACCGCCAATGAGGTCACCTCCTGGACCGCCTGCGGCGCTGCCAGATGGACACCATCGTCCAGCAAACCCTGCGCCAGGCGGCGACCAAAACGGTCCCGCGACAGCGGATTCAGGTACAGCGTGGTCACGCCCTGGCGCGCAATGGCACGCGTGAGGTTGTAGACCGCGCCACCCAGGCAGGGCTCAAACCGGCCATCGGCGTTGTTAATCAGATCAATCAGGGCTTCGCCCGCCGTGGCCACCTGAATCGAAGAATTTATTTGCATCATGTTAGGGTTTTCCATAATTAAAACAACTTGATTTAATAACTTCATTGCGACTATAGTTCAGCCACGCCAACTTCACAAGCGTAATTTCCCGCAGGTCGCACCATGCCCCTGCCAACGACCGAACCCCGCCACCTTCATCGAGGAGTCCCACAATGCAATTCTCAAACGCCCTGCTGCTGAGCACACTGGCCCTGGCGACCAGCGCCGCCTTCGCTGCCAATGTACCCATCATCGGCCTGATCACCAAGACCGAAACCAACCCGTTTTTCGTCAAGATGAAGGAAGGTGCCAGGGCCGAAGCCGCAAAGGCTAGTGCCAAGCTGATGTCGGCCGCAGGCAAAATCGACGGCGACACTGCGGGTCAGATCACCGCGCTGGAAAACATGGCCTCGGCCGGTGCCAAGACCATCATGATCACCTCGGCGGGCGACGCCATCATCCCGACGGTGAAGAAACTTCAGGCCAAGGGTGTGCAAGTGATTGCGCTGGACAGCCCGTTTGACGGGGCCGACGCGCTGTTTGCCACCGACAACTACAAGGCCGGTGTGCTGATTGGCCAATACGCCAAAGCCGCCCTGGCTGGCAAGCCCGCCAAGATCGCCATGCTTGACCTGTTCCCCGGTCACCCGGTGGGCGCGCAGCGGCACAACGGCTTTTTGGCCGGCTTCGGTTTGAAGGCCAACGACGCCAAGTCCAACGAGCTTTCCACCGCGCCGGAAATCGTCTGCGCCAATGACACCAATGGTGACCGTGCCAAGGGCCAGACTGCGATGGAAAATTGCCTGCAAAAAGACCCCGGCATCAACGTGGTCTACACCATCAACGAGCCGGCGGCTGCCGGTGCCTACAACGCACTGAAAAAAGCGGGCAAGGAAAAAGGCGTGCTGATCCTGTCGGTGGACGGTGGCTGCCAAGGCATCAAGGACACTGCGGCCGGCATCATCACCGCCACCTCGCAGCAATACCCGCTCAAAATGGCCTCAATGGGCGTGGCCGCCGGCGTGGAATACGCAAAAACTGGCAAGAAAGTCTCGGGCTACACAGACACCGGCGTGACGCTGATCGCGGCCAAGGCCGTGGCCGGCGTGGACAGCAAGGACACCAAGCTCGGTCTGGACCAGTGCTGGGGCAACAAGTAAACCAACCCCAAACTACCCGGCGTGCGTCTGCAACGACCGGGCTATCCATTCACTTGAATCCGGAGTCCCTGATGGCCACGACAAACAAGACCAACATTCCCTGGGGTGCACTGGGCCCGTGGATCGCCCTGGCGGTCACCTGCCTGTTTTTCACCAGCCAGTCCGACCGCTTTTTGAGCGGCGAAAATCTCTCGCTGGTGCTACAGCAGGTCATGGTGGTGGGCGTGATCGCCATCGGCCAGTCGCTCATCATTCTGACCGCGGGGATTGACCTTTCGTGCGGGATGGTGATGGCCCTGGGCGGTGTGGTCATGACCAAATTTGCGGTCAATTACGGCATCGACCCCTATGCGGCCATTCTTTGCGGACTGGCCGTCACCACGGGCTTCGGTCTGCTCAACGGCCTGCTGGTGACACGCATCAAGCTGCCGCCCTTCATCGTGACCCTGGGCACGCTGAACATTGCTTTTGCCATCACCCAGATTTATTCCGAGGCACAAACCATCACCGACTTGCCCCCGGCTATGACTTTCCTGGGCAACACCTTCAATTTGGGCAGCACCGAAGTCAGTCTGGGGACAGTGGCCATGCTGGGTTTGTATGCGTTGGCCTGGTTTGTCTTGCGCGATACCGCACCCGGCCGCCATCTCTACGCCGTGGGCAACAACCCCGAAGCAGCGCGCCTGACCGGCATCAACGTCAACCGCGTGCTGCTGTTTGTCTATGCGCTGGCCGGTCTGTTTTACGGCATTGCCGCCCTGCTCTCGGTCGCCCGCACCGGTGTCGGTGACCCCAATGCGGGTACGACCGAAAACCTTGATGCCATCACGGCGGTGGTGCTGGGTGGCACCAGCCTGTTCGGCGGGCGCGGCATTATTCTGGGTTCGCTGGTGGGCGCCGTGATTGTGGGCGTGTTCCGCAACGGCCTGACCCTGATGGGCGTGGCCTCGGTTTACCAGACATTGATTACCGGCATCCTGGTGATTCTGGCAGTCGCTGCCGACCAGATGTCGCGCAAGGGAGCACGTTGATGAACACTGCAAGCCAACCCAACCTCATCATGCAGGCCAAGGGCATTGTCAAGCGCTATGGCCAGGTCACGGCGCTTGACGGTACCGACTTCGAACTCCGTGCCGGTGAAATCATGGCCATCATTGGCGACAACGGCGCCGGCAAGTCGTCGCTGATCAAGGCGCTGTCGGGCGCCACGGTGCCCGACGAAGGCGAACTGCTGCTCGACGGCAAGCCGGTGCGCTTCAAGTCGCCGATCGACGCGCGCCGCGCCGGCATCGAGACCGTCTACCAGGATTTGGCCGTGGCCCCGGCCATGAGCATTGCCGAAAATCTTTTTTTGGGCCGTGAGCTGCTCAAGCCCGGCTTTGTGGGCCAACTGCTGCGCCTGCTGGACAAGAAGGAAATGTTGACCCAGGCCATTGCCCGGATGCAGGAACTCAAGGTCGGCATCCGCTCCATGACCCAGGCGGTGGAAACCCTCTCAGGCGGCCAGCGCCAGTGCGTCGCCGTGGCCCGCGCCGCGGCTTTTGCCCAGCACGTCGTCATCATGGACGAACCCACCGCCGCCCTGGGCGTCAAGGAAGGCAACATGGTGCTGGAGCTGATCCGTCGGGTGCGTGACAAGGGCTTGTCCGTGATTCTGATCAGCCACAACATGCCGCATGTGTTCGAGGTGGCCGACCGCATCCACATCCAGCGGCTCGGCAAACGCGCCGCCGTGGTCAACCCCAAAACCATCAGCATGAGCGACACCGTGGCGGTCATGACCGGTGCGAAGACGGTGGACGAACTCCCCGCCAACGCCCATGCTTAAAGGTATCAGCCTCCTGCTCACCCCCGAGCTGCTCAAAGTCATGATGGAAATGGGCCATGACGACGCCCTGGTGTTGGCCGACGCCAACTTCACCGCCCAAAGCATTGCAGCAGGCAAGCCGGTGATCCGGCTGTCCGGTGTCCCGATGCTGGACGCGGTGCAGGCGGTGAGTTCGCTGCTGCCGCTGGCAACAGACGTGGCGCACCCGGCGGCCTTCATGGCGGTGGTTGGCGAGTCTGACAGTTACCGCTCCGCCCTGCAGCGCGAGGTGATTGCGCTCCTCGCTCCCGCTTTGTTGCCCGGTCAAAGTGTCGAACCGGTCGAGCGTTTTGCTTTTTACACGCGTGCCCGCGCCGCCTATGCCATCGTCCTCACAGGCGAAAAGCAGCCATTTGGCAACTTTATATTGCGCAAGGGTGTGATCGGCGAAAATCTGCGTCCATGACACCCTCCCGCCCTGCCCCTCCGGTTGCAAGCCCCACGCTGCTGCGCCCGCGCGGTTCCAACCATGTAGGCATGCGCCAGTTCAATGAACGGGTGGTACTGCAGGCCATTCGCCTGAACGGCAGTTTGCCCAAAGCCGATCTGGCCCGACTGACAGGCCTGACAGCACAAACCATCGGACTGATCACAACCCGGCTCGAAGAAGACGGCTTGATTCTCAAACAAGCCCCAGTGCGCGGGCGCATCGGCCAGCCCTCCGTGCCGCTGTCGCTCAATCCTGACGGTGCTTTCTCCATTGGCATCAATATCGGCCGGCGCCGTGCAGACTGGTTGCTGGTCGATTTTGCCGGCCAGGTGCGCCAGCGCCAGAGCCTGGACTACGTGTTCCCGGATGCCAGCACCCTGCTGCCCGATATCCATCAGCGACTCAACGCCATGCGCGATCAGCTTGGCAAGCTGAAAAACCGTCTGATCGGCGTCGGCGTGGCGGCCCCTTTTCAACTCGGCGGCTGGCACAAGATTCTGGGCCTGTCAGAGGCCCAGTCAGAAGCCTGGAACCAGATCGACCTGCGTGCCCAGGTACAGACCATGACGGACGTGCCCGTCGGCTTTGCCAAGGACACCTCGGCGGCCTGCGTCGCCGAACTGGTGGCAGGGCGCGGGCGCGACCTGAAGAATTTCTTGTATCTGTTTGTCGATACCTTTGTCGGCGGTGGCCTGGTCATCAACTCGCATTTGCACGGTGGTGTCCATGGCAATGCAGGCGCCGTGGCTTCCCTGCCCTCCAGTCTGGCGCAAGACAACACAACACCGACGCAACTGATCCACCACGCATCCCTCTGGGAACTTGAGCACCGGCTGATGGCCAAGGGACTCGACCCGCATGCGGCTTACGACAAGCGTGCGCTAACAGCCCGCTTCGAGCCTGAAACCCGCGCCTGGGTCAAACAGGCTGCCAACGCGCTGGCACATGCCGTCGTGAGTGGCACCGCGTTTCTGGACATCGAAGCCGTCGTGATTGATGGCTCTTTTTGTCGCCCCTTGCTGACACTGTTGATTGCAGAAACCAGGCAAGCACTGGAACGCTACAACTGGGAGGGCCTGTGGCAAGCCAATGTGATCGCCGGTGAGGTCGGTCCCGATGCGCGGGCACTGGGCGGCGCGCTGATGCCGCTGCACGCCAACTTTGCGCCGGATCAGGATCTATTTCTGAAAACAGGCACCTGATCCAAAGTCAAGCGATCTTTGTTCGTCCCTTCCAGGCACCATAAAGTACCACCAAACCCGGCACCAGAATCATCGCCCAGATGATCTTGTCCAGGTGCAGCTTGACCCACGGAATGTTGCCAAAGAAATAGCCCACGGTGACGATGCCGCCCACCCAAAGCGCACCACCCAGCACATCAAAAAACGTAAACCGGCTGCGCGTCATTTGCGCGACGCCCGCCACGAACGGCGCAAAAGTGCGCAAAAAAGGCATAAAGCGCGCCGCCACGATGGTGATGCCACCATATTTTTCATAAAAGGCGTGGGCTTGGTCAAAGGCCTTCTTGTTGAACCAGCGCGAGTCCTCCCAGCCAAACACCTTGGGTCCAAAGTAATGTCCGATGGTGTAATTGGACTGGTTGCCCAGCACGGCCGCAGCAAACAACAAGCCCACGGAGAGTGGATAGCTCATCAGCCCGACACCACACATGGCGCCCACCACAAATAACAGCGAATCACCGGGTAAAAACGGCATCACAACCACGCCCGTCTCGACAAAGATGATCAAAAACAGCAGCGCATAGACCCACATGCCGTAGCTCTGCACGAAGGCCTCCAGGTGTTTGTCCACATGGAGAATGAAGTCAAGAAGAAAAGAGATGATTTCCATGGATCGGCATTATCCCCGGCAAGCACACACCTCAGTTTGGATGCAACCAGCACGCCAACCCACCACAAAAATGAACTAATTAGTACATTTCTGATTGGTGTTTGATTTGCATCAAGCAAAGCAGAAACCAAAACCTAGGGTTTACCCTAATCACCATTAAAGTAGAACCTTCTTAGAAGGAGATGCACGTGGACATATTTCTGCAACTGATCGTGATCCTGGTCTGCCTGTTTTATGGTGCCAGAAAGGGCGGCGTGGCGCTGGGGCTGCTGGGCGGTATCGGCATTGTCATCATGACCTTTGTCTTTGGCCTCAAACCCGGCAAGCCACCGGTCGATGTGATGCTGACCATCATCGCGGTGGTGGCGGCCTCTGCCACGCTGCAAGCTTCGGGCGGCCTGGAGGTCATGCTCAAGGGCGCTGAAAAAGTACTGCGCCGCAACCCCAGATACATCTCGATCCTGGCCCCGTTCGTGACCTGTTTCCTGACCATTCTGTGCGGCACCGGCCACGTGGTGTACACCATGCTGCCGATCATTTACGACATTGCCATCAAGAACAACATCCGCCCGGAACGGCCGATGGCCGCATCGTCCATTTCAAGCCAGATGGGTATTCTGGCCAGTCCGGTGTCGGTGGCCGTGGTGTCACTGGTGGCGTTTCTGGCCAAGGTGCCGGTCGATGGCCATGTGATTGACTTCATCCAGGTGCTGTCCATCACCATTCCCTCCACGCTGGCCGGCGTGCTGATCATTGGCATCTTCAGCTGGTTCCGCGGCAAAGAGCTGGACCAGGATGCTGAATTTCAGAAACGCATTGCCGATCCGGAACAACGTCAGATTGTCTATGGCGACAGCACGACGCTGATGGGCAAAACGCTGAGTAAAGACCAATGGACCGCCATGTGGATTTTCCTCGGTGCCATTGCCTTGGTGGCCTTTTTGGGAGCCTACCCCAGCCTGCGTCCGGCCTTCGACGGCAAGCCCTTGTCGATGGTGCTCACGATCCAGATGTTCATGTTGCTGGCCGGCGCCCTGATGATCATGTTCACCAAAACCGATCCGTCAACCATTGGCAAAACCGAGGTCTTTCGCGCTGGCATGATCGCCGTGGTGGCGGTGTTTGGTATCGCCTGGATGGCCGACACCGTGTTCGAATCCCACCTGCCCGAGTTGAAAACTGCGCTTTCTGAACTGGTCCAGACCCAACCCTGGACCTACGCCATCGCCCTGCTGCTGGTGTCCAAGCTGGTGAATTCGCAGGCCGCAGCCATCAGCGCCATGGTGCCGGTGGGTCTGGCCATTGGCGTACCGCCCGGCTACATCGTGGCGTTTGCTGCCGCCTCCTATGGCTATTACATCCTGCCCACCTACCCCAGCGATCTGGCCGCTATCCAGTTTGACCGCTCGGGCACCACCCGCATCGGCAAGTATGTGATCAACCACAGCTTCATCATTCCGGGGCTCATCGGCGTGGCCACCTCGTGCGTCATGGGCTACCTGCTGGCATCGGCGAGCGGATTGATTTAACCCTTGAAAATGGGCAAACAGCGCAGTTTGCCCAACACCCGGACACCTAAAATGGCCGGGTGAACATTGATACAACTTCTCCTGTAAATAGTCCCCGCCGCCCCATCCGGGAACTGCCGGATACATTGATCAGCCAGATTGCCGCTGGTGAAGTGGTGGAGCGGCCCGCCTCGGTGGTGCGCGAACTGGTGGACAATGCCCTCGACGCCGGGGCCAGCCAGATCACGGTGCGGCTGCTGGCCGGCGGCGTGCGTCTGATCAGCGTCGAAGACGACGGCGCGGGCATCCTGCCCGAAGAACTGCCGATGGCACTCAAGCGCCACGCCACCAGCAAGATCGGCAGCCTGGCCGACCTTGAGTCGGTTGGCACCATGGGTTTTCGCGGCGAGGCGCTGGCCGCCATCAATGCCATCGCCGACTGCGCCCTGCTGTCGCGCGTCAGTGGCCAGGCCCACGCCTACCTGCTCGAAGGCCAGACCGGCGAGATCTCACCGGTGGCACGCAGCACCGGCACCACCGTCGAGGTCAAGGAGCTGTTTTTCAGCACACCCGCACGGCGCAAGTTCCTGAAAACCGATGCCACCGAGCTGGCGCATTGCGTCGAGGCGGTACGCCGCCACGCACTGGCGCGGCCCGATGTCGGTTTTGCCATCTGGCATGAAGGCAAGCCGGTCGAGCAATGGCGGCGCTGCGGTGCGTTGGATCATCTGCCGGCGCTGGAGCAGCGCCTGGCCGATGTGCTGGGCAGCGACTTTGTCGAGCGCTCGGTCTGGGTCGATTTTTCCACCAGCGCCACACCGGGCCGCCCAGACTATGCGCCCGTCATCAAGGTCTGGGGTCGTGCCGGCATACCAGATGCTGCCCGCGCCCGCTCGGACCAGCAATTCTGTTATGTGAACGGCCGCTTCGTGCGCGACAAGGTCATCAGCCACGCTGCCCGCAGCGCTTATGAAGACGTGCTGCACGGCCAGCGCCAGCCGGTCTATGCACTCTACATCACACTTGACCCGACCCGGGTCGACGTCAACGTGCACCCCACCAAGATCGAGGTGCGCTTTCGCGACAGCCGCGAGGTGCACCAGGCGGTGCGCCATGCGGTTGAAAGTGCGTTGGCGGCACCGCGTGCCGGGCATGCGACGCAAGACAACGCCGCCGTTGTGGACAAACCTGTCGCCCCTGCCCAGGTCAGCGATTGGGGTCAGTCAGCGATGCGTTTTCCAGACCCGGTGGGTCATCGGGTCAGTGACATGGAGGCTCTATGGACAGTCCCACCCCCCCCAATTGCAGCACCGCAGCCAGCACATGACTGGCCCTTGGGCCGGGCTCTGGCGCAGCTCAAGGGCGTTTACATTCTGGCGGAAAATGCCCAGGGCCTGGTGATTGTCGACATGCATGCAGCGCACGAGCGCATCGTTTATGAACGGCTCAAGGCACAGTGGTCGCAGACGCAGGGCACCGCCAGCCTGCCCAGCCAGCCCCTGCTGATCCCGGCCACCTTTGCAGCAACCACGTTTGAGGTCGCCACCGCAGAGGCCAACGCCGCCACACTGCATCTGCTAGGACTTGATGTCACGCCATTCTCGGAAAAAACATTGGCTGTGCGTGCGGTTCCGAGCACACTGGCGCAAGGTGATGCGGTCGAATTGGCGCGCAGTGTGCTGGCCGAGCTGTGCCGGCATGAAGCCAGTACCGTGGTGCAACGCGCACACAACGAACTGCTCGGCACCATGGCCTGCCACGGCGCGGTGCGTGCCAACCGGCAACTGACGCTGGAGGAAATGAACGCGCTGTTGCGCCAGATGGAAGCCACTGAGCGCAGCGACCAGTGCAACCATGGTCGCCCCACCTGGCGGCCCATCAGCCTGCGCGCGCTCGATACGCTGTTCATGCGCGGACGTTAAGCCGAACCATCTTGCTAACCCCTCTCAAACATCTCGTGCGCAACCCGGCGCAGCGCAACCGGCTCAGTACCGAACTGCGTGGCCTGTGGCAGCTGGCCTGGCCGATTCTGGTGGGACAACTGGCCTACGTGGGCATGGCGGTGGTCGAGGTAGCCATGGCCGGCCATGCCTCGGCGCAGGATCTGGCTGGCGTGTCGCTGGGCGTCTCGATCTGGAACATGCTGATCATCAGCATGATGGGGGTAATGATGGCCATCAACCCGGTGGTGGCACACCAGGTGGGCTCAGGTGACCTGACACGGGTCCCCCATGTGGTGCGGCAGGCGTTGTGGAAAGCACTGGCCGTGGGTCTGCTGGCTGCCGCTGTGGCGAACCTGGCAGCCCTGCTGTTTGACCACATGACGCTGGAACCCTATGTGCACGAACTGGCGCTTGGTTTTGTCCGCATCACCAGCGTCGCCATGCCGCTTTTTGCCTGCTACCGGGCGCTTTATGGCTACAGCACCAGCATCAACCAAACCAAGCCGTTGATGGTGATTGCGCTGCTGTCGCTGGGACTCAACATCATCGTCAACAGTCTGCTGGTCTTTGGCCTGCTTGGCTTTCCCAGACTGGGCGGACTGGGTTGTGCCTGGGCCACGCTGATCTCGGTGACCTTCAATTTGCTGGCCTTGCTGTGGTGGATGCAACGTTCGTCGGCGTACCGCGCCAGCTGGCCATTTGGACACTTTGAGCCACCGCACTGGCCGCAAATCAAAAGCCTGCTCAAGCTGGGGCTGCCGATCGGGGTGACCTATTTTGCCGAAGCCAGTGCCTTCAGCCTGATTGCCCTGCTGATTGCCGAATTTGGCAGCACACAAATGGCGGCACACCAGATCGCGCTCAATTTCACGTCACTGGTCTTCATGGTCCCGCTCAGCTTGGGGCTGGCACTGCTGACCCGTGTCGGACAGTCGCTGGGGGCAGGCAACCCGGTGCTGGCGCGTTACCAGGCCTGGGTGGGCGTGGCACTGGGTCTGGGTTTTGCGGTGATGTCGGCCACGCTGATGGCCCTGTTGAACCAGCAGATCGCCCGGGCCTACACCAGCGATGCAGCGGTGATTGCGCTCACCGCGCAGCTGCTGATGCTGGCAGCCCTGTTCCAGCTCTCGGATGCGACCCAGGTGGTGACCAGTTGCGCCATTCGCGGCTACAAGGTCACCCGCTCACCCATGGTCATTCACCTGACCGCCTTCTGGGTATTTTCGTTGCCACTGGGCTACATCCTGGGACTGGCGCCAACCTGGGCCCCCTGGGCACCGGCACAGGCCATGGCCGCCCAGGGTTTCTGGATTGCGCTGGTACTGGGGTTGACAGTTGCCGCGCTGGGGCTCACTGTGCTGCTGCGCCATGTGGCGCGCAGCAGACTGCCCAAGCCTTCACTCGACCTGGGTCGGATCGAGTGATCAGTGCAACGGTACGCCCGTCTTGGACTGCAACTCTTCCATGCTCACACCCGGGGCAAGCTGCACCACCTTGAGCCCGTGCGGCGTGACATCCATCACAGCCAGGTCGGTGATGATGCGGTCCACCACGCCGACGCCGGTCAGCGGCAAAGTGCAGCTGGGTAAAATTTTCAGATCGATCGTGCCGTCTTTCTTTTTGGCGACGTGCTCCATCAGCACCACCACACTTTTCACACCACCCACCAAGTCCATGGCACCGCCCATGCCCTTGACCATCTTGCCCGGAATCATCCAGTTGGCCAGGTCGCCGCTTGCGCTGACCTGCATGGCCCCCAGAATGCTCAGGTTGATCTTGCCGCCGCGAATCATGGCAAAGCTGTCATGGCTGCCAAAGATGCTGGAGCCGGGGATGGTGGTGACGGTCTGCTTGCCGGCGTTGATCAGGTCGGCATCCACCTCGTCGTCGGTAGGAAACGGGCCAATGCCCAGCATGCCGTTTTCACTTTGCAGCCAGACCTCGATGTCCGGCGAGACAAAATTGGCCACGAGTGTAGGCAGGCCAATGCCCAGATTCACATAAAAACCGTCCTGCAATTCCTTGGCGGCCAAAGCGGCCATCTCGTCGTGTGTCCAAGCCATGATCAAACTCCTGCTTTGTTAGATTTTTCGGTGATGGTGCGCTTTTCAATGCGCTTCTCAGGCGTGGCATTGAGCACAATGCGGTTCACGTAAATGCCGGGCAAGTGCACGCTGTCGGGATCAAAAGTACCGGTTTCCACGATTTCCTCAACTTCCACCACGGTGATCCTGCCGGCCATGGCCACCGCCGGATTGAAGTTGCGCGCGGTACGACGGAACAGCAAGTTGCCGCTCTTGTCCGCTTTCCAGGCCTTCACCAGTGACACATCGGGCACCAGGGACTGTTCCAGAATATGGACATGGCCATCAAAGACACGGCTTTCCTTGCCTTCAGCCACCAGCGTGCCCACCCCCGTTCGCACGTAAAACGCCGGAATGCCGGCGCCACCGGCGCGCAGTTTCTCGGCCAGGGTGCCCTGGGGGGTGAATTCGAGTTGCAGCTCACCGGCCAGGTACTGGCGCTCGAATTCCTTGTTCTCACCGACATAGCTCGAAATCATCTTGCTGATCTGGCGTGTTTCCAGCAACTTGCCCAGGCCGAAACCATCCACGCCGGCATTGTTTGAAATCACGGTAAGGTCACGGACCCCGGTGTCACGCAGGGCGTCAATCAGGGCTTCGGGGATGCCGCACAGGCCAAAGCCACCGACGGCCAGCAACTGGCCGTCGCTGACAATGTCTTTCAGCGCCAGGGCTGCGGAAGGATATATTTTGTTCACGTTGAAGTCTCCAATGAAAGTTTGTCCTGAACTGCCAAGAAACTGTACGATACTACTTAACTAAATACGTAGTTTTTCTTAACGGATAAACCCTAACAAGCGGCTCTTGACACCATGGACATCAATTACCGGCTCGCTTTCGAGATGGCCCCTGTGGGGCTGGCCCTGTCGCGCAACCGCATCATGGTGGACTGCAACCGGCACCTGTGCGAAATGTTTGGTGCCGCGCCCGATCAACTCATTGGCCAATCCTTCCAGGTACTTTACCCCAGCGCCCTTGAGTTCGAGCGCACCGGCCAGCGCATCGCGCCGCTGCTCAACCGCAACGGCACCTATGCAGATGACCGTATCATGAAACGGGTGGCAGGCCGCTTCAAGGGTGAAACCTTCTGGTGTCACGTCACCGGCCACGCCTTCAATCAGGCTGCGCCGCATGAAGCCGGGATCTGGACTTTTGAAGACTTGAGTGCCAGACGCCCGGTCAAGGCCGAACTGACAGCCCGTGAACGTGAAGTAGCGGCCTTGTTGATGGATGGACTGACCAGCAAAGAGATCGGCAGAGCGCTTGCAATCAGTCACCGTACCGTCGAAATTTACCGCGCCCGTCTGATGCGAAAATACAAGGCATCCAATACCGGTGATCTGGTGCACAAATTGATGTCAGGCTAATTCGAACCCAAGGAAAAACCCATGGTTACCGCAAAAAAATCAAGCCCCGCCAAAACAGGCACAACCACCACAAAAATCTCGCCCAAGCCAAAGGCAGCTGCCAAAAAAACTCTCGCCGTGTCAGCGACAGAAACAAACGCAGTACCCAAGGCAGCCGTCAAAAAAGTCCCGGCCAAAAAATCGGTTCCCGTCAAAACAAGCGCCACACCAACTGCCACGCTGCACGCCGTGACTGCCGAGCAGCGTCACAACTATATTGAAGTGGCCGCTTTTTATGTGGCGCAACGGCGTGGCTTCGCTCCCGGCAACCCTGTCGATGACTGGGCCATGGCCGAACTCGAGGTGGATCGCCTGATTGCATCAGGGCATTTTTCCAAGTAAGCGCCACAAGCCCGCTGGCCTGCGGCCTCACGACACCAGGGCGCGTATTCGGTCCGGCAGGTCCATCGCTTTCTGCTTTGGAAAATCCACCCAAATTGTGGTCGCCCCGCCCGCAGCGCAAATCACGCCGGGCTGATCGGTCATTTCCATGGTGGCCCAGGTTTCGAACGTGGTGCGGCCGGGGTCGCTGACGTACATCTTGATCAACACATCGCCAGGGTACTCCAGCTGCTTGTAAAAATTGCAGAACGCGTTCACGATCACCGGCCCTTCACCAATCGGATTGGGCATGCCACCCGTGGCCCGCATCCAGTCGATCCGGCAGGTCTCCAGGTAGCGGAAATAGGTGGTGTTGTTGACATGGCCCATGGCATCCATGTCGCCCCAGCGGATCGGAATCACCATCTCGAACACCAGCTTTTTTTGTTCTGGAATGTCATATTTCATCGCAATCTCCTTGGTTTGATATTTTTCAACGTTGCATCCTCTGGCCAACGCCAGCAGCGCGCAGGAGCGGCAAACACTTCCATCACCAGCAGCGCCGCGCCATGGCGGGTAAACGCCGAACGGCGCGCGAACAAGGCCTGGTGGCTCAAGGCAAAACCCGTCGCGGCCAGCCAGGATCGGTCGACATGCCGCTGCAAGGCGCTGTGCCGCTGGAGTTGTCTGTATGCCAGGGGGGCACGCGAAATGCCGGAACGCTTGAACAGCACATCGGCCAACGGCCGGCTCTGCAAACCACGTACCGAGCGCCAGGCTCCAACGGAGTCGGCATGCGTTGTCACACTGCGGGCAAATACCAGCGGCTGGTCATCCACCCGTAACACGACCTCACGTGCATAGCCCATGCGGTACCCGGCCAAACCCAAAGCGAGCGACTCATCGGGCGTGAGCGGCTGACGCCCCTGCCGCAGCACCTGCACACTGAAAACCTGGCCGGTCGCCGCGAGCCGCGCACTGAGTGAGCCCGAGGCCTGCAGCCAGCGGCGCAAGCCGCCCCGCGCCGGGGTAAAAGTTTGCCAGTCCATCAGCGATGCGCCCTGATCGAGGCCAAAATGCCCAGCGTGAACAATACAGCCGCCCAGGCTTGCGCAGCCGCAGGCCAGACACCGTCCCAAACAAAAGAATAAAACAAGGCAAACAAGGTCTCACTCACGATCAATTGACCACACAAACTGACGCTCAGGCGTTGACTCGCCATATTCCACAAAATACTGGCAACCCAGCCAGAGCCAATGCCGGTGCCAATACAGGCCATCGCGATCAGCGCCTGATTGTCCAGGCTGGACAGGGCCTGTCGATCGGAACCCAGCAACAACCACAACAGCAAAGCACCCACGCCGGTCGCCACGCCAAGCCAATTGGTCCATTCGGTGGCGCTGACCTCGGGGTGGCGTTTCAACCAGGCCGCGTTCATCAAGGCAAAGGCGGTCCAGCACAACATGGCGCCCAACGCCAGCAGCACGCCCCACCAGAATTGGCCGCCCCCGGCTGGCAATTGCGCTGCATGGCTCAATGTCGACTGCATCATCAGTGCCAACCCGCTCAAAGTCAGCAGCAGCCCCGGCAACAAACCCGTCCATTTGAGACGCGCAGGCTTGCCCAGCAGCATGACCCAGATCGGAATGGTGCCAATGATGAGTGTGGGCACCTCGGTACCGGCATAGACAATACTTTGCGCCAACAACAGGTAGTAGCCGGTGGCGCCCAGCAGGCTCATGCCCAAAGCACTGACCGCCTGGCGGGCGGTGGGCCAGGTATGGCGGCGCCAGGTCAGCAGCATGGCCAACGCCGCCATACCGCCATAGCTGATGAAGCGCCCCGCAGTCAGATCCACCGAACTCAGACCCGGCGTCAAACGTGGTACCACAAACACCAGGCCCCACAAGGCGCCTGCTGCCAGGCCCGCGATCACACCGGTCAACATGCAGGCTTACACCGGAAAACCATCGTCAGCCGCGGTGCTTACGGCCCCGGTTCTGGTCATCAAAGCCAACCGGCAGGAGGTGTCAATATTGCAAGCGATGGTCATGTCTTGATCGTCAATTGAAGGATCGTTTCAGGGCGGTCAAACTGTTGCCTAAAATCCGGCTTATTCGAAGACAATTCACAACTGTTTTAGCCGATCTTGCCGAGCCTGAGTTTAATCAATTGATAAAGCGAGTCCTACCATGACCCCCCAAGACATCCTGACCCAATACGGTCCCCGAGAATCGATGGAATACGACGTGGTCGTGGTCGGAGGCGGCCCCGCCGGCCTCTCGACCGCCATCCGCCTGAAACAACTGGCCAGCGAGAAAGGCCAGCAGGTGTCGGTGGTGGTGCTGGAAAAAGGCTCCGAGCCCGGCGCCCACATCCTCTCGGGTGCGGTGCTCGACCCCCGATCGCTGACCGAGCTGTTCCCCGACTGGCAAGCCATGGGTGCGCCCCTGAACCAGCCCGTCACCGACGAGGCCATGATGTTCCTCTCGCAGACCACTGGCTACCACACGCCCAACATGTTCCTGCCCGAATGCAGCCAGAACCACGGCAACTACATCATCAGCCTGGGCGCACTGACGCGCTGGCTGGCCCAACAGGCCGAAAGCCTGGGCGTCGAAATCTTCCCCGGCTTTGCCGCCGCCGAAGTGCTCTACGACGAAGCCGGTGCCAAGGACGGGAACTTACCTGCGGTAAGAGGCGTGGCCACCGGCAACATGGGCGTGGAGAAGAATGGCGAGCCCGGCCCC